>JAVVGF010000018.1:0-2748 GCA_032249235.1 Thermoproteota archaeon | reverse complement strand
AGCCTTTTTGTCGATCTTTGGCGAAATCAACTTTTCTTCTATATATTGTAATTATATATTGTAATTATTATAGCTTGCTTATAGTGTTTTCCATAAAAATAGCAAATTAGCTGTATTTTACAATTTAGTGTTTTCTTCATCACTTTGAAAACTGTAGTAAACTATGAGTTTTTAAAAACAGTATTAAATTTAGCGTATTCAAGTAATCTATTAGTATGGCATTGAGAATTTTATCCTTATCAACGCTGACTTTTCTAGTAACTCTAACTTATCTTTGCGCTCAAACTTCAATTCTTGTACTAGCGCCTTATCTTTCATCTAGTTTCTTTATTGCTAATTCAATGTTAGGATCTTTAGCCTTCCCTTTTTAAGCTTCTCTTTTGGCTTCATAATAAGGCCGCTAGGAACTATAGTATTTGGTTCTATTGCAGATAAATCTGGAAGGAAATTATCTCTAACTTATTGTCTTTTAGATGCATCTTTAGTTGCTTTTTCATCAAGCTCAATACTTGATATAATTCAATAGGAATGCCAAGTTCAATTATTTTCATAATTACTATGCTTTAAAAGTACTCCTTCTCAAATAGTTACTGTAATGCCGCTTTTGCGTTTTTACAAGAATAATATAGATCAAAGACTTACTGCTCATATTTAGTTTAAAATTAATTCTTAATGTTTTAAATAATATATTTATGCATATTATTTTTTAAGTAATAATTTTTCATTCATTAAAATATTTAATTTTAGATATAATATGTTTAAAAGGTGCTTTACTCAGATTTTTCATCAGGTTCTATTGCTTCACAGTGAACAGCATTAGTCATGGGCATACATCATGGCTTTTATATTGAATAGATGTAAGAAAGCTTTATTCAGCATTATTCTTGAGTATTTATACATAGGATTGTAACTTTTGATATTAGTTTTGTCTCATTTAATCATTTTACTATTTACTTTTATATTAAAATATAAAAATATTTAGATGTGTATAAAGATTTTTAATTAACTTTATATATTTCTTAATAGATATATTAGTAATGAAAAGGATTGTAATATTAGGGGGAGGTACTGGTGGTTTAATGGCTTCTAAAGAATTAAGCGAAGCTTTAAACAAAGAAGCTGAAATAATCTTAATAGATAAAAAAACACATACCGAATTCAGACCATCTTATTTATATGTTATGATGGGATATAGAGAACCTGAACAAATACGAGCTCCTTTAACTTTATTGGAAAAAAGAAATGTGAAGTTTATTAATGCGGAAGTAACAAATTTAGATCTGGCTAATCGTAAAGTTAAAACTAATAAGGGAGATTTGAACTATGATTATTTAATTATTTCTTTAGGTGCTGAAACGAAACCTGAATTGGTGAAAGGAAATAGCGCTCCTCATCCTTGGGAACTCGATAGTGCACTGAAAGTGAGGGAAATTATTAGAAAATTTAAGAAAGGAAGATTATTAATAGCTACTCATAGTACTCCTTATAGATGTCCTCCTGCACCATGGGAAACCGCTTTATTACTTGACTTCTATTTTTCTGGCTTAGGATTGAGAAATAATATTACAATAACAATGGTCCATCCTTTCAAAAGACCATTTGAAAACTTTGGTCCTATGGCTGCTAAGATGATGGAAGGGTTAATGCAAGAAAGAAAAATTGAATGGATAGGAATAGGAAAAAATCCAGCCATTGATCATGTTGAAAGTAATTATATAGTTACTTCAAATAATGAAAAAATTAATTTTGATGCATTAATTTTAATTCCACCACATGCACCTCCTAAAGCGGTAGCTGAATCTCCTATAGCTGACTCTGCTACAGGATGGGCAAGAGCTTATCCTCCTACGATGAGAACATCATATGATGATGTATATGCTGTAGGAGACGTTGTGGCACCTAGCCTAGGAATAGGAATGGCAGGCGTAATTCTTCATTCATATATAGGTTATCCTATAGCTTCTATAGTAGCTGATGTAAAAGGGACATATATAACTAAAGATTTTAGAGTTACAGGTAGCTGTGTTCTTGATGTAGGAGGTTTCGCTATGGCAGCTCAATGTGATTTTACAAAAGTTGTTTTAAAACAGGCAACATATCCTGATTGTATGTTTTTACCGCCATCTAGTATTGCAAGGATTTTTAAGGAATTCTTTGAAAAGCAGTACTTTTCATGGTTATTAGGTTATGTACCTACTTGAAACATGAGCTACGTAACTGTTCCTAAAGAAGAATGGGAAAAACTAATAAGCGAAGTAAAAGAATTAAGGAAAACTGTAGAAGAGTTAACTGTAACTTTAAAACCCATCCTATTTTTAATTGAAAAATCACCACATTTGTTTGCGGATCCGGCTTTTCTTAAAACTTTAGCGCCAATATTAGCTTTACCGTATGCAATGGAGAAAGTAAATCCCAATGTATTAGGTACAGTTATGGTCGAGGGATTAGTTAGTATAAGTGAGGCTTTCGAAAAAATAGCAAAAAGTGAAAAATCTCCTGAATTTTCAATTATGAGATTGCTAAGAGATAAAGAAGCAAAGAAATCTTTAGGAATAATGATGGAAATATTAAAGTATAGTTTACCAAGAATACATACATCCTTAAGAAATTTAATGCAAGAAACCAAATAGAGCTCACATCATATTAAGAATTTTTCTTTGCTTTTATAGAAACTTCTGTTTAGCTCATAAGATATAAAAAGTTGAAGATTGTGTTTTCTATTTAAAAGATGTAATTTATTATATAAAT
>JAVVGF010000017.1:0-4421 GCA_032249235.1 Thermoproteota archaeon | reverse complement strand
ATAAAAACTCTTGATCAAGATTTAAAAAAGAGAATATTTGAGAAAATTGAAGAGCTTTTGAACGGTAAGATTATTGGAAAGCCTTTGAAGGGGCAATACAAAGGATTTGAAGTTATTAGAATAGGTAAATATAGGCTTATCTATAGTAGAGAACCATGCAAAATAATTCTTCATGATGTTAGACTTAGAGAAACGGCATATATATAGTGATATGAAACAATGAGCTTTATTCAATGAACTTTAGCTATTGTTTTTAGATTGTTTCCAGTAAATATATAATAGAAATTAGTGAGTTTATATGTTATAATAACAAAAATAAAAATCTTCTAGCATTTTAATGTCTTTAGTTATAAAATCTAGATAAAAATCAGAAAATTACATGGATTCCACGATTCTTTCAGCTTCAAATAATTTTGCAAAAATTTAAGAATTTAGATCTTCACGATCGGCTAACCAAAAGTTGTATTGGTCAATAAACTCAGCAAAGGTTTTCTATAACGCTTATAAAATTTCTGCTTGGAAGTTTTCTACAAATTTTTTGCAATTTCCTTTATGGATTTACTAACATTAACAATGCTTCTGTAGGCTTCAATTTCTTGTAAACAGGATCAGGCGTTAATCCTAGCTGCTCCATAGTTACGCTACCAAGTAAATAAATTCCTTCATCGCCGAAGACAACAGGAGTAGCGCTTGCTTTATAACCTTCAATTTCAATGCCGATCTCTCCTAAAGGCTTCTCAACAACTCTATTATCAGCTAATCTTAATCTAATGGATCTTATAGGTTCTATTTCAAGTGACTTGAGAATGCTTGCTGGCAAAACGGTATATGTTGCACTTGTATCAACTAAGAGTTCTAGATCTATTTTAAATTCAGGCTTCTTTGGATTCCAAATAGTTACTTTAACATTAAAAACTTCCATTCACTATTGCCTCGAATTTTCTTTAAAAATTATTTTCTTTTCTGGATTAATAAAATGTTACCATTCAATTACATTTAAAGTACTATTTCCATGACTGTTGGGCGAGTTAGTTCCATATCGATGAAGAGCGTTATGAAAAGTTAAAGAAGCTCGTAGATGAACAAGGACTTTCAGTACCATCTTATGTGAAGAACCTAGTACTAAAAACACTAGGCGAGTTCGAAGAAGGAGTTAAAGATAGAATTAAGTATTTATTCAAATAAAAGAACAATTAGAAAAAGTATTTAGATCGAAAGAGGCTAGGAGAGTTATGGAGGATATGGTAGCTCGTATCGAAGCTGAGAAATTGCTCAAGAAAATTGAGGAACATTTAAAAGATGTTCCAGAACTCCCACCAGGTACTGTAGTTAAGTGGATCAGGAGTGACAGGGAAAGTCATTGATTCATCAGCTTTGACAAAGTATTTATTGAAAGAGAAAGGCTGGAAAAAGATATACTTCTCGAAAGACCATGCTCGTTAGACCTAGCTATGAAAGAGGTTGCTAATGCTATATGGAAGAGAGTATTTCTTCTAAAAGACATTGATGTTGAAAGAGCATTTATTATCCTTGATGATCTTTTAATATGAAGATGAAAATATTTAGAGTAGAACCTCAAGACAATTATTTAAAATCAGCTTTTGAAATATCTATAAAAAAGAACAGCACTTTATGATTCACTATTTATTGCGCAGGCTTTTTCAAAAAGTGCTATTTTAATAACAGCAGATAAAAAGCAATATAAAATAACTTCTGAGTTAGGATTAACTTCTATTTTAATTTAAAAATAAAAGTTCTATTTAATTTAAATTTTTAATTAAAAATGTTATTAAACTAATATCTTTCATATTTGTAATAAATTATATTATATATATAAATCTTATCTTTAGCGTATTGGTTAAGTTTTGACCATTTAAAGGTATAAGAGGTGGCTTTGTCAAATTCTGGAGCAACTATAATTGCTACCTTCAAACCATACTTAATATTTTCTCTTGAAAAGCTTTGTTTTCTTTAAAAAGCTTAGTACTTTCTTCTAGAAATCTATCAACAAATTGCTTCTCATCATTGTTTAGTTTTTCGTAATTATCTAACATATTAATAAATTCTTTATACGTATAAGATTTGAAGCCTGTTATATAAATTCATTCATTAGGTTTCCTTTCAGCTTCTATTTTTAAAGCTTTGATGATAATATCCTTCTCGTTCACGTTCCTTTTAGTATAAACTATTATAAATTTTTTACATATATAATTTTTATAAATCAGACCATTTTCATAAAGAATATGTCATTAGGAGCCAAGCATGAAGTCTTATTGGATAAAATTAACCGTTCGTAGCCTTAGCGATTTTAATGAACTAATAGTTGAAGGAAGGAATGAAGCTTACTGTTAAAGCTTAGACCTTGAAAATAATTTAAGAATATTATGTACGCTCTACAAGTTTTTTTTAATTGACAATTCCTATAGACTGATTTTTGTAAATCACATCAGCATATTCCATAGCTTGCTGTTGATTGTTTGCTGATAATTCAAGATGTATCTTATACATTTCAAACTAGCATTCTATATTGAAATTATCCCATTATCATAAAATTTTTTAATATATGCCATATAATGATTAAATTATTTAAAAACCAATTAAGAACTAATTTATTGTAAGAATCATTCTTCTTTTTACTTAATTCATTTAAATGCATTTTAATAATAAATTGATTTAAAAAGACAAACAATGTTTATAACTTAATTATTAAGCGAATGCTAGAAAATTTATATATACCTTTTCTTATTATTTAGCTTGCAATGTCTGAAAACTTGAAGTTGTCTGAGAAGGATATTAAAGAAATTCTAGATTTGGTTAAACATTTAAGTGAAGAAGAAAAGAAAACACTTGAGGAATTCAAGGAATTGAGACCGTACTATTATTTAGGCTACTCACCTGTTATTTATAAGTTGGAGACTAATGTTTGATGTCCACCTTAATAGATTTAATCTCTGAAGGAAATCCTGCTAAGAAGCGAGAACAGCTTTTAAGAAATATTGAAGACGAAGTTAAAAAGCAAGCAATATGGGGTTCAGACTTTTGTGTAATGACGATAGCCACAAATATCTATACGTATGCCTCTTTACCTGCTACATATTTAGATTATCGTATAATGGGTTATATTGAAGAACATTTGGTAAAGTTTAGGCAAGAGGGATGCAAGGGAATTCTTATTCTTCTCTCTACTTATGGAGGTGAAATAACTTTTCCTGAAGCATTGCTTAGCAAGATAAAAAACATGGGTTTTGAAAAAGTGCATACATTCATACTCGATACGGCGTTTTCTGCTGGAACATTATTAGGGTTGCTCTCGGATAAAATCATAGGATTCTCCAACTCCCATCTGGGACCGGTGGATCCACAGATAATTGTTTCGACTCCGCAGGGTGTCTCGCGGGTAATAAGTGCAATGTCTGTTAAAAGACTTATTGAATCCGTATTACTAAAAATTGCTAATGATCAGAAGCTTGGAACGGATGGGTTAGTCAGACTCTATGTTGCACAAGATCTTCTTTATGCAAAGGCGCTCGAAAGTATAATTTATATCGATAATCTTTTTAGTAATAATATTTGTAAGAACATAAATAGATGTGAAGAACTCAAAAAACTTCTGCTTCACGAAGTTACCGAACATGCTCAACCAATCTCGTTACAACAACTTGCGAATATGATACCTGAGAAAATAGTTTTAATAGATGATAATATTTTTCCGTTTCAACAACTTAGAAATCTGATAATAAGCTATAGATCACTTCTACGTCACCTTTTTACATTAGAGACCGGCCCTAATATTATCAAAGCATTCGTTATAGGGAGCAAGTATGGAGAGGGGTTGGACAAGCTACTTTTCTAGCTCCACAAATCCCTCAAGCACCGCCTCCTCAACCTTCACAACAACCTTCGTAATAGAATAACGCGTAAACCAAGTATAGAATGTTTAAATAGATTGTAATAAGCAGATTAATTACTTTTTTACGAGTATTTGAATTTTTCTCGATATCACTGAGTGGAGCTCTACCAAGTAATTAGCCGAACCTTAGAACTTATCTTGTTAAGCTTTTCTACAATATTTACGGCTTTAATATGATGAGGGTCTCCATTGACACGGTAAGCAATAAGGATAATATCTAAGTAAGACATTTATACTATTCACGTAACTCCTGAACTAAACGTGCAGAATCAAAGCCCTGTAAAGCCCTTGGTCCCACCTTCGACTTGATCATTATTTTAACCAAATAATCGATTAATTCGGATTCACTAACGTTATTTTCTCCTAACCACTTAACTGATAAAACAATTTTATACTTTTCATATGGAAAATAATCAATGAGTTTTAACCATAGTTCTAAAGCCTCCTTAGCTGGAAGGTTTACTGTAATTCTGGCCACTCTTCCGTAGAGCTCATCTTCATATACCTCTAT
>JAVVGF010000016.1:0-6109 GCA_032249235.1 Thermoproteota archaeon | reverse complement strand
CTTAAATGTATCTGATCCATTATTTTGATCTATAACATGGGTCGATTTCCTTATTTTTACCCATCATACTAGTCAAATTTTTAGTAAAAGATATTTAAGGTTGCAAATAAGGAGGAATTACTTAAAGCCATGACCAATTGGAAATCTGTTATAAAAGACTAGATAGGCCCGCTCGTTATAGCTTGAAAGAACAGAGGAAACATAAATATTGTTTGCTAACTAACTAAGTTATATGGAAGATTTGCTAGAAAAATATGCAAATTTCTTAGAAGATTATGCTAATTTTCTAAAGAATAATAAACCGATCATCGATATTCCTTTATCTTCACATGAATTATTGGCAGAAGCTTCAAGGATTAGGGCTAAATCTAGGGTAAAAAGAGAAAATAGCATGATCGTTATAAGATTAAACGAAGGAAATCCTGAGCATTGGGCTCACTTTGAGGGAGAAATAATAATGATCTTTGATAAATTATACAGACCATTAAGACTAGAGATAGAAATAAAGGATACTATGGATAGTGAAAAAGTTCTAAAAAAATTAGAAGAGAAAAAATTCTCCGATATTAAATATGAAGACGAAATAATAGAAATAATTTTAGCAAAGGGCGAGCCTGAGCATTGGGCCCATTTTGAAGGAGAAGTGGTTATGGTTTTAGATAAGTCGTTCAGACCATTGAAACTAGAGATAGAAATAAAGGATACTATGGATAGTGAAAAAGTTCTAATGGATGCTGATCTTATCTCAACATCTTAAAAAACATTTAGATGAAATAAGGGAATACATGAAGAAATTTAGCGATACTACAGATCCTTTAGGTCAAGAAGTTCTTTCTTTTTTAGAACATAAAGAAGGAATAAGACAAACACCTAACTTACGTTTAGGCGAGATTGAAAGGTGGAGAATCATATTGCATTTTAAATCTTGTGCAAAGATAAGATATGTTATATCAAGAAGAAGAAATGAACTGGTTTTGGTAACCGCACATCCAGATCCAGATGCAGAAAACTTTATAGAATTTATTCATGAATAGGCTAAATCTAAAATCTTTAAACATCTGAAACTAAACTTGCTTTAAGAAATAGCTATGAATTGGAAAAATTTTCATCTAATCAAATTATATCTTATTTGTAGTTATAACAATGTAGTAAAATGTATTACTACAATTTATACAATTTAAAATATGAGCTGAGTTAATGTATCGACGAAAGTTAAAAAAGGAAATTCTTGAAAAGTCTAAAATATACAATTCAGAGATTTTAAGACAAGCCCTAGAGCAGGAGATCACTAGAAGAGAAGAGGAGGAAGCTAGAAGGTCCGCTGAAAGATTATCTAAAGAATTAAGATTATCAGATGAAGAGGTTGCCAGATTAATTAGAGAAGATAGAGGAAGATAAAATATTCTAGACACTGCAGCAATATTATGTTAACCTAAGACAGGACTGAAATTTACAACTTTTGCACCATGAACACTGTTACCTAAATATCTTCTATAAATAATACATTGTTTAGTTTCATATTCAATAATTCTCTTTCTTTTCTGAATAACGCATTAACTTTCAAACCTATAGCAGACCCTATATTAAACGCATCAATAAAAGAAATGGGAAACTTACATTTTATTTCTGCGATTATATCAGAGAACGATGTGGAATTGACTACTGTAAAGTATCCTGAATCGATTAACTTCTTAACTAACTCCTTAGCTTTATCTATGCCGCTTTTTCTACATAAAATGTAAGTCAATTCGATTAACGTTACATCAGTAATCATAGGTTCTATTTTATCATTAATGATAAGATTAAGTAGCTTCTTACCTGTTTCTGAACCTTCAAAAATTTCAACCAATAGTCCCGTATCGATTATTGCTCTCATCTTCTCTTCTAGACTTCTCAAATTCTTCTCTTAATCCTTTAACAGAGCCAAAAAGAGAAATTAATAATTGGGGATTTTTCCTTCTATAATTGTAATAGAAATCTATTAGGAAGTCAATAGCATAATTTAAACTTATCTTTTCTCCCTTTTCTTGTTGTATTTCTGCTGCCAACTTAACTAACTTCTTCTTAACTTCTTTAGTTACTCTTATCAGTTCACTCATAAAACTAGATAGTGTAGAAAGTAAATAAAGTTAATTTTGTTTACATGAATGAATAATATGAAAAAGAATAAAACTTAGCTGAAGCTAATAATTAAAAAATGTATAAGAGAAGACTTGTTTAAAGCAACATCATATTCGTTATTTAATTGGAATAGAGAATTCAATTCATTCAGTAAAGTGTTATAAACAACAAAATTCTCTTAAATTTTTATCTTCAACATATTCTGCAAAAACAGATATATCATTAAAATCAAATCTAATCAGCTTCGAATATCCTTAACATTTATTAGCTTAAACTAGTTAGCAAACTATATATGAAATCATTTAAACATTCTCAGGAAAACCTTAAAAAAATCTTTTTAATAATCTTCAAATCTTTCTTGATCACTAAAAAGTACTTTCACAGAACTGTTAATTGTTTTCTTTCCTTTTTCTTTTATCTTTGATATTTTCAAAAAATTTATTAAAACTAATACCAAAAGACATGCATGTAACTAGTCCTATAAGTGAAGTAATAGACAATACGAAAAGAGAAGCTACAGGAATATTCGCTTGACCATGGAATAATACTAATGCAAGAGTAATATTATAGCCTACATAAGGTCCAAAATATGAAATCAGTGCAAATTGAATATCATCAGATGTTCTAATCATATCTAAGAAATTACGATTTAATTTGGATGAGTTGAAGAGGATAAAGAAATTAAAAACTGCCATATAATGCAGTATGAATAGTAATATAATATATCTGTTTAACAAAGAAAAATCTTCTATTTTTTCTCCAAAAATAGGAGGAAAGATGTACAAAGCTAGAAAATAAGAGATTAGTAAGACAAGTGTTAGGATTAGGAGACCTATAAGCAATCCTATCCTCATCCGTCTTATAATTATTTTATATTTTGTCAATATATACTTAGAGAAAAGATGCTACAAGAGTTCTACATGATTTTTACAAATGCAATATATGTACTGGATAATTACGTTAAAGGTTATGAAAATGATGAAAGTCAATGAAAACCTAGCAACACTTAAAAATGTTTTAATTGCAATCAAAGAGTACCGAGTTTAAACTTTAAAAAGTTAAGTCTAATTCTTTTGTTACAATGTAAGAAACTCATCAATTTTACTATTTAGCAGCTCTTCACAATTAACAGTTATTATTGGTATTCCTATTTTCTTTATCACAAAAGCAAGATTTCTCTCCACTAGCATGTCTATTTTTCTTTTAGCATGTATTATACCGCAATAACGCGTAGATTTATGAACAAGGCTTTCGTTTATTGTAAGTTCACCGCTTTTGATCACGTTATATATTTCTTCGATTTTCTCAAAGTCTTCCTTCTTAGCAACTGATGTTTCTTCAATAAGGAATATTACATTATCACAAATAAGCAACCGATCGGGATGCTTAATCTGAAGATGCTTTTTCTTGATCCATTCTTCAAGATCTATTTCTTTACATTTTTTCTTCTTGGAACTCATAGTATATTTTTGCCCGTTTATCAATAAGCTCTTCTATAACTCTTGCAAATTCATCTTCAGGAATTCCAGTATCTTTAATTTCCAACTCTTTAACAATAGCTTTATCTCCTTCAGCCTTTACAAGATATGCAATAACATTCTCAGGGTTTATGACTTCGTTTTCGTCAAATCCTAATTCTTTTGCTTTATCTTTAATTCTTGATAATGCTATCAAGTTGTTCAGAGCTACCAAAAAAAGATCACTATGAGTAGATATAACGACCTTCTTACCCATATTAATAGCTCTAGCTATAACCCTAGCAAGTTCAACATTAGCCTTTGGATGAAGATGAGCTTCAGATTCTTCAATAAATATAAACGAAGGCGTCTCTGGAGCTATAAGTGCCAATATCAATGCTAAAGATTCCCTTATTCCTGATGGAGCTAAATGAAGCGGTAATTCTTTTCCAGTCCAAGTCTTAACGTAAATTAAACGTGACTCACCGCTTGATTTAAAAATAAAATCCTTACACCCAAGTTCTTCAAGGAAACTCTTCGCTGAATCAGGAAGTCCTGTTATATCTTTAACTTTTTCAGAGAGTCGAAGCATTATTTCTATGAACTCCTTATCAGCAACGTCTTCTATAAGGAAAGACTCAAGTGGCGAAGTTGCTACAGGACGAGGCTTAAATATTTGACGAATTATCCCAGCCCTGCTATCTGGTAGAAATAATATATTAAGTTCTTCAGAAATTGAACGTAAGTCATTCATGGAAGGACTAAAAAGTTTATTTATGAAATTAACAACAAGTTTATCAATGTCTTCAAGGGAATAAATAGTTTCTTTTACTTCCGAGTCCTGGTATCTTAAACTTAAGGTTCTTTGTTCTAAGATTTCAATTACTAAATTATTTAACACGTCATCTACACCAACTCCAATCTGCTCGAGATTAATATCACCTTTTCTTATAGTTATTGCTATTGGTCTCCATAACCCAGACATTTTTATTCTTGCAACTTCTTTACCAACCTTAACGAGTTCCTGTGGCTCAATACCATAAATACGTTTAATTCCGTTCTTGATTGTTTCTTCAATTTGTTTCCAAAAAGGTTCTATATAAAATCTTATAACTGCGCGAATATCCTCTTCAGAAGGTTTTAAGCCTTTTTCAATACTACTAAGGATGTTACTCTTAACTTTTTCTAGCGTACTAGTATACGCGGGTCCCTTTAAAGTGGTTGATATAATAGAGGAAGGTAACCTAAATAAGGTTAGAAACAACATTGAGATTAAAACTGTTATGGGTATACGTTCTGCGAGTAAAATCCACACTAAGCGCATAAGAATCGATTTCCCAACACTATTCTTTCCTATGAATACTGTTAGAGGTTTTAATTTAATTTCCGCCTTCTCAAAGGGTCCGAAATTCTCTACTGATATTATAACTTCTTTTTTCATTCAAATCTCCGTCTATGATTATATAATGTTTAATTTATTTAATTTTTGTTTAATGAGATTACGATAAGTCAATCTCAAAAAACATAATAATCTTATGACAATTGTTCCAGAGCAGTACTGCATCACTTTTAAATAAGATTTTAGAACTGGTTTTAGATGGATGTAAGATACACTGGTTAGAAAAATGCTATAAGCTTATTATATTAGATTTTATAAGCTAATAAATGGAAACATTACTAGGATAAATTACTTTAACACCTACTTTTTCAGCAGCTTCTTTTTGCTTCATATCTAACGTAATCAATGGTAACTTATTTTTCTTTGCCTGCGCAATATAAAGAGCATCATATATCGATACACCTGTCAATGTAGCTATTTCAAAGGCATCATCGAGATACTTTTCTTCATTCTCCAATAGAATATTTACTCCTAATAAAGACTTCATTAAACGATAAAGCTCAAATACTGTATTTTTATCTACACTTTTTCTAACATAATAATCTTTCCAAAGCACGTTGCTAACTTCTTTAACTATAAGATCTACAGATATAACGTTTTTCATATAATTTGCTATGATTTCCCAGCCTGACTCTTTTCGGAGAAAACTAGCTAATACGGATGCATCAATGACCATCACGGTCTTGCCTTATCATCTCCACCGAAGAACCTTTTGGTGCATGGAATTCTATTTTTGAAAGAATCTCACAAACTCTTTTAATGTTTTCCTCCGCCTCAATCTCTCTGATCTTCATCTCAATAAATTTCCTAATTTCTTCTGCCCAATTCACCTTTTCTTTATACTTCAGCATCTTTTCTTTAATTTCCCTTTTAACCTTAACACTTACTACGGACACAATTTACTTTTAGTAAACCGATATATAAACTTAGAAGTTTACCAAAAGCCATTAAGAAAAAACTTTAAGCAAGTCTTGTAGAGTATATACAAGCGTGAGCAATGATGGCCGGCTGCCTTCCACGTCATCTTAAAGATAGATACCAATTCTTTAACCTTTTCCACCAATTTCACAACGTCCTTCTAGCAATCCTTGAAACTCTCATAATCCATTCCCTTCTTATAAAATACCTATGC
>JAVVGF010000015.1:0-8818 GCA_032249235.1 Thermoproteota archaeon | reverse complement strand
ATACAAAGGTAAAAAGATAGTTATAACTGAAGCATTAGAAAAAGGAATGAGAATTATGCTAAAATAATATTGAAAATTTTCATATGCGATTATGACTCCTAAGAAATAATTAAATGAGGATGGGTTATCCCAATCATAGACTAATTGCAAGTGTAGCTATGGTGTTTATGCTAGCTATAAGTTCGTTGCCTAACTATGCTTCCATCAGCGAAGCCAAAGTTCAGTTGTGAAGCTAAATTGGAAAGTTTTCAGCGATATAACGAAATGGATAATTTTGCTTATTCAGTTTGTGAGACAGGTAGCTACATATATATTCTAACGAGTCAAGATTTAAATCAAACGTAATTTTATCAAACCAAGAACGCGCAACGTATAGTTTTTCTTCACCGATAACGCAGTCATAATAACCTTATATTGTATGGTTCTTGATAGGATTGAAGATCTGAGCTAAATTAATCAGTGATCATCCTGCTTGGATCTCATCTCAACTCTAAGATGAAAATTATGTTGGAATCATCCTAGTCTTCGACAATAGGGAGAAATTAAAGAATCTTGATGCGGAAAGATACTAATATTTTGGTGTTCTTTCATCACTTACATGGAATTTATTTAGTCAAAAATTGCTGTGCTAACTCAAAGATTAGATTTTCAAGTTTAAGAATACTCAAGAATGAAGAATTCATCATTTCTAGAGTAAGGTTTTAGTCTTTTCGAAATTCACTTAACTTAAACAAAGAGCGAATTATTGATTTATTAGTTATTTAAAGAATCTATGACTCTTTTAATCAATGGAATTCTAGAAATTACCTCATCTACAGTAATTGTAGCTTCATGGAAACCATTTACATGCAAAAAGAAAACAGCTTCCCAAGCTCTAGCGATTTCTTCACCAAGCTTCAAAGCAGCCCTATCTAACAAGCTAGTAGTCCATATACCCTTATTTTCAGCTTCTTTCACTTCATCCAATCTTTTCGCAATTGCAAGAGCTTTTATCGATTCTTCTATAGCTTTATATAGCTTTTCGCTTGATTGAACAACATCTCCTTTTTCAGCCAACTTCACTCCTTCTTCGAACATAATAGTAGCCAATTCTTTATGAACTTTTGAGGATGTATCAGGATCAATATTCAAGAATTTGAGAATTATTTCACTATTTGAGTCAAATCATAACCTTTTTCTTTCAATTTCTCCAGTATTTGCTTAGGAATTTCCATATTTTAATATTTTATTTTCAGCTTAAATTCAAGTTTAAAATGTTTCTTCCAAGACATGACAAGATTAAGCTACCAATGAAAAAAATGGAAATGAAGAATCAGTTTGATCGATTAAAATCTTATTAGTACATAAGTACTTAAGTGTATAAGTATGAAAAAAACTCGTAACTCTAAAAATGAAGTAATTAAAGTTGAGATACCTAGATATCTCGCTGAAAGGTTTCGCAAATATGTTGCAGAGAAATATGGTTTCAGAAAGGGTGCTTTATCCAAAGCTATAATAGATTTAATCGAAAGAGAACTAGATCTTCAAAGTTCTTCAAGTCTTAATATAGATAATATTGTAGGTTTAGGAAATCTTTCTGATTACAAATGGGAAGGTGAGGATTTAGTTGAAGCTTTAAGGAAAAGAATAAATGTATCTAATTGACGCTAACATAATACTCGAGGTGCTTTATAAAAGAAGCAGATGGAAAGAATGCTATGAATTCCTTAACAAAGTAAAGGCAGGTAAAATTAAGGCTTATATACTTCATTTCACATTGCATGGAATTTCTGCTATATTAGGAAAGCCAGAAATAGTAGCTAAGTTTCTTTCAGAAATATTAAGCTGGAGAGGCTTATATGTGATTGATCTTTCCATTGAGGAAGAAATAATTGCAAGCGAACAAGCTATTACACTTAATTTGGACTTTGACGATGCTCTGCAATACTATTATGCTAACAAAACTGGAATAAAGATAATTTCTTTCGATAAAGATTTCGATAAGACGAATATACAAAGAATAGAACCAAAAGATATTTAAAACTTTGCTATTAGCTATTTGCGTGAATCTTTTTGTTTTCGATATTTCATGATTCTAATTATTCTTATTACCCTTATTTCCAGCTTAAGTCCTAGCTTTAAATCTTTTTTGCTTAATAAGATTAAGCAGTCAGATGGAGAAGCGACAAGAATTGATATTCGTTGCTTTATATCAATAAACTTTATCTTAAGTTATTTCAATACATCTTTTCCTGGGTTTAAATCTAAATTAAATTAAAATTTTAGTTAAATTAAATAAAAAAATAATTAATTAATGACTATTTGTTTTTTTTATTATTTACTTTTCTTAAAATTAAGATTGTAGGTAATAATATTGCTATTGGGATTACTACGAATAATAATACTAAATATATAAGGTGTTGGTGAGCTGATTCAGGATTACGTAACATATCATCGGGATATGAAGAGCCATCTGGAACAAAGGAACGTAGTCTATAATCTATAAAATTCGCTACTAAAGGCACTTCGCATCCAGCATATTTCCTCAAAATAGAAACAGCTTTTTCAACAAACTTTTTGTTAAAAGTAGCATTAGGAGGAATAGGCAGATCAGCTATACCATGACCATATCCCCAGCCTTTTATATTTATTTTAAAATTGTAATATTCTTCAACTAGTTTTAAATATTCAATAAATCCATCTCCCCATGTAAGTGAACCGTTAAGTAATTTTTTCTCATAAAACTTATCTAAATCGTCAAGTTGCTTTTCATAAATACTGGCTGGGAAATAATCTTCAATAAAGAAAACTACTGCATTATATTTTTTAGCATACGGTTTCAAATATTCAAGGACTATATTAACTTTTTCATGTGTTATTTTATACATGGTAACTACAATAGCTGGAGGCACGGTATCCCAAACGCCTATCCAATTTATTCCTAGTTCTCCTTTTTCTTTAAATATTTTATCTTGTAAAGGTCTTATTTCTTGTCTAATTGAATCGATAAAATTAAAATAATAATACCAATTATTACTTTTTAAATTATATTTTGCTGTAAGCATGTCATATATAAAATTACTTTCTGAATCATAATCACCAGATATTTTATCTATATATGTAGATTCATTTAATCCAGGACCTCTAACTGCTACAGGAGGATTAAATATTCTATAGTTAAATTGCCAATAAACATATGTTTCATTGCATCCAGTAATAACTAAATCAGGGTTCCTTTTAACCACTACATCATATACTATATTATTTGAATCTGAAGCTTTTACATTAATTGGATTTATCAAAGTGATCGTTATCATCAAAAACAAAAGAAAAGCAATTAGTTTCATCATTTTCTCACCTACATGATAAAGAATATTCCGAACCACATATTGCATAAGAAATTTTTAAATCAGACCATTTTTCGCTTACCTTTGTAGCCCATGATGCAACTGCTTCAACAAATGCCTTATCATAATCCGGTTTACCATTATGTATTCCGATAATTTTAGCACCATAATCATATACCCTATAAACATCAATTCTTTCACTATAGATAACATAACGAATATACCAGACTCCACCGCTGTCTCCATAATAAGATATATAATCATTATAGAAACAATATTGATTGTCTGGACATCTAGTTATACGTATTGTTGGAGAAATTTCTATGTTAGAAGTAGGATACCACTTATAATCAATCTGTTCAATTCTTCCATAAGTTATTCCTGTTGTCCTTCCTGACTTATAAACTATTGTTTTCCTTTCCATATCTTTTGTTGGGGTAATATATCCTGTAATTCCTACCTTATGATTACGATCTTCTCTATCAGATCCAAAATAATGAGTACCATTTTCGTATATGAAAGCTTCATAACCAGTATTTTCAAGTCTTATCAAAGCTCCATCCAAATCTGAATTACCTCCTCCATAAGGCCAGGAAGATCTAATACCTCTTCCTATAAAATTACTCCAATCCCACCAAGAACCTTTATAAGGCTGATCCACATAATCTCCTCCATTATCTGTTTCTATGCAATGACCTGCTGTAATGAATCCTAATTTTCCACTATTATTTTCTGTAAAACTAACAGGGAAAGCTAAGGAACAAAAACCTTTGCTATAAGAAGGCCCATACCATGCTGCTTTAGTTATTTCAATTTGTATTCCTCCTATTAAAGGTCTATATGGTTGATCATATCCTGGATATGCATTTTGGGCGAAAATCATACTACTGTCATATATTAAAACTACTAGCGTTATCATCAAAATAATTATTTTTGTACGTCTCACAAAAAAAACAATTTTCGGATATTTAAATTTAACTCTTAAATTTTTCGCAATATATAATAATATTACAGAAGTATTGTTTCTATTACAACAAGCTATCACATAGCCCAATAGATCTTCCAAAGTAGGATCAAAGGTATTCGCAAAATCTAACGCAATAGTCAGAGCGATCCTTGAGCAGGAATATGAAGTCAAAATAATGCTAAGCCTCGAATAGAAATTTCTTATCTTTCATCTCTGCTCTCTCTAACAGCCTTTACCCAATCTTCTTCACTTACTTCCTTCATGAATTCCTAAAATGGATTTAAGAGAAAATAAGCCTCATATTTTAGGAAGGAGAGAGCAGAAGGTCTAGGACAGTAAAGAAAATGCTATGAAACGGAAAAGCTCTTTTCAATTCTTCTATCGAGAATTGGGGTAATATTTTCTTGCTAAATTGGATTATTTCATTTTAAATTTTAGCGATAGTTTCTTGTTTCATACTTTTATTCTTTTAGTTTAATTTCTTCTTCGAACTGCAACGCTAAATCAATAGCGGTTTTAATAACTTCTAATTCTTCATATTTAATCTCCTCAGATGGATATATTTTAGCTCTCTTTGCCCACTCTATTACTCTATTTCTCAATTTCGCTTTATCGATATGAATTGAAGTACTCGCTTTCCTTGCTACAAGTATGAGAACATGTGAGATTCCCAATTTTCCACCTTTAGTTATACTTCTTGTTGGATGCTCAGATACTAACGGAATTATATTAGTTAGTCTGAAATCAGCATCTTTTAAAGCTTTTAAAACAGCTTTCCAAGCCTCTAATTTTCTATGACTGAACCATAATAACAAAAGTCCATCATCATCAAGGACTTTTCCCATCTCAATCAAGGCTTTCTTAAGCTTAACTTCAAACATTCTATCACTAGGCTTTCTAGAAACTATTTCATCTTCTCTTGGAACACGCCAGTTTTGAGGATTCCAAGAAGACAAATAATTCTCTTTGAATAATATTTCTAGAGCATTATTAAGAGTTAGTTTTAGCAAGGGCCAGAAGAATTCAGAGAAATCACTATAAATATGCTGATCATAATATGGAGGATCAACATTTATGACGCTAATTTTTCGCATGTCATCTGGAAAATTGCTCAAGTCTTAGTAAGAATATTGTGCTCTGATGATTATTGAGAATATCAGACTTAAATATATTGTAATCGTTAAACGTTCATGAGCGAAAACGAAAACTTTGAGGAAATATACGAAAAAGAAACATTCGATGCTATTTTGCTTCTTTCTTGGAATGATCCGCATATAGAAATTTGGATTAAAAAAGCAAGCCCAGATTCGATTGATATTTTAGAAGTAGATTTCGATAAGAGAACATTGCAGAAATTCAATAGCAAAAAAGAACCTGAAGAAGTAATAGCTAGCATCGCAAGCATAGTTAAGATTTACCTCGAGCTAATTCAAAGAGCATATAGAGGCCCGCCAGAGCAATCTAATTAATTTTTTATCTAAAATTTTTGCAAATATCTGCAAATCCGCATCCTTCGCAATAAGGCTTTTTTACAAAAGGATATAAGTATGCCTTATCAATTATTTCTTTTATTTTTTCTATTGTCCAAATTACATGCTTTCTTATATCCTGACTTAATTTTATTGTAAATATTTTGTTGTTTTTTAAATAATGAATTTTAATATAATCAATTTTTATTTTTAAATTTTCTTCAGCAAGCAAAGCATATGCTGCAGCTTGATATAAATGATCTCTATTAGGTTTTTTATAACCATAGCTATTCTTCCTTTCAATCAAATAAGTTCCTTTTTTGGTTTTAACTATCGAATCAATTTTACCCATTATTCCTAGCTTTTCAGATTTCAAATTCAATCCGTTCCATAGCTCTAGAACTTCTTCATTAGAATAAGGAAATACATTCTTCCTTCTTTCTATTTTCTTCTCTTCTCTTTCATGTTCTTCTTCTCCTTCAATCATGTATTCCTTTTTATATTCTTTATAACCTAAGACAGCTTCGAAATAAACAGTTCTAGGACAAAAATGAAATCTTTTTATGAAATAAACAGGAATTAACTCTTCATCTTCGAAGCTCATACCAAGAATTCCTTTCCTTTCTTCTCGAAAACAGGTTCTCCTAGATCAATCATTAATTTTAGGTCATATTTGCAAATTGTATATATTTTTATGTTTCCTTCATTTCTCTTCAAAAGCCTTTCTAAAACTGCTACAAGTTCTTTCTTAATTCCAGAACTTATGAAGCCTCCATAAGCACTTCTTTGAAGAGCTTCAAGTCCAAATCTTTTGCATGCATCGCTTATCTTATTTCTAAGATTATCATCAGGTATGTCGTAAATTACTAAAGTATAGTTCATTTCTCTAAAAAAGGCGTGTAATCTTTTCTGCGATCCATTAAGAATTCAGCTAGCTTAGTTACTTGATTATGAATGTGCGCAATTATAGGCATCCTCCTTTCTTCAAAAGTAATCTTTTCTTCCAATCTTTGGAAAATCATCGAGACAAGCTTTTTTCTATGCTCTCTTTTCAAAAAACCCTTTTCTATTATGTTGAAATTATCCAAGGAATTTATGAACCTTATAACTACCCTATCTATTACTACTTGTCTAAATTCTTCCATGAGATCCATTACCAATGCAGGCCTTCTTGGGCTATCTACATGCAAATAGCCAGCATAAGGATCTAGACCTTTAAGCTCAACTGCATGCCATACCTGAGAACCTAATATTGAATATCCATAATTCAAGCAAACATTTACAGGATCTTTAGGTTCATCAAATCTTTTCTTCCTTTCTTTGAATTCAGCTTTAACGAAGTATTTAAAGCAATTCCAATAAAGCTTCGCAGCTTCAGCTTCAGCCTTAATTATATCGCTTTGCAAAACTAAGCTCTTTATTTCCTCGATGTAATCGCTCATTTTATCTATCGCATCCTGAATCTCGCCTCTTTTACTATCATCAAGCTCTTTTGTCCTTAAATATTGACTTAAAAGAGTTCGCTGATTGTAAATCTTTGCAATCGCTACCTTGCGAGCAATTTCAATTCCTTTTTCATTAAATCTAGCTTCATATTGTTTCTTTCTTAGTAAAACGTTAGCAGAGCCTATTCTTTTTATCATACCTAAAAATCTACCATCGCTTAAATGGAATGAAATAGGTATGTTGAATTTCAAAGCTTGCCTTATTGCAGCACTAGATATTGAAGCTCCACCTGTTAATACTATGATTTGCTCAATTTGAGAAGGAGCGAATATAGCTTTTTCATTTCCTTTTTTAACATAAAAGTATCCTCTTTTCAATCCTAGAAATATACCATAATCATTCAACAATAACCTAGCCATATTCCAAAGCTTTAGTAGCTGCAAGCTGAGGATTACAATATGAGAAATAAGGACAATAATCTGGGCATTGCAAAGGCTTTCCTGGATCCTTTGCCACAGTCAAAATTTCGAAGCTTTTATCTCTGAATTCAAGTGCTTCAATTCTAAGTTCATCTCCTATTATGAAATAATCAATTTTGAAATAAGGTACTTGTCTTTCAAGATCGATTTTAACATAGATTATCATCCCGAAATCTACAGCTATTCTTTCACTAGATTCGATAGCTAAAGCATATGCAGCAAGTATATGTCTATGGAAATTTCTAACATCACCTGTCTTGATGTCTGCAATTGCATTGAAAGGAGTGTAAATATCTACGCTGAGTTCTTTTGAAAAACCAACAAGACTACCATCTACTTTCTTTTCAGATATTGAAGGTAAGACTTCGTTAACTAGAGATTCTTGATTAATAAATCTATACTTAGATAACGTTGCATCGATTTTAGATGCAGCCTGAATTATTAAATACCTATATAAAATATAACATTCTCTTTTCAACATATCATGCTCAAATTGCCTTAGCTTGAATGTCTTGCTTTCTGAATAGCTAACTATGCGTTCAGAAAATTCCTCTAGCTTTGGAAGGAATTCGCTTAAAAGATCTCCTCCGCTTATAATTTTGTTATTGTATATGAATTGTTTTATTTTTAAACTTGCTTCATGGAATACTTCATGATATGCTATTCCTCTTATCGTTTTAATACTAGGAGGAGCATTTACTTTAGCTATTCTTTTTAAATAAATATCTCTATAAGTTGGGCAATATCTATGAGTAACTTCACTTACTGGAAGCTTGAATTCGCTTAAAGGCTTTACACGAGAATTTTTCATCCAAGACCATCCTCTTAAATCTTCAGATATTCCTCCTCTAGATTCTAGTTCCTCTCTTAGTATTGCGAAATTCCTATCCAAATCAAGACGGTCTACGAAAAGCACAGTAATATTTTCATTTTTATTTAAAAGCTTTTCTCATCATTTAATTTATAAATTTTCGGATGACCAAGCGAGGTTTTTTGCAAAAATTGCTAATCCGATGCGTAAAAGCTTATAAGCCAGCGTCGGATTAAAAAATCAAAAATCCCACAAAGGGACTTAAAAGAAAACAAAGCTGAAATCCGTTCGGGCGGGAATCCCATAAAGGGAATTGAAAG
>JAVVGF010000014.1:0-10384 GCA_032249235.1 Thermoproteota archaeon | reverse complement strand
ATCGATCAAATGTATATGTATTAACTAAATTTATATCCTTTATAACGAATCTTTCTTTATCTATCTCAATGTTAATTTCATAAGTTAAATTAATTTTCCCTTTTGGATCTGATATCTTTAGTTTAATTTTATCCCTACCACTATAAACATTAGGATCTATTATATAATATACAGAAGTAGACTTTAGTAAACTAGTTGCGTCTTTATTCGATAAATCAATTATAGTGGTGTAGGACTTTGTAGGAAAACCAAAGGATGCAAAAATAGGAGTTTTTACAATATCATACGAGACATGGAAGTTAACTTTATTTATTCTTTCCATATCATATTGAACAGTTCTTTTATACCATTGTCCCTCACTTTCATTTTGTAAACGCATAAGTCCATCAGCGTAATGTGTTAAAGTAACATTGCTTGCAATTGGATGAGTATAGTTCAAAATTGTTGCAGGCTTTAAATAACCGCTATTACCTTCAACTTCCCATGTTACATATAATAAGCCTGCTGAAGTATCATCTTCAGCAAATTCATTCAAAATTTTAGTAGGATAATTCGGATAAGGCATGGGGCTATCTTTTAACGTTGATTTAATGAGCTCATAAACTGAAGTGTCTAGCTTATAAGGAGATAACGCAAGCAAAATGTTTTCACCCTTAGGTAATTTTACATTAGAGCCATTTCCTAATACCAAGAATTCATATAAATATTGAGGATTTTCATGGAAGATATTCTTTACATCCCATTTAAAGACATTAATAGTGTAAGGTTCGGCTTCATTGTTTGTCATGGAATAAGAAGGCAAATTACTTGTCAAATATGTACCCCATCCAAGTACTGAAGTATCATTAAAGGCTCTTTTATATATATAAGAAAACGGAGGCCATACAAAACACCCTGACGGACCGCATCTTTTATAACCTGAATAAGTTACGTTCATTTGTAAGACTAATTTATTATTTTGAACATAGTCAACATAATCAGAAAATTTCATAGACATTGATTGGGATTTTCTTGTTTCATAATCCTGTACCCAAAACTTTATTGTTGGTTCTAAATAATTTCCTATCATAGAATATTGAGACCCTCTATGCATTGTCAAACCTAGTATATTCAAGTTATCTAGCAACCATTTCTCTAAATCTTTATAAGGATCTGCTTGTGCATAGGCTTCTTTCAAAATGACTATGTTTAGCATTACTAATAGCACTAAAGCGAAAGTAAGAATTTTTTTAAGCATGCCTCTTCACATCGACAATAAAGCAATCATTCTTGCTCCCGCCTTTATAGCTGCTAAACTTTTTATAATCGAGACCATGATTTTGCATAACTTTCTTATATTTAAATTTTTCTTCGTTAAAATGGAATAGATAATCTTAATTATCAAAATGTTTATATATTGGTCTACAAAATGAGTTTTTAATTGATTACATATGCTTCAATTTTTCCAATATGTCTCTAGCTTTATAACCTACTCTTTTCTTCAATTTAGAAATCCAAAGTATTTGTTCGATTTCTTTTTCAAGTTCTTCAATACTAATAAATCCTAACTCTGCTAGCTTCATTGCAGCAGACCAAGCATATAATCTAACGTTTATTTTTCTATGTCTTAAAAATTCTTTAAACCTTTCCTTATCTTCTAAACTAAAAATTCCTTCACTTACCAATTTTATGAACAACCTCCATGATTTCCTTCTAATCGTTCCGATTCTGCTTTTTAAAAGTCTCCAAAAAGAATTTCTAACACTAATAACATATTCCTTGCTTACAAACCCTAGATTTATCATTTCAATTACATTCGACCATGCTGAAAACTTCAACTTATCAGAATTTGCAGTTAAGGTTCTTTCAACACCTTCAATTCCAAACTTTTTATACAATTCGAGATTTTTCCAAGCATCATCTCTAACGCCTCTTAAACTATGCCAGAGAAGCGATCTTAAATATCTTTTTTCTTTAATACTTGGTTCAAAGGATCCAGAATTAGCTATTAAATTCAATGCTTCCCATGCAATTTTTCTCTCTTCACTGTTTAAGCTTTGTAATTTTGAAAAAATTTTCCCCTTTAAAGAAATTAGTTTGTCTATATCCTTATTTTGAACATATTGCTTTATTTCCATTTGCTTATAAGTTATTTAATATAAAAGATATTTTAATAATATGAGTAGCTGGGAAATTAAAGAAGGAGAAGAACAAATAAGCAGAGATATTGAAAGAGCTGAAGAATATCAGCAATTGACTGCAAGAGCAACAGTTATAAGTGCAAATAAGTTTGAGCTTAGCACAGGATTAACCATAGCAGCTAGATATGCTGATAAGCTTAGAAGAGTAGCGATCGTTGCTTTAGGTAAAATAGTACCTAGAGATGTGATCATAAGGGATATAGCGAACTTAAATAAGATACTTTACGAAGAACTCGTCAATAAGATGAAGGTAGATAAGCTTGAAGTTGTGAGAATCGTTGTCGATGTGATATATGATCAAGCTTCAAACAAGTTGAATTTTGAAAACATTAGAATAAGTAGATATTATTCTGAAGAAAAGATTAAAAGTATTATAAAAGAATATGAGAATAAAATAAATTCATTAGAAGAAGAAAATAAGAAGCTAAAAAATGAAATAAATTCTCTACAAACACAACTAAATAATATAAAAGAAGTATTAAATAAAATTGCTCAAACTTTAGAATCAGTAAAATAATTTAAAATTTTTTCTGCATCATCATAATTCGGTATATTTTCATTATCTCCTCGAACTGTTAATACAAGGGAGGCAGCGATCATAGCATGTTTCAAAGCTTTAGATATAGTTTCACCTTTCAAACAAAGGGCTATGAAAGTTCCTCCCATTGCATCTCCAGCACCTGTAGGATCTTCGATTAAAACATCATAGCTTTTTTCAAAGAATTTGTTATTTTCATCAAATACAATCGCTCCTTCAGGACCTAGTTTATAAAGTAGAACTTTAATACCTTGCTTCCTATAAATTCGATATGCTTCATCAGGATTCGTCACTCCCAATAGAATTCTTGTATCAGAAGGATCGGTAATTAAATATTCAACGTCGAATTTCTTGAATAATTCCATTATATGTTTTTTAGCTTCTTCTTCATTCCACAGTTTAAGTCTTATATTTGTATCGAAGCTTCTATATTTTGCAAGTTCAAAAGCCTT
The DNA here is from genome assembly GCA_032249235.1 of Thermoproteota archaeon. GTDB lineage: Archaea > Thermoproteota > Thermoprotei > Gearchaeales > Gearchaeaceae > DSFO01. Next base: position 7,214 of record JAVVGF010000014.1, on the reverse strand, counting down.
GAATACAGCATTCCTAGCACTTTCGCTTATGGCTAAAGTTATTCCAGAAGAATGAACAATTCTCGATTTCTTAATATAGTTTTCATCGATATCATCAGGACTCAATCTACTTCCTGCGCTTCCTTTTCTATAATAGATTAGTTCACTTTTATTGAAAACAGGATAACCTCTTTGAACAAAATAAACGCCAGTAAAAGAATCATCAATCATTATTTGGCTAACATCTACATTCTGAGACCTAGCATATTCAATGATGTTTTTTCCAAATTCGTCATTTCCAACTCTTGCAATCAATCCTGCACTAAGCCCATTCCTTGCTAAAGCAATACAATAGTTTAGCTCTGATCCTGCAATATGCTTTTCGAAATAATTAACGAATCTTAAAGGACCTTTTGTTAAAGCATTGAATTGTACTAAAGGTTCTCCTATTGCAACGAAATCCATCATTCTTTCATTATTTTCATTTCAATAAGTTCTTCCTTCATTTTTTTCAAATTATTTAACAAAGCATTTTTTTCATCATCTTCAAGCTCGAAAATAGGAGCTCGAGGTTTACCTAAATTATAGCCTTGAAAATATTCGCAAAGAACATAATTTGCAGACAGATTGCCAAAACTCCTCGAAGTTTCTATTATTTCGCTTAATATTTTTTGAAGCTTTAAAGCTTCTTTTATTTTTCCTTCAATAATTGAGTTTTTTATCTTTACTAATAATTCTGGCAAATAATTTGTGCTAGAAGCTACACTACCATCTAAGCCTAATAATAAAGAAGCAGCTACGAGTAAATCGGAACCGTTATATACCTTCATTTCTTCTTTTACTCTTTTGTATTCCATAGAATGTGCAATGTTTTCATTTGTATCTTTCACACCTTTAATATCTAGATTTTTAATAATTCTTGCTTCAATATCTTTTCCAGTTGCAGTCGGATAATTATAAAGATAAACAGGATGTACTGAATGATCGCATAAAACTTTAAAATACTTTATAATTTGCTTTTCAGGAATTCTTGGATAATAATAAGGAGGATATGAAGCTATTGCTATAATTTCATAATCTTTGCTTAATTTAACTAATTTAAGAGTTTCGTCCATATTCAAACTCCCAACTTGAAGAATTATTTTGTTCGTTATATCATAAACAGCTCTCAAGTTTTCAAGCTTTTCAGAAAAACTTAATGAAGGACCTAAGCCAGTTGTTCCGTTTAAGAATAACGCATCGATACCCTTATCGATTAAATTTTTAGCATGAATTTTTAGCTTTTCTTTATCTATTTTATTTTCTTTATCAAAAGGAGTAATAACAGGAGAAATTATTTCAGGCATTTCAATAAATAGCCCATGTTCCTTTTACAACCCAAACAGGTTCTTCTTGTATTTCAAGAGCAATAGGTTCTGTTTTCAATTTCTCAATGATTTTTTCATTTACTTGAACACCGATCCCTGGTTTCTTAGGTAAATTAACATAGCCAGCTTGAACTGAAGTCTCGTTATATATTAATTCTTTCTTCCATGAAGGAAACCAATCATAAAAGTTCTCTAATAAATAAAGATTGGGAATTATAGCGCTTAGTTGCAAAGAAACGGCATTTTGTATTGGACCAAAAGCATTATGAAAAGCTATCTCAACATCATTAGCTTCTGAAAGAGCTAGAACTTTCCTTGCAATTGTAACGCCTCCAATGTTCGTTATATCAGGCTGTAATATATCGCAAAGGCCTTCATTGATGTAGAAAGCTGCTTCCTTTAGGCTTACAATCCTTTCTCCTAATGCAATTCTTAATGAACTATGTTCTCTGTACTTACGCAAGCCTATTATATCTTCATGATGAACAGGCTCTTCAACAAATCCTGGATTGTATTTTTCTAGAATTTTAGCAATCTTCAAAGCGCTATTTACATTAAATCTTCCATGATGTTCAATTAAGATTATCTTATCTTCTCCAACAGCTTCCTTAACAGCTCTTATTCTTTCTTCAGCTTGCTTTAGTCCTTTTTCATCTATCCAATCGAAATAATTTCCAAACGGATCGAATTTGATCGCTTTGTAGCCTTTTTCAACAGTTTCCTTAGCCTTTTTAGCAAAATCCTCAGGCTTAATGCAATTTTCATACCATCCATTAGCATAAACAGGTATCCTATCTCTGAATTCACTACCTAATAGTTTATAAATAGGAGCTCCGAACTCTTTTCCTATTAAATCCCAACATGCTATATCTATAGCGCTTGTAGCTGTAGCAGATTCAAAAGATCTTGTGATGTAGAAATCTTGCTTATACCATTCATAATAATTCTTCTCCACATCCTCGACTTCTTTATTTATATATGCCTTTGCTACTTGCTTAATCGCATTATAAACTGATATTGTTCTTATTGTAGGAACAGCTTCTCCGTAGCCAACATACCCGTTCGAGGTTTCTAATTTAACTAATATCATTATTGAAGCCCACGTAGCTGCACTTTTTTCTTTTGAAGTTAGAAGAAGAGGTTCAATTTCTTTAATTTTCATAACATTATATTATATAATAGTTTAAATTTTTAATGAAATCGTTAATATAAAATTTATATTTGATTCATCAATAGAACTTCGTGAAATCTATAATCGTTAAACCGCCTAAAGCAGGTGTTGAAATGGTAGATCTAGATTTAAAGGAAAAATTAAGTGCTAAATACATATTAGTTAAGACGATCGAAAATGGAATTTGCGGAACTGATAGAGGTATAGCAAATGGAAATCTAAGCTTTGCAAGAGTTCCTAGTGGTTATGACTATTTGATATTGGGGCATGAAACTTTGGGTATGGTAATAGAAGTAGGTGATGAGGTCAAGGGAATAAAAAAAGGAGATTTGGTCGTTCCAATAGTTAGAAGAGGTTGCAATAATTGCCTCAATTGTTTAGCTGGAAGACAAGATTACTGTGAAACAGGCCAATTTTCTGAAATAGGAATTAGAGGTTTGCACGGGACTATGAGAGAATTTTTCATAGATGAAGAGAAGAATCTCGTTGTCTTACCTAAGAGCTTAAAAGAAATTGGTGTATTATTAGAGCCTTTATCTAATATTGTTAAAACCTTTGAAGCTGTTGGATTGATTCAAAAGAGAATGATATGGAATTGTCAAGATTCAAGCTTTGAATGCAGAAATGCAGGAATAATTGGAAGTGGGCCTATTGGTTTATTATTTGCACTTTTATCGCGTAGCAAAGGCTTTAATGTATATGTTATGAATAAGAGAGAACCTTCAAGTTTAGAAGAACAAATATGCAATGCTATAGAAGCTAAATTCATAAACATGACTAAAGATGAAATTCCTAATTTCGATTTACTTATAGATACTTCAGGCTATCCTTCTGCTTTCATTCCTCTCATCGATAAGATAAATAAGAATGGTTTGTTGGTATTGTTTGGAACCACTTCTAAAGATTCTCATCCTTTAGATACCAACTTAGTTAATCACATTGTTGAGAGTAATATAACGATATTAGGTTCAGTAAATGCTTCGAAAAATAATTTCATCGAAGGAGTTAATTTGTTAAGTGCTTGGAATAATTCTTATCCTGAGCTTTTGAAAAAGCTAATAACAAATAAAGTAAAAGCTGAAGATGCGATACCTTATATTTTAAATAAACCTAAAGGAGAAATCAAAACCGTCATAATATGGTAGATTAAATGAATTTATCGAAGCCTTTCTTTATAAAATAAAAAGTTCTTATTAGCTCTGCATGACTCCATGATAAAGGTGAAACAGAAGGATAATTTCCATTCGGAGTTATTTGTTCAGGTATTAAGCCAGTAGGCAAAGATTTACTCAAAACCCAATTCAAATATTCATTAGCCATATTCAAATCTCCTTCCGCAATATATTGCTGAGCTAACCAAAGCGTCGTAATAAACCATGGATTCGGCTTATCTGCTTCTTTAAAATACCAATCGTTTTCATATCTTGCAATACCTCCATTTACTTTTAGCTTCTCTTCAACATATTGCTTGTTCTCTTTGACTTTCGAATCTTTGGCATCATATAAAAATAATGCACCAAGTATCGTGCTAGAATCTGCTGTCAAATCCAGTTTTCCATTTATGATAGATCTTGCAAAATGATCATTAACAAAGAATATCTCGCTACCTTCTTTAATACGAGAAGCAACTTCTAAATATCTTTTCTTAACATCACTTTCGCCAAAAAATTCAGCAAACTTTGCTGCAGATAGTAATCCAAGATATACACATGCTACTGTGTAGAAATTAATACCGTATCTTTCTTCCCATATATCATAAGAAGGTAATGGGAGATTGTTTTTCCCATCCATATAAGAGGCTAAGAAGTCTGCAGCAAGCTTAATGAAAGGTCTGTATAAATCTTTTATGAAATCTACATCCAGAAATTTTTTGAAATAAACCCATAATGCGTAAAGCATGAGTGCAGTTTCGTCTTCTTGTATAGGTATATTACCAGGAAGCCAGACTTGCCATGTGCTACCCCAAAATCCATCTACAGTATATTTTTGAAATAAGGAACCATCGTAGAAAAGCGGTCTTGTGAACAAGAAAAGTCTCCTCGAATATTCTTGGTAACCTAATAAGGATAATGCGATTGAGCAAAAGGCCGCATCTCTATGCCAAACATAGTTATAAGTATCTTTATTAAATCTAAGAATGTCAGTATCTAAAGAAGCAGGTACTGCTCCATTGTTTTGCCAGCTAGAAGCAAGAATTAATAATGATCTCCTTACTATATCATCGTAGTCTTTCGCTTTGAATAACCAAGCTTTCCAATAATCTCTTGTTCTAGATAATATATTTTGAGCGCCTCTTGCTTTGACATACTCGTTTCTTTTTTTAACTTCACCATAATTTTTACCGCATACTAACCAGCAATTTAATCTTGTATCATTGAAAACTCTTATGCTTAATGCTGAATCGACTGCGCCCTGAGCTATTGGGTTTCCTGAAAGCACACCGTCTTCACAATCCTTCCAAGTACCAACATAACTTCCTTCCTCTTTATATCCTGTAGCATATTGAAATATAGGAACATCACAAGAAAATAGAAACCATCTATCCCGCTTGTAATGTATTATGGAATTTGTATTAGGATCATATAAGCAAGTATCGCCTATTTCATCTTCATAGATGTGAAAATCCCAAGTAAAAAATATCCTTGTTTCTTTGTTTGTTACTACATGAACATTCCTAACAAAGATTTCATAGGCTAAATCAACACAATCGTTTATCTCTATTTTTATCCCGCGAAATTCTGCATAAGCTTTGCTAACTAATGAATCAGTTTCATATTCAATTCTAGGATTTAAGTCATGAAACCAAGAAAAGCTTGATTCTATCCAAATACCTACTCTAGAAGCATGTAAATGATTGTATGTACTTAAAGGATAAAACAATTCTCTTAGCACATATTTTGAATCTGCAAGAATAGTAAGAATATTATTACCTAAAATTATGTATCTAGTCATGATATGTTTCTAGATTTTTCATTAGGATATAAACTTGATTAACATGCTAAATAAGAAATAAATATTACTATTGGTCTCATTGGAGTTATTCGAATTCCCTTAACTTCATTTTTATCTGCTTTATAACCAATATTTTCTGCAAGAATGTAATAATGAAAATAATGCAAATTAGGATCTAGTTATAAAAATTCCTGTTAGAATAATAGAGAACAGGCATAATATTTGTCTGGATAGACCTTACTGAAGAACCTTCATAAAACTTAGACCTATTTCAAAATTCTATTACCTCTTTCCATATTGGATTCTCAAGACTTGGAAATGTAGTCAAAGGATAGAAGGATATTCTGTCAAGAATTCCTTCATATCTTTTCTTTAATTCATGTGAGGCTTCTATCCTTGTTCCTACTACAGCAAATTTTTCTAAAATCTCATAGCTTATCAAGGAGCGCATTTCTTTCCATTTAACTTGTCTTGCATATCCAGATAGCTTTTTAGCTTCTTCAATTAAGCCATGTATTTCAAATACAGGTCTATAAGTAAGAGTCGAAGCATAGAAAGCTATTGCGTCTCTAACCAATTCCTTTGATTTATCTACTTCTTCTTTATTTTTTCCCGTTGCTACAAACACGCTACAAGATAATTGAATCGCTGACCTATTTCTTCCTGATTTCTTTAATCCTTTTTCAATGCTTGGCAAATATTATTTTTATAATTTTAATTTTATAAAAGTAATAACGACTTCCTCCTTCTTAGGAATAGGGGTTTCGATTGTTTAACGTAGAAAAGTTTAATAATTTCTTAATTATTGTTTAACAAGTTTTTTTGCAAAATAAATTCATATAAAGATTAATATGTTTATAAAAAAATTTAAGAATATATTATTTAAAGATAAAAAATTATTTTTAATAACAACAGCTAAAGAATTGTACCCACCAATTTGCAGGGCTAGGATTCCTTTCTATATTAAGGAAAGCGTCAACTGCTACATAGGGGCTTGCCTCCCAATGAGTAGTAGCAATGTAACTGCATATTCCTTCACGGTATTTTCCATAAGCTCTAACAATTGCAGAAATTGTTCCCTCACCCTCTTTTGAATGGGTAAAAGTACATCTATAAGTATACCAGCCTATCCAATCATAGGATAAATCGTCTACCTTCTCCACCCTAATTCCAGGTATAATGTAAAATTTTCCTTTAGCAGAGGTTTTACTCATTAATGTCCAATCGTTTTCAAAGAAAGCATATACTAGAACCAATTGTTCTGCTATTTTCACTACATAACCGTTTTTATCGCATCCATCGGGTAATGGACATGGCGGAGGTGTTTCTCCACCACGGGGTCTGCATATCCATTCTTCCATGTACGAATTGACCTCATAAGTATAATTTCTGTAAATTTCTTCGAATTTCATTTGTTTACCATTCACATTTCCTTCATAGATTACAGTGGAATTTTCATGACGATCAAGTAACTTGATAAGCATGCTTGAATATTTCAATATTTCAAGTTTACCATTATTGATAATCCAAATTACATCAATTAGATTAGGCATTTCAAAGGATTCATTTGGCAAGATTTCGGTTTCAAAAATGGAATAGTTGTAGTTTTTGCCTATTTCAGCAAGATTGTATGTAAATACATGAATTAAAGTTTGCAAACCTAGGCTTGACTTTATTCTTTGAATAATATTTTCATCTAAATTATAATAAGGTAATACACAATCGAAACTGTTACCTAAATATGT
>JAVVGF010000013.1:0-10521 GCA_032249235.1 Thermoproteota archaeon | reverse complement strand
GCTATAGCTCAAATGTAGTTAATTTAAAAGCTAGAAGTACTGAAATGATAACTTTAAAGCCTATGAAGAAAGCTGTTAATTACGAATCAATAGATGCGAGTTTATTAGTATATGCTAACGATCAATTGCTCTATAACATTATGATAAATATTCCGTTAACGCTTGGTCCATATAGTGCAAGCGGTAATGGAATTGAAGTTTATAGTGATGGTCCTGTTTCCATCTCTGACAAAGGAATAAGCGTTACGAATTCTACTCTCGTACAAATCTTGCTACCTAGAAGCGATTCAAGATACGTTGCATTATTCAATGGTAAAATGATAAGATCAGCTGAAATTTACGGCGATAATTATACGATATTAGCTGTAGCTTTTAGTAAACCTGTTGAAGGCACTATAAATTACAAAAGCATAAAGCAGGATGTCGAATATTTAGAAGGAACAGGTACTGTTAAAGGCAAGACTGGCGTTACAATAGAATCAAGTGGAGCTTTCAAAGCTCAAGTATCTTTGCTTCATGATAATCCTTATCCAGAAGCTTCACTCGCAGGTGCAAATAAATACAAGATAATTTCAATAGACTTACTTAGCGCAGAAGCTGGTTCTGTAACAGTTAAAATATCTTTCGAAGATTTAGGCATATCTGACCCTTCACAAATACACTTATATAAGTACAATGCAACCTCAGAAGCTTATCAAGAAGTTAAAAACTATCAGGTAGATATTAATGAAAAAGTAGTGATATTTACTTTGAAGCCTGGCGATCCAGTTTTCGCTTTGACTAGCGGTTCTATTAGTGCAGGCGGGCAAAACCAACCTCCATGGCAATTCTCATTTAATATATTCGATATCAAAACTATACTAATAATTCTCGTGATTTCAATGCTCGCAGTAGTTACAGTTTTTGAAGTTAAAAAAGTTATTCGCAAAAAACACAAAGAATAATATTTTTTTAGCTAACATTAACCTAATTTATATCAGCTTTATTAAATAAATTCACCATAGTAATTTGAAAAATTTTCTTCAAAGATTTACCACTAAAGTGGGAAAATTTTTATACTATGCTTTGTATTTATCTACGTGGTAAAGAGAAATGTCAGAATAGATAGTAAAGGAAGAGTCTTAATTCCTAAAGAAATAAGGGATAAATTGGAGTTACGTGAAGGTGGTGTTTTAAAAGTATATGTAGAAGGAAATGCGATAATTTTGAGGAAAAGCGATGAAATGAAGGAAAATCCTTATAAAGTTCTAGCAAAGTTATTAAGCGGAGTTACTTTGGATAGGATAACTGCTGAAAAGGAGGCGATTAGAGAAATTGAAAAAGATACTGGTTGAAACGGGATTTTTATTAGCTTTAAATCCTGAAGATAGAAATCATGAATATGCAATAAAGTTACTTCATAGTAAAAATCTTAAACTTTACTTATCGCCAGCATCTTTAATAGAGCTTAACTTGCTACTTAGAGCTAAGAAAAGAAGTGAAGATGAAATAATTAGCGTATTCAAAGCTTTAAAGGATATAATCAGAGACAGGGTAAGCATTATTAGCCTTAGATTTACTCATGTAATAAAAGCTTCTGAGTTAAGAAAGAAATACAAAGAACTGACTTTATTTGATAGTATACATTCAGCGATTTGCTTAGTTGAAAAAATTAGCTATGGTGATTTAGATGAAAAAATAAGAAATATTGTAAATATTGAAAAGCAGTTTGTAAAAAGTAAGTAATTTTTTTGCAGACTCCTCATTGCTTGAAAGATTTGGACTTGTTATTCTCTTTAAGAATGGTATATTATCAAAATGTTTATCAAAGCTATACAGCTCTTTTATGTTCTTTCTCATTGAAATTACGCAAGCAAGAGCATCATTAGGGCTTATCTTAAATCTTGCTGATATAATCAATGCTTCTTCATAATCCTTTTTCTCCGCTTTTCGATCTTTATATTTTCCATAGAAAGAAGATCTTCCAAGAAGATAATGGTTTTATCCAAGCCTAATCTTGCTTCTATTATGTTAAGAATTTCTGAAATATGAACCACTGATGTGATGACTTCCTCTCCGTTTTCAATATTCTTAAGTATGTCAATTGTTTTTTCTTTATCTCCTTTTTCTGAGTCCTTGAGTTCTCTTTTTGGCTTTAGGTAAGCATGGAGGAAGATTGAAGAATCTAACCATATATTACATTTCTTAAAGCGTGTGTTTCTTCAAAGTTATTTACTTCAATCTTAATGAAATCTACAAAATCAGTTAATTTACCTCGCTTTCTTATGGATTTTATTAGAATCTCATCCTCGCTTAGTTTAATCATTATCGCTTTTTCCCTAAATTTTCCTCCATTCAGCTGGTATAATTATTCTACCATATTTATCAATTTGTGCTGTCTTTCCTTCCACCATTTTTCTATCAATTTGCCAATTTATAAAATAATGGCATATATTCCTGGTAATTGGCTGGTATAAAATCAACGTTAAAAGATAGCCCCATGCCTTATCCGAATTATCCTATTAAAATTTTGAATGAATTTACTAGGATGATACTCAGCAAGTTATATATGTAACATGGGAAGTTGAAGGTAATAGCGTTTATTTATTAAGGTAATACCCAATCTTGACAGCTGTTCTCAAAATAATAAGTCATAGTAGGGTTATGGAATAAAAGCCCTTGAGCATTTTTTAAAATTTTATCAATTTTATGGATAGTTTTTGAAATATTTTTAAAAAAAACATTATAATATCTTATGAGAAAAATTTTTCAAATGGCAATCATCGAGAGCATAAAGAATCAACAAAGTGCTATATTGAATGAGGATTTGTTATTAATTTCAATAATAAGTATAAAGGGAATTGACTACGTCATTCAACCGATACAAACAAGCGAAGGTATAGCTTACGAGATTGAAGGAATAAGAATACAACCTCATAGAATGCAAAGACTTTATGAAAGAGGGTTGCTTGAAATTAAATCCACAGTTTCCTTTGTAGCTTGTCCTATTTGTAAAGATCTTAATATTTCTATTAATCTAGTTTGTCCTAATTGCAAAAGTTCTTCGTTGATTAAATCGGACTTTTTAATACATTATGAATGTGGATATATTGCTCCTGTTCAGGAATTTATAAAAGAATTGGATAAGTATGTTTGTCCAAAATGCAATAAAACATTAAAAACGGTTGGAATTGATTATGGCAAACCCGGTATTTCTTTTAAATGTAATGATTGTCTAAATATTTTCCAATTTCCACTCGTAATACTTAAATGCGGCAATAATCATAAATTCAAAGTAGATGAAGCTGACATTCTTAATTATCCTGTATACAAATTCGGAAAACAAATAACTTATTATTCTAAATTAGCAGACATTTTATATAGAAGCTCCATGAGATTGAATTTCGAAAAGGGATTGAATGCTCTTGTTCTTTCTTCAGTTTTAGGAATGAGTGGAACAAAATATGTTTTTCCTTTAGTCATTAAGAAAGATGATGAACTTTTAGCTGTTGTTGAATTGTTATTGGATGTTAGGGATAAAGATCAAAGAATTATCGAACTATTAGCAAAATCGGTGGACTTAGAGTGTAAAATATACCTTATTGTATTAAGCGATATTAACATTACAAAGTTTACAAGAATAATAAATCCTGAAAGGATAAAGATTATCTACGTTAAATCAGAAGAAGAGATACCATTAAAATTAGTTTCAGAAATAAGTGAATAAAAAAAGATTTTTTATATTTATTTCATTCATTATATTAATAGTTTTATTGCTATTATTTTATCAAAGACCATTTATATTATTTCTTGCTTATTTTTTAGTTATTTTTTATACAATTTGGGGAATTTACCATATAATAATGATTTATTTTGGTTCAAAAAAACCTTTTAATCCTAAGCTAGATTTAAATTATTTACCGAAAATATCTGTTATAATTCCAGCAAGAAATGAGCAAATATTGAGCAGAACTATAGATGTCGTGATCAATCATGTCTATTATCCCTTAGATAAAAAAGAAGTTGTTGTTGTAACTGAGGATGAAGTTAGCGAGAGAATAGCCTTTTGGCTACAACAAAAATATCCAGGTGTTATTTTGGTTAGAAGAAAGAGATATTTTTTAACAAAACCCAGTGCGCTTAATGATGTTTTCCATATTACAACTGGAGATATAATAGGTATCGTTGATGTTGAAGATATTTTGGATCGCGACATTTTCTTTAAAGTAGCATCCGCAATAATGCAACACGGTTATGATTACGTTCAGACAATATTAAGAATTGGAAATTATGAAGATTCTTGGATTACTAGAGTATTTGCAATGGAATATGCAGGATGGTTCAGAATTTTTTTGAATGGAAGAAGTCATTTGAAATTATTCACTCCTTTAGGAGGTACTGGTAACTACTTCAGAAGACCTATTATCAAAGAAGTCGGAGGATGGGATTCGATAAACTTAACAGAAGATGCAGAATTGACAGTAAGATTCAATATAGCTAAAGCAAAATTTACTGTTATTGATGCAAGGCAATGGGAAGAAGCTCCTGTTACTTTTAAGGCTTGGTTAAGGCAGAGATCTCGATGGTTCCGTGGATGGTTACAGACTTTATGGAAATATTTACCAGTATTCTTTAGGCCTAGAACTGCAAAAAGAATAGGTTATCTCAACTTATTGAGCATGATACTTATGCTTATTGCTCCTTTTGCAGTAATGCTAAATTGGGTTGCTTATACTTTGACCATTATTTGGATATTAGAATTTTATAAGATAATTCCAACTAGTATTCTCTCTAATACTTTTCCCTTTTTTGCAATTGCCCCTCTAATTTTCAATGTAATTTATTATTTTGCATGGTTATATGGAGCCGCTATAGAAGGGATAGGTAAGAAAAATTACAAATATATACCTTTTATGATCGTTTACATGAATGTTTTAATGCCTCTTGCAGCATTGAGAGCTTTGTATCAAGAAATAACCAAGCCAATAATGTGGGAGAAAACTGAACATCCTGGTAGAGGTGTAAAAGGCTTTGTTAGCGAGAAGGTTACTTCTTCGCCAGCTAAATAAGATAAAAATTATTCATAAACTAATTTACTTTTTGTATTTTGTTTTTTCTTTAATTCTCACTATTTAGATGAAAAATTTTAGAAAGTCTAGTTTTTTATTCTTACATACTGATTTATCTTGTGCATGAGGTATTAGATTACAAAAAAGATCCAAAGAATTATGTTTATGCAAAGATCCTTGAAGGATTAATTGAGGCTAAGCTATCAATTGAGATGCTTAAAAAAGGTTTGCTAACTGATGCTGCTTCAAAGGCATTCTTAGCTGTTAAGGCTGTGGTAAGCGGATTGGTTGTAAAAAATCTTGATAAAATTATTCAAGATAAGACAGAAAAAGAAGTTGAGTGGCATAAGAGAATTGGATATTCAGCACCTACCAGAGGAATCATAGGAATATCCTACGATCTTGAGAAGATTGGTTATAATGTATCTTTTCCAGTCAGAGTTATACTCGAGCTTCATTCTTTCTCTTATAATGGATTCGACCCAAATTTAGTAAGTTATAGAAATGAAGAAGAAGTTAGAAAAGACATAATGACTGTGATCGATTTTCTATCAAAGAATATTAGAGTATTCTTTAGTGAACTTATGGATGAGAAATTAGAGAATAGTCTAAAAGAATTAAATGAGATGATAAAAACCATAAGTTGAAAATAGATGCTTTTTGAAATTTAATAATATCTCATTTTAAATCTTTAACGTGGAAGGAATTAAAAATAAAAAAATTGAAACAATGCTTGATGCTTGGAAGTATGTATTCTCATGGAAAACTTTAGGAGGCGGCTATCTAAGATGTTTTTTAGCTTTCACAGAAGATACGCTTGTAGAATTCGAGACAAATTGGCAAGCAAAGACTTTGCCATTCAAAGGAGGTTCGTTCGGTTACGATTTATTAAGCGATATATTTTGGGGGACAATCAATACTTTATTTTATGAAGTTACTGGTTATTCTGATAAATTAAACAAGATTTATTACGGTAAATTGCTAGAAATAAATGATCTAGAAAATATATTAAAAAATAATAAAATAAAATTTAAATTAAATCCTATAGTAAAATATGATAAATTAAATCAAATTAAAATTAAAGAATTAGGAAAAGTATCTTTTACAAGAGATGATTTTGAAATAAAATTGGAAATATTTTATAATAATAAAAAAATAAAGTATGAAGCTTATTTGCCTGAGAAATCCATATACGTAGTTATTAAAGAAAAATTAATGAAACTTTTAGAAAATAAGATTATTATAGACTAATTAAATAAGGTATAAAGAATATTGAAAATAGTATGTTAAAAAATACAATTGAAGTTATTATAAAATAGATCCAATTTCTTTCTTTATAGAATTGCAAAATTCCTAAGAATACTCTTGAAATAGGCGTAGCTATCAATATTATTAATCCAAAATAAATAAAGCCAATTCCACCTAAGCTTATTAAGTTGCTTATAATCATTTCTATACTGAAATTTTTGCTATTAAGATTTGAATTCAAATTAATCAATTCTTGAAATAAGTTTTCTTGACCACTAATGAAAATTAATGATAGACCTGTTATCAGGAATAAAATAGATAATATGACGCCTATTCTCAAGCTATATCCAATTATATCTTCAAATTCCATAACCTAAGCCTTTTAATATCATTTCAATTCCTAAGATTATGAGTAACGAAGAAAATATGTATCTAACAGTTCTATTCGTTATCCTGACAAGTAGTTTTGAACCTAAAAAAGAACCTAATAGAACTCCAATTGCAGTGGCTCCTGCAAGAATAGGCTGAATATAACCAAAGATCCAAAATATTGAGCTTCCTGTCGCTGCTGTAACACCTATCATAAAATTGCTAGTTGTTGTGCTAACTTTCATAGGCAAGTTCATAGCCCAATCCATGGCTAAAACCTTTAAGGCTCCTCCTCCAATTCCTAGCAATCCTGAAAAGAATCCTGCAATGAACATTATCGAAGCGCCTAACCACCATCTAATACCATGGTAAATTATTTCTTTTTTCAAAGCCTTATCATAATATTTACCATATAATTGAAAGATTTTAGTAGTCTTATCTTCGGGCAAATCTTTTGGCAATTCAGTCCTTGATCTGCTTATCTGAATGTAAACTTGAGAAATTAGGAAAGAGCCGAATAAAATAAAAACTATCATATCCATTGAATGTGAATAAATATATGCAGCAGTCAAGGCTCCTATTATTGAACCCAACGTAGTTCCTATTTCTAAACTCATCGCTATTTTAACATTTGTAATTCTATCTCTTACATATGCGCTACCTGCACCACTTGAAGTAGCAATTGTAGATATTAAACTTGCTCCTGCCGCGTATCTTAAAGGTATTCCGAGAAGTAAAGTGTAAAAAGGAATGAGAAATGCTGCACCTCCAAGCCCTGTCAAAGAGCCAAATAATCCTGAGATGAAACTGATTAGTATAAGTATTATTAAAAGAGTTAAAGGATCGAACATATCATCATCTAGATAAAAAGAAATATTTATTTAATTATGTATAAATTGACGATGATGAAAAAGCCGATGTCTGAAAGATGAGGAGACGACGGTCTTCTGAGTAAGCAAATTTAATAAGTAGTCGAAGAATAATTTTGTTTATGAAACGCATTCTAGTTAATACTCAATCTCCTCCAATCAGATTCATAAATTATAAAGGACCGTCTTCTATCAAAGTTGATTTGAACTTCTTCAGCGAAGGTATAGATTATACGATTTCTACAGGCGGTGTTGTTAGAATGGTTTTGCCTCTATTGGAATCTTTAATAAATCGGAATTATTTCGATGAAGCTTATTGGGTCTCTCTTAATGTTAATGCTCCAGAGCTAGTATCAATGGGTAAGATTTTTTTGAATCACATCATGATACCAGAGCCAATATTGAAAAATTATAGCTTTATCAAAGAGGAATTATGGAAATTTTTCCATAAGCTCGAGAAAAAGGAAAAGATTATCGAAAATATTTGGAGAGAAGAATTTGCAGATTTTGTTTATTATAATCGTATTGTTGCGGAAAGAATTTTGGAGCTTGATAAGAAATTAGACTTTGATATTTTTTACATACATGATTTTCAGCAACTAAATATAGGTAACATGTTAGGTTCTTTGAAACCAAAATTATTCAGATGGCACATACCTTTTTATGAAGAAATGCTCCCTTCTGAATGGAGGACAAATCTTTCAATATATCTTAATAGTTATGATGGTATCATAGTTAGTACAAGAGATTATTTAAAGAATCTAAAAAATCTAGGCTATAATGGCAAATGCTTCGTTTCTTATCCTTATATAGATCCTAAAATTTACAAAAATCCTGAAGAAGTAATTTTAAGGGAATTTTGTTCCAAATACAACATAAAAAAAGATGAAAAAATTATTCTTTGCGTAGCAAGGCTTGATTATGCTAAGAATCAACCTATTTTGGTAAGAGCTTTGAAGGAAATAAGGAAGAGTGTGGATGCAAAATTGATCTTTGTAGGTGATGGTAGTTTTTCAAGTTCCAGACAAGGTTTGGGATTGTCTAAGGCAGATGTCGTTAGAAATACAATAATAGAGCTTGCTAATGAGCTTGGTCTAAAAGAAAAAGTTGTAATTACAGGTTATCTAGACCAAAAAATGTTAAACGCAGCTTATTCAAGAGCAGATCTCTTCATTCTTCCTTCTATCCTTGAAGGATTTGGTCTCGTTGTTGTTGAAGCATGGTTGTTCAAGAGGCCAGTAATTGTAAGTAAAAGCGCAGGGATTTCTGAGTTAATTAAAGAAGGAGAAAACGGATACATAATAAATCCTTATGATTATAATGAAATAGCTGAAAAGGCAATTGATCTACTAACAAATGAAGAGAAGGCAAGAAGATTAGGAGAAGAAGGATATAAAACTGCTCAATTATGCACAATTGAAGAAGGATTGAAAAAAGAAATAGAAATAATTTCATCATTTTTATGAAAATTTTTCTAGATTTAAATGTATTTCAATATATCCCTTTAGATATAATATATAAATTAATTATTTTCTTTGTGATAATAGTTGCTACATGGTTAATTGTTATAATCATAGATAAAATACTTAAGCAATTGCTTTCTGGTACTTTTCCTGCAGTTTCTGCTAGCATAAGAAGGGTAGTTGGCATATTTATTTGGATATTAGGTTCTTTAATTGCACTTTCTCAAGTTGGTTTAAATCTAGAAATATTGTTATTAGTTGTCGCTCTTGCAGGAATTGGGGCTATAATGTCCATGAGGCATGTTCTAGAAAACCTTGTTGGTAAATATTTCTCAGATGCGTATATACCATTCAACAGAGGCGATATAATTAGAGTAGGGAATTATGAAGGCGAAGTCATAGAAATTAATCCAATAGCTACGATTTTATTGAATGAAAAAGGGGAAATGATAAGCATACCTAATTCAATTTTCATGAAGGAAATCAGTGTGAATTTATCTCCTACTGCATGGAAAAAAGTAACGATTCCAATTGTCTTAAGTAGCGATATTAACTTTGCAGAATTTGAGAATTTATTAATGAAATATATGTTTAAAATTAAGCATTTTTTAGATGAGCATTTTCAACCTATCATAAATATTAAAAGTAAAAGTCCAACCTCTATTGAAGCATTATTAATTTTCATGATAAACGATAAAAATAAAAAAGATCTCATTGTTAATCAAGTTAACACAAAGATTTCAGAAATAATAGATACCTTAAAGAAGAAAAAGAAATAATGTTTAAAGATCAGGGCAAAGAATAATTTTCTCAATTTTTCGATAGTATAGCTAACATAATTCTTGTAGCTTTATTAAATACTTAGCCCTTAAATTACTAAGGTGAGCCCCCTTACAAAAGAAGATATACACACAATCCAGGAGTTAATAAAAGCAGAGGTAGAGATACTATTTAAGCCTATTTTAGAATCTTTAAAGGACATATCTAGAGCACTTAGTGAGCTTAAGGTTAGAACTGAGGAAAACACCAAAGCAATTGCTGAATTGAGATTGGCAATAGCCGAGCTAAAATCTAGAACTGAGGAGAATACCAAAGCTATTGCCGAACTGAAATCTTCTATCGCAGAATTAAGATCGATAACCGAAGAGAATACCAAAGCTATTGTTGAGCTAAGATCAAGAACTGAAGAAAACACCAAAGCAATTGCTGAATTGAGATTGGCAATAGCCGAGCTAAAATCTAGAACTGAGGAGAATACCAAAGCTATTGCCGAACTAAGAAAAACCATTGAAGAACTAAGATCAAGAACTGAAGAAAACACCAAAGCAATTGCTGAATTGAGATTGGCAATTGCAGAACTAAGATCAAGAACTGAGGAAAACACCAAAGCAATTGCCGAACTAAGAATGATAGCTGAAGAAAACACAAAAGCTATAATTGAGTTAAGAGCTAGAACTGAAGAGAATACAAAAGCTATTGTTGAGCTAAGATCAAGAACTGAAGAAAACACCAAAGCAATTGCTG
>JAVVGF010000012.1:0-12157 GCA_032249235.1 Thermoproteota archaeon | reverse complement strand
AGAATTAAGATGGGCGAGGCAGGAAGAGAGAAAGCTGTTAAAGAATATCATCCAAAAAAAGTTATACCGATGTATGAAGACGTTTATAATAAAGTTTTAAATGGGGTTGAAATACAGAATAGCATAGATTTACGAAGTATAAAAGAAGAATTTATTTATAGAAGTAAAAATACATATGATAATGACATTAGATACCTAATCAATAGAATTTATACATATTATTTATGTAGAAAGTTCATAGCTGGAAATTCAAATATTAAGGCTATTAAAGCGGTAATAAAAAAAATTATTAAAATGAGATAATGTAACATATTAAAATCAAAATAATACCTATGAATTAATAAATGAGATTTCTTTATATAATAGTTTTGACGAATAGTAAGTATAAAAATATTAAATCATTACTTTAAAGTTGATTTTTGATCATGATTTAAGGAAAGAGAAGAAAAATAATATATTCAATAGGTCTCCAACTTACGCCTTGATTGTAGAACTTATTTAAAAAATAGAAAAGAGATTGCTATGAATATTTTAAGTTTAAAGGCTTAAATTAAAATAATTTTATAAAAATTTTCAATGTTATTCATAAAATATACTAAATTAACAAGATATAGATTATTTCCTGTACTTGTACTTCCGTACCATCGCAACGCATTAATAAAGGTGATTTTATCTTGTATAACCTATAATTTAGTGTTTATTATTAGAGCAATAATACGCCTTTCCTTTGGTCGTAACATGGATTATAAATTATCCCAATTGTTTCCTTTATCAATTAATCACTTCTTAAGGATGTTTAACATAAATTATGCAATATTCAAGATTAAGGATTATAAATTTTTAGTCAGAACATGGGTTTATGATGATGAAGCTACAGTTTTCTTAAGAGTAGAAGAAGATATTTTGTCGCTAATTAATTTAAATAAGGATTCTATTGTAATAGATATAGGGGCTTACATAGGAACATATTCCATACGTTTTTGCAAAATAGCTTATAAGGGTAAAATTGTATCTATAGAACCGCTATATGATAATTATTTAATGTTGGTTTATAATGCTAAACTAAATAATTGCAAAAATTTATATTCCGTAAATATGGGAATATGGTCAGAAGAAGGAACAAAAAGCATTTTTTATAAGTCTGACAGAATGACCTTGGCTACTTTAAACATCAATCTTATTGATAAGCTATCTAATTTTCATAAAAATATGATAAAAGTGACAACATTAGATAAGTTAGTAAATAGTTTAGGATTAACCAAAATTGATTTTATTAAAATTGATGTTGAAGGAAGCGAATATGAAGTTTTAATAGGAGCAAATAAAGCTTTGGATATTACTAGAAGTGTTCTTATTGAAACTTTTGAAAATAATAGATATAAGTGCATAGACTATTTAAAAAACAAAGGTTTTAAAATCATAGATTTAGGAATAAGACATAGAATTACAAGATACTTTTTTGCTAAAAAATAATTGTTAAAGTTAGAATACATGCTTAGATCAAAATATCTTATAATCGAAATCAGTACGGATCTAAGACAAATTTTTGATTTTCTTGAAGAAAGAGGATTTATAGTATTGAACTTTGGCGATTTCTATAGACCAGGACTAATTTACATATGTGCCATAAATAGGAGATTTTTATCATGAGTAGATTATTCTACGTAAGTTTTTGGGGAACAAGAAAAGGTTGGTGGGATAGGCTTGATTTATTATTCGATAGTTTAAGTAAAGATTTCGAGGTATATGATGTAGGATTTCTTCACAATCATGCTTTTAAGATAGTAATAAAAAAAGATAATCATGTTAATTATGTTAGATTTCTCCTTAGATTTAAAAAGTTAGAAACTAAAATTATAATTAATCAATTATTTCGTTTTCCATTTTTAGTATATTTAGTTGCCAAATTTAGACCTATTGCAATTATCTTCTTTTCTAATGTTATTCCTTTGTATATTCTAACCATTATTTTCAAAATGAATATATTATTTAATTTTAAAGTAATTTTAGATCTAGATGAATTTGGAGGCAAAGAAGAAGAAAAGAGGAGTATAATTAACAAGATATATGATAAAATCACTATAAGGTTTTTAAGATTTTCTAACTTGATATTAGTACTAAACAATTTCGCCAAGAACTTTTTAAAGACTTATGGAATAAAAGATTCAAAAATATTTGTTTTGCCTCAATTTGTTAACCCTAATAGATTTAGAAACAATATAAGCAAAGAAGAATTAAGGGAAAAACTAGGGCTGAATAAAGACGAGATTA
This sequence comes from Thermoproteota archaeon, assembly GCA_032249235.1. GTDB lineage: Archaea > Thermoproteota > Thermoprotei > Gearchaeales > Gearchaeaceae > DSFO01. The sequence goes on along the minus strand of JAVVGF010000012.1, from coordinate 9,886 downwards.
TAATTATAACTAGCGGAGTTTTTAGGGCAGGGAATTATTCAGCAATGTTAAAATTTATAAGAACGTTTGCTAGCTTAGAAAACGAGCTTAAGAAAAATCTTTCGCTTGTGATAATAGGCGTTGCTCATAGAAAAGAGTTTATCTCAAAGGCAATCGAAGAAGGAAATAAAGTAGGCTTAAAAGTAAAGTATCTGGGACCATATTCTAAGGAGATGTTGAACCATTACTTAAGGGCTTCCGATATAGTTCTCTTTTTAAGCTTGAAAAATCTAGGATCATGTTTTAATACCCCAATAAGGTTATCTGAATATCTAATGAGCAGAACGCCTATATTGGCTGTTGATCTGCCTAATGTAAGAGAATATATAAAAGATGAAAATTTTTTATTCGATATTAATAATGAAGAAGACATTTCTAATAAAGTAAAGAATTTGATTAATTTAATAAGGAGAAATAAGTTAAATTTTGAAGCAAAAATGCCATCTGAATTAAATTTAAAAAATACTTATTCAAAATTAAATGAAAAATTAATCGATGTAATTCATGGAAAGATTTAAAGCTTTTCTTCCTTTATATTATTCTTTGAAAGGAAGAATTAGTTTTATTTTTGAAATCGAAAACATAGTAAGATCATTCGAGAATTTTGGCAATGCAGTTCTATATTTTGCAGATATTAAAGATAAAGTAAAATTGAAATTTAGAAGTGGTTTAACGATAGATTTTAATAAACAAACAAAAAGGCTGGCTTATGTTTTATACGAGCTATATAAGAGTGTTCCTTTAAAAGATGCAAAAGAGAATTGCGAATATTGCTGGCGTGTTGATTGGCCAAACAAAATTTTAATTTTGCCAAATAGATGCGCTTTTACTTATATTCAGTAGATCCATTGATTTTCTCTGAAACTTTTATTCACGATATTCATTTCGTAGGATTTGATTTAAAAGATAAGGTAGTTATTGACATTGGGCTTTTGTTGGAGATACAGCGTTATATTATGCAAACTTTGCAGCAGTTGTTTATGCTTATGAACCACATCCGGTCAATTTTTACTGGCTGAAGAAAAACATTGAATTGAATCCGCATTTAAAAGATAGGATAAAAATATTTAATGAAGCAGTAGGTAAAGATGAAGAAGTTGAAATCTATAGGAGGAAACATAAACGGAGGTTTTAGTATATAAACAGCTGAATATGAGCTCATAGAATCATTTGAGGAAGGAAAAATAATTTGTGATGATGGGATATGGAAGGAGATGCAAAGAGTAGACGAGGAAGTTAAAGAAAGGTTAAAGATACGTAGGTACAAGAAGGGATGGAAAATACATGCAAAAACAAAAAATAGGAATACCATTCATAATTATATTCATGATACCCCTAAAATAGTAACAGTGCTCAGAATGAATTGGAATGTAAACCTTGAGTAACAACGTGAAAAGGATAAAGCTACGCTTTGGTGATCTTCAAATTGAATTTACAGCTAGAGACAAGGCGCTTAGTCAAGTCTCGGAATGGGCTGATAGAGGCACTGGAAATCCAGTAGTAATCTTCGGACCTGAGGGTTGTGGAAAGTCTGCCTTCCTGCTACAAGCAGCAGCAATGCTTAAAGAGATGGGCTACGATGTCTTCTACCTACACCCTCTGGACAAAATCTTCGAAGCAGAGATGGAGGAAGTGGACGTGAAAAGAGCGTTTCTAGACTTTGCCCAAAGAGCACTGGCAGAGGACGCTTTGGGCAGAATAGCATGGGCAGTATTCGATTTCGTGCGCGAAATCCTTAAGAGAAGGAGGAAGAAGGTAGCAGTAGTGGCTGATGATGTGTTTCAAGCAATAGGACTTGATAAAGCGGCAATTTATGTCAAAGGTTTGCTTAACATGATAGAACACCCATTCTACAACTACGAAAAAATGGTTGTGTTAGTAGCGACCAGCGAGGGCTTAACACGCTATGAAATAGGAAGGCACAGGTGGGCTGAGATCTTACCCATGTGGAACATGAACAGAGAGGGCTTCGAACAACTCTACCAGAAAATACCAGGTACGAAGCCACAACTTGAAGAAGCATGGAAGCTAACGGGAGGAAACCCTTACATACTGCGTGAGTTGTACAGAAAGCAATGGAATGTGGATGTTATAATAACAGGGATCATTGAAGCTAAAGCTTTGAGAAGATTCGTAACCTCAATGAAAGAAGAAAGGCGGGCATGGCTGAGGGAGGCGCTAGATGATCCTGACACGCTCTACACGAGGGAGAGGTTATCTCTACTGCATAAGCTGGTTGAAATAAACCTTGCGGTAAGCGACATGTACAGCAGAATCCCGTACCTCTGGATAGACCTACCGCCTCCAGAAAAGGAGCTAGAGCTGGGCATAGGTAAATATGTAGCATGGCAGACACCTCTTCACAGAGAAGCTATAAGGAAAGTCTTATGAAGATATGAAATCTGCAACACTAGAATCATTGCAATATCCGCCCGAAATCTTAGGTAAAATGCAGCCAATTATGTCTTATTGTTTTGAGTAAAGATAACTTAAATTGATCAAAAATAAATAATGGTTTTAACTTCTTTTTATAAAATTCTTCCTAATTTAATTACCTATATACCAATAATTATTATACCAACTCCTTATGGAATATTGTTAACTCCACCAATAAGTCCTAGAACTCAAATGCTAGGGATATACGAAACACCTGCTTCAAAGATTTTAGAAAAGGAGTTAAAAGATGCAAGGTTATTTATCGATGTAGGCGCGCATGTAGGTTACTATACTTTACTTGCTTCTAAAATAGCTAAGGAAATCATATCCATTGAGCCTAATCCTTTTAACTATAAACTATTGAAATTTAATCTTAGAATAAATAAAATTAAGAATGCATATACTTTAAACATTGCAGTTTCAAACTATAATGGAGAGACTGGAATATTTATTCCTAAATTAAAAGGTAAAATAGCGACAGATGAAAGTAGGCTTGATAATAATATAAGTAGAATAAAAATAAAAGTTGTTAAATTAGATGATTTATTACTAAAAATTGGAAAAAATCCAGATGTAATAAAAATAGATGTAGAAGGTTCTGAGATGCAAGTGCTTGAAGGTTTACAAGAAACTTTAAGAAAAGGTGTCAAGTGCTTAATGATCGAAGTCCATTCAGAAGAAAATAAGGCTAAAGCTATCAGCTTCATTAAAAGTCTAGGATATAAAACCATTCAAGTTAGCAAATTTCTGATTTGTAAACATTAAAGTTATTTTATTTAGAATATCTAAGAAGAAATTGATAATTTACTAGCTTGTTCCTACCAATTTATTTAAATAACGAATATTTAAATCTCAGAAATTAAAGAAAAATATGAACATTTGGAAATAGTTAAAGATAGAAATCAAGATGCATTTGGTACAGGAATCATTCTTATTAAATAATTAACATTGTGTCGTATTTGCAGTAAAAAATAGTATACTTTTTACCTTACGATTTAAATTTTCCCAAGTAATATTACAGTCCCATAAAATTTGTAGCTTAATAACCACGCTATGCTCTCTATTTAAAATCATCACTCTATTAGTAGTATTGTGCTAAGCCTCTTTTAAACTATTTTTCGCGTATTCTCTTACGTAATATTTTTGTTTGTATTTTTATATTATTTTTATATATTTTAATTAGAGGGGTCTTAAATGCAGTCAATTGGTGAGAAAGTGCTAGAGGAGATAGGAGCAGACAAGAAGCTGAAGATGAGGCTTGCAGAGCTGATAATGTCTGAGCCGGATGTGAGGCTTTTTATTATAAATTCACTTTTTCCAAATGTAGCAACAAAAGAGGACGTAAAGGAACTTAGAAGCGAAATGACACAGTTAAGGAGAGAGATAGCAGAGTTAAGAGATGAGATGCATAGCAACTTTAAGTGGACTATAGGAGTCGTGTTAACGATATGGGGTGCAACCGTGATTCCAATTCTTCTTAGACTAATAGGAGCGATATGACCGCAAAATTGCTGAATGTAGTTTACCAATTTCTCTTCGATTTTGTGCGCAACTCAACAGTATTTCATAGGTTTTATTCCCCTGTAAGGCTTTTTCACTCATATATAAATTAGGTTAACACATGAGCTTCATCTGCCGTAAATTGGGATAAAATACTGCTCCCTTCTAATATACGTTCATTTCAAAATTTTTAAATACCAAATCTTTAGATCTCCGTCCTAAAGGGCATCTTTCTCTTATAACAAGTAAAACTTCATATACTCTTTTACTCTATAGATTATTTAGGGACTGTAGTATGACTAAGAAGATAAAGACAAGCATAGTTATTGATAAAGATTTATGGGATAGATTCAAGACCAAAATTGTAGGAGAAAAAGGCTTAAAAGGACTTAGCAAAGCTGTTGAAGAAGCTATAGAAGAAAAGCTTTGTGAAGATTTGATAGTAGAAGCTCTTGAAGGATTGCTAGGTTCTGAGAAAACTCCTTTAGCAATAACCCCAGTTGAACCCGCAACGAAAACAGATGCAGGAAAAGTTGTGAGGGAGCTTAGAGACTCTAGGTTTTAAAGGTGCTGGTTTATCTAGACACTAGCGCAATTATTAAACGTTATGTTAGAGAGTCAGGAAGTGAGTTAATTAATGAAATATATGAGAAAGCGCTCAGTGGAAATGTGCTATTATCGTTTTCTGTTTGGAACATTGGTGAAGTGCTGGGTGTTCTAGATAAATATCGTAGAAGGCGATGGCTAGATGATGAAAACTATTTAAAAGCAAGGGTTCAGTTTTTAGGTGAAACGCTCAGATTTATAAAGTTGAGGCTCATAAAGGTGATTCCTGTAAGTACAGGCCTTCTTAAACAATCGTGGAGTTTGATAGAAAAATATCATATTTATCAAGCTGATGCATTACAATTACTTTCCGCTAAACATGTAAATTCGGAGAGATTCTATACTGCAGATGTTTCTCTTCATGAAATAGCATTAAAGGAGAATTTAAAAAGCGAGTATTTGGGTTAAATCTTAGAATTTCGCTAACATTCATGCCCTAAATATAGTCCATAAACAATCTATTCTGTGTTTTGTTCCCCAATTTATCTTCACGTGTTTTGAAAACGAGTGCTAATTGTAGCTTAATTCATGTTAGCATTTTAATTTGCTGATTGAGTAATAATTTCTGACATCTCGGCTGAGATAGGTTGCTTGTTAATCAAATCGTAAATCGTCAAAATAGGTAATGTATATCTATTAAAATCTCAATTGCACCTCCAGGAAAACCAAGAGACGGTTTTACGATTCCTGTATATTTTATATGTCTCGGATCAACATCTGCTAATCTAAGGCCTCCTATTCTAAAAAGCTCAGTTTTCCTGATAGCTAATAGATTGCTTGCAATTAAAGGATCATCTGTTAATAAGGTAGTCAAATAAGTTCCACGTGGATTAATAGTAGAGTAGACAACGTCATTTTTTAAAATGAAACATAATTCCTTCTTGTCAACATATCTAAAAGATAACCCGAATCATATACAAATAGCATGATGATAACATGATAAAGGTGTATACGAAAACTATATATACGAATATTGCGTATACATAATTATGTCAGATGTGTTAAGCGTTAGAGTAAATAAAGAGCTGAAGAAGAAAGCTAAGGAATTAGGAATCAATATCAGAGAGGTTGTGGAAAAAGCTTTAGAAAATGCGATAAAAGAAAAGGAAAAAGAAGAAATTAAAGGGATAGCTATGAAAATCAAAGAATTGATGAAAGATGTGAGCGAAGAAGATTGGGTTAGAGCCGTTAGGGAAAGTAGAGATGAAAGATAAAGAATTTCTATTTGACGCTTCAGCTCTATATTCACTCATAGATTACGTAGATAAAGTAGACTTGAGAAAAATTCATATACTTACTCTAACCTTTTATGAGGTAGGCAACGTTATATGGAAGGAGTATTATTTGCATAAAAAGGTTAAAAACCCGATAACCCTTGCTGTACTTTTTAACAAGTTTATGAGAAAGCTTAACGTAGTAGAAGATCCTCCTATGGATGGTGTGATGAAAATTGCTGCAGAAAAAGGTTTAACTTATTATGATGCATCTTACGCACACGTTGCAGAATCCTTAGGACTTATTTTGGTGTCCAATGATAAGGAACTAATAAGAAAGACTAATGCTATTTCGTTAAAAGATTTCATGAAACTTATATAAATAGAATTAATTTTTTAATAATTTATAAAATGATAGTTGTAATGAGTTAAAATTCAAAAATTTTTATTTTTAATTAGTTTTTAATTCATGAAAACTCTTTTTAAATATGTTAAAGTCTGTTATAATACCTTCTTTTTCAGTTTTATACGAATTTTTTCTTCTTAGCATTATTTGCGCTAAAGCATATATCGCAATGAAATCTTACAAAGAATTTCTCGGTGTATTAGTAGGAGACATTATTTTTGTGAAAGATATTTTAAAATTAAATCTTTACATCCTGGCGAGATTTTCTTTTTGTAATGTTGCAATGTTCGAGTTATTTGTTGAAATATTGAAGATGGCTTGTGGGTAAGAGTTTTAAGGAAAAATTCTACTGGCCGAATATGGTAACTTAAGCCCTATTAGGCTTTTACTATACAAATTCTCTAAAGGTCTTTGAGAATAAGGAACTTAACAAGTCCAAGATGCCAAGTTCAATCGTTCGACATAAAAGTTTATATTTACCCAAATAATTGGGTAATATGGTATTATGGCTGAAACCACATATTATAAGAATAAAATATACATTCCTCGTGCAGTACGGGAAAGTTTAGGACTTGTTGACGGTGATAGATTATACATAAAGGTTCTTGATAAAGGAGTAGCACAACTAATTTTGATACGTGGAAGCGAAGCTGGCAAGAGGGTTTTAGAAAAGATCAATAATCCTCCAAATCTTGGTAAGTTAAAAGGACGAATTACGAGGAGAGAAATTTATGAAAATATTGCTTGACACCAACATTCTCGTTCATGCATATAATAGAGCCTCTCCGCTTCACAGAAAAGCCTCAGATATTATTAGGAGAGCTTTACGCAGAGAAATCGAAGTATGCATTGCTCCTCAAATACTATATGAGTTCTTTGCTGTGGTCACAAATCCAAAGAGAGTAGAATATCCCCTTTCAGCAAATGAGGCCGCTGACATATGTCTAGATCTATGGGAATGTAGTGAGATTGAAAAAATAAACCCAACAACAGCCACGCCCCTAAAAGTTTTTAAGCTAATTAAGCAGTTAAAGTTGTCTGGAGGAGAAATTTTCGATTGTGTATTAGCTGTTACTGCTAATGAAAACAACATCAAAGAAATTTATACTGAAAACCTTGAAGACTTCAAGCACTACAACTTTCTTAAAGCTTCAAATCCTCTAGTTTGATTAAGTTAAACTAGCATTAAGAGCTGGATCCTTCCGAAGTCCGCTGAAAAGAAACTCCAATACATGAACTAACTTGAAAATAGCTAAAATCTCAACTATAACTTAATCCAATTTCTAAATTCTTTAAATAAAGTTGCTAATTTTCCATATTTATAAGAAATGCTAGCCTTTTAGTTTGAAGCAAAAATAAAGATTTATCATTAATTTTTTATATGTGGGAAATTAAGTGGAACTAATGGAGAAATATTATTTAGTTAAAGTTGACAAAAAAGGCAGAATTGTTATACCTAAAGAAATAAGGGATAAAATGAATATTCATGGTAAGGTTAAGATTATAGTGAAGAATAATGTTATAGAGATAAGACCGGTTTTAAAAAATCTTAATTATAGAGGAATTTTCAAAGTAAATTGGAACATATCAAAAGATGTGGATGAAATTTTGGAAGAAGCCTTGAAAGAACGAAGTAAAGCATGGTTAAAAGATATTTTGACGTGAATGTATTCGTATATTACCTAACCGATCATCCTGATTTTGCAGATAGGGCTGAACATTGTTTAATACGACTGAAGAAATCTATACTTCAGAAATAACTTTTTATCAGCTTATTATAATAATATCATACTTATCAAAGGAGGATCCTAGAGAGGTTATGAAAAAGATTGCTGTGGCCTTAGAGAATTTAAATGTTATATTTGTACATATAGAGCCTAACGAACTTATTGAAATTTATAATGTCTCAAGGAAATTCAATCTAGATTTTGAAGATTCTATTCATTTTTATTGTGCACTGAAGAACAACTGTGAAATAATAAGTAACGATGCAGATATGGAAAGAATAGGAGCTAGATCTAGAGATATCAAAAGTTTTTAAAATTATGTAATATTCTTAAGTTAATAAAAGCAAAAAATCATTTCTAATATTACAAAAAAATTTGATCAGTTTGATTTCAAAATAACTCCTAATTAATCAAATCTCTTAAGTTTACATAATATATAAAAAATCAAGTTGATAATAATCAAAGATACTCGAATTAGCCCAGAATACTTTTCAAAAGTTCCTTAATCTTCACAATTTTTAGATGCTATGATGATATTATTGAATTCATGCGATATAAAACCCATACTCAGAATTTATCTTATTAAATCAAAAAACTTTCTATGAGAATTGTATGCCTCCAAGAGATGTCATATATGCTATAGAGGATGTTAAAAGTTCGTTGAAAGAATAAGAAGCTTCTTTAATGAATACTAATTAACCAATTTGTGCCATTAATTAGTAGGAAAATTAAGAAAAGTATTAATATTGCTAGAAAAATAATTTAAACCTAAATATCAGCAGTATTAATTGTATAACTTATGGTGAAACTAAGGCTTAAAGTTGGACCCAAAGGACAGATAATCATACCGAAGAGTTTGCGTGAGAAATATAAGATCAGAGAAAATGATTATGTTTTTATCGAACTAAGAGATAAGGAACTTGTTATAACTAGAGCTCCGAGTATTGATGAAACTCTGGATTGGATAAAATTCAGAAGTAAAAGATTGAAGGCAAAACAAGCTTCCCTTGGAGAACTATCTGAAGTTGATCTGGAGGAGTTTGATGATGTTCCTTGATGCTGAGTTCCTCATATACTAAACTTTCCAATCAGGAAATCAGGCATAGCTCATATATTCATTTTAGAATGTCTTCTACATAGCATGAGATCTTCACAACTCCTTGTTGCAATTCTATCTTCTCTGGGCTTAAATTAAATCTAGATGATTTTTGTATATAAGTTAAGTTTCGATAAATTGAATAAGTGGAAAAGTTTAATTAGTTTTGGTGAAGGAATTTGAGGATTTATGGAGCATTGAAGATAAAAAGTTCTAAGGGCGAATTAATCGTAAAGGCGCTCTTCGATACAGGAGCATCTTTCACTGTTATAAGAAAAGATGTTGCTGAAAAAATTGGTCATATCCTTCCAACATATGTTAAAGAAGTTACTTTGGCTGATGGAAAGACGAAGTTGAGTGTGTTAGGCTACATCCCAATTTCTATGGTTCTTGAAGGTTCACCTATAGATGACATAGCTTATGTAATTGATGAATTAGCTGAGGAACTCATTATAGGAGTTAAGGTTATGGAGTTTTACGATATTAAGCTCGATCCTTCAACGAACAAAATAATTGTGGGTAAGAATTATAGTTCTTTTGAGCTTTATGCATATAATTAACGTGTTAACAGATCAGGCCGCTTTAGAATATACAAAGAAAGATTATATATTTGTTAAGCATCGTTTCAAAATTAAAAGAATTTCATGATACTGCAAGAGAAACAATAATACCTAAGACGATTGTCTCAGTTTATAGTATTATGCATAATAACTAAAGAATAATCTTGGTAGAAAAACGAGTAACAGAAAAAGGAATATAGACTTGGGGTACCCCAAGTAAACTTGGGGTAGGTAAGTTAGCTGTTTGATATAAGTCCTAAGGAAAGGAGAATTGATCTTTACGATTTCGAGAAAGAATTTGA
>JAVVGF010000011.1:0-15394 GCA_032249235.1 Thermoproteota archaeon | reverse complement strand
AAAGCTATTGTTGAGCTAAGATCAAGAACTGAAGAAAACACCAAAGCAATTGCTGAATTAAGACTAGCTATATCTGAGCTTAAGGTTAGAACCGAGGAAAACACCAAAGCAATTGCTGAACTAAGAGCTAGAACTGAAGAGAATACAAAAGCTATAATTGAGTTAAGAGCTAGAACCGAAGAAAATACTAAAGCTATTGCCGAACTAAGAAAAACCATTGAAGAAATGAGTAGAATTTTATTAAGCCATGATATCGCATTAAGAAGATTAAGAAAGGAAGTTGGAGGATTGGGCAGAAGCATAGGTTCTCTATTAGAGGATAATGTAAGAAGAGGATTAAGAAATTGGCTTATTGCAAAAGGCTATGCAATTGATCACCTTGAACCCAAAATTATAGATGAGATTGAATTTGATTTATACATTGAAGCAATAAAGGACAATAGAAGATTAAAAGTGATAGGAGAGATTAAACAAACAATCACACCTAGAAAAGTAGAAAAGTTTGCCTTAAAATTAGAGAAACTTTCAATGAAGGACTTTGAACCATTAATGATTTTCAAAAGAATTAAGAAAAAGAAGGAAGTTGTAGAAAAAGCAAAGATGAAGAAAATTTATCTCTTATATCATTTAGGAAACGATGTATTTGTTAGTTACCAGTTAGGAGATTTGTTCTAAGTTCAATTAAAGACCTAAAATTTTAATGTAGATCCTTATTTTAGCAAGAATATGAAATGCTCAAGAATCTATTAAAATCCAATATTTTCTTAATATCTTAAAGCACAAATCTTATTAATTAATTTAGATACAAGTAGTTTTACTCATGAATTGAAAGAAGTTTTTGCAGAAAAATATTTCTTTAATAATACTTTAATATAGTCATGACAAAATATTGGGAACCTAATATTGAATTAGCGCCTAAAAAAGAAATAGAGGAAATTCAACGCAAAAGACTAAAATTTATACTCCATTACGTATATGAAAGGAGCCCTTTCTACAAAAGGAAATTCAGAGAACATGGAGTTTCTCCTTATGATTTTAATGAATTAAGAGATATCAGGAAGTTTCCATTCACAACTAAGGATGACTTAAGAGAATATGCTTATCCTTATGGTGGCGACTTTCTATGTGTTCCAAGGCAGGAATTGATAGGATGGCATATGACTAGCGGTACAACTGGTAAACCTACAATAGGCGCTTATACATTTAAGGATTACGAAACTTGGATGCATTTAATGGCGAGGACTTTAGTTACGGCAGGTGTGAGCAAAGGAGATATAATTTTGAATATATATGGTTACGGTCTTTTTACGGGCGGCCTAGGTTTTCATCAAAGCTCTCATTTAGTAGGTGCTTCCGTAATACCATGGGGTGTAGGAAGGACTGAAGCAATGCTGAACATAATCCAAGATTTCAAACCTACAGTTATGACTGGAACACCTTCATATCAGCTTCACATACTAGAATTGATGACTAAAAAAGGAATGGATCCTAAGAAATCATCTTTAAAGATAACAATACCAGGTGCTGAAACATGGACTGAAGAAGTGAGGAAAAGACTTGAAGAAGGATTTGCTCTCAAAGAAAAAGGAGGAGGAGCGAGAAATGTATACGGAGCAACTGAACTATTAGGTCCTGGAGCTGGTCAAGAATGTGAATATGAAAATGGCTTTCATTTTTGGGTAGACCATTTCTTTTTAGAAATTGTAGATCCAGAAACCCTTGAACCTGTTGGTCCAGGCGAAGAAGGTGAAATGGTCGTTACTACTTTAACTAAAGAAGCTATGCCTTTCATTAGATATAGAATGAGGGATATAACAGTTCTAGATGAAGATAAATGTCCTTGTGGAAGAAATGCTTTTCCTAGATGTATGTGGATAAAAGGTAGAGTTGACGATGTAATATACTTTAAAGGAGCAAAGATTTGGCCTCTGGATATCCAAAAAGTATTATTGAACTATCCAGAAGTTATTGAATATCAAGTAATTGTAGATAGACCTTCAGGAGAATTCATAATTAACCTTGAATTTAAAGAAGGATTGGATCATAAAGATAAAGAAGTTTTACTAGAGAAAATAAGAAATGACTTAGCTAGAACATTAATATTCGTTACACCAAAGCTAGTTCCAGTATATCCGAATACGTTACCTCGTTATGAAGGTAAGTCTAAGAGAATAATAGTAAAAGAACTATGAAAGAAATTGAAGAAAAATTGGATTTGATCCTTAGAGAATTGAGCGAAATATATAAAATAGCAAAGGATAATAACATGCCATTCTTAGAAAGGAATACGCTACATTTAATAAGTCATGTTCAGACTTTGCTAGAGAGTTTAAAAAAGAGCGAAGCTGGATTCTCAATAAAGCCTAATCAGTAATTATTTTCTCACCTGTTCTATAAACAGTAGCTTGGCACAAAGCAATCACTTCTCCTTCTTTGTTATAGACTTTTATTGAATACACCGCTGTCCTTTTTCCTCCACTTTCTTCTTTTGCTTCAGCTATTATCTCCTCACCTGCATGAACAGGTCTTCTATAGCAAATCTCTACTACCAAAGCCAAAGATCTAATTCCTTCAGAATTGCTTGCAGCTGCGAATGCTGCGTCAGCCAAAGAAAATATTACCCCTCCATGAGCTACGTTATGAAAGTTTATCATATTTTCTTTAACTACCATCGAATACTTTGCGTATCCTTTCCTTATTTCTATGCATTTGATGCCTAGAAATTTTGTATAGTTGTCTTCTCTTATTACTTCATAGAGTTTCTCATTTTCGTTTTCCATTATATTAAAAATACTAGAATTGTATTAAGACTTATATTCTTGCATAATCATATATTAGCAAAATGATATTACGCGGTGAGCGAATTATTAAAAAGTTTGGCGGTCATATCGTTTTAAACGATGTAAGCTTTGGCTTAAAAGAAAAAGAAATTTTCGGCTTAGTTGGTGCTAATGGTGCAGGTAAAACAACTTTGATTAATGTAATAACTGGTTTTCTTAAACCTGAAAAGGGGAAAATTTTTTTCAATGGTCAAGATATCACTGGATATAAGCCGCATGAAATTTGCAAATTAGGGATAAACAGAACTTTCCAAATACCATTTTGCTTTCCGAATTTAACGGTTAAAGAAAACATAGCAATTGCCTTATTGTTTAATAACGATAAAAAGATTAAAACTGAAGAAAGAATAAAGGAGCTTGCAGAATTTTGCGGACTTTCATCAAAATTAAATACTTTAGCTTCGAATCTAAATACTTCAGAACTTAAACGATTAGATTTAGCAAGAGCACTTGCAACTAATCCCAAGATTTTATTGCTAGATGAATTCTATACAGGTTTGAATGTTGAACAAGCAAATCAATACATTAAATTGTTGAACCAAATAAGAGAAGAAGGCATAACTTTAATGGTTGTGGAACATAATACTAGAATAATTAGCAAATTATGTGAAAGAGTTATGGTATTAGATTTTGGAAGAAAGATTGCTGAAGGTAATCCTGAAGAGGTAATGCGAGCCCCTTCTGTTGTAGAAGCCTATTTAGGAAAAGTCCATTAAATGCTCTTTTTGAAAGAAATTGAAGCAGGATATGGAAAACTTCAAGTATTATGGGGTGTTAATCTTGAAATTAAAGAAAAAGAAATCGTTTGTCTTTTAGGCCCCAATGGAGCTGGTAAGACAACAACTTTAAAGGTTATTGCAGGTTTTATAAGACCATATAAAGGTAAGATTCTTTATAAAGGTAAAGATATAACAGGGCTTCAACCTTATGAACGAGTTAAATTAGGTGTTACTTTGGTTCCTGAAACAAGAGAGCTATTTCCTTACATGAGTGTAGAAGAGAATTTATTGATAGGAATTGAAAATTCAAGAAAAAAGATTGAAAGTAAGGAAATCATCGAAAAAGTCTTTAATCTATTTCCTGTACTTAAAGAAAAGAAAAAACAATTAGCAAAAACTTTAAGCGGCGGTGAACAACAGATGCTCGCTATTGCTAGAGCTCTTGCTTCTGAACCTTCATTACTTATTCTTGATGAACCATCTACAGGCTTAGCGCCAAAGATAGTTGCGAAGATATTCGAAATATTGCCTAAGCTGAGAGAAAGCGGATTGACAATTCTATTAGTTGAACAAAGCTTAAGACTTGCACTTAACATTGCAGACAGGGGTTATGTTATGGAAAATGGAAGAATAGTAATTGAAGGTAGCGCTGAAGAATTGAAAAATAATGAAAAAATTAAATCTGTCTACCTCGGATTATATTAGCAATTCTTGAAAATAATTCAAGCAAACCTTTTGGCGCGAATATAATAATTATTGCTAAGATGCAACCTATACCAAGAAGTGCTAAATATCCTGCAAACGAACTAAGTTGAATCCATATCATCCAAATAACGAAAGCTCCTAAAATTGGGCCTTCAGAAGTTTTAAGACCGCCTGCTAAAGTAAATATCAAAGGCCAAAATGAATTTTGGACACTAAATATTTCAGGTGAAACAAATAAAGTAATTCCGTGAACATAAAGTGCTCCTGCAACACCTGCTAGATAAGTACTTATTACGAATGCAAAGACTTTATAAAAAGTCGTGTTTATTCCTGAAATCTTTGCTAATGCTTCATTTTCATCGATCGCTTTAAGCGCATAACCTAGCTTGGAATTGTAGATAATCAGAGTAATTATATAAACTCCGATTGCAACTGCTGCTATGATATAATAGTTGATAAATTGATAATTTGAAGTATAACTTACGAGAGGTTTTGCGAAAATTCCATTCCAACCATCAGTCAAAAATCTCAATCTATCATCAACGATAATAGCTTGCACAATTAATGAAAATCCAAAAGTAACCATTGCTAAAAACCATTCTCTTAATCTCAAAACAATTATTCCCAATGCTAAACCAATAACTGCTGCAAGAATAGGACCTATAAAGATTGCCAATAAAGGTGGAAATCCTAAATTCTTTACTAATAAAACTGAAGAGTATGCTCCTATTCCAAGAAACGCTGCATGTCCTAGAGAAGCTTGTCCTGAATAAGTAAGGATATTCCAGCTCATTGAGTAAATAGCAAATACAAGTATTAGTGAGAAAATTTGTAAATAATAAACATCGGGAAATAATAGAGGAATAATAAGCAATGTTGCTATAACTGTGATTTGAATCTTTCCAAAAATTTTGTTCATCATTCTCTCCCGAATATACCTGATGGTCTTAAAATCAAAACAATTGTTAGTATCAAAAATGCTATTGCATCTCCCCATGAACCTCCTAATGTAGCGAGTGCTATGTTTTCTGCCATTCCTAGAATTAAACCTCCTGCAATCGCACCTGGAATGCTTCCTAACCCTCCTAATATGATTATTGCAAATGCCTTTATTGCAGGTAAAGTTCCTGAGTAAACATCGAAACTACTTATAATTCCAAAAAAAGAGCCAGCCATGGCAGCTAAAGAAGCACCTATACCAAAGCTTATCATATCTATTCTTTCAACATTAATCCCCATCAAATTTGCAGCGTTTCTATTCTGGCTTGTAGCTCTAAGTCTTCTTCCAAAACTTGTTTTCATTATTATTATGTAAAATAAAAACAAGAAAATCGAAGTTACCATTAAGATGATCAAATAGTTTAAAGGCAATAATAAAGAACCTAGTTCGATTGAATAACTACTAAAAGCTGTTGTCATCAATACAGGCTTTACTTCCTTATTTACTTCAAGAACTGTTTGTGCTAGAGAATTTTGAATTATTAGTATTAATGCAATGCTAACGAATATTTCATTGAGTTTTGAAGTTCCTTTTATAGGTCTGAAAAATGCTCTTTCAATACTCATTCCTAATAAACCAACTATTACCATTGAAATAGGAATTGAAAAGAAAGGATCAATATTAAACATAGTAGATATGAAATACGTTATATATGCTCCAGTAATCATAATCTCACCATGTGCGAAATTTACAACTTTCATAACGCCAAAAATTATGTTAAGACCTAAAGCTAGTAAGCTATAGATTATACCGATTATTAAACCCCAGAATAAAATACTATAAAATGATTCAGAAAAAATCGATAAAAAAATTATCATTTATTCTCCAGGTTGGAAGTCTGGAGGAACCTGGAAGTTTGCTTCTTTCATATTAGAAGGCCAAATTATAACAGGGCGTAGTTCTTTAAGCGTTTCATTCCATCTTAATTGTACTCCATATATTTCAAATGTTTGCTGTCCTTTTTCTCCAAAATGAATCTTTCCATTTGGTACAGCAATCGTTAATTGATCGATAGTCATGCTTCTTAAAGTATCTCTTATTTTAGTCTTATCTAGAGTTCCTGCTAGCTCAATAGCCTTTGCTGCAATATAGACTGCATCATAAACTGAAATACCTTGAGAACCTGGTAATACACCCCATCTTTCTTTGAATTTCTTCACGAAATTCTGGACTTTTTCCCTTACTGATGGATGACTGCTATATGGTCCATAATAAGTCTGCATTAAAGAATAATCTCCTGCTTTTCCTAGGTTTTTGTAGTAAGTAACGTCATCAACACATGTGCAAACAGGGCCCCAGATTTTCTTTAGACCTAAATCGTTGACTCCTTGTTGAATTGCATTAATTGTTTCTGCAATAAATCCAATAGGAACTATTACGTCTGGCTTAGCAGCTGCGGCTTGGGATAATAAAGCATGAAAATCAGTTGTTCCAACTTTGAATTTACCAACGTAGACAAAAGTTAAAGGTAAATTTCTATTTATAGTTGTTTGATTAATACCTAAGAAGAAATCTTGACCGAATGGAGAATCTTGGTATATTACTGCTACTTTCAAATTTCTATTGGGAGCAACAACTGGTTTAACAGCTTCAGCAAGGATCAATGCTATTGAAGCTCCGTGTTCCGGTCCTACAGCTTGATACAATACAAACCAGCTTGTATCTATATCAGTCCTTGTAACAACTCTAGGCGTCGAGACTCCTGTAATAATATAAGGCGTTTGTGATTGAGCTATAATAGGCTGAGCAGCATATATGAATGCGCTACCGAAACCGCCTACAATTATATCCACTTTGTGTTGATTTACTAATCTGTTTGCAGCATCGATTGTTTTTTGCTGATCACTTTGTTGGTCTTCTATAATTGGAATGAACGGTAATTTCTTGTTGAATTCTTTAACATATACACCACCTTGTTCGTTTATTTCTTCAACAGCCAATTGGAAAGCTCTAAGCATGTCCTGTCCTGTAGGAGATACAGATCCGGTAAGATGCGTTAGCAAACCTATTTTTATTCCAGCTGGTGCTGTTGGAGGCTGTGTTGAAGGTGCTGCTGAATAGAAATATGCGAAGTATACTCCCGCTCCTACTGCAGCAATTATTACTATTACAGCAATTATTATTGCAGTTGCTTTTGTTAAAGCTCTAGAATTATTCATCATATATCATTTTTATCTATTTGGATATATAAATTTATTTTTTATGTTATTTATATATTTCTATATATAAAAAGCGTTTAAAAATAAATATAAGGCTAAATCTATTATATTCATAAACCTTCATATAGATATTAATAAATAAATATAGATAATATTGAACCATTTATTCTTGCTAAATTTAAAAAGGTGAATCCGTTAATAGAATATGCATCAATGTAAATTACGAGTTAGGTTATCAGAAACAGATTGCTTAAAAATTGTATACTATGCAAATTATTTTGTTTATTTCGATGTTGCAAGGATCGAATTACTTAGAGAAGCTGGTATAAATCAAAGAGAAATGGAGAAAAAAGGTTGGGTCTTCTTATGTGCAGAAGCAAGTTGCAAATACTTGCTACCTTTAGAATTTGATGAGCAAATAACGATAAAGACGTGGATTGAGAGAATAGGTAAAACAAGTATAACATATAGACATTTAATTTTTAAAGAAGATGGTAGAGAGGCAGCGGAAGGTTACGTAAAAGATGTTCTAGCTAACAACGAAAGGAAACCATTAGAAATTCCAGAAGAGTGGAGAACAGCTTTGAGTAAATATATAAAAGTATGATCATTCAATGATTAATGCTTAGAATAGCTCTTATTCAGCCTAATTCAAAGGGGGATAAAGAGGAAGTTTTGAAAAGAGTAATGAAGCTCATTGAAGAAGCAAGCAAAGAAAAAGCAGAAATCGCATGTTTACCTGAGCATTGGATAATCTCTTATAATTTCGATGAGATATTAAAACAACTTTCAGATTCTGCAAAAAAGTATGGAATATCTATAATAACAGGGGGTAATTATATAAAAAATAAAGAAATTACTGAAGTTGCTAGCTTCCTTATAGATGAGAGCGGTGAGATTATTGGAAGTCAAAGGAAAATTCATTTATTTGGTGCAGAAAAAGAAGTCGCTGTGCCTGGTGATGAATACAACGTTTTTAATTTCAAGGATACAAGGATAGCTATTTCAATATGTCATGACCTTGTATATCCTGAAGCTGTAAGAATATTAGTATTGAAAGGTGCAGAGTTAATATTTGCTCCTGCAAGAATAAAGCAAAAAGGTTTTGATCCATGGAAATTATATGTCTTAACAAGGGCTTTAGAGAATAGAGTTCACATAGCTACTATTAATGCCTTGCTTCCGCCTATGTTTTTAGGGAATAGTTTCGTTGTTGATTTTAAGATAGAAGAAGATGTTGTAATACCTTTTATATATAAAGAATTAGGAAGTGAAGAAGGATTTATTGTAGTTGATATAGATCCTAAAAAAGTTGAAAAATTTAGAAAAGAAAGACTTGCCGCTAGGAGAGTTTCTACTTATTCACCAATTCTTACAAAATGACTTCGTAATGAAAGCTTTAATATTTGGAGCTGGAGGAGCAGGTGATTGTATTTCTGCAATACTTGCAATGAACTATTATAAAAAACTTGGTTATGAAACAATTCTAGGCTCTATTATTTGGGAAAGATATGTAATCGATCCTGTTCCTGGACCAATAAATTTTGAGGATTTAAGAAACGCTGTAAAATTCAATGATTGCATTTATTTACTCAATGAGAAAAGCTATGCAATAAGAGCAAACCAAGTAGTAATTCCTACTTTAGTCAAAGTAATTAAAGCGTTGGAGATTGAAAATGGAATTGCTTTGAATAATAAGCTAGGACCTAATCATTTAGCTCTTTGTATTAAGGAATTTGCAGAAAAAGAAAACATTAAGTTAATAATTGGTGTAGATGCAGGAGGAGATGTATTAGCGAGAGGGAATGAAGAATCTTTAATCAGCCCTCTTGTTGATGCGATTTCTTTAGCTACTATGCTTAAATTAAAGCAATACGGTTTCAATGTTATCATAGGCGTTATAGGGTGTGGAAGCGACGGCGAAATAAGTCATGAAGATTTCTTAAAGAGAATTAGTGAAATAGCTAAAATGGAAGGACTAATTGACATAAAAGGTTATGATATCGAGACTGCTGAAATAGTTAAGAATGTTTTAAAAGAAGCTGAAAGTGAGGCATCAAAAATACCTTTAGATGCATTTCTTGGTTATTACGGCGAAGTTGAAATAAGGAAGAGAACGAGAAAGGTATTTGTAACGCCAACATCTTCTGTAATGTTTTTCCTTGATCCAATTAAAGTTGCATCGATAAATATACTTTCAGAAGTAGTCAAAGAAGCAAATTCCTTAGAAGAAGCAAATTCATTGCTTAATAAAATGGGAATTTATACAGAATATAATTTTGAAATAGATTCTTTTAAAAAATATGGAATTGAAGTAAAAAATATAGATGGTGAAACATTTTTAAAAATTAGATCTGAAGGCAAAAAAAGATTATTAATTGAAAAATAATGCCTAAGTAAAACAAAATTTATTATACTAATTTGATAAAGTTACATTTTCTAATTAAAATTATGGCAAAATTTATTAGCACGAAATATTAGAAGAATAGTATGGCTAGTATAAGCTTTGGCTTATCTATACCTGTGGGGCTTATACAATTAGAAAGACTCTTAAATCTAGTTGAACTTGCAGATAATTTAAACTATGATACGTTTTGGGTACATGAAAATCCCATATATGGAGATAGTTTTGCTATAATTGCAATACTATCTCAGTTAAATAAGAAAATAAAACTTGGTATCGGTTGTACTAGCGTTATAACAAGACATCCTATTATGATTGCCTCTTCTGCAATAACGTTACAAAATTTGTCTAGAGGTAGATTCATTCTAGGATTAGGTCTGGGAGGTTTTCCTTGGCTTCCTTTAATAGGATATCCAATACATCCTGTAAAAGAGACCAAACCTTTGAAAAGAATAGCAGAGGCTGTCAAAATAATAAAAGCACTAACTAATGGAGAAAGAGTACATTATGAAGGAAAATTTTATAGAATTAACGGATTTGCTTTATTCACTAAACCAACTAAATACATACCCATCTATATAGCCTCTCTCAGTGAGAAAACGCTTAGTTATGCGCCTTCATTTGCAGATGGAGTGATAACATCTCCAGGTGTCATGACACCTAAGGATATCGAGAGAATGCTGAATTGGGTTAAAAAAGGAGAAGAAAAATACAATAAAAAAATAATCAAAGCATGTTATGTGTTAGTTTCAGTTGATGAAAATGATAGAGAAGCAATAGAAGCTGTTAAACGAGATCCTTATTTCTTATATCAACTCGCTGATGTTGTAAAGGAAGAAAGTTTAGTTGAGTATGGAGTTAAAATTGATAAAATGAAAGAAATTAGAGAGGCATGGATGAGAAGAGATTTAAGTTTTGCTTCAAAGCTTGTAAGTGATGAAATGGTTTTGGCTTTAACTGCAACAGGTAGTAAAGAAAATGCTCTTTCAAGATTCGAGAGTTTCTTTAAAATAGGATACGATACTTTTATAATTTCACCTGTAGGAAAAATAGAGGAAGCTATTAAGACTTTTTCAAGGTGAAGCTAAAATATTCAATATTGATTGCATTTATTATTTGGTTCTTCTTATTTAGGGTGGAAATTTTCAATTTTTGGATTAGACTACTAATTTCATCAATAATCTTGCTTATAATTGCTTTATTTAATTTAAAAAATATTAAGTTTTCTAAACCTAATTTAAAATTTTTACTTATAGGTTTATTATCTGGTTTTATTTTTTATATACTACTTTATTTTGGTTTCTATATTTTCCAAAAACTTGTATACGAAGGTGCAAAATCGGTTTATAATCTTTCAGTAGGAATTGAACCTACCATAATCTTCATTATTTTAATTTTTACGAGTTCTTGTGAAGAGATTTTTTGGAGAGGTTATGTGCAGAATTCGCTTTTGCATTCTTATGGCTTTTATAAATCTGTGTTAATAACTTCGATAATCTATTCATCTGTGCATATATCATCTTTAAATATACCTCTCATATTTGTTGCATTTGTCATGGGTATTTTATGGGGCTTTTTATATAACTGGAGTAAATCTTTATTAGCAGTCATCGCATCACATATAACGTGGACGGAACTAGTTTTCGTAATATTTCCTTTAACATGAAACTAAAAGCTTGGTTTCTGGCTACAAGACCATGGTCATTTGTAATGACAGTAATATCTTCAGCATTAGGAGCATCATTTGCCTTGAATGAGTTCAATGCATTTATATATTCAATCTCGCTCATCGGTCTCATTATAGCTCATGCAGCTACAAATATGATTAACGATTACTTCGATGTTAAAACTAAGGTCGATAAAGAAGGAGCTCCAACTTCTAAATATAGACCCCATCCTTATTTATTTGGCGAAATAAGTCGTTCATCTTTTTTATCTGCGATATTTATGCTATATGCCTTAGTCATCGCTATCGCTTTTTACTTATATTTAATTAGAAACGCTATTGTTATACTTCTATTATTCATTGGTTTACTTGTAAGCGTACTTTATACATTACCTCAATTATCTTTAAAATATAAAGCGTTAGGTGAACCTTTCGTTGCATTAATATGGGGCCCTTTCATGGTTTTAGGAACATATTATGTCCTAACTTTAAAGGCCAGCTTTATTGTTCTCATAGCAAGCATTCCTATTGGCATATTGGTTGCGTTAGTTTTAATGGCTAATAATTTACGAGATATAGAATATGATATGCAAGCAGGAATAAAAACAATTCCAATAATTTTAGGTAGAAGAAAAGCCTTGAATTTGTTCAAAATTTTATTAGTAACTTGTTATGTTATAGCAGGAGTAGTAGCATACTTGGGCGAATTTTTCGCAATATTATCTTTTATTTCCATATATCAAGCTTATAAAATAATCAAAAAATTTGAAAAAGAAATTCCTGTAAACGCAGATCCTATTGTAGCAAATCTTACATTATATTTTGGTATATTATACATTATAGGCATTTTAATAGGCAACTATTATAAGATTTATTAGTTATTATTTTTATAAAATTTTATATTTTAAAACTATTTACTTAAATATCTCCAAGATAAAATCATTCCAATTACTGTAAGAATTGTTCCGAAAGACATTAAATACATAAAGTCAAATGTAATGGTATTTATGCCTGTAGTTCCTATCAAAAGTTGTCTTACAACATCATTAGTATAAGTTATTGGGTTAACATATGCTACAGGTTGTAGCCATGAAGGCATGATATCAATAGGATAAAAGGCATTGCTAGAGAACATTAAAGGTAGATTCAAAAGGTTCATTATAGCCATTTGAGATTCCCAACTTGTGGCTCTTAATGCAAGCATAATGAATAAAGAAGCTAAACCAAAAGCCATGAAAAACAATGCAGAATATACCAAGAGGACATCTATTACCGTTAAACCTGCCTTGAATTGCATACCTAATAAAGTCGCTGCAAGCAGTACTATTGTAGCCTGAGTTAAAGCTCTTAAAACTGAAGAGAGAGTCTTGCTAAATACTATTGTAGCTCTTGGAACAGGTGTTGTTAAAAGTTTATTCAATACTCCTAATCTTCGATCCCATACAATCGTCATACCGCTACTCATAGCAGTAAATAACATTATGAAAGAAACCATTCCTGCAGCTAGATAAGAAAAGTAATCAGTCGTTCCAAATCTTTGCATTAGAATTTGATTCGCTATTTGATTAATTAGTTCCTTCGGTACGTTTAATCCAGGAATATTTAAACTTGAGCCGGTAAACATTGAGCCTAAATTCATTGATTTGCCGAATAATAAAAGCCACATGATAGGTTGGAATAAGGAAAGGAGTAGGATTACAGGCGCTTTATACCACTTCTTTAGTTCTCTATTAGTCAAAGCCCATAATCCATGAAAGTAGCTTAGATTTTGCTTTTCCATTATGCATGATTTTGTAGAATCATCTTAATAAGCTTAAGGTTCAAGAATCACATTTTTTATTTAATTGTAAAATTATTTAATTAATCCGTGAGCAAGACAAGAGTGTTTTTCGTTACAGATATTCATGGTTCAGATAAATTATTCCTAAAATTTTTGAATGCTGCAAAAATATACAATGCACAGGTTTTAATAATTGGAGGAGACATAGCAGGGAAAGCTATCATACCTATTTTCAAGAAAGGTAATAGTTTCTTCGCTGAGGTTAAAGGAAATTTTCTCAAAGCTGAAAATGAAAAACAACTAGAGGAGATTAAAAGAACAATTAGAGCTCAAGGAGATTATCCTTTAATAGTTGAAGAAGAAGAATGGAATTTACTGATAAAAGACGAGCAAAAAATGGAAAGAATGTTCAATGAAATTATTAAAGAGAACATTCAACAATGGTGTAAGCTAGCGGAGGTAAGATTAAAGTCGTTGAATAAAAAAGTTATAATAAATATTGGTAATGACGATCCTCCTATATGCGAAGAAGTATTGAAAAATTCGAGTTATGTAATTTATCCTAATGAAAAAGTTGTATGGATTGATGAAGAGCATGAAATGATAAGTTTAGGCTATTCAAATCCTACACCTTGGAATCTCCCTGGTGATCTTCCTGAAGAGGTTTTGGCTGATAAAATAGATAGACTAGTTGATTCTTTAAGAGAATTGAAGCGATCAATATTCAATATTCATGTTCCTCCTTATAATACTCATTTAGACATTGCACCAAAATTAGATAAGGAATTAAGACCAGTGCTCACGCCAGGAGGCGAGCCTGAATTCGTTCACGTGGGGAGTATTGCAGTGAGAAAGGCTATCGAAAAATACCAACCTCTTATAGGCTTGCATGGTCATATACACGAATCTAAAGGTTACACAAAAATAGGACAAACGCATTGTTTCAATCCGGGAAGCGAATATTCAATAGGAATTCTTAATGGAGTAATTCTCGATATATCAAGAGATAAGTTAAATGGCTTTTTGTTTACTTCAGGATAAAAAATTAATTTAAGTAGGAGGTAATTCTTTTCCAATCAATTCCATAGGTACTCCTCTAGATTTTTGTACGAAGTAAGATATTGCAAATATTATTAGAGCGATTACATAAACTAATAGCAATATCGCAACATAGAATGGATTTAAAGGAGCTCCTGTGAATGATGGAAGTATAGTTGAATAGGAGACCCATAGAGATAGAATACCTCCTATAACTCCTACTATTGTTAAAACAGGAATTCTTGCTATTTTTTTCTTTACGATAGAAGGAGAAACTTCAAATATATCCTTTTTTAGATATGGAAATGCAGCTCCTGCAAACATTACTATAGCTACTGATAGCCACCAACCGAAATTTGAATAAGCAAGATAGCTAAAAACAGTGGTATAAACTGTTAAATATAATGAAATGTATGCAATGATACCATAAATGATGACCGCAATCCAAGGTACTCCGTATTTATTAACCTCTGCTATCTTCGTAGGTATGATTCTATCAAAGGCATAAGCAAAGATGTTTCTTGTTGGAACGAAGAAATAGATTAATGCAAAGCCAAAAAATGTTAAAATCAATCCTAAAGGAACAGCGATAACGAATGCTAAATTATCACTGATTATAGAAACTAAATGAGCCGGAGAAGGTGCTGCAGGCAATGTCCATGCAGAATTTCCGTTTATTGCTAATGTAGAAGCGGCAACTAAAAAATCATGACCGAATGTATTGTATATAACCGCGTATAAGATATAGATGATAACTGCAAAAATTATAGGGGCTGCAAATATGGCGAGACCTTGTGCAGATTTAGGATCTCCTTTAACTTCACCTGCAAAATATGCACTATTCGCATAACCTATGTAACTGAGCATTGTATAAACTATACCTACAAAAGTTCCTTCTAGCGTGATGGTCCAATCAACATTTTGACTTTTGGCTGTATTTAGTATATTTTGATATGCGCCATGTCCAAGCTTATTATCGAAAGCAGTAATGAAGGTTTGATGGGAAACTGTAGCTAGTGTAGCTATAAACCAAATATATATTATAGCTTGGATTATGAACAAAGCTAAAACTATTCTAAATAT
>JAVVGF010000010.1:0-22222 GCA_032249235.1 Thermoproteota archaeon | reverse complement strand
TAAGATTAGTAAATACATAAGATTAGTAAATACATATGATATAAAAACAAAGATGGTGAAGAAGTTAGCCGCTCTTTAACAAAATATCGGTATTACCATATTAAAAGCTCAAGCTCCTTTACGTCCTTCAATTCAGGATATTTATTTAAATCGGGTTCTTTCAGTAATTCTTCTGGAATTTCAGGAGGTAAGACGAATTCTTCTCCAAATTCTTGGGCTTCATTTGGATTGGAAAAATATAGGAAATCGTTTCCTATGTATACTTTGCCATTTCCTAAAAACTCGCGAACCCTTGCTAAATATTTTCTAAGTGATTCCCACGTCCTTCTTATGTCTTCATCTACTTTACTCCAGGGATCTCCCTCTAATGAAGACATAAAAAGTTCATACATTCCATCGAATACCCTAGGAGGAAAGTTCCAAGTTGCATAAATTTTACCTTTCCATTCAAATAATTCCCATTGAGGAGTTATACTTTTTCCACCTTCATATTCAAAAACATAAACTCCAAAGGCTTCATTTATCTCTTCTTGACTTACTTTTTTAACATTTTCAATTATCACTACTAACCATATGCCCATTTTTCATAACATAATTTATTATAAAATTTATGACTATTTATTAACCCACATCGTTCATCTTATCAAAGGTTAAACAAACTTGTGCATTAAAAAACATAAATTTTAAACACTTCAATTTTGAATTCTATATCAGCTTTAGAAATGTTAAAAATCACGATCACAACTCCTGTTTATCCATATCCTAAAAGAGGAGTCTATACAGGTATAGAAAGGCATATTGAGAACATTTCAAAGTATTTAGCTCTTAATAATTGCAAAGTAAGAGTTGTGACTACATTCTGGAATGGAGGAAATAGCTACGATATAAAAGATGGTGTTGAAATATTCAGAGTTAAGGATGCAACCTTATATCTTGGAAAGATTGCAAGTATTGCTGAGTTAAATTATCTTAGCTTTTCTTTATCTTCAATGTTGAAAACATTAGAGCTAGATAGCGATGTTTTATTGTTAAACAACCAATCTCCTTTTTCTTTCTTATCTAACGCGAAGCTAAAAGTAGGTTTAGCTCATCACGTCGATTATATCAAAAGCATTAAAGACCTCTTCGTAATACCTTTTGCTAACCTTTATTCTAAAATGACACAACTAGATTATATCATTGCTCCAAGTCATTTTACAAAAAAACAGATAATTGAAACATTCAAAATACCTAGCGAGAAAATAGAAGTAATACATGAAGGAGTTGATACAAGCAAATTCAATCCTAATAACAAGCCTATATTTAGAGAGAAATTCAAATCGCAATATGTAATTTTATTTGTCGGTGCTTTAGGTAAAACAAAAAATGTAGATAAGCTAATACGAGTATTTAATTATGTTCAAAAGAGAATCGATGCTTCATTAGTAATCGTTGGTGAAGGACCAGAGAAAAATAATTTAATGGAACTTGCAAAAGAAATGAATTTAGCTAACAAAGTTTTCTTTGAAGGATTTGTAAAGGATGAAGATTTGCCTTATTACTACTCTTCATGTGATGTATTTGCTTCATGCTCAATAATTGAAGGTTTTGGATTGATATTTTTAGAAGCAATGGCAAGCGGTAAGCCAGTAGTAGCCTTCAATATTGCTAGCATACCTGAAGTAGTTAGAGATGGAGGAATTATAATAAAAAATTTCGATCTTATAGAAATGGCTGAAAAAATTGTTGAGCTTTTAACAAGAAAAGAAGTCTATGAAGAATATTCTAAAAAAGCCATAGAAATTGCGATGAAGCATGATTGGAACAATGTTGCGAGAAAATATTTGATATTTTTTGAAAATAGTTTGAAAATTATGCAAAAATCTAGCTAATTAAAATTTTAAAAATAAATTTGATATATTCTTACTAGCTATATATTTTCAGCATCTTTTCCCTTACAAATAGTTGTTTCCTTTAAATGCCTCTTTATGAATATAATATATTGGAGTGTCGATCGATATAAGGAAAGAGTTAATAAGACTCTTAAAAGAAGATGAAAGCTTCCGCTATGAGGTATTAGGCTTATTGGGGATAAGGGATATAATGGATGAATTGAAAAAGCTTAGAAGAGAATTTAACAGACTTATAAGATTAGGTGAAAAAAGATGGGAAGAAAACAACAAACGTTGGGAGGAGAACGATAAGAAGTGGGAACATAACACCAAGTTATGGGAGGAAAACTTCAAAAGATGGGAGGAAAATGATAAACGTTGGAAAGAAAATGAGAAAAGATGGGAAGAAAATGCTAAGTTGTGGGAAGAGAATTTTAAACGTTGGGAAGAAAACGAAAAGCGCTGGGAAGAGAATAATAGACGTTGGGAGGAGAATGCAAGATTATGGGAAGAGAATTTTAAACGTTGGGAAGAAAACGATAAGAGATGGCAGGAAAATGCTAAATTATGGGAGGAAAACTTCAAAAGATGGGAGAACGCTGATAAAACGTTTAAATGGCTCATTAGTGCTATTACAGATATTCGTGATGCACTAGGAGGCGGTTTTGAGTATTATTCAAGTAGAGTTATCAAACTATTAATGAAGGAAAGAGGTATAGATTGCGATATAAGAGTAAACGTAACATTGCCAATCGACGGTTATAAAGAGGTGGATATATTTTGTTCAGATCCATTAATTGTAGGCGAAGTAACCGTAACGTTGCGCAATATTGAAGAAGCGAAGAATCAATTAGAAAAGTTAAACGTTGCTGCAAAAGCTGCTGAGAAGTTTACGAATAAGAAATTATATTTGAAGGTTTTATCTGTTGAGTTCACCAACGAAGAAGTTGCGAACTTCTTGAAGGAGAACTGCAAAGAAGAAGGAATTTATTTAATAATAGGAAGAGAACAGTAGTAGAATAATCAAGGCTTCCAAACAAATTTGTTCAACAATAATCATAAAATAGAATTTAGTTGAAGAAGCTAATGTATAGATGGAATAATATACCTTTCCATCTTAGGTGTGGATAAAAATATAGTTAATTGAGTCTATCAAAGTTAATAAAACTTCAGATGTTGAAGAAATTGTCAATACGCTTATGGCATACATTAGTTAACTGAAATTCTTGAAAGTATTGAGAGAAAAGATAGATGAAGTTTGCAGGAACTTGAAAGAGCCTTTAAGCTATTAACTAAAGACGTAGAGTAATGCAATGATAGGCATGGACTTTAAGTATGAGTTTTATGAAGCAAAATTTGATTTGAAGTAGTAAAAATAAATTGCCATACATAAAGAGAATAATATCATAAGTGCAGAAAGTGATAAATAATGAATAAAACTCTCGTCTATAACTGGTAATATATCGCTACTTTAAAATTGGATTTTATTAAATCGAGCTAAGTTTTAATTTTAGTGATGAGGCTTGGAATTCATCATTGATGGTAAGGTTATCGAAATTAGGAGACTTAAAGATCCGGAAGAATATCGCATGGTCAGCAATACTGAGATAAAAGTTTGGGGTATGCTAGATTATAGTAGTGTTGTAGCACATCACGTATTGATAGCTATTGATAGAAGAGGCGGTTTAGTCTTAGGAGCTTTTGAAAAAGATTCTGGCAGAATGGTTGGTTTCATGTTTGGTTTTCCAGCTATATCGCATGAAGGTAGGTTATATCATTATAGTCATATGACCGGTGTAATTCCTGAGTATAGATATAAGGGCTTAGGATATATGCTCAAGTTAATGCAGAGAGAATATGTGCTTAATAAAGGAATAGATTTAATTGCATGGACTTATGATCCCTTACAATCACCTAATGCTAAGTTTAATGTTAGTAAGTTAGGTGTTATTGTTAGGAAGTTCTACATAAATTACTATGGGGAATTAAGAGATTCCATAAACTTTGGAATGCCGACTGATAGATTTGAAGCTGAATGGTGGATTAATAGCGAATTAGTCAATAGCAAGTTGAAGGGTTTATTAAAAACCCCTACATTAAATAATCTAATTAAACTAGGTGCTGATATTGTAACAAGAGTTGGGTTTGTCAATAGCTTGCCTGTATTAAATAGTTATAGCTTGAATAGTAATTCCAAGTTGGTGATTATCGAAATACCTGAAGACTTAAGCATGTTGAGAGCTAACAATGAATTGCTGATGAAATGGAGATTAGATCTTAGAGAATTATTTAATCGTTATATAAACGAGCTGAACTACGTAGTTGTTGAGTTCATAAGTGAGCATACACTAGGCTTTAGAAGAAACTATTACGTATTATTAAAAGAAGATATAGAACATATATTAAGCGGTGAATTACCTTGGAGATAAACAAAGTAGAGATTTACCATATAGTTATGAGATTGAAAACACCTTTTGAAACTAGCTTTGGTAAGACTGTTGATAGGCATGGAGTAATAGTTAAAGTTGAAGATGCTTCTGGATACTTTGGTTGGGGAGAAGCTCCAGTTGAAGAAGGACCTTGGTATAGTTATGAGACTGTAGAGAGTACAATGTATGTATATAAAGAATACTTAATACCTAAGCTATTAAAATTAAAAAGCTTAGAACATCCAAAAGACTTTATTGAAGCTGTTGAAGGGATTCGTGGCTATAGGATGGCTAAAGCAGGTATTGAAACAGCTCTTTGGGATCTAAAAGCTAAACTTGAAGATAAACCGCTTTACAAGATACTAGGTGGTGTGAGAGATTATATTGAAAGCGGTGTTAGCATAGGTATTATTGGCGATGAAAACAACTTATTAAAATCGATCAATAAATTCTTGGATCAAGGTTATAAAAGAATTAAGATAAAGATAAAGCCTAATTGGGATCTACATCCAGTTAAGTTGATTAGAAAGGAGTTTGGTAATATACCTTTACAAGTAGATGCTAATGCAGCATACACATTAAGTCATATGCGCATATTCAAAGAATTAGATAATTACGAGCTTTTAATGATTGAGCAGCCTTTAAGCTATGAGGATCTATACGATCATGCTGAGCTACAATCACAAATTAAAACATCTATATGCTTAGACGAAAGCATTAAGAACTTACACGATGTTAAAACGACTATAAAGCTAGGAAGTTGCAAAGTAATTAATTTAAAGCCTGCCCGTGTTGGAGGCCTTTACGAATCAAAGCTAATTCATGATTACAGCATGAGTAATAACATACCTATATGGATTGGAGGTATGCTCGAGACAGGTATAGGTAGAGGACATTTAGTAGCGATGGCAACGTTACCAAATGTTAAATACCCGAACGATATAAGCGGAAGCGATAGATATTGGGAAGAGGATATAGTTGAGCCACCGTGGATCTTAAGAAAGAATGGTACCATAAAAGCACCTGAAAAGTCAGGAATAGGTGTCGAAGTGATAGAAGATAAGCTACACAAACATACTAAAAGAAAACTAGAATTCAAAAAAGAATGATATAAAGCTAAGAAGTATATGAAGGATTTCTTAACAGAATAATCATACTTTTAGGATTGATCAACTTAAATAGTACTAATTCATCTACTATGAGGAAATGGAAGTTTTAGAGACAGGCAAATCATATGCAAAAGGTGTAACGTATGTCTTCGCAGGAAGAGTAATTTCTCTATTACTAAATGTCATTGGTTCAATTATTATCGCAAGAATATTGGCAAGGATTTATGGAAGCTCTGAACCTTTAGGATGGCTTTTCGTTTTATTGCTTATTCCACAATTTACTGTGCTTCTAGGAGACTTGGGAATGGGATACGGTCTTAGTAACAAGTGCGCAAAATTATTCAAAGAAAGAAATTTCCAAGAAATCTCGAGCTATGTTTGGTCATACATCGACTTCAACTTAATGCTATGGATAGTATATTCAGCATTCACTTATTTCTTAGGACAATTTCTAGTTGTATATCTATATTCTAAACCAGAGGTTATTCCTTACATTCATTTCTTAGCAATTTATATGATTCTTAATTTCTTTTTCAGTAGTTTACAGAGTATAACTATAATACTTGATAAGACTTGGGTCTTTAGTCTTATGACAATATTATATGCTCTGGTTCAAGCTATAGTAGCTCCATTAGCATTATATTTTGGTTTTCAATTCCTTGGACTCGTTTTTGTTTATTTCATACTAATGCCTCTCATCCCTTCAATACCTGGATTCGTTATATTATTCAAATACCTCAAACCTTCTAGAATAGATTTAAATAAAGTTAAGGAAATGCTGAGATTTGGCTTTCCTATTGCTGCTTCAGCTTACCTTACAATTCCTTCAGCAAGAATTTATGAAATACTCATTTCGAGATATGCTAGCTCAGCAGAGTTAGGAAACTACTCAGTCGCACAAAGATTCAATCCAATCATAGATGTTTTCTTATATCCAATAGGTAGCTTAATGTTCATTAATTATTCAAAATTAAACAAGACTGAAGATTTAAACATAGCTTTAAACTTCACAATCAGGATAATTAGCTTCTTCGTAGCACCTATTTCTTTTTTTACGATCTTCTTCTCAAAGGAACTAATAGTAGCTTTCTTCGGTCCTTATTATAGCAATGGTTGGCTTTATTTGAGCTTGATCGGAGCTTACTGGCTACTATATTGTGCAGGAGGAATACCGATAGCAAATTTAGTCATGTCTCAAGGATATACTAAAAAGACTTTCAAATATTCCGTAATTTATGCAATAAGCGCGACCATGTCAAATGCTATATTAATACCCTTGTTTTCTATATACGGAGCACTGATCTCTGCATTAATAGCAGGATGGCCTTCATATATACCTTATTTAAGATTCGTAAGAAAGCAATTGAATATAGATATAAAATTTAATGAAGTAATAAAAATACTTATAATTGCATTAATATCAATAATACCTTCATATATTATATGGATGACACTAAGCAAAATTATAATTACAATTGCACAATTCTATATTTTGTTATTTAGTTGCATTTTAATATCATTTGCGATATACATATTATTGTCAAAAAGATTAAAGATTTTAAAAGATTCAGAAATAAGCTTCCTCGAGAATTCTTTGAAAGAGATACCTTATGCCGGAAACTTAATTTCTTTTGTTTTAGGGATATATAAAAGGCTTTGAAATCTAGATTATGAAAATTAATCTAGTTGGCTTCGGAGTTATGGGAAGAAACCATTTCAGAGTACTGATGAAGCTTAAAGATCATTGCGAATTGACAGCTGTTTGTGATATCGACGAAAGGAATAGGATAGAGATAGAAAAGTATTGCAATTTTTATAAAGATTTTGAAGAAATGTTAGATAAAGAAAAACCAGATGCATTGATAATAGCTACACCGCCTCAAAATAATATTCTCTTGATAAGAAAGGCAATGAAAAAGGGCATTAAATATTTCTTCGTTGAAAAACCACTAACTACTCTAGATAACATTAAAGAAGCTGAGCAATTGTTGGAAGAGACTACTAAAAACAAAGTCATCGTAATGGTTGGAGAAATAACATGTTACGATCCTGCAACAAGAGCTTTAAAAAAGAATCTAGATATACTTGGCGAAATTAAGACAATATTTGCAATAAGGTCTGGGAAATATCCTTTCAGATTTACGCATGTAGGGGTGAATGAAGATTTGCTTACACATGATTTAAGTTTTGCACGTTATTTACTAAATTGGCAAAAATTCGAAATAAAGAATTTGATTAAAGCATCTTTGTTCAGAGAAAAACAAATAGATTTCATAGCTATCGATAGCCTCTCTGAAAAAAAAGTCAGATTTATAGCAATATCTTCATGGTTGACTGAAGAAAAAATAAGATTGGCCACAGTTCTCGGAGAAAAAGCTATAGCTCAGGTCAATTTTTTAGATGAAAGCAGGTATGTAAGAATCCTTCCGCCTAGAGTAATTGAAGAAATAAGATATGGAAGCATTGAAGAATTTCGAAGAATTGAAAAAGAGAGATATAAGCTTGCTCAAGAGATCGAACTTGAAGATAAAGAACCTTTAGAAATAGAATTAATGCATTTCATAGATTGCATAAAAAAAGAAGAAGAACCGCTGACTAATATTACAAGAGCTGTTGAAAATTTAAAAATAATAGAACAAACAAAGTTCTTTGTTCAAAATACTCCTGATAATTCATAATAGATGTTGAGGATAGGAATTGATGCTCGATTAGTTGATGGAAAAGGAGGAGGTACTAAGATTTATGCTACGAATTTAATTAAGTATTTAATAAAGTTCGATAGAGAAAATAGGTATGTACTATATTCATATACCAACCATACTCTTCTTGATAAGATAATTAAGGGTTTCGATAACGTAGAGATTAGAGAGACGAATAATAAAATAATTTGGAGAACCCCTTTAATTTATTCCCTCATGAGAAAAGATCAAATAGATCTAATTCACTTTCCAGCATATAACGTAGCGCCTAGAATATTCAAAAATCCGAAAGTGATAACCACTTTTCACGGTATCGATGCAGAATACTTTAGGAAAAGAGAAAGACAACTATATTGGAAAATAAACTACAGAGTCTCAGCAAGAATGAGTGATAAGATAATTGCAGTATCAGCTAGACTCAAGGAAGAAATGTGCAAGCTATACAAATTACCTCAAGAAAAAATAGTTACTATATATTATGGATTTCCTAAGGAAGAAATATCAGAAGAAAAACTCAAATATGTTCAGAAGAAATATGAAATAAGAGATAGTGATATACTTATAACATGTGTAGATGGAGCAGAAGAAAGAAAGAATATTATTACTTTCATCAAATCAATTAAGATATTATTGGATAAATATAATATGAAAAGAATCAAAATAATTATAACGAGAGCAAGTTATTATAAAGAGTTGGTAGATTCTTTAAATTTAAATAATTATATAAGGCTATATAATTGGATTCAACATGAAGATTTAAAATATCTCTATGTAATCTCAAAGTTAATAGTTTATCCTTCAATTTATGAAGGTGTTGGTTTTCCTGTGATAGAAGGAATAATGCATTGGAAACCTGTTCTTATAAGCGCTAATACTGCAATGGAGGAAATTATTAATGAGCCCGAATTAACTGTTAAGGAACCATTCAATCCAGATAAATGGGCAGAGTCAGTATACAGAATCCTTACTGATGATAATCTATATTCGAAATTAATCACAAAGATAAAAGAAAGAACTAAAGTCTTCTCAATAGAAAATATGATTGCACAACACTTGAAACTATATAGAGAGATTGCAGATAATGATTAAAGCATTATTTATAACAAAATTTCCACCCGCAAAAGATGGTGTTGGAGATTATACATTTGAGTTGATACAATACTTGAAAAAATATTGTGAGGTAGGAGTTTTAACTTATAAAAACGGACACGATGAAGAGAATATTTATAGAGTATTGAATGATGACAAGCTTATTTTTTATGATGTTCAAAAATACAT
Organism: Thermoproteota archaeon; assembly: GCA_032249235.1. Taxonomy (GTDB): domain Archaea; phylum Thermoproteota; class Thermoprotei; order Gearchaeales; family Gearchaeaceae; genus DSFO01. The sequence goes on along the minus strand of JAVVGF010000010.1, from coordinate 12,836 downwards.
AAAGTTTCTTTGTAGAGAAAAGGGGTACAATATAATTCATTTTCAGACGGCATCTTTCACATTCCCTAGAAATTTTTATCTTTTTTCTTTATTCATCAATAAAAGACTAGTTAGCACGATACATGAGGTATTGACTTTAAGACAATTCCATTACTTACCTTTCGTTTTGAATGTCTACATTAAATCTGATATAATAATTACTTTATCTAAAGAAATCGCCAAATTGTTAATCAAATACTATAAAATAAAACCTGAAAAAATCAGAGTAATGCATCACGGTGCAGATATAACTCGTTTCAATCCAAATGTCGATTCAAAAATTTTTAGAACTTTATTCAATCTAGAGGATGATTTTGTGATTATGATTTTTGGCTTTATAGGTCAAGGTAAAGGACATGATGTGCTAATAAAAGCTTTTTCCAAAATTTCTCATAAAATGCCAGATGCAAAACTAGTAATTGCAGGAAGCGCAAAAGATACTAATTACCTAGAATATTTGAAGAAAATCGCCTCGGAGAATAAAGAGAAAATCATATTCACAGACTATATCCCTTATGAAATTTTGCCTTCATGCCTTGCTTCTGCAGATATATTCGTTTTGCCTTATCTTGGAGGTATGCATCCTAGCGGCCCGCTACACAGAGCTCTTGCTTCAGGAAAAGCAATAATAGCTAGCGATACTCCTGTTATGAGAGAAGTTATTAAAGATGGATACAATGGCATTTTAATTAAACCAGGAGATGTAAATGAACTTGCAAATGCAATGCTTAGATTATACGAAGATGGAAATTTAAGAAATGAATTAGCTAGGAATGCTAGGAAATTTGCGGAAGAATTCCTAGATTGGGATAAGATAGCGAAGAAGACAATAGAAATATATGAAGAAGTATTAAAATAATGTCGTTCATGGATAAGGAAGAATTGAAAGAGAAAATCATTGAAATATTAAATAAGAAAGGAATTATTAAAGCAAAAGAAATTGCAAATGAACTCAAAGTAAATGAGAAAGAGGTCGTTGAAGCCTTGCTCGAGCTGGAAGAGGATGAAAAAATTGAGATCATAGAAGCTTTACCAAATAATATGACCTTTTTTGATTATTTGAAGAATATTAATTATACCTTTTGGTTCTATGGTGTTCTCATAGGCGTTTTCTTAACCGTCTTAATTACATTGATCATCCCTTCCACGCTCATCACATATATTGTACGAGTAATAGTTGCTTCATTATTCATAGTATTTTTCCCAGGATATGTGCTTATGGAGCTAATATTTCCTAGAAGAGAAGTTTCGCTCATAGAAAGATTCGCATTAAGCATAGGGTTAAGCATTGCAATTGTTCCATTAATTGGTTTCATATTGAACTATACTGTGAAAATAGAGTTAATTCAGTCAGTTGTATCACTGGCAATTTTCACAATTCTCATGAGTATTTTTGCATTAATTAGAAAGTATAAACTTGGTAAAGAAATGATTAATGGGGTCAAATATAGCTCCTATAGTAAAGAGGAAAATAATTAGCTTAAAGGATCTTTCTTATAAAGTATTAGCTGTAGATGCAAGCATAGAAATACATCAATTCTTAGCGCTTGTAAGGAAGCCGAATGGAGAACTTTTCACGAATAAGGAAGGAAAGGTTACATCGCATTTAATAGGATTATTATTCAGAACTACAAGGCTGATCTCTGAATACGGAATAAACTTAATATTTGTCTTTGATGGAAAGCCGCCTGAACTTAAGAAAGGTGAAATTTTAAGAAGAAGAATAGAAAAGGAAAAAGCTATGAAGGCGTGGATTGAAGCATTAATAAAGCAAGATTACAGGAAAGCCTTCTCTAAGGCGGTAGTTACTGGAAAGATAGATGAGGAAATTTTAAACTCCACAAAAAGATTATTGAATTTGTTAGGAATTCCTTACATCGAAGCTCCTAGCGAAGCTGAAGCTCAAGCTGCTTATATGGCTATAAATGGTACAGCATGGGCATGTGCAACTAAAGATTACGATGCATTACTATTTGGAGCTCCAAGAATTGTTAGGTATCTTTCAATAAAAGGATTTGAATTCTTACCTAGCAAAGGAATAATGAGACCTATAAAGCCAGAATTGGTGATTGCTGAAGAAGTTTATAAAGAACTAAATATCAATAGAGAACAGCTAATCGATTTAGCAATATTAGTAGGTACAGATTTCAACGAAGGGATAAAGGGCATAGGCCCAAAGAAAGCTCTTGAGTTGATTAAGAAGTATAAGAAAATTGAAAATATGCCTTTAAACATTAGGAAAAAACTTCCTGATAATTATGAGGAAATAAGGAATTTCTTTCTTAACCCTCCTGTTTTAAAAGAATTTTCAATAAAATTTGGAGATATAGATGAAAAAGGTCTGATAGAATTCTTAGTTCATGAAATGGATTTCAGTGAAGAACGGGTAAGAGGGGCAATAGAAAGAATGAGAAAAGGAATTATTAAAAGAAAGCAAGGAAGCTTGAATTATTGGTTCAATTAGTTTTGAAGTTATTTAAAGGAAATAGATATAAATAAAAATCATTTATAGGTTAATCCATGAACCTAAAGATACTCATCATATTGTTTTTACTGTTATCCCAGCAGAATCAACTAAATTATGATGATTTAATGCAACAGGCCCAAATAAAATTGAGCCAGCTCGTTGATATGCTTCAAGAATTGAATAATTATAAGTTTGACTATGATAAGGTAAGGGAAGTAACATCAATCGTAAATAACGCAACATCTCTAATCAACGAGGCAATCGTGTTACATTATAATGGAAAGGATAATTTAGCGAAAGAAAAGCTAATTGAAGCAAATAGTATACTTGATCAGGCTTTAGCTAAAGCACAAGAATATCTAAATGATGTTAAGTCATATAATAACAACCTTAGAATAGCAGCATTCATAACTGTTCCAATCGCTTCTTTTTTAACTTCTTATGCAAGCATAATTCTTTATAATGTTTTTAACAACAGAAGAATAAAGAAGATTTTGAATTCATACGTAAGAATAAGAAAACATGAAACTGAATAAGAATTTCCTTACACTTTTCATAATAGTATTGATCATCTATTCAGCATTCGCATATCTTTCATTAACCAACAGGCCTGCTGAAGAATTCTTCGTTTTAAGCATGCTTAATAAAGAGAAAAAAGCGGGAGAATTTTTCCCTAATAATAATTCCACCGTTAAGATTAACGAGAAAATTGTATGGTATATAAGTATTGCAAGCTATTTCAGAACACCTCAAGTAGTAAAGATCGTTGTTAAACTAGGAAATAATGAAACACTTGTTCCAAATTCAACGCTAGGGACACCTTCGAATGGAACAGAACTCTACGACTGGCTTATTTATATCACCTATGGCGAAACAAAGTTATTTTATTTTGAATGGGAAATATTGAATGTCAAAGTGATAAATGAGACATATTATTTGAAATTGCAATTAAATCAATCAATAATTGTAGATGTAAATCAAGTAGGAGCTTTTAAAGGAAAGAATTTCAGAATGATTTTTGAGCTATGGACTTTAGATCCGACTACACAAAAATTCATGATAGGTTGGAATTTTCAGCGACAACTAAGAATTGCATGGCTTCAACAAAAATTCAATGTAACTCTTGAAAAATGAGAATACCTTTCATTGATTTAACCAAGGAATATAGAGCATTGAAGAAAGAAATTGATGAAGCACTAATAGAAGTATTAGAGAGCGGAAGATTTATATTAGGCCCAAAACTTGAGAAATTTGAAAAGAATTTCGCTGAATATATTGGTTGTAAGCACGGCATAGGTGTAGCTTCTGGAACTGATGCCTTAGTCCTAGCTCTAAAATCATTGGAATTACCTAAAGGAAGTGAAGTTATAACGCAATCTTTCACCTTTATTTCAGTGGCAGATGCTATAGTAAAGAATGACTTAAAGCCAGTTTTTTGCGACGTAGAAGAGTCCTCATATAATATGAGAGCTGATGATATAAAAAAATTGATCAATGAAAAAACTAAAGCAATTATCGTAAATCACATGTTCGGTTTGCCTGCCGAAATAGAAGAAATCATCGATTTAGCAAAGAAGAAGAATATTTGGGTTATAGAAGATGCAAGTCATGCTCATGGGGCTTTATATAAAAATAAAAAAGTAGGAAGTTTTGGAGACATAGCATGCTTTAGCTTATATCCTGCAAAGATACTAGGAGCATATGGAGATGCAGGAATAATAACGACAAATAACGATGATCTAGCAGAAAAGTTAAGAATGTATAGAAATTACGGACAAAAGGTGAAATATTATCATGAATTCATTGGATACAATAGCAGACTTGATGAAATTCAAGCTGCTATATTAGATGTGAAATTGAAAAGACTTGAAGAATACATAATTAAGAGAAGGGAGATTGCAAGCATATACAAAGAAGAATTAGAAGGGTTGGTAGAATTTCAGGAAGAAAAGAATTATATGAGGCATGTTTATTCATACTTTGTAATAAGAACTGAAAAAAGAGACGAGTTGAAATCTTTCTTGGAGAAGAACGGAATTGAAACAATTATTCACTATCCCATTCCCATTCATAAGCAAAAAGCATATAAGGAATATAATTCAATAAACTTACCTATAAGTGAAAGGGTTGCAAGACAGGTCTTATCCTTGCCAATTCATCCATACATGGAAGATATAGAAATAAGATATGTGATTGAAAATATTAAGAAGTTTTTCTTAACTTTTTAATTTAATGTTTAGAGGTATTTTCTATCTTTCTAAAAAGAAATTGTACTCAAGAGAGAACAAAACTTTTCTAGCAGTTCTTTCAATTGCACTCTTAATTTCTATACAGGTATTTTCTTATGCAATTATTGAAAGTCTTGGAGCTCATTTTCATAATTTACTCTACCCCCAAGCCAGTAACATATTTTATCTCCTTAATGGGACTGCTATGAACTTTTCTGATTCGAATATAACGCTAGATAACAATTCTTTTGAAGGAATTATTGCTGAGCATATTATACCAATTCTATCATTAGAGGCAAGAATAAATAATACAGAAGTTGAATTCAGAGCAAGTAATTCTTCGATCTTTAACTTTCCTAATTTTCAAATTACTGGAAAGAAAGAAATCATAAATAATGAAATAGTTATCGGAAATGTTCTAGCTAGATTATTTAATTTTACTATAGGAAAGGAAATTGAAGTAAAAATAAATAATAAAGAATTGAAATTCATAATAGTTGGTTTAGTAACTTCTTATACGAGTTTTGACTATTCAATTATTTCAAGTTTAGATTATATATGGAAAATGTTTAAAGAATTAAACAATAAAATTAGCTATGCAATAATAATTTCGAATATAAAAGAACAGAATTTAGCAAAATCATTTAGCGAAAGATTCGGAAACAAATTTAAGATAATCACGAACGAAAGAGATGAAATTATTGATAAAGTTTTTTCAGGTCCAATTGAGGTTTTGAATGTATGGACAATATTTCTGCTACTCGCAATATCTATATTGGCTTTCTTATTTACAGTTAACAATTTGAGGAGAATGAAGAACTATTATGCAATTTTGCTTTCTCTGGGGATGACAAGAAAGAAAATCTTCCTTTCAATTCTTTTAGAAGGAATTTCTATAGGAATTATGGGATATATATTCGGAGTTTCTATAGGAATTATATTTGCTTCATCTTTTATTAAATTCATGTCAGCACTAACTAACATACCACTCTCTCTTGAATTAGATTATACGGTATTATTCCAAAACTCTTCTTTTGCTCTCATAGGTTTAATGCTAGGTTACTTGGCAAGCTTGCTATGGTTGAGAAAGGAAATAATGAGGCTATTTGAATGAAATATCCTGTTTCTAAACTTTTTTTAATTTCAATCATTTTAGCCTTTTATTTATTACTTCCTTTAACCTCTTTAATTCTTATAGAAAGTACATATAGTTCAATAACTAGTTTTGTAGGTGAGAACTCATCAGAAATATTGATATATGATAGAAATGCGAGAACGCCAGCAACAAGTAGATTGCCCGCCAGTCTTTTTAGCAAGATAGCAAGTGTTAATGGCGTTGAAGCAGTAAGCCCGGAAGTAATTGCAATAGCCTTAATCAAGAATGAATTAGTTACTGTAAGAGGTGTAGATATTTCATTGTTTTCAAAAATAGAAAAAATAGAAATATTATACGGAAGATCATTATCTTTAAACGATTCTTTTAGCATGATTGTAGGCTACAGGCTTTTTGAAAGATTAGGCTTGAAAATTAACGAAAGTATAGTTATTAAAAGCATAGGCACAGATGAAGTTCTTCAATTAAAATTGATAGGTGTATTTAAAGCAGATAATTCGCTAGATGAAGAAGTTCTAGTTCCTCTTCATGTTGGAAGCACACTTGCGGGTCTTAGCTGGGACTACGTTTCATACTTCCGCGTAAAAGTAACCAATATAGATAGCAATACATTGTATGAAGAGATCATTAAAGCACAACCGAGTAATATAAAAGAGAACATCTTGATCAAATTTTTAATAGGTTCGAACATAAATTATACAAATCTTAAAATACAATCAGCTCCAACTAGCATGGAAGAATTTTTAACAAAAGAAATTCGCTTGACACAATACAGCTTGATTGGCTTTGTATTAATTATAATAATAATGAGTTTTTTTATTCTTTTAAACATAATTGAATACTATTCGGGAGAGTTAGATTCAATGAAAAAGATCATGAAATACATTGGTGCGAACAAAAATAAAATATTAAAATATTCTTTAAAAGGTTGGATTTTATTATTTACATTCAGTATAGTTATTTCAATAATAATAATATACATATTTTCATATATTTTTGATTATATATCTTTTATTAATATCTTCGGTCATTATCTAGTAATAGAATTTCAACCGTATTTTATCTTATCTAGTTTGATATTTGTTTTTATAACATCTATTGTTTTATTATTATACAATGAGAAAAAATAGTATAATATTTCTTATAATAATATTAATCTCTTTTATATTGAGGATAAGATTTTACTTTATTACTAATCTTCCTTTTTCTACAGATGCTTGGTCACTAATAAAAAATGTGGAAATTATTATACAAAAAGGATATCTAACTCAAGAAGTTAATAATTATGAAGCAAATTGGCCTGCAAGCCAATTATTCAGTGCGATTTTAGCGAAAGTGATAGATGCAAATATACTAGAATTGATGGCTATCTTATTTCCTCTATTAAGTTCTTTTGCCATAGGAATTTATTATTTGCTACTTGCTAGAATTACTAATCAAAACATAGCATTAATAGCTTCGTTATTGCTATCAGTATCTGGCTATAATGTTTTCTTTACAGCAGGTGTTACTAAAGAGACATTCGCAATACTTTTCTTCTATATTTCTATTTTCAGTTATTATTTAGCACTAAAGAATAAAAAATATTCTATAATTTTCTTAATTTCTACAATAGCATTACTTTTCTCTCATCATTTTTCTTATTTAAATCTAATTTTACCATTAATATTCTTTTTCACTTCTTACACTATTTATTGTACTATACATAATAAAAGGATAAATAGGTTGCCAATAATTTTATTGGCTATTTCAGCAATATTAGGATTGTTTTACTATAATTTTATAAGCAATTTAAAGGTTACTGGGATAACTAGCTCTAGCGAAGTTATAATATTTAGCGCATATCAAATATTCTTCTTGTATATATTCACGAAACTAAAGATAATAAACAGTGAAACAAAAGGAAATATAAGCGTGATCTTTTTCATGCTCGTAATTATACTTGCAGCATATATATCTTACACATTCGATCTTTTAGATGTTTCCATCTTAACAAATCCTTTCTTCCTTTCTTCATTTCTCTTAGGAATTATAATGATATATTTTGCTTCGAAAGGATACAAATCAATATCTAACTTAAACAGAGTATTTTTCTTATCGTTACCTATTCCTTTCTTGGCATTCTATTTTTATGAGGTGTTTGCATCGAGCTATATTGAAGCTACTTTTTTATCTTCAAGATTATTAGATTTTTTGTTTCCCACACTATTTCCTTTAGTAGCCATAGGAATTCTAAATTATAAAAGAAAATTAAGAACAATCATTTTAGGCTTCATCTTGATTCTCTTCATCGCTCAGAATATAGCAATATATCCTTTACAAATTAATGGCTCGGGATATCAATGGTTATATTTTCAAGGAGAATTCGAAGGAATAAAATGGTTTGCTTCACATGCAGATAAAGATGCAAAAATAATAGGAGACATGAAAGTTAACCAAATTTTAGCCTACTTCAATCTATCTAGTGAAGTTATAAAAGGTTATGACTATTTATACTATCATAAAAACATAGAGAGAGGATATTTCATTTTTGTATACGAACAGATGAATAATAACGGTTACGTTTTGTTCAGCAAAGGAGAAAAAATTGAGAATTTGAATGATGAATTGAACAAATATTCTAAGATATATTCAAATGGCGATATAGAAATATTTCTTAGCTAATAAATATATACTCCTAATTTTTTAGAGTTCTATGCAAAGAGCATTAGTCACAGGAGGCGCAGGCTTCATAGGAAGTCATGTTGTTGATTTACTAATCGAGAAAGAATACGAAGTCAGCGTAATTGATGACCTATCAGCAGGAAGGAAAGAAAATTTACCTGCAAATGTTAAATTAAAAGTTAAAGCTGTTCATGAGATTAATAAAGATGACATAAAAGACTTCGATGTCATAATTCATTGCGCAGCACAGGTTTCAACTTTTTATTCAGTTGATTATCCAGAAGAGGATTTCAAGCGAAATGCTTTATCAACTTTTCATTTATTCGAAACTTGTAGAAAATACAACGATAATGCATTAATAATATATACAAGCAGTAGAAGCGTTCATGGTAACATTCCTGAGGGTATGATTGCTGACGAGAACTTTCCATATAATCCAACAACATTTTATAATACGCATAAAATCTATGGAGAATTGCTTTGTAAAATATTCCGTGAATTGTATGGAATGAAATTCATAATTTTAAGACCGAGCAATGTTTATGGTCCAAGACAGCCTTACTGGATGGGAGGCTGGTATAATTTCATAGCATATTGGATAAAACTTGCTCTTGAAAATAAACCAATACCAATTTATGGCACAGGAAATCAAGTAAGAGATTATACTTATGTTTTAGATACTGCAAGAGCATATATACTGGCTATTGAAAAAGCTGAAAAAGCAATTGGTGAAACGTTTCTACTACCGACAGGTAGAGGTTTAACCTTGAATGAGCTTGCTGATTTAATAATAAAATTGTGTAATAGCAAGTCAAGTAAGCAATATTTGCCCCCTAGAAAAGGTGATATAATGCGTTTTGTGGGAAGCTACAAGAAAGCTAAAGAAATTCTAGGATGGGAACCAAAAGTTTCTATTGAAGAAGGTTTGAAAAAAGAAATAGAATGGATTAAAAAAGATTTAAAATTATAATTTAAGTCTTAATATTTTATAAATTTCAGAATTCTTTAATTTTTCGGCTACGCATAACCAAATTTGGCAGGTATAGCGTTTATTCGCCTCGGCCGATTAGTAGCGGTGGGCTAAACACCTCGACCTTTCGGTCTCGGTGCTTACACCCCCGCCCTATCAACCCCGTCTTTTACGGGAGGCCTCGTCCCGCCAGCTTTTGGCCAGCGGGATTGGCTATTTAGTCTCGGCGGGAGCTTCAGGCTTAGATGCTTTCAGCCTTTAGCTCCTACCGCGTGGCTACCCGGCTTGCCCTATCGGACAGCCGGTTCACCAGAGGCGGCGGCGTTACGTTCCTCTCGTACTGGTAACGCCTTCGCCTCAAATAGCCAACACCCCCGACAGGTAGAGACCGACCTGTCTCACGACGGTCTAAACCCATCTCACGGTCCCCTTTAACGGGCGGGCAGCCCTACCCTTGGAGGCAGCTGCGCCCCCAGGATGGGGAGAGACGACGTCTGGGTACCAAACCGCGGGGTCGATGTGGGCTCTCGCCCGCGACGAGCCGGTTACTCCCGGGGTAGCTTTTCCGTCATGCCCAGCCCCCACCAAAGGGGGCATGAGCGTTCGCTAGGCCAGGCTTTCGCCCCTGGTTCCCGTGCAGTTAGGGAACCAGTCAGGCCGGCTTTTGGCCTTGTCCTCCACGGTAGGTTTCTGACCTACCTGAGCCGACCTTTGGACGCCCCCGATTCTTTGTCGGGGACGTGCCGCCCCAGCCGAACTGCCCACCTCAGGCTGTCGCTGGGCTTTCGCCCAGCTAAGCGGTTTCACACCCGTTGGACGGTGTTTCACTTTCGTCTCCACATGACCCGGAGATCATGCTTCATTGACTCCCGTCTACTCTACGCAACGGGAATGAAACCGCAACCTGAGGCTGCAGTAAAGCTCCACGGGGTCTTCTCGCCCCGTCGGGGGTCCCAAGACTGTGCACTTGGTTGCAGGTTCACCCGGCCCCAGGCCGAGACAGTGAGGCCCTCGTTGATCCATTCATGCACGTCGGAACTTACCCGACAAGGCATTTGGCTACCTTAAGAGAGTCAGAGTTACTCCCGGCCTTCAGCGGCGCTTAGCCCGGTTGAACCCGGGGTTCGCGTACCGCCAGTGGCCAGGATTCAGCTCCCGTACTCACCCTTTCGGGCTAGCGGGAACCTATGTTTTTATTAAACAGTCGGGACCTCCTTGTCACTGCGACCTAGGGATCCAGTCTTGAGACCAGATCCCTAGGCACCCCTTATACCGAAGCCACGGGGCCAATTTGCCTAGTTCCTTGGCCTGGGGTACCCGGAGACGCCTTAGCCTTCTCAGCCAGGGACACCTGTGTCGGTTCTAGGTACGTTTGGGGGTTATCCTTCCACGCTCCATTTTCACGGGGGCAGGGGATCGGCTGTACCCCCCATACGGGAGGCTATTCCTCGCTTCGCACACTTCTCGCCATTACGGCACTCCGTGTGCTTCGCGAGTTAAACAGGGCGACGGCCCTGCACAGCCTACCCCTACCCGTCTGGAGCGTGGCTTAGTGTTGCCACGAAACGTAAACCCCCAGCAACGGAATATTAACCGTTTTCCCTTTCGGGTGCCCAGGTGAAGAGCACCCTTAGGAACGGCTAACCCTCGGCTGACGACGCATTGCCGAGGAACCCTGGCCCTTCCGGCGGCTGGGATTTCCACCCAGCTTCGCTGTTACTACTGCCAGGATTCGCATCTGTAGCAGGTCCACCTGAGCTCACGCCCAGGCTTCTGCCCTGCTACAGCGCCCCCCTACCGGATGGCACCCCACATCAGGATGCCCCCTAGGGTCTCGGTGGTTGGTTTAAATCCCGTCAATTTTCGGGGCCACCGCTCTCGGCCGGTGAGCTGTTACGCACTCCTTAGAGGTTAACTGCTTCTAAGCCTACCTCCCGGCTGTCTCAGGACGGTGACGCCCTTTGGGCTTGACACTTAACCGGCACTTAGGGGCCTTAACTCCGGTTTGGGTTGTCCCCCTTTCGGCTCGCAGGCTTATCCCGCGAAACCCGTCTCCCCCCTTCTTCGATCGCCAAGGCTTCGGAGTTCAACTGCAGGTGAGGGCCTTTCGACCCTCAGCCCGCAATTGGTGCTCTACACCTTGGCGCATCTCTGGGGAGGCCAGGCTGGGACCTGCTTCGGGGGGAACCAGCTATCACCGAGCTTGATTGGTCTATTGCCCCTAGGCCCAGGTCAGGGGAGCGATTTGCACGTCAGCACCCCTATTCGGGCCTCCACTGGGCTTTCGCCCAGCTTCGCCCTGCCCAGGCCTAGATCGCTCGGTTTCTGGTCTCACGGTTGTGGCTTAGGCCCTATTAGGACCCTCCTCCTCACCCATACTTGTGCAATACACATACCCTAAACCTTCATGAATCCGGTTTAGAGCATGCATATTGCATAGAGGTATGGGCTGCGAGGACTCGGGTTTCCTACGCCTTCGGGGTTAAACCCCTTAGACTCGCCACAACCGTGAACTCCCTGGCCCGTGTTTCTAGACGTAAGGCATGAGCCTGATCAGAGCTGAGCTCCTCATTTCTTTCAGCCCATGCCGCCTGTAGCCTCCTGGTTTCAGGCTCTTTTCACACCCCTCCCGGGGTGCTTTTCAGCTTTCCCTCACGGTACTGGTGCGCTATCGGTCTAGGTGAGTGTTTAGCTTTGGAGGTTGGTGCCCCCCAACTTCCCATACCAAAACCAAGGTATGGTACTCTGGAGTAATCCTCATCAATCCCATCCAGCTTTCGCGTACGGGCCTTTCACCCTCTAAGGGGGGGCGTTCCAGCCCACTTCCGCTAGCTGGATTAGGGATTTTGGATTACTCCATAACCTCACATCCCCCTACCATCATCTGGTAAGGATTCGATTTGAGCTCTCCCCCTTTCGCTCGCCGCTACTCAGGGGATCCCAATTGGTTTCTCTTCCTCCCCCTACTAAGATGTTTCCGTTCGGGGGGTTCCCGTCCCTTTGGGGACGTAGCGGGTTAAACCCGCTACAGGATTCCCATTCGGGGACCCGCGGATCAAAGGCTGCTTGCGCCTACCCGCGGAATATCGCCGCTTGCCGCGCCCTTCATCGGCTACCTAGCCGAGCCATCCACCAGGAGGCGTCTGTGCGAATAAACGCTATACCTCGTGCCTTTGGTTATGCGTAGCCTCATTACAGGCAGAGCCTGCTCGACCTTTCAACTCGAGAATTAACTCTCGAGTCTCATAAAGATGAGAGATGAGCATGAGGAAGTCATCCTCAGAATATGCGGCTAACTTAGAGGTGATCCTGCCGCAGGTTCCCCTACGGCAACCTTGTTACGCCTTCTCCCCC
>JAVVGF010000009.1:0-26242 GCA_032249235.1 Thermoproteota archaeon | reverse complement strand
GGTTTACTGTAATTCTGGCCACTCTTCCGTAGAGCTCATCTTCATATACCTCTATGCTATAAGCACAGCCTGAAAACGTAGCCATCAAGCTAGAGATGTAGTCTTGCAGAATCAATAGAGCGTCCATAATCTCACCTTCGCTATATATTTTTCTACACTCATATATTTTGCCTTTCTTTTGATACGGTAATATTTTGTTGGTATACTGAAACGGGCAAATTTATTTAATAATAAAGCAATTTTTAGCTCAATTTATCTATTATCAGCTAGCCAATCCAGGATCGAGTCTATTATTTCCTAATGTTTGGATTCGTGTAAAAGGTTGCATCAGGATGTGTTGGTGGAACTGCGTCTCTGCTATCCTGAACAAGCATTCCTATTTCTCTTAGATAGGCAACTCCCTCCACAGCCTCGTCAATGCCTATGCCAACACTCTTTGAAATCTCCCTTATAGATACCCTATGTGGATTTCTCCTAACATATTTTAAAATGTTCCATCGTTCTTTACTTAAGTAAGGCAAACCATCTTTAAAGATCATTAGCTTATTTTGTTGTAACTTCCAATGGAGTCGAATTTACAGTAAATTTCGGAGATTCTTTTTCGATTTTAATTTCTTTGAAACTATCACATGAAATTTTTCATTCAAAGTTACGAATTCGATGCAGTAGTATGTAATGATCAATATTAGATCAATGAGTAATCTAATAATTAATTTAATTTATTCTTATGTTTTCGAACAAGAATCTAAAATTTCTTTTGTTTCTTCTCCTACATAAGATGATACTTTATAATGAATCACCAAATAACAATTATAGTTCAACAATCTTTTTCAATTTCTGCTATTGCTTTCTTTAATTCTTCATTAGTTATATAAAAACCCTTGATTGGAAGCTTCATAACTGCTTTCTTTGCTTTTTCTTTGTCAATTATTTTAAGCTTTTTAAGATAAATTATGAGCCAAAGTGTACCATGCTTTTCTAATCCCAACTCATCAGCCACCTTTCTTCCCTTCTTATCATCTATAATGGCTGTAACCGATGGTTTGAAGTCTTGTCTGGCTAAATAATATGCTAGTGATAAAACACCAAGCTCGCCCAGTCCTAAACGATCGTTCCTTGATCTGATCTCTTTAAGAATTTCCTTAGGTGTATCATATATTTTGAAGATTTGATTAAGAATTTTTTTAATTTTCATTATTTCTTTATAATTTTTAAGTTCATCGAATACTTCCTTTGCTAGTATCAATTCAATATCATAACCAACACTATGTTTAAACTTGATCAGTTTTTCAAAAAAATACTTATATGAAAAAGAGCAGATTTTGCAGATGTTTCGAATATATCTTCTTTTTCTCAGCGCTTTTCAACTTTTATTTTTTATATATCGCCCTTGACTTCGAAAGGCTTTATTCCGTGCTTTATCGCTTCATCTAGCATCTCAAAATAAGAAAGCCCTGCAAGTTTCGCAGCCAGTCCTAGTGATATTTTTTCTTCTTTTAACATCTTCAATGCTATTTCTTTCCTTCTTTGCAGAATGCTATCCTCAACTTTTCTTTTCTTAATTGCAAACATCCCTAAAATTCTTAATATTATTTTCTTAAAATTGCTTTCCTTGGATGAGGTTACATAAATATAAAGGAGCAACTCATCTTGATCAAGGCTTTCAAGAAAATCTACATTAGCTTTAATTATTTCTTTTTCCTTAAAGTTTTCCCAAAGTTGTCTAGCTATCTCATAACCTTTTTCGGTTAGACTTAAATCTTTAATTAAACCAGATTCTTCAAGTTTGCTTATATATTTTCCCAGTGTTTCGCTGTATGGTCCATAGCTAGAAGACTTAAAATTTAATCGTTTTAATTCTTTAAAAACCTCGGCTAACTTAAACATTTCCTTCTGGAACCATAGCTTTCCTTTACATTTTCCTTCATGAGCATAAAGTAGCATAAGTATATATTTTTCAACAATTGAAAGTTCAATATTATTTAGAGCTTTTATCATTATATTTATTTTTCAATAATCAATTATATTAATCTTATGTCGATTAAAAACGAATTATCAGTATAGATGATCAATTAGAATGCAGTAGAATTATTAAAGTATCTTGTGTATAAAAAGGTTAAAACTCCAAAGAGAGCTTTGTCTGCTTCCAAAGGTTATGATGAAACAATACTTAAAAATCGCAATATTACTAGTTTTATTTCATAGCCTATTAATTAAGACTGGTTCTAGATTTGAAATATAGGCATTTTAGCTTGCTTTCTTATGACTAATTTTGAAGAATTAGGGGTAAGATCAGAACTTTAGTTACCTCTTATTTTCTTGAAGATAGTTTTCGGCGTTTTCTCTTAATAATGTTATACCTTGCAATAATGACTTTAACTCATTATCTATATCAGCCTCTATTTCCTTTTCTCTCTCAGTCCATACCCTTTGAGGTACAGAACGTAAAGTAAAAATTTCTACGGCTATACCACTTTCATCTATTAGACCTGCTTTTACTTCAACACGATATCTTGGAACAGCTATTGCTGAGGGTAATCTAGTGTTTATCATTAAGGAGAGAAGACCGCCTTTGTATTGTCTTACTCCAGCTCTTTTTGATTTCACTTCGATGAATGTAAGCGTTTCTATATCTACCAGGTCTCCCAGCGTAGGACCTCTAGTTTCAAGCGTTACTAGGTGTTGCATAAAGCCAAGTGGCATAACCGCTCTATTGTTGTATAATATACATAAAGTACAGATAACTCCGCTATAGTAGTCTGTAAATAACTTTGTAAAAAATCGATAAAAGTATTAAATAAACCTTCATTCCTATATGGATGACCCCTACTACGATACCAATCTTCGAGATCCTTTTTTACGCTATACCAATTATTGAGAAGCTTCTGGACCGCGTTTATATTATAAGCTATCCAGCCTAGCTTCATGCGTTTTCTTAATGATACTTTATATTTAGGACCGTATTGGATATCACGATAAGGCATCATACATAGCAATAAATCCAGCGAATGATATATGTCATGAAGATATTCTTCCTCAATTTTATTTTGAACATCTTTGGGAAGAAGTCTATAACTTTCCTCATAAGCTTTTCTAACAGAATTCAGATCGAATAAGAAAGTTGTGGTTTGAAGCCATCTAACTATCGGATTACTGTTTATTGCCATATCTAACCATCTATAAAAAATTTAATAAATTTTTCTTTAAAAGAAAATTTCTTTTTATATACATATATGACATAGTAATAGTGTTTATATTGAGGATTTTAGTAATATAGAATAATGGTTGGGTTAATAGTAAATGAAATAATTAACATAATTATTCTATACATCCAGATTATTAGCAGTGTTACAGGAATAGTTTCGCTTATAATTACATTTTGGTATAATCGTAAGTTGCATCACTATAACCTTCAGGCATTGCAATTATATAAAAAAGATAGGGAACGTCCTGCAATTGTTGAGTTAATCCGATTTTTTATAGTACCACTAAAAGAGTGGTTTTCTTATCAAATGAGTATAGATGAATTTGAAGAGTTCGATATAGCAAAATTGGATAGCGTAAAATTTGCATATATAAAAACTCTTCAACCGCCAAGTCTAGAACTACTTTATATGGAATTTGCTTCTCTACTTGAAAAATCGAATCTTAAGGGGATATGGGATAAAAAAATTCAGTGTTATAATAAGCTAGCACGTAATTTATATGAGAAAATAAATGATGAACTAAAACAAGGGATAAGAAAATTTGTAGAGAAAAATCAAGATGTGGAAAGAACTTATGAGAAAACCAAAGCAAAAGATATTTACATCACTATTGATGCCTTTAAGAAAAATTTGGTGGACGAGTTTTATCAACAGTATAAAAATAGATTAATTGGTAACGCATTAAGCGGTACATGGTCTTTCGTTGATGAAAAAATATTCGAGCAAGCAATATCTTATAATAAATCTATTCTTGAAGATATAAAGAAATTGGTAGAAGAGGGAAAACACCTGCTAAACGAACTAATCTCTTTTCTTGAACAGGTACGGAAACAACTTAGGGAAGAATATAACATTTATCCTTCAGAACAGGAACCTTTAATTTCTTTTGGTCCTCACAGGCCCATATTAAGATCTTAACAACAGAGCAATTTAGAAAAGAGACTAAACGCTATTTATATCAGAAAACTAGATAAATGTAACGAAATAAATTTAAGGTAGGAGATGCAATCAAGTTATTCTGAATGTAACACATAATTTTAGAAAAATTTTTACCCTCGCAAATACATATGGTTGCGGTATACTATATACAAGTTTGCTAAGTTTTTCGTAATTTTACTTTACTTTCTCAGAAAATCCCATCGAACGTAGTTCATTATGAAGTTATTTAAATTCATAAATTAATAATATTAAAAAATATTTATCTTTATTTATTCATAATAAAATAATTAACTCTTCTTTTTCTTTTCAACATATGTTAATAATTTATTCCAAAATTCATTCCAATTTTCTGATGAAGACAGTAATTCATAACCTTCAAGAAATATCTCAATTTTTTCTTTTTCTTTTTTAGTTAAAGGAGAACCCATGCTTGCACGATCTATCATTTCATCTATTTTATCATATGAGAGACTATATGGCAAAATCTTATTCTTTTTAAGCAAAGGTACAAAATAACAATCGAATATAAAATATTTGAAATCTTTTTTCTTTAATATCTTTCTCTGTTCTTCTGTAAGGTTATACTTTTTTCCTTTTGATTTGCTCTTTTTACTTTTCTTTATATTCAGAAATTTTTCATATTGTTCAATTTCTTCTTTACATATTTCCTGTAGCAAGCACTCTTTTAGATGAGCATCCCATTCATATACAGGACCAGGAGAAACTTTAACTATAACATTTTCTGCTCCTCTATAACTAGATTTTCCCAAAGGTAATAGGAGCATTCTTTTAAATACATATTCTCCTACTTGTTTAAGTCTCTCGGAATGTCCTACAATCCAAATAGAGGAGGGATGAAAATAACGATGATAATCTTTTTGGCTTATCTTATTATAACATCCAATAGAGTCGAATTTAACAGTAAATTTCGGAGATTCTTTTTTGATTCTAATTTCTTCTTCTTTACAAACTATTATCCCAAATTCAGCAATTGAATTCATGATCTTTTCCTTAAACTTTATATAAAGATCCTGAGGAAGCGCTAGGTAAAGTCTACTTAAACATCCGCTGCATCGATATCTAATTAATTGCTCTTCAATTTCTTCCCAATTTTGTTCTTTTATTTTAATTTCAACGCCAATATGCTCAACTTCTTTGCTATCTACTGCATCATGAATTGTTTTTCCTTTTGGCAAAAAGCATAAATCTATTTTTTGAATTTGAGGCTGTCCTTTCGTTTTGATCTCTCTTAAAGGTTGCGGTAATGTGCATTCTTTATCAACTAGTTCAAATCCTTTAGATTCGAAAAATTCTATAAGCCTTATGGATAGGTCTGTTTCGGTAAGAGAAAATGAAGGAGTAAAGATCCTTTCCCATTTTTTAGGTTCTTTTAAGCTATAAAATTCTTCATTTAAGCATAATAAACCAACTCCATTTTCGTCAAGAACGTGCCCATAGGAGCTAAGCACATGATCAGAGATCTCGTGAGGAACCACAAAGCTGAAATAATCCAGCATTTTACTTTCTTTTGCATTTTTTAGTTGTTGCCAAGCATGTCCGCTACTGAATCTATTGAAATCGTCCTCAACTTCAAATCCGAAAACGTTGTCTTTTACAGCAACTATGTCGATATTTGTTCCATTCAATGAAATATCAAAATGGACTTTATAACCATTTCTTTTTAAATATCTGTAGAGTGAAAGTTTTAAAATTTCGTGTGATTTCTTCATAACAATTTAATTATATATAGCTTTGTGAGCATATTCGCTATCTAACCATCGATATAATTGCTATAGTTCATGAATTTTCGTTCCAACATAATTTCCAATATGCCTCTGAACAACTCTAAACACAAGATTTAAACATTTCTCGACAATATCCTTTTGAGGCATTTTCCCTTCATGAACAACTTCATTACGAGCTTCTTTTATCTTCATGAGCAATGAATATTCCTCATCAGTAAGCACATGAGAAATATGAAGGGCTTCTAAACGTTGATCAACCGTCCAATTTTTAAGTTTGTCTAGTCTTCTTTTATCAGATGTTATTTTTGATATGTGTTGTAACCATAAATCTTCTATATAAAATTCTTCAAGAATTACCCATGCTATTATTAAACTTTGTTTATATTCAGTACTTTGGAAGTATGTGTATGCTTCAAGGAATAATAATAACAAGGTTTTTATTCTATCATCAGATGTGAGAAGTTCGGCTAACTTTATGGCCTTTCTCATGTCTTTCTCGTCGATAAGAGTTCTTCCTAGTAAATAGAAATTATAATCATAAATGTATTGTTGTTCGTAAAGCAAAACTCTAGAACTCAAAGGATTCCAGCTATAACTTCCGCCGGTTTCCGTAATTGTAGCTTCACCTAAATCACCCTCCCTAATAACATTAGTTGGTACGCCACGAATTAATAGAACACTCATTATCTCGTTAAGAAGCTCCTGAGCCTCCCTTTATTCGTTTCTCCAATAGCTATATATCCATCTTTTCTTATAACAAGGGGTCTATTTTTATATGTTTCGATTATTCTATCCTTCTCAAGATTAGCCAAAAATGATCCACCCATTACTTTTTCTTTAAAGGATATTGATTGTAGATTCTTACCGATCCATATTGGAGGATACACATAAGTTCCAAATCCTTTAAGAATTATTTTTTCTGCTATAGGAGGACTTGGAGGTGAAGGTGGTGGCGATGGTTTTGCGGCAAATTTGATTTCTTCAATGAAATGGGCTACTAATTCTTTAATATTAAAATCTTGAAGATTACCTTTAACTATCCAACAGACGCTATAAGGAGTATCAAAGGGAGTATTAGTAGATATTCTCCATCTACTTCCAAAAAGAGATTTTGGAGTACCCATTAAAGGGTCAAAGAGACTTCGAATATTTCTTAATGCGGTTACTAATGAAGCTTCAACTTTTTCTTTTCCTATGATTTCAACTATACGAGATTTTAAAACTTCATTTTCAATAAACTCAATAAGTTTATAATTTTCAATCGGACCGTAAATTTCAATTAATTTATCTTCTAAGTTATTTGATCGAACAATAAAAACTATTTGAAATTCTGGATCTTTAGCCCAAATGACTAAAAATTGACAAGGTTCAGATAAATTTGAAAGACTACCAAATGCAACTTCTCGTTCTTTGGGAGATAACTTCTCAAATTCTTCTCTGAAGAACGATACTAATTCAATTAGCCAATTCTTCAATTTTTCTTTGTTTGATTCATCAGTTGATGCCATATTAATTATCTTACCTCTACATATTTTTATTTAAATTAATTATAAATTTTTTATAAGAAACATTTGTAAAAATATGATTATAATTTATTTAGTTCTGGGATAAAGCAAAAGATGTTATCAAGAGTTATTATAAAGTAGTGTTATGATAAAAAAGTAATTTATATTTATGTAGTGAATTTTAGTTCTAACTTTTCAAAATATTCCTAAGTTGCAGAGCTATCTCCTTCGCTGTGAAACATGAAAAAAGTACCTCACATTTTTATCTCTAAATTCGGTTAGATATTCTAATAATTCTAAAATCGCTCCATGTAGATGCTCGCTGGCAACTTTAGATGCAATTGCATCAAGTAATTTTATATTATAATATCACATACTTAAACCAAGAAATAGATTGTTAATCTAACCAATCTAAAATCGGATCTATTATTCGCCTTATATTTGGATTAAAGAAGTATTATATTAAACGTTTCGATTGAAGACTAACCTTTTCTTTTTGGAACCAATACCCTTATAAAACACTGTGTTGCATCTTCGCCTATGACACAACTTCCATCATCAATACCTTTATTCATTCTCGATGTTATGGTAATAGCGTCGGCTTTGGAGAATTTAGATTCGCCAGATATTGGGTGTGTATGTATCGAAACTTGTCTGTGATTACTTGAACAAACTCTTTTGTAGGGAAGAGAAGTGGATTTTGGTGTACCGATTTTTACCTATCATTATTTTTTCTACGGCTCCTGTTTTTGGACTAACACATGCATAAGCACTAATTTCTTTTCCAATCTTTTTACTTTCTTCAAATATTTTTTCGAATGAACTTAAAAGTCCTTGCGCACAAGGTCCAGTAATTTCCAAGCCATATTCTTTGAATTCTATTTTACAGGTTCCTTCTTTTCTATGAAGCTTAGTCATATAATTGCTACTGCTAATGGTAGATATTTAAATTTTTTGACTTATCATCCTTGCATTTTAGTATTCTTTTGTGTTTGTTAACAGACTTTTCTCATTTAAAGTAAAGTTTTAAAGATTCCTATCAAAGTTTTTTCTCTTTAACTTTAATTTTATAGAGCTTATAGATTCAGCGATGATTTTCTGTTTTATATAATAAATTTCATTTCATTCCAATTCTTCTGTAAGCTTCTTTATGTCGTCGAAAGAAGCAACTATAAATTATTCGGTCCATGCAAGGCTCTAAATTCTATAAGCGCTTTTTCATATCGATTGCGAATCGGCTCCAATCCTTCCTTCAAAGTCTCTTTTCTTCCTCTTTTAACAACAATTACTCCATACGGAAGTTTAGAAAGATTTGAAATTGTGCCTTTCATAGCTTTTGTTGTTTCATCTGAGCCAACGATCTCGAAAGCTGCATAAAGCAGCCTTGTCATTTTTGCTTTTCTTTCTATAAGTTTCCTATACTCAAGATTCAAGTCATTTTTTGAAATTATTATATTGAACAATTTAGTAATCCAATCCAGTTGCTTGCATACCACAAGACATCATGCCTTATTACAAGCTTACTTAATTCTGTTTCTTGAACTTCTTCTATATGACTTCGAATCCAAGCTTTTTACCTATTTTGCAAAGAAGAATTTTCATTTCCAAAGTTTCTTTGTCTTCATTTTGATTTTATTACAATCTATGATCTTATGCATTTTATTCTTCTTTTTTATTTTTAAGCCTTATATTCTTTTAAGCAAATAATATGTAGATGGCTGTCTGCCCAAACTGTAAAACTAACGTAACTAAGCAAAGTAAAAGCTGGAAGTATGGTCAATTTACAGTAAATGCTTATGTTTGTCCGAAATGTAACACACAATTTAGGGAATATTATAGAAATGGAAAGCACAGCTTTACCTTGAAATTTGAAAAAGGTAAAGGGTTTGTGAAGGCATAGTTGGCGAAAATTTAATTTTTAGTGGATATATTTTAAAATAATTTAAAGTTGATAAAATAAGGTTTCTGCGTTTGTAAAAGTATGAATAATTGTTGAATCATTTAAATTTTTATCCGTAGTCAGTTTGATATACACTCTTTGATATAATTATCTTATATTAAGCGGATGGTGTGAATATATATATACTAAATACAAATAAAAATTGTGATGTATAAACAACGACAAAAATCTTCAGAATTGATCAAGAAGGCTTTGCCTACTTTCTTAATTAGCGAGGCTGTAAAACAAATTCGGGTAGTATCAGCAACTTTTAGACGGCTTAACGCTCTTAAAATTAAAGATGAAGTAAAAATTTAGAAATGAGGATGAATGTCACACTTAATATCCATACTCTAATAAAATTTTGGGCAAGAAAGGATCCTGAACTTTTGTTTTATGAGATCAAAAATTCTAAATTATTGGTTGATCCGTTCTGCGGTTCTGGGTCTTCAGGTTTTTGTGCTATTCTTGCTGGTGTTTCAGGATTCCTTTCTGATATAAATCCCGTCTCCATATTTATAACTTATAATGTATTAAATGGTGAAACTTTAAAGAGAGAAACTATTGAAGATATGAGAGAAATTTGTTCCGAAATTGAGGAGGAAGTTTACACGATTAATAACTTTGAAAAAGTAAACTTTGCTGTTTGGAATAATGATGAAGTTATTCTACTCAAATCCATTTCTGGTAGAGAAACAAAAGAGAGAGAAATAATTAAAGAGTATATGTACGTAGAAGAGAATCTTAAAACGAAATTTTGGTATCCAGAAGGGAAATTTGTATATCCTGGAACTAATATAGATTTCAAAGACGGCCCGCATAGACAAATTGAGATTAAAGAATTATTTACTAGACGAAACTTGTATGCTGTATCTAAACTTTACTCCTATATTGAGAAAATCTGGAGAAAAGACAAATCTCAAGGAGATCTTTTAAAACTTGTCTTTATCGCTTCCTTGGTTAATGCAACAAAAATGATTCCGCATCCGACTAATGGGGGCCCTTCGTGGAAATTACCCAGATACTGGGTTCCACCATTAAGAGAGGAACGTAATTTTTGTAGAACTTTCTTGAGAAGATTATCTCTCCTTTACTCTTTTAAGAAAAAATGGTTGAGAATAGTTTCACCCTACCATGTCGAAGTGTCTTTTGATGGAAGAATAATTACACCTAAAAAAAAGTTCATCTATATACGTTGCGCTGACGCAGTCGATGCTTGTTATGAATTGCCTAAAGTGGATCTTATAGTTTTGGATCCCCCGCACTATGACGAAATAAATTACTTTGAATTAACTTATCTTTGGCAAAAATGGTTAGAAGGTAGTTGTAATGATACGCGATTTTCAACTTATGATTACTGGAAAAAGGAAATATGCGTTAATAGGAAAGTAGGTAAAAATTTAGAATGGTATAACGCTAAGCTTTGTGAGATTGTTACTAATTACATTAATCACTTACGTAAAGATGGTAAGATTATTTTGATTCTGCATAACAAAGATAAGCATTTATTAAAAAAAACTATCAGAAAGATAAAAGAAGGTATCGGTGATGGCTTTATGCTTCATTCAAGTTATGACTTTCCTAAGATTCCCTCCTCTACTCAAGGATTACATAAACGTAAAAAATATTTATGTATCTTAAAGATAACTCCAACTAGTTAATTTCATATTTTAAGAGATCTGTAGCTCTCATCCATAATTCCTCGAACTGATTCTTTTCATTTATAAGCGTTTGTGGATGAAGTTTTATCTCAGCTCTTTCAAAGTTTCCGTGAAATGCGCTCTCGGTCAAATTGAATGATCCTGTAAGAACAATATTATCTACGATATAGGTTTTATCATGAATCAACTTAATTTCTGGTTTGTCTTCCACTTTTACTAATAAATTCTCCTGTCCAAGGTTTTCTCTCAAAATTCTAAGAGATTCTCTTTGGAAGCTATATTCTTTATCTTCTTTTTTAGGCATCCAAGTTATTATCCTTACTTTTACTCCTCTACTAGCTAATTCAACTAATTTTTTTGCATAAGTCGGAGAAATGTATGGGCAAATAACATCCAAACTTTTTTTCGCATTAAACAATATGGGTTCTATGTATTTTCCTAATTCATTAGATCTTTTAGTTAATCCACGCACTATAGTATCTTTTATATCTTCTATAAATTTATGAAGTAGCATTCTACTGGTTGTTAATATTTGCTGAATTCCTTCCCCACAATATCTCTCTAACCTAACACATCCGTTACATCCATCTAAACAGGGCTTAAAACCGAATCTTTCAAGTATATCATCAAAATAATCACCTATTTCTTCTACGTCACTTTCACTTATAATTCCACCAGCTAAAAGTACAGTTCTAGCAAGTGTTATGTCAAGCTCTATATTTGAGTCATCTAATTTCTTTTTAAATTCCTCAACTTTTTTACATACTTTCTCAATCTTTTTGGCAATTTTTTGTTCTTTCGAATCTCCTTTTTGTAATTTATCAATTACTTGATTTAATGTTTTTTCAGCCTCCTTCTTTCTTAACAAGGTTACTCTTTCAAAGTTATCGGAATGAGCTGTAAGATAGCTAGATACCCAATCTGCGAACTTATAGATGAAGGTATGTAATCCTTTTTCTTTAATTTCTCTAATAACAGTATCTACTATACCTATCCTCCCATTTTTTGCATTTTCTGCTAAGATTATTTTATCGCTATATCTGTGATAATATTTTGCAAGTATAAAACTCATGTCAACACCGGCAAACTTTTCTAAAATATATTGAGTTAAATTATGCTTTATTGAATGTAAAAGAATTCTTTTAACAAAATTTACAAATTCGTCATCAATATCAGACCCTTCAACATATTTGATATATTTCTTTGACAATTCGTTTTCTTTATTCATTAAATTTTGAACGGTCTTGCTTAACTGATTGTAGTCAAGAGTTTTACCTAGTGCTTTATAAAGGATAAATTTAAGAGCTAAATTTTTTCTTATTTCTTTTTCTTTATCTAAGATTTCTTTTACTTTATTGATAAGCCATTCTCTCTCAAAAGAGATTTCCATGACAGATGTTGGTATTGCATAGCCAATCTCAGTGTCGAAAAATATCCTTACTGCAGGTCTGGCATTAATAAACCATGTACCAATCTCAACTGCATACCACCTGGCTTCAACTCTTTTCTTTTCATATGCTGCAAAATCAATAAGGGAAAGTGGGAATTTGTCATAATATATATTTAAACCTCCGCTACCAATACGTAATCTCCTTAAAGGATAAGATTTTGGATAAAATTTTCTTCTATAATATTTTCCGCTCCAAAATATTTTTCCGTCGCAAGGGCCGCCATTTTCTTTACCAAGCCGGCATCTTTCTCTAAATGGACAACTATTATCAAATGGATCAGTCGATAATCCTAAACCCTTATAACAAAAGTAAGGATAATCTAGCCTTAATCCCCAAGACGCCAGTGTTTTCCCTATGCTTCTTTCTAAATTCTTTTCTTTTTCTCTTAAATATTGAAGCAAATTTTGTTTAGTTCTTATTAAATTTGTTTCTTTCTCTATCATGGAACTTCCCAACTTTAAGAAAAACTGATATTTCCCTCCAACCTCCACGGTTAAACTTTTTGTTGATAGATCGATCAATTCTATAGTTTTAGGTATAATTAATGCTACTTCATAAGTGTATTTACCCCTGATTAATGAAGTAGGTCTGCCATCTGTTGTTTTATTTAGAATTTCATTCCACGAATCCCAAGATACCTCTTTAGGCTTTATAAGCCAGACAAATCTAGAGCCTAAAATATCTGTTATTTCTTTATCATTTCCTGTTTCATATACGCATTTAGTTAATTCAAAAGGTGGGACTCTGTATATAAAGCTCGTTACGGATACCTCTGATAATGGTTGTTCACCTGCTTTTAATGGAACTTTTTCATATGTTATTTCATCGATTTTGTGATCTATAGTCTCTATCCCAAGACCCCTAAAACCTGCTATAGCCTCTGTTATCTGTTTCCCTGATCCTACCGAAGCTGGTACATCGGGCAATGATAAAAGATAGATGAGTTCTTCAGGAGAATCTTTAAACTTCTTAGATAATTCCATAAACTTGAGCAACTGGATCTTGTTAGTTTCAATTTTATTTCTTCCATCTGCAATATCTTCTAATATTGAACTAGCGACCTTGGAACCTTTAAACAATCCTTTTTCATAAAGCTCATCTTCTTTAGAGCGTATCAGCTTACGAATTTCATCTAGTTTCTTTTTTATTTGCTCTATATACGTATCTATATTGCCCATGGATAAATTTTCCTTATTAATTTGAACAGCTCAATAGTGTGATTTACCAATTCTTTATCGCCCACTTTTTTTCCAAATACCAACACCCTTCTAGCAACTTTCATAATAGTGCTTAGTGCTTCGTTTGCAACAAGAGCATAATCGTTCAGTTTCTTCCATTCATCTATCTTCATAGGTAACTTTTTAAACTCTTTATTCAATTCATCAAATAAAAGCTCACTATCGACATCTTCATCTTTTCTGACTTTCGCATTAAGTTTTCTTAATAAAGCTTTCGCTTTTGTTGCTATTTTTATTATTTCATCAACGAATTCATCTAAGTTTGTAAACTTTCCATCCGGACCCAGAATATAGGTATTTTTTCCTTCCCTACCCATTTCATCCATAAGCAATGAAAGAACGTGGTACCTTTTTACGGCTGTATTTTTCCATGCAACCGGAATTTCTTTATTCCTATATCCTTCTATGAGATCTTCGTGGTTATATAGATAATAAAGCTCCATAGGTGTATTTTTGAGTATTATTATAGCTAGAGTTGTATAGAGGGTCTTCTCAATATTCCTTCCAGCACGTCCTATCCTTTGAGGTATGCTTTCTAACATAAAAGGCACCCCTACAATCCCTATAAAAGTTACATTGGGATAGTCAACTCCGAGTTCTAAAGTTGAGGTCGAAATTAACACTCCAAGTTTACCATCTACGAATTCCTTTTCTATTTTCTCTCTATCCTTCACACCGGCGTGATGAAGCCTTACTTTTTGAAACATTTCAAGAGGGGTCTTTTTAGGATCAAAATTAGACTCAAGCATATAGGGCCAATACGCATAAGGATCTAAAGGATCAGGAACTAATTTTTGATTAAAATGATCTTTGGGTTCATAATAATAAACGGCTGCTACTTTAGCTTGATGGAATATCCTATATAGTTCTCTTATGCTATCAATAAATATAACACTTTGAGCTTTTCGATAATAAAAGACTGTGCTGAGAAGCAGAGTAAGTTCATAAACAACTGTTTCCCAGGATCTTAATGGATTTACTGCCAAGACTAGGTAAATAACTTTTTTATTTTCTCCTTTTTCTAGAGATTCGATAACAATAAAATCTTTATCGGGTTCTAAATCAAGCAAGTCCCTTGCAAACTCTTTAGGCTTAGAGATTGTTGCGGAGGATAATATAATTAATGGTTCATTTTTTGAACTTATTTCCAATCTTTTTAATATGTATCTAACATTTCCTCCCAGCAAGGATTGATAGACGTGAGCTTCATCTAATACAATTATCTTGAGATCTTTAAAAACTTCATAATCATGCTGAATAGTTTTACTAGGGAGTCGCCAATCAAGAGTCCAGACATTAGTTAATAAAATATCAGGTTTCCTCTCCCAAATCTCTTCTCTATATCCGTAAATCCAGTCAAATGAAGCTCCGCAATTTGAGCACCGAATCCATATTTTATCGATAGTTTTTGCATATTGTAATTCGCCTCCTTCTTTTCCTCCTATCCCACAAGCAGGACAAATAGTTCCTCTAAAGGATGAGCCAGATTCAACATCTTTCTTATAAGGGGTTTCTCCATCATCTATACCAATAGTTATTCTCATATCTTTTGGGCCAAAGTTTTTAAAGTATTGATTGACTCTATATAGGATCGTGAGTATCTTATTAAATTGATCTCTTTCCAGAGACTTTCTTGGATAAGCGAGTAAAATTCTAATATTATTTTTGTTTCTTTCCTTAAGTTTATCCTGTAAAATTATAATTAATGAAGGTATTAGAAATGCATAAGTTTTGCCGCCTGAGGTAGGCGCTATAAGAACGTATGCCCTTCTTTCACCTTTTAGGATAGCCTTTATAGCGTTGAATTGAAAATCCGAAAAACCCTCTATTTCACCAATACCCTCAATTCCCTTGGGATCTTTATATAAAGCATACTTGACGATATGGTATATATCTTTAGGAACAAAACTTGATATCTCATTAAATGAATGGTCAGCAAAACTAGGTATTTTTTCGTCTCTGACAATAATTTTAGTTTCTAACGGATAACGTAGGCTTCCATACTTGATTGTAATGTTTGATGCTCTATATGCCACGTCAAAATGTAAAGTTCTTATCTTATCTTCTCCATTGTAAACGATAAAACCTCTTTTAATTAGATTCTCTAAAAGAGTTTTCGCCACATCCACATCGCATTTCAAAGCTGAGGCTATAGTATTGATAGCTTCAGACAAAGTTAGATATGCTTCCTCTATTCTTCCTTCTTTTTCTTCATGTTTTTTATACTCACGATCGATCAAAGAATGATAAGCCAAAGTTATGTCTTTTAAATCACTCATTTAAGAGCAACCTCTGTTATATTAAAGAAAGTTAAATACATATTATTTTCTAATAATTAAGCTGTTTATGTAAATAATAATGATGAATAAAACGGCTATAATTTATCCTTTTAACTTACTAGATGAGAGGCTTCAAAACTTAATTTTTAAATTTGGCTTCTCAGAACCTACCGAAATTCAAAAGCTTAGTGTTGAATCCATACTTAAAGGCGAGCACGTTCTCTTAATAAGCCCTACAGGTTCTGGAAAAACTGAAGCAGCTATTTTTCCGCTCTTACATAAAATTTTAAATGAAAAAGAAGACATCGGCATTAAAATTCTTTATATTAATCCGCTTAAGGCTCTTACAAAGGACCTTACTGAAAGATTACAAAATTATGCTTATTTGCTTAACTTGAAGGTCAGACCTCTTTACGGTGATGTAGATAAGGGATTTAAGAAGCCTGTTCCTGAAATTGTTATAACAACTCCAGAAAGTTTGGAAATATTACTTGACTGGTCTCCTCGTTGGTGGCCATATCTAAAAACTATAAAATGTGTTGTAATTGATGAAGTTCATGAACTTATTTCTTCTAAGAGAGGTTACCAATTATTGGTTTTATTAGAAAGGTTAAAACAACTTACAGGAAGAAACTTCCAAAGAATCTGTTTATCAGCTACGATTTCTAACGCAGAATTAGTTTCAGAAGTATTTGGTGGTTCAGATGGAAAACTGAAGATTATACGTGCTCCTGAGAAAAGAGTACATGAGTTTGAAATAAAACTAGCTATACCTTTAACTCCTGAAGAAAATGAAGATCCTTTTATTGCGGGTGCGAGATTGATTGCTGAGCATATCAGTGGCACAAAGTCTTTGATATTCGTAAACTCAAGATATTCTGCGGAAAGACTAAAAGCTGAAATCGAAAAGAAAGGCATAAAAGTTGGAGTACATCATGGTTCTATTGGATTTGAGGAAAAAGAGTTTGTTGAAAAGGAGTTTAAAGAAGGATTGTTAAAAGCTGTTATTGCTACAAAAACGCTAGAACTAGGTATAGATATTGGTGATGTAGAACAGGTTATCCAATTTAGATCTCCTGGTCAAGTTAACGCTTTAATTCAAAGAGCTGGTAGAAGCTTTCATAAACCGGGAGAAAAGTCTGTTTGCAAAATAATTTCTACAGATCCTGAAGACTTCTTAGAATGTTTAGCGTTAGTAAGTTTATTTAATAAAGATTTCCTTGAGGAACCGATTATTTTAGAAAATCCTCTTGATGTTCTAGCTAAAGAAATCTTAGGATATGCTTTACACAATTATAAAGGTATAAAAAGCTATAAAAATCAGTTCACGCCAATCAACTTAAAGTCTATTTATGAAACAATTAAGAAATGTTTCTTGTTTAAAACGCTTTCTGAAGAGGAATTTAACGAAGTTATTCACAATTTGGATAAAAGTGGATTATTGAGCTTAAATAATGAAGCACCGTTTCCCAAAGATAGATTTTGGAAAATATGGAGGTTTGAGGAATTAGAAACTATAGAGTGGCCTTCGTTTAATTTTAGAGAATTCTTTAGTATGATTCCTAAACGAGAAACCTTCTCTCTTTGGGCTGAACAGGGATTTGGTAAAAAGAAAAAGTTAGGTGAGATTGATGCATCTTTTGTTTATAGGTCTTTAGCAACAGGCATGGTGATAAGGTTTGCAGGTTCTAATTGGAAGGTTAGTGAAATAGATGAGAAAGAACATAAAGTGTTTGCAGTTGAAGCAAAAGAAGGTGGAGAAGTTCCTTCATGGAGAGGAGAAGGCCCTCAAAAAAACGAAATGGTTGCTAAAGAAATGTTAACAATTCTATGTTCTATAATCAATAATCCACAAACAGCTTCTGAGTTAATTAAAGACGAAAAAGTTGCAGAAACAATCTTAGATTACATTAAAAATATAGAAAATTCCTATGTAAATGCTATTGCTGGTGGTAAAATTATAGTCGAACACATTCCTTCTCTAAAAACTTGGATTTTCATAACATTTTTAGGAGAAAATATTAATCGTACATTAGCCGCAGCTATTTACGAGAAAATCAGTGAAGTAAGCTTGCTTATCAAATACGTTATTTCTCCTATAGGCTTTGCTGTTAGATCGGAAATAATTAATCCTCTTCATGCTTTAGAAAAAATAAGTCTTGAAGAATTTGAAGGACTTGTAAAGAAACATATAATCGAAAAGTCGCCCTTCACAAGATTGATTAAGGATCAGATAAAGGAACATTTTGGTTTTCCACAAAATGAAGTCATAATAGAAAAAGAAGCAGGTAATCAAGCAATGAAAATTTACTATGATATAAAGGGTGGAATAGAAACCTTTAAGAAAATTAAGAGCGGTTATTTAATTGAAGTTTCTAGGGAAAAGATTTCTCAATTAGGTGAAAGCATAATAAGATATCCATTTGAAAGACCTTGGAATGTTAGTTTAAAATCCGTCATAAAGGAAACGTTACAGAAATTTCAGTCTGGAACTTTAGATAGCATTTTTGAATATACTTGGAGTAATCCCGAAGAAGCTAAAAAAGAATTAAAGGAGTTATCAAGAGAGATTAACATTATAGCTTTTCTTGATTTGGATGAAAAAGGCTGGAGCATAGTTAAAATACCTTTATCAGAAAAAGAATGGATAACTATTAAAATACCTGTGGCTACTAAGTTTTTCGTAATAAGAAATGAAGAAGATATCAAAAAGATACGAGAGGAGTTAAGCAAAGAAAAGTTTCCTTTAACAAAGCTGCTAAATTTAGAGGTAGAAATTACTTTCACTGGAGTGGATAGCAGTATAGATGAACCTTATAGCTTAAAAATAACAAATGTATTTGAAATAGTGCTTGGCACGTTAATCAAATTTAAGGTAGAGAAGAAGTATGATAAAGTAGACCTTAAGGTTCATATCAAGGGAACGAGAGTTACTATGATACATTATGGAGTCCCTGTAGCTTTGCTAAGATATCTCATTTTAAAGGACATCGCAACGAGCAATGCCCTTATAGAGAAAGGTATAGTTGGTGGAAGAAGCCAGTATTTTTTCGAATTTCCCTAAAGATTTATGTTTAACGTAAATCTAATGTAGTTACATTCGTCTAACATCTTTAGTATACTTTCCTTAAATGAAAAAGCAGCCATGAAATCTTTATCTACAAAAGTCAAATGGTCATTCCATATATCATTCTCACTTCTTTTACTTAAAATTGTTCTTAATTATTTCTTGAGATTGTTTAAGAAATTCAAGGTAACAATCAGGATCGCCTAATTCATGATTCTTAGTATGCAACTTGTGATATGCCTCTCTAATGTTATAATCCCACATCATAAACAAGTAAGGATTTAGTAGGTGTAAAATTTTGGATGCACCAGTAAACCCTATAGATTTCTTGGATGAAAATTCTTGAAATATTTTCTTAATAGTTTTCTTCAAATCGTCATCGCTTAAGCTTAAGTTCTCTAATCTTTCTCCTTTTATCTTTTTCAAATCCAATTTAGATTCCGTATAAGCTTCACGTATATCATTTTCCAAACTTTCTCTAACTCCTTTTGGTAATCTTTGAAATCTCAGCGCATTCCAAGTTATAATAATGAGCTTAGCACCCGCTAATATAAAACTGATATTATCTGGATTTTTAGAAATAACATTTCTTGAAACTAAGTAGGCTATATCTACGTCCTCTTCTTCATGATATTTTTTACAATATTCAAGAAATTTTTTAGGATCCTTTATGTCGTCAATGTATTTAATTATCTCATTTCTTTTCATTTTATACAGCTTATCTAGAAAAGAGTAAACTCCAAACTTTATCTTCAACTTCCTTTCTAACTTTCACGTCAGATATCATAGTAGATAAAAGGGTGTCTACTTCTTCCTTTAACTTTCTATAATCTTTCTCAAAAGCTTCTAATGCTGCTATGAGTGCATTTTTATCAAGAGGTAACTTTACGCTTGAAGCTCCTGTTAGTGCGGCAAAATATATAAACTTAGCTTCATCATGATCCCATCCTCTATAAACTTCCTTTCCTTCTATTTGAACATAAAATCCGTTAATATCGCTTCCAAATGTAGGTTGTCCCTTAGGAATTTTTATTTCCTTTGACCACAAACCTTTATAACCGGTTAGGTAAGCATCGGGAAATTTCTCAATCTTCGTAGTTAGCCTGCTTACAATCCTATTTGCTAAAGCTTCTACGTCAACACCTTTCTTCTTTTTTCTTTTAGTAACAGTTTTAGCTTTTTCAATTCTAGTTTTTACTAAATCAATAATAGCTCTATACATTTCTATTAGCTCATTTTGGGATAACCTTAAAAGATCACATAAGAGTATTCTATCTAACTTTAGCCTATCAGGTTTAATTTTATTTAATGAGACTTCACACACGTTAGTTGCACCAATTTCTTTGAAGACATCTTCAATTTCTCTTTCCTTCATTTCATCAATAATGCTTACTAACTGAGCTCTTACTTCCTGCGATAATTTCTCAGGATCAATTATGGGAATAGTAGCTATTTCATGACTTTGCATTTTTAAACTTCCTTGACCTAGATTCACTCTTCCATTTAATTCAGACATAAGGAAGGTTAAGGTCGAATTTAATATTGCACAAATTAATTTAGGGTTTTCAACATGAGGTCTAATTTCATGAAGATCATAATCAGCAAGTGCATCAGCTTCATTTAAGGGTGCTAAGAATCTTGTGAATATAACGTCAGGCCATAATATAGGTGGTGGATCTCTTTTTCCTAAATCATACCATCTTTCTCGTTTGCCACAAGTAGGGTGAGTTTCTGGATTTGATAATCCCCATTCCTCACCTAATTCTATATACTTTAACACATTTGTACCTACGAGCTTATGTTTATCTTCATGAACAAGCAGTACTTTATATCTTAAATCTGACTTTTTAACACTTATCCTTTTACATTCTCTGATAGATTTAATAATTGGTGTATTAATATAAGATCGCTC
Organism: Thermoproteota archaeon; assembly: GCA_032249235.1. Lineage (GTDB taxonomy): Archaea > Thermoproteota > Thermoprotei > Gearchaeales > Gearchaeaceae > DSFO01. The sequence continues at coordinate 5,300 of JAVVGF010000009.1, read as the reverse complement.
AATTCCAAACCTTGTAATCTCATCATCTTTCAAATAGAAAAATTTGTCCGCCCCAGATTTAATTCCTGGGTTTACTTTAGCTACTTTCTTTAGGGGAACCAATAGTTCCTTACCTTTCTCTAAAATCTTAAAGAAAATTTCAGGTGCTCTAATGTATTTGCCCCACTTTGACCCTTCATATTTATTTTCTTCATCATTCCATCCTTCAGCCCAAAGGTCTGCTTGACTGATCATCGTAATTCTGAAATTCTCATCTTCATAAATCCAAAGCGTTTTGCCAAGAAACTCTATTTTCTTCATTTGATTTCTAATCTTCTCATCTTTATCGCAGTTTTCAATAAAGTTAACAAATTTTTCTACATTATTCCATCTTTCCTCTTCATTCCCTCCAACTGGTATGATTTCCCTCAACTTCCTTTTAAGGTAAACAAACTTCACTAAATTAGAATCTCTTACTTTTTTATCATCACATCTTTCAAGGATGGTTATTGCCGTATTGATATCAGCATCTTCAAACCATCTTTCAACCTTAGATTCTATAATCGCTATTACCTTGAAGTTTTTCAAGAAGAATTCTTGAAGGTATTTACCAAAGTCTACATCAAGCCATGAATTTGAAGTTATTAGACCTAATCTTCCATGTTTGGATAAGAATTTAGCTCCATGCAAGAAAAAGTACACATAAATACTAGATCTCTTGCTAACTTCCATTCCCCAAGTCTTTTTAATCAATTCTCGAAGCCTATCTTTATAACCGCCCAAAAATACGTCCTCCATTTCTTCCTGTCTTGTATAAGGAGGATTTGTCACCACCACGCTAAATTCTTCAGGATATATAGCTTCAAGTTCTTTCTCTTTTACTCCTGGTATTTGAAAAGCAAGTTCATACATAAGAGTTTCTTTGCCAGGTAAAACTTCAAAGAAATCTTTACAGGCTATGTTGGGAATAGTTTCAATAGCCTTTATGTTTTCTCTAACTATGTTGATTAAAGCTAAATGAGCTGGGAATTTAGCAATATCTATTCCCCAAAGTTCTTTAACCAATTCTTCATGAGATTTGAATGGCTTTGTATATTTTCCTTCTTTGAATAGCTTTTGAGCTAAGAATCTTTTTCTATGATATGCTCTAACCAAGAATGTCCCTGATCCGCATGCAGGATCCAATACTTTATCATCAGGATGTTTTATTGTAAATCCTAAAATCAGATCAACTACATCTGTCGAAGTGAAATACTGTCCTAATTTATGTCTCTCAGTTTTCGGAATTAGCTTTTCAAAGATCCTTCCAATTATATCGTATCCTATTTTTGAGAAGTCATATTTGTTAAGCTCTGTTATTACGCGGGTAAATCCGCTTACAATTTCATCTGGAAGAGGGATCCTTTCTAAGAAATCTGCTGCAAAAATTATACCATATCGCGGGTTAATATTCAAACAACGATTAAAGTATTCTTGTAATTTCTTTTTAAGTTCTTCACCGCTAGAGATGTTTCCAGCATCAATTTCTTTTAAACCGAATCTTTCTTTTAGAATATTGTAAAACAAAATTTTGTTAATCAAGAGATATATTGCTTGTCTAGCAACTCTATCATAGTCATCTTCGGTATCTTCAAATAACCATCCTTGACTAACAAACCATTGAACTAAGTCCTCATAAAATTTAGGATCTTTCTCTTTCTTCTTAATAAGATTATTGGAAACAGGAATATAGAGTGAATCGACAAAGGTTTTAAGATAATGAACTAAGATTTCATCTGGTGGAAGCTTAGGCAGAACATATATCTCTGGTGGCTTAGCTACCTTTATTTCGTAGTATGTCTGAAGTCGTTGTAAAAATCTCTCCAAGAATGATTTTATGGTCTTCTCAATCTCATCTTTCTCTAAATCTTTAAGATCTTTAATATCTAAAACATCTTCATGATGTAATCTTCTTTCAAGTAAATTAGTTCCAGGCTTAAATGTTTCCCAAAGAACTAGTTTATTTACATTCCATGTTACGAAAAAGGGAATCCCAGCTATAACGGATTTATTCAATGCATCTTCAACCAATTCTTCATCATAAGGACTAATTGTAGGGACTTTTAGTTCAATAAGACATGCAACTTTTTCTCCTGATTTGTCCCAAATAACTATATCTGGATATCTAACCTTACCGTGAATAGTTTTAACTTGAACTTCTTGATCAGCTCTTTTAAAAGAAAGTTTTTGTTCTCTTATAACTTGGTTAATCCACTGAAGAATTAAGCCTTGAGCCGAACGTTCTCCGTACTTAATACTCATGATTTCCTATATTAAGAATTTTTAAAGATTAATAAACATTTTAACAACTTTAAATCTCCTTCTTACTGGTATATTACCAGTTGTTAAAAATATGTAAAAGTGATATCTAATACCTTAACTTAGCTCTCGTCTTAATTTATCCCAGACCTAAACTCGGTAAACTTCACCTCTACGATATTTAAGTATACCTTTACAGTTAGGACATCTTATCACAATATATCTTCTATCACCTTCGCTCATTCTGAAAAGCTTTCCAGCATGTTTAAAATTAAATTCATTATTACAATACGGACATCTAACAATTCTACTCATATGAATTATTGTATATAAAATTTTTAAAAACTTATATCATTTTAAAATAATTTCTAACCCTTTACCTTAGGCTTTATCCTAATTACAAATTCAGAAGTCTTACCCTTACTACTTACACCTTTATAATAATTGAACACGCCATTGCATTTAGGACATTCTATTCTTTTAACATCATAAAACCTAAATTTCCAGCTCTTACCAAACTTAAATTCACCTTCATAGTTACAATATGGACATTTAACCATTTCTTAGTTATTATTACGCAAAAAACTATTTAATCTTCATGAGAAAATGACCAATAATAGTATCCATAAATTTGTTCTTTAATATTTTACAAAATATTAATAAAATTAAATAAGATATAGTGTGAGATTAAGTGAATTCTTTCCCACATATCCTTTCCAAATAGTAACGCCTAGAGGAAGTAAAGTTAGAATAGCTACTCGGAAAATTTACGTGGATTTACCGTATGAATTTTGGGATTTTATATCAGAAGTTTTACCAAAAATAAATGAATCTAAAAATCCTCAAGAAACCTTTGAAGAAGAAAAGGAAAAGTTTTATTCCGATAAAAGGGATAGGATAACTTTTAACAATGTTTATCTTGGAAAATTATTGCTTCATCCAACAGCATGGACTACACAGTTATTGCTAAAACTTAAGGTAAATTGGCCTGTTTTTCTTGAATATTTAGAAGATAAAGCTCAAAAACTAATTTCCGAAATTGAAAAGAAAGGCTCTAATATTAGAGAAGTCTACAACGAAATTATAGATAATTTTACTAGATCTATACCTATTGAATCGATCAAATCGAACATGCCTATACTTAGATTTAACACAGACGAGTTTGAAAAATTTAAGAAATTGGTAAAATGGCTACGAGAAGAGCAGGCTATTCGAAATTATCTTTCAACTCTGAAACAAGCTGTAGAGGGTATTGCAAAGATAACAAAGTTAAAAGGCATAGAGTTATGGGCACTTCAGTTAAAGTCCGATTTCTATGCGGTAGAACAATGTTTTGAAAACATGGACATTTTATCATGCTATTTCTACTTAAGGAATGCATTAGAAAATCTTGTTAAGTTCGTAGTTTATTCCGGCATTGCTATGAACATTAATACTCCCCATGATTTATTGCTCGTCTTTTTCTTTTATGAAAAGATAGCAAAAAATTGGGAGAATAAAATTGATTCTCTAAGAATAAAATATAGAGAAGAGATCGTACTTTATCTAAAAAATGTGCCAGAGGCGTATCTAAATAAAACAAAGGAAAATTATGATTTAGAAAAAGTATATAACTTGATGAATGATAAAAAACTTCCCAAATTGAATATAAAGTCGAGTACTGTAGAAGAATTCGATGATGAATATAGGGTTAAATTCACGAATTATTGGTCCGCTTGTAGTGAAGTCTTACATAACCAATCACCACTTCCTTTCTTCTCATTGTTAGAGGTCAAAGCATTTAAACACTTCTTAAGGAAATATTCTGAAGAATTTATTTCGGTATTAGAAAAAATTATCCCTTCACTCGCTAAAGTTTCTGGGAAAGATCCTGAACTTTTGCGCGAGATAATCAAAGCTTCAAGGCAAAGGTTATCAAAAGTGAAAGCAACAAAGATGTCCACTTTAATAAAACAAAGACTTAGCAAGGATGCAAAGGATGTATTTAATGAACTTATTTTGAAAGAAGAAACAAAGCTCATTATAAAGTCATTAATAGAAGATGAAACGTTAAGGAAGGAAATCTTCTTTGACCCTTTAACTCTACTCTCATTATTTCATCTTTCTTCTCCTTCACCAACTCAAATTGAGCATGGAAAATTTGATTTTCAAGATGTAGAATACCTTATAACTAAAATTCAACCTCTTTCATTAGGTGTCAAAGGAACCATTAAAACTGAGTTTAATACAACTCTCAAAATGCTTGAAGAAAAAATGATACCTAAGCTCGAAGAAATATCACCTGCATTTTCTAAATTAAAGAAAAAAGAGAAGAAAACTATAACTTTTTATCTTTTAGCCATAAAATTACCTGAAATTTTTAAGGAAAATCTATTGAAATATACAATTTAATAGTTTTAGCTATTTTCATTTAATCTTTCAAGTACTATGTTTATATCTTTTATATATTTAATTATAATAATCACATACATTAGAGAGCGGGCATATATCATATTTTCTCTCACATTTAGGAAATTTCTTGCATCTTTCCCTACCAATTTCCCAAATAAGTAAATCCACGAACCCTGGATTTTCAGGATATATCATTCCAGCCAAGTTTTGAAAATCTTGTGGTTCACTATACCTAACGAAACCCAATCTTAGAAAAACTTTCCTTACATGTATGTCAATAGGCATTTCTGTGAAGTAAGGATAACTAACATTAAGGTTAATTCCTCTCCTTTGGAGTCGAGCTTTAACGCTCTTAAACCAATCACCATGACTTCCAAATTCTCTTGCAATCATAGAGGCTTTTTTAGGTCCTATGCCAGGAAATTGTCTAAATATAAAATAAACTATAGGTACAGATAAACTTCCATCGTTAATCGTAAATATATTATCTAAGTTTTGCAAGAAACATAAACTATGAACTTTGCATCTTAAATGAACGAGTCCTCAATAGCTAAGCTAAGTTCCAATAAACAAAATCAATTCTTCATTCTTTAATCGTTGAATCTTTGTTTCTTGCTTAACGATCCAATTTT
>JAVVGF010000008.1:0-29506 GCA_032249235.1 Thermoproteota archaeon | reverse complement strand
GTAATATTATAAGAAGAGGCCACATTATGGTAGCCATGAATGAAATTATAGAGATGCCAGGATATATCTCTGAAGGAAATACATGTGGATACAAAAATAAGTAAGGAGCTCTATCAGGTCTTCTCAGATCAGCTAAGGGTCCAAGTAGGTAAACAAGAGCCGTTGCTATTGACATCATTAGGAAAAGCGGTACCATTCTTCTTAAAGCACTTTTGTCAAATAAAACTCCTAAGCTTAACATGATGGCTGAACCAGAAGCTGTTGCTATGAATACCATGTAGGTAACTATTATTGGTAGCCATATTAAACCCTCATTAGGATACATATACCCCCCAGGATATGTTGGATAGCTCATTTTGAAGCTTCTTCAGGTAAAGCAAAATAATATATTTCAGGCTCAGCACCTGTCTGAGGTTTCAAAACTTTAGTAGGTATTTTATCAACGAGCTTTCTTATTTCAGAATTTGGATCATTAAGATCACCGAAAACTCTAGCTCTTGTTGGACAAGCTTCAACACATGCTGGAAGTCTGCCATTATATATTCTATGTGAACAGAAAGTACATTTATCTGCAGCTCCTGTTAAAGGATTAAAATATCTTGCACCATAAGGACAGCTTACTATGCATGCTCCACAGCCAATACACTTTTCTGGATCTACAAGAACAAGACCGTCTTTAGTCTTAAAAGTAGCACCCGTGGGACATGGTTTAACACATGGAGGATTATCGCAATGATTACATTGCTTAGGAACAAAAACTACAGAACCGCTAGGGAGCACATGTCTCTCAACCCAAGTTCTGAAAACTCCAATTGGAACATTGTTCTCAGCAGCGCAAGCAACAACACAAGCCATACAACCATAACATTTGCTTACATCAATAAACATAGCCCATCTTTTCTTAACCTCTTTCTTCTCAACTTCAGGACTTATTTCTATTGTTGAGAGTAAAGGCAAAGTCATTATGGTAGCGACGGCCCCTTTTATAAATTTTCTTTTAGAGATGTCTATTTTTTCATTCATATTAGACATCAAGTAAATAAAAAGAGATTATATAAACCTTAGTAAAATAAAATATTCAGAATCCTATTTTTATAATCATATTAATATTACTTTATATATGTGAGGAGTACCTAACCTATGAAATTTTAAAAATAATTCAAGGAAGCTATACAGAAGCAAACATACTAATATATCATGCAATCATACTTGGAAGTCCTGACGCTGATCCTGAGACACCTCAACTTTCTTCAAGCATTTTCTATCCTGGAAACGTGGTAATAGTAAAGGCTGTATTCAATGGAGTTGCTTGGGAGACTGATACGTCAGTCGTAGGCGGTTTTGCAACAACAACTACAGTTACTAGTACGACTACAGTTATTACCTCAACTACCATTACAACTCCAATTACTGCTACCATTACTTCACCAACTACAATTATCTCAACAGCTACCTTTACAACTACGATAACTTTTACAACTCCATCTATTGATATGAGTTCGTTGTTTCCCTATATCGTTTTGGTCTTTGTATTAGCAATCTTAGCTGTTGGAGTAGCTATCTATTTCATGCGGCTAAAAAGGAAAACATAAAAAATTCAATTTTTTAACATTTTACATAAATATCGAAAATATAGCAGGTATAGTGAGATAACGTATTAAAATTATTCGAGGAATTTGTTAATAAAACTTCAAAATCAATGCTAATTCTCACATCTCAATTATTAATATGTTAAAAAGCTGTCCTGTCAGTAGTATCAGATTTATCTTTCACAACATATTAATTTAAAATTAATTATATTTCTAATATTCTAAGCTATATAAGAATAAGTTCAGTTATAATTTATCATTTTTTATAGTCAAATTTAAAAAGTTTGATAAATCTATTACATTTTTGCTTTTATATAAATTCACAAAACAAATAGGACAAGCTGTAATTATATAACTTGCTTTAGTTTCTTCAAGCTCTTTATGTCTTCTCTCTGCTATTTCATCAGAAATTTCTTTGTAAAATAATGCAACTGGGCCTCCGCAACAAAGAGTATTTCTTCCGCTATGAGCTGGTAAAGTCATTTTTGCAATGTTATTCAATAAGCTAAAAGGTTTCGTGTAATTTAATCTCCTTACGAAATGACAAGGTTCATGGTATGTTACTTCTTCTTCTATTTTATTAAACTTCCCAAAATCCAACAAATCAAGATAATAAATTACTTCAAAATTAAAATCACTAACATATTTAGGATAATGTATTTTTAAAATTTCAAATGTATGAGGATCTATAACTATGATTCTTTCAATTCCTTTTTCTTTGAAATAATTAGTCACTTCTTTAGCATATTCAGCGAATTCTTCTTCATAACCTAATTCGAGTAAAAGAGTTCCCGGATATGGTTCATCGGGTTCATACCTGAAATCTATACCATTGATTTTTAGCAACTTCACAATGTTTTTCAAAGCATTTTCCATTTCATACTTGACATCTTCATCATAAAAGTACTTAGAGAACTTGATTAAAAAAGGCATTCTACTAACTAAGCCTAATAATATATTCAATATGTTTTTTCTTTTTAAAATCGATTCCTCAATTACTTTACTATAAGCCATCAATTGATACATATGGCCTGTGTAGAGCAAGTTTTTGCTATTCTTACTAAAGGATATATTCTTAGCCCAATTTGAACATTCATGCGTTAATCCTAAGGGATCCTTATACTTGATTATGTTTTTAGTGATGAGTTTAGCGATCTTATTTTGTTGATTCTTTGCATGCTTTACTATCAATCTTCTTCCCAGCTCGCTTATCTTCCCTGCATTTATACTAACAGGGCAAACTTCTTGACATGCATAACAAAGTAAACAAGAATAATAAGATTCATCTATGCTTAACTCAATTTTACCTTTGCTCTTTATTTCCTTTATTAAATTATTTGCTAAATTTACCCTACCTCTTGCACTAATATGACCCTTATATCCTGAAGCAGGTAATGTAGGGCAAACAGAATCGCAGAAACCACAATTTATGCATTTACTCGCTTCTCTTTCTATTTCTTCAAATAATTCAATCAAATAGCTTACCCCTATTTAGTATATTTTTAGGATCAAAAACCTTCTTAATTTGCTTCATTAGTTCTATATTGATTGTTGAATTCTTGTATTGGAATTCCTGAAGCAAAAGCTTCTTTTTCTCAAGACCTATTCCATGCTCAGCAGAAACACTTCCTCCATACTTCAAAGCTATTTTCCCTGTTTCAAGCAAGAAATCTTCTGCTTTCTTAATTTCTTTTTCATCTGAAGGATCTGTGAAGATTAGTATGTGAATGTTGCCATCGCCTATATGCCCTAACAAAGACATTTTGTAACCGAAATTTTTATTACACTCTTCAATTTCTCTTAAAGTTTGCGGTAACTTAGAAGGAGGTACAACGATATCGCCAGTTATCATATATTGATCTGGTCTTTCTTTTTCAAGCAAGAGAGAAGAAAACACTCCTTTCCTTGCAAGGTATATTCTTTCCATTTCTAAAGGATCTGTGGTTACTTTAATTTGGATAGGACTGAAGGAAGATAGAATTTGACTAACATATTCTAATTGAGCATTTAATGACTTCTCTTCATAAGAAACCAAATCTATTATTAGCATAACATTCGCATTTTCAGGATATGTTATGCCTTTTGCCTTCTTTATCGATTCCATAGCAACTCTATCTAAGAATTCAGCTATCAAGGGAGTGAAGCCTTCTTCTTTTATTTTTGCTACAGCTTCACCTGCTTTTTCAATCGAATCATAATACGCTAGAATTCGACCAACAAGCTTTGGCTTAGGCGCAATTTTCAATATAGCTTTTGTAATTATAGCTAATGTTCCTTCGCTTCCTATCATTAAAGCAGTCAAATCATATCCCAATGATCTCTTCAATACTTTTCCTCCAAACTGAGTTATTGTTCCATTAGGCAAAACAACTTCCATTCCTAAAACCCATTCTTTAGTAGCTCCATACATCACAGCTCTCAATCCTCCTGCATTCGTAGATAATGTTCCTCCTACTGTTGAAGCTATTGAACTTGCAGGGTCAGGAGGATAAAAATAGCCGTATTTACTTAAATAAGCATTTAGATTTTCAAGTCTAACGCCAGCTTCTGCTATTACATATCTACTTACAATATCAAGTTCAAGTATCTTATCAAACTTAAGCATGCTTATTACAATGCTACCTTCAAAAGGAACTGAAGAACCTGTTAGTGAAGAACCTGCACCTCTCACATATACTGGAACTTCTTCTTCATAACAAATTTTCATTATCTCCGATAGTTGCATAACATTATTAGGAATTACTACAGCCATGGGTAAAGATCCTTTAAAATAAGATGCATCTCTCGAATAAGGAATGAGTTCTTCTTTTTTGGTTAATAATGAATCTTTATCTAAAATTTTAGAGAGCCTTTTTATAATATCCACAAAATAATATCATCGATCGTTCTTAAATCTTATCTGAGTAATTAACGATATGCGCTTTCTAACAGATTTATTTAAATTTTATTAGGGTTTGGATTCTTTTAGTAATTAATTATGAAAACGATAAGTAAATTTCACAGCAATATTAATAAAAGAATTGTATCGTTAAATTTTAAGTATTTTTATTCCAAGGAGAACTTTCCTCACTCATGAGATAGACTAAAATCTTATAGAATTTATTTTAAGTTGTGGTAGAATACTCATTCTTTCCATATTCACCAAGAGATAAACAATTAGAGCTCATCGATTTCATTCAAAAAAACATCGAGAAAAACGATTTAATTATCGAAGCACCAACTGGCTTTGGAAAGACCTCTGTTATACTTGCAGCTCTAATTCCTTTTGCAAGAAAAAGAGATAAGAAAATAATTTGGGCAGTAAGAACAGGGCCAGAAACGGATAGACCTATTGAAGAATTGAAAATAATCAATGAAACCACAAAGAACAAAATTATGGGGATTTCGATAAGAGGGAAAAAAGATATGTGTCTTTTGAGAAGAGAATTAAGCGAAGATGTAGATTATGAAGAAGTCTCTTTCTTTTGCAAAAGAAAAATTAAAAACAACGAATGTTTATACTACAAAAGGCTTTATGACTCGAAAGTCCCTTATCAAGATAAACCTTTACTATATTCAGAGGTATTGAAATTTGCTGAAAAAAATGAAATATGTCCATATTATTATCAATTATCCCAAATTTATGATTCAGAAGTCATCTCAGTTAATTACAATTATATATTTAACGAAAATATAAGTTGGACATTAAGAAATAGAATTAACTTCAATAATTCAATATTAGTTATAGATGAAGCTCATAATCTTCAATTTTTAATCAGAAATTTGAATATGAAGGAGATTACTTTAGGAACAGTAAGAAATGCTATAAATGAAGTAAATGAGTTCAATTTGGACAGATCTTTTTTAGAATTTCTAAATAAATTTGAGAAATACATGATAAAAATTTTATTATATTTAAAAGAGAATAATAAAGAAGATATACCTTTAAGTCTTAAAAGAATGCTAGAATTTTGCGAATATGAAAAATATGAAGGAATAGAAAACAAAATGCTTGAAGTTGGCTTAAAAATAAGGTTAAGAAGGATGAAAGAAAATAAAGCACCACGTTCAAGTCTTTATAGATTAGGTGAATTCTTAGAAGACGCAATTGAAAAATCTGGCATTGAAGGTGTTAAGCTGATAGCAAATTTGAAAGACAATTCAAATATTTCGATAGAAATCTTTGATATGCGAACAAAGGAAATTTACTCAAATATATGGAACAAATTCTATCGCGTAGTATTTTGCTCAGGAACGATTGGGCCAGCGAAATCCTTCGCAGATATAATAGGTTTGAAAAGTTATGCTTCAAAGAAAATTGATTATAAATACAACAAGGAGAACTTTCTCACGATAATTACAGAACACTTAACAACAAAAGGTGAGGATTTGAGCGATGAAATGGCTAAAAAATACTTAAGTGCAATAGAATCCTTCCTAAGCTCAATAAATGAAAATATTGCAATATTTTCAGCTAGCTATAGAATACAAGAAAAGCTCATCAAATATGGCTTATTAGATTTAGTTGCTAAGTATAAAAGAAGACATTTTTTAGAAAGACAAGATATTCAAGGAGATGAAGCCAGAATGATTCTTGAAGAATTCAAAAAGAGTTCAAAAAGTCAAAAAGGAGTATTGATCGCTAGTGCAACAGGTAGATTTGCAGAAGGAGCAGACTTTCCAGGAAAGGAATTAGAAGGAATTTTCCTTGTAGGGATACCTTTTGATAGATTAACTTCTAAAACAAAATTATTGATGCATTATTATGTTAAAGAACATGGTAGAAGAAAAGGCATTTTTTATTCTTATGTCCTTCCTGCAATTAGAAGAGCATCACATGTATTAGGCAGAGCTACTAGATCGCCTGAAGATAAAGCTGTTTTTATACTGGGAGATTATAGGTATAAAAGAATTTTGAAATTTCTTCCTATATTCTCAAGGATAAATTTAAAGAAAGTTAGTTCTGATGAAGAAATATCTAGCTTAGTTTCGAGCTTTAAGTTTTAATCTGTACTAGATAGTACTTCTATTTTGCCTCCTTTACCAACATTTAAGCTTAATTGACCTCTGAACTCAGTTACAAAAGCTCCAACTAAGCGTATTACATCTCCTTCTTTAATCATATCAATTTGATCACGCCATAATGTGAGATTTATTTTACCTGTTTCATCTTCTCCTACAGCATTTGCAACTCTGCTTTCTCCATATTTAGTCATCACTACACGTTCTTTACTTTTAGAAGTTATTTTCAAAACTATAGTAATGTTATTCATTCCTCTTGTTATGTCTTTTACCTTATACAGAGCCATCTTTGGAAAAATCTTATTCTTAAAAGTATTTAAAGATGCTTTATGACTAAGTTTAGCTAGATGCTAAAGAAAATAAAAACCCATACCTTACTAAATTCTACTGCAGGTAATTTTGCTAATCCTTATTTTAGCTACGTAGCAGCATCTATAAGCAGTTCAAATACGCTAGTAGGCTACGTTCAAGGCTTAGGAATTTTCAACTCGATAACTCAATTACTTACAGGTAATTTAGTTGATAGGAAAAATAATAGAATAAGAATCATTTTAATTTCAAGCAGCTTTTTAGCATTGCTTTGTATTAGTTTGTATTATTTCCAAGACCCTTTAGTTTTATCCTTATTATTCACAGCTATCGTAGCTATTCAAGGTGTTTATGGAGGTGCTTGGAACGCTCTAATAGGTGAATTATCTGAGCCAAATGGAAGAGGTAGATTTTTATCAAACTTTGCCTTCATTGCTGAAATCGGAGCTATTATAGCTATGTTGTTAGCAATTCCATTATCTTACCTATTTAACTCGTTTACGCCAGCATTCATAATTTCAGGGATCTTGTTTTTACTATCTGCTACGGTTCTCTTAAATACACCTGAGATAAAGATAGAAAGAAAAAGTTTAGAATCTTCGAATATTAAAACAATTCGAGATTATTATTTGGTTAATTTCATATACGGAATATTTTGGGGTTTTGCTTGGCCACTTTTCACGATAACACAAGTACGCGTACTTAAAATGAAACCCTATGAATATGCGATAGCACAAGCTCTCGGTGCTTTTTCAGTCCTAATCTTTCAACCTATTGCAGGAAGGATTGTAGATAAAAATAGGAGACTGAGCATGTTCGCAGCTAAATTTAGCTTAATAGTATTCCCTATAGGATTTTATTTTGCATCTTCTCCTATCCATATTTACTTAATTAACGCTTTCACAGGATTGATTCCTGCTTTGATAAACGTAGCGTATACTGCTTATCTCTACGATCTCGTTCCTCCTGGATATAGAGGTAGATTTTCAGCCGAATTTAATATGGTCAACAATCTCGCTGGTATGATTGGATCTCTTTCAGGTGCATCTTTAGTAGATTATCTGAATGAAAGAATGGATCTTACAAGCGCTTTAGGAATAGGATATTTAATTGCCGTACTTGGTAGAGCCTCTACTTCTTTTCTTTATTTAAGATTTGGAGATAACAAAGAAAAGAGAATTTGAGTGAAATTAATTATAATTATGAAACGAATTCAAGATAAAGTCAATTGTAGTTAGAGCGCTTTTCTCATTGTGACTTATTATAAGGGTTTTTATGATTAAATTGTTTTAACAAAAATTATATATGAAATAGTTCTCAATATAATTTTGCCTTCTATATTTCATTCGAGGTGAGAATTATGCGCTCTTTAAGCAGACTAAACATATTACTGATGGATTTCGGTGTTTCTAGTGCATTCTGGCTTATATTCGCTTCATTCATGACGTATGTATATGAATCTACTCATAGTATATTTTTACTTTCAATATTAATTCTTATAAAAAACATTGTATTAGCAATTATTCTATTATTGCTTAACTATGTTAACGTTAGACTTTATTTTAGAAAATTAATGAACATAGCATACTTAGTTCTTGTATTTATAATTTTGTTTATGATTTTCTATAATTCAATTGAAAGTATAATACTTATATTTATATTATTCATTGTATTTGAAACAGTATTTATGATCCATAATATATTAAAATATAATGCGGTAATATTTATAGATGATAAAAAAGTTGAGTTTATTAATTTAATGTATGAATTATCTTATTCAATATTTATGATACTTGGCTCAATTTATGCTATTTTGTTATTAAGGATCAGCTTACCAACCTATGTATTAACACTCGCGTTAATCATTCTATCATTTTTCTTTTTCAATAGAATAAAGCTAGATAACAATATTCAATTTGATGGATCTAGTGCAATATATGAAAACAGCTTTAGGAAACTGTTAATATTGCTATTATTAGCAGATTTCTTGGTAGCGGCAGGCGAAAACATAGCTTATATTTTACTTCCTCCTATAGCTAACTTTTACGTTTATAACTCTAAAGAAGGATATTCAATTTCTCTATTAATATTCGGATTAGGCTCATTGATGGCAAGCGTACTGCTATTATCTAAACCAGGCTTGATCCTCAGAAATTACTTCTGGATTTTTGTTTTTGTTGTCTATAGTTTATTTCCGGCATCAATGATCTTATCGATTATTCTCGAAGAGCATGCTAAAGTGATATTTGCTATAGGAAATACCTTGGCAGGTTTTGCAAATTCATATCTTATGCTCTTTTTTACTTCGCTATATCAAAGAATAGGTAAAGAAGAATTCAAAAAAATATATGGAATTGCATATTTACTCATCTCAATTGCTGCAAGCATAAGCACATTAACCGTAGGATTCGCATATGAAAGCCTAGGAATTTATAACACTTTATTTCTCTCCACAGCTCTGCTAGCCTTTACTATACCGTTAATGATCTTTCTCAACAATCATTATCGCCGATTAGTTATAGAAGATATGAAATACGAAGAAATCAGCTACTATGGATTTTCGTCTTAGGAAAAAATATAGAGTTTAAAAGAATTAATAATCTATTAACATGAAAAAACCAGAGAAGTTGTATTTCGGTCCTGCAGGAGTACCTCATAGTGCTAAGAAAAAGGATACACTTTCTGGAATTCAAACAGTAAAAGAATTGAATCTAGATGCGATGGAATTAGAGTTTGTATACGGAGTAAAGTTAAATGAGGAACAAGCATTAAAAGCTAAAGAGTTATCTAAGGAATTAGGAGTTGTCTTGACTGCTCACGCTCCTTATTACGTGAATTTGAATTCTATAGATGAAACAAAGCTTAAAAATAGCATACGAATGGTTTTAGAAAGTGCTAAAGCATTGCATCTTGCAGGTGGATATTCGGTATGCGTGCATCCTGGCTGGTATCAAAAATCAACTAAAGAAGAAGCTTTAGAAAGAGTTAAAAATGCATTCAAAAAGATTAGCAATTCAATAAAAGAGGAAGGATATGAAGTATGGGTTAGACCTGAAACGATGGAGGGAAAAGCTAAGTTTGGAGATCTAGATGAAGTTCTAAGCGTATGCGAAGGTTTGGATTACGTCTTGCCTTGTGTAGATTTCGCTCATTTAAGATATAGAAATAAATGGAATAGCAGAGAAAATTTTGAGGAAATCATGAATAGAATTGAAGACAGCTTAGGTAAAGAGGCATTAAAAGAGATGCACATACATATTTCTGGAATAAAGCTTGATAAAGCTGGAACACATTTGAATTTAAATGAATCTGATATGAATTGGAAAGAAGCATTAGATGTTTTGAAGGATTATAAAGTTTTAGGAGTTTTAATATGCGAATCGCCCAATCTTGAGGAAGATACAATTATGCTAAAAGAATATTATTATAAGAAAAAGTGATATGTGCAGATTACTTGGAATATTAGCTAGCAAACCTTTAGATCCTTATCCCTATATTTTTGAAGCAAAATACTGCATTTTAAGGCAAGCTGAATATGAGAAGCATGAAGATGGTTGGGGCTTATGTAATATAGAGAACGGCAAGATAACATTCATAGCAAAATCAACGAAGCCTTTAACAGAATCAGTCGACATTGCTCAAAGTTTGATCAAGCAAATTAAAACTAAGCAATTTATTTTCTTCATAAGACTTGCAAGCAATCCTAGAAATATAGAAAAAGGCTTATTAATCAATTTGGAAGCAACACAACCATTCTACTATAGCGATATAGCCTTTGCACATAATGGAAGTATAACTATACCTGATGAAATACTAGATAGATTATTTGATTTTGAAATAAAACCTAGAAGTCTAAACGATAGCGAAGCATACTTTTTATTATTCTTAAAATATTTTAAAGAGTATAATGATGTATATACTTCATTAAAAAAGACTGAAGAATTCATTAATAAAGTCTTCAAAGAAATTAAAACAAACAAACAATATCCTTTCTCATCTTTAAACGTTATTATAAGTTATAAAAATAGAATTTATGCATATAATAGATATAATTCAAAAT
The DNA here is from genome assembly GCA_032249235.1 of Thermoproteota archaeon. GTDB lineage: Archaea > Thermoproteota > Thermoprotei > Gearchaeales > Gearchaeaceae > DSFO01. The sequence continues at coordinate 18,547 of JAVVGF010000008.1, read as the reverse complement.
ATAAAGTGTCAGTAAAAGATAAAGATAGAGAATATTATAAAATGTGTTTTAAAGCTGATAAAGAAAAGTTTATAATATCATCTGAACCTATCGATGATGAAAATTGGAATGATTTAGGCGATGGGAAATTCATAGAAGCATATTTAGAGGATAATGAAGTTAGATACAAAATAATCGACTAAACTAGATAGTATTTGATTTAAGGATTTTTTTATAGCCTTCGAAACCTCCTTCAAGGCTATATGCTTTATAACCTTTTTCCCTATAATATTTAGCCAAACCTTTGCTTGTTAATCCTTTTTCGCAAACAAATATGATGAGAGAATCTTTATATTTTTCTTCATCAAATTCATTAAAGCTAATTGCTTTGTGTATACTGAATTTATCAGGCATTAAGTTCACAACCACCGAATCTGTAGGTATATAATTGATTACAAATTCTTCTTCCTTCAACAATTCTTTTATTTTCTCGTCACTTTCATCCAAATCCAATTCTATAGCCTGAGCTATTAGCTTATCTAAAATGCTAAAGTCAATTTTTTGTATATCATTAAAGAATTTGTCTATATCAGCTTTTGGTGTTAATGGTCCAACAGCAATACCACATAATTCTTCAACTTTTAAAGACAATTCATAAGTGCCAATGTTTCGACTTAATGTAATTATTTCCTGTTTATCAAAGCCTATTAAAGGCCTTATGATGGGTAATGAAATACCGAATTCTGCTACTCTTAGATTTCGCATCGTTTGACTTGTTGCTTGCGAAAGTGCTTCGCCTGTAACCAATGCTTCATGACCATTTTTCAAAGCTATTTTTTCCGCAGCTAAATACATAAACCTTCTAAGCGCAACTTGTCTTATCATATTAGGAATCTTCAACATTATTTCTTTTATCATCTCAGCGAATCTTACTACAAAAAATCTAGGTTTATATCCATAAAACCAGTTTTCATATAGAAACTTAGCAACAGAATAAACAGGATATACTTCACTTAATCCTCCGAAAGCGAAATGCAAAAAGTCAACTTTGCAGCCCCTTTTAGCTATAAACCAAGAAGCTACAGGTGAATCGAAGCCTCCTGAAAATAGGCTAAGAACATGCTCTCCAACTCCTATAGGTAAGCCACCTGGTCCAGCAATTCTTTCTTTAAACACATACGCTTTATCATCTCTTATCTCAACATTTATTTCAACATCAGGATTTTCTAAATTGACTTTCAATGCATAAGGCTTAAGCTTAGCTCCTATCATTTTAGCAGCATCCATTGAAGTAAAATCATGTTTACCGCTCCTTTGGCATCTAATGGCAAAACTCTTTCCCTTGACTTCTTCTTTATATCTTTCTTCAATTTTCTGAGCTAGATCTTCGAGATTACTGAATTGAATAACTTCACATTCAGAAAAACTGCTTATTCCAAATATTCTTTTGAATATTGAAGAATCTATGTCTTCATCTTCGACATATATTCTTGCAGGTTCATGTATTATCTTTGCTTCCTTTTCATGTTTCCTGAGTGCATATTTAATATTTTTAATAACTAAATCTTCAAAATAGAATCTAGAACTAGATTTTCTATATGTGACGTCACCGCTAAGCCTTATTAAATAAACTTTCACATTATCTTAAGTTATGTATAGTTACTAATATGATTATGGTATCTTACAAGAATGTGTTATTTCTCTTAACTCTTTTTCTTGACCAAATATTCAGCATTGACCTAGTTCATATTTGTAAATAGTTAAGTTAAATATCGAATTTATTTCTCTAAGATGTTTTAAAAGTATGAGCGTTTTCACAGATACTTCTCTAGATATATCTACGATAGACGAGAATGAAATAAAGCTGAAAAATTTAATAAAAAAAGGCATAGATTATTGCGATTTAGCTATCGTTGGTATTCCTTTTGACGGTGCAACGTTTGGAAGACAAGGAGCTAAATATGCACCTAAGTATGTTCGAGAAGCACTTCACAATCTTAATACATATTCATATCATGACAAATTCTCATTGGATGATATAAAAATAAATGATTTCGGTGATGTTCTCGTTTCGAATTCAGATTTAGAATTAAGCTATAGCAATATAATGAAAGCTTCTAAAGAAGCTTATAATAAAGCTAAAATAGTAGCTTTTTTGGGCGGCGATCATAGCATTACATATTCAACGATTTCAAGTCTCTCAGAACTTGGAAGTGTATCATTAATAATTTTCGATGCACATCATGATATAAGAAAAGTTAAAGATAGATTTAGTACAAGCGGAAAATATCTAAGAGATCTTATAGAAAAGAAGGTAAATTTGAAAAATGTTATTCAAATTGGAATAAGAGATTTTTACAATTCAATAAAATATATAGATTATTTAAAAAAATTTAATATTAAATTCTATACTATCGAGGATATAAGAGAAAAAGGAATACAAAATATTTGCTATCATTTAATTGATGCTTCAAAAGAAGCCGATTATACTTATTTAAGTATAGATTTAGACGTAATAGATGCGATATATATTAAAGGATTGAATTCTCTTTGTGTAAACGGTTTAGCTCCTCATGAACTAATGAAGATGATAAGAGAAATAGCGAAAATTGAAAATTTGAAGGCATTCGATATTGTAGAATTAGCTCCACTATATGAGGAAGAAAAGGTAAGTTGCATGATTGCAGCATACTTAGTTGCTTTAATAGCTTCCTCACATTTTTCAAAATGGAAAAGAAAAGAATAATATTTCTCATTGAAAAGATTGAAGGGATTAATAGGAAGGAATTAGCAAGAACAATAAAAGAAAAGATAAAAGGCATAAAATTGAACGACATTAGAATAGCATCTAAACATATTGAAATAGATCTTTTCGCTGAAGATGTCGAAAAAACGAAAGAAGCATTGAAAGAATTCAAAATCATCGACATTAAGATTGTTAGTGAAGAAAAAATCGAAGATAAATTTCAATACGCTAAGCAACTTTTCAATTCAGAAAGATTTTGGGAAACACATGAAGTATTGGAAAGCGTGTGGCGAGATTCAAAAGGTGATGAAAAGAATATTTTGCATGGCTTGATTTTGATAGCTGCAGCTTTTGTACATTATCAAAAAGAAAGAGAAGAAACATGCTTATCAATTTTAAAAAGAGCTTACGAAGAACTTAAAAAATATGATATTGACTTTCATGGTTTTGACATTAAATATATCAAAAATAAGATTGAAGAAATAATTAAAACAAACGATATAAAAATTTTTAGAATTATTTAAAGAGCCATTTATCTTCAGGCATGTTTAAAACTTTCGCATCTAAAGGTGATTCTTCACACTTTAAGCCTCTAATTAATGCAACAGGAATTCCTTCATCAGCTTGACCCATAACTAATTCTGCAGCACAAGCAATTTCTTCAGCTTCTGCAATGTTCTTTACTTGCAAAATATATCCATAACGATCTTTTTTATTTCTGTAATCTCTGAAAATTCTAATACCGCTTGCTCCTATTGCATAATTTATTTGACCTTCTCTTAACATTCTGCCATAAGTATCTGAAATTAACACGCCTACTTTTTTCCCTGTTCTTTTTTCAATCTCAAATCTTATTCTTTTAGCTGAAGAATCAGGATCTTCAGGTAGCAAAACAACATTCTCAATATTTTCTACATTGCCAACATTAGATTTGTCTATGCCTGCATTTGCACAAATAATACCATGCTTAGTCTCTACTATTATATGTCCTTTAGCTAACTTCACTATTCTTTTAGATTCACGAAGTATTAGTTCAACCAATCTTGGATCTTTATCTGCAATTTTAGCTATTTTTATGGCTTCTTCGCTTGGTTTGACTGAATTTAAATTTACGATCCTATTTTCACTTTTAGAAACTATCTTTTGAGAAATGACTAAAATGTCATCGTTTTCAATTTCTAAACCGTTTTTTCTTATTGCTTCTAATATTATCTCAACTAAATCGTCACCAGGTTTTATATCGGGAATTCCTTCAATTCCGAATATTTCGATTTTCTTCATAAATTTTCTTGATGTATAAAACGCTTTTCTTATTTATATTGAGACTAGCTAGGTATTTCATTCTTGCATAGTCATCTATATCTAAGCTAATTCTTTCATTAGAATAAATGTAAACATTTAGATTTCTGCGTTGAGCATGCTCTAAATGCCTTAAAAAGCTATTTCTTCCTTCACCATATTCAAGCTCAATCTCTTTATCTTTTTTCATGAAAAGAGCATTTGTTCCTGAATCGAATGATGGTGAGATTATCAAATCGTACTCATTAATTAATTTTTTCAAGGTATCTAGGTCTTCTTTTTCAATGAGAGGAATATCAGAAGGAATGATGAGATAACATTCATAACCTAGATTTTTTACTTTGTCTATGGCATTTTTTAAAGCTAAATTTAATTCGCTATTATCTATTATCTGTTCAATTTTCTCTTCATGAATTAAATCAATTTTTTCTTGAGTAACGAGGAAAATTTTATAAAAACTTGAACTAATACAAGCTTCTAGAACATCACTTAGCATCGATAAGCTAAATTCTTTTCTTTGAATAGGATTCAAATAATTACTAAGTCTGCTTTTAGCTAAATCTATTCTTTTTAAAGGTATAATTATGCAGTCTTTCATTCAATTCATGAATTTTTCAAGAATAAACTTCGCTAATCTAATTCTATCGTCAATTGTCTTCAAAGATATGTTAGTTTTCAAAACTTCTATACCTAATTCTTTTATCCTCTCTTCATTCGTATCGCTTTCATCAATAATGATGTAATCCAGCAAGTCTTTATAAATCGTAGCAACACCATATGAGCTAACTTCTATTCCTAGGCTTTGCATTAACTTTCCAGCAGGGCCGCTAAATGGAGCATTTCCTAGAATAGGACTAACAGCAATTTTTAAAGCATCGCTATCTATTAAAATATTTCTAAAGCCTTTAAGACTTAAAATAGGATTTATACTTGTAATAGGATTGCTCGGACCTATAATTACAAGCTTTGAAGATATAATTGCATCGATAGCTTTATCGCAAGGTTTAGCTTCTTCAATGTTATCAAAGATAACAGCTTTTATAGGCATTTCCGCACGATATAAAACCCAAAATTCTTGGAAATGTCTTTTAACAACACCGTCAAAAATATAGGTTGTAACCCTATCGTCGCTCATGGGGATTATATTGCAATCAACATTGAATTTGCTCGCTAAGAATTTCGTAACTTCACATAATTTCATTCCGCTCTTTAGTAAATTTGTTCTAACAACATGGATTGCTAAGTCTTTATCTCCCAGATTAAACCAGCTATAAGTAGGAATTATTTTAGTTATCATTGAATGAAAATTAAAAGTATCATTCTTAATTCCCCATCCTCTTTCATCATCTATCATGCCTGTAGCTGCATAAAGAATTGAATCCAAATCAGGACTTATGTGCAAACCATATATTTCTATATCGTCTGCTACGTTTACAATAGCATTTATTTCTTTTGGAACATACGAATGTAAGAATCCCTCAAAGAGTCTTCTTCCTCCAGTCCCACCTGTTAATATCGCAATCATCTATAATTTTTTGTAATTTTTTATTTAAGATAATATCGTTAAGTTATTATTAAATGAAGGGTAGAAAATATCGTGTCGCAAAAAGCCATTTCATGGACGAACATAATCATAATTTTAAACATAATAGTCTTTCTGATCACTGTTGCTACAGCGAACTTATTTTCTGTAACTTTGAAACTAGATCATGTTGAAATTTTATATAAGGCAAGTCCTGAAGAGGTTTTATTCGGAACAGCTCAAAAAAGCTCATTACCTGATAACGTATATAGAATACCTATTTCTGGTCTACAATTTTACTTAAGTCAAATTAATTTCTTTGTGATCAATTTTCACTTCTATTGGCAACTCATTACTTCGATGTTTGTTCATTTTGGGATTGTACATTTATCATTTAATATGCTTGCTTTATTCTTTTTTGGAAGCGCTGTAGAGTATAGTTTCGGAAGAAAAGGATTCCTTATTATTTATTTCATATCAGGTTTATTTGGAAATTTAGCATCGCTTTTTCTATTAAAATATTTGCCATTCACAGGTGCTGCAGATTTAACTCCTTCAGCAGGAGCTTCGGGCGCAATATTTGGCTTACTAGGAGCTATAGCAATTGCAGGAAGGATGAGTGGAAGATTAGGATCAGCAATTGGATATGCTTTATTAATACTTTTGATCAATTCATTCATTCCAGGAGTCAATCTATTTGCCCATTTATTTGGATTTCTAGGTGGCATACTTTCAGGGTATATAATGATAAAAATTGCATTGCGAAAAAGATATGAAGCTAAATTACTTGAAACCTAATTCTTGCATCTACAACTTTTATGTTAGATTCATAAATGAAGACAGGATTTAAGTCCATTTCGATTATCTCAGGATTCTCTTCGACTAATGAAACAACTTTTTCTAAATTTTCTATTAAAATATTCAAGTCATACTTCTTACCCCTTGAATTTTTCAAGATCAAACCTAGTTTTGTTTCATCTATGAGTTCAAAAAGGTCTTTTTTGTTCACAGGTAAAACCTTAAAGCTAACATCTTTAAAAGCTTCAGTATAAATACCGCCTGTACCGAACATAATCACATGACCGAATACAGGATCTTTAATCACGCCTATTATTGCTTCAATTCCTGGCTTAGATTGTTCTTCAATTAAAATACCTTCAAGAGGTATAGATTTTTCTTGAGCAATATCTGTGAGCTTTTTATATGCTTTGATTAATTCATCTTTCCCGTTTATTCCTAATATTACACCGCCTATTTCGCTCTTATGAATTGCTTTTGGAGAAGTTATCTTAGCTACACAAGGAAAATTGAGCTCGTTTATTATTTTATCTATTTCTTGTTCGTTTTTAACTAAATAGAATTTTGTTGTAGGAATCCCATATTCTTTTAATATGCTTTTTGATTCATATTCAAAAAGAAAATCTCTTCCTTCATTTTTTGCCTTATTTAAAAATGCAAGGAAATTATTTCTTCTCATATCAGAGAATACTTAATTCTAGAATATTCATAAAGCGCATAAATTCCTGTTGCAGCTCTTTCAGGAGTTGTATATGAGGGTATTCCGTTGTTTTCAATTATTCGAGATATCCTTTCAGTCAATCCTCCTCCTACAGTTATCGTAACAATAGGCTTTCCCAACTCTTTTGCATAATAAACATAATCTAAGACTTCGAAATCCAATTGAGGAGTCTGAAATTCTAAGCAAATAACCAATGAGTGAATGTAATCGAGATTTGCAATCTTATTTATTGCTAATCGATAATGCTCAGCTGTAGCATTGGCCGTCAAATCTACTGGATTCCTAACAGAAGCACCTGCAGGTAGATTGTTTCTCAAATAGGTTTTAGTTTCTTCATCTAGCTCAGGAATTGATAAGCCTCTTGATTCAAGAGCATCTACAGCCATAATTCCTATGCCTCCTGTATTAGAAATTACCGCAACATTTTTACCAGCTGGAAGAGGTTGCATGGCTAGAGCTTTAGCCATATCGAACATTTCTTGTATGTTTTCAGCTTCTATAACCCCTGCTTGTTTAAAAGCAGCTTTGTACACGCTATAAGAACCTGCCATAGCTCCTGTATGAGACATTACAGCTTTACTAGAAGCTTCAGTCTTACCTCCTTTTACAACTATGATTGGTTTTTGTAATGCTGTAAATTTGCATGCTTGTATGAATTTCTTTCCTTTACTCTCGTCTAAGCCTTCAATATATACTAAAATTACTTTTGTTTCTTCATCATAAGCTAAATATTGAATTAGATCAGCTTCATCTATATCAATTCTATTACCATAGCTTACTCCTTTTGCAACTCCAATATTTTCTTTAGCCATCCAATCTAAGAAAATAGCCATGACTGCACCACTTTGAGATATTATTGATATGTTACCAGGTTTAGGTTTTTCCATCCTAGTTTCAGGCAAGAAAAGCATGTCCAAACCGCTATAATTATCGAATATTCCCATGCAATTTGGACCTATGACCCTTATTTTGGATTTATTTATGATTTCCTTAAGTCTCTCTTCTCTTTTCAATCCCTCACCTCCAACCTCTTTGAAGTTAGCACTTATTATAACAGCTACTTTTACACCTGCTTTGATGCACTCTTGTAGTACGTTCTCAACCAATTCTGCTTTAACTACTATAATAGCTAAATCGATTTCTTCTGGAACATCTAGAATGCTAGGATATGTTATTCTTCCTAAAATTACTTTAGTATTAGGATTAACAGGATAAACTCTTCCTTTAAATCTTCCTTTTATTAAATTGTTGAATATTGTATATCCAATCTTGCCTGGAGTACCAGAGGCTCCTATAACTGCAACAGTCTTAGGATTGAAAGCAGCATTTAAGCTCTTCAATAAAGAGATTTGGCTCATTATTATGTTTAAGCAAAGGAATTAAAAAGCTTATGCAAGCAGAATTTTGAATAATACGCAATCTTTTAAAATCATAATATTGTTCTGTATAATATAATTATTTAAATTGTTATAATATTTTTAGATTATAATAAGATATTTACAGATTACCTAAGAGTTTATTACTTCGCTTCCAGAAATTGTTCAGCTTCTGTAGATTCCTTCATTGCAGTCGTCGATGCAACTCCTCCAGACACCACTGCTAATACAAGATCGAAATATTCTGTTCCAACTTCTTTTTGATGACTCACCGCAGTATAGCCTTCAGATTGAGCTTGGAATTCTAATTCTTGTAATCTTACATATGCTGAAATCCCTTCAGCCTTGTATGCCTTTGCTAGCTTGAATGTGTAATAGTTTATCAAGTGCCAACCAGCTAACGTTATGAATTGGAACTTGTATCCCATTTCTCCTAACTGATCCATGAATTTTTTAATCTTTGAATCGTCTAGGAATTTCTTCCAGTTAAATGATGGCGATAGATTATATGCTAATAGTTTTCCTGGATAATGAGCACGAATAGCTTCTGCAAATTGTTTTGCCTCTTCCAAATCTGGCTTAGATGTTTCAAACCATAATAAATCTGCATATGGTGCGTAAGCAAGCGCTCTAGTAATAGCATATTCAATACTTCCTTTAATTTCATAATAGCCTTCTATGGTTCTTCTACCTGTTAAGAATTCATTATCTCTTTCATCTATATCATTTGATAAATATTTCGCATTCGTAGCGTCTGTCCTAGCAATTATTACTGTAGGTACTCCTAAAACATCGGAAGCCAATCTTGCAGCGTTCAATACTCTTATAAAGGCACTTATAGGAAGTAGAACCTTCCCTCCTAAATGACCGCATTTTTTCTCCGATGCTAATTGATCCTCAAAGTGAACACCTGCTGCACCTGCTTCTATTAGAGCTTTTGTCAATTCAAAAGCATGTATAGGGCCTCCAAAACCTGCTTCGCAATCTGCAATAATTGGTAATAGATAATCAATATCATGTTTACCTTCAATCCAAGATATCTGATCTGCCCTTAATAAGGCATTGTTCAATCTCCTTACCAAATTAGGGACGCTATTTGATGGATATAAGCTTAAATCAGGATAAGTCTGATTAGCTAGGTTATTATCTGCAGCTACTTGCCAACCGCTTACATAGATAGCTTTCAGCCCTGCTTTAGCCATCTCTACTGCTTGTGAACCTGTCAATGCACCAAACGTCGCTAAATAAGATTCGGTATTCAATAGATTCCAAAGCTTCTGCGAAGTTAATTTAGCTATTGTATATTCAATTCTAATCGATCCTCTTAACTTAACAACATCTATAGCTTTATAATTCCTTTTTATACCTTTCCATCTAGGATCTTCTACCCATTCCTGTTCTAGTTTTTTTGCTTCTTCACCCCATATCTCTCTTACATTCATTTTAGGCTTTATTAGTATCATACTTTAATAGTTATATAAATCTTTAATGTGAACAATATTTTAACAGAACTTGTTTAAAAATAATATTAGTTAACGTCAGCATTCCTTAATAGCAAAAATGTGCATAATAACAAACATGCTCTAAAACATTTATAATCTATAGTAGACAAAGTATGACTAAAATCTCTTAACTTAAGCTTTATTTATCATGAATATGAAAATTAGAGTTCATAGACGTCTTAAACTAATATCGTCTTTCCAAGCTTAACATTCTCAATAATAATTTGAGTATAATGTTTCAAAATATTAGTATTTGATCCTTAGTAATAATCGTAGATGTAATCATATAATTCTAAAATAGATTTATCCAATTCACCTCTCCTCACTTTATCTTCTACAATTTCTCTAAAAGAAAATAAACTATCCATTACCTTCAATCTATTCTCTGGATCTAAGGGAGAAAGGATGAAGAGTATTCTTCCACCATTCATTATGTATTTTGGATATAGCAATTGCTTCATCAATATTTCCATAATAACTGGTGCCATTGCTCTATCGAATCTAGGAGCTAAATCAATAAGCTCTTTTTCTATCTCAATTGGACTAATGTTGAATATTTTCGCTAGTTCCTGAGACGCCTCTTTAGAAGACAATTCTCTAAAAGGTCCTGAACTATAAGCTTTTGATACGATCTTATATACTTCTTTTATGAGATGATCATCTTTTACTTTTCCAAAACGCTCTATTAATCTTTTAGCTACCCTTATATCTTGCTCTCTGTAAAAATCATACGTCCACTCAAAGTGCAACTTCCATAAATTCTCAAAAATATCTTTTACTTTTGTCCCTTTGCTAACCTTAAATACTTCTTCAGCAGGGATTACGCCGTCTTTAGTTAATTTAGGACCTTTAATATATCCTTCCTTAGTTATTTTAGCATCTTTATTTATTACACTCCAAAGCCAAGAAGTAAATATTCTATATGTTGCTAGATCATTCATAAATCTCTGCTTTAGTTCATAATCATCTATTGCTGCAGCCAAGTTACCATTAAGTAATTGGAAACCATAGTTTGCAGCCATATAAAAGGCATGCTGAACGTGCTCAGGTGTAATTTCCCCTTCAGGAATATCATACAATGCATACCAGAGATCTTTTCCTCCCCACAATTCTTTGTTGAAGAATAATTTTTCCGGCGTGTCGATCATATCCTTTGTTATGAGCCAAGGAGTGATTTCACCCTTCTCATTAATGAGACCTAATTTTTGGAAAAGCGCAATTTCTTCGGTTGTTAATCCACTCTCTACGCTAGGTAGTTTTGTTCCTTCAACATCAATATACTGAACAGGCGCAGTTATCATTTCATGTAGTTCTTCTAAACTTGCCCTCAAAGGTTTATTTCCTGCATCTACATAGGCTTCTTCCTTAGTCGCAACCCAGCTCTGTCTAAACATGTCATAGAGCTTGCCTTTTACTTTTCCGCTAATTATATCCTTAAGAGTAATTTTATCTGCAATCTTTTCCTCTGTAAAAAATATTAGCCCTATTAATCTTTCTCTTAGCTTATCCAGCTTTATGCTCCTTAATGCCTTTGCATTATATTTATATCTTCCAAAAGGATCAGTTTGCTGATATAGCATCACTGCAGCCATGCCTCCTACTGGAGCTGCATCTGCTTCTCCATTCTTTGCACCGGCTAATAACATCATTAGCGCATTGTACTTTTGATAAGCCATCATGTTTGGTGAAGTCATAGTAATGTTTTGAGGATCGGGAAGGACTTTTTCTTGAAGCCACATTTCAATTAGACTACCCAAATAATCCCATCTACCGTTATTCGACTTGATCAATCTTTCTCTGAAAATCCATAATATGACTGGAAAGAATCTTCCTGCATTTACTTCCTCATAAAGAAGAGCAATTTTCAACGTGCCAATTTTAAGTCCTAACTTAGATTCTATCTTTCTAAGTATTTTCTCCACTAATAGAGCTTCATCAGGTGTTTGTATTTTTGGCAAATAAAAATATACACTAGAACCTGCACTTTTCAGACTCTCATAGTTATTCAAAGTATAGATAACAGCAGATACAATTATAGCTGGTACAGGCTTGCCACCAAATGTTATATCAAAATCAAGAACATGTAAACCAGGAAGTCTGTGAAAAATGGCAGGCCATTTCTCTCTAGGTTTGTTTAAGCTATAGATTTTTCCTTTCTCATGATAATAACTTGGAGCTTTACCAGAAAGAAAATGTTTTACGTTTTTTCTAGCTTCCCATACATCTGCGATTTCTTTGCCTGAAGCATATGGAACATACCATGCAGGTGAGGCATCTTCTTCATCTTCCATGGCTGATGCTACATCTGCATTTATTTGATGATAAGCTCTGCTTAAAGGATACCATGGTCCAGTGATTTCTAATCCTGGATTTTTAAGAGGATGCACATCATTTGGTATTGGCACATTTGCATTTAATCTCCATGCTAGCTTAGATTGTATCCCAAGGAAATTATCCATCATGCCTTGAATGATTTCTCTGAAAGTTCTTTTATTTCCGTCAGCATCCATAAACAATTCATCAAAAGCAGGGAAAGAACCCTTAACTGCTACAGGTTCCTTAGATTCTAACCATTTTCTTCTCTTGTTAATTATTCTCCTTATCTCTTCGCCGAATTCCTTTACAAGCTCTTCAATTAAATTTTCAACACTAACAATTCTTTCATTTATCTTTTTATCTCCGAAGAGATCACTATATTTTTGATATACTTTTTCAGGAATTTTTAATTCCGATGACACTTATCAAAATTTTAATTAAAATATATTAAATTGAAGTGTGCAATGAGTTTAAATTATGGGATAAAACTAGGTAAAGGGAGGCCTCGCGTTGAACCCCAATATTTTATATCTAATCTAGAATTTCCAAATAAAGCTATCTTAGTTTTTACAAATACAATGGTTAATGCAATAAAAAAATTAACTAAACCAATCGATGAAATTAAATATCCAAGTAATTATCCGTATAGAGTGATGTATAAAGATGCCAAACTGTCTGTTTTGGGACCATGTTATGGAGCTCCTGCAACAATAGTTGCTTTCGAAATAGCCATTGCACATAAAATAAATAAGTTTATAATTGTTGGTGAAGCTGCTGCTATAGATCCTAGAGTTAAGCTTACAGATTTGGTTTTGCCTATATGGGGAATTAGAGAAGAAGGGACGAGCTATCATTATAAACCTCCTGATTACATACCTAAGTTAAATAATTATATACAAAATGAGTTGATAAACACTATAAAAGAAAGAGGATATGAAAACAAGTTACATATTGGAGGAGTTTGGAGCATAGATGCATTTTTTAGAGAAACTGAAGATAAGATAGAGGAATATAGAAATAAAGGAATATTATGCTTAGATATGGAATCTACTGCTTTGATGACAGTTGCAGATTATAGAAACGTAGATATTGCAATTTTGCTAGTAATTTCTGATTTATTATATGGCGAGAAATGGATAAGCAGTTGGAGAACTGAAGAGCTAAGAGTAATGGAGGAAGAAGCTGTTCATATTGCTTTAGAAACAATATATAAATTATAACGAATTCGAAAAATATGAAGAAGGAATAATTTTATGAAATCCTTTCTTAGCATGAAGATATTAATAATAAGTAGTGAGCTTAAAGATATAATGGTTTAAAAAGTTAATTATGCATACATGGGTTAATTATAATCTTTAATTAACGCCAATATCTAAATTGCAATACATTCTCCTACTATCGAAAAATACTCATAACTATTCGATAACCTTATTTTGCTCAATAACAACATAATTCCTATCCAATGGAAAAAATAGTCATCGCAATTGGAGGTAATGCAATCGAAGAAGTTAGTGCTTTATATAAAGTTTGTGCACAAATTGCTCTATTGCATGAAAGGGGCTTTAAATTGGTTTTAACACATGGAAATGGGCCTCAAATCGGAGAATTGCTACTTATGCACGAGGCTGTAAAAAATAAAGAAAGCTTAGATACGTTAGTTGCCATGACTCAAGCTCAAATTGGCTATAAAATCCAACAAGCCTTGCAATATTATCTCAAAAGCAATGATAAGATATATGTGATAATAACAAGAGTGTTAGTTGATAGAAAGGATGAAGCATTCTTGAATCCTACGAAGCCTATAGGGCCTTTATATGACGAAGAAGAAGCCTTGAAACTAATTAATCAAGGATATACGTTGAAAAAGGTTACGATGGGAGATAAGATAGGATATAGAAGAGTTGTACCTTCTCCAAGACCTATCTCAATCTTAGAGATAAATGCAATTAAGAAACTAAGTGAAGAAGGAATTGTGATATCTTGCGGAGGCGGAGGAATACCTGTTGTAATTAATGAGAAAGGATATATTGAAGGTATTGAAGCAGTAATAGATAAAGATTTAACTAGCTCCTTGTTAGCAAGCGAATTGAAATACGATAAACTTTTAATAGCTACAAATATTGAGAAAGTTAAACTGAATTTCATGAAGGAAAATGAAAAGAGCATAGATGAAATGAGTTTAGAAGAAGCTAAAAAATATCTTGATGAAGGACACTTTCTTGAAGGTAGTATGAAGCCAAAGATAATTGCATGTATAAAATTTTTAGAAAATGGAGGAAAGCAAGCTATAATTACATCAACCGACAAGATATTAGAAGCAATATACGGTAATGCAGGAACAAAAATCACTAAGTAAATTCGTTCCTATCATACTTTATGTAATATATGGTTTACTCATAACTTATCCATTGATATTCATAGGAATATATGCATACAGCTTAAATGGGATTTTGGCAACAGCTTTGATATATGCTGCTTCTGCTTTTTCAATGGGAATAACTCCAATATTCATTGCACCGATTTCAGATAAAACAGGCTATAGATTGAGATATGCAATAACTTCTTTGTTGATTGGATCAACGATGCTTTTACTTTCTACTTTCTTTGAAGACAATAGAATAATCACTATTTTGATTCTAATACTTGCTTCTGCAATATTGCAGATCGGTCAGCCATTGTTTGTTTCTTATGAAACAGAAAGAAGTAAACAAATGGGAAGCTCGGTAGGTAAAGTTTTTCTTTATATAAACTTAGGTTATTTTATAGGAAGCATATTATTTGGATTTATAATTTATTACTTAAGTTTCAGAGTTACATCAATTTCAATAAGTCTATTAGGTATTTTAATATCAATAATTTTTTTATTTTTTAAAGAAGAACGAATTTATAATCCAAATTATCATGATATTAATATAATTAAATTATTTAAAGCTACATCGAAAATTACTTTGATATACTCTATGCTTGTGTTTGCACCTGCTTTTGTATATTCTATAGTGCCTGTATATTATGTAACTGTACTGAAGGGTAGCGTGTTAGATTGGGGATTAGTTAATGCACTCTCAACATTAGCAGGCATGATAACTTCACCCTATATAGGTAATCTCGTAGATAGATTGGGCACAAAAAGAGTGTTATTGATAGGTTCAATATATTACCCGGCTTATTATGCAACGTTGCTAATTTATCCAGACTTAATTATATTTGCTATATTTTACGCAATGCCATTTTGGTTATTCATTTGGATACCATTATTCTCACATTCAGCATTGATAAGCGAGAAATTCGATAGAGCTACATATGTTTCAAACATGAACTTATTAATTGGATTATTTAGAACTTTAGGAGGGATAGTCGCAGGTATTCTGCTATCTTTTGTAGATATAACAGCTTTCTTATTATTCGCCACAATTATAAGCATAGCTATACCTCTCATATTACTTTTCTCTAAATGAATTATTCTACACAGCAACTCATCATGCTAATATTCCTTAAAAATGATTGAGCTGCCAACTTTATGCTCTCTGAAAGTGTTGGAAATGCATGAACAGTATCGATGATATCATTTATTGTCAATCCTAATTTTATGGCCAAGGCTCCTTCAATTATATATTCTGAAGCCATATAACCTAAAACATGAAGCCCGACAATTTTACCGCTATTAGGATCAGCAACTATTTTTATTAATCCTTCTTCGTTCATAATTAAAGCTTTAGGTACATCTTTGAATCTTACAATGTTGCATACACAACTTCCAAATTTGTTTACAAACTCATGCTCCAAATATCCTACTGATGCAAGTTGTGGATTCGTGAAAACAACCCATGGGACATGATTATAGTCAATCGTTGATTTTATACCAAAAATGTTATTCGCAGCAATCACTCCTTCTCTAGCTGCTAATGTTTCGAGCATTAATCTCTTAGAAACACAATCACCTGCAGCATATATTTTAGGATTGCTTGTTTGCATCATTTCATTTGTTATGATAAAACCTCTTTTATCTGCAACGACATTAGCCTTATCTAATCTTAGTTCCTCTGTATTTGGATTTCTTCCTGTTGCAACTAAGATTTCATCAACTTCTAAAAATTCTTTTCCTTTGGCAGTCAATACTTCCAAAATTTTAGAACCCGACTTCTGTTCAATTCTTGAAATTCGAGCTTTTAAATAAAATTTCATTCCTTCTTCTTCAAGAATATTCATTAAATATTTTGAAAGTTCAGGTTCAGCTTGAGGAACTATTCTATCCATCGCTTCTATGACGAAAACTTGTGATCCAAAATGTTGAAAAGCTTGGCCTATTTCTAATCCTATTGCTCCTCCTCCTATTATAGCTATCCTAGAAGGCAAGTTATTTATTTCCCAAATATTGTTGCTAGTAAAGAAGTTAACTTTATTTAAACCTTCTATATTAGGTATGCTAGGCCTTGAACCAGTAGCGATTATTATATTTTCAGCGCTGAAATTTTTTCCATTAACTTCTATTTCATTATTCGAAATAAATTTTGCTTTTCCTTCAATATATTCGATGTTAGGATATGCTTTTAGAACATCTTCATATTTTGTTTTCCTTAAACTTAAGACAAAATTTCTTAAACCCTCCATTACTTCTTTGAAGTCTAATTTTGCTTTTTCCAATACTAAACCTTGATATTTTTTCTTATTTGAATAGAAATAAGAATGAGAAATTTCAAGCAAATACTTTGAAGGAATGCAACCTACATTAACACAAGTTCCTCCTATAGGTCCTATACCTACCATTAATATGCTAGCTGTACCTTCGCTTAGTTCTGTAGCCTTAATTGCTGCAGCAAACGAAGCTGCTCCATTTCCTATAATAATTAAATCATGTCTCTTAGCCACATAATGTTATAAAAAATAAAGTATTTAAACTATAAAGTTTATAGTTTGATAGTAATGGAAGCGGATAACGTTATTTGCCTTTGTCCTATTGAAGGTATAATAGATTTAATAGCAAAAAAATGGTCTTTGTTGATAATTAACGAACTAGGTAATCATGGAAGTCTGAGATTCAATGAATTGATGAGGGAATTAAGACCAATAACGCCTAAAATGCTATCAGACTTATTAAAAGAATTAACTAAAGAAGGACTTGTAAAAAGAAAAACTTATAATACAATTCCTCCGAAAGTTGAATACAGCCTCACAGAAAAAGGAAAAGAATTGAGAAAAGCAATAATTCCATTGATTCAATGGGCTTTCAATTATGAAGGAGCTGTTTTAGCGCATTGTTCATGTAGCCTCATCGAAAAAGGTAAGCCAGTGAATATAAAATTTCAAACATGATAATTATTGATAAATAACTAAATTATTTAATTTTTTATAAATTATATAAAGTTTCATGCATTTTTATAATATAGCAACTATAATTTTTGATAGTATATAATTTAAATAGATGAAAACTAAATAAAATTTTGTGAGAAACGAAGCCTTTCAATTAATCAAAGATGTATTAATAGAGAGAAAGAAAGAATTTATTACGATCATCTCTGCATATGTAATATTCTACATGTTTTCAACAGGAATGATATCTTATGTCAACTACGATCTTAGCCGTGTGATTTCTTATTTTCCGTATGTATCAATGAGCAATTTAGGAATTGCAATAGCACTATCTAATCATTGGCTCATTGTTATTTATTATTCAAACTTAATAGCGATGATAGCTACTGGTTTTTTGATCACTTTAAACATTCTATTGTTACTTTATAGCAGAAAATATGCATGCTGTCAAGTAAATAAAAAGGAGAAGGTAACTTTGGCAAGCAGTTCATGGCTTGCTGCAATACCTGCTATACTTGGAACAGTTGCATGTTGTGGTGGAGGATTAATTCTTGCTCTAATAAGCGTTGTAGGAACTGCAATTATACCTATCATATCCTTTTTAATACAATACAACTTTCAAATTTCCTTAATATCC
This sequence comes from Thermoproteota archaeon, assembly GCA_032249235.1. Lineage (GTDB taxonomy): Archaea > Thermoproteota > Thermoprotei > Gearchaeales > Gearchaeaceae > DSFO01. The sequence goes on along the minus strand of JAVVGF010000008.1, from coordinate 344 downwards.
ATTGGTGTTCTTTTATTAACTAACTACATAACACTTAGAAGGCTCCTTTCTAGAAATGGAAAAAGTTGAATTAAAAGAATTCGTCGTAGAAAACATTACTTGTAATCTGTGCGTTAAAATAATATCGAAATACATATCAGCTATTTCAGAAATTCAAGAAATTATTCCAGACTACAATAAAAAAATAGCCAAAGTAATTTTAAAACATCCTAAAAGTAAAGAGGAAATAAAAAGAGCATTAGAAGAAGCATCTAAAAGCACATTCGGATTTCATAATTACAAACTGATTGAGAACTAGTTCGTCTAAGAAAACCCAATGTTATGTTAACTTTATTCATCTAATC
>JAVVGF010000007.1:0-30774 GCA_032249235.1 Thermoproteota archaeon | reverse complement strand
TAATTCTTTTCAAGATCCTTTAGCAGATCATGGGTTGTAGTGGTGCTATTAAAGCGGGATATGTTTTTGAAGTCAAAAATTATAAAGGTAAACTTGCCGCAACAAAGCTTGGAAAAGAAGTGTTCAATTTTTTAAAAGAAAACTATTATGACTATATAAGCGTAGATACAACTAGGAAGTTAGAAAATAATATTGATTTAATAGAGAAAGATGAAGCAAATTATATAGAAATTTTAAAAGAGTTATATGAAGAAATGCTCAAAATCAATTAAATACGACTAATTGAGTAGATACGATCAGCTAACTTAAACTCAGAAAATGATTTAAAGATTTACCGTCTATTTATTATCGCCCAAATTACCTTCTCATCCATTGAAAAAGTAACAATACTAATACTAACCACTTTTATAATTAATGTATCAAGAAGCACGCTTGGATACGGAAACGGCAAATACTTGTTATAATACACACTTAAGAATTTTTCTTCAAATTTTATCGAAATTTATACCCCTAAACTAAGTTAATGCAATAGTATTTGCAACATAAAGCTTCGATAGAAAGTTAATAATGAAGAGATAACAAGATGGTATTAATAAGACAACCTGCTCATTAATTTTTCAAATGAAGAAACTAGAGTCAAAATAGCACACTACGTTTATGCCCTTTCATAAGCAAGTAACCGCAAAAAATTACTGAATAAATATCGAAGATCCGTTGTTATTTCAAAAATTAGAAACAAATCTTAGATTGAAATTAAAGAATATTCCTCAATTATTTTTCAATTCTGAGAAACATTAATTTATACATTTTTAAAATATTAATTAGTTATGTCCGAGAAAAAAGAGGATATAATAAGGAAGCATGTAAGAGTTAGAAACCTTCTCGCCGGAGTTGCTATAGCAATGGGTCATTATACTTTACTTGATAGACTTAATAATGCAGTAAGCATAGATGCTGTGCAAAAAACGATATATGAAGTTTCTAGAATAGCTGAAGCTTTATTAAAGCAAGGAAAACTAAAGGAAATTCCCAAAGAAGAAGTAAAAGAAGGAAGAAAAGAAGCCAAACCACATATAGTCGTTGATTTAGATGAAGACTATTATGAATTTTACGGCACATTGCCTTCCTCTTCTGATATCGATGAATTCCTCACAGATTCTATGAATGATATAAGAATTGCTAGAATAGTAGGTGCTTCAGCAATGGGCCTCGTAGCAAGTGTGGTAGAATCTGGGAAGAAAAGCAAAACGGCTGGTAGTAGTTTAGCTGGAGGTGGTGCTTAAACATGAAGGGATTCGTAAGTATAGTTTGTAGAGCTTTAATAAATACGGAAAGCTTAAGCGGTGTAGAAACAATAGGTAATCTGTCAAGGCATAGAACGGCACCCGTAGTAATTCCTACTGAGAATGGTTATACTATTAGATTTGTTCCTGTACTCTCTGGAGAATCTCTTGCTCATTATTATCAGGAACTTTTAGTAGAACAAGCAGAAAAATTAAGATTACCGCTGAGTGAACGTAGCAGAAGATTTGAATTTTTAAAGTTCAGCGCTGAAGAATTATTAACTGAAGAAAAGATACAGCCTGCAAAAGATGAAAATGAAATAAGAAGAGTTGAAGTAGATATTCTCTTAAAGGATTACATATGCGATGTTGGAGGTTTCTTATGTCCTGCAGGAATTCCTGTAAAGAGAACTTCTTGTTTCCAAGTAGGTTATGCAATTCCTGCAATATACGAAGGAGAAGCTTCCGCACTTGAGTCGCAGTTCCATATGAGATTTGCCCCTTCTAAAATGAAAGACTATCAACAACCATATAATGTTGAAGTCGCATCCGCTCTTTATACTTTTACGTTTACTTTAAATATTAACAAAATAGGTGTTCCTTCAACTAACTTCGGAGTTAGAGATGAGAAAAAGGAAAAAGAGCTTGAGGCTCAAAGAGAAAATAGAGTTAAAGGGGCTTTAACAGCTTTACTTAATTTCTTTTCTTCACTTGCCTTCGGAGCTAAAAGATCTAGATTTTTACCGAATATCGAAATTGTATCAGCGATAGCTACATATAGCAAAGATTACTATTTTATCGCCAGCGCAGGTAACAGTAAGAATTATATAAATGCAACTTTGGAGAGAAAGAGTAAATTCTTAGGATCATTAAGTCGTTTAGGCTTTAAAGCATCAGATTCTGATATAGAAGTTTACATCTTTGATAAAGAAGGAGCAACTAAAGAATTAAAAACTTACAATAGTATAGAAGAAATACTAAGCAAAGTGATAGAAAAAGCTACGCAACTATAAAATAGTGATGAAAGTACTGAGGATCGAAGGTGAACTTCATTGGGGATTTTGGAATAGATTTCCAGAAACCAGCAAAATGCAATCTTCTTTTTCTATATTTCCTCCAACAAGCTTGATTGGAGCTCTTGCAGCAGCCGTTTTTAATTTGGGTATTTTAAGAAGTGATGGAGAAATTTACATAAAAGATAAAAAATTTGTTAGCCCAACTGTCACAATAGAAGACTTTTTCTTAGCAGTTTCAGTCTATTTTAAACCTAACTTTAGAGGTTTTACTGTTGAAGACATTAATAAATATATTACTTTACATTTTCAGCAATTCGCTAAAAACTTACGAATAAGCCCTGAATATCTAACTAAAAGTATTGAAGAAATTCCAGGTTTGAGTGAGGAAGAAAAGTTAATAGTAGAAGTAATAAGAGAAGAGGGTTATATTGAATCATCTACAATCAAACGTGTTTTAGAAGCAAAAATGAAGCGGTTAAGTAAAGAGAAGATCAGTGAAGAGGTATTAAAGAAAAAAGAAAATCTTATCAATAACACGTTAGGTAAGATTAAACCTGTAGTAGATACCTTAAAAAAGAAAGGAATTATTACCGAAATTGAAAGAAGATTTTTACCTGAATACAGAACAGGTGCAATACAAGTAGGTAAGACCTATTTCCCGGGAGAATTTGTAATCGCATACTTGCTAAACGAAAAAAGAATAACTGAGGTTTTAGCTGGCAACTTGAATAAAATAGCTTTAGCTGCATGGAATATAACTAGAATAGGAAGTAAAGAATCTCTTGTTTCAATTAATAATGTTGAATTATTGGATGCTAAAAAGCTAGAAGATAAAACCGTTAAAACATTATTCTATTTTCCCAAAGAACTTTCTATTGAAATAAATGGTAACTATTATATAGAGACTTTTTGGGAAGGAGGTTGGGGGAGGGATTATTACAGAAAACCCGTTGATTATGTAATTCCTGGAAATAAAGTCCCCATAGAAAGCAAAGAGATAGAAGTTGAATTATCAGATCAAGCAGTTGCATACTGTGTTAAAGAAGAAAATGAAGTGCTCATAATAAAGAAATGACATTTTGTTCAATTTATGAGGAGTTATGTAAGGAAAAAAATTGGACCCCTAGATATTTCATTAAGGAAACATTGGATAAGTTAGATAGACTTTTAAATGAAGAAAAAAGGTTTGTTTTAACAACACGCTTGCCCACAGGATATGGTAAAACCACGATTACAAACGTATTAGCTAGGGCAACTTTGAAAGGTTATCCGTATTTTTCCAGAGTTATTCATGTTTTACCAATGCGAAGCATAGCAGATGATATTTTCCTGGAGCTTAAGGGTGATAAAACAATTTCTAATAACTTGGCCGTGCAACATTTATTATCTCCAGGTTCTCCTTTCTTTGCGAAGAAATGCATAATAACCACGTTAGATACATTTTTATTAAATTTTTTTAAAGCCCCAGCACATGAATTAAGTAAAATATTTCAGTATGATACATCTCATTTCGAATTTCCAAGAGCAATGATATACTCTTCAATAGTTGTTTTCGATGAATTTCACTTATTTACAGGATTAGGCAGTATTAGCAATGAAAGAAAAGCTTTAACATCTGTAATAGCTGCTATTATTTCTCTTGTCGGTTCTGGAGTTCCTGTTGTAATAATGAGCGCAACAATACCAAACGAATTAATTAATCAATTAGAGGAGGAAGTCAGAGACGCTGGAGGAATACTTGAAAAGGTAGAATACAGAAAAGGTATAGATTTTGAATTTGATAAAAAACTTGAAGAGAAGAAAAAAAGATTGCATGTATTGAATCAAGACATAATTGAAATGTTGAATAATGTAGATAAAAATAAGAACATACTAATTGTTGTAAATACTGTCGAAAAAGCTAAACAAATTTACAATTCCATTTCCAATAAAGAGGAGGTGATGCTTTTGCATGGAAAAATTCCTGAGATTTTAAGAAGTAAATTTGCAAAAGAAATTAAAAGATCAAAACCTAAAATTCTGGTAGCGACTCAAGTGGTTGAGGCAGGCCTTAACATTAGCTACGATATACTGATAACAGACGCATGTCCTATCGATAGGCTCATTCAAAGAGCAGGAAGAGTTTGTAGATTTGAAGAAAAAGAAGGAGATATTTACGTTTCTTCCAAAATTGAACATTCTGCTCCTTATGATAAAAATATCACAGAAAAGACATTAGATGTCATAAGAAATAGTGAAGAATTAACCTTCGAGTTTATAAATGAGGCTATCGAGAGAGTATATAATAAGAATGATGTGGGTGAACTTTTTAAAATAGATTACGAATTAAAAAATATTCTACTCAAACTTGATACGTTCCCTGTATTCAGCCACGAAGAAGCTAAAAAAGTAATAGTACATTATGGAGGATTAACTGAAAACTTCGGTATAATAAGTTGTTTTAGTGAAAAACGTTTAGATAAAAAATTTGCAATAGCCGTTGATGAGAAAGATGCAACTCTGTTATTTAGAAGATATAAGATGTTAGTTAATGAAAAGTTTCAAATATTAAAAGAAGAAGAATTAAGCCAAATAGGATCTCTCTCAATCTACTTTCTATATAAGGGTTATCAAGGAATCGTAATCCCCGAAGATGAATATATTAAAATAATAGGTCTTAATCTTTCTGAAATAATTTCTAAACCGTGTGCCTTCGAAGGACAATCACTCATTGAACACACAGAGAATACACTTAAGAGAGCTTTGAGAATGAAAGAAAGCTTTGAAACTATGAGTAAGAGATTTAAAGCTTTGGGCCTTGATATTAATGCAGAAAATGTTGAAAAATTGATAAAGGCTGCCTGCATATTACATGACCTTGGCAAAGCAGCGGATGAATATCAAGAATATTTTGATGATGTTTGCAGTTGCAAAAATAAAAGCAGTTTCTATTTACATGAAGTCCCCTCAGCTTATTACGCTTATAAACAACTTAAAAGCATTGAAGGCTACGAATTAAACTTCGATACTAAGAGACTCCTCGCATTAGCCATCCTATTCCATATAGCGGGTAAGAATATTGATGATTTAATATCCAGTATTGAAAACAAAAACATGAAGTGGAGCTTCAATAAGTATTGGAAATATTTCGAAGCGCTTGTATCAAGGTATGGGATAAAATTAGACTATAAACCTAATATTAGTACTCAAGAAGCATTGGATTTCTTAAAGGAAATAAAGAAAATAATGACTGATAGAAACTATCATTACTTAAAACTCTATAATTTAATATACGCACCAATATGTATAGGAGATAATTTAGATTCCTATGAGAATAGAAGAACAGATGTGTCTGAAAGTAGAAAGATATTCATAAATGAATTATATGAGGCGATAGGGAATGAGTGAAGAAAAACTTAAGATTGGTTTGCCCGGTCAAGGAATAATTAAATACTATGTTTATAGTTTCTTAGAACTTTTATCGCCTACAGTAAAAATTGTTCCTTACAATGACTATATACAATTATCTTCTTATAATCTAGTTAAAAACTATAAAGAAGTCTTTGAAATAATTAGCCAAAGGATCAACAAAATTAAAGATAGATATGAACCTTTAATACCACTTTCAGGTAATGATGACAAAATAATAAAGAAAGTTAAAAATGAACTGGGTGTAAGTGAAACGGCAGATGTAGGTGAAATGTTTCAAGAATATGTGAGAAAGCTTGAAAACAAGCAGTACTCAATTTCAGATTTGAACAATTCTTTATATCCTTTCGCTATCGGTGATTATTCCTTACCCTCCATTTTTAACATTGAATTTTACGGATATACAAGAGGAGCTTACTTTGATGGTAGGCATGAAATTGAGTATAGTGCAACTTTACACATGCTGATGATCTTACTTGCAGGATACATTAATGCTAGATGCTTAAGATTTAGAATGGGCAAAGAGAACATCACAGTATTAGTATTTCCTCCATCTTCAAGCGAAATAAGAGGTTTTTTAGTACAGGAAACAAAAGAGAGAAGAATACCTTTACAGTCTTTAATAGAAGATGAAGTAGACAAACAAAAATTATCAACTATATACCCTATGGAAGCTTTAATTCTTTGGCTTTTAATAAACTTGCCTAAAGAATCAATTAAAAACGTTAACCTATATCTTGTAGCTATAAGCGAACCAAAAGGTATGAATCCTGCATCTCCTGTTGCAGATTTCTTCATTCCTTTACGCACATTATTTTTCCTTATGGAAGACCTGTTGAAAATAATTGAGAATAAAAACGAATTTTACAGAGAGAAATTAAAGAAAGAAGAAGGCTATAAAGATAGACTTAACAATGTTTTGCTGATACCTGCATTGAAATACGGGATCATAACTCAAATTAAAGGAGGATTAACATATATCGAAGATGCGGTTAGATATGTTAAATTATTATTCATTGCATCACAAAAGGGGAGAGTATCTGAGAGAATAGAACTTTTGAATCTTAGCTCAAGAAGATATCTTCTTTTAAGAGAAACTGAAAATACTAGCGAAGCTAGTTTAAGTTTATTTGTAAGCGATTTAGCAAGAACTCTTGTCGAGAAAATTTCATATAAATAGTGAATTTTTTTTAAATATTCTAGAATAATCTTGAGGTCGAACTTCATATAAAAGAATTAAAGTAATCAAAATTTAGTTTCAATAACATTCAAATACCTTTTTTTATTGCTTCAATGACTTTAGATTTATTCTAACTGGCTTTACAAGCAAATAAATCCTAAAAGATCATGAACAAGCCTAGGATATAACTTTAAGTATTAAGGAAGCTCTTCATCTGCGTCTTTATAATTGATTTTGATAAGAGAGCTGTTGGGCTCCTATTTGCGGCCATGGAAATCAATGGAAAAGATGCGGTTACATATCATAATGATATTATTAATGTTCAAAATGAACTTAACGTTGATGTTCTAACTAAATGAAATAAAAGGCTCTTACTTTGGATTAGTTAAATGAATTGACCCTTCTATATAATAAACATCATAATCTCCTAGTTTATCTGGCAACAATTTCTCAGGATCTTCACATTTCCCTTTCTCTATAGTAACCATTATATAAGGTTCTCCATGTTTCCAGCCTACCCAGTAACCAGTTATAATTCCAGGATGAGATCTTAGAATTCCTTCATATTTTTTAAGATCTTCTAAAGCCTTCTTATATTTCTCTTCATCAAAATCATACTTTGAAGCGTTAATCCAATCAAAGTTAGCTTTTTTCATACACTCTACTTATAATTTTCTTAATATAAAAAAATAGTAGCCACCTCTCAAGGAACGATATCGAAAGTTATGTTTTTAAGTATATTCATCCCCGGACCTAAAGGGCGAGGCTTTCATTTGTATAAGCAGTTATTTTCAGAATAGGATCTAGGAGTTATTATATCTTTTTTTAAGGTCCTCTAAAGGGTTCTTGTATTTATCTTCATCGAACTCACGCTTTGTAACCTTCCAATCAAAGTTAGCTTTATTCGTTTTTGGCCTCATAACATAAAAGTTTAAAGCAATTAATAAAGAGTATCTTTTATACGGATTTAAAGCATTCTTGATAAGCCTTAGCATATTTATGTTCTAGATATGTTTTTAATTTCAGCTTTAAGAAAGGTTTTAATAAGAGAACATGAAATCTTTGAATTTATGTCACATATGACAAAAATTTATATAATTTTGTGTCATACAATACAAAATACGAAAAGAGAAGATTTAATTGCGGTTCTTGCTTATTGGAGTTTTGGGAAAAGGATTAGAGTCTGGAATCCCTAGAGAAATTTATCCTATATAAATTAAAACAAGAAACACTTTAATTCCTATTATTGATATTGAAAAAAGTTTTTATCTAATCTTGCTAGCTCATTAGTTCGCGTTTTTATAAAACCTTCAAACCCGTTCAATGCTATTAAAGACAACAAAAATTGGATAGAAAAGATTTAAATAGAGAAGTCTATTTATTTAATCTTTCTTAATGTTAATTTAGGTTTGATTTTAGCTATAAGCTAAGTATATTTATATCTTTAAAAAACCTAAAATAACAACAAAGAAAGATATGAAACAAACTAGGAAATAATTTCTAAATATTTCCCTAAGTATTATAAAAAATAAGTCTAGACATTGAAGCAAAATATGGGATAAGGATACACATAGTAATGCATCGAAAAAACTCAAAGTTAAAAAAGAATGAGTACTGGAAGTAACCCTCATTAGAGAAATAACTTCCTAAATAAACAAAAAATAGTTAGTTATTATTATTTTATTATGACAATCACATATAATGAAATTAAACTTACCGAAGATCAAATAAAACAGCTTTTCAATGATCCGAAAATTCAAGAAAAAATTAACAAATATAAACCCGAGAGAGTAGAAGCTCATAAAAAATGGGCAGAATGGTTAAATAAAGAGGGTTTAGAAAAACTCTCAGATGATGAGTTAAAGAATAAATTCATTGAATACTATGATAGCGGAGCAGGCAGACATGCGTTTGTTCCTATAAACAGAGATAGAATAATAAGGGATATCAAAAAATTTAGAGAGATGTTAAAATTTCTATTAAATGAGAGTATAGATATCAAACAAAGAATAAACGAAGTTTTAGAAATCGACGGAAAATATAGAATAAAAGGTTAGGAAAAGCGCTCGTAACGTCTTTTTTATTCGATTTTAATCCAGATAAATATTGTATTTGGAATAATCGGGTAGAAATTGGTTTAGAGAAAATTGGATGGAAGCCACAACTTAGAGGAAAAATGGAGAGAAATATTCTCAAATACTTGAAACTTTGGAAAAATTAAAATCCTTAGCTCCAGAACCTTATAAAAACTTTAATGATATCGATACATTTCTCCATATAATAGTTGCTGAAGAGGAAGGAGAGAATGCATTAAGAAGAATTATAGAAAGAGAAGTATTAGAAGTATCTAAACAATTTGAAATATCGGAAAGAGCTTTACAAGAAATTATAGAAAGAAATCTAACTAGATTGCTTCCTGGATTTAGCATTTATGAAGACGAAGAAAATGGCGGAATAGAATATCCCACTAGCGTTGGTAGAATAGATGTGTTAGCTGTAAATGAAAAAGATAAAGAAATGCTAGTTATAGAATTAAAAAGCGGCATAGCTTCAATTGATGCGTTGAAAATACTAAGCTATATGCAATGGGTTGAAGATAATCTTGCAGAAGGTAAAAAGGTAAAAGGTTTAATAATTGCACAAAATATCGATGATAAGTTAAAATACGCATTAAAAAGAATTTCTGATGTAGAATTCAAAAAATTTTGGATAGACATTAAGCTTGAATAATTTAAAAAATTAATTTCATTTAATTTTTATTATCATAAAAGTATAATAGCGACATGTCTATTAATAAAATCAATTATGATAATTTCTGATATTCTTTTTAGAAAGCTGATGGAAATTAGGTTAATTGAACCATAATAAATTATATATGATACTTTATAGGTTTTATTTCCTAAACTTATATATAGATCTTCTCCAGTTTTAAGTTCAATAAGACCAGCAGTATTAACAGAAACAATACGTGAGGGATTTAAGCTAAGTCTTGTAGCGATATCAGCTGGAATAGCCAAATCGTAACCAGTGAAACCTGTATCTATTACAAAACTTGTTTCTATCTTTATGTTATCTTTGAATAAATATCCATCGATCAGTATTTTATCATCTTCAGTTATAATTCCTTCAATTCTAGCCACTAGAAATAAGTTTTATTCCTCTCCTTTATCTAATCTTGAAAGAGCATATGCCATGATTCCAATAACACTCAAAGCTCCTACAGTTACAACTATTGGTTCCCAAGGAGTTAAAGATCTAGGGGAATTTAAAGTAACCAAATAATGATTTCTAATCTCTTTTATCCACTTTTTGGCTACATTATCGAAAATGTGAAGTTTGTTATAAGCAGTTCTATAAAAATCGAATACTTCATATATGGAAGGAATAGTTGGGTATTGTAAATGCTCAAAGTAATCCCTGCTTACTTCAAAATGAGAATCAATAAAACCATCTTCATAAATCCTAACATATAACTCCCAAATATTATAAATCTTCATCGACAAAGAATATTTCTCTCCTTTATAAAATTCTACTCCAACGTCTTTAAAACCAGAATTTTTTAGAGCATTAAACACATCTTCAAGTCTATTTTTAGGTACAAATAACCTTAGATTACCTTCTTTCAATACATATTCTTTAGATAATATGGTGGAAGTGTTGTCAAAATAAACTATTTCTCTTGGTAAATAAGTTGATATTGGGTATTCAATATTAGTTTGCACTCTATTATTTTCTTCCTTTTATTATTTAAAATTTTTTTAATGATCTTTAAGAGTTGTTGCTTTTCTCATGGCTTACACTAAGTCAGCATCGTGAAAATTGCTTTGAAAATGTTTCTTAAGTTCAATATATTACTTTATCTTCTAATAACTCGTTTTTCTCTCCTTGACTTTGATTCCAAAATAAGGTAATATGAATGAAGTATCAACCACTAATTTCGAGACTTCTGCTAATTTCCTCTCCAACCTCTTTAAATGATACTTCAGCCCAATATTTTCTTTGTAACTTTAAAGGTCTTAATTAAATTTTTTAATATGTTCTTCATTTTTATTCAAAGCTTATTTCTATTAACATTTTCATATCTAGAATATGAAAAGCTAAAGTCAATGATTTTAATTGTGGATGCAACATATTTTTCTCTGCTTTGATTTTAAAAGGTAAAACTTTTAGAATAAATAGCATTACAAGAACTTTCGAATTATTAGCACAGAATTCTTGATGGGACAATTTGCTACCTTAGCTACCACATATCTACTTGTTCTGACATTAGCCTTAATTTCAACATCCTTTCTAAATTTTGTTTTATTAATACCTCTTAATTAATATAACCACAAATTAAAATACTTGTCAACATATTGACAAGATTAGTGAAGAGTCTTGTCAATATCAAATCTAGTTGAAGAAAACTGGTGGTGGAAACCCGATTTTCTTGATTTTCTAAATGAACTAGTTAAAGAAAGCCAAAAAATGACTTCTGATGAATCTATAAACTATTTAAGAATTAAACTAACCGAGGAAATGGAAAAAGTCTTTTAGATTTGGTTAGAATAGAAAATGAATTGAAAAGGATATTTAAAAGAAAGTTGATCTTGGAATATTTAGTAGTTTAAATCCATATATGGAAGACGTGAAAAAGGAAATGCGAATAATTTATGAAAAGAGATAAAGTATTTAAACATATTTTAGAAGATTAAATGTATAGAAATGTTAAAATGGTAACTGAAGAAGTTTTTAAAAGTGTAGAAAAGCCATATCTTTACTCTTAACTTGGCTTCCAACAGCATCCTTTGTCTCAAGCATTACTAGTTCACCTAAATCGACGTATTCCACAGCTTATGGAATTTACTAAAACTATTACTCTGTGTAGAACTTCAACAATTATAGGTAAATCTGATTTAGTTTCTAAGAAATTAATTCTTTGAAAACCTTCTTTCCCTAATTCTCTATCAATCCTCATCATTCAGTTATTTTTAACTACAGAAATTATGAAATTTGAAATATTAAGCAGTCCTACAATCGAATATTCATAACTTATTATATGGAAGTAATTTAATATCCTACATATAAGGCAATAAATACATGAGCTACGTTACTGTGTCTACTAAAGTTAAGAAGGAACTCGTTGAGAAAGCTAAAGAATACGGTCTAAATATAAGTGAAACTTTAAGAAAAGCATTGGAAGAAGAAGTAAGAAAAAAAGAGATAGAATGGGCAATTGCAAAGATGGAGGAAATTTCAAAGAAAGCAAAGTTAGAGAAGGAAGCTAAGAATTTAATTAGGGAATTTAGAGAGAAATGAAAATAGTTTTGATGCAAGTGCGATAGCTAAGTGGTTTTTAATAGAAAAGGAATCTGATTATATGAAAAGAATAATAAATGAAATAGCTAACAAAAAACTAGAAGCGCATGTTCCTGATTTAATTTTCATTGAACTCGCAAACGTTCTAAGATACTCTAATCTTAGTGAAAATGATGTTGAATTAGGAATAAAAGCTGCAATGCAAATTGGTTTAGTATTACATAGGTTCGAAGAATTGATTTATGATGCAATTAAAATAGCCTTTGAAAATGATATTACAGTTTATGATTCATTGTATGTTTCTCTTTCAAACAGTTTAGAAGCACCCTTAATAACATATGATGAAATACTCTTAAAAAAGTAGATAAAGCAAAGAAAGCAAGCGGGCTTTATATTTAAAATCTGAAAACTTACATTATAAATAGTGATCCTTACATGTACATCATCTGTACGAAGATATCTACCATTTAGGCAAAGAAGAAAAGAATGTCACAAGAATTCTTATGTCTATAATATTTCCTTAAGAAGAAACTAGAAGAGTGCGGACTCCTTAGAAGGATAACCTATCATCGCTAGGCTTCAGGGCTATTTAACATGAAGACTTCAAAGATATAACACTCAAAATCGAAAAGCTCATAACAATATTATCATAACTTATAATAAGGACGTTGAATAGATATAAAAAATTCTAATAATTCTATATTACTTTACCTTAGTTTAAATCCGAGATTTATAGAAGTTTAGCAATATTATATTGCTTTAGAGGAACTTTTCCTTTGTATATTATTCCATGCTAAAACGATATCAAACCCTTTAATTTTACTAACCATCATAGCAAACTTGCTAAAGATCTCATATGCTATTTTGAAAGTATCGGTTTATTCCATAGAGAGAATATCATGAAGAGCGGTATCATCGAGCATTATTTCTGCACACTTGTGAATTAGTTTTATCATGAAAATGTTACTCCTCGTTAATAAGGAAAAGACAATTTTAAATTTTATAAAATTATAAGATTTAAAATATTTAGTTATATTTTTAACATCAATACTTCATCTTTCAAATCTGCAAAATCCTCATCTCCAGTAACAATTTTTGCTTTAATTTCCCTTGCTGTTGCCAATATAATAGAATCGTATAAACTCCAATGAGGATTAAGCTTTTTTCTTTCGAAGTTTATTTTTCCAGCCAATATTGCTATATTAGTAGTAAGTGGTATTGTAATTGTTTTTGCTTCAATGAAATTAACAGCTTGAGTAAAATCTAAGTTCTCTTTTAGAAACTTTGTTTGAAGCTCAGCTATTACAATTGTTGGAGTAAAACATTTTTCATTTAAGATAACTTCAACTTTATCAGCTAAATTAGTTCCTCTAAAATATTCTACCCAAGCATAGGTATCTAAAACATATGAATTCATATCGAACCTTCTATTTCTTTTTCCTCTTCTTGTGTTAGCGGTTTTAATTGTGGAAATGCTCCTTTCATCGATCTTATTGATTCAAGTTTTTTAAAATATTCTTGTAAAGCTTCTTCTATTATTTCTGACATTGTTTTCTTTTCTTTCTTTGCAACTTCTTCAAGTCTTTTCCTTGTTTCAATATCTATTGTTACATTTGTAGGCACCTTAACCATAGTATGTTATATGTTATATGTTATTTATTAGATTTACTATGTCCTTAAAGCCTCTCTTACCACACTTTCATGAAAGGTTTTTATGAGATTCTCGAAATCTTTTCTTGAGACTTCTCCGTTCATGACCTGCTCTGTTACCATCTCCGATATTTTATTAAAATTTTCCCATCCTTCTTTAACGCTCCCAAATTGTTGGAACAGATATAATCATTTAGTATCTCAACTCATATATCCATTATTTGAGGAATTAGATATTGCAATTATTAGTTAGACATCCTATAATAGCGTACTATTTTAAATTTATCATAATTGTATTACATTGTATTGCTAATGTGTAAACATTAAATTTAAATATGCTATAATGAACTGATAATTATGCCATACAGTTTTAAATGTAAAGATGCAGGTATGAACTGCGGTTTCGAAGTTAAAGGAGCAACAAGCGAAGATGAAGTGCTTTCCATAGCGAAAGTTCATGCAGAAAAGTCGCATGGTCTAAGAGAAGTTCCGAAGGAAGTGGTTGAAGCAGTTAAAAAAGCAATTAAAAAGGAGTAAAGAATTTTTTCTCACATATAATTGCTTTTCTATCCCCTTTATCTCGAAGTTTTACTTCAAAGTTTCTCTAAATAATTTTAATTAGGAGAAGATTTGATTTAACAATGAATAAAAGTAGCCTCAGATAATTTTTAATTTATATCTTGACCAAATGAATAAGATATACTTAGTATTTCTAACAATATTTTGTATCTTAAGAAGTATATCTGCAGGAATGATAATGATAATTTTTTCATTTTACTCATATAATTATAATATTCTTTATTGAATGGACAAAACATACATTGTATAAAATTAAGCTTGAAAAGTAAGTCTTATGAATTATAACTATGATTGAATTATTTTCATAGGAAGCAAATCTCCTTTCCAGTTCAATACCCAAATATTATTCTCAGAAGCAAGTTCCAAAACACGAGGAAGAACAATGTCTGTATATATTACTTTTATTAACTTAGGTCTTAAAAGCTCAGGCTTATATTTCCTAATCAGTTCAATTTTTTTCTCCACCTCATTCACTATTCGAGGCCCTAATCTAACGGAAGCTTCTCCGATTACGCAAATGTCCCCGCTTGCACCATAGATATTAATTTCTCTTCCTTTTATGAACAATCTGTCAAGCTTAATTTCTATACCGAGTTCTTTATTTAGCCTGTAGCTTATAACATCCCTCGCTTCTTCTTCTACTGAAATAGTTAATCTTTCAACAGTAATACTGAGCCTTCTCTGTTCTTCGCGCATAGCTTTCATCTCTAAGCGTATGTTTTTAATTTCCTTCCATATTTTATTTTGGCCTTCTCTCAGACTTCGTATTTCTTCCCACATTTTATTCTGATCCTCTCTAAGGCTCTTTATTTCTTTCCAAATTTGGTTTTGGCCTTCTCTGAGATTCCTTATTTCTTCCCACATTTTATTTTGGTTCTCCCATAATCTTTTTTGATCTTCTCTCAGACTTCGTATTTCTTCCCACATTTTATTCTGATTTTCCATTAATCTCTCTTGATTTTCTCTTAAGCTCTTTATTTCTTCCCACAATTTGTTCTGATTCTCCCATAATTTACTTTGCTCTATTCTAATTTCCTTTATTTCTTCGAGAATTTTAGTTTGAGTTTCTTCAAATCTATCTAATCTTTTAAGAATATCAGCAAGCCCCAAATAGCCTGCTACAGCATAGCGAAATTCTTTATCCTTATCTAGCAATTCAAGGAATTTTTCCTTAAGCTCGCTTTGCACCCTCAAAAGAATATGTTTAAGAAAATATTTAAGAATACTTTTGATGCTTTGATGAATACTTCTTAATCCATTATATTGTGTAATAATATTAATTCTAAAAAATAAGAAGTTAAGTTGGCTTAGCTGGACTGTAACGAATTTGAAGCTTATTCATATATTTACAAAGAAATGAAAGCCTGCTCTTTAGGGCGATGGAAGTCAGAAAATAAAATGATGGTAACTCTATACCTATATGTTCGTTTTTAATCCTATATATTAAGATTACCAGCCGTTTGTTGTAGGGTTCATTTGGAATTATTTAATCGGAATGAAATTTTAATTAGACTAGCTAAGTAACTTTGATGCTTCTTTATATATTGGATCCGTAAAGTTATTTTCTTCATCAATTATTGAATGCCTTTTCAATTGTTGCAAAATTTCATATAACACTCTATTGCTTATTTCCTTTCCTTCATACTTTTCAACATTTCTTTTTAGCGAACTCCATTCCTTTATTTCTTCAGCCAAAAGTTTAAGAACAATTTTATATCTTTTACTTACTGTTAGTTTGATAAAGTTCTCTAATTCCTGTTTAGCCAGCTCAACAGCATCTTTTTTTATTTCTTCAAAATCTTCCTTTCCCATCATCCTTTGGTATCCGTAATATGTTAACCAGCCTATTATTCCATCTAATTCGCTTGCTACTTTTTCAACTTCTTCTTTTGATACTTTTATGTTTAACTCGCTAAATCCTTTTTCTAAAAAATCGATAGATTCTTCTTTATTTAGCTTTCTTGTGTTAATATTTATGAAAGCTCTTCCGAACAAAGGATTTTTAGGATTCTTTAATATACCATAAAGTATTCCCATTTCTGAACCTGTCAATATGAATGATATGTTTCTATGATAATCATAGGAATAAGATATCGCATCTTGTAAAACCAATCCCAAATTTCCTGTAGATTTTTGAAATTCATCAAATACTACTATAATTCTTTCTCCGATTTTTTCTCCGAATTCGTTTAATCTTTCAAAAAATTCTGTTAATAAAAAGCGATCCTTTCCCCAACTAAAAGAAACAGAATAATCTGTTATTGATACACCTCTTAATGATTTTAAAAATTTTAAAAACAAATCTTTTATTTTTTCTAAATATGATATACTTAAAATAAAGTCATTTACACTTTTTGAAAGCAACAAATAAAGCTCCCTATATGAACGGAACCCTTCTCTTAAATCTATTAAAAGGAATTTGGAATTGCTCTCTCGAAGTGAAGTTAAAACAAGTGAAGTTTTGCCTGTTCTTCTTAATCCTGAGACAACAATCATAGGCTTATCTAGATTTCTTATTATTTCTTCCATCTCCTTTTCAAAATTGTAAAGATCTTTCCTAGATATCTTTGGTCTTACATCGAATAACATTATTTCCGCCCCGAAAAATATTTCCGCAACGAAAAATATAAATTTAAAGAATTAGATTGCTCACTACTCAAACATCTTTGATTGTAAATAGATTACTCATAAAAGAAATGAAATAACATTTATTTGTCTTCATTTTAAAATCTTAAAAAAATTTAAAAAATAAAGGATTAAATAAAAATTTTTTTAAAGAAGAGTATTAGTATAAGAATTTTTGCTAAGTTTTTGCAAAATATCTTAGTAATTGAAATAGAGTTATACCTAAAGTTAAGCTCGAATGTTCTTAATAGCTATTCTTAATACAGGATCAGGTATGTAGTAATATCCATCATCCTCAGCTATTAGCATAGCATTCTTTAAGTTCATAAGGATATCTCTTAATACTTTATTGTTTACCATAAGCTCTTTTTTCAGCTCGCTCCATCTAGCTCCTAAGCTTATTATTCTCAATGCTTTTATGTAATTTTCTCTTTTCTTTCCTTGAAGAAAGTTTTCGACTTCTTCTTCGAAAATCTTCACACCCTCATCTATAACAGATCTTAAAGAATTATCAAAGTCGAGCTTTCTTACGCATCTAAAATTTCCAAAATATGCTAGCCATCCAGGATATCCGTTTAATCTTTCAACTACTTTCTCTATTTCTTCTGTACTTACATTGATGTTGAATTCGTTAAATCCTCTAATGAGGAATTCTTTTGATTTCTCCTTACTAAAAGGTTGAAGATTAAGAACAACTGGCTTCCTACCATATAGCGGGGATGAAGGTGAAGGGTTTAAAAGCTTATTGATCAATCCTACCATTGAACCAGTAAAAATAATTCTTATATTAGGATAAGTATCCCAAATTCTTTTTAATAACCTAAGGAAATGTATTGAGGAAACGTATTGAACTTCATCCAAAGCAACAATTTTATTTTTTAATCTAGAAAATATATCCTCTGCAATCCTGCTCCACTTAAATTCTAGGAACTTTAAATCTAAACTTAATTCCTTAAGAGAATATCCTAGTTGCGAAGCTATCGATGCAATAAGATCTTTAAATCCTCTCGTGCCGCTTAAATTTATATAAATGCCATCATGTTCTTTAACAAACGTTTTCACAAGGCTTGACTTCCCAACCATTCTCCTTCCTAAAACTACAACCCATTCTGTTTTTACCAATCTTTCCAACTCTCTATATTCATTATCTCTACCGAAAAGATCTTTTCTGCTTTCCTTAGGATGTAGGTCAAAGAGCATAGTTACTTATGTAACTAGTTACCAATGTAACTTATAAAGGCTTAAGGTTCTTATAAGTATGGAAACTAATTACTTAGATTAATAAAAATGAACTAGAGAAAATAGGAATAAAACCACATGCAGAAAAACTTTCAAAACTATTTCAGGCGAAATTTAAGAAGAATAGGAAGAGCTGAAATATAAATAGATGGAAGGAAAGAATTTACGATCATAATTTTCCGAGAAGAGAAGGATTAAGAAGTATTAAGTTCCTGTGCTATAAGGTTCAGGATTAAAAGTCGATATAGCTATGGGCAAATTAAAGGAAGCTGAAGTAATCTTAGCATTATAAATTTAATTTTAGCAAATACTCAAATTCTTTGCTAAGTTTTTTAAAACCTAGATTTTATCATCAAAAGATTGTAAATTAAGAAATAAAAACTTGAATCTATTATATCTAATATAGGAGAAATATGTGTAGACTTTTCGGCTTATATGCCAATCGAGGTGTTAACGTTCAGTTCAGCTTTTATGAAGCTGAGAAAAGTTTAGAAAAACTCTCAAGATATAATCCTGATGGTTGGGGCATAGCATGGTTTCATGAAGGCTGGCATTTATATAAAGAACCTTGGCCTCTCTATCTGTCAAAGAATGCTAAAAAGCTTGCTAAAGATGTTTATGGAGTTATAGTAGTATCTCATGTTAGATTTGCTACACAAGGAAAAGCTAAGTTGGAAAAACACATCCTTGGCTCTACAAAGGTTATGTTTTTGCTCATAATGGTACAATTCATGATAGGGATAAGGTTTTAGAACTTCTATCTCCTGAATATCTTGACCTTGAAGGTGTTACTGATTCTGAGGCTTTATTTCACCTAATAGTCCAAGAAGCTAACAATTCAAACAATTTCGTCGAGGGAGTTAAAAGAGCTATAGCTAAAATCAATGCTAACAACATAAGCTACAGTTCCCTAAACTTTATTGCAAGCGATGGCAGAAAGCTTTATGCATTACGGTATGCTGAGGAGAGCTTAGACTATTATACACTGTTTTATCTCAAAAGACCTCGCGAAGGACTTAGGCTAGAGGGTTTATCTGAAAAGACAGCTCAGTTAATAAGAATGAAGCTGGCTTCAGGTGAGAAGGCAATCATTGTAGCATCAGAAAAATTAACAAAAGAACCATGGGAAAACATACCTAATAAGCATATGCTTATAATAGACGAAAACCTTAACACAGAGTTGATGATTTTCTAGACATATTAGAAGAATGATACTTCCTCATAGTCATAGATGAGGTTCAAGAATTGAAATTTCTAAGAGGTTATAATAAGGTAGACTTCAGACAAATTATGGCTTATTGTTATGATAATTTACGCAGTATTAAGTTTATTTTAAGGGCTCAGAGGTTGGATTGCTCTACGACTTCCTTGAGTTTGACAACTATGCTAGTCCTCTTTATGGAAGGGTAAGAGATGAAATTGTATTGAATAGATTTTCGAAAGAAGATTCAATAAGGTTTCTAGAAACAGGCTTTAATGAAGTTGGAATGCATCCTCCAAAGACTATTTTAGAAGAAGTTGTTGGGGTGTTAAATGGGATACCTGGTTGGCTTGCATTTTATGGATATAAAGCTGTTCAGAACAAGAGATTTGATGTGCTAGATAGAGTGTTAGAAGAAGCCATAAAGATGGTTACCGGCGAATTAGATAGGATCGTAAGATATGGTAGCCTTTACAAACATGTATTAAGAGCTATTGCTATGGGATATAAGAATTGGAGTGCAATAAAGAGAGCTGTTGAAATCTGGACAGGTGCACGTGTTCCTAATAAAACACTATATTATAGTTTATGTCGACTAATGGATCTAAGTATACTATTAAAAGAGAATGAAAAATACGAATTTGCTGATCCAATACATAGAGAAGCCGCTAAAAAATTAACACTTTAACAATTAATAAAAAGATCTTTGATCTTTCTAAAAATTCATTTTCTTAGATTTAAGTTTTCTATAAACATTTACTAAACATAACATTTAATTAGATGGTTTGATTATTCCCTTATCAATTTTAGCTACTTGGAAATGAATATTTAAGGGAGATTTAGGAAACATTATTTCGATAATTTCCTTCCAATGTTTTAGAATACTATAAAGATTTCAAACTGATATAAAGAATAAAAGAGCTTAAAGTTTTGAAAATAATAACGAAAGTGGAAATCGTTAAGAGATGCAAGCAAACTACTATCGAACCTGATTAAATGTAAAGCATGTAATACTCTGTTTTCTCCATCTTACCAGTTATAGGATCTACTTTAAGCCTAAGAGTTTCTAGGGTATCAACACCAATAACTGGTGAAGCTTTTTCAAAAGCTACTATTCTTAACGGGCCTTTCCCACCTTCAATTTCACCTTCAGCAATGAAAACCCTAGCTTTAACAAATCTACCATCTCTAAGCTTAAGGTCAACCACAAAGGGAGTTTGGATAAAGTGTTTTTCAGCGAAATCAAGAGGCATAACGGTAAATGAAGCATCTGTATCAATAAGAACTTTTTCTAACTCTATCTCCCTTTCCCCTAAATCTAACCTTTACAAAGACGTGCATCATAGCTAAGCATTACGCAAATCCTTACCAATAACTAATCTTTAATTTAAATAACTTTAATGCAGATGAGCATGTATCCTACCTATACTTCATAAAAATTCATAAGCGATAAAAACTGAGTAATTCAATTCTGTTTACAAAGCACATATTCCTTTGATCACTAAGAAAATCTTAAAGAGCTAGCATATATCCTGTAAACTCTGATAGATCAAGCTTTCTCTTGGCTAGATCGAGCTTGATCCTGTAAGCTTCCATATCCAATGCCCCGAAGATTAAGGGAACTGGCAATTTATCGACTAGAAAAGCCTCAATCCCTATCTCTTTCCCTTCAATCTCAACTATTAAATCACAGAAAAAATTGCAAATGATTTTATCCCCATTAGCTATCACAAATTCTCTTGGAATAATCAGTTTTCGCGGAGTGGAGAGCTCCAACGCAACATCGCTTCGAATAAAAGATCTGGATGCACCACTATCAAATAGGACGCTAACTCTCTTCTCTCCCTTATCTCCTTTAACACGCAACTCTTGCCTAACTGCTCCCACCTTTATCACCTTCAGCACCTAGCATGCTTTCTAGAGTATTACCTAGAATTGCAAGCTCTATCATCATTATCGATAAGATTTTATATATGAAGATCGTCATTCTAAGCACATTTTAGTATAATTTCTTAAAAGAATATAGTTTTAATCGCTCGATTTGAGTATGAAGTGGGAGCTTTAGTTCAAACCGTCTTTATTCTATTCAAGATAATTCAACTTTTAATAATACGAGTAATAACGATTAGAGTGGCGATGTTAATAATAAATCTTTACTAGAAAGAAATTCGTCTTGTGCAGAGATATTTACGATGTATATCTAGAAAGTGATAATAAGTATTCTAGCCTACAATACATTACTAGGCTATAACTTACACAAAGATATAGGTTTCAGGAAACATTTTTAGGTGTTTAAATCTTTTGTGAACTAAATAAGGGGAAACCAATTTCGTAAAAAATGATAATAATGAATTTTATATGTGAGTTCTAATGCTTTTCTTCTTTAAAAGAAAACTAGTATGTTATAGGTCTTCAAAGAAATACTAAAAGAATTGGAAGAGGCTAAGAAAAAAGCATTTAGTGGTTAGAGTATTTTGAACAGAATCTTACGAAGGAAGAAAGAAAATATTGTTAAGGTTTTATTTTTTTGGTTGCGATAAAATGATTGGTGAGATTTATTAGAGGTTATAAGGTTATTTTTATGACATTTGCACGTAAGGGTTCTGGTTTCTGGTTAAGATATACTGCGTTATTTAAGGATAATGGTTATTCTGGTTTGTGGCTTGCTTCATTTGGGGAGAGAATTCCTGAAGGGTTTTTAGCTAAATATGATATTAGAAATGCCTATATTAGTAGGGATTATGCAAAAATAAATAGAGCAATATTTTCGCTTAAAAATGGTGAGGCTTCTGCTGTTACAAACAAGTTTAGATGGCTTCTTAAAATTAAGCCGCTTTTTAAAACTGTTAACAGTATGCCGTTTTTATTTCGTGTATTTCGAAGGAGTTCAGAGTATGTAATGGTAACACCTTTAGCAATTTTTAATGGAAGTATCATGTATGATGATAAAGTTTACGAGATAAGTGAATATAAAGGAATGATAGGATATATTTCCTCAAATAGGTATTTGCATCATTGGGTGTGGGTTCATTGTAGTGGTTTTGAAGAGGATAATAATGGATGGTTGGACTTGCTTATAGTATCACCTGATGGAACTAAAGATATCATGTTTGGTACTATTATGTTACACGGTAAAATGTTTTATATTGGAAGGATGATCGGATTACCTTTTAATGGAAAATACGATATAAATTATTTGCTAGCAAATGTGAGAATAAGTAAAAATGTGTTAGTAAATATTAATGTGATTGCAAATAAAAATGATATGATAATCGCAAAATACGAAGATCCTATTGAGGGTTATAGATATTGTCATAATACAGAAATTGCTGATATGAATATAACTATGCAGATAAACAATGAGACTAAACAATTAACTTGTGTAAAAAGAACATTTTTTGAATATGCTCTTCCTAGAATTTTGGATGAAAATCTTTCAGAAATAAAGTACTTATGAATAATATATGATTTATTTAGCGTGGAAGTAGAATTTTTCTATTTATTAATTTTCTTAGTTGGATATGATTATGAGGATACGCGCAGAGTATAGATCTTAACTATAATATAAAGAATTAATGCTATTGATGCTATTATCCCATCTGTTAAAACATTAAACATTAAAAAGTTGACATTAAAATGTATATACCAATAATAGCTTGAAAAAGATGAAACAAATTTACCAATAGCTAATGGCAATAACATATCTAAATATTTTTTAGGACTAAGCGTAATTAGTAAAGCCAATACTGAAACTGTGGCCATGAAAGCTAAAGCTAAACTATGCCAAAATGCTGAGTCTGGCGAGATTAATTTTTCTGTGAACATTTCTGGCTTAAAAGCAAATAATGCTCCTACATAAACAAAACCAAGGAATGCTATAAATGAAAGCAGTCTAATTATGAACCAAATTTTATCTTTCATCTTAAGACATCGCCTTAATGATTTTTTCGCTTATTAGAAAACTCAATGCGTTTATTGTTAATTGAGGATTTACATATGTAGTTGAGGGAAGAATAGAAGCATCAGCAACATATAAATTAGAAACTCCATACACTTTACCATCAACATCAACAACACCACTATCTTGATCTGCACTCATTCGAGCAGTTGACATAGGATGATAGGCGCTGAGTTTAAATGCTTTAAGTTTAGTATTTTTTAGAATATTCTTAACGTCTAAAATATTGTTTATACTATTTAGTTTTTTAATTGGTAAAAATATTTTTATTGCACCAGCAGCAAGCAATATTTCTGATGCTAAGATGATTCCTTCCTTTATTTTCTCTAAATCATGCTCTCTTAAATTATACGCAGCAATCCCAGCTATACGTCTTCCAAAAACATTGCCCTCGCTATCATCACTAGCTTGAACTCCTATAGATGCTAGATATGGATATTTATCTAACTCAGAAAATGATAAACTTCCTGCGCTATAGCCTATTCCTGGTGGAGGAAATGTTGCCAGAAGAAGTGTATGAAGTTCTTTTAATAAATTATCTACGCAGTATGATTGCATAGTACCTTTCCACCCCTCTATACGATAATTCATGAGGGCTGTAACACCTACAGCTGGATGTATATGAAGATGTTTCCCTATATTACTGTTTTTTACACCCGAGCTTCTTAGCAATTTGGGAGTATTGATGGCTCCAGCTGAAACTATAATAACTTTAGCTTCAACAATAACATTAGTGCCATTGATGTTAACTAAAACACCTTGAGCCTTACCATTATTAATAATTATTTTCTTAACTTCTGCATAAGTAAATATTGATGCCCCATATTCTACAGCTTCTCTAAGAAATGTGAGCCGCATATCTAATTTTCCATTATATGGACAACCAAATGCGCATTCGCCCATACCGTGACAACTTCCTAGGGGTCTTTTTACTGGATAATGATGTAATCCTAATTTTTCAGCGCCTTCCTTCATAACTAAAGCATTATTTCCAAGCAGGTACTGTGGAATTGATTTTACATTTAATTTATTTTCTACGATCTTATAAGCCAAATTTAATTCATCGCTTCTAATATTTGCGCCAGTCTCTTTTTTCCAATTTAAAAGAGTCTCATCTGGAATACGGAACATTGTCCCAGAATTTAAAGTAACCGTACCGCCTAACACACGTCCAAATGGGACATGAATTATTGGTGATCCCCATGTGAATGTAACCCCATTATCCCAATAATATTTTAATACTCGATACACAGGATGTTCATTTAAAAATTCTTCTCGAGTAGGTTCAGGACCAATCTCAAAAATAGCTACGTTATAACCTTTTCTAGCAAAGTTCCATGCAGATACAGCACCACCCGCTCCACTACCGACTATTATCACATCATATTTTTTATTTAGAACTTTTAAAGGTACAGAAAGTGTTGTTGATTGAATAATCTCATTGGATGGCAGTATATAAGGTTCTCTTTTATAGTTTATTTTCACAGCATTCTCCTGATTTACATAATAAACTGCACTAAGAAGTAATTCTAAAAGATTAATCATATTATAAGTGAGACTCTCCTCCTTAATTTTTAACAACCATTTCCTTTTCTCTTCATAATTTAGCATATTAAATGTTTTAAATCTTGAAAGTAATGGTGAAAAGTTTATGATCCAAGATGCTATTTTTAATACTTTTTTAGTTGATGAAGTAAGATATGGTATGATTTCTTTATTAATAAAAAGTGCAGGCCATTGATTACTTAATTCTATTTCTGATAAACCAGTGATTACTTTATTAAAAATACTTTCATCTTTCAAATCTATCGCCTAAATCTAGATTAGTGTCTAAGATTAATAAAGGTATTCTAAAAGTTTGCTGTGTTTCATGATTTTGAAGAAATTTACACATCTTATACTCATTGATGATCAACAAAGTAAATTCTAGAAATTTATATAACTTATTTTAATGTTATTTATGTCTGAGAAGTTTCAGACCGTACTTGAGAAGAGTTTTCCTCATATATTAGTTAAAGACATTGAAAGATATAAAAGAGATTGGACTCCTTTATTAATATTAAGAGAATTTCTAAGAGAAGATCTGGGAAAACCATTAGCTGTAGTAGCACCATCGAAAATTGAGGAATTAGTTGAAGTTGTAAAACTTGCTAATGAGAATAACATATGTATGGTGCCTTATGGTGGAGGGTCCAGTGTAGTTGGAGGCTCTTATCATAATGGATGTTTAGTTATTGATATGACCAAGTTAAATAAGATAATAGAGTTAAACGATGAAGATCTAACAGTTACAGTAGAGGCCGGAATTAAAATAAGTGATCTAGAAAGTTGGCTGAATAGTAAAGGCTATACTTTAGATTACCATCCACAATCATTCTATTTAGCTACAATAGGAGGAGCTATAGCTCATAGAGGAACTGGTTCTCATAGTCAGAGCAATATAGAAAATTTAGTGTTATGGATGGAAGTTTTACTCCCTAATGGAGATTTAATATATTTAGGTTCTGAGAAGGCTATTAGGACTTCTATAATTCCTGATTTGATGAAACTATTTATAGGATCTGAAGGCACTTTGGGCATAATAACTAAAGCTAAATTAAGAATATTCCCTTTAGCCCCATTATATAGAGACCTAGCTTTTAGATTCGATAATTTCGATACCAGTATTAAGTTCGCTAGAGAGTTTGCAATTAGATTACCTCCTCCTCATAGAATTGTAATACATGACAATGATAGTAGTATGCTTATGCTTAGTTTGCCATATAGCGTAGCCTTGATTAGAATTAGAGGTTATGACGAAGAGTTAGTTAGTGCACAAGAAAAAGTAGTAAGAAAAATAGCTCAAAATTATAATGGATATGAAGCCGAGAAAGATTTACTAAAAGTTTGGAGAGAAGCATTTTCTAAAAAATATGAGGAACAATTAGCTAAATTAATATCTTCAGGATTATGGATGGATACTTTAGATTTAGCTGGAAGTTGGAGCGTTTTAACCAAAATATATGATAAATTGAAAAATTCATTATTATCAATAGAAGGTGTTAGTAATGTTTTATCCAGAATGACTCATTTATATACAAACGGTGCTTCGTTATATAATGTAGTAATAATGAAACAAGATACCGAAATATTACAAGAAGTATGGGAAACCACTACTAAGATTGTTATAAGCAATGGCGGAACCATCTCGCATCATCACGGTGTTGGATTATTAAAGAAAAAGTGGGTTAAGGATGAGGTTGGTAAACAATTAGAGTTATTGAAGAATATTAAGAAGTTAATCGATAATAAAAACATTTTAAATCCCGGAAAATTGATCTCTTAATGACTAAACTCGCCAAATAAGATTCTCTTAAATATTCTATCCAAGCATAAGTATCTAAAACATATGGACTCGTTCTTAACCTTCTATTACTTTTCAAAATAGTAGTAGGATGCCGAATCCCTAAAAAGCTTTCCTCCTTTTAAAAATTTATTTGACAGCTTCTTCATGAGTTTTATAAATTAAGGAAATCATTAAAAGTTAGTGAAACATTGATGATGTGAATATGTTTAGGTTTAAGGCTCTGTGTTAGAGAAATATGATAGAGCATAGTTTAATTAAGATATTATAATAATGAAATAATGGAATAGAAAGTCCATCAAAATCATAAGTCATGTCAAGCCCTTTTGAAAGAATTAAAATACCATTAGAGACTGAGGATACAATCAAGAAGATACTAGAAGGTTTACCGAAAATAGCTACTAGTGATCCTAAGGAGAGATGCTTAAGAAGGATAAGATTTGTTGAAGAACAAGTAAGCAGATATGAGTTCTTTTTGAAATCTTTTCCTAAAATAAATGAACTGCATCCTTTTTATAAAGAAGTAGTTGAGATATTAACTGGCGACTTAGATAGATTTAGAATTTGCTTAGCTTCTATCAAACATGCTGTATTCTTAACAAGAAAATTATCAAAAGATTATTCAAGATTAGTATTAAAAGAAGAAAAAGATTTTAATAAATATTTAAGAGAATATGTTGGAAGAGTCTTTTCGATTTTAAGAAGAAGAAAGAAATGCATAAATTTTGCAATTGAAATTTCTAAACAACTGAAAAAACTCCATGCCATAGATCCGAATTTACCAACAATTATAATCGCTGGGCCTCCAAATGCAGGTAAAAGCACCTTAGTTGGTAAAATTTCTACAGCAAAGCCTGAAGTCGCTGTTTATCCTTTTACAACTAAAGACGTGCACGTAGGTCATATAATAGATGAATTTAAGAAAATACAAGTAATAGATACGCCTGGAATACTCGATAGACCTATGAAGGAAAGGAATAAGATAGAATTGAAGGCTATAAATGCTATTAAGAATTTGGAAGGCGTGATTGTTTTTCTTTTCGATGCTTCCAGTTTATCTATGCTCACGCCAAAAGAACAAATAAACTTATACAATGAAGTTAAAGAGTTAGGTAAAATAGTTGTACCTGTAATAAACAAAATTGATGATGTTAATAAAGAATTATATACTTTAATTAAAAGTGAGCTAGAAAAAGAACATTATTTTGAAATAAGTGCTGAAAAAGGTTACGGAATAAATGAACTTCTAAATTATTTGTTAGATATAATAAAATAAAATTAGTTTTGAATTTAAGCTTCTTAAATTTTTTGACTGTTTAGTTTAAGAATAATTTAAAGACTATTAAAGGTAGGTACATAGCTGACCACTACCATGCATCTAATTTTTTACCTTGTAGATCTTGAGTAAACAATATTTATAAGTCATTGTGGATTTATATTACACAAATGATTGAAGAGCAAAACCCATGGTGGATTTCACAGGAACTACTTTTAGAGAATGAATATTATAAGAAATATCTTCAATCACCTAATAAATGGGATCCAAAGATTGAAGAAAAACTTTCCCTAAGACCATTTTCACTAAATTTTATATTTGGACCTAGGCAAGTGGGTAAATCGACTTCTTTAATACTCTTGATTAAAAAATTATTAGATGAAAAAATAAACCCTAAATCTATATTCTATTTTTCATGTGATAAATTAGCGGATTATAAAGAACTCGATGAAGTAATTTCTATGTATTTAAAATTTAAGAAAAGGGAAAGAATTAAAACATCTTATATAATTCTAGATGAAGTAACATTTCCTAAAGAATGGTATAGAGCAATTAAATTCAGAATAGATAAAGGAGATTTCAATGAAGATGTACTAATACTCTCTGGCTCGTTATCTATGGAAGCAAAGAGGGAGATTGAAGCTTTTCCAGGAAGAAGAGGTTATGGCAAAACCTTAATCATGCTACCCTTATCTTTCTCTAGTTATATAAGAATTTTCGGAATAGATTTACCAAAAGGAAATCTGGATTTCGTCTTAAATAATTACTTTAAGTATCAAGCCTATTTGCCTAAGCTAAACGATTTATTAGAGCTTTACTTGATCACTGGAGGCTTTCCTAATCCAATAAAAGATTTCATTATAGAAGGTAAAGTTAGAAATGCTACCATTTTCGATTTTTTAAGTAGTATTATAAGCGATATAAACAAACTTAAAAGAAGCGAAAAATTCTTCAAATTGACTGTTAAAGCGATAATTGAGAAAAGTTCTTCAGAGTTCAGCTTTCAAAGCATCTCTAAAGAATATGGTGTAGGAAATGTTAAGACTGCGATCAGCTATGTTCATTTAATGGAGAAATTATTCATATTGAAGGTCATTGAAGCAATAGATGTCAATGATCTGAGAGTTTTATCTAGAAAACAAAAGAAATTCTATTTCATAGATCCTTTTGTTTATTCAGCCTTCTCTAAATGGACAATGAGTAAAGCACTAGATGAGAGCAAATTATTAGAAGCCCTGGTCGTTTCTCATTTATCTAGACTATTCGAAGTAAACTATATTAAGAGAGATGAGGAGCTTGATATCACGATAAGACATGGTGATGAATTGATTGGGTTCGAGGTAAAACTTGGTAGAGTTAGGAAAACGCTCAAGGTGTTAGGTAAAATGAAGAAAGTATTTGTATTAAGTAAAGATACTCTAGATGAAGGTGTAATACCAGTTTCATTGTTCTTAGCTATGCTTGATATACCTCAATTCGTTGAGATTATGGTTTGAAGCGAGATGTTTTATAAAATGTTTGTTTTGAACTAATTATCGTTAGAAAATAAGAAGGTATTGAAATAAAAAATATAAATAATGAAGAAGAAGATAATTTATCGATACAGAGACTTTTAAAAAACGTTATCTAGTTTCGATAGCAATTTTTACATTTTACACAGTATTTTTTAGCTCAATTGGATTGTATTTTTATTCGCTTGAAGGAAAATTTGGCTCATCAATAATAGGTAATATTTCAATTTTCATTGGAGGATTCTTCTTATTAATTCTTATTTCACTCATCTTCAGATTTAAGATAATTTTTCCACCAATGTCAGCTTATGCATTAGCTGCCAAGTCTATCTTTCAGCCATTTTACTGGTATAATCAAAATGGGATATGGAAGAATAATAAACTTATCATCAAATGGGAAGAAATAAAGGACTTAGAAGTTTTAGAAGTAAAGCCAGTTGTGATAATACGCGCCAGGGCATATAGAGTATTCCCTCCTATATTAAACGGAAAACGTGCATCTTACATTACTGGTTCAGTAAGATTCTTCAAAGAAGATGGAGGATCATTCGATATGAAAGGAGTCTTTGATCCCGAAAGAACAGTTGAACATATAAAAAATAATTATTTGATAAAATGAAGTTAAGCAAAATAATTTCTAAAATCAAAAACACGGAAATAAAATACGTTAGAGGAAGTCAGCCAACCTCCCTACCAGTAATTAAAGTAACATTCAATTCTTTAGCTTTGGTTTTTAAATAGTTTAAAACTTCTTCAGTTACATTCTCGACAGCCAATAATTTCATGAAGTGCTTTTTCTTAAATAACTCTTCTGCAAACTTTGTATTATCGAGTAATTTATTCAATTCGTTCTCAGCGTTTTCTATGCTTGTCAAAACCGTTGTTACTTCACCAACTACAAGTGGCTCTATGCATAAAATATCAATTTCTCTAAAAGTGTTGTTTAAAGGATTGAATAAGTTAACGTGCGCGTTTACAGAGACTTCTTTAAACCCCTTCTCCTTTAGAAACATTTCAACAAAATTAGAAGTATAGTATTCAAGAGAAATACCTATAGATCTTTTTATATCTTCCAATGTAGCTGCCAAGTATTTAAGATATCTTTCAGTGTTTTCAAATCCTTTCCTCATCTGCTCTTCTAATGTCACGAATTTCCTATCGTGCTCTTCGAGGCGTTTCACGATTTCGTCAAACTTCCTATCGTGCT
>JAVVGF010000006.1:0-45729 GCA_032249235.1 Thermoproteota archaeon | reverse complement strand
AGAAGCATTAAAGCTGAAATCTAAATATTATATTTATCCTGATCCAGAAAAAGTCGATGCTGAATATTATGAAAGACATTCATCGCCTGATATTTTTACTGAAGAAATACTTGAATACAGAATTAAAAAACTTAGAAATGATTATCCAAGAGTTAAAATATGGGTTAAAACAGGACCTTATAGAGATATTGATAAAGTTATTGAAATCTCATATAAAGCTGGTGCTCATTGTGTAGTGATCGATGGTAAAGAAGGCGGAACAGGAATGAGTCCAACTGTAGCGCTTCAAGAATTGGGTTTTCCTACAATTGTCTGTTTAGCAGCAATAAGGAGAGCTAAAATGAATGGAATGAATATTTCTTTGGTTATATCTGGAAGGTTATATAACGGTTCACATTTAGTAAAATCTTTAGCTTTAAATGCGAATGGAATAGCTATGGGAAGACCATTCTTAATTGCTTCTTATGCTTATCCTTTCTCAGCGACTATTTTAAAAAGAGAATTATATAAGAATAGATTTTTAGGTTATCTAATCGATAACTTCTTTCATCCAAACGAGAAATCAATTATATTCGTAAAAAATTTCATAGAAAGCATTAAGGTTGAAGCACAAATGATCATTTCTTCTTTGGGAAAATATAATATAAGTGATTTAAATAGCGAAGATGTTGTTGCTTTAAATAGAGATTTAGCAAAAATGTTAAAAATAAAATATATCTATGACTTTTTTGATCAAGAAAATCTATTTATTAAATAATAAATAATATAATTGATGAGCACTATAATTATTACATAATTTAATATGTTGAAATTTAATCCGTATAAATAAACTGCAATAAAAGCTAAAATTAAGGAAATTTCTCCTGGCAGAATAATTGTAGTGCTCGTATTTAAAGCAATTCTTTTATCATAACCAATTGTTCTTAAAGAAAAATAAGAAGAAAGAATTTTAGAGGAATATAAAGATGCAATGATTAGTAGTATTTCATAAATCTTAATTTGCCAAATATTTAAAATAAATCCTACAAAAAAATAAAATATAACGCAAGCAATTTCTTCAATATATCTAAAGCTTTCTTCAA
Organism: Thermoproteota archaeon; assembly: GCA_032249235.1. Taxonomy (GTDB): domain Archaea; phylum Thermoproteota; class Thermoprotei; order Gearchaeales; family Gearchaeaceae; genus DSFO01. The sequence goes on along the minus strand of JAVVGF010000006.1, from coordinate 44,647 downwards.
TTTTCTGTCTTGTTTTTATAGAAGATATAACAATGCCTGTAAGCAAGATTGAACTGTAAGGATTAATCATCACGAAGCTTCCTATAAAAGCTAATGTGAATGTAAGAGCAATGATAAGAATTAAATTTAAGATTTCATCATCCTTTGCTATTTTCTCAAATATGATGGGAAAGGCATAGCTTCCACCTAAAAGCAATAAACCTGTGAAAAGTGTTACTAAACTAAGCTGCGTAGCTAAACTAACATAAGTAAATGGAGTTGTTATTAATACTCCTAAAATTGTGATCAGTATGCCAAACATAACATTTTCTATCATTAAAATAGCTAGTGTGATGTAAAGATATGTATCTCTTAATGGTTTTTCTTGTTGAATTATTTTATCAAGCAAAATCGCACTAGAAGGTGCAAGGCTTACAGAAATGAAAGCAGCTTCATAAGCGCTGAATCTAAATAGATAATGACATAAAAGGTATATTGCAGAAACTGAGAAAAACACTTCAATAATTGCTACAATAAAAGCAGTATTTGCATATTTCCAAATCCTTACCAAAGGAAATTTTATGCCAGAAATCATTAATAAAAGCATCAATGAAAAAGATGATAATAGACTTAGTGCATTACTATCGCTTATAATCTTCATGTTAAAATTAGCTAATGTATTATTGCTCAAAAGTATTCCTGCCGAAATATAAGCTATGATTGTAGGTATCTTAAATTTCTTAAAAAATAAACCTAATGCGAATGATAACGCAAAGGAGATGATGATACCTATTATGTTCGAATCAAGTATCACTTCAAAAATTAGAAGATAAAGATATTTTTTAATTTCTTTTTCTCAATATAATTTATAGCCCCGGTAGCTAAGCTCGGTATAGCATCCGCCTTGTAAGCGGAAGGTCGCGGGTTCAAATCCCGCCCGGGGCTTGAAAAGAAATAAAACCACATATAACCTTTAGGTATTGATGAGTGCTGATTTAGGATTAGTAGGCTTAGGTTCGATGGCTGAAAATCTTGTATTTCAATTATATCAAAAGGGATTAAAAACAGCTCTTTATAATAGAACTCCTGAAAAACTAAAGGAGTTTGTTTTAAAAAATAAAGATCTAGATGTGATTCCTTGTTATGATATAGATTCTTTCTTGAATTCAATTGAGAGACCAAGAAAAATTCTTTTGTTAATAAAAGCAGGCCAGCCTGTTGATGAAATGATCAATTCTTTAGTATCGAAATTAAATGAAGGCGATATTATAATTGATGGAGGAAATTCTCATTTTAAAGATACAGAAAGAAGATATGAATTGCTTCAATCTAAAGGAATTAGGTATCTTGGAGCAGGAATAAGCGGAGGTGTTGAAGGTGCTAGAAAAGGTTTAAGTATAATGGTAGGAGGGGATGAAAAAGCATATTTATTATCTTCTAAAATCTTTGACAAGATTTCTTCTCATTTCGATATGAAACCTTCTCATTCATATTTCGGAAAAGGAGGAGCAGGACACTTCATTAAAACTATCCATAATGGAATTGAATATGCGCTAATCGAGGATATCTCAGAAATATACTTTCTTTTAAGATCCATGGGTAAGAGCAATGAAGAAATTGCCGACATATTTAATGATTGGAACAAAGGAATTTTAGCTTCATTCTTGTTGAATGCATGCCAAGAAGTTTTGAGGATGAAAGAAGATGATAATTATCTTGTTGATCTCATTCTTGATAAGGCTGAACAAAAAGGTACAGGAATTTGGGCTTCAGAAATTTCATTGGAAATAGGAATTCCGGCTCCTTCAATATCTTCTGCAGTATATTCTAGATCAATATCAAGCTTAAAAGAAAGAAGAATTAAGTTATCCAGTCTTTTAAATTTGAAAATTAAAAATTCAATAGAGCTAGAAGAAAATAGCATCAAATCGGCTTTAATTTTAGCAAATTTAATAGCTTATCTACAAGGATTTGACATTTTAAGAAATGCTGGATATTATGGATACAATTTCAATCTTAAGGAAGTAATTAGAGTTTGGCTTGGAGGGAGCATAATAAGGAGTGAATTGTTGAAAAGATTATATGAGGAAAAATTTGGCGAAGATCTATTTTCTTCCAGCCTTGTATTAAATACGATTGAAGAGAATATTTTAGATTTCGCAAGAGTATTAAGCACGATGATAAGAAATGGTTTACCTTCTCTTGTTCTTTCATCTTCTTTTAACTATATTATCTATCTTTTTTCAAGAAATTTACCAGCTAACTTGACGCAAGCATTAAGAGATTACTTCGGTGCACATGGATTTGAAAGGATAGATAAAGAAGGTAGATTTCATTTAAGTACTAGATAATTCTTTCTTTTCATTTTCTATTAATTCTAATATCCTCCAATACACTTTTTCTGAAATTATTTCTTTAACAACGAGATCTTCTAATTTTGATCTGTCGATTATTTTAATTTCGCCTTTGCTATTCCTAACAATATCTACTTCTAAATCTACATAGCTAATAGCATTAGGAAAGATTTCTATAGGTGTTGAAAAGTTTGAATAAATACCTATCAATTCTCCATTGCTTCTATAATAGTATGTCCTACTAACCATGGATCCAAGTTTGTATGTTGCTATTGCATAATCTCCTGCTTCTTTTTTCGCTTCAAGCCCATCATAATAACCTAATCCTTTTATTTTCCTCAATAGAGTTATACTTCTTTCTTTTTCATTACTTTCAATTATTCTACCAGGCGAAAGCTTTATCAATTTTCCATTAGCCTTGAAATGAAAAATATTCATCATCTTCCCTATACTAAATATCTCACTGAACAAGCTTTCATCAAGACTTTCTTCAATGCATTTCTTTTCTATTCCTCTACTCAACAGGCTTTCTGCAAAATGTATCAAAGGATTCATAGATTCCCCCCAACTTCTTAAATAATGATGACCTTTCAAAGTTGGAAGGACTTTATTCCTAATTTCATCCAATTTAATTTTAGATTCGTAACTTAGATAAGCTTCATGATATTCCATTCCTTCATGTAAGATAGCTATGCCATTAGTTTTCTTTTCTAAAAAACTTTTTCCTTTTTGGATCAGGCTGATTAATTCTTCTTTTATAACTTTTTCATCGCTGTTTATACAAGTTTCGAAGAATTCTAAACCCCAACCTGAAGGTAAAATTTCTTTTGCTAAATCCAATAATGCTTTTCCTTTTTTGCTATTCATCATATGTTCAGGCATACCTATTTCTCCATTTTGCACAAGCATAGCGTACTTTCCTCCAAGACAAATTCCATGGAAAAAAGTGATATCTTCTTCAAAAGCTGGTTCTCTTGTTGCTACTACGATCTTGCTTCCTTTAGGGAATTTTCCTAAAATAAATCCTTTTGCAACTCCAATGTCTACAAGTGATTTTTTATCCCCTTCTTCTATGACTTCTCCAATTGCAGTAAGCCCTAGATTGATTTTACTCTTCCTTATTATAATAGGATCTAGTTCTTCTCTTAATATTTTAACTACTTCAGAAGTATTCTTACCGAATATTTTCAATCCAAATGGAATAGGATTGGAAATAATAGCAACATCCCAATTGTTTGAAGTATTTTCTATATTCAATCTTTTAGCAATTGTTTTTGAAGGAAAAGCAAGCGAGTATCCTTTTTCTAAAAATAATTTTGAGATTGCAGTACTGAAAATACCTTGAATATATAAGCTCTTCTGCATCAATCTTTTACTTGTTCAAGTATGCTTATAGCTCTCCAAATTGCAGTCCTCGCAAATACAGGAAGTGTTGGATCTTGAGCAACTTCCTCAAGCTTGCTAATGCTACTTGAAGACTTTACTGAATATGATGTTATTTTTTTATCACTAAGTTTATCGATAGCTTCTTTGCAAGCTTCTTTTAAATTCCTAGGTAATGCAGGATCCTTTACCAAATTTTCCAGCAGATTGATCACCATTCTTATTCTATCTTCATTTGTTTGCATTTTACTTTCTTGATATTCTATATTGAATATAAAAAAATATGTCTAGAAGTAGATATTGGCTATGATAATAATGGATGAGAAATCAAGAGAGGCTGTTACAAAAAGAATGGCTGAATTGTTGAAGGCTGGCAATACTATGCTAGCAGAATCTTGTCCTGATTGTAAAGTACCTCTTTTTAAAATGAAAGACGGAAAAATAATTTGTCCATCTTGTAATAGGATTGCTATTTACGTAAAACATGGAGAAGAAGAAAGCATTAGTAGATTTCAAACAATTGATAGGTTACTTTCAGTTGTAGTTAGTAAGCTAAACGAACTTGAACCTGCTATAATTAATGAATACGATGAGATTAAGCTAAAGTCAAAGATAGATTTGATGATATCTTTAATAGAAGCATATGAAAGATTGATGAAGTTAAAGAGTTCAGCTGGATGAAAAAAGGTTTTTTCATTGTATTTGAAGGAATCGACGGTTCAGGTTTAACCACGAACAGTAAAAAAATTGTAAATTGGCTTAATGAACTTGGAATTAAAGCTATATATACAAAAGAACCTACGATGAGTAAAATAGGTCTTTTAATCAGAGATATGTTAAAAGATGGAGCAGATGCATATGTTTTGACTTTGCTTTTCACTGCAGACAGAAGTGAGCATATTAAAAAAGAAATACTTCCTAAACTTGAAGAAGGATACATTGTGATATGCGATAGATACATGTACTCAACATGGGCATATCAATCTATACATGGCGTAAAGGATTCTTTCATCATTTCTTTAAACAAAAAATTTCCAAAACCTGATCTTGTGATTTTACTTGATGTCGATCCTTCAATAGCTTTGAAAAGAAAAGAAGGAGGAAAAGAAATATATGAAAAACTAGATTTTCTTGAAAAAGTAAGGAAGAAATTTTTAGAAATTGCTTCAGATGAAGGATTCATCGTAATACCTACAAATCGAAGCATTGAAGATGTTCAAGCTGATATAAGGAAAGTAATGAAATATTTTCTTGAAGAGGTAGGTGTATTGAATGCTTAAAAAGAAAATTAAATCATGGGGCTTCATTAAAGACCCAATTCATGGTTATATCATCATTTCCGAAGATGACAAAAAAATAATAGATACAAGAGAATTTCAAAGATTGCATAGAATTAAGCAATTACCCTTAGCAGATTATGTTTATCCAGGAGCTGTTCATACAAGATTTGAGCATTCTTTAGGTGTTATGCATTTAGCTACTTCAATAATGGAGAATTTACCTTTAGAAATTGATGAAGATGAAGCTAAGCTCATAAGGACTGCTTCATTACTCCATGATATAGGTCATGGTCCTTTTTCACATCTTTTCGAATCGATTACTTTAAGTAAATTAAACATGAATCATGAAGAAATAGGAAAAAGAATAATATCTGAAAGCCAAATATCAGATATTCTCAAAGATCTATCGATAGAACCTATAAAGATAGGTTATATTATAACTGGGGAAAGAGTTTTTCTTAGAAAATTTCTACATCAAATAACGAATAGCGGCATAGATGCTGATAAGTTGGATTTCATAAAAAGAGATAACTATCATAGTGGTGCAGGATATGGCGGTATAGATGTTGATCGTCTAGTAAATACAATGGAGGTTTTCAATGACGAGCTTGCAGTAAATTCGACAGCTTTGTTAACTTTTGAATTATTCATAATGGCTAGGATAAAAAGCTTTGAAGCTATTTATTATCATAAGACTATACGAGCAGCACAATTGCTTCTTTTAAAAGGAATTGAAAAAACATTCGAGGAATTCGGCTTCATGAATTCATTCAACGCCGAAGAATACTTATCTTTAGATGATTATCGATTATGGATTGAAATAGGTAGATCGAGAGAAGGTAAGAAATATCTTGAGAAATTAGAAACAAGAGATCTTTTGAAAAACGTATATGAGAGAAAATTCTTAATCAAGTACAAAAGAGAAGAATTGATGAAAATGCTAGAGGAAATAAAGCATGAAATTGCTAAGATTTCAGAAGTTAATAGCGAAAGCATATTCGTGGATTTATCTACGCTTCCTTCTGTTCCATATCATAATGCTTATATAAGCGATCCTTTCGAAATACCAATTTTTGATAATAAGAAAAATAAAATAGAGAAGTTTTCATCATATTCTCCTTGGATAAGCTCTTTGAAAGGTTATCTTAATATTTTGAGGATTTACACTTACAAAGAATTGAGAGATAGAGTCTCGAACGTATGTCAAAGAATTTTAGAAAAATATCCTTTAGAATTCAGCTAATCCAGCATCCTTAAGAATTTCTTTCAATCTCTCTTCGCTTACTGGTATTTTTGATTTCTTGAATTTCTCCAATGGTTTTCTATAACTCACTGTTGCATCTATTCCTAACTTACTTCCTAAACCTATATCTTGTTCAGAAGCAGGATCAAGTGTTGAAACTGTTGCTTCTTGTATTATTATTACTCCTTTAGAAGGATTCAATCTTGTAGCTAAAGCATATTGCACTTGATCTGGATCGTCTGGATCAATATCTTCATCTACAACAATCGCTATTTTAAGAGAAGGATGAGCAGCGAAACAAGCAAGAATTGCATTTTTTCCATCTCCTTCTCTGAGTTTCCTTATTGAAGCTATTGCAATTAACCATCCACAACCTCCTCTAGTAAGTCTAACTTTCCTTACATAAGGAACGACGTTTTCAACATATTTCCTTATCATTACCTCTCTTCCTAAACCCATTAAAAGGAAATGTTCATCACTTGCAGGTAGAATATCTTGATATAAAGATTCTTTGCTTGCATAAACTTTATTTATATGGACCACAGGTTGTTTCCTTATTACATCAACAGTGCCTGTTAAGTCAGTGAACGGCCCTTCATCTACTTCTTCAAAAGGATCTATATATCCTTCAAGAATTATTTCACTCTCAGATAAAGCCAAAGTATTATTTTCACATTTGAATTGATGCAATTTTCCCTTAAGCATTTTATTTGCTACATGAATATGATCTATTCCATACTTTGGTGAAAGCCCTGCAGCTAAACATGCAGCAGGATGTGCTCCTATACAAATTGCAATATTAAGAACCTCTTTTCTTTTCTTAGCTTCTTGAAGCATGGCATACAAATGCCTAGGTACTATTCTTATTGCAAATGTTTCTTTATCCAAGAGCATTAATCTATGAATTGATGCGTTTTGAAAACCTTTCTCTTTATCTCTTGCAATCACTATACCCGAGGTAATATAGTAATTCTTTTCACTTTCATAATGCTTTGTAATAGGTAAGTCTGCTACAGATATGTTTTCCTCAACTTTGAAATAGGGCCTATTTACTATTTCGCAAGGGATCGGATTTTCCATAGCATTATATATGTAATTATGATATTCTTCTTCTGTGGTACCAATCGCTTCTAGTAGCCTCTTTCTTTCTCCACAAACATTTCCTACAACTTTAAAACTGCTTCCTTCAACGTTTTCAAAAAGGACTATTTTGTTTCTAATTTTATTCAAAACTGCAGCGATTTCATATTCCCTTTTAACAGGTGTCATTATTTTAACTAAATTACCTTTCTTTTCCTCTTGCCTTAAATATCCTTTGAGAGTGGCTTCTTCCACAAGACCTTATAGCTAAATTATACTTATATTTGAATTGGATCCTCTTCATTACTTCCCTTATAAGACATTTAGAGAAGGTCAGAAAGAATTAATTTTCAAAATATTCGAAGCAATCAATAATTCAAAAATATTATTCGTTCAAGCTCCTAGCGGATTTGGTAAGACGATTTCGCTATTAACAGCTTGTTTACCCTTTCTAGAAGAAGAAAATTCTATGGTAATATATGTTGTTAGGACGTATAGGCAAATCGATAGAGTTCTAGAGGAGTTGGAAAAAATAAATAATGTAAAAAATGTCAGGATTTCAATACTAAAAGCAAAAAGTGAGATGTGTATAAATGAAAAGATAGAAGAAAAAATCAAGAAAAGTAACTCCTTTAATTTTATATGTAGAGAAATGATATCAAATGGAAGTTGCTATTATTATAAAAATTATTACGAAAAACAGATAAAAATAAATCAAATAATTAATTTAAAAAGTAAACAAAGCTTTAAATATTTATATGATTTATCATCAAATTTAAATATATGTCTTTATGAATTTAATAAATCTTTATTGTTAGATTCAAATTTTATTTTGATGACCTATAGTTCTTTCTTTACACCTGAAGCTTTTTCTATCATAGAAGAAAAAACTAATCGCCATACTAGAAGGATTCTCATAGCAGATGAGGCTCATAATATTCCTGAATTGTTATCTAATATTCATAGTGTTTCTATGAACATTGATTTATTGTTGAAAAATTCTAACGAACTATTATTACCTATAATAGAAAAGCTTTGTGATATTATTAATAAAAAAATATCAGACAAAATCTTTTTAAAATTAACCAAAGAAGAGATTCTGAATATCATAATATCAGAGTATAATATATCCTTGGTATCAATTTTGAAAGAATTAAGACGTAATATATACATTAATCCAAATAATTTTAATTTAATATATTTCTATAATTTTTTAAAATCAATACTTGAATTAAATGAAAATTCTTATATAATATACGTGGATAGAAATATTTATAATGATCTTATATTAAATCTATCAGTTATCGATCCTTCGTATTATTCAAAAGAATTATTCATGAAATTTAACTCGATAATTCTCGCATCTGCAACGCTTGAACCTATTGATTCTTACAAATATCTGCTCGGATTGGAAGACTTGAAGGAAGAGAAAATCGTTCTTTCAAGCAAATATCCCAATATAAAATCTATCTTCATCACGAATGTAACTACAAAATTTGAGGAACGTTCAAACGAGCTTTATTCAAAAATCATAGACGTTATAGAAGAAGTTTCTCTTGTTGCTAATGGTGGAGTAGCAATATTTGTTTCTTCTTATGACGTTATGAAAGGGTTGTTAAATGCTGGAATACAATTCAGAATAAAAAAAGATTTTCTGATAGAAAATAAAGAAATGAACGATGAAGAAGTTGAAAATATGCTTCAAATCTTCAAAGAAAATCCTAATTCGAAAATTCTACTAGCTGTTCAAGGAGGAAAGATTTCAGAGGGTGAGGATTTCCCTTCAAATACTATCAAATTTTTATTTTTAGTTGGTATTCCATTCGAGCAACCTTCGCCAGTATTGAAGGAGAAGATATCATATTTTGAAAATAGATGGCTTAATAAAGGAATAGATTTTGCTTTCGTAATACCAGCTTTAAGAAAATCAATTCAATCAGTAGGCAGGGCTTTGAGGGAAGAGAAATCAACAATTTATGTAATATTTCTTGATAAAAGGTTTTTATATCGCCGAGTCTTCAAATACATTCCAGAATGGTTAAAAAGAGAAATGCATGTTTTATCTTATTCGAAGGGTAAGTTGAGAAGAATACTGAATCAATAAGCTTCTTCATATAGTTTAACGAATGCTTCAGAATTAGGATCAAAGAGTTAAGAATTAATAAAGCTCAGTCTTTTTTAGCATATGTATGAAAGCGATTTAAAGAAACTTTTCTCAAAGAAACTCGCCTTTTTAAAATTATCTCCGATAAGAAAAGTTGCTGCATTGCTTGATGAAGCCGCTAAAGATTCAGAAATAATCTCTTTTGGTGGAGGTTCTCCTAGTTTAATTCCTCCTAAGGAATTGATAGAATCATTCGTTGAAGATTTAGAAAATAACCCATCTGAATTTTTCCGATATACAAGCACAAGAGGAATGATAAGATTTAGAGAAAAAATTGCTGAAGACGTTTATGAGTATTCAGGAATAAAATATGATCCTAATAAAGAGATAATAGTTACAGAAGGTTCTACAGAAGGAATATTCTTGGTATTGTCTTCAATTTTGGAAGAAGGAGATGAAGTAATATTAACAGATCCTACATACTTGGGTTATTCAGAAATAATTTCCTTCTTCAAAGCTAAAGAAATAAGGGTTCTACAACTTGAGGAAAATGGCTATCAACCTTCTTTGGATGAAATAAATGAAAAAATTACTAAGAAAACAAAGGCAATAATTTTAAATACTCCAGAAAATCCTACAGGAAGAATGTTGAGAGAAGATATAGCAAAAGGTATCGTAGAAATAGCGAAAGACAAAAACATTTTTGTAATCGTGGATGAAGCCTACAAACATATAACTTATGAGAAAGAACATGTCTACTTAGCCAAATATGATAAAGATCATGTAATATCTGTTTGTTCTTTTTCGAAAGAAGCTTCATCTCCTGGCTTTAGACTAGGATATGTTTGTGCAAACGAGGAAGTGATATCTAATTTAGAAAAAATTAAGCAGTTCGTAACCTTATGTTCAAACGTCGTAGGACAAAAGTTTTTAATGCACTATTTAGCTAGCGAGTTAAAGAGAAAATATCTGAAAGAAATAGTAGTGCCAACATACAAAGCAAGAAGAGATTTCATGATAAAAATGATTAATGAATATTTGCCTGATATTCATGTCAATATTCCCGAGGGTGCTTTTTATTTATTCCTTAATTTAGAAAAATATCTCAGAAATAAAATTTACAAAGACGAAGAAGTGATGCTAGACCTATTCAAAAAGAAAAAGCTAGTCATAATTCCAGGTTCATATTTTGGCAAGCAAGGTGTAGGAAGATTTAGGCTCACTTTTGTATCTGAAGATTTTGAAAGAATAGAGGAAGGTATAAGAAGGTTAAGTGAATATTTAAAATCAGATGTTTTCTAAAATCGATTACGAAGAAGAAGAGGAGGAATTTGAGGCTGAACAAGAAGAATTAAGAGAAGAAGCTACTATTTATGAAGCCGAAGTTCCAGAAAATTTAGGTAGAAGCTATCTAATTTCAGTAACTTATAGTGGTAAAAGAAAATGTGCCTTGGTTAAATTATACGAGCCGAACTCTGGAAAAATATATTACTGGTATGATAATACTGGTCATAAGCCATATTTCTACACAGACTTACCTGAAGAAAAGCTAAGAGCTATTCCTTCGATTGCTTTACATAAAGGTCTAGCAGGATTCGAAAAAGTCAAATTATATGATGCTTTGCATGATAAGGTCGTTGAGTTGACTAAGATCATAACAAAAGATCCACTAGCGGTAGGAGGATCAGCCAATTCTTTAAGAGAAATAGTTGCAAGTAAAGCAAATGGAAATGTATGGGAAGCAAACATTAAATATCATTCAAATTACATATACGATCGCGGTCTTATTCCTGGCTGTCCATATAAGGTTATTAACGGAAACTTAATTCCTGATTTCGATGATATCTCCTTAAAAGAGTTGGAAGAAAGATTCAGAGATGAAGACCCTGAATACTTTGCTGCACTAAAAGAATGGGTTAAGATATTGAATCAACCTATTCCTTTAGTTAGACATGTAGCTATTGATATTGAAGTAGAAATGGAATCCCCTACATTGATGCCTTCTCCTAAAAAAGCAGAAAACAGGATCATTGCTGTTTCGTTTGTTTCAAGTGATGGATTGAAAAAAGTAATTTTGCTGAAAAGAAATGTAGAACTAGGAAATAGACCTGCTGATCTAGAAGGTGTGGATGTTGAAATAGTTGATAATGAGATTGAATTATTAAATAGAGTATTCAGAATAATTTCATCTTATCCTCTAGTAATAACTTTCAATGGCGATAATTTCGATCTAAATTATCTTTATCATAGAGCTCAAAAATTAGGCTTTGCAAAAGAAAGGATACCTATAGCTCTAGGAAAAGAAATTGCTCTAGTTACTCCTGGTGTACATGTAGATTTATATAAATTTTTCCATAACAAAGCTATACAAATTTATGCTTTCAGTAAAAAATATGATGAAGTCGATCTAAATTCCATAAGTAAAGCTCTTCTAGGAATCGAAAAGAAAGTCTTGAAAGATTTCATAAACAATCTGCCTCTTTACGAGCTTGCATCATATTGCTATAGAGATGCTTGGTTAACTTATTCATTAGTCAACTTTAACGATCATCTTGTCCTAAAACTTTTCATAATACTTATGCGTATAGCTAAACTTCCTATTGAAGATGTAACAAGGATAGGAATATCAAATTGGATCAAAAGCATGGTAAGCTTTTCTCTAAGACAATCAAAAGTCTTAATTTCTAATAAGAAAGAAATTGAGCAGGCTAAAGGTCATCTCGTGACAACTGCGATAATAAAAGGTAAGAAATATCTAGGTGCTAAAGTAATTGAACCCCAACCTGGAATTCATTTCAACGTAGTAGTTGTTGATTTTGCATCATTGTATCCTTCGATAATTAAAATCTGGAATATATCTTATGAAACAATTGACTGTCCTCATGAAGAATGCAAGCTTGTAATGTTACCAAGTATTTCACATTGGAGTTGCAAGAAGAGAAAAGGAGTTTTAAGTAAATTGATTGGAAGTTTGAGGGATTTAAGAGTTGCTTGGTATAAGCCTTTATCTAAAAAACAAGGATTAGATCCTTCAATTCGTTCTCAATATGAAGTAATACAGGCATCTATTAAAGTTATTTTAAACGCTGCATATGGAGTTTTAGGTGCTGAATCTTCTGATCTGTATTCTCCTGCAGCTGCAGAAAGTGTTACAGCAATAGGAAGATACAATATTGAAGAAACGATTAAAATAGCTAAGAAAATGGGTTTAGAAATAATATATGGAGATACAGATTCTTTATTCATTAAAAATCCACCAGCTAATGTTTTAAAAGAATTCATTGATGGAGTTGAAAAAGTTCTTAGAGTAGATTTGGATGTAGACAAGACTTATAAATACGTTGTTTTTTCAGAAAGAAAAAAGAATTATTTCGGCGTCACATATGATGGAAATGTTGATATCAAAGGCTTATTGGGTAAAAAGAAGCACATTCCTGAATTTGTAAGAAAAACTTTCTATGAGATAGTGAACATATTGAAGGAAATAGATAAAGTAGAAGATTTCGAACCTGCAAAAGAGAAGATTAAAAAGCTTACTTATATGCAATATTCCTTGTTAAAATCAGGTAGGATTTCTTTATCAGATCTAGCTATAAAAGTAATGATGAACAAGAACATCGAGGATTATAATAAAACTACTCCACAACATGTCAAAGCCGCTTTATTGTTAAAGAACTTCGGTATAGAAGTTAAAGCTGGCCAAAATATCGCATATGTTAAAGTGAGAACTGCTGATGGTGTTAAGCCTGTTCAACTTGCTAGACTTGATGAAATAGATGTTAACAAATACGTTGAAATAATGCGAAGCAGTTTAGAGCAATTATTAGAACCTGCAGGAATAGATTTTGAAGGAATTTTAGGAACAAGTACTTTAGGAAAATTTATGAAGTAGAAATAGCCTGCAATAATATTTCTTTTGCTTTATTTAGATCAGGCTTACCTTCTGCATCTAGTGGTACTCTACCCATTACGAATTTTATATTTCCATTATCATCTTGTACAAAGACTTGTGGAACTTCTACTCCTCCGAATTCATCTTTAACCCCATAATTTACTAAAAATTCCCAATCTTCTTCTTTTATCTCAACTTGTATGTTTTTTTCTTTAGATACTTCTTCTACTATTTTCTTTACATATTTAGATGATGCTTCCCATTCAGCAACTACGGCAATTATCTTCTTTGCGACCATGTGTTTTCTTCAACCTTGTTATATTTTAATTTAATGCTTCATGAAAATGCTGACAAATGTCATGCTCAAATCTCCAAATAAGATAGTTATTGGTATTGCGATCAAAATATACACTAGGAAAGGCTGGGCTTTTTCATACCATTCTGTAATGTATTCTTTTTTATTGTAGTCTATTTCTCTTATATCTTGTTTTAAATTATATTTCCCATTTATTAACGATGGAATGTAGAAATTACTTCTAAAATATTCATCTTTACTTAACTTTTGTGAAAACAAAAATAACATTATTTTAACTTTTAGTGGTAAATTCTGATCAAAAAGTTTTCTATCTTTTATATATTTTTTTATGTTATTATATATATTTACAAAAATGTAAAAAATAGAAATTATTACTGCATTGAAAGCAATCGAAAGAGGAAATATTAAAGGCTTAACAAACATTGTTTCATAAGGGAAATCCGGCAAAGCTATAGCTAAGCACCATATTGCTTTTGCATCTGCACCTCCAAACTTGAAAACATAATAAAGTACAGCTCCAAAAATAAAACAAGGTATGAAAGCGATTACTAAATTCCATTCGTCACCTAATATGAATGATATTGGCAAAGTCAAAGCTACATAAATTAGCCATATTAAATCATTTACTTCTCTTTTTTTGATATCGTAATAGCTTGCAAAGCTGAATATAAATAGCGTAACTGTTAACCTGTAAATAAATAACAAATCATTCATTTCCATAAAAAATGAGGAATTAAAGTATATTAGCATGTCAATCTCGACTATTATTCAAGCAACCAATAAAAAAGAAATTTTTTTAAAGTAAAAAATTCCCAATTATCTATGCATACCTTGAAGAAGCTAAGCATAGCATATTTAGTGATAATACATGCTTTCGCTACACTTTATGCTTATAATGTATTAAGGGTTTTTCCACCTCTTACTTTTTTGTTCGTATCTATATTTTCTCTAATACTAATTTTAGCTTCTGCTTTAACTTATATTGATAAAGTTCTCATAGGCAAAAAGAGCGGTAAAATGCAGCATGTAATTTTCTTTTTTGTATTTATAATACCTATAACAATTTTTTATTATTTACCTCTATTTTATTCATATAATATAATAAAATTAGTAAGTTATGCTTTTCCATCTATAGCTCAATATTTGCTTTGGTTATCATATAATCCTACTTATATTTTATTTATCTATCCTCAACTAATAATAGCAATCTTTTCAACATTTTTTTCTTATTTTTATTCAGAAAGAATAAAAAAGTAATTATTCCGCAGTTGTAATGTTCATGTTTTCTACCAGTGCATAAGGAACGTAAGTTGGAGTGTTAACTTCCCACCATTTAATCGGGTATACTCTTTTAGTAAGGGCTTTTATGCTTGTAATTAAATTTAAGAAATTATCGCTCAATCTTGCACCATAAAGAGCTGTTTTTATATCTCCATTTTCAATTAAGAAGATTCCATCTCTTAATATTGTAGAGAAGTCCCCTGCTTGATAGTTTTGGAATCTCAAATACCAATTGTTAACAATGAACAATCCTTTTTTAACCTCTTTCAGTATCTCATCTTCATTATAATCTCCTGCTTCAACATGAATAGACCATGGATGTGGAGAAACTAAACCAGCATTTCCTGTTGTTTCAGTATTGAATTTCTTTGCTGTCGTTAAATTATGTAGATATGTTAACAAAATGCCATTTTTTATGATTTCTTTTTTTCTTGTAGGAATACATTCTTCGTCATATCTTGCATATCCTGGAGAAGCTTTATTCTGAGGATCATCGATTATAGTTAATTTTTCACTCGCAACTTTTTTACCTAATTTTCCCGTAAGATAAGAATAACCTGTTTCTACAGCATATGCAGAAGTAGCATAGGCAACATGTTCTATGAGGCTAGCAAATATCATAGGTGAAAAAACAACAGTGTACTTGCCTGCTTCTGCTTTTTTGTGATTAACATTCATTTTGCATATTTCACTAGATTTATCTACGACGAGCTTCCAATCAAGGTCCTTTATACTCCTTGCTGTATATGACCATTGTCCTGTTGAAAGGGAATCGATGAAGCACCTATGATTTAGCATAACACTTGATCTTTTATCCTCCAAGAATAGACCTGTTGATGTCCAGCTTTTGATATTCGCATGTTTTATTTCAAGAGTACCAGCAACTCTTTTAACTCCTCTATTCAGGCTTTCATTTATTATCCCATCAATCAATTCTACAGCTTTTTCTTCAGATTTTCTTGTTTCTTCATCGATATCAAGGATACTTTCATATTGGAATTTGTTTTTGGGCAAATTAGCATATACTTCTTGTTCTTCAATTTGGTTTATCATATTCATTAATCTATCAACTATTCGATTCTCATCAAAGTAAACATCGTTGAGTTGAGTTATCAACCTCCTCTTTCTATATCCTATACATATAGAGATAACTGATTCACTGTTTATAATTGGAATCATTATTTCGTTATTCGCATATCTAACAAGCACCGTATTTGTAGAATATAGATTTATTATTGCATCTTCTACCCCTTTTTCTTGGAACTTCTTAACTAAAGTCTCTATTTTACTTTCTGTGCTCATTTTATCCAAAGTCTTCTAGCTCTAATCGTAGGGCCTCCAAACCAAACAGGTACTCCTTGCATAGGCTCACCTTTACCACATAGTCCTGCTTCGAATTTCAAATCTTTGCCTACTGCATCTATACTTTTATAAAGCTGACCTGTGGTTACTTCCAAAACTGGATTTCTGAGAAATCCTTTTATTTCTCCATTTTCTATTAAATAAGCTTCTAATCCGCCGTATTTTTGATTCCATCTCCTGTCATCAATATTCCATTCCATATATGACTTGAAGTATACACCTTTTTTTACATCCTCTATCAATTCTTCAACGCTATAATCTCCTGGCTCTATGTATGTATTCGACATCCTTATCAATGGTTCATTGAAATAAGCAGTCGCTCTGGCTGAGCCATTGCTTGTTGTTGAGAGCTTTGCAGCATATTCTCTGTTGAGCAATAATTCTTCGACAACACCATTTTTTATCAAATACTTTTTTCTCGCAGGAACACCTTCCTCATCATATACATAGAAACCTAATGATTTCTCTATCAAGGGATTATCAACGATTGTCAATACGTCACTGCCAATTTTTTCTCTCTTCAGCATCTCAAGCTTAACATAAGATTCTCCTCCTTGAGCAGCTTCTCTTCCTAAAATTCTATCAGCCTCAAATGGATGTCCGCATGATTCATGTGAAATTAAACCTGTGATTTCTCCATCAATAACTACATCATAATATCCGCTTTCCTTTAGTTTTTCTCCTTTATCCAATATTTGTCCCAATATCTTTGCATCTTCAATTTCTTTTTCTTCAATTTTTAACTCCTTTAGATATTCAAGACCTGAAGAGCCTCCTTCTGAACGAGATCTTTGCAATACTCCTTTTTGTGGGTCTATAACTGTAAAGAATCTCGTCAAATTAATTTTAGGAATTTTATGTTCAATTCTTGATCCATCACTATTCATATAGAGTTTTTCTTCATTAACTGCTGTGAAGTAGAAAACTCTTATCATTACTCGAGGTTCAACTTCTTGAATCCTCTTGTCTAGTTCTTTAACTTCTTTGATTAATTCATCCAAATCGGCATCGAATAACGTAGTTTTTGGCTTCACGATTATCGTATCTTTATAAGCTCTAGTTTTTTCTAATTCAATATTGCTCTTTCTCTTATTCGCTTTAGCTATTTTTATTGCCTTGCTAACACATTCAATAATGCTTTCTTTATTCAATGCATTAGTTGAAGAGAAACCAAAAGAATTATCTACCAATACTCGAATTCCTATACCTTTATAAGAATTGAAACTCGAATTCCTTACTTTTCCATTTAAAAATTCAAGATGTATAATTGTTGCATCTTGAAATCTTGCTTCAGCAAAGCTTGCACCTTGTTTTCTGGCTTCATCTACAGCTAAGCTGAGAAGGTCTTCCACATTTTAAAGACGTATACCTTTTTATAAAGATTACTTGAGACTTTCAATATTGTACCATAGCCTTAATATAACAGCGAAATTACCTAGTATGAATATCAAAAGAAAAGCAATATCGAAGGATTCCTTGTATAAAGGATAAATAAGAGAAGCTAAGATAAGTAGTATTATTCTATCAGCTCTTTCTCCAATCACCGATTTAGCTTTAATTTTCTTGCTTTCGATGTTTATTTCTAATTTAGCTCTCACATAAGATGGTATAAGGCTACCGAAGATTGCAATGGTCACAAATATCCAATTAGCCATTCCAGCGAGACCTATTGCAAGAATTGGTAAAAAATCTGCATATCTATCAAGTGTAGAATCTAGCACATTTCCTAATTTGCTCTCTCTATTGCCCGCTCTAGCTACCATTCCATCAATCATATCAAGAAAGCCTGAAATTAGCAAGAATAATACTGCTAAGAAAATAATTTTGAAATAATAAAAAGAAGCAGAAATAATAGCTAAAAGTAAAGCTACTAATGAAATTACGTTTGGATTTACATTCGCTTTTACAAAAATGTTAGTTAAGGATGCGAGTAATTCTTCTGTCCTTTTCCTAAGAAATCCTAACATTAAGACAAAGTTTCTTTAATTAGCTTTAGAATTCTTTCCTTTTCCGTAGCTTGAATCAATGAAACAAGCTTTGGGCCGCTTTCTTTACCTAAGATTATATTGTAAAGTAGTTTGAAACCTTCTTTAGGTGAGAGACCGCTTGATCTTATACTTTCGTATAAATCGCTTTCAAGCTTTACTGTATCCTTTCCATCCCATTTTTCTAAAACATTCTGAACATTAACAAGCATTTTCCTTTCGTTTTCGCTTAGTTTTTCTTTTAAAATTGAAGGTGGCGCTTCAAGAATCTTAATCTTCATGTTTTCGTTTGCATACTTCTCAACCCAGTAAGCTACTTTTGATGAATAATTCGCTAGAAATTCTAGATCTGCGTTATTTAATTCCTTATTTATATATCCTATTCTACTTAATTTCTTTACAAGTTCCTCAAGCCTATTTTCCTTAGGCAATATTTGTACTAAAATAGCTAATATTGAATAAGGAATTTGAATTCGAATTTCTTTAGGTGGATTGAAGTCATTTGCGGCTTCATAACTAAATTTAATGTCGTATATCATATCTTTTCTAGGAGGTTCTTCAATACCAAAATATATTCTCTCAGCTCTATCATATTCTTCATGAATTAAAGGAATTGTTATTGCAGGATTGAAATCTAAATGCGTTCTTTCTTTAGAAACCAAATACCAATATTTAAGAACTTCAGGCCTTCCTACCCTCAACCATTCATCTACATCGAAAGAAACTCCTTCTGAACTACCCATAGGCTCTCTTTTTCCATCAATGACAAGACTAACCCATTCATAAGCGAGTCCTTTTGGATATTCTAAACCAAATATCTCTTTATATAATTCATTACAGCTATCTCTACTTCCGCCTGCAGCAGCATGATCCTTTCCATAAAATTCAATGTCAACTAAAAAAG
Source organism: Thermoproteota archaeon (assembly GCA_032249235.1). GTDB lineage: Archaea > Thermoproteota > Thermoprotei > Gearchaeales > Gearchaeaceae > DSFO01. Next base: position 25,484 of record JAVVGF010000006.1, on the reverse strand, counting down.
TATACCAAAGACTAACCCATTCAGCTCTCCATTCAAGTTTTCCTCGATTTATCTTAGTTTTACCTATGTTACCACATTTCTGGCAAAAATAAGTTACTTCTTCTCCTTCTATATTAGTAGCTTTCGTAGTCAAAATGTTGTAGCATTTTTCGCATAAAGGCTTTAATGGAACCCAGTTAGCAGGTAATTTCTCTCCTTTATATTTATTCAATATTTTTCTAGCTTTTTCTCTATTTTCTAAGAATACTTTTATTGCTTCTTTCATCCTAGGATTGTTTTCATAAATTTCATGCGTGAATACGGGCTTTGCTGTTATGCCATATTCTTCATAAGATTTGAGATACGGCTCATAAAAATGTTCAACCCAATTGCCATGGCAACCTTTTGGGTCTTCGACATTTAATATCCTTACTCCTTTCCATTCTTCAATGAAATCTTTTGTAACTAAAGGTTCTTTTGCTTTAAGAGGATCTTGCGTATAAATAACTACAATATGCTCTACTTCTTTTCCTTCCTTCCTAAGCATTCTAGTTATGACTGAAGGATAAATTACTTCACCTCTCAATTTTCCTATATGAATTGGTCCTGATACTGCCATTCCTCCACTAACTACATAGCGTTGCTTATTTTCTTTCAGTATTTCATCTACGAATCTCTCTAACCAAGTTTTTATCATTATTAAAAGAAGAGCCTTTTTTCTTTATCTCTTTCTTCTTCAGCTCTAACTTTTCTTATTCCTCTGAAAATTGCACATGAAACACAATAAACGACTGTTACAGGAGCCTTTATGATTCTAGCTCCTTTCTTTTCTAGTTCTGCTTCGAGCTGGGGATCTAGGAAGGATTGCTCTTTTGTAACTTTTATAGCTTTTCCTCTAGGTATCAATCTTCCACATCCATCGCATGATAGCAAGGAATCCCTTCCTTTTGCACCTTTAGCTCTTCCTCTACTCTTTCTCTTTTTTGGCAAAATTCATCACCATAACTTTCTTAATTTAGTAGCTTAATATTCTTTAATATTTTCTTGCCAAATATCCTATTTTATCTGTTTCTTTACCGCATACAATGCAATTGCCTTTTTCTTTGTTTTTTACATCATAACCTATGAATTTTGCACCTTTTACTAGTTCATCAACTTTCATACCGCATTTTTCATCGCTACATATGCTAAACATTGCAACTTTCTTCTCATCCAAGACTTTTCCGAGCTCGTTTGCAGCTTTAACTTTTAAGATCCTTTTGAACATTTCATTCCTTATTTTATCTCTTAATTCTATTTCTAACGAATTAAGCATGTTTTTAATTTCTTTAAACATCTTTTCCTTTTCAACTGTTTTCTTTCTTCTAAGTCTATCCGTAAGAGTGACTTTTAATTCTTTCATTTCTTTTGGACCTATTTCGATTCTTAATGGTACTCCTATTCTTTCCCATTCATAGAATTTCTCACCTGGAGTTTTATCGGGATCATCATCGATCACGACATTATATCCTGCTAATTCTATTGCATCTTTTATTTCTCTTGCATAATTCAAAATTTCTTGTCTATATTCTTCATAGAATATTGGCACCACAACAATCTTTATTGGTGCAATGCTAGGTAGCAATACAGCACCTATATCATCAGCATAATGAATTATGAGTGAAGCAATTACCCTTTCAGAAATTCCATAACTCAACATGTATAACCAATCATAACTTCCATCCTTTTTCATGAATTTAGCATCGAATACTTTAGAGAAGCTTTGTGCTAAGTAATGAATAGATCCTATTTGAAGAGTTTTACCATCAGGTAATATTGTATCAAATGTTACAGTAATCTCTGCACCCGGAAATCTATCCCATGAAGGTCTTTCAGGAGTTATATAAGGTATTCCTAGTTTATCAAATATTTCTGAATAGATTGAATATGCCTCTTGGAATTGTTTAAGCGCATCTTCTTTGGATTCGTGGAAAGTGAAAGCTTCCTTAAAAGTTGTAACTTCTCTAACTCTTATCATAGGTCTCGTAGCTTCTGTTTCATATCGAAATATGCTAACGATTTGGAAAACTTTAAGCGGAAGGTCTCTATAAGAAGATATCATGTCTTTAAATACATGTGTCATTGCTGTTTCACTAGTAGGTCTTAGAGCTAATTCAACATCTAGTTTCGTAGTACCTCCTTTTGTTACCCAATATACTTGTTCAAGAAAACCTGCTATGTGCTTTGCCTCCTTTTCTAGCATATCTTTTGGTATCAACATAGGTAGCAAAACTTCCTTATGACCTGTTCTGTAAAGTATCTCTCTGACTATTTTTAGGACATTTTGTCTTAATTCATAACCGTAAGGTAACCAAATTCCACAACCCTTAACTGGATATTTTCCATACTCATAAATCCTAGCATTAGTGAGAATTTTGTCAAATTTTTCAATTAAGCTTTCTTCTTCCATCTATAATTTTAAGAATCATTTTCTTAAAAATCATAAATCTAAATCTGATTTATGAAACGATTAAATACTTTTCCTAGCCCAAGTTATGTATCCTGTATGACCTATTATCGTAGTTTTTGGTCTCAGTTTTATAGGATCTGCTTGAAATTCTCGTTCAATCAATTCAACAACATGAATATCTATGAATTTGTTTTCAATTAATGTTCTCAGAATTTTTTCAACTTGATTTATAGTAGGGGAAAAAGAAATTAATATTCCAGAACCCTTCAATGCTTGTTTGGCAACACCTATTGCATCCCATGGATTTGGAATATCCATAACAACGCAATCAACATCTTTTTCATCTATTCCTTCCAAAGCATTTTTTAATTTGAGAGTAACATATTCAGAAAGATTGAGCATTTCAATATTTTTCTTCGCTATTTCATAGAATTCTTCTCTTATTTCATAGGAATATACATGACCGCTTGGTTTTACCAAATTAGCCAATGAACAAGTCAACGCTCCACTTCCTGTACCTATTTCTACTACTCTAGAACCATCAGAAATCCCTCCTATAAATGCTATGTAGCTTGCATCTTTTGGATAAATTATTTGTGTCTTCCTAGCGAATTTTAATATAAAATCTCTGATAGTTGGTTTACAAATAACGAATTCTTCGCCTATATTACTTTTGATTTTCTCTCCAAACTTTTTTCCTATTATTTCATCTAGTACAATAAAGCCTTTATGTGTATGTAGCTTCTTATTTCTTTCTAACTTTATTAAATACTTTCTTTTTTCATCTAAATACAGGAGTACATAATCATTCTCACGTACTTCATCCATACTTTTCCTTCATTTTAGCTCTCTTTACGAATTCGCTTGCTTGATATGCATTTTCGAACAACCCAAGCTGAATACTATTCGCTACCAAAAATTTTTTACCACATCTAGTACATACTTTGCTCTTGTAGTGTGCATAGAATGCCATTATTTCTCCGCAATTAGGACATTTTGCGACCCTTATCTTCATTTATTCAATTTCTTTTCTATTTCTTCAACTTTTTTAATTAATAGATCAAGCTTTTTATCGATGCTAACTATTCTTTTGACAATTTCTAATTCATAATCTCTAATTCCACTGAATAGATTTGCTCGTTCTGATAATAACTTTCTTAATTCTTCTCTGTCCATAATTAGATAAATACATTGAAGATTAATATCTTGAATGTCTCGATCTGATTTCTCAAAATTTTTAGAAGAAGCAGCTAAGAGGAGATTGAAATTCTTATTTGTAAGAGATTTGAAAAAGAAAAAAGATTTCTTATGGCTACTAGAAAAATTAGAAGCGCCTTATTATTGTGCAGTCTTAGTTGATTTTTTAGTTCTCTTGCGATTCGGCGATTATGTTTCGAATTTTTTATCTGATTGCTACAGGCTTAATCTTAAATCCATAGCAGTTATGCCTTTATTTTCTCGTTTTATGGACGAAAAAACACTCAACTTAATTTATAACCTTGGATTCGATGCAGTAGTAGCTCCTCCTATCAAAAATCTTTCAGCAATAGAGAAGTTAGGAATTGGAATGATATGCTTTTGCTATATCAAAGGGGAAAGTTATTTGAATAGAAACCTTTTAAGAAAAGTATCTAATGCTGTATGCGACGGTCTTTTTTCTATAGATGCGGATAAAGAGAGAATAAAAGAATTGAAAATGAAATTCAAAAAAATATTGATAAATCTAGGAAAGGAGATGGCTGATATTGAAGTTGAAAGCTAAGGGCCTATCATTGTCTTTACTTTTTCCTTTAAACTGTTGTATTCTTCCTCTTTTCTAAACAAATCTAGCAATGCGAATCTTATTATTTCACTTCTGCTTGTGAATCTTCCTTCCTTTATCATTTGATCCATTTTCTCAACATATGCGGGAGGCAGTTTAACTGATATTATTCTCATATTACGCTGGTAATACTCGTATTGTTTTGATAAAAATATTATCATCTAATGAAGAAAGGAAAATTTAGAATGGATTTTTCATCGCAAAAAATTATGGGGTTCAAGCTTAGCATTGTTCCTAGAATTAAACTCGGAATAGATTTATTCGATAAATTAATGATTGATGGCCTTCCTTCAAATTCTTTAGTAATCTTTTCTGGAGAAGCAGGAATAGCAAAATCTTCGATTTTCCATTGTATGACATCTAAACTATTACAAAATAAATATGCTTGCATATACATGTGCGTTGATGAGCATCCTATTTCTGTTTATGAAAATATGATACTTTATTCACCAAAAATAAAGAAGTATTTGAAAAAGAATCAACTGTTATTAATAGATTTGTTCTCTTATAAATTAAATATTCAAAATAATAATGATGAACTTCAAAACTCCATAATATCCTTTTATCCTACTGGTTGGCAAAATCTTTTCAACATGCTAATACAATCCTTGAACAATTTGATGATTAAATATAAAAAGGCAATAGTAATGATTGATTCTTTAACAGAGTTGTTATACAAAATGGATCCTAATTCTATTCTTGACTTAATAAAAGTAATAAGGCTAGAAATATGTAAAAGGAGATATATACCTGTTTTTGCAAGTTCACATTTCGGTATCAAATCCTTCGAAGAATTTGAGCAAGTAATCGAATATCATGTAGATGGAATAATAGATTTTAGATATGATCCTCTTGCTATGCAATATGGTTCACTGATAAAGCAATTGAGAATAAGAAAATTGAGAGGGTGCAAGCATGATAAAAGATGGCATTCGTTCGATATATTAAACAACGATCTCGTTGAGATTCAGGTTGAAAATTTAACTCAGAAAGTTGGGAGCTTAAATATCAATATATAAAGTATTACTAGAGAGATGACCGAAAGTGAAATTTTAAAGAAAAGCCAACTCATGCTTGAAGCTTCATTCTTAATAAACATAATTCCAATAATCTATGAAGTTAAGCTTAATAGAAAGAATCTTCTGAATTTACTTTTTTTATTATATGGTCTCGATCACAAAAAGGCTAAAGTACTAATTGATACTTCAAAGGGAATATATCATCGATCTTCTGAAAAGGTTATTAAAATAGCTCAAAAAGAATTGATGAAGTTTTTAAATACTACAGGAAAGATAGTAATATTAGAAGTTTTCTTAGAGCAAGAAATCTATGAATTCCGCGAACCTTGAGAAATACATCGTCAAAATAATGGACAATGAAAATTTGATATCAACGATAGAACTGATTAGGTATATTAATCCTATTTTAATAGAACGAATTATAAGAGTTCTTCCTACAAAAGCATTTGTTCTTGTTTTGAAAAACAAAATACTGTTTAAAGTAGATGTAAGCTATGGTTCGATTAAGAAAAAAAGCGAACATGTGCAAGGAGATGTTTCATTTGACTCATTTAACAAATCTATTGTTATTTATTTAGAAAAGGAAGTTGATGAACTAGAAAATATAGGTAAAGTAACGGAAGGTTTTCAAAATCTATTGAGACTAAAAACCGGTAATTTCGTTACATTCAAGCTATAGTTGAATGAATTCTGGTTTTTTGTAAAGAGTAATTATAGGTATTGATATGTATCCTGCTTTTGTTCTATCTGAAAACATTACAAGTTCTCCTCCCTCATCTACTTTTACAAGTATGTATTTACCTTCCTCTTTTGCTGAACAATAATAAAATATTGGAACACCGTTTAAATTGAAATAATCATGGAATATTGCTAGCATGCCATAATAATTTTCTTCCTCATGTTTGAAATGTATTATATATGCAGGTTGACCTAGGCTTATCATTAAAGCTGCAAATCTTGCAATATCTGATATTGAAGCTACTCTAATTGAATATACTGGCTTTATTTCGGACATTAAACAATTTAGAGTTAACTAGTTTATTTTCTTAACCACATCGTATTGCTATGCAGTTTTAAGCCGTATAAATAAGTCATGGTAGGAACTATAATCATCGTAGATATTAGGCCAAAATAGAAATATGCCTGAAAAGAAAGAAGAAAGCTAGAAAAGTTTGCTAATGAAGAAGTTATCGCAGAAAGCCATCCATAAAATGCTACAAACAATGCGCAAGATATAATGTTTAAAATTAAATGCCTTATTTTTTCCGGCTCTCTATAGAAGAGTGAATTTTGAAAATATAAAATTATTGAGGAAACAATAGAAAAAGGAACTGCTAATTGAAAAGGAAGTCTTATAATTATACTGAATGCAATAAATCCTAAGAAACCTCCGATTAATGATGAAGTTCTATTTAAATAAGGATTAAATAAAAAAATTAGAAAATATATAGGTGCAATTTTATTAATAAAATTATTTTGAAAAGGGAAATTAATAATAATTAAATTTGAAACTGGAATAAGAAAGATTAAAAATAAAGTTCCAATAATTCCTTTTTTAAAATCAGAAAATTTTATAAACATAAAAAATTAAAAAAATTTCTACTTTATCTTTTCGATGTGTATTTCTATTATTGAAACGTCTCTTGCTTTTTCTCCTTCCCCGACACGCTCTGTTCCAATTTCAATCTTTGATACAGCTACAGCGCCTGGTAGGAATTTGTTTCTCAGTATTTCCACAACGTCAACGGCTCTTGAAATATTAGAGCCTCTGGCTTTTAAAATAGCTTTATTGGATCCTCTTTGGAACTGCATTAATGTTGCTACTACGTAACCCATAATAGGCTTTTTGCCTATTAATACAGTATTCTCTGGTATTGCTGTTCGCCTTTTTTCTTGTTCGCCAACAACAGGAACTCCTTCAGATTTAGCACCTTCTGCGGACATGGTTCTCACTTGTTAATAGAAAATTAAGTAATAGGTGGTTTATAAATGTTTGTGTATTTTATCATGTCTATGTATTCTTTTATCCTGTCAATTCCTTCCTTAATTATTTCAACGTTCAATACGCCTGGAGATATTGATAATCTAGTCCATCCATCCATTCCAAAGTCTATTCCAGGAGCTAAAGCAACTTGAACCTTTTCTAAAAGATTTGAACAGAATTCTCTAGAATTAGGAGAGATTTTTGAATGATTAAAGAATAAGTAAAATGCACCTTTTGGTTCATTTAAATAAAACTCTGGGATTTTATCTTTCAAATACCTATAGCCAAAGTTTGCAACTCCTTGATATACCTCCCTACCTCTCTCAATGAACTCTTTTAATATCTTTGTGCTTTCTTCTCTACCAATCATTTCAGCAAAAATTTTTTGTGTAAGACCGTTAGGGCATAAAGATCTTACTTGTTGAATCAGTTCAAAGTTCCTTATTAAATCTTTTGTAGCAATAGCATATGCCATTCTCAAACCAGGAATTCTCAATTCCTTAGAAAGCGTGCATATGAATATTTCATGCGGTTCAATTTCTTTGCTAAAATAATATGGTTGTTTAATGTAGCAAAAACCTCTATAAGCAAGATCAGTTATCAAATAGATTTTCTTATCCTTAGCGATTTCAGAAATCTCTTTGAATAATTCATCGCTAAATACTTGTCCATCTGGATTCCCAGGACTTGCTAGGATGATAGCCTTTGTTTTATCCGTTATCAATTCTTTGAGTTGTTCTGTATCAGGCTCATATCTAAAATCTTCCCTTATTAAATCCCAATACTTAATTTTTACTTTCAAATCGCCAACGATTAATGCCTGTCTTGAAAAATTCAAATAATGTGGTTTAGTCAAAATAATTTCATCATTTTCTCCTATCAGTGCTTCCATTACTGCAGCAGCTAATTCCGTGCTCCCATTCGTTACTATTAAATTATCTACATGAACATTCCTTCCAAATATTTCTTTTTCATATTTTACAATTGATTCTAATGTTTCTGTAAGTCCTCTAGTTGGTCCATACTGAGTTGCTCTTCCTAGCTTTTCCTCATTGTTAATTATCTCAATAATAGCTTCTTTGATTAATTTAGGAGGCGGATCTTGTGGCCATCCTCCCGCTAAATAAATTAATTTTCTCGCATATTTTTCGGGTTTTTTAGAGTATTCTTCTATGAGATTCATTATTTCTCTAAGAACGTTTGGATTGTTTCTTAAGAATTCTGCCTTCGGCGAAATCTTTGGCATAAGATTTAAGAACGTTGAAAAATAATTAAACCTATCGACAATGGAAGTTGTTTTCACAGCATTACTGATATCTAAAACAATGTTCAAAGACAATAATGAATGGTATGTGAGATTAGAATTTTCTCAAGAAAAGGGTTCTCCTCCAGCTGTTATTAATCCTACAGGCGATCCTATTTTTCAAGGATTAATGCCTATGTTGCAACAGGTGATGAGAAGTATATATCCTCAAGCTTCTTTAATGCCTAGATTAATTTTAATACTAAGAGAAGACGAATGGGAAAAATTAGAAAACAAACCAGATATAGGTGATGAGGTTACAATAAAGTTTTCGGATAATAAAGAAATAGTGTTTAAAAAAAGTTAGGATAATTCAGAAAGTTTTTCAGTCTTTGTATCGAATCCTCTTTTTATAACAAAAGGTAATTTACCTGCTTCAAATTCTAATGTAGCTATTTTTATTGGATCAGTAACATCACTGGGAACCTCAATGAGAGGTTCTGCACCTTGCAATAATTGCATCGCTCTAATTCCTATTATTCTAGCTCTTTCATATCTAATTTCTTTTGAAGATAAAGGCATAGAGGGATTTAAGTCAAGTATTTCTGATTTTTCTTTAATACTCTGTGCCCGTGCCTTCCTCTTTTCCTTCACGTTTCTCTTTCTCAGGTTTTGAAGGTGCCGCTGAAATTATATCGTCAATTCTTAAAATCATTATAGCTGCTTCGGTTGCTGCTCTAATGGCTTGCAATTTAACGTTGGCAGGGTCTAGAACGCCTGTTTTGGCCATATCATCTATTATACCTTCGAGTACATTAACTCCATAAGTATATTTGCCTTCTGAATGCAAAGCCCTTAATTTTACTATGGAATCAATCGGATCCATTCCAGCTGTTTCTGCTAAGATTGAAGGAATCACTTCAAGAGCTTCAGCAAATTTCATTGCAGCCAATTGTTCTTTGCTTGGTAAGCTCTTTGAGAAGTCTCTTACTTTAAGAGCTAAGGAAGCTTCTATTGCTCCACCTCCTGGTAATAACTTTTTCTTCTCTAATGCATTCTTGCATACGTATATCGCATCTCTAAGTGCCCTTTCTGCTTCATCTACAATCAATTCTGAACCTCCTCTGATCAATATAGTTACAGCTTTAGGATTCTTGCATCCTTCAATGAATAACATTTTTTCTTCACCTATTTTTCTTTCTTCAACCAAATCTGCATAACCTAGATCTTCAGGCTTAATGTCTTCAATATCGGTTATTATTCTTGCACCAGTGGCTCTAGCAATCTTCTCCATATCACTTTCTTTTACTCTCCTAACAGCAAGTATGTTCTTCTTCTTTAACAAGAATTGTGCAGTATCGTCAATTCCTTTTTGGCAAATTACAACGTTAGCTCCTACAGATGCTAATTTATCAACCATCTTAGCCAAAATCTTCGTTTCTTCATCTAAGAAGCTTTTCATTTGTTCAGGAGAGGTAATACTAATCTTTGAAGAAATCTCTGGTTTTTCTATTTCCAAAGGTGCATTTATTACAGCTATCTTTGCTCCTTTTACTAGCTTAGGCATTCCAGGGTGAACTACTTCTTTATCAATCACTAAGCCTCTTATCAATTCTGTTTCATCTAAAGATTTGCCCTTCCTCTTTTCTAATTTAATATAATCAGGATTTATTTTCAGCTCGCCATTAATTTCTTCAGCTACTTGCAAACATGCTTGAATTGCTAAGTCTGCGAGTTTTTCTTTATATTCACTAATAGCCTTGCTATACATTGAAGTCATCACTACTTTCTTAAGCGTTTCTACATCGTCTTTATCCAATTTTATTGAAAGTCTATCAATTTCGTTCATTACATATTCTAATGCTTTCCTATATCCATCTATGATAATCGTTGGATGAATATTTTGGAGTAGTAATTCTTCTGCCTTTTTAAGTAATTCACCTGCTAAAACTACAACTGTTGTTGTCCCGTCTCCAACTTCAGAATCCTGTGCTTTAGCTACCTCTACTAGCATTTTTGCTGCAGGATGGTTAATTTCCATTTCTTTAAGGATTGTTGCCCCATCACCTGTAATTGTTACGTCTCCTAAGCTATCTACTAGCATTTTATCTAAACCCCTAGGTCCTAATGAAGTCTTTAGTACTTCAGATAATACTTTAGCAGCTGCTATATTGACATCATAAGCTTCCTTACCAAGTGTTCTCTTAGTCCCTTCCTTTAATATCAGAAAAGGAACAGCCTGTGAAGAAGCCTGCGCCATATCTACTTACTTATTTGTCATGATTAGTTATTTAAAGTTTTCCAGTTATAGAATAATATGGCAGAAGAAGATGTAAGGAAGTATACAGTATATATAGCGAGTATTGTTCTGATTATTTTTATAATTTTAAATATTATACTTAAAACTATATCATATAATATTTCCCAAGATTTGTTTTACTTCTTAATCATCATTACTATTATTCCTTTTTTATTATCTTTAATAAACTATTTCAGAAAGTAACTATCCAATATTCAAAGAGCGAAGGTAGCTGTTTGCTTGGATATTTGCTTGCTTAAATAAGTCTTTTAAATTTACTAATGTGGAATCAAGACTATTTTCATTGCTTCCATTATTTTTACTTCTAGCGAACTTACTTTTTGTTACAGAAACAAATAGTACTAATGATCCTTTCACTTGGTTAAGAAACATTTTTGATAAAGGAATTTCTTCAATAGAAAATTTCGGTTCTTATTTGCTAATCAAAATCATAGAATTTTTACTTTTTGCTTCAAGAATAGTTTATATTACTGTTGGAATTTTAGGCGCTATTCTATGGCTTTCACATATCCAACCAAATAGAGGTAAAAGGATGGTAATTGGCTCATTGTTTTTAGCTTTAGTAACCGAGTTGCTTAAAGCTATCTTAACTTAACTGTCATAACATATGCGTCTTCGCCATCGCTATAGTATGATGGTATCTTGCTTGTTATTACAAAATTGAACTTTTTATAAAGATTAATAGCAGGATAGTTAGAAACCCTAACTTCTAGATAAAACTCATTCACTTTTCTTTTAATCAATCGATCTATTGTGGTTTTTATTAATGCACTTGCTATTCCTCTTCTTCTGAATTGTTCTAATACCGCGATTGAAATTAAATGTCCTTTTTTAACAAGCGATAATCCAAAATTTGAAAAACCGAATTCAATTCTGCTCATGCTATATCCAGCTATGTATTCTAAATCATTTCTTTTTACTACTCCTACAAGGAAAAGCTCAGGGAATTCGTGTAAATGATAATAAAAATAATCAATTGAATAATTTTCAGGTAAAGCAACTCTATTTATCTCAACAACTGTAGGTATGTCTTCTTCTTTTGCTTCCCTAACATAGATAGTTTCGTTTTCCATTCTAATTAAAATACTGCATAATTTTACTAATATATGTATATGATAAGTGAAACAGATTCAAAAATTGTTCTAGAAATAGTCAATAAATACGAACCAGTTATCTTATTTAGGATTGAAGATAAAAGGTTTATAATCCATACCTCTAGCTCAGCAATTGACTATATGAAATTCAGGAAATTAAAAAAGGAATTAGAAGAAAAAGGCTTCTTCGTCATAGCAAAGCCATATACATTTTCTTCAGATTATTATTATGAAATTTTTCGTATGAAAATTGACTATTCTTCTTCCAACTTAATTCCTTTGTTACTTTTTATTGTTAATTCTATAACAGTTTTTCTTGCAGGATATTTTATTTTCTTCAAAGCGAACATTTCTTTTGCTTTAATTTATACTTTCGCTCTCTTATCAATTCTAGGCATTCATGAATTAGGTCATTATCTAATGGCTAGATCTTATGGTTTAAAGGTTTCTTTACCTTTTTTTATACCAGGCTTTCCTTTCGGTACTTTCGGTGCAGTTATTAGATTAAGAGAACCTTTTGTTGATAGATTTCAATCTTTTGATGTAGGAATAAGCGGCCCTCTCTTAGGTCTTATACCTTGCGTTATATATTTGATTTTAGGAATAAATTTCTCTACGTTTACTAACGAAATAAATCAGGATGCATTGCAATATGTTCCTTTCATACTTCAACTAATTTTCTCACAATATTTTCCTCAGAATGCAACGGTCCTCTTGCATCCTTTTGCTTTTGCAGCTTTCTTAGGTTTGATAATTACTTTTTTGAACATGACTCCTGTTGCTCAATTGGATGGAGGGCATGTAATCAATTCATTCCTCGGTAATAGAAATTCTCTTAAATTACTTGCAGCTTTCATCTCGATTATAGTTTTAATTTACACCGATTTTTTAGCTATGGCTTTTCTTGCTATTTTCTTGTTGTTCTATAGAATAGAACCTTTAAATATGGTTTCGAATGTCGATAAAAAAAGAAAAATAATTACAGCTTTATTTTTGTTGATCTGGATTTTGTTAGCTCCTTGGCCGCTAAGTTCTTATAAGCTAAGCGCGCTCAAATAGAACTCCTTGTTCTTTAAGTAACTTATAAACAGTTTCTACAGCATTCTTAACGTCTTCTTCTTTTTTAGCACCTGTACAAACCATGTTTCCTGAACTGAAAATGAGCATTACAACTCTAGGATTTTGTAATCTAAAAATCAAACCTGGGAATTGTTCAGGTTCATACATCGTATTTTCAAAGAGCATAGCTGCCTTTTCTAAATTTACTTCAGCATTTAGCTGAGCAGATGCAACAATATTCTGTATTTGAATCCTCGGATTAGGAGCGAGATGTATGCCTCTTGCTTTTAATTTACTGATTATGGTATCAACGGCTTTGTATACTTCTTTTTCAGACCTTGCTCCTGTGCATACCATTTTTCCAGAACTAAATATTAGAGTAGCTGTTTTCGGTTTATTCAACCTAAACACTAAACCTGGAAATTGCTCAGGTCTATATTCAACCATGTCTTCCATAGCTGTAGCTACCTGTTGAAGATTAATACTATGTCCAAATGATATAGAAGCCACTACATTCTGTATCTCATACCTATATTTACCTTTAAGAGCGACCATAAAATTCAATTTATAAATTCACACACTCATATATAAAATACACTATTTTTTCCTTGTTTGTGGTATGAAAAGTATTATTAAAATCAAAATAATAAAAGCTAAGTATAATTGAGGAGTTTTTTGAAAGATTAACGAAATATAACCTAGGAATGGAATTCTGAATATGACGATTCCCTTTACTTCATCACCGGTAACAATCCAAGGATCTTGCACTGGGTTGTTATCACCTTTGGTATAGATAATCACAGAATCTCCTTTATGAATAATATTAACTATTCTGTGAACTATTAGCACATTGCTATTTTTTAGCTGAAAGATTATGATGTCCCCTATTTTAAGTTCGTCAGGATTGACTCCTTTGGCAATGATTATATCACCTACATTTAAAGTAGGTTCCATGCTTCCGCTTTCTACGACAGCAATAGGTACATCTGTATTAAGTATTATCTTCAAGCCGAATGTGAAAAAGGCATATATGCTAACAATTATTAGGATTATTATTGCAACTTGTTTAATTTGAGCTTTATCCATTCATATCATCTTCTTTCTGTATAGATAGTATACATAAATTATTGCGAGAAATATAAATATTATAAATCCAACAGTCTTAGCAATCACTACACTTCTTTCAACGACGCTTGAATACAATCCAAGCTTATCGCCATAACCTATAATTATTGCTAAAAAGATGAAGAAAAAAGAAGGTAACAACCTCAATCCTCTCCTTTTTTTCACAATTTTTATTTCTTCCTGTTCTCGCATTGGTATATTCTCTAGTTCTAGACCTTTTTGCATGCTTGAAACTTTTTCTATAGCCATCATTAGATTTGAGCAATATCTCGTCAAGAAATAGCCAAAAGCTCTTTCATCTTCCAAATATTTCCTTTCAACAAGATTATATTCAAGTAATATCCTTAGATGCTTATCAATAGTTTTTTTATCTTTAGACAATTTTTCTGCTATCTCGTTTACTGTAAGATATCTCGAAGAAGAAGCAAGTAATTTGATTATTTCATACCTTGTCTCTTCTGATATTATTTCCAAAATCTTTCTTGTATCCCTTATCAATTTCCAATATTATTTCTCATGACATAATTTAACTTTATCTCCCTTTAAGTAGAAGATTCTCCTGAGTAGTAGATTAATTTATTCGAGAAATACTTCAAAGTTGAACTTTCTACTTTTTCGAAGTCTCATTTTAAAAAGGTCTTTATTTTTAATCAAGTCTTTTTACTTTTTTATTATGAAGCGAATTTGGATAATAATAATTTTGATTATAATATTGTTGATCTTTCCACCAATAGGAATTCTTGCAATAGTGTCTTACATTGTTTATATACTTTATAAAAAATTTAGGGGAAATAAAAAATCAGTAGAGAAAAAAATTGATAATATTAGAATATATATACAAAGCTTTATAGGAAAAAATATAAATAAATTAAATTTAAGAGAAAAAATTGATATATTTGAAGTAGAAAAATTCATCTATTTAATAAAGATAAACAATAAATATATGTTATTTTGCAACTTATATTTAGAGAATTTAAATGAAAAAGTGGATATATCGGATAATAACATTTCAGGAATTTATTTCATTCATAACGGTAAATCTCTTTTTATAGTAGTACTAGAGGAATTTCTATCTTTTAAGTTAACTAACCAAGTTCTCAATACAATGTTAAATAGATTGCTTAGCAAGGCTGATTGGATAAATTCTTACTTTAAGGTTAAAGGTTATGAGTTGAAATTCATAACACCTAGATTTCTAGTATGGTAATAAAAAATTCTAGTCTTGTCATAGGAGACATAATTAGCAGAAATGCTTTTATTTTATCATTGTTTGAAGAATCAGAAAATAAATCCATAATCATAGATTGCACGGGCTTAATCTCGAATTTTCTTGATATTACTAAGATCAATTTACCTAATGATAAGATCAAAATCGGTTTAAACAAGAGCATTTTCTGTGAAGTCATTTCATCTTTATTGAATTTAGATTCACATTCAAAGCTTCATTTGAAAAGTTCGATTTCAAAACTAGCTGATGAAGAATTAAGAATCAATAAAATAATTGAGAAAATCGCTTCTACATCAAATCCCTTCATTCATTCTCCTATAGATGTAATCTATTTAGAATCCTTGATGTATGAACTATATGAATTAAAGGAGCTAGATGATTGTCTAGACAATAATGCTAAAACTATAAAGGATTATTTATCTGAAGAGAAGTTGCTCATTGATCTCTCTAACATTTTTTCAACCAAAACAAGAAAAGCTCTATGTCTTTTAATTCTATACGAATTCATTTTCAAAAGGAATGATTACACCGAATTGTACATTTATATCGAAGGACCTGAGGGAACTTGCTTAGCAGCAACGAAACATATTGAAGATATTTTGTTGGAGTTGAAAGATAGACTAATGTTGAATGATGTAGCACTAATTCTTACTTCAAGCTATGAAGAATTGAGTAATAGGTTAATTTCAAGATTTGAAAATATCTATTTCATACATTCAGACAAAGTTTTTAAAATGAACGGACTTGAAGCGATTGAGAAAAAGTATCCAACAAGTTTCAAGGATTTACCTTATATTAAGTTGAATGAAAATTTTGAAAAAATCTTCTTGATAGAAAAAAGCTATGCTATGCATAAGGATTATAGAAGTCAAAGCATTTTAGAGCTTTTGTATGGCGATTTAAGCGATTTAATTGCAGACATAATATTATCAATGGAGAAGAATATGATTAGCAGAAAAGAATTTAAAAATCTCGCTTTATCGCTAGGATATTTCAAAGATAGTGAAGAATTGCTAAATAAAATGCTGAGCGAAGATCTCATAGAAGAAAGAATCATAGGTGGTGTTAAGAAATTAACTGCTAGTTCTAAAGGACTTTTCTTAGCTAAAGCTCATAAGCAAAGATGAAATTCTCTACTGGCGTTAAAGCTTTAGATGCCTTACTTGAAGGAGGTATAGAATTCGGCGTCATAACTCATTTCTTTGGTTCATTCGGCGTAGGTAAGAGCATACTAGCACAGCAACTTAGTGTTACATTATTAAAGGAAACAAATCTCAACAACAAAGTGATATTTTTTGATACAGAAGGATCCTTCAATATAAATAAGATTTCGAAAATATCCACAAGGTTTGGTTTGGATCCTCAACATGTTCTTAAAAACATACTTTATAAAAGAATATGGAGTTTTGAAGAACAAGAAGTTTTTCTTAAAATAAGCGAAGATTACATAAAGAAGTACAATGTTAAGCTTATCGTTATTGATTGTTTAACAACACATTTGAGAAGTGAATTCAATCAAGATGTTCTAGCATTAAGGCAATCAAATCTCGAAACACATCTTAACAGACTTCTTGATATAAGCGAGAAATACGATGTTGCTAGCGTTATTACCAATCAAGTTGTAAGCGGTTTTGTTGGAGAAAATGAGAGATCTTCTGAAAAGCCTGTAGGAGGCAATATCATAGTAAAATATTCAAAATATTCCATAAGATTAGTTAGGCTAAAAAATAGAAGATATGCAACTTTATTCGGTGTCGATGATCTGGATACGAACTTTGCTCCTTTTATTATAGCAGATGATGGTATTCGTGATGAAATAGTTAAATAATAATAAATCATATCCTTTTTCGATGTCATTGCAAGAAATAATGAATTATATTGAAAAATCGAAAAGCGTAGAGGTTAAAGTAGAAGGAGATAAAATCATTGTTAGTGAATATAAAGGAATATCAAAGACAGACGTAAGCGATGTCAAATCTTTGATTAGAGGTAAAAAGTCTAAGATTGACAAGAAAAGGATTAAAATCATTTCAGAATTGATTCCTATTCTGCTAAGCAATAAAATATCCTTTAAGATAATTTTTGAGAAAGATCCTCTCTTAAAGTTTGATGTTGAACACTATATAGCTATAACTCCTAATGAGGCAAAAATATTTGGTTTCAATTCTGAAAATGAAAGTCCTTTGAATATGATATGGCAAAAACTTAGAGAAAATCTTCAATGCGTTTTCTATAAACCTGTTAAGTAAAGTAGATTAAGCTACAAATTAATTATTCATTATATGATGCAATTAATAGTGCTATCAGGAGCTCATCATCTCCTCGATAATTTAAAACAAATCTTTCCTAATGTATTCACTGCAGAAATAAAATATTTTCCAGATAACGAACTATACTTAAGATTTCCATTCCAAATACATGAAGAAGTTGTAATAGTACAAAGTATTTATAAAGAGCCTGATAAAAAGCTAATCGAGCTATTTTTCGCTTCTCATAATGCTAAAGATCTAGGTGCTAAGAAAATATTTGCTTTCATACCTTACTTAGCATATACTAGACAAGATAGAAGATATAAAGAAGGAGAAGCGATAAGTCAAATAATCACACTTAAAATGATTAGAGATTCAGGCATAAGTAGCGTGTTAACTTTTGATGCTCATTTCCATGCAGGAATACCTAAGATAGAAAATTTGAATATTATGAACGTTAAACTTGCTCCATATTTTTGCTCGTTCTTCAAAGAATTTGCGAATAACGAAAACTTCATAGCAATAGGTCCTGATGATGATGCATACGAGCTCGCTACGTTGCTAGCTAAACAATTAGGATTAGAAAGTGGATTTATAGAGAAAAAAAGATTAGGCGATTCTGAAGTTGAGGTTAAAAAATGTAGCGTCGATGTTAAAAATAAAAACATCATACTTGTAGATGACATGATAAGCACAGGTTCAACGATAATAGAAGCTGCGAAGATGCTAAAGAATGAGGGTGCAAAAGACATATATGTAGTAGCTACACATGGTTTATTCGTAGCTAATTCATGGGATAAATTGAGAAGCTTAGAATCAATTAAGAAAATAATTTGTTCTAATTCAATTCCTAATCCAGCAGCTTACTTAGATGTTTCTTCGATATTCCGTTCTTATTACGAAAAATGGAGGAATTACTAGGAAAAATTTATTATTATAAACCTAAGAGAGTTGCGATAGCTAATGCTGGCAGCAATCTTGTTTATCCTTACGCAAATCTATTAGAAAGTAATTTGCTTGCATTAGGAATAGACGTAATAGATTGCGGTATATGCACGGCTTCAATACTAAGCTCAGCAATAGATAACATTGACTCAGAAATAGGAGTATTTTTTTATCAAGAGAACAATATAGTTAAATATTTAATTTTTAATCATAAAGGTATTCCTTTGTTTGATGACTTTATTGATAAAAACTATAAAATAAAAGAATGGAAAGAAATCGGTAATATAATTAATTTTGATATTTTAAATATATATAGAAATAAAATTACAAAATTGTTCGAAGAAAAAATAAAAATTGATCATATTGTATTAAATTTAAATTTCTCTTCATTATCAAAAATCTTACCTTATCTAGCAAGGAAGATTTCAAAAAGAGTTACTACATTGAATAGCAGTGAATTTCAAACTGTTAATATCAGTTTTGAAGAAAGTCTTCATTTAAGCGAAGAACTATTAAAAGCTTATAATGCAGATTTAGCTTTGACAGTTGATGGATTAGGAGAACGTCTTCATCTATATGACAGACATGGTAAGGTATCAAGCGTATTGGAACGGGCTATTAAATCAATAAAGCTTGAAAACAATGATATAAGAAAAATTTATATTGTTGGGGAAAAATCGTTAAATCTTAATGATTCTATACAGGCGATAAGAATAAAGAAGATTCAAGATATTATCTTCGATGAAAAAATTCTGATCGCTGATACCGAGCGAAATTCATTAATTTATCCTAATATATCATGGTGGTTTGATCCTATTGTTACTTTTATATTTTGGTATAAAGATAAATTTATATATAACTACCACTAATAATTAACTTATGAGCGAAGAAAAAACTCAAAAGGAAGAGAAGGCTACGATAATAGTAAAAAATGTCGACCAAGATATAAAAGAAACACTCAAAAATATTGCCGAAACTTCTGGTAAAGCGGTTAGCGAAGTAGTAAGAGAAGCCTTGAAATTATATGTAGCTGCAAAAGAAACAGGAGCGCAATTAGTTAAAGGAATAGCTACAACCACTAAACAACTCGTTTCTGAAGATTTGATAACGATTAAAAACATAGGAGAACTTTCGCTGAGCAAGGAAGATATAATTTCATTCGAAAAGAAAATAGCTCTAGTTAATATTGATAAGCTTGAATTTGCTGATGATGTAACGCCTGATTTGTTCAAAGAAAAAGTTGAACAAATAATTAATGTAAAAGAACTAATTGTACCGAAGACTTTACCTAAAGCTCTAATCCTTCCAAAATGCAGCTATGTCAATAAAATCATACAAAGATAGTGAAATTCAGCTTCATAATAACCACTAAGAACGAAGAAAAGCATATTCGAAATACATGTATTTCAATTCGTATTCAAAACCCTAAAATACCTAAGGAAATCGTTTTAGTTGATGCCTGTTCTAATGATGCTACTGTAGAAATTGCTAAGCCTTTAGTAGATAAACTAATAATAAAAGAAAGCAACATATCCCAAGGTAAAAATATAGGTGCAAAAGCATCACAAGGCGAAATACTAGTCTTTGTTAATGCAGATGTTATATTAGCGAAAGATTGGATAGATAAGGTTAGCGCATATTTCAAAGATAAAAGCATAGGTGCTGTTCATGGTCTTATTCTGCCAATGGAAAACAGCTTACGTGCAAGAATATTTACAATGATATGGAATTTATTCATTTTGTTTTCTTCAAAGATAAAAAAAGTTCATACCTCAGGCGAGACTACGCTTGCTGTAAGAAAAGAACTTTTTTTCAAAATAAATGGTTTCAGAGAAGACTTAACTGCTTTTGAAGATATTGATTTCGGTTTGAGATTGTCTAGAATAACTAAGATAAAATTAGCTAAAGATTGCAAAACGATAGCTTCACTGAGGAGATTTGAAAAAGAAGGATATTTGAAATGGTCAATAATTTGGATTTTAATTGGACTTTATTACTTCTTGAGGAAAAAGAATTTCCTTGAAAAATATCCCATCGTAAGATAGGTCAGTTCGTCGCGAGTTAATCACTTATCATACTGGGACGGCTTCTTCATCCCTTTTATTAAATCTTCTTTTTATTTTAAAAACATGATAAAGTATGCAATAGCTGCTGTAATAAGAAATGAAAGAGGAGAATTTTTAGCAGTTAAGAGGAGAAGCGATGAAAATGAGCATCCTAATATGTGGGGATTGCCTGCTTTATCATTTAAACCTCCAGAACTTCCTGAAAATGCTTTACTTCGTTTAGCTAAAGAGAAATTATCTTGCGAAATAATACCTATAGCATTTCTCGGTTCGATATTTCAAAAAAGACCTAGTTATAACATTTTCTTAATGCTTTATGAAGCAAAAGTTTCTAAAGGAGAACCTAATGTCAAGATAACTGGCAAGTATACTGATCAAGTATGGACTAGAGATCCTTCCATATTAATTCCAATTGCAAATAAAGGTTCAGCATGTGCGCAATTATTCTTGTTAAATCTAGGCTTCATAAAAGAAGAAGATCTAATAATAGAAGTTAAAAAAGAAATGCTAGAAAATTAAAATATTGAGCTATTAAAAATTAAGAATTAGGGGCCGGTAGTTCAGTGGTAGAATATCCGCCTTGCACGCGGAAGGTCGAGGGTTCGAATCCCTCCCGGTCCATTTTTGCAAAATCTAAAGAGCTTTGAGACTCAAGGAAAAGCTGAAATTACACAAATGAAAGTCTCACCCTTCTAGGGGGTGAGGAGGTCAGTCTTTCAAAACCCATATAAGAAATATTATTGAAAAGAAAATTGCCATATTTAAAGGAATTAGGGGAATTGCAATTTCTGGACCATAATAGAGAGAAAAGTGAAAGTATATTGCAATAGCAAATATATTAGCCAAAACCATCATGCCTGCGAATGCAGACAAATAGTTTGTAGTTTTCGATTTGATCAATTTTCTATTCTTCAAAACAATTGATAATATCCATGCAGATAGTACTAAGTTTATCATCGCCAACGAAATATTTATAGGCCAAAATATAGGTATCATTTCACTCACCTAAGTTTTTAAATAATCCCTCTAAATATTTTCGTTTTAAGATTGCAATAGATGAGGGAAATAACAAAGATCCATATTTTTCAGGTTTTGGGTTGACAATTAAGTGGTTCTCTATAAGAATTCTAACATGGTGCTCGATTGTTTTATAATCCAAATTCAGTTTCTTTGCTAATTGGTGCATATTTAAAGGATTTTTTAATATTTCCTTCATGATTTTCATCCTAGTCGGGCCACCTCTACTGCCAATAAATATCCAAAACCATATTTTCTCATAATCATCATACATAAAGCCTTTATGAATTTAAAATGCATCAAAATAAAAAATATAATTTTAAAAATAAAGCAATTTAGTATAATTGACCTACTTTTTCAACTTTAAATGTTTCTGAAACAATTTGCATTGTATATTTTCCTTTACTTGCATCAAAGTTTGTTACTTGATAAGTTATTGAATAACCTACATTTATAAATAAAAATTGGCTCATATTTGATGATCTCTGAACAATAAATTGAATCGGAGCAACAACAGTTACAGTATTTCCATTTATAGTTACTGTTGGTTGAGATGAAGAATAAAACCAAATAGCTGCCCAAATATTAAAGAATTTGTTCCAAACATCCATTATCGAATTATATCCAGTATATGTTCCGTTTAAAGAACCACCGATCCAGAATAATGTTGCGTTCGTTGTATATTGTTGCATAACTAATGTTGTGTTCTTGATTGATATAGCATTCCAATGTGAGAATGCATTCGCTAAAGCTAAATTTAATAATGAAGATTGCTGATTTTCACTAAGAAAACCAAAACCAGCTACTCTCCATTCTTCATAATAAATCAACCAAGTATTATTATCGTAGATATAATTCAGCGTATAATTAATGTTCAAATATTGAACTTGGTTTGGCAACTTAACTGGTGTTACAGTAAACTGAACCAAAGCTTTTATAGTAGCATTATTACCGTTTACAGAAACTAAAGGTGAAGTAAGGGTAGAAAACCAACCTGCAGACCATAAATTAAAGAACTTATTCCATACTTCTTGGATTGCTGACTTTCCTTTATAAACGCCATTAAGAGCACCTCCTACCCAGTTCAAAGTGGCATTTGAAGTATATTGATTGATTAATGCTTGCATGTTTTCATAAGAAATGAAATTCCAATGCGAAAGAGCTGCACCTAAGACCATAGCAGATCTTTGTGCTTCATACTTGCTAGATAGTGAATTATAATTAATGTTTGCACTAGAATATTGCATATAATAGTATCCAAATAATGCGGCGAAAACTAATGTTAGTACTATGAAAGTTATACCTACAAATCTCCATGTATTTTGCGCCATTTGTTTTGGCAAATTCTAAGCTACTTATATGGATTTTCCCAAATTCATCCCAAATCTATCCCAAATCTGTTAGAAAGCGAATGATACAAAATATTTAAGTAAGAAATTATCAGGATGTAGAGTTAAATGATTGATGAAAGAAGAAAATGTGGATTTAGAAGATATGCAAATAAAAAAATAAACATTGAAACTCATTTCTTTTTCTGAAATTTATAATTAAATCCATTGTAACTTCCTATAATACAAAAATTCCTTTCTAATATGAAAATTTCAATATGTTTTTTTATTTATTTTATTTTGATTCAATAACTCCTTTAACCTTCTCTGAGAAAATCTTTACTTGGTCTGATTTATTCTTTGTCGTGGGCCAAAATATGAAAGTATTCATTCCGAGCTTTTTATGAAGTTTAATTATGAATTCAGCCCATTCTTCATGGTTTGCTATTAGTAAATTGTCTTCATTTATTTGAATCCCTGTCCTTTCTTTAGTTATCATACCAGCAATGTTATATATTTTGATCAATTTATTGAAGTCTCTTCCATATTTTCTGCATGCTTCTTCCAGAATTTTTTTCTTAACTCTAACTTCTTCAGGAAGAAAATAAAACATTGAAATCGACCATCCATCACCTAATTTTCCTGTAAGATTAAGCATTTTAGGACCATTAGCACCGATTATTATCTTCATATCATGAAAAGGTTTTGGTCCTGGATATGCGTTTTTTAAAGAGTAATATTTTCCGTTATAGCTTACAACTTTTGTCTTAGCATTGATGTCCCACAACATTCTTATAATATTTATTCCCTCTTCCAGTGCTTCTATTCCTTCCTTTATGCTTCTTCTAGGCCCGCCGTAAGCTTCAATTGCATCCCAATTTGCGCCAGCTCCTATGCCGAGCTCAATTCTTCCTTTTGTAAGAATATCTAGCGTTGCAAAAGATTTAGCAATTATTTGCGGTGTTCTTAAAGGCAAATTTGCTACATTTGTCATGAATGTGACCTTGCTTGTTTGAGAAGCTAAGTACGAGATTAAAGTCCATGTATCAAAGAAAAATCCTACATATGGATGATCTTGAATACCAATTATATCGATAGAACTTGCATCGGCTATCTTAGCTATTCTCAAAATTTCTTCAAGTTCATAAACATGGGGATCAATATTTACACCTAAATTTATCTTATTAGGATCCAAAACCATAAAAAATTAATATGCTACAAAAAATTTATCGTTTAAGAATTAAATTTACGAAGTATATTTCCAAATAACCAATATAATTTAAAAGGGTTCAAAGTGATCCTTTTTGGTTGACAAGAAAAATAGTAATTTCGTTAAGATTTTAAGTTTATTTATATACTTTTGTGCTAATATTAAAAAGAAGCATGGCATCGCTTCGTGATGCAAAAATATTTGGGGGTATTGGATCGATTTTGATGATTATTATTCCTGTTGTGGGCGAGGTTCTTGTTATAATAGCTGCTAAAAATATTTCAGAAGTTACAAAAGAAGAATCAATATATAAGAATGTATTATATGCAATGCTACTCATAATTATAGGAAGCTTGGTATCGACAGTAATAATTTACGGTTCTGTTTTCTCAGTATTCATGAATCCTGTTAATGCATTTACGAGAATAAGAACTGGTCTCTTCTTAAGTTTAGTAGTTGCAGGTATTTTTCTCACGATTGGAGCCATATTTTTAAGGAGAGGTTTTAATAGGATTGCAGATTTATTCAATATAAATTATTTTAGAACAGCAGCATTAATATTTCTAATAGGTGCAATATTGGTAATCGCATTTATTGGCGGTATAGTAATATTAATCGCAGAAGTATTTATGATAATAGCATTCTTTTCTTTACCCGAGCAACAAGCAACGCAAGCAGTACCATCTTTAATTCCACCTCCTCCCGCCTAAAATTGAAGGTTCATTAAAATCTTTTGAATGTATTCTAAGAATCACTAACAAAACTGAATAAAGGGTAAATTAAATCGAACAAATAGCAGTAAAGTTGCTTTACTGCTTTTTCGTCTCTAATTTCAACAAATCTGACGATGTAATCTCGTATATCTTATCAAGGTCATCATCCCATTCCTCTTTGAACCATTCTTTAATCTCATTTAAAATACTCTTACTTACAAGAATTATATCATGCAAAACTTCATCCTTATTTTTATATTTAGAAAAATCAGGGTCAAATCCATTATATTGATAGTCATGTAAAAGGAAAGCTATATTTGTTATGTTCTCGATTTCTTTATAGCCTAACTTAACTAAATCTATTGAGATTCCTTTTAGCGAACGAGTTGGAGCATTATAACCTTTCTTTATATACCAATCAGAAGATAGCTTATCTAAGTTTTTAGTGACCAATGCAGATAGGAGTGCCTTAACTGCACTAAAAACTTTGCTTGCAGAGTTCCTGCTTCTACCTGCTATCCACATATTTATAGCGATGTCTAAATCGTCTAAAGTTTCTATAATTCTAGTTCTTATGTAAGCCTTTTTGTCGATCTTTGGCGAAATCAACTTTTCTTCTATATATTGTAATTAT
>JAVVGF010000005.1:0-70464 GCA_032249235.1 Thermoproteota archaeon | reverse complement strand
CAAATATGACAAAAGCCATTCATATTCCCAAGGTATCTCTGCATTATAGCTTAATCCTTTAGGTTCATAGCCGAAAAGGTTTTTAATTGTAGTCAATATTTCTGGATACTTATTTATATAGTCTTTTAAGAAGTCGATGGCTTCTTTATGCGTATATCTCCTGAAAGGTTTTGAAAAAGCTTTCAACTCTTTTCTCTCTTTTAATCCTCTTGAAGCCAAATATGGTTTAAAGCATTCCCATATTTCTTTTAGTTCTTCATTTTTCCTCATCTTCTCTATTACATAACAAAGTAAAGATTCAGCAACGTTCATAGCTTCATGATGATCAGCATTATAAATTTCAAGGTCTACTTGTATGAACTCTACTAAATGACGATCAGTATTTGCTGTTTCTAACGGTTCTAGTCTCAAATTATCTGCGAAGAAATATATTTTACCTTTGCCTCCAGATTTCTTGTTAGCAATTGATAATAATTGTTTGTATAATATTGCACTACTCATTACTTTATATTCTCTACCATAATAATCGAAAGAAATTTGCTTCGCTCCTCTTATTCCAGGATCTGTTACAGGGCCTATAATTACAGCCTTATATTCTTGAAAACCTTCGCTATCAAGAAATTCTCTAATATAATAACTCACTTCGTTATAGATCTTGTATATTTTCTGCATTATAGGCTGACTAATTATCATGAATATATCCTCAGCATAATCTTTTGGTTCAGGAATCTTGAAGAGTTTTTTAGTTTGAGTATACATAATACGAAAGTTTACCGTAGAATATAAAAAATTTTCCAAAAATTTTTCGTAAAATTTCCAAAAAGAGTTAAATTAATAAGGGTGTATATTGAAAAAAATTCATGGAATTTGATAGAATAGATAAAGCAATACTTAAAGAATTACAAAATGATAGCAGAAAGACGCTGAAGGAAATTGCTAAAAAAATTGGTTTACCTATAACGACAGTTCATTCAAGGATAAAAAGGCTCGAAGCAATGGGCGTAATAAAGAAATATACGATAATTTTAGATAGCTACAAGCTAGGTAAACCTGTTACTGCTTTCATTTTCGCATCTTTTTCTAAAGCTGAAGGTGTTTCTCAAAGAGAAATAGTCAAACAAATTTCGAATCTTCCAAATGTTCAAGAAGTTCACATAATAACGGGCGATTGGGATATATTGATAAAAGTTAAAGAAAAAGATGTTGATAGCATAGGAAGATTCGTCGTCGATGAATTAAGAAGTTTAAAAGGTGTAGAAAAGACCCTCACTTCATTTGTTCTACATACTGCAAAAGAAAGCCCAGAAATACCACTCTGATTGCCTTTGAAAACATGACAAATGCGGGGGGTGGGATTTGAACCCACGCAGCGCTTACCGCACAAGCGCCTCAGGCTTGCCCCTTTGACCTGGCTCGGGAACCCCCGCTCTATTCTAAAATTTTTGCAATGGACTAAAAATTCTTTTCGATCTTAAATAGCATTTTAAAAAGATTCTATGATGAAGAAGAAGGGTATTTTGTTTTTAGCAATGATTATTATAATTTTGTTATTCAATACAGCTCATAAAAATTCAGTTTTATCTGATCAAGACATTCCTGCTAGCTCTAAGCATTATCTTGAATTCATCGTGATAGCTTGGATTTTCGATTCAAACATACTGAAGTTAAAGCACGTCGTTAATGGAGAAGCTGGCATATATTTTGATGGGAAACTGTATTGGAATGGCGATAAAATTGAATATAGAACAGGTAAATACAATATAAGCGCTTATTTATCTTCTAACTATAAGTTTCTTTTTTGGAGTTCGTCTTCTGACATTGTAATAGAGAACAGGATTTTGCCAAATACTAAGGCTATACTTAAAAGTTCAGGATTAGATCTAATGATTGTAGAAGCGGATAGATATTCTTACATAATATTAGTTTTAGGAGATGCAAGGATACCTGAACTCTATTTTTATGGTAATATTACAAAAAACTCAATTTCTGTAAAAAATAAAGTAAATAACGAAGAAAATCAAAGATTTATTCCAAATGAAAATGTTATTATTGAAATAAATTCGGTAATAAATGCTTCAAGACCGTATTCTCTAAATCCTTATAATTCTTATACTTTAATGAATTTTACGAATTTATTATTTAGCTATCCTAACTTAACTCTCAGATATAATTTATCATTGTATTATACCTTTTCACTTAAATGGAGCTTTATTAAGCAATTCAATGGACTTGTAGACATAAATGAGAACATAACTCATCAATATCCGGATAGCAATTATGAAGTTGGAATTTCAAACAGAACAGGCATTGGTATTTTAGCTTCTCTAAGTATTGCAAACATAACTTGGAGTTGGTATGAATATGTTCCAGGCAAGGGATATCAAAACATAAAGATAACACGTTTATATATAGGGCTTAATTTTATGCAGATTTTAATAGATTCTTTATATCTAAACGTAAAAAACATCTATATTAAAGATAAAGAGTATTCAATTAAGTTGGAAATATTTTGGTTAAGAGATGCTCAAAAAGTAAGTGGTAAGGCTGGAATAATATGTGTATTTATTGAGGAATTGAGTTACTCGATAGGGATTAGCGATGATCTAGGTAATATTGAATTTACGATTAACAAATCTATATTAGATAAACTCTTAATAGGATTGAATGGTTCAATTCACATTAGACCTCAGTTTATTGGAGGAGGAATCATTCAAGAAAGCCCAAAGAGCGAGATAAAATGGTATAAACTAGCTACTATTGTATTAGGCTCTAATAAAAGTGGAATTTCCTTGAAAATAGTTAGATTGGGCGATTTCCAACCTGTAGCGAATGCTACAGTTATATTGATGGTTGATGACGAAATTACAAGCATAGTGAATACTGATTCAAAAGGTAAAACAAACTTAATGACTCCAGCGAAATACAATAAGATAGTTATAGAAGTCTACGCTAATAATACAAGAGATTTACTCATAGCCAATGAATTATCTAATATTATAATCTTTGATAATTATATATGAATATATCAACAGCTATAATAAAAGTTTTGATGGTCATTTCAACTATAATTATTGCATCCTTTTTAAGTATAAATTATATAAGTCAAAATTATAATTACTTAAACAGCAAAGTAATCGATTCTGATATTTTTAATATTAAAAGGGTACTAATAGAGATATTCAACGAATTATATTATACAAATAGTGAAAACTATATTAAAATAATTAATATAGGAAATAATGAATTAAAAATATTAAATACTAATGAACTAAATTTCACTATAATATTACTAAATGAAACTTTGAACTGGAAAATAAAATTAATTGAGATTTGCTTTAATTGTTCACAAAATTATGACATAAAAGATTTATATTCGTTGGACAATAAGTTAATTAAAGATAAAGGTTCTATTTTGCTTACAACGTTAAATATAAAGTATAATATAACATATATTGATAACATTAAAATATATAACATTTATATAATGCATCAAATATTAAATGATACTGTAATTTTGAGTAAAGAGTATCAGATAAAAATTAATTCATATAGAAATTCAATTAAAATTATTAGAGTATTTGAAAACGAAACAAATATTAATTTAAATTTAAATAGTTATAATATTTTTTCATTAAAAATCGATCCTAAATCTATTGTTATATTTAATCTAATCACGATAAATGTTTATATTGATTATCATAGAGCATAATGGATAGAGCAATCGTAGAAGTAATAAATACAGTTGCTATAATTATAATCTCAGCTCTAGTGATATATTCTTTATTTGACATCTATACTATAGCAAAATCTACAGATGAAGTATTATATAGTAAATTTATTTATACAAAAATAAAAAATATTATTTATGAATTAGTAAGCAAAGATCAAGATCCTGATAAAATGATTAATATTACTTTAATTTTAGATCAATTCATTTACATTCGTGCAATAGATGACTATAAACTTTTACTTAAAATCGGTAATACTCAGATGTATTTAGATTCACCTTTAAAGGTCAAAGGTGAAGTATTTTCAAATAGCTTAATGTTCAGTCTTTTCAACCATACCATTTCGATCTCAAAACTGTCACCTCTTTATATACCCCCTATTATAGTGAGATGAGAAAACTAATAAGAAGCAGAAGAGGCGACATCTCCGCACCAGTAATAACTATACTACTAGTAATAGCTTCGATAAGCATAGCTGCCTTAGTAATATCTTGGTTATTCGGAGTAGGTCTAACTACTAGTAAACAGGGTTTAGTAACAATAGTAGGCACCCCTACAATTATCCAAAGCGGCACATCTTCTGTACTTTATATTACTTTAAAAAACAATGGAAACGATCTAGTATCTGTAACTGGAGTTGTTATCTTTATCTCAAGCACGACATATGCTTCATCATCGGTATCTTACTCAACAGGAACCACTACTGTAACAGGATTTCCAACATTACAGCCTGGACAAACAGTAACATTAGTAGTTTCATTTAATGCTGCAATTACAGGAAGTATTGCTCAAATAAACGGCGTAATCCAAACTACTAGCGGAACAATACCGTTCACAGCTAATGTAGCCCGCTAAGCATGATAAATAAAAATTCTTTTTTTCTGAATAATTCTATTTTCAAGCTCAGCCGTGTTTCTCTTTCAAATACGACTGTTATCGATGAGTATAAAGTTGGTTTATCTCATATTTTCATCACGCATGATGGAAGATATTTAGTTGAGGATCCTCCTATGAGTGAAGCTGAACTAGCTTCTTTAAGAGAAACACTCGAATATTTGCTTTTTAAGATTAAAGCAATCGATGTACTTGATGAAAGTAGATTTGAGAACGAACTGAAAAGGCTAGGAATTAAAGATGAAAAAACGATTTACATTTTAAAAAGAGAGATATATGGTTTCGGAATTTTAGATCCTCTTGTAAGAGATCCCAAAGTTGAAGATATTCAGATCCCAAGTCCTGGAATTCCTGCAAGAGTTATACATTCAGATTATGATAGATTGATCACTAATATAGTTCTTAACGAAAACGAAACAAACCTTTACGTGGAAAAACTAGCTTATAAAAGTGGTAAAAGTATAAGTTCATTCAAACCATTGCTATCTATAAGAAGCTCAGATACTACAAGAGTAACACTTACTTATAGGAAAGAAATTGGTCATAAAGGCTCAAGTATAACAATTAGAAAGTTTCCAGAAAGACCTTGGAGTATAACCAGAATCATGATCAACAACACAATTGATCCTTGGATTGCAGCATGGGCCATGCTTTTAATAGAACACAAGAAGGCTATTTTAGTTTTTGGAGGAATGGGATGCGGGAAGACTAGCTTGATAAACGCATTAGCTAATTGCATAAACGAAAGAGCTACGATAATAACTGTTGAAGATACACCTGAAATAAGGCTCGCCCATCCTTATTGGATTCCTTTAGTTACGAGAGAGAGCTTGACGCTCGATGAAAAAGGTAGCATAGATATGTTCACACTTGTAAAACATGCTTTAAGGATGAGTGGAGACTACATAATCGTAGGCGAAGTTAGAGGTGAAGAAGGAAAAATATGGGCCCAAGCTATAATGACAGGTCATGGAGGACTAACTACTTTCCACGCAGAGTCGCATACCACTGCTATTGAGAGACTTCTCGCAGAGCCTATAAAGGTCGATATAGGGAGCTTATCTGCTCTTCATACAATTATAGGAATTAAAAAATACGTAATGATAAAGGAAGATGAAAGGGGTGTTCCTAGAAAAGTATTTCTGAGAAGGGTTTCTGAAGTATTCGATTTTGAGATATCATTAGAGAAAAAAAGAGCTAAATTCTATCGAGTAGTAAAATTTGACAGCCAAAGTGATAAATTCAATAGAATTGGAGACGAATACATTCTGAAGTTACCATCTTCAAGAATAATTATGGAAGAGAGAGGATGGGATGAAAAAAGATTTCTAGAAGAATTAGAGTTGAGATATAAATTTTTTGTTAAATTACTCGAAAAAAGCAAGAGCGACGAAAGCCTTTTAGATTACAGAACAGTAACCCAACTTGTTTGGAAATTCTATGAAAACCCAAAACAATTTGAACTACAAAAAATAAACACAGAAGGAAGTAAAGGTGAGAAACTTACTATTGAAGAGAAAGGTATTGAAATAGTTCAAGAAAATGAGTGAAGAAATAATACTTGAAGAAGAAAGAAGTAGTAAATTTAAAATCTTTTTGGATCATCTCAACTTAGATATTAGATTTATAAGTAAAATACCAGTTTTATTCTACTCATTTATTGTATTCATTATTGTGTTAGACATAATTATAATAATTTATGGTATAATTGCATTCTTTCTAATGATTTTTTTATCAAAACATTTGGTTAATATATTCATTAAAAAAATCTTTAAAAAGAATTTTAATTATGTTGATATAGGTAGATTCTATTATACTGAACTAGGATTGACTCCTAGGGAATATAATAATTTAGTATTAGAATTATTGGTAACATCTATATTATCATTATTCATAAATACAACTCTATTTGCATTATTCTTTAATTATTTAAAAGATAGTATATTAAATCTTATTTTGCTGATTTTCTTTTTAATAATTCCTTTCATTTTATTAATATACTTTCTATTGCTTCCTTCAATTAAAGATAACTCTTATAATTCAGATATTAATAAAGAACTCCCAGTTGCTACAATGCTAATAACAGCGTTTAGCGCAGGCAATATTCATCCTTATCTTGCACTATCTTCATTGGGTAAATTGAAGATCTTTAAGGGATTTAGGAAAGTCTTCATGCAAATTGAAAAGCTTCGGATTTGTCTCGCAATAGGCCCAATTGAAGCCATATCTTTATTCTCTAAAATGCTCAAGAATGAATCTTTAAGGAAACTTTTGCAAACCATTTCTGCAATAAACCTAGGCTCTAGTATTTATAGCTTACTTAAAGAACAAATGAAAGAGAATTTCAAATTATTTGAGAAAAAGATTGAAGAATTTATAGACAGATTTAATATAATTTTAGCTGCTCAGTTAATAGTATTTATTCTTATTCCGATATCTGCAATGATGACTTTAATTTTCATACAGGCTAATACATTATCGTTTATCGTATTCTCGCTGTTCATTTTGCCTCTCATCTTTTTCTTTTTGTTTTTAATAATGATACAAAGTTATGCTTTACCATTCCTAAGAATAAGAGTTAAATTGAATTCAAAAAGTCTTTTGTTTCTTTGCTCTATACCGATCTCAGTTTTTTTGATGAAAATGGACATAATATCTCTCAGCTTAGCTTTGTTCATATCCTTATCAGCGTCGATGACAGGCTTATACATCATGAACAGAGGAGAAGCTAAAGAAAAAGAGAAGTTACTGAACGAGTTGCCTAATATAATAAAAGATATTGCTGAAGAAGTGAAGAAAGGTAACGGGTTGTATCAGGCAATTGATAAGATTGCGGAAAGATATGAACAAGCAGGGGAACTCTTAAAAAAGATTAGCTTTATGAGAAAATTAGGGATTTCAATAGAAGAAATCGTTGAACAAGAAGACTTGCCATATTTCTTCAAGCAAGTGTTAATAACATTAGAAGAATGCGATAAAGTCGGATTGGATCCTTCTGTAGTTGAAGAATTTTCCGATTTTGTAAACAGACTAGATAGCATAAGAAAGATCTTCAAGATGAAAACGAGATTCTTTAGATATTCAAGTTTTCTCATCACAGCTTTATTAGGAATTGCTCTTGCAATTTCTTTAGCAGTAATAGGAAACCTCGTATCTGTATTTAAAGCAATAACGGAAACTGCCGGCATCGCTTATTCATTAGGCATGTTGAATTTACAAATACCCTTCGATATTTTAAAAGAATTAGTTTATAGTGCAGGATATCTCAATTCGATTTTATTGGGCTTTCTAGGAGGTTATTCTGATGGAAACAGCATAGATGGAGTAAAAAACTCTTTAATAGCTACCGCGATATATTTCGTTTCTCTCAACTTTGTGAATTTGACGGGATTTTTCCATTAAAAATGGAAAGTTCAATCGAAACTACAATTGCCATAATCCTTTTCTCATTGGTAGTGAGTTGGGCAATATACAGTGTTACATTGCATATTTCTGCAAAATATGATCAATCTATTAAAGACATATTAACTGAGTATGCTTCTTTGATAAAAAATTTTATAATAATTAATAAGAAATTTTATGATCCACCTACTAATCCAAGTTTTTATGGAATAAACTCAAATGTTGAAATCAATATAGAAATTAAGGAATTTATGTATGATTCACAAGTAAAATTGATTCGTCATGAAATCTATCCTAAAAACTTCACAATACCTAAATTCATAGATAAAGGTGAAGCAATCGGAGCTTATCTGAATTCTTCTTTAATACTTGTAAAAGTGATAGTTTATGGTCTTCCATAACGCTCAAGCAAGAATGATAGAAGCTCTTTTAGCATGCTTACTTATTACGTTAGCACTAGTAATTAGCGATTCATACTTCTTGTCTAGCTCTATAGTAAAAGGGAAAGAAGAAAAGAAAGATCTGGCTACGAAAGTCTTATCCTTCTTGTTATATAAAGACATACTAAAAAGAGCATATTATAGAGATTATTATAGTATACAAAATGCATTGAATGAAATCATACCTCTTGAATACGGATTTAAGTTTTCGATATACGATGATTCATGGAATTTATTATGGAGCTATCAAAGGAGTTATTTCAATGAAGGAGATTCAGATTCCTCCTTCGTAATATTGAATGGTTGCGATGGTATTGCTAGTAATCAAACGTTAATTTTTGTGTTAGCTGTGAGTTAAAATGAAGGGACAGGCTTTAATACTTTCCTCATTTGTTATATGCCTATTAATTATATCATTAGCATTCTCATTTACAAGACTACAAGTATTTGAAATTGAAGAAAACGTAGATGTAAACGCAATAATATATTACTTTTATTCGCAGTCATTAGCATATGCAACTCAAAGTGCCATAAACAAATACAAAGACAAAATGCTCGAAGACAAAAATGCTACTTTTCAAGCAATCAGCTATGCAGAAAGTTTAACATATAGCTATTTACTTGATTCATATAATAAAGCTAAGAAAATATCTCCTAAGCTAAACCTTGAAGAGATTTTAAATTTAAATATAAAAATAAGTTCAAACGGTTTGAGAGGAAATTATTCAAGATTTTCTATTTTAGTTCAAAATAGGGAAAATATATTAGCTAATCTGACAGCCTTGATTATTAAAACAGAAATAACTAAAATTAATGCAAGCATAAATTTGTATTACAGGATTTATATATATATAAATAACACTAATTTTATAAATAAAGATGTAATTTTACAAGATAATAAATTTAATTTCTTTGTTTTCTCTTATAATAGAACTGCAGAATTTTCAATAAGCAAAGAGAACAATATAATAATACTGACAGTGGATATGAATTACAAGAATAAATTACTGATATTAGTCAGGAATAATGCAGGAATAAATCTTTGGCTATTCGCATAATGGCTAGCAACACCGCAGATCTACTTGTAGTATTATCTTTGTTTGTAATCCTTTCAGTTTCTTTTATTTCTAGTCTACCAATAATATATGAGAACAAATTCTTCTTCGAAGATGAAGCTCTTATCAGAGCATTGAACGATTTAAATAATGCAATCCAAATTGTCTATGGACATCCTCTCAGCTCGATAACTTTAAAGATATATTTACCTATGGGTTCATGGATCATAATTGAAAATAGTACAATAAAATATAGTAAAAATATAAAAATACAGCTATTTGACCAAAATAAAATTATCTCTTCAATTGGAGATAATTATATAGTATATAAGTTGACTTTCTATAATAAAACTATTATCAGTAATAACATAAATAACTTAGTAATAACATTTCTTGGCTATAATATAATTATTATAAAACAGACTGGCTAAGCCTTTATATCAATTTTCTAATACATATCGTGGACACCGTTTATTTCAGAGCTATGCTGTATAAATCACTAATGGAGTTAGGTAAAGCTACTGCTGAAGATATTACAGCCTATTTACTAGCTAAAGGCATAGAAGTAACGCCACAAAAAGTTAGCCAGCATTTGATAAAGATGCCCGGAGTTAAATACAAAAGACTATCTTATAAAACGATTTACTTTATGAAAGAAAAAGAATGAATTATTGCGAAGAATGCGGCGGATCTTTGATAAAAGCCAATCAATCTGAGTATTATGTATGTGCTAACTGTGGATTAGTGAGCAACATAGCAATAATAGAAGTAATACCTAAAATAGATACGAACAAAGCAAAACGTACGAATAACTATACTTACCCAAGTTATAGCAGAGTTTTAGAGAGATTGAAGATTTCGAAGAAATATAAAAGAAAGATATCTGACGAAATACTAGTCAAAGCGAAGATCTTTCTTGAAAATGAAGAAAATATACAAGAAGTTAGGAAGAAAATCTATAGGGAAATTAGGAGTAAAGGATTGAATTCAATAGATAACTCGCTTATTAAGATAGCTAAAGAATACAAAAATTTAGCGAGAATATTTCTTAATGGAAATGGTTCAGAAGAAATATTTGAAGCAATTGCCTTATTATATTATTCCAAAAAGAAAAATATAAAATTAAGCATAAGAAAAATATCTAAAATATTTAATATTTCAAAAAATAATTTATTTAGAAGGTATAAGGAATTTGAAAAAAGAATTAAAATTTATGAAAGATTCAATATAAAAAAATTAATTATTTTAAAGTTATTAGGTCAAAATAGACTAAAATTTTTAACGCTTAAAGAATTAGCGCTGATTGCTAATGTCAGATATGATAGCGCAAGAGCGACTCAGATGAGAATAAAGAAAAAACTTGGAAACATCGTTGATAGCCAAGTATTATTAGGTCTTTTGATTAGTTCCCAATAAAGGTCTTCATGCAGGGGGTGGGATTTGAACCCACGATGGCCTTTAGCCACGGGATCTTGAGTCCCGCCCCTTGGACCTAGCTCGGGCACCCCTGCACTATTTATAATATACTATTGTTCCAATATTTTCATTTTTTATGGCTTTTATAATATTTTCTGCTTTAATGCCGTTGAAAACCCTTACAGGTATTCTGGATCTTTTCATTATGTTTAAAGCATGCATGTCAAAAAGCTTATACTTACCTGCTCTAAAATCTTGGGATGAAGACATTACATTAATTAGTTCATCTATTTCAATTTCTTTGTAAAGTTTAGCATTTGGCTCTTTTTTCGGATCTTTATCGTATATACCTTCTACATCAGTTGCATAAAGTAGCATAGAATTGGAAATTTCAGCTAACAAACATGCTACAGTTGTAGTTGAAATCGAGGGAATTAAGCCTCCAGTTATTATAGATTTTGAAGAATTTAATGCAGATAGTATCTCATGCCAATTTTTAGCTAAAATTACTTCGTGTTCTTTTGATAAATAGCTATAAATTAGAAAAGCATTGATATGACTTACCATTATGCCTACTTCATCTAATAATGCTTCATTTAGACCTAAGTTTCTAGCTATTTCAATATAATCTCTAGCTTTTTCTCCACCTCCTACTACGACATGAAGTCTTTTAGTTTCATTTAATGCCTCATCGAGAACTTTGCAATATTCGATAAATGAATTAGGTTTGATGAAGAGCAAATGGCCGCCTAATTTTAAAACAAAAGATTTTGAGCTCATGTCATCCTCAAAATTCCTACGACACCTCCAAATGTCTTAGCTAGCGAATAGCTTTCATTTAAAGATTTACTAATGTATATTACTTCACCTCCATTTTCGAAGACTTTTTCTATGATACTATCAGTCTCATCTGTTTCGCTGTTTATTTTTATGTTTGTTGAATTACATTTACTACATTTCAAATTTCTTTTGAAAGAAAAAATATCTTCTGTAGCGACTTCAAGACTTTCTGTATTTCCACAATTTGAACAGGTATAGTTTATGCTCACAACAACTATATCTTCTAACATAAGTAACTTCTCTATATTTCCTTTCTCTAATGAAGAAAGGACTTCTTTTATTCCAATAGCTAAAGCTTTAGGATTCTCCTTCAATAAGTTTAGGAAATTATTGAATTCTTCTTTTTGTTTTACAAATTCGACTTTCTGTAACAATTCTTTACTTCTCTCTAATAATTCATAAATTCCTTCTTCTCCTCCATAGCCAATATCCAATACTCCAATAATTTTTTTCTTTAAATCTTGAGGTATGTAATCTTTATCTAAAAACTCATATTTTGTAGGACCAGGACCCCCTACTACAATTCCGTCTACATTTCTTTCTGCCATGTAATATTTCACCATTCTTTCTCCAATTCTTTTGAAAAATTCATGAACCATAATTTCTATTATTCTTTCAAATCTACGTGCAGATTGTCCACCTGCTCTATGTTTTCCAGGAACACCTGAAGTTATTGTTTCTATAATATCTAAATGAGATCCTTCAAGAATTGCAAAAGAAGCCTCTTCTCTTGCTACGCTCACCAGACCGTAAGAGTTTCCTATTTTTAGCATTTCTTCTAATATTTCTACATGAAATCGCGAATCACACCGATACAAATAAGTAGATATAGGCTTTGGAGGTTCTAGTAAATAGATTTCCATCTTTTCATCTCCAGCTACTTCACCTGCAACATAGCCTGCAAAAATTATCAAGCCTTTTTCAGGTGCTTTGTTGAAAAGCTTTAATCTTTGCATTATACTCGTCAAAGCTTCCTGTACATGATGCCTAGTTGTTCGATCCTTAATGTTACCAGCTTGAGAATACTCTTCTCTTAAAAGATTCGCTACTTCTGAAATTTGTCTTCCAGCAGGAATATATAAAGAAATGAGCTCAGTACCTCTACCTTCTTTAC
Source organism: Thermoproteota archaeon (assembly GCA_032249235.1). Lineage (GTDB taxonomy): Archaea > Thermoproteota > Thermoprotei > Gearchaeales > Gearchaeaceae > DSFO01. The sequence goes on along the minus strand of JAVVGF010000005.1, from coordinate 57,575 downwards.
TTTTCAGAATCCTAACTAGCCTGCGCAATCGAATTATATCCTTATTACTTATTTCTTCAGACACGATATAGAGTGTAATTCGATAAGCGACTTATATTTTTATGGACCGGGAGGGATTTGAACCCTCGACCTTCCGTATGCGAAACGGACATTCTACCACTGAACTACCGGCCCAAGGCCCGGAATGGGATTTGAACCCATGCAATAGGCTCCACAGGCCTACGAGCTACCAGGCTACTCAATCCGGGCCATGAACTAAATTAATTATGTAATAAACTAAATTAAAAAATTAGTGAATTGACATAGTAAGGAAGAAAAGATTTATAGAAAAGGATCTCGCAAAACAAAGAATCAAAAGGTTACTCAATATGGCTATAGCCGAATATAAATCAGATAAAGAATTCTCAAAAAATTGTGTCAAGATTGCAAATGCAATAAAAAGGAAATATAATTTAAGATTTCCTTTATGGTTTAAAAGTCTTTATTGTAAAAAATGTTACAACCTTTTATTGCCTGGCTTAGGAGCAAAAATTAGGATAGTAGGGAAAGGAAGAAATTTAAAAATAATAACTACTTGCTTAGATTGTAAAAGAGTAATTAGAAAAGAAATAACTAGAGATAAGATTTAAATTAACGCAAGAAGATAGAATTCGTAGCAATTCAAATGGTCGATCCTAGATTAGTACCTGCAGATTCATTGATAAATGAGTTAGCTGAATATATAAAGGAAAATTTTAAAGAAGTTTCTCCTCCTCCTTGGGCTTTATTCGTTAAAACCTCACCTTCAAGAGAAAGACTACCTATTCAAGATGATTGGTGGTATATAAGAGCAGCGGCTATACTGAGAAAACTTTACATTAAGCAACCTTTAAGCGTTGAGAGCCTAAGGACTTTATACGGAGGCAGGAAAAAATTCCACAAAAGAATGGAACATCATCATAAAGCTAGCGGTGCTATTATAAGGAAAATTTTACAACAGCTTGAAGCTGCAGGTTTAGTTAAGAAGACAGAAAAAGGCAGGGTACTTACAGAAAAAGGACAATCTTTAGTAAGTCGATTATCCTCGAAGATTTTCAAAGAGTTAATTAAAGAAAAGCCTGAGCTGGAGAAATATTTACCAAGGGGTGGTAAAGTTGGAGGAGGATAGAGAATTAGAAGAATTAAGAAGGAGAAAATTAGAGGAATATCAAAGAAGGTTAGCAGAAGCATATGAAAGAGAAAGAGAAAGAAAAGAATTTGAAGAAAAGAAAGCTGCATTGCTTAGAAGAATTCTTACACCTGAAGCAAGGAGTAGATTGGAAAACATTAGATTAGTAAAGCCTGAACTTGCCGAGCAGTTAGAATTATATTTAATACAACTTGCTAGTGCAGGTAGAATTAAAGGAGTTTTAACTGAAGAGGATATAAAGAAAATATTAAAATCGATTACTACAACACAAGAAACAAAAATAAGGATATTGAAGAAAGAATAATATGGCTAGGAATAAGACATTAAGCAGAAAGAAAAAACTTATAAGAGAAGCCAAATTATCAAAGCCAGCACCCATTTGGGTTACGGCTAAAACAAAAGCTGGAGGAAAGAGAATAAGAAGACACAATAGGAGAAGGACTTGGAGAACATCAAGGATAAAGCCATAATATGAGCGAACAAGAAGTTCAAGTAACAGAGGTTAAGGAAGAGAAGGAAGAAGATGAGACTCTAAAAAAAGCTAAGGAAGAAGTATTGTTTGAAGATGAAGAGATAAAAGAAGAAAGAGTTTTGATCTTAAATTTAAGAGATGCTAAGAAAGCTCCATTGCAAAAAAGAAGCAAAAAAGCAATAAATTTGGTTAGAGAATTGGTAAAAAAATATACAAAAAAAGAAGAAATATGGATAGATAATGAATTGAATGAGAAAATATGGGAAAGAGGAATAAAGAAACCTCCTAATAAGATCAAGTTGAGAATTTTTTTAACGAGCAAAGATCGAGCAATTGTTTTTTTAAGTAAGTAATGGCTGGAAGTTCGAGGAATTTAATTTTCAACTCAGAGCTTATAGGGGCATTTTCCCTGGCTACAAACAAAGTATGTTTTGTATCTAAAGGTATTGAGAATAAAAATAAAAAAATCTTCGAAGAAACTTTGGAAAGCGAAGTTAAGGAAATAACGATTTCAGAAAGTAGTCTCATAGGAATATTTATGGTTGCTAATTCAAGAGGGGCATTGCTACCATGGAGTGCGACTAAAGAGGAACTTGATGAAATAAAATCATATTTCGAAGATGTCGAAATATTGAAGACAAAGTTCAATGCTTTAGGTAATTTGATAAGTGCTAATTCAAATGGAGCAGTTTTGCATGCAGATTTTAAAGAAGAAGAAATAGAGTTAATAAAAGATGTATTAAAAGTAAAGCAAATAGCAACTTTACCCAAAGAAAATAGAAAGCTTGCATCATTCCTTGCAGTAAACGATAAAGGATTTTTAGCTTCACCATTCTTTGATGAAACCGCATTAAACATATTCAGAGAAATTTTTGGTGTTGAAGGTGATGTGGGAACTGTAAATAGAGGAAGCTTCGCTATAAAGCTAGGCATCGTAGCTAATGATAAAGGAGTCGTAGTAGGAGCATTAACTACGGGTGCTGAAATAGCTAAAATCGAGCAAATTTTCTATCTCGCCAAAAACTAAATATAGAGCAAATTAAGAAATAAAACGATGAGCAGTAAAGAACTTGAGTTGAATAGAAAAATATTAGAATATGAGTATTATCGAGAACTTTTAAATAATTATAGAGCTAATTTCGAAGCTGCACGCGTATTATTAAACGATGTTGAGAATGCAATAAGTAGCTTTGAAGCAATAAGAGATGCAAGCCAAGATAAAGTCGAATTATATGCTGCTATAGGAAGCGGTTCATACATAAAAGCACTTTATGATAAAAACGATAAAGTTCTAGTTAATATTGGAGCAAAAATATATGTAGAATATACTATTCAACAAGCTTTAGATTTTTTGAATAGGAAAAAAGCGAAGATAACAGAAGCACTGAATAACACTAGCAAAGTTATTGAAGAACTCTCTTTAATATTAGCAAGGTTAGAGAATGAAATTAACCAATTAAGCGAAAAGAAATAATGTTTGAAGGTGTAAAAAAAGCGTTCTCAAGTTTAAAAGAAGCGATAATAACTAAGGAAATAACCGAAGAAGAATTAGAAAAACATCTTTGGGATTTTGAACTAAAGTTAATAGAGAATAACGTAACCATAGAAGTTGCGAGGAAACTATCAGAAGATTTCAAAAAGGAACTAATAGGTAAGAGGATAAAGAGGACTGAAAAAATTGAAAAAGTAATTGAAGAAACATTCAAGAATAAACTAGAAGAATTACTTGAAAATACAGGAAATTATGACCTGATAGAAAAAATTAAGAGCAAAAAATCTAAGCCTTTCGTCATAGTTTTTTTAGGAGTCAATGGAGTTGGTAAGACGACAGCGATAGCAAAGCTTTGTTATTTCTTAAAAAAGAAAAATCTAAATTGCATCATAGCTTGTTCAGATACTTTTAGGGCAGGTGCGATTGAACAATTAGAATTACATGCGAAAAATTTAGGTGTTGAAGTCGTGAAACATAAATATGGTGCTTCTCCAACTGCAGTAGCATTTGATGCTGTTCAACTTGCTTATAAGAAAGGCATCGATGTTGTTTTGATCGATACTGCAGGTCGAATGCAGACAGATAAAGATTTACTGGAAGAGATGAAAAAATTAGTACGCGTAATTCAACCTGATGCAGTATTTTTAGTTGTAGATAGTCTAACTGGAAATGATTCTTATAAACAAGCTGAAATCTTTGCAAAGGAAGTAGGATATGATGGTTTCATATTGACTAAAGTAGATGCTGATGAAAAAGGAGGTGTAGCATTATCAATAACTTATGAAACGAAGAAACCAATCGTCTTCATTAGTCATGGAATGAATTATGATGATCTTATGATAGCTAAAAGAGAATGGATTATAAATAAAATATTAGGGTATGGAAGCGATTAAGAATTTGAAAGGAAGGGATTTAATTTCAATAACAGATTTAAGCAAAGAAGAATTACTTGCTTTATTAGAACTCACTGATCATATTAAAAAACTGAGCAAAATAGGAGTTAAAAACTTCAATTATTTAAATGGTAAAAAGATAGCTTTGATGTTTCAAAAGCATTCTACAAGGACAAGATCCTCTTTCTCTGTAGCAATTCACGAACTTGGAAGTATTCCATATTATTTCAGCTGGAATGAACTTCAAATAGCACGAGGCGAAACTGTTGAAGATACAGCAAGAGTTTTAAACAAATACTTTGACGGTTTAATTTTGAGAGTTTACGGGCATGATATTCTTTATTCTTATGCAAAGGAATTCGATGGGCCAGTTATAAATGCTTTGAGCGATGAAGAACATCCTTGCCAGATCATAGCTGATCTATATACAATTTATGAAAAATTCAGAAAGTTAGAAGGTATTAAAATTGGATTTGTTGGTGATACAGCAAATAACGTCGCCACAAGTTTAACTTTAGCTTCAGCCCTTCTAGGGCTTCATATAAGATTAATAGGACCTAGCAAATATCAGCCTAAAAAAGAAGTGATTGAAAAAGCCATGAACGTTGCGAGGAAAACAAATGGAAAGATAGAAATCACAGAAGATTCAAATGCTGTTGAAGATTTAGATATCATCTATACCGATGTTTTCGTATCGATGGGAATGGAAAGCGAAAAAGAGGAAAGGCTAAAAGTGTTCAAGAAATATCAAGTAAACGAAAAAATGATGGAGAAAGCAAGTAATGCTTATTTCATGCATTGTGGACCTTGGCATTTAGGAGAAGAGGTAACAGCAGAAGTGGTTTATAGCAAAAGATCTTTAGCTTTTGAACAAGCTGAAAATAGATTGCATACAAGTAAAGCTATATTAATCGCTTTGTTTTAGAATAATTGGTAATGTCTGAAAGAATTAGAGAAGCTATTAGGGCTGTTAGAAATATTTTCAACTTGGCTAGCAAACCTACTAGAGACGAATTTAGGCTAATGATGAAGATTACCTTACTAGGTATTTTCGTAGTAGGAATATATGCGTTTTTAATAAACATCGTCGCAATCGGTTTACAATCACTTCATGGTATTCCTGGTATTCCTCAAATAGCTTTATTAGTTATTACAATCGTAATAGGAATTACATTGGTGATTTATTATTATGGCAGCAGAAAAGGCAAGTGGTAGCGAAACTAAATCAAGAATATTCGCAGTAAAAGTTACTTCAGGATACGAAAATTTAGTTGGCATGATTGCAGCTGAGAAAGCTAGAAAGTTAGGAGAAAAGTCTGGAATATTATCAATTTTAACTCTTGATGAGCTAAAATCGTTCATAATGGTAGAAGCTAAGAGCAAGACAGATGTGATTTCTTTATTTTATGGTTTGAAGCATGTAAGAGGTCATGTAAGAGGGGCAATAGATCTTAAGGAAATTGAACATTTGCTCGTCCCCAAAGAGATAATTGGAGAAATTAAAGAAGGTGCAGAAGTTGAAATTGTTTGGGGACCTTTCAAAGGTAATATAGCTGAAGTTGTGAGAGTTGAGCAAAATAAAAGAGAAGTGACTGTCGTCTTAAAAGATACAATTACTCCTATACCAATTCAACTACCCGTTGATTACATTAAAATAATAAAAAAATAAATTAAAGGAATTATGCCATCTTATAAGACTTTCAATTTTGAAATAGAAGGAGGAAAGGCTACAGGAGGCCCTCCAATAGGCCCTGCTTTAAATCCCTTAGGAGTTAACGTTATGGAGATAGTGAAGAAAATTAATGAAATGACGAAAGATTTCGCAGGCATGAGGGTACCTGTAACAGTGAAAGTTGATCCAGCAACAAAAGAATATGAGATTGAGATAGGAGTTCCTTCCACAGCTGCGTTATTATTTCATGAATTGAAAATAGAGAAAGGATCAGGATCCCCAGCCAAGCAAAAAGTAGGAAATTTAACGATGGAACAAGTTGTGAAAATTGCTAGGATTAAAATGAAAGATTTGTTAGCTAAGAATTTAAAAAGTGCAGCTAAGGAAATTTTAGGTACGTGTGTAAGCTTTGGAATAACAGTTGAAGGTAAAGATCCTAGGGAAGTACAAAAAGAAATAGATAAAGGTGTTTATGATCACTTATTTAAAGAGTGAAATGTCGGAGCTTCAAACAATAGAGAAAAGTTTCGAAGAAGCTTTAAAAAGACTTGAAGCAAGTCCTACAAGAAGATTCAAGCAAACATATGAGATAATAATAAATCTTGAAGGGATAGATGTTAAAAGAGATGCCGAAAAATTAAGCGGCATACTTAAATTGCCTCATCCTATTCAAGGATTAAATAACAAAGTTTGTGTCATAGCTGAAAGAGAAATAGCAAGCGAAGCTCAAAAAGCAGGTGCAGATTTGATATTAAGAAGGACAGATTTGGAAAAACTCCAAGGTAATAAAAGAGAACTAAAGAAAATTGCTAGAAATTATAAGTATTTTCTAGCTCAACCTGATCTCATGCCGCTTGTAGGTAAGCTTTTAGGAGCATACTTAGGTAGTAGAGGAAAGCTACCACAAGTCATAGCTCCAAATGTAGCTGTCGATAAAATCATTAATGATCTAAAGCAAAGTATAAGACTTAGAATAAAAGGACAACCAGTTATTTCTTGTGCTTTCGGTAAAGAAGGGATGGATCTTAAATCTTTGAAAGAAAACGCATTTACGATCATTGAAGAAATAAACAAACGAATAGCAGGTAAAGGAAGGATTACAAGTATATATATCAAAAAGACAATGAGTGAACCTGTAAGGATTAAATAATGTCGTTAAGATATCGTGCAGTAAAGAAAATAACTCGCCAAGTAAAAGCTAGAATACTTTCTGAATTAGAAAATCTACTTAGAGAAAATAAATTCTTCATAGTAGCAGATCTAGTAAAGATAGGAAGTTCAGAATTACAAGCAATGCGTAGAATGCTTAGAGGTATTGCTGTCCTCAAAGTTGCAAGAAATAGACTAGTAGAGAAAGCAATTGAAAGAGTTCATAATACTAAGATTGAATTTACAGGTCAAAACATTTTTATATTTACGAATAAAAATCCGTACGAACTTTATCTATTTTTGCAAAAGAATAAAATTCTCACAGAAGCGCAACCTGGTATGATTGCACCTAAAGATATTATCGTTAATGAAGGCAATACGGGACTTACTCCTGGTCCTGTATTGAGCAAATTCAGCAAGTTAAAAGTTCCTACAAAGATTGTTGAAGGATCTGTATGGATAGCTAAAGATACTGTAGTTGCAAAGAAAGGTGAAGTGATAAGTAAAGATGTTGTTGAATTATTGAATTTACTAGGCATAAAGCCAATAGAGACAACGTTAAATCTCAAATTTGCTTTCGATGGAAAGAGCTTATTAAAAGAAATAACTATCGATTTGAATAAAATAAGAGAGGATATAAAGAAAGCTCATCAAGACTCGTTAAATCTTGCAATTCAAGCAAGCTTGCCAATACGCGAAGTAATGCCAATACTTATAAGTAAAGCTTATTTAGATTATCTAAAGGTTGCAGAAAGCCTAGTATTGCCAGAAAAAGAAATTCTTGAAAGAAATTTAGTTAAAGCTGAAAGTCTAGCAAAAGTACTATATGAGAAGATAAAGGACAAAGTTTAAAGATTAATATTACCTAATAGATAAAAGAGAAGTATGGAATACGTTTACGCAGGATTGTTATTGCATTATGCAAAGAAAGATATAACAGAAGAAAACATGGAGAAAATATTCCAAGCAACAGGAATAAATTACGATATAAATAGAGTTAGAATGTTTGTAGCTGCTTTCAAGGAAATAAATATTGATGAAGTGTTAAAGCAAGCTGCACCTGTTGCTGTTTCCGCTGCAGCGCCAGCTGCTCCTGCTAAAGTAGAAGCTGAAGCTAAGAAAGAAGAAAAGAAAGAGGAAGAGAAGAAAGAGGAAGTTTCAGAAGAAACAATATCAGCAGGTCTATCAGCTCTATTCGGTTGAAAAAGCTTGACGATTGAAAGAGAAAAAGAATATCAGTTAGATTTTTTTAAAGAAAACGGTTTTGTAAGAAAGCAGTGTATAAAATGCAAAAGATATTTTTGGACTCTCAATAAGGATTTAAATACTTGTCAAGATGCTCCTTGCAGCGACTATGAATTTATAGGTAAGCATAATCTTCAAGTTACTATTGATGATGTAAGGAATTCTTTCATTGAATTTTTCAAATCAAAAAATCATACATACATAGAACCTAGACCTGTTGTTGCAAGATGGCGTGATGATATTTACCTCACAATAGCGAGTATTGCAGTATTCCAACCATTCGTAACTAGTGGTGAAGTTGACCCGCCAGCAAATCCTTTAGTAATTTCTCAACCTTGCATTAGACTTAAGGATTTAGATCTAGTTGGTTTGACTTCAGGAAGACATTTAACTATATTCGAGATGGCTGCACATCATGCATTCAATAGCAAAGAAAATTATGTTTATTGGAAGGATGAAACAACAAAATATTGCCACGAATTGAATAGCTCAGTCTATAAAATAGATCCTTATAGCGTTACTTATATTGAAGAATTTTGGGAAGGCGGAGGAAATGCAGGACCTTGCTTAGAAGTTGCTTCAAAAGGTCTTGAAATCGCTACTTTGGTATTCATGAAATACAAGATAGCTGATGGAAACTATGTAGATATTCCTCTTTTTATAGTAGATACAGGTTATGGAATGGAAAGATATACATGGTATCTTACAGGTAAACCAACAGTTTTCCATGCACTATATGGCAATATTCTTGAAAAGCTACTAGATAAGATTGGATTGAGCAAAGATGATGAATTGATATTTGAGCATGCAAGGCAATCAATACTTTATAGCGAAGGTTTAATTAAGAGACAGGAGGTAATAAAAAGAATAAGAGAAAATCTTGGAATTAAAGAAGACATTAGCGAGTTAATATCTAAACTAGAAGCTCTGTATGCAATATTGGATCATACAAAATGCATTATCTTCATGCTAGCAGATGGCTTAGTTCCTTCAAACAGCGGAGAAGGATACTTAGGTAGATTATTGATAAGAAAAACCTTAAAGAATTTATTAAGCTTAGAAATTGATATACCTTTAATAGATATTATAAATGATCAAATAAAATTATGGAGTAATTTCAAAAATGTATATAATTCAAAGGAGAGGATAAGAGAAATTATCGCTATAGAAGAAGATAAATATTATAAATTAATAAATAGAGCCTCAATTGAGATATCAAATTTGATAAAAAATAAAAAAGCAAAAAATGAAAGAAGAATAAGCAAAGAAGAATTAATTGAACTATATGATTCACATGGTATACATCCTGATTTTGTCATAAAAGAAGCGAAAAAAGAAAACTTCGAAGTTGAATTCCCTCTTGATTTCTTTTCTAAGATTGTAGAAAAGCATGAAAAACCGTTGAAACAAGAAGTTAAAGAAGAACTTCCTGATGTTGAAGGTATCGAAACTACTTATCCTTTATACTATGATGATCCATATCTTTTCGAATTCAATGCTAAAGTTGTTAAAACGGTAATGCCCAAATGGATCGTTTTAGATAAGACCGCATTCTATCCAGAAGGAGGAGGACAAATTTACGATACTGGAACGATAATTTTTAAAGATAAAACATTAAAGGTTAAGTCTGTCTATAAAAAAGGAAATGTTATATTACATGAAGTTGAAGGTCTAGATCAAGACATCACAGGTTTTGAAGTTAAAGGAATTGTTGATAAAGAAAGAAGATTGAATATAATGCGCCATCATACAGCCACTCATATCTTATTGTATTCAATTAGAAAGGTGTTAGGCGATCATATATGGCAAGCTGGAGCTAGAAAAGAAGAAGATAAAGCAAGATTGGACGTAACACATTATAAAAAAATTGAAAAAGAAGAATTGGAAAGAATTGAAAACTTGGCAAATGAAATTGTTCTTTCAGGATTGCCTGTGAGAGCAAGATTTATGGACAGAAAAGAAGCAGAAGAACGTTATGGCTTCAAGTTATATCAAGGAGGAGTAATGGGAGGAAGAACAATAAGAGTTGTTAGCATAGATAACATCGACCATCAGGCTTGCGGTGGAACACATTTAAGTAACACGAGTGAAGTAGGAATGATTAAAATAATCAAATCAGAAAGGATTCAAGATGGTGTAGAGAGATTTATATTTACAGCAGGAAAAGTCTCTTTAGAAAGATTCAGAGAGCTTGAGAAAACTCTTGATTCAATTTCAGAAATAACTCAAACTCCTAGAGAAAAGATAATTGAAAGCATACTAAGATTACAAAAAGATTTAAGGAAGGAAAGGAAAGAAAAAGAGAATTTACTCAGCATATTAGCTGAACAGGCAATAAAATCAGCTGATACGCTTAGAACATCTAAGGTTAACTTTTACAAATTCAAGGCTAAAGATTTGAGCTCTGATATTTTGATAGCATTAGGAGAGGAAATCATTAAAAGAGATCCTAAAGCTCTTGTCTTATTAGGATCTATAAACGACAAAGTAGTTGCTATAATCATGTTAGGTAAAAGAGCTGTTGAAAGTGGTTATAGAGCAGATATATTGATAAAAAAAGTAGCTGAGATGATAAAAGGAGGTGGAGGAGGAAGGGAAGATTATGCACAAGCAGGCGGTAGCTTTAAGGAAGGGTTAGAGAAGGCTTTTAAGGAAATCGAAAATATTATAACGAATCAATGAATCTTTTTAAAGAAATAGAAGAAAAATGGCAGAATGAATGGTATGAAGCTAGAATATATGAGGCTGAAGTAGATAAAGAGAAACCTAAACTTTTCATAACATTTTGTTTTCCTTACGTTAATGGCCATCTTCATGTAGGTCATGCTTTCACCTCTTTAAGAAACGATATATATGCTAGATTTAAGAGAGCACAAGGTTACAACGTTTTATTCCCATGGGCATGGCATTGGACAGGAGAACCAATCGCTGGAATGGCGAAAAGAATCGCTGCTAAAGACGAGATAATGATAAACTTACTAAAAAGAACAGAAAAAGTTCCTGATGAAGAATTGGTTAAGTTCACAGACCCTCTTTACATCGCTAATTATTTCACGAATGAATCAAGAATAGCAATAAAAAGATTAGGTTACTCGATAGATTGGAGAAGAGAATTTAATACTACTTCACACAACAAAGGCTTTAGCGCATATGTAAGTTGGCAATACATTAAACTTAGAGAAAAAGGCTATGTTATAAAGGGAACACATCCCGTTGTTTGGTGTCCTAGAGATCAATCTCCTACAGGAGATCATGACAGATTGCAAGGTGAAGGGGTAAGTCCTGAAGAAATTGTTTTGATAAAATTCAAGTTTGAAGATTCATATTTGGTTGCTGCAACTTTAAGACCAGAAACGATTTTCGGCGTAACTAATATTTGGGTAAAGCCAGATTCAGATTTGGTAAAAATCAATGTCAATGGGGAAAAATGGATTGTAAGCAAAGAAACAGTAGAAAAGCTGAAAGGTCAAGATTTTAAAGTAGAAGTTATAGAGGAGTTTAAAGGAGAAAAGATCATTGGTAAACATGCAATAGCACCATTAGTTAATAAGGAAATCATAATCTTACCTTCATTCTTCATCGATCCAAATATAGGAACTGGGATTGTATATAGCGTACCATCTCATGCACCATATGATTATGCAGCATTAAGAGATTTGAAAAATAAACCTGAAATACTGCAAAAATATGGCATTAGCAAAGAGGCTATAGATAAAATCGCTCCTATTCATATCATAGATACGAAAGGATATGGTGAACATCCTGCTGTGAGCTTGATTGAAAAAATGAAAATAAAAGATCAAACAGATGCGAGATTAGAAGAGGCAACGAGGGAAATATATTTGAACGAATTCAACAAGGGAGTTATGAATAAACTAACTCAAGAATTTGAAGGAATGAAAGTAAGTGAAGCGAAAAATAAAGTTTATGAAAAAATGCTAAGCTTAGGATTTGCTTTAAAAATCTATGATTTGCTCAGCCCTGTTGTATGTAGATGTGGTACGAGATGCATAGTAATAATCCTCAAAGATCAATGGTTCTTGAAATATTCAGATCCTGAATGGAAAGAAAAAGCTAAACTTGCATTGAGCAGAATGAGGATATATCCTGAGGAAGCCAGAAATTGGTTCATCAATACTATTGATTGGCTTGATGATAAAGCATGTGCTAGGAAATCAGGTCTTGGTACTCCTCTTCCATGGGATAAGGAGTGGATTATTGAAACTCTAAGCGACTCTACAATATATATGCCCTATTATATAATTGCAAAATTCGTAAATGCAAATGCCATAAAAGCAGAGAATCTCAAAAAAGAATTCTTCGATTATGTAATATTAGGTGAAGGAAATGTTGAGGAAGTTGCGAAGCAATGCGAAATGAGTCCTGATTTGCTTAAGAAAATAAGAGAAGAATTTCTATATTGGTATCCTGTAGATTTGCGAACTTCTGCTAAAGAACTGATTCCTAATCATCTTACATTTTATATATTTCATCACGTTGCATTGCTTCCTGAAAATCTATGGCCTAAAATTATTGCAGTAAATGGAATGATAAATATTGAAGGGAAGAAGTTGTCTAAATCAAAAGGTATAGTAATAACGATAAAAGAAGCAATAGAAAAATATGGAGCGGATCCTGTAAGATTTTACCTAGCAAGTCTAGCAGAGGGAATGGAAGATGCTGAATGGACATCGAAAGGAATGGAAGATGCAATAAACAATCTACAATCCTTCTATAATCTTGCATTGAAAATAATATCGAATGAAGAAAAAGAAATGAAGAGTTCAATGGATAGTTGGCTCATAAGTAGTTTTCAAAGAAGAATAAAGCTTACAACAGATTTTTTGGATGAATTTAAGCTCAGAAGCGCTCTCGTTCATGCCTTTTATGGTGTTTTTAATGATATTAAATGGTATATGAAAAGAAGCGAAACCATAAATTCAAAATTATTAAAGAGTATTCTCAGAGATTGGTTAATATTGCTTTCTCCATTCATTCCGCATATATGCGAAGAATTATGGAATAAATTGGGAGAAAAAAGCTTCATAGCATTGGCTAAATGGCCTTCTTATAATCCGTCTTTAATTGATGAAGTAGCTGAAGCAAGAGAAATTCTGATTACAAAAATGTATGAGGATATATCAAATGTAAGAAAACTTAAAGGTAAAGTTTCGAAGATATATATTTATCTTCCTTCGAGAAAAAAATATGAGTTGTTCATAAAAGTAAAAGAAAAAATCGTGAGTAAAATAGATAGAAGAGAGCTGATTAAAGAAATACAGAAAGAAATTAAGGATTTTGAAGAAAAAAAGATTCCGAAAATGGTTATTGAAATGTATGAACATTACTTTTCTCTAGAGGAGACACTTAGAAACGTAATAGAAAAAGCTAAAAGTATAGATGAAAGCGTCGCTAAAGAGCTCAAGAAGATGTTAGAAAAAGAAGAAATAACCTGTGAAATATTCGAAGAAGAAAATGCTAAATATGATCCACTTAATAAGGCTGAAAGATCTCTACCTTTTAAGCTAGGATTTTATCTTGAATAAAAATTTAAAGTAGTGCTTATAGATAATTTTTTAGTGTGCCCCAGTAGCTTAGCTTGGACATAGCGCTGGCCTTCTAAGCCAGAGGTCACGGGTTCAATTCCCGTCTGGGGCGCTAAACAATCTGTATATTAGATTGAAGTTCAACACTACCATATTTAGTATTTATCTTGGCTTTTACTGTATACGTATCAACATTAACTAAAATTATTTGTGTAGAAACGAGTGTTAACTCATCTCCTGCATTCATTATAACACAAACAGTTTTCAAGCCTGAAACATTAGGTTCAAAATATTTTGATAAATACTGTTTCCCATTTGAATCAACAACGCTAATATAAACAAGATAGTTGCTCGTTATAGCTGATTGATTTACACAATAAGAATTAGGATATACGAGTTGAAGAGCTACTTTGATTTCAATCTGTTCACCCGACTTAGCTTTTTCAGGAGAAATATGCATAACAGCTTTCCAAACTTCATAACTGCCTACAGGATTAGGTTTCTTAACATAACCCATAACATATACAGTTAGCGATATCATTAATAATACAAGAATGCCTAATACTATTACTTTGCGAGATAGAGCCACTTCTTATCTTAAAAATATAGCTTAAAAAATTATATATTCCTTCTCAACTTATCATAAAATAGATTGCCCTGGTAGTTTAGCCCGGTAGAATGTGAGGCTGTCACCCTTGAGGCCCGGGTTCAAATCCCGGCCAGGGCGCTAAAAATTATTGAGTTAAACTATTCGCTTTCCCATTTATTCTTTTTCTTTTCATATTCCTCCCTGCTATAAACTATCCTTGCAGGAAAACCTCTCACTACAACGCCTTCTGGCACGTCTTTTGTAACTAGAGAACCCATCGCTACTACGCTCCCTCTTCCAATTTTCACGCCTGCTTTAATTATTGCACCTGCTCCTATTATGACATCATCTTCTATTATCACTCCAGCAAGTTTCTTACTCATAGGATAAGGATCGTTTGTCAATATTGCATTTGGGCCTATGAAAACATTATTACCTATTTTGCTTAGAGGAGGTATGTAAACCATGCCTTCTATTTTCACATTATTTCCTATTGTAACGTTGTAATCAATATGGGATAAAGAACCAATCGTTACGTTATCTCCAATTACAGTATTATCGCCTATATACACAAAATGCCATATTTTTACATTCTTTCCAAGCTTGACATTCTTTCCAATATAATAGATTCTTTCCATAGTTAGGAAAATTCAATAAGTTTATAGCTTTATCTTATTTCATGCTAAGTTTAACTGCTTTTATATGCTATAGCCTCTATTTCTATCAAAGAATTCATAGGTAGAGCATTTACAACTACTAAGGATCTTGCAGGAAATTCTTTTTGAAAATAAGAAGAATAAATCTCGTTGAATAATTTGATATGAGATGGATCGGTTAAGTAGACAGTTACTTTTACTAAATTTTCAAAGCTTAAACCTTCCTTCGACAAAATTCCTTTCAGATTTTCCATTACTAATTTAAAAGCATTTCTAGCTTCTTTTTCTATTAGTCCTTCTTCATTTAAAGGCAATATTCCTGAAATGAAATAAAAATTGGAAACTTTCTTGATTAACGAATAAGGACCTATAGCTTTATACATTAACTATCATTTCTTTTCCAAAAATAAAATAGCTTCATCTATGTTTTTAAATCGATATTCTTCGCCTTTTTCTAAAATTATTTCTTCAATCTCGAAATATCTTAGGACTTCATTCAAAGTTTTATTTCCAAATGCTTGGAACCATTTAACGCTTGCACCGCTAGTTTTATCCTCAACTGAAACAGTCTTACCTAAAATTAAATTATATTTGATTTTTTTAAGAGAAACTCTTAAAAGGAATTTTTTATTAATTGCTAATTCCCTTAATTTATTTAATTTCGCTTCCAACGTTAAGAATTTCTTTAATTTGCATTTATTCTTTCTCTAAGATATCTTGAAGCTTAGATATGCTTACTTCTCTTTGTATTCTTTTCTTCAAATCTCTAACGACAATCTTACCTTCTTTGAACTCTTTTCCCCCTATTATTATGAACAAATCATAATTTTGCTTTGAAGCTTTTGAAAGAGCTTCACTAAGATTCTTTTCTGAAGTTTCTATTGTAACAATGTAATTTTGATTCCTAAGAAAAGAAGATATTTCGAAAGCTTTGCTCAAAGTATCATTGGTTTGTTCTAATAGGAAAATAGAAGCTGAGTTCAAATTTTTCTTGAAATCTCCTTTAAAAACCAAAGCTATCCTGTCAAGTCCTAATGCACAACCTGTAGCAGGAGTTTTTGGACCTCCATAATATTCAATTAAAAGGTCATATCTTCCTCCTCCTCCAATTGAGACATCGAGATCTTTATGTAGAAATTCATAAATTATTCCAGTGTAGTATTCTATACCTCGAGCAAATGAAAGCTCAAGTTCAATGTTCTGAATTCCAAGATGCCTTAAGGATGTTATGATGAATTCGAGATCGTTTATTGAAGAAAGAAGTCTTTCATCTTTTATTGTTTCTCTCGATTTACTTATTATACTTAAAGGATCTCCTTTCAAATTAGATAATTGAACTAAAAGTTCATAGTAAATTTCTCCTTTTTCATGTTTTGAAAGCTCCTTTTTTAATTCTTCAAATTTCTTCTTATCGATTAAGTATAAGAAATAAGGAATTGAACCATATTCTACGCCTGCATTATTCAATATCTTCTTTATGAGATCCATGCTTCCTAGCTTTATTTTAACCTCTCCAAGTTTCAATGAATTGAATATATCAAAAGCGAGTTTTATTACTTCTATATCAGCAATTAAGCTTGAAGATCCTAAATGCTCAAATCCACCTTGCCAAAATTCTCTATATCTCGCTTTTTGAGGTTCATCATATCTGAAAACGTTTGCGAAATAAGAAATACGAATAGGCTTAGGTAATGATTGCAAGTTATTTATGAATAGTCTAGCTACAGAAGGAGTCAACTCAGGTCTCAAAGCTAATTTTCTACCTGATAAGTCTTCAAAAACATACATCCTTTTTGTTATTTCATAACCAGATTTCTCAGCAAAAAGCGAATAATATTCTATGGTAGGTAATATCGCTTCTTTATAACCATATTTATAGCTAATTTCTCTAGCTTTATTTATTATGAAGATCAATTTCTCTGCATCATCAAAAATCAGATCTCGCATACCTCTTACAAGCCTTAGTTTTTCCTCTCCCATATCAAATAGAAGCTAAAAAGAAACATAATAAAGCTAAAGACATTGCAATCAAATATCGGTTTTTAGTTCTATAGGCATTTTCTTTTGATGGATTTCTAAGTAAGATTAAAGAATAATAAATGAAGATGATATCAGCTAAGAGAAGTATTGGTATGAAGTAAATATTTAAATAGCCTAAAAAGAAAGGAGTGAAGCTTATTACAACGGCTACAGAAATCAAATAAAAAGCTAGTTTACTAGCAAAATTTTGTCCTCTTGTATTAGCTATTGTTTTTATTCCCAAGGCTCTATCTCCAATTATATCAACGATTCCTTTAACTATTTCTCTGCTTAAGTTTGATAAAAAAGCTAATAGGCAAAGTATGAATAAAGGAAAGAAGTTTTGAAAATTCATTAAACTAGCACCATAAAGGAAAGGCAATATAGTTGTATAAGCTACAGCCATATTCCCTACAATTCCTCTTTTCTTGAGGAATAAATTATACAAATAAGCTATAATTATGCCGCTTAAAGCTATTATTAAAGAATTGAAGTTCGCTAAAGAAAAAGCAAGGAATAAGCCTATGATTGCTAATATTATTGCATAATATAATGCGAAATCTCTTCTTATCAATCCTGCAGGAATAGGCTTTTTTGGAAAATTGATCAAATCGATTTCATAATCAACATAATCATTGAATACCATAGAAGAAGCTGATAAGAAAAAACCTACAAGGAAAGGAATTGCAGTTATATAAATAAGCTGGTAATCGCCAAACAAAGTAGGAAATGTAAGTAAAAACCATTTAGGATTCGAAATCTGCAATCCTATGATTACAGCTATTCCCATCATTATGGAATTTGGAATTCTTATTATTTTCAACGATGCTATAAGTTTTTGTTTATTCATAGAGAGATTTTCGATGCTTCATAAAAAGAAACATCACTGTTAGAATCTATCACTGCGAATATGATTTTTTTACGCATCCTCATTGCGAAAGCTAGCATTTCATTCAGCTTATTCATTTCTAAACTTTTACCTTCATGAACAATTGAAACTATATATTGCGGAGCTTCTTTATCAAATGAACTACCTTTTTCATATAGCAAGAAATCATATTGATCACCATAACCCTTCCTTACAATATAGTTTCTTTCTCTCAATTTCATATAAACAAGGAACCTTTCCCATACTCTTTTATCTTTCTTGATGAAATATTCTATCGCTTCATCAAAGCTCATTTCTCTTTCGCCATGAAACAAAGAGGCTAAATTTTTGAATATTAAATAAAGTGCTTCATAATCTTCAAGCTTTAAATAATCTCCTTCGACGAAACCATAACCTTGTTCTATTAATTTTTGAGCATGCTTTTTATTTACAAAAACATTACCTTGTTCATCTAAAATGAGCTTTAACTTCATTAAAGATAATTTATTTATCATTCATTAATACGTATATGCTCATAAATATAAAGTATGAAAACGGAGAAGTCAAATTCATAGATGCAAGTTCTTTACCTACAAAGTTCAGGATCATTTCTACCAAAGAGCCTGACGAAATAATTAAAGCTATCAAAGAACTTAAAATAAGAGGTGCTCCTGCAATAGGTGCAGCTTCAGCATTATGTCTTGCTTTAGTTGCAAGGAAGTATAATTTCAAAAACAAAGATGAATTGAACAAAATAATCGATGAATATTCTAAAAAACTCATAGATGCAAGACCTACAGCGTATAACATGTATTATGCCATTAAGAGAATTAAGCAAATAATTGAATCTAACGACAACGTGGAAGATTTAAAGGATAAAATTCTAAATGAAGCTTTAAAAATTTGCAAAGAAGATATAGAAGTTAATTCTAAGATAGCTGAATTAGGTTCTAGCTTAATCAAGGATGGCGACAGAATTCTAACCCATTGCAACACTGGAGCACTTGCAACTGTCGGAATAGGAACAGCTCTTGGAATAATCGCTTATGCATCAAAGACAAAGAAGATAATGGTATATGTTACAGAAACCAGACCTGTAATGCAAGGATCAAGACTTACAGCATGGGAATTGGAAAAATTAAATATACCATATAAAATAATTCCAGATTTGGCTGTTGGGTATTTAATGAAAAAAGGTGAAGTTGATAAGGTATTCGTAGGAGCTGACAGGATTTTAATGTCAGGACATGTGATAAACAAGATAGGTACTTTTTCAATAGCTTTGATAGCTAAGCATTTCAATATACCTTTTTATGTTGCAGCACCCACAAGCACAATAGATCCTAAAGCTAGTTTAGAAGATGTCAAAATAGAAGAAAGAAGTAAAGAAGAAATAATAAAGATTAAGCGTTACTACGTTGCACCAAAAAAGGCAAATGTCTTTAATCCTTCATTCGATATTACCGATCCTGAGCTTATTGAAGGAATAATAACTGAAAAAGGAATAGCTTTCAAACCTATTGATAAAAACCTCAAAGAATTGATATTATAGGTATTCCAAAAGTTTTATTTAGTTTGGTTTCCAGTTCTTTTTGTAAACGTTTATTTTCTATTTGAATGAAAGCTAATGCAACAATTTTAGAATCTGATCTAGCTCTTTTAACTAACGTCATTAAAGCTAGATAATCCTCAGGTACATCCAATTCTTTTCCAATAATTATAACGCTATCATTATGTTTTATTGAGTTCTTAGGTATAGCAACGCTCTTCTTTATTTCTGCACCTGTAGATGAGCTCTTAATTGTATAAGTGTACTCGACTCTCTTATCGGGAAAAAAATAGCGCTCATTATATGCTAGAACTAATTTAGCTTTCGTTAGCAATGCAAGAGAGTAACCGAAGAATGCATCTTTATTTGCAAAACAAACAACCTTATTGAAATTCAATGGTAAAAGAGAATGAACTAAATAAAATGAGAAGAAATGAAAAAATTCAGGATTAATGACGTTAAAAGATTCTTGATTTATTTTGCTTATTAGTTTAAAAAGAATTTTTTTGTCTAAGCTTTTTGATATGATATTTTCAGCTTTTTCCTCGCTAGGTAATACTGAACCTGATAAATATCTGGAAAGTGAAGAAGGGTCAATATCAAAGATGCTCGATAACTCTCTATATGTTGCAAAACTCTTTAAAGATCTTAAAAGTTCAACAGAAAAAATCCTGAGTTGATAAGAGGTAAATTTATCTTTTTTTGGTTTGATAGCAAAAGGAGAATCATCATCCTGCATAATCATTTTCCTCAAGATATTTACAAAAAAGTTTAAATACTTTTCTCATAAAAGAGTTAAACAAGGAAAAGCGTAGGTGGGACAAAAACCTCTTCAAGTTGGAAGGAAAGAAAAAGTTATCGGTAAGCATGTATACGGAAATCTATACGAGTGTGATTTGAATGCAATATCCAATGAAGAATACCTAAAAGAAACAGTAATAAACGCAGCAAAAATTGCAAAAATGCATTTAATAGACATTCACTCCTGGAGTTTCGAAGGACCAAAGGGCGGAATATCTGTTATTGCTTTAATTTCTGAAAGCCATATTTCAATCCATTCATGGAAGGAATACAATTATGCAAGCGTTGACGTCTATACATGCGGGTATAAAAGCAAACCGCTAAAGGCATTCAAATACATAGTAGAAAGACTAAAACCTAAGAAATATAGCTTGCACAAAGTAAAAAGGATTGGATATAGATTATAAGTAATTTTTTTATTTCCTTGGTCTTCTTTCTCCTTTGACTATATATAGCACAGCTTCTGCTATATACGATGCATGATCAGCAATTCTTTCTAGATAACGCAATATAAGAGTAGCTGAAACGGCACAATTTAAATTGTTCGATTTCTCCTTTATCAAACTAGTTAAATGGGATTCATAAATATTATCAACATCATCATCCATTTTTTCAACTTGCTCAGCCTTATTAAGATCTCGATTTATGAAAGCTTCAATGCTTAAATCTATCATTCTATTCACAATTTCGCTTGCTTTGATGATTTTAGTATGATCACATTTAGATAAGTCTCCAAATACTTCCAATACTTGCATGATATCGTAAGCGTATCTTCCAAATCTTGAAAAGCCATATGCTATTTCCATGCAGGATTTTATATATCTCAAATCTGAAGCAACAGGCTGATATCTCGCTATTAAGTCAACAGCGAGCTCGCTCACTTCATCTTGAAGTATTCTTAATGTTTCAGAATTGTGGAAGATCTTCTCAGTTAGTTTCTCATTCTTTAAATATGCTCTTACAGCTAATTCAACAGTTTCTCTAGAAAGCATTGCCATTCTTGTAATCTTTGAATTGAGCTTCTGAAGTCCTTCGTCTATTAACCTCATCCGAACTTACCTGTTATATATTTTTCAGTTAATTCGTTTTTAGGAGTTTCAAAAAGCTCCTCTGTAGGTGCGAATTCGATCAATCTACCTAGATACAAAAAAGCAGTATAGTCTGCAATTCTAGCAGCTTGTTGCATATTATGTGTCACTATAACAATCGTGAACTCCTTTTTAAGTTCTACGAGAAGTTGTTCTATTTTAGAAGTAGCGATTGGATCAAGCGCAGAAGTTGGCTCATCCAACAGTACTACTTCTGGATTATATGCTATAGCTCTTGCTATGCATAATCTTTGTTGCTGGCCTCCAGATAAACTAGCACCTGATTTATGCAAGGAATCTTTCACTTCGTCTAAAAGAAAAGCTTTTTTAAGCGTATTGATCACGATCTCATCAATCTTTTTCTTGTCTTTAATTCCATTTATTTTCAATCCTATTGCAACGTTATCATATACAGATAGCATAGGAAAAGGATTTGGCTTCTGGAATACCATGCCCATATATCTCCTTATTTCAGCCGGATCTACTCTAGGATCGTAAATATTTCCTTTGAAATTTTTACCGTTAAAATAGACCTCACCTTTAACTTTATTGCCAGGATTTAATTCATGCAAACGATTTAAGCATCTTAAGAAAGTTGTTTTGCCACATCCTGAAGGACCAATTATTGCTGTTATATGATATCTTGGAATATCTAAGCTGATATCATAAAGTACTTGTTTTTCTCCATACCAAGCATTTAAGTTCCTAACGCTTAGTATTGCATCCATTTCACCAAGCGAATCTTTTCGTTATTAAAATTTTCAATCCTATATTTAAAAATAAAATTGCAAGGATTAATATAAGCGAAGCTGCCCATGCTTGAGCCCTCAAATCTTCGTAAGGAGAAATACCGTATGTGAATATAGCTAATGGAAGTGCACCAATTCTATCGAAAAGTCCTGAAAACCAATAAAAGCTACCTAAAACAGTCAGCAATAAGGGTGCAGCTTCGCCTGCAATCCTTGAAACAGACAAAATATAAGCAAATAAAATTCCTGTTCTTGCATAACTTATAGATATTGAAAAAACAGTCCTCCATCTACTCATTCCCAAAGCTAAGGCTGCTTCTTTAATGCTTACAGGTACCAAATTAAGAGATTCTTCTATAGACTTTGATACAATAGGTATCATTAATAAAGATAAAGATATTGCTCCTGCTAAAGCAGAGAAACCGGTAGGCCCTAAGCATATTGTTCCTAAGCAGATTTTTTCAATACCAAACAATTCAAACAACTCTCCTCTAACCAATATCACATATATAAAAATACCTATAACGATTGCAGGGAATTCAGAAAAAACCTCGACAAAGAATCTAACAATAGGAGCTAATTTATGCTCTTTATATTCAGAAAGAAAAATGCCTAGTAAAAGGCCAAAAGGAAATGCTATTAAAGAAGCAATAGCTACTAGTATTATCGTACCTTGTATATAGTTCGCAATTCCTCCGCCAGGAATACCTGGAGGCGTTGGAAGATTTGTTAATAATTGAATAGAAAAAGCAGATATGCCATTGATGATTACTTCTATTAAAATCCAAACTAATGGAATGATTGCTAATATAAACGCAACGATACATATTGCTATAAATCCTAGATTAAAAAATTTCCTTAAAGAAAATTTGGTCATATCTGAGTTGCCTTAAAGAAACGCAATGATCTGTAAATTATCAAACGAGCTATGATTATATTAATTAATGCAATGATGAATAAAATGAAACCAGCAGCAACAAGTGCGTCATAATGAAGCGGATTTACTGCTTCTGTGAATTCATTAACAATTATAGAAGGTAAAGTATATCCTGTATCGAAGATGTTTGTTGGAAAACCATGCTTGCCTCCTATGACCATTGCTACAGCCATAGCTTCACCGAAAGCTCTTGCAAAACCTAAAATTATGGCTGCGACTATAGTTAGTTTTAAATGAATAAATATTATTTTAGCTACTTGATAACGAAAGGCTCCTAGAGAAATTGCAGCTTCTTTAATTTGCGAAGGTAATAGTTCGATCGCCTCTTTTATAATTCCAGTTATCGTAGGAATAATCATTATAGCTAAGATAATACCTGCTATTAGAATTCCATAGCCAGTTATAGCACCTTGGAATATTGGTATGAAAGAAAAAGCGTTTTGAAGCGGTAAGTATATATATGATCTTAAGAAAGGAGCTAATACTAATAATCCCCATAATCCATACACTACGCTAGGGATTGCAGCTAATAGTTCAATTAATGAAGAAAAGAAAGGTTTGAGCTGAATAGGTATTAGTTCGCTTATAAAATAAGATACAAATAATGATAAAGGTATAGCGATTAAAAGCGCAATAAAACAGGTAATGAAAGAATCAACTATTATTGGAGCAATACCGTATACATTCTTAACAGGGTCCCAAACACTTCCTAGTATGAAGTTAATTCCGTATACGCTAAGAATATTGCTAGAGCCTTGATAAAGTTCAAAGCCTAATAAGAAGACGATTGAAATGAAAATTAAAGAAAATAAAACAAGTATATAAAGAAAAATGGTATCGCCTTTCATAATTTTTAATGGTTATTATAAATTACTACCGTTAAAAGTAACCATTGAAAGTGTCTGCAAATTTAGATTGATTACTGATTGTGGCAAAGGAACGTAGTATAAAGGTTCAGCATATTGCTGGGCATCTGTTACTAGCCATCTCAAGAAATCTACTAATGCTTTTGCTTTTTCTTTTGTCATATTGGGTACTTTTGAAAGTTCCTTATGTATAAATATATAGGTAAAACTTACAATGGGATATGCTCCGCTTAAATTCTTATTAGTTTTAGCTAATTCAATGAATGATTTTACGATAGATACATCAGACCAATCTTTATCGCCAGAAGGTAAAGTTAAAGCTACATAATCAGCAGTCTTAGCTATAGTTTGTATCGTTGGTTCAACGAATTCGCCAGTTGAAGGATTCTGGACATAACCATATAATAGATTATTTTTAGCTGCATATGTAAACTCAACATAACCAATGGAATAAGGAGTATTCTTAACTTGAGCTGCCACGCCTTCATTACCTTTTCCTCCTAGCTTATTAGGTGCAGGCCAGTTAACAGAGACACCATATCCTACTTTTTGAGCAAATTCTTGTGATACAAGAGATAGATATTGTGTAAAAATGAAAGTTGTACCGCTACCATCAGCTCTATGAACGATTGTGATTGGCTTATCTATGTTTTTTAATTCGCTGTTCAAAGATACCAATGCAGGATCGTTCCATTTATTTATTTTTCCTAAAAAGATATCAGCTATAAGTTGCCCTGTAAACTTCAAATGCGTATTTGGAGGCAAATCAGGTATATTATAAGTTATTACTACAGCACCTATTACATCAGGAATATGTAAAGCATCGCCAGCTTGTTGCCACTGCTGTGTAGACAAAGGAGCATCGCTTGCACCGAAATCAACTGTTCCAGCAAGGAATTGCTGAATTCCAGCTCCACTTCCTATCGAAGCATAATCTACATCTACAGGATGCTTTTGGGCGTATTCATATGCAACTTTTTGTAAGAAATAGGCTACAAAAGTAGAGCCTGCGCCAGATATCTTTATTCGTGTAGCTTGACCTGTATTTTGACCAGGCTGAGTTACATACCAGTAAGTTACGCTAGCTGCTATTACGATAACCACGACTATTCCTACCAATAGTATGCGACTTACAGCTTTCATATTCACGTACTAATAAGACCTATAGCATTTATCGATAAAATATATAGTCTATATAGGGATATTGGGTAAAATTGAATAAAATATATATTCTTTTGTCTATTATTGTATATGGTAAGAGAAATAAGGAGCTTGCAAGTTACAGGAGGAAATACCTTTATAGTTTCTTTACCTAAAAGTTGGATTAATGCATTTAATCTTAAAGCTCATGATAAAGTCGCTGTTATAGAAAGAGAAGATAATTCATTAGCAATTTATCCGCTTAAAATCCTCGATAAAAAGAGTAAAAAGTCTATTACTTTTACTTATTCTGAATTAGGTAACGAGAACACACTAATTAGAGAATGTATAGGTAGCTATCTTTCTGGCTATACAATAATTAAAATAATATTCGATAAAGGAAGCATAACGAAGAAAAATCAAATTAAGAATATACTTAGAAATAAGCTGATTGGCATTGAGGTAATCGAAGAGGGGATTGATAATATGACAATACAAGTTTTCGCAGAAACAAAAGAAGCAGGCTTGATGAAGACATTGAATAGAATTTTCAGCGTTGTTTATTTAATGCTCGAGAATGCTATCGAAGGAATTAAGAATAATAAGGAAATCCTTGAAGAAGTAGCAAATTTAGATGATGAGGTTGATAGATTTTATCATTTCATAACAAGACAAATCAATTTAGCACTAGAAGATCCATATTCAATGATAGATTTAGGAGTTTCAAAAAAGGCACTGTTGATAGAATATAGATTATTTGCCAAAACATTAGAAAGAATTGCTGACCACGTTTGCACGATATCTAAAAATTATCTCGAAAGCAAGTTAGAACCGAACAAAGAATTGATGCGAGATGTTTATCAAGTAGCAGACCTAATAAAGAAGCTTTTCTGGAAAGCATCAAATTCCTTCATTAACTCAAATGCAAAACTTGCAAGAGAAACTGCATTAGAAATCGAGAAATTCATATTCCAAATAGAAATATTGCTAGATAAGATGATGAAGAAAAGACTAGATTCTGATATTAAAATATTGTTTAGAGTCATGATAGAAAGTTTTAAGAGGATTTCAGAATATTCGATGGATATTTGCGAAATGACGATAAATACTGAAAAGATAAGCAAATAAGGGTTGCATAAAATATGATTTGTTTTCAATCAGAATTTTTTACTTTCTCCCACTCTTCTACATCACCTTTAATCACGTAGAAAATTGGATTAACTTCTATTTCCTTTTCATTTTTAATTTCTTCATACTTTTTCAGATCTCTATTTTTGAGCTTATTGAGAAGATGATTGAATTCATATCTTACTTGTCCTTGAGTTACAGGTAGTTTTAATGTTAGATCATATCTTTTAATTTTGTTCATATCGAAATTATAGCCTCTTCTTTTCCCTTCCAAATAGACATAATACAAATATGTCCCTATATAGAGAAGAGGATCATTTGTATTCTTAAATCTTATCAATTGTGGATGATTTTTATATCCTCTCGTTTCTCCTAAAATTACCTTCTGTGCTAACAGAGCTTCTCTCCACAAGCCTAGAAGCCCCCTATAATCGAGGTATCTAGGATGAATTGACCAAAGCCTCATAATTTTGAAATTTCGATAAAATAGATTTAAGTTATTATTTATCATTTGAACTACTTTACAAACCTTAACACTAAATAAAGAAATGATGATTCAGCGATCACAAATTCAACCAGGTTCTTAGAACGATTTAACTACGGGTTTCTTAAAGATTGATTAGGAACATCTATAGTCACAACTTCATGAAGCTATGGTCTTAATATAATATGGTGAGGTGAACAAATGGGTAGGTTTGAAAGTTTAAATAAAATTAATTCTTCAAATTCCAGATATAATTTGTGGAAGCAGTAATCAAGGCTTTTAAAGAAAAATTTGGCAATAAAGCTGAGGAGAAAATTATAGACATTTTACTTAGTGCTTTAGATCCTAAAACACGAATTGATGTTTATCTGAAAACATCTGAAGAATATTATTCTAAAGCATTAGAAGAAATTAACAAAGATTTGAGAGAAGTATCAGAAAAGATTTGGGGGAGTTGTGTTCAAGTTGTTAAAGCTTATGCTGAAAAAATAGGCTTAGAGCATTTCACTCATCACGATTTAGAAGTGGTTATGAATAAAGTCATAAAGGAAACTAAGGATCAAGAAATACTCATAGGATGGAGTACATGTCTTAGATTTCATGCCAATTTTTACGAGGGATTTATGGATAATGAAACTTTTAATCAATATTTACGTTATGTTAATGTATTTTTAGATAAGATGAAGAAGCTGATAAACGAAAAAGGCTAACTTAGTTGAATTTTATCGAATAAATTTACTTCAAATTTCTAAAAGTAGCATATAAATTATCAACTAGTTCTGCATGGATATCTTCAACAATTCAAGATTTTACGGGCCCTGTGGGATTTGAACCCACGACCCCCCGGTTAAGAGCCGGGTGCTCAACCTGGCTAAGCTAAGGGCCCTATTCCTCAATTTTAATATTTAATTCATAAATCCTTTTTATTATTTTTGAAGTATCATATAAGTCCTTATCTATTCTCTTAGGCAAACGTCTCACTTCAGCGTTTATTGAGTTTTCTTTTAAGAACTCTTTCAATTTGTTCTCATCTACGTTTTGATCAGGACCTAATAATATTATATCAGGCTTGATCTTCTTAATTATTTCGAAAATATTTTCTCCAGGATTTCCAAGCAATGCTCTATGAACATATTTTACACTTTTAACAACTTCTAGCCTTTGCTTCTCATTTACTATCGGTTCCCTTTTCTTAAATCTTCTAACATTCTCATCTCTTGCAACAACAACATAGACTTTTCCTAATTTGCTAGCTTCTTTGAAAAGATGAATATGCCCAGGATGGAGGATCTCAAAAGTACCAGATACCATAACCTTTTTTTCTTTTTTCATTTCTAAGATTTTAGTCTAGTCCTAAAATAAATTAACGATGGAGAGAGTATTAGAAGAATTGAAAATTTTAGGTATTTTAAGAAGAAAGGAAGTAGAAGAAGCCTTGAAGAAAATACCTAGAGCTGAATTTTTACCAGAAGAAGTAAAACAATATGCGCATCTAGATACTCCTTTGCCTATTGGTTACGATCAAACAACTTCAGCGATACATATGGTTTGCATGCTTTGCGAAGAAACAGAATTGAAAAAAGGAGAAAAAGTTCTAGAAATAGGTGCAGGCTCAGGATATATGGCTTCAATATATCATGAAATCACAGGAGAAGAAGTATTAACTATAGAAATAGTTCCTGAATTAGCGAAATTTGCTAAAAAGAATCTTAGGAAATTAAATCTCGATTCGATGATCCATGTAATAAATGCAGATGCTACTTTCTCTTTACCTTTTAGGACTAAATTCGATGTGATAATAGTTACTGCATGTTCTAGAGATATACCTAAAGAATATGTAGAAATGCTCGATGAAAATGGAAGGCTAATAATACCTGTTGGAGCATACCAATTTTCACAAGACCTAATTTTGATAAAGAAGACAAAAGAAAAAATTGAAAAAAATAAAATATCTGAAGTAGCCTTCGTTCCTTTAAGAGGAATAGGCTTAGTTTATAAGAAATCTTAACCGAACCAAGCTTCTAAGCCAGTCTGACCTCTTCTATAAATGCTTGCAGACTTAAGCCTTTGAATTGCATTCTTCACTCTTTCTTCTGAAAAATCTTTTTCGCCACATAAGAAATCTATGATTCCTTTTTCGTCTGGATAATTCCATTCAAGCTTATAGTTTTTATTGACTTCAGGTTCTAAGAACAATTTCTTTATTTTTTCATATTCTTCTTTATACTGCAAATTCTGGCTAGCTAATGCTTTCTTTAGATTTCCATAAGTAGTTATTAAGTGCAAAGCTTTTTTAGGTCCTATACCTTCAAATCCTTCAGGATTGTAATCAGTACCTATTAAAATTCCGATTTCTATTAATTGTTCCTGATTTATTTTCAAATTACTCAAAACTTCTTGTAGAATTATTAATTCTGGAGATATCTCAACATATGCATCAGATTTAGGCAATTTCCTCTTTCCTGAAATCGTCAAATTTCTAACCAATCTAGGAGCACCATAGAGCAAAGAATCATAATCTTGACTTGCAGCAGCCCATGCATCGTTATTCTTAGCTAAATAAGCTGCTTGCGCTTCTCCTTCTGATGGACTTTGAACAAAAGGAATTCCCATTAAGCTCAATAGCTTTTTGCTATCTTCTACCATTTCATCAGTTAGCTTGACTGCTCGCATTGCATAAGATTTTGCTTCTTTAAGTTCTCCTTTTTCATAAGCTTCTTTATATTTTTCTTCGGCTTCCTCCTTCAATTGCTTCCTTCGCTCTATTTCCTTTTGCTTCAAACTAGGAGGCTTACCATCGAAAACATAAACAGGCTTTATTCCTAATTCTACAAGATTTATAGTTCTATAAAATAATCCAGATAAATGACTAGTTATTTGACCATATCTATTCATTAAAGGAGTACCGTCAGCTTGCCTTATGGCTGATAAATATTGATATAAAGCATTATAAGCATCGATTGCAATTACTTTACTAGATAAGTCTTCAAGTTTTATGTTTCTCTTAGGTATTATATCAGCTAGATCTACTCCCATAATCTTTCAACATGATAATTTTGTTATCTCTTTGATTTATAACTAATATTTTATCTATTAGCTCAAGACGCATCAATGCTTTGTAAACTTCTTTTTTTGATATAGCTTCTTCATTTTTCTTTGATATTTTAAAATAATTATGAAGCTCTTCAATGAGTTCATCTTCGCTTAAATTATTTTTCTTCCTCAAAATTTCATATATTGCGTTTTCAAGCGGAAGTTTAAAACTCATAAGAATGTCAATGCAGAAGGTTTGCTTTGGAATAATTGGCGAGATCTATTATACCAATCGAGATAATAATTCACCATTGCTTCATTTGTCGAAGGTCTTACTTTCTTCACAGCTTCTAAGAAGTGCTTCATCCTAACTTTATCATCTTTTTCTCTAATTGCGAACAATGCAGCTTCTCTACATATGCTTTTTATATCAGCGCCTGTATACCAGTTCGTTATCTTAGCTAGCTGTTGTAAATCTACATCTTCGGAAATCTTCATTCTTTTTGTATATATTTTGAAAATTTCTAATCTTTCAGCCTCGTTTGGAGGAAGAATTAAAATTATTTTATCAAATCTTCCTGTTCTCAAAACTGCAGGATCTAATAAATCAGGTCTGTTCGTAGCTCCTAAGACAAATACCATGTCTTTTGAATCAAATCCATCAAGCTCTGTTAAAAACTGACTCAATACAAGATTGTAAACTTCGCTACTATAAGCTCCTTTAACTGATGCGATTGCTTCTATTTCATCGAAGAATATTATTGCAGGAGAAGCTGTCTTTGCTTTCCTGAATATTTCTCTTATTGCTCTTTCTGATTCACCAACCCATTTGCTATATATAGAAGGACCGTTTACAGCAATGAAGTTTATGCCGCTTTCATTAGCAATTGCCTTAGCTAGCATTGTTTTTCCTACTCCAGGAGGACCAACGAGCAAAATACCTCTTACTGGCTCAATACCGAAATCTTTATACACTCTATTATCTTTCACAGGTAATATCAAGGCATCGTATAATTCTCTTTTTACATCTTCTAATCCTCCTATATCGCTCAGCTTAACGTTTGGCTTCTCGAAATATACTTCTCTTAAAGCACTAGGTGTTATTTCCTTCAATGCTGCTAAGAAATCTTCCATCTTAACTTCTACTTTTTCGATCAATTCAGGAGGCAATTTCTTAGTTAAGTTCAAGTCAGGTAAATATCTTCTTATTGCTTTCATAGCAGCTTCTCTTACCAATGCAGCGAGATCAGCACCTACGAAACCATGTGTTACTTCTGCTAGATATTCTAAGTTCACATCTTGAGCTAATGGCATGTTTCTCGTGTGTATTTGCAAAATTTCTAACCTTCCATTCTTATCAGGAACAGGGAATTCAATTTCTCTATCAAATCTTCCAGGTCTTCGCAATGCAGGATCTAGCATATTAGGAACATTCGTTGCACCGATTACAATTACGTTATCTCTAGATTCTAAACCATCCATTAGAGCAAGCAACTGAGCAACAACTCTTTTCTCTACTTCACCATGTACTTCTTCTCTTCTTGGAGCAATAGCATCTATTTCATCGATGAAAATTATTGAAGGGGCATGTTGCCTTGCTTCTTCAAATATTTCGCGCAATCTAGCTTCTGATTCACCATAGTATTTATTCATGATTTCTGGGCCGTTTACTGATATGAAATATGCAGCACTCTCATTTGCTACAGCTTTCGCTAAAAGTGTTTTACCTGAGCCTGGAGGACCATAGAGCAAAATACCTTTAGGAGGATCTATGCCCAATCTCTTGAACAATTCAGGATATCTTAAAGGAAGTTCTATGAGTTCTCTAACTTTCTCAATCACTCTTTTCAAGCCACCTATGTCTTCATAGGATACCTTATATCTTGCAAGTTCAGAAAAAGGCTTCTCTAATAAAACAAGATTTGTGGTATTATCGATTATTACGACACCGCTTGGCTTTGTCGCAATTACTTTGAAAATTAAATTATATTCTAAGCCGGGAACTTGTATTAAATCTCCTTCTATGAGCGGTCTATTCATTAGTTTATTCTTTATATAAATTAGAGAAGATTGATCGATTACAATCGTATTGTCTTGTGGAGCTAGCTTAACGAGCTCAGCAATGCTATAATCTGCTTTCCTTACAATTACTTTTTCTCCTAAAGAAACGTTAGCATTCTTCCTCAACAATCCATCCATCCTAATTATTTGCAATCCTTCATCTTCAGGCAAAGCAGGTAAAGCAAGAGCAACAGTCTTAGATTTACCTTCTATTTCAACAACAGGTAGCTCACCTAAATTCAACTTTTCAAGAAGAGAACTATCTATCCTTACACGACCTTTACCTACATCTCTTTGCTTAGCTTCAGCTACTCTCAGAATCAATTCTTTCTTTTCTTGTGAAGAAGTTTTCATTTCCGATTTAAAGATATTTTCACAATAAAGATATAAACTCTATCTCAACTTGTTCAATACCTTTTATCTTCATCAAAAATTCTTCTATTTTTGAAGTACCTCCTTCTAAATTATCTGGTATTGCGAAAAACAACTTCAAGGCATTTAATCCAAAAGCTACAGGTTCAATTTTATAACCTTTAAGTTCGATGTTTTCAGGCAAGTTAGATTTCACTTCTTGATATAGATTTTCTAAATTAATGCTTAGATCACTAGGTAAAACCTTCGCAACAACAATTACTTTTCCCATTTTAAGGCCCCTTAAAACCGCATTTAACACAAGTATATTGAATAACGAGCTTCCTGCATTTCTCGCATCTAACGATTATGCTACCTCCACAATTAGGACAAGGGAATTTAACTGCTCTTTCATAAGGTGGAATAATTCTTTTACATGAAGTGCATTTAGTTAATTGTATTCCAAGACTCATGAATACTCTTATTCTGTAACATGCTAATAAATCTATGCATGTTCTAGATATGTTTCTATAAGACTCAGAATGCCTTTGTAAGAAAGACCAAGGTCTTTTAAGAATAAAGAAATTACATTCTCATGGAAATCTTGCATGTCTATGCTGATTTCTTTTATTGCACCACTCTTGAAAAGCGAATCTAAAATTATTTCTTTTTGCTTCTCTGAAAGACTGAAGAAAATTTTTGAAAATCTTTTCATCCTATTTATCCTTTCATTTATGAACTTTCTATTTAGATGAATGATTTTTTTAAGAATATTATTATTCTTGCTTTCAATATAATAAGGAAATAAAGAACCTATTATTTTAGCTCCTAAAATACCGAAGAACAAACCACCACCTGTTGTAGGTTTTACATGACCTGCTGAATCTCCTATTATAGCTATGTTTTGGAAAACGTTCCTTTCTAAAGCCCCAGAAATTATGATTTTACCGCTGTAAATTGCTCTTATTTTACCTTTTATCGCATTCTTTTCAATGTATTTATCTAAAGCTTTTTTAGGAGATATTTCAGAATTTGCAAGGCCTAAAAGAAAAGAATTACTCGAAGTAGGTGCTTTCCAAACAAAAAAATCTTTAGCTTCATTTGAAAAGATTATTTCTACAGACTTATCATTTTCAACTTCTCCTTCTATTTCATATTGTATTGCAGGTATAGAAGCTGGAGCTTTTAAGAAATCTAAAAGACTAGGCTTTGAGCCTGCAGCATATATTAAAGCTTTTGCTTCATATTCTTTATCTGCGTCTACGATGACTTTATCTTTCAATAATCTAATTCTTTTCACCCTTTTACCTAGCATTATTTCATTGCCTAGCTTTTCAGATTCTTCAAATAACAATTCTTCGAATTTTATTCTATCCAGAATTAATGTTGTTTCTGAAGGAAAGCTAATTTCAAAGCTCTTTTTTCCATATTTAAAAATAGCAGAATTAACTTTGTTAACAGCGCTATTAAAAGCAGAATTTCCAATAAGCTTAGCTGCTTCATAACTTATAACACCAGTGCAATGTCTAGGAATTCCTATCCTTTTATCTTCTTCAAGTACTAAAACATGATTATTCCTTTTAGCGAGCTCGATTGAAGCATATAATCCTGTTGGACCAGCACCAACAACGATGAAATCATGCATATTATTATTAGATGTATCTTTGATAAATAATAAGAATGAAGCAAGTAATCGTTGTAAGAAGCGATTTAAAGATGGGAAAAGGTAAGCTTGCAGCACAAGTAGCGCATGCTTCTTTGAGTGCTTTTTTAGAATCATTGAAAAACAATAGCAAGAAAGTTGAGAAATGGTTAGAAGAAGGGCAAAAGAAGATAGTTTTGAAAGTAAATAGCCTTGAAGAATTGATGAATATTTACAAAAAAGCAAAAGAGAAAGGATTGATAGCTGTGATAATCGAAGATAAAGGATTAACTCAACTAGAGCCTGGAACGATTACTTGCTTGGGAATAGGTCCTGATGAAGATGATAAGATTGATGAAATAACTTCAAAGCTAAAATTGCTTTAAGGAATCAATCTATCAACGTCTCTAGGAAATAGCACTGCTTCTCTTATGTTTTTCTTTTCTGTGATCATCATTAACAATCTAGAAATTCCTAAACCAAAGCCAGCATGAGGTGGTGAAGAAACATCTAAAGCTTTTATGAAAATATCGAAGTTTTCAACATTCAAGTTATTCCTTTTAAGCTTTTCAATTAGCTTTTCACTTTCATTTATCCTCTCGCCACCTGAAGCGATTTCCAAATTAGCCAAATTCAAATCAAAAGACTTCGTTATTTTAGGATTTTTCTCATCTTCTTTGGTATAGAATGGCTTTAAATGAGTTGGCCAGTCAATTATGAAATAAAATCTTCTGCCTATTTTTTCGCTTAATATATTCAAAGCAGATTGAGTTATGTCGTCTCCCCACTTATATCCATGACTTTTCAACAATTCTATTGCTTCATCATATGTAATTCTTTGGAAATCATAGTTCAAATCTAAAGGCTTGCATTTGAGCTTCTCGAAATAATCATATGCTTCTTCATATGTCTTAGAAAGAGAATACTTCAAAAGATCTTCTAACAAATTCATTATGTCATTATAGCTATAGAAAGCACATTCTACATCGAAAGAAATGAATTCAGCTAAATGATAGTTAGTTCTTGATTTTTCAGCTCTATAATATTGAGCAATTTCGAAAACCTTCTCGAATACGCCTGCACAAATTTCCTTATATATTTGCGGACTTTGGGCTAAATATGCTTCTTGACCGAAATAATCTACCTTGAAAAGTTCTGCTCCTCCTTCTGTAGCAAATTTTATGATCTTAGGAGTGAATATTTCGACAAAATCATGCTTGTATAAATATTCTCGAATGTTTTTTACAAGAATTGTTTGTATTTTAAAAACATAAAAATACTCATCTCTTCTCAAAGACAAATATCTCGCATCCAAAATTTTAGGAAGCTCCGCTTCGACTTTTCCGCTCACATCAATAGGCAAAGGATGCTTTGCTTTTGCAAGAATTTCTATTTCACTCGGAATAACTTCATAGCCAAGCTTTGCAATTTGAGATTTGATCACTTTTCCTTTTACTTTTATGACGTCTTCGTGATGTATTCTCTTGAGTTTTTCAATGAAATTTTGATCATAGTTTTCTTTTTTTATTGTAATCTGAGTCTTTCCTGTCGAATCTCTTAGAATTATGAATGTTATTGGCTTTGTCTCTCTTATTTCATGCACCCAGCCATATAATTCACATTCTTCATTCTCTAATCTAGCTATGTCTTTTATGTAATGTTTTTTCATTTCATTCTAGAATTATTCTTACATTCGAGGATAATAAATTACTCAAAATTCTTTCGATGTTTAAAGCAATATTTCCTAATTTTTTCATTTCGCTTGCATTCAATCTTATAGCATATTCATGAGAACCATCAGGAGACCAAACCTCATTTATACTCATTACTTTTGCAGGATAGAAAAGCTGATTTATGAAGCGCTTATAATCATCACTTTTCTCAACAACTTTAACATTCTTCATTGTTTTATTGGAAAGAAGCTTCGATATTGCATTGAGGAAAGCAGGATTTAGATATTCATTTGAAGATAAAACAACTATTAAATGATTCTCAGATATCTCTTCAACAAGCTCTAGATTCACATTTTGAAGTTCTTTAAATTTCCCTTCAGATTCATATAAGTATTTAGCTATACTAACTTCGATAGGATTAACTATTGAATTTTTCACTTTATATTCACATTGTTCGCAAAATACACCGCTTAATGCACAAACCTTACAAATCCTTGCTTTCATGATATACAACTAATTATTGATGTAGATTCATTAAATATTTAAATGCTATTTTTTTACATTATTCTATTATGCCATTAGCTGATCCTGAAAAG
Source organism: Thermoproteota archaeon (assembly GCA_032249235.1). Lineage (GTDB taxonomy): Archaea > Thermoproteota > Thermoprotei > Gearchaeales > Gearchaeaceae > DSFO01. Next base: position 21,708 of record JAVVGF010000005.1, on the reverse strand, counting down.
ATTCAATTGGCTCAAAGATACTTGCTATTCGTTAAAATATGTAGAGAATGCGGAGCAAGAAATTCAATAAAAGCAGTTAAATGCAGAAAATGCAGAAGAAAAAATCTAAGATTGAAGAGAAGAGAAATAGCTAAGAGGTAAATTTCATTATTTTGTTCTAAAATTTTATTTTAGGGCTGGTGGTCGAGCCTGGTTAAGATGCCTGCCTCACACGCAGGAGGACCCCGGTTCAAATCCGGGCCAGCCCATCATGCTTGGGCTGAAGTTTCCCATAAATACATGAAATAATTCTTTGCAAAGCCAGCTAAGCCAATATGATCAGACCAAAGCGCTGCTGGTTCTCCTTCTTCTGGCAATAAAAGCAATACTTCTTTCGAATCTGCTATCAATCCTCCTCCAAACATTTTTCCTGCTATTCTTACATTTGCTAAGCTTTTCAGACTTTCTACATATTCCTTTGATAGATCGTTGCTAACTATGATGTAAGCTTTAACATTCTTTAAGCTCAATGCTCCTACTATTGCAGAAATTGATATGAAGCTTTCTGAAATTTTGGGTATAGAAGCGAATATTTCAAGTTTGCATCTAGCTATCATGTCTTTTAGCTTAGCAATTATTTCATCTTTACCTTTTATTAGCCAAACATCAGATTTTTCTCTCAATCCTTTTTTCTCAAAGAAATAAGAAAGTTCAGAAAGAGCAATATCTATATTGTTTTTTATTTTCTCTTCAAGTTCTTTTCTCAATTTCTCAAAAGCTATCTTAGGATCTACTGCATGATATCTTGCTGGCCTTTTATCTTCAACTTTTATGAACCCTTTATTTTCTAAACTTGACAATACTTCATAGATTTTATTATAAGGAATTCTGGAAATCTTACTAAGCTCAATAGCACTCAAGCTTCCATATGATACTAAAGTTGAATATGCTTTAACTTCATAAGATGATAAGCCTAAATCTAGTAATGCCTTCTTAGCCTTATCTGACAACATCATAGAAATATAAAATTATTACATTTTATATTAATATAGTTTTGCTTATGCATAGTTGACAAAGATTTTCTTTTAATGTAAGATTTCAATTTCTTTATTAATATATTTACTAACCCTAAAGACTCTATGCCAAATATCTCCTGTCTTAAATACTTCTTCTTCTTTTTCTAAGTTTATTTCTGAATTACCTTCAAAACATTCATGCATGATCTTTGAGCCTATTTTTCCTTGAACCAAATTGAATTTGTGCTCATCTCCTTTCAAGCAAACTAATAAAAGCCATTCGTTATCGTTCTCTAATTCATCGAAACCAATTTTAGAACTTAAAGTTAGGAATATTCCTATTCTTCTAAGATCTGCAAAAAGAGCTTTGCATTTTCTACAATGATAAACATCTATTACTCCTTCAATGTTAGGGCCTGCAAATATGTTTATTGCACCATAATACTTTATAATATGCTTACAATTTTTATTGCTCATATATAGGAGTTAAATTCCTAACCAATAGTTCAATCTTAGCCCTTTTCCTTCTCATCTCTATCATTTGAGCCTCTTCCCACATCTTGTATATATTTGTCAAGCCCATTCTAGGATGCAAGCATTTAAATCTTTCATTTTTAGTTGATGATATTATCAATCCTTTTTTAATGAAAAGTTCGATGATTTCTTTAGCCCTTTTCTCATCTATGTTTAAGTTTTTAATTAGCGAATTAGCATCGAATTCTTTTTCCTTCAATATGAAAAAGTAAGCTTCGATCTCATCTTCTTTCAAATCCATTTCCTTAAGTATTCGCTTCATTTCATCTACGCTAAGACTCATATGAATACTTTATGTCTCAATTATAAAAAAGAAACTCACTTATTTACAGGTGAAATGGTGGAAAATCTTTTTAAAGCTATATATGAAGTTTGAATTGCATGGCTCAATTACTGCAAATTGAACCTAAGAAAAAGAAGAAGGAAGAAAAAGATTTGCATATATTGAGGCATACACAGAGCATATGTCCTGAATGCAATAGGCTCATCTCTGCAATCGTTTATGAAAAAGATGGGAAAGTATACATGACTAAAACATGTCCTGTTCATGGTGAAACTGAAGAATTATACTTCGGAGATTATGAAATGTATCAAAGATTCAGCACTTATTGGAAAGATGGGAAAGGAACGCTTGCACCAAATGTTCCATTAGAAAGATGTATGTGCCCTTATAACTGCGGTCTATGTAGCAATCATATAAGCCATACTGCTTTAGCTAATATAATCGTTACGAACAGATGCGACTTGACTTGCTGGTATTGCTTCTTCTACGTTAAAAAAGGATTGGAAGGAGCATATGTATATGAACCTAGCATTGAAGAGATCGTAGAAATGGTTAGAATGTTGAGAAGCGAAAGACCTGTGCCAGGAAATTCAGTCCAAATAACTGGAGGAGAACCTACTTTGAGAGAAGATCTTATTGATATAATTAGGGCAATAAAAGCTGAAGGAATTGATCACATACAACTAAATACAAATGGAATAAACATTGCATTAAGAGGGCCTGAATATGCAATTGCATTGAGAAAAGCAGGAGTCTCAAACTTATATCTTAGCTTCGATGGCGTAACTCCTAGAACAAATCCTAAGAACCATTGGGAAATACCTTATGTTCTAGATGCATGTAGAAAAGCTAATTTAGGAGTAGTATTAGTTCCGACAGTAATAAAGAGCGTAAACGATCATGAACTTGGATTAATAATAAGATTTGCACAAAGAAACATGGATATAGTTAGAGCTGTAAACTTCCAACCAGTATCTTTGACAGGAAGACTTACAAAGACTGAAAGAGAAAAATACAGAATAACAATTCCAGATTGTATTCATAGAATTGAAGAACAAACAAATGGCGAAATTACAGCAGATGACTGGTTCCCTGTTCCTTCATGCACACCTTTAAGCGATTTCATACAGTTCATTACAAGGAAGCCAAAATATGAGCTATCTATACACTTCGCATGCGGTGCAGGTACATATGTTTTCATTGATAAAGAAACCAATAAACTTGTACCTATAACTAGATTCGTAGACATAAAAGGATTAATAGAATTTTTAGATGAAGAAATCGATGAGATAAAGAGCGGAAAGCCAGGAGCTTTGAGCGTAGCTAAATTCTTATTCAAGTTTAATAGCTTCATAGATAAAAGCAAGGAGCCAAAAGGATTGAACTTCGGAAAATTGATAACTGATATAATAGTTTATAACAGCTATGAAGCAGTAGGTCAATTGCAACTCAAAAGCTTATTCTTAGGAATGATGCATTTCCAAGACAAATATAATCAAGATGAAGAAAGACTTCAAAGATGCGACATTCATTACTTAACTCCTGATCTTAGAATAATACCTTTCTGCTCATTCAACGTAATTCCAGAATTCTATAGAGATAGGATACAACAGAAATATGGAATACCTGTTCCAGAATGGGAGAAAAGTGTAGGTAGAAAGCTTGAAGATGGACTTTATAGAGGAACCTTGAGGAGAGGAAAGCATCATCCAAATTGTGGTTGTGATTTAGCAAAACAAAATGGTAAGGGAGATGCTAAAGCTGATCAATTACCAGGTTGTGCATGCTCAGTAATTCATAGCTCTAAGACAGGACAGGCTGCTATTATTCCTGAAAATAAGGCGAGCTGAAAAGTAAGCAAGTATAGCTTTTTTTAATTTTCTAATTTATTTTGTGATAAAAATAGGTAGGATTAAGAATAACGACGAGATTTTCCATTTAAACGTAGAAGATTTCAAAAGACATGCATGCATTTTTGGAATGACTGGAAGTGGAAAGTCAACAACGATGGCTATAATAGCTTATGAATTGATGAAAAACGATATTGCTTCATTGATAATCGATAGAACAGGAGAATTCAGGAATAAAATGATAAAGCTTAACTGTTCAAGGATTTATTATCCTGGTTACAATCTTAATCTTTCACCTTTCGATATTTGGGAAGAAGAAAATTTTGAAGAAAGAATACAAAAGTATCTTTGGCTTCTAGATGAGTTTTGCAAGATTACATGGAAAGAAAATTTGAGTCCATTGCAAAATAGATTGATATTTCAGGCTTTATATAGACTAGCAGAAAAAGGCAGCATAGATTTTACTTCATTGATAAATGAATGCAGGAGGATAGCTAAAGAGGAATTGAAACTTTGGATAGAAGCTGCTGAAGCAATAGCTTCGAGATTTGGATTGTTCTCGATAGGTAAGTTCAAAAAAGCCTTTACAAACACAAGTATTTCAATCATTGATAATATATTCGAAAAAGGAATTCATGTAGTAGATTTATCGAATTTGGAGTATGAAGCACCTAAAAACTTGTTCTCTTTAATAATTTCGAATTTAATCATGCTCAAGCTTAAAAGAGAAGGGTTCAGCAACGATATTAAAATAGCTTTCATGATAGATGAAGCCCATAACATTGCGGGTAAAGATATAAAATTCGGCTTGATTGAAAAAATAGCAATGGAGCTTAGGAAATATGGAATGAGCTTGATAATTGCTTCTCCAAATCCTTCTGAAATAAATCCTAGAATAATAGCTAATGCAGGATTGCTCATTGCTCATCAAATTTTAAGTTCAGATGAAATAGAAGTGATAAAAAAGCATGCTTATACTTCTAGCTATTATAGTGGATTTGAAGAAATCATATCGAATTTGAAAGTCGGAGAAGCATTCGTTAGAAGCATTAGCAAGCCAGAAGGAGAAATAATAAAAATAGGAATGGATGAACATTCATTCTTAATAGTATGAAATGAAGAGTGAAATAAATGAATTCAAGATCGAGGCTGAAAATGCTAAAGTAAAACAAGGAGAGCCAATAAAGCTTAATATTTCATGCTATCTAATAGGAGAAATAAGAGATTCTTTTATACCTGAAAATTGGGAATTAGCATATAAAGCAGGCGATAGAAGATTTATGCTAAGATATTTCATTAAAATTAAATTGATTAAAGGAATATTCTCAAAAAACATTCTAGAAGACAAAGTTATTAGGAAAGCTGTTTTCTTCTTTACTAGAAATCCTACGATTGAGAAAACTTATTGGGTTGAATTAGTTTTGGAAGATAAGCAACCTTATTTGATAAAAAATCTTGAAGAAATAAAAGAAAAGTTATTCAGTTTAAAGAAAACTTATGAAATAAATTCGAGCATGCTTAGAATAGGCAATAATAAAATAGGAGCAGAAATCAAGGTAAAGTGGGCTAATTATGCATTCATAAAATCTTCAACACTAAAATCTAAGAGTAATGTTATAGAAATTGAATGTTTAGAATGAAAAAAGTCGAAGCTACGTTTGGTAATGATTTCGCTATTGAAAGAGCTGAAGAAAGACTTAGCAAAGAAGGATTCAAATTTTATAGGAAACCACCGCTTAAGCTAGTTATTTATGTAAGAGATAAGGATGAAATTGAAAAGCTTCGCACGCTAATACATGAAAGTCATGGATATCTAGAACCAATACCTACATTGAGAGAAAAAATAACTGGCAAGATAATGGCATTCTTCTCTTTTATACTATACAGAGGTAAAAAGAAAGACTAGCTATTTTCTAGATCTTTTTCATCAGGTTCAACTTCTACGATGCTATTGCAATTGGTGCAAAATGGATATTCATTGAAATGCAAAACAGGATCTTTAACGAATACTCGAATTTCAGAATGGCAATACTTGCAACGCATGAATTATTTTATCAAATCCAATATTTAAAGTGTTCCCAACCTCTTCTTTCTATTTCAAATTTCTTTTCTTTACTTTTGAAATAAACTCCTTCTCTTTTTGTAGTGAATTTACCTATTCTTGTAAACCAAGCATTTCTTCTAAACAAGACCTGTTTTATGTAATATTCATATTGCGGTGGATATGTGAAAAGTAATTCATATTCTTCACCTCCATGATAAAGCGCAAATTCAAGCGGATCTATTCCCTTTGCTCTACAATAATCCAATACTTCCTCATCTATCGGTATTTTATTTACTTCGATGCCCATGTTATTTGCATCAGCTAGTAGGTGTAAAGAAATAGCTAAACCATCGCTTATATCCATGCATGAAACTACGAAATCAGAAATATACGTAGCTTCTTTTATTCTTCCTGGAGGTTTAAAAACACTTTGCAATGCTCTCTTTTTAAGATATTCTGGGACTTCCCATTTCTCGAAAAGTATTTTATAAGCTAAAGAAGTTAAACCGAATTTTCCTGAAACTCCTATTAAATGTTCTTCGCTCGAACCGCTTCTCAAAATAACTCTATGGCCTCTACCAAAAACAAATCCTGCTATCGATAATTCTTTAGAAGAAGACAAATCTCCACCTAGATATCTTGCACCATTTTCTTTTAAGGCATCGCATATTCCTTTGATAAGTTCTTGGAATTGCGATTCAGTCATATCATCAGGCAAAGAAATTGAAGCAAGCATGCCAATAGGCGTAGCTCCTTTACAGGCTATATCAGATAAATTGCAAATTACAGCCTTCCAACCGAAATTATAAAGTCCCATTCCTTCTAGATAATCTGTTGAATAATTAAGTACATCTGTATGGAAGAACATGTAGCTAAAAGGCCCTATTTCATAATAAATAGCATCATCATACAATGGTCTTTCTCTCCAATATTGTAAAACGAAATCATGAATTATATCGATAAGTTTTCTTTCTCCTAGTTCTTTAATTTTTTTCATTAGTTAAATATTTAACCAACAATAGATAAATTTATTTTAGCCCCAGTAGCATAGTCTGGTAATGCGCCTGCCTCGTAAGCAGGAGATCGTGGGTTCAAATCCCACCTGGGGCTTATTCATTCAATATTCTTTGCAACCATGGAATAGCTTCTAAAATGAAACTAGGTCCATGATGGGCTAGGAAATCATAAGGTCTAGGTGTTATGTAAAATCTCCTTTCTTTTATTGCTCTTAAATCCATTAGATTTCTTTTGCGAAACTTCTCTAAGAGGTCTTCTTCTCTTTCATCTCTAAACATTTTTGGCTCATAAATTATTACATCAGGATCTTCTTTTTTCAAAAAATCGAAATCTGGCATGAGCCATTCTTTAGGTATGTTTTGAAAAATATTCCTATGTCCTAGGAAGTTTATTGAATCAGTAATGTAGCTATATGCTCCAAAAGTTACAGGTATGTCGAAATCAATTTCTACATAAACGCTTTTCGATTTTCCGCTTTGCTTTATTGATTTAAGAGATTCAAATAGTTTTTTCTCTAAGTTTCTTGCTTCGTCGTAATAGCCTGCAACTATTCCTACTTCTGTACATGTTGAAATTATGCCTGCAATGTTTGTTGGTAAAGCTATTGCATAAACATTGAATAATTTAGATAACTTTTTTGCAAAGTCTCTTTGATATCCAGTAGTAGTGAATATTAGATCTGGCTTAAATGAAGAAAGTCTTTCAATATTGACGCTTGAATAGCTACCAAGTATAGGTTTTTTCCTTGCTTGTTCAGGTCTGACACAAAAAGCACTAACACCGATGATCTTATCTCCTAAGCCCATCACGAAAAGAGCTTCAGTTACTGCAGGACTGAAGCTTATTATTCTTTCACATTTATCAGGTAATTCTAGCTCAATTTCAAGAGATTCACAATAAACCTTCCTGCTCATGCTATAACAATGTTATATTTATATTTAAGTTGGTATAAGAGATGTTATCGAAAAATGGTTGATGTATTAACAATAGAACATTTACATGTCGAAGTTGAAGGAAAAGAAATATTAAAGGATATTAATCTAGAAGTGAAAAGCAATGAAATCCATGCAATAATGGGCCCAAATGGTGCAGGCAAGACTTCTCTAGCTCTAGCAATAATGGGTCATCCTAGATATAAAATAACTAAAGGAGATGTTAAAATAAATGGAGAAAGCATATTAGGCTTGACGACTGATAAAAGAGCACAGAAAGGCTTATTCATTTCTTTGCAATATCCAATAGGATTGCAAGGAATAACGCTTTTCACTTTGATCAAAGCTTCATTGACTGCTCTAAAATATGCTCCTAAGTCTCCAAATGAAAAACCTAACATACCTTTAGCTCAAATAAGGAAAGAATTGGAAATTAACTTGAAGAAAGTAGGTCTCGATGAAACTTTCATAAATAGATATGTAAATGAAGGATTCTCTGGAGGTGAAAAGAAGAAAAGTGAAATTGTACAAATGGCTATGATAAAGCCTAAGTTTGCAATACTAGATGAGACAGATTCAGGTTTAGATATTGATGGTATTAAAATCGTTTCCAATGCAATATTAGATATTAGCAGACGTGAAATAGGCTTGATATTGATAACTCATTATAACAGAATTCTGCAGTTCATTAAGCCAGATTATGTTCATGTATTAATAGATGGAAGGATTGTTGAAACAGGAGGCCATGAGCTTGCAGATTTGCTCGAACAAAAAGGCTATGACTGGTTTAAGAAAGAGGTATAACAGCGTTATGTTTATATTCATTGTAGATCAAGAAGTATTGGTATGACAAAAGTTGAACTAAGCTTTGATTATAGCAAATATAATTTCAGAGATTATGTAGAATATGAAGTAAAGTTTCCTAAAGGATTAACCGAAGAAATTGTCAGAGAAATTTCTAGAATTAAAGATGAACCTACTTGGATGGAAGAATTCAGAGTTAAGGCTTATAGGATATTCATGGAGAAGCCAATGCCAACATGGGGTGTAGATTTATCTACTATTAACTTCGATGAATTTTGCTACTATGCAAGACCGACGAGCAAGAAAGGGAGGAGTTGGGAAGAGGTACCTGAATATATAAAGAGAACATTTGAAGCTTTAGGAATACCTGAAGCAGAAAGGAAATTCTTAGCAGGAGTAGGAGCACAGTATGAATCTGAAGTAGTTTATCATAACATAAGGAAAGAACTCGAGAAACTAGGGGTCATATTTTTAGATACCGATACTGCTTTGAAGGAATATCCTGAGATTTTCAAGAAATATTTTGGAACAGTCGTTCCTCCAAACGATAATAAGTTCGCAGCGTTGAATTCTGCAGTATGGAGTGGAGGTTCATTCATTTATGTTCCTGAAGGGGTTAAAGTAGATTTACCCTTGCAAGCATACTTCAGAATAAATGCCCAAAATATGGGGCAATTTGAAAGGACATTGATAATTGCGGAACCATACAGCGAGGTTCATTATATTGAGGGGTGTACTGCGCCTATTTACGCTTCGAATTCTTTACATTCAGCAGTAGTAGAGATAATTGCAAAGAAAGGTGCAAAGGTAAGATATACAACTATACAGAACTGGTCTATAGATGTTTATAATCTCGTAACTAAAAGAGCACATGCTTATGAAGAAGCTACAGTTGAATGGGTAGATGCAAACATTGGAAGCAAGGCTACAATGAAATATCCTTCAGTTTATTTACTAGGCAAGTATGCAAGAGGAGAAGTATTATCCGTAGCCTTCGCTGGTAGAGGACAACATCAAGATACTGGAGCTAAGATGTTCCATCTTGCACCTTATACTTCTTCAAGAATAACTGCAAAATCTGTTTCAAAAGATGGAGGAAGGACAACTTATAGAGGATTGGTTCATGTAGCAAAAGGAGCAAGAGGAGTAAAATCTAGCGTAAGATGTGATGCTTTATTGCTCGACGAGAAATCCAAGACAGATACATATCCTTATAATGAAATACTTGAAGACGATGCAACAGTGACACATGAAGCAACAGTAGGAAAGATAAGCGATGATCAGCTATTCTATTTGATGTCGAGAGGAATTTCTGAAACAGAAGCATTGAATATGATAGTTCTAGGTTTCTTTGAACCTTTCATTAAGGAATTACCTATGGAATATGCAGTAGAAATGAACAGACTTTTAAGATTGGAAATGACTGGTGCAGTAGGTTAATATTTTTTATGAGTCTGAATTTAGATTCTAATATAATAAAGGAGATAAGCTACTATACTAGTGAGCCTTCTTGGATATCTGAACAAAGATATAGAGCATGGGAATTATTCAACAAGCTACCTATTGAAATATCTCCATTATATGTCAAACATCATGACGTATCTAAAGTGAATTTCAGCGAACCTCAATTCTTTATAAAAAGCGAAATTAAGCGATTGAGCGAAATAGATGAATTGCTTTCTCAAATAAGCTCTATGCCATATGTTTGCTTAAAAGATGGACAAATATACAGAATAAACATTCCTGAGCCATTAAAAGAAAAAGGATTGGTAATATATAGCATTCAAGATTTGTTGAAGGATGAAGAAAATGCTAAAAAGTTATTCAGCATGAAGAATTTAAGATCTGAAGAAGATAAGTTCATAGCCTTCAATGATGCATTATTCAGCTCAGGCTTTTACATAAATATACCTAGCGGTTTAATATTAAAGTTACCTTTAAGAATAATAAACTTCCAAAGTGAAGAAGGAAAATTAAGCGTAGTCAAGAATTTCATAAACGTCGGTGAAGATACTAGATTAACAATTCTTGAAGAAAACTATTCGTTAAAAGAAGATTCAAAACAGTCATTATATAGCGTTAATTTGAATTTGCATTTGAATGAAGCGTCAGAAGTAGAATATATTTTAATAAACGATTTCAATAAACAAACAAACTATTTCATAAATCGAAGAGCTTCTTGCAATAAAGATTCTAGGATCACATGGGTTATACTCAATTTCGGAAGTTTAACTACGAGAGCTAAGACTGATAATGCTATGAATCAACAAGGAGTCATATCTAATATGAATGAAATAATTGTTGGAGATTCAGATCAAGTTTTCGACTTGACTACTTATTTATCTCATAATGCACCTTTCACAAAAGGAGTTTCTATGACGAAAGGAGTTTTGAAAGATCAAGCTAGAGCATTGTTGAAAGGAATGATATTGATTCAAGAAAACGCAAAGAATGCAGATGCATATTTAGCTGAGCATGCGATGATATTGAATAGAGGAGCAAGAGCAGATTCTATTCCTGGATTAGAAATAAAGAATAATGAAGTTAGGGCAACACATTCTGCAAGCGTTGCACAAGTAGATGAAGAACAAATATTTTATCTCATGGCTAGAGGTCTTAGCGAACAAGAAGCTAAAAAGTTATTGACAATAGCATTCTTCCAACCTTTAATCGATCAAATACCTGCAGAATTGATAAAAGAAGAAATAGCAAATCTAATAGAGAATAAATTAGAAAATAGGAGAAGAAGCTTAAAAGAGAAGTTCATAATAACAGAGGAATTAAAAGAAATAAAGACTATTTCTCCAGAGAAATTATTCGAAACACATTACAAATATAGAAAATAATGTGGATTAAGCTTTGCAAGATAAGCGATTTGAAAGAAGACGAAATAAAAGGATTTGATGTAAATAATCTCCATTTGATAGCTATAAAAAAAGGTTCAGAAATTCATGTTTTAGATGGAATTTGTACACATGAATATTATGATTTAGCTAATGCTTTCATACTTGAAGATAGAATAATATGTCCTTTGCACTTATCTCAATTCGAAATAAGCACAGGTAAAGTTGTTAATCCTCCTGCAGAAAAGTCTTTAAAGAAATATAAAACAAAGATAGAAGAAGGATTCTTGTTCGTAGAGATATAAATATAAGTTTGACTCTTTTTAAGACATGAGCGAATATTATTATGAATTGATTCTAGATCATTGGAGATATCCTAGAAATAAAGGAAAAATGGATAATCCTGATGCTTATGCTTTCGATTCAAATCCTTTATGCGGTGATGAAGTAGAATATGCAATAAAATTTGATGAGGAAAAGAAAAAGATCGTGGATATAAAATTCAATGGAAGAGGATGTGCTTTAAGTCAAGCAAGTGCATCAATATTAAGCGAGCTAGTTAAAGGTAAGACGATTGAAGAAATTAAGAACATGACTAAAGAAGATTTGCTAAGAGAGCTTGGAAATCCCAATTTAGGACCAACAAGAATAAAATGTGCATTGCTCTCTCTTAAAACTTTGAAGCTTGCAATTTATTCTTATTTAGGAAAAAAATTGCAAGAAGAAATTTACTGATATTTAAACAAACTGCTTTAAAACTTCTTAATAAAGTTTAAAAATACTTTGGAATCCATATTAATTTGAGCAGGGGTTCCCTAGCCTGGTCAAAGGGGCGGGGCTTAGGATGCTTTGCATAGGAAACCCCGTGGCTTAGGCCTTCGTGGGTTCAAATCCCACCCCCTGCATTAATCGCATTATTAACAGGAATTACTGAAAAGCTTAAATTTATTATTTTGTAAGAAATTTTGATTTTTCATGTGCAGAATATGCGCAGCTGTATTTCAATCTGATAATGTTGCTCCTATTTTGAGGATTGCTCTTAAAAGACTTGAATATGGAGGTTATGATTCTGCAGGCATCGCTACTTTATATGGAGGAAAAATTTTTGTGAAGAAGGATAAAGGTAAAATTGATGAAATTCATCAAGCTTTGAATTTCGATGATTTGCCTGGAAATATTGGTATAGCTCATACAAGATGGGCAACACATGGAGGGCCTAGCAAGATTAATGCACATCCTCATTTAGATTGCTTTGGAGAAATAGCTGTTGTTCACAATGGAATAATAGAGAACTTCCTTGAATTAAAGCAAGAACTTGAGAATTTAAAGCATGTTTTCATATCTAAAACTGATACTGAAGTAATTCCACATTTGATTGAGGAATATTACAAGAAGACTAGGAATTTTAGAGAAGCATGCTTTCAAGCAATAAGAAGACTTCAAGGAACTTATGCAATTGCAATATTATCTAGACATGATAAAGATACCATAGTTGTTGCTAGAAAAGGTTCTCCTTTATTATTAGGAATAGGAAATGGATTTAATTTCGCTTCTTCAGATGCAATAGCCTTTATAGATAAAACTAAGAGATGCATACCTTTAGAGGATGGAGATATAGCATTCATAAAAGCAGATAGTTTTGAAATTTATAGAATCGAAGATGCTACTCCAGTTAAAAGGAGAGAAATAACGATTGATTGGGATATAGAGATGGCTAGCAAAGAAGGATATGAACATTTCATGCTAAAAGAAATAATGGAGCAACCTTATTCAATGAGACTTTCTCTTTCTGCACAAAAGCAATATATTGATCTAGTATCTGAATTCATGGAAAAATCGACTAAGAACTTCTTAGTAGCTGCAGGTACTTCCTATAATTCATGCGTTGCAGGTTCTTACATTTATTCGAAATTAGCCAATCTTGCTACAATACCTGTTATAGCTTCTGAATTCATTGAACAATATGGAAATGCTATCGATGTAAATACAACGATATTATTTGTTTCGCAGTCAGGTGAGACTGCAGATGTAATTGCAGCAGTAGATTATGCGAGAAAGAAAGCATGCACTGTTCTTGGAATATGTAATGTAATAGGTTCAACACTTACTAGAATGGTTAGAGCATATGTTCATCAGCAATCAGGTCCTGAAATAGGAGTTGCTGCTACCAAAACTTATACCTCACAACTAATAATTCATTTACTCTTGGGAATAAGCTTAGCAAAGAAAAGAGGTAAAATAAGTCAAAGTGAAATGGATGAGCTTAAAGAAGCGATTGCAGAATTGCCTAATTTGGCATATCAAATTTTAATCGAAAAACAGAAAGAAATGAGAAACATTGCGAAAATTTTAGCAAGTAAAAAACATGTATTCTTCCTAGCAAGAGGTATAAATTATGCAACTGCATTGGAAGGAAGATTAAAGTTATTAGAAATAGCTTACATACCTTCAACAGCATATCCTGCAGGAGAATCAAAGCATGGGCCAATAAGCTTAATTGAAGAAGGAGTTCCAGTAATATTCATTGCTCCTAATGATGAAACTAGGAAGCTTATAATAGGTAACATAATGGAGATGAAAGCGAGGAATGCTACGATAATAACTCTTGGTGAAGAAGAAGATAAGGAACTAATTCAGATGAGCGATTATTATGTAGCCATGCCTAGAATGCAGGCAATTTTAACTCCTATTCTTTATATCTTGCCTTTGCAACTCTTGGCTTATTATACTTCAGTGGAAAAAGGTCTAGATCCAGATAAACCAAGAAATCTCGCAAAATCGGTGACGGTATTATGAAAGACAGTAAGTATAAATAGGAATAAGTTTATATAGCCGTGAAGTATTAAGAAAAAGAAAATGCTGACTTTTCAAGATCTTTATCTTACATATAAAAATTTAATTAGAAAAAAATTATGGTTTAAATTAGATAATTTAGATAAAGCATTTTTCTTATCATGTCTTAAGCTTAGCAAAATCAAAAAAATATTTAATAAAGAAATAATTTATACATTGAAAAACATAATTAAAAAAGTAAATGAATTTAAAAATAAAATAATAAAAAAAGGAAAAGAAGTTGCAATGAATGCAATGAATGGAAATGTAGCAAAAGAAATAAAGAAATTAAAAAATTGGCTTTTAGATCCTAATTATCAATTTTGGCTAGGTTTAGCATTATCATGATATATTAAATGATTAAATAATATAATATTAATTAGATTTTTAATCATATAATTTCTAATGGAGAATAAGTTAAAGCTTGATTATGTTTTGCCTAGATTAAAAAGATTATTTGAAAAATTTGAAAATATTGAGACAGCTATATTGTTTGGATCTATAGCAAGAAATAAGTTTAGCATTCATGATGTAGATATAGCTCTAAAACTAAAAAATAAAGATTTATTAGAGTTGGGATATATCATAACTCGGATCGCAAAAACGCTACATATTAGCGAAGATTATGTAGATATCCTTCTTTTAAACCAAACAAATCCAATAATGCTGTCTAAAATACTCAAAGATGGTATCATAATCAAAATGCAACCACACATTATTGAGCAACTATCTCAAAAAGCACAAGAAGCTCCAGATGCCATATTAGAACTTAGGCATTGGTCAACCTTTGATCCAAAATTAGATAAAGCTATCATTGCATCAAGAATTGAAGAAATCGTAAAGAATACGCAGTTCATCAAAGACGAAATATTATCAAAGAAAATTGAAGAGTTAGATTACAAAGATACGCTAGCTTTAGAAAGAGCAATGCACAGAATTATAGAAGCCATGCTCGATATATGCAGACATTTAGTCTCGGTATATTCGCTTGGATTTGTTGAAAGTTATGGCGAATATCCTCAAAGACTAGCAAAGGCAAATAAAATGCCAAAGAGCTTGGCAAAAAACTTAACGAAGCTTGCAAGTTTAAGAAACATACATCGATATTTAGAAATTGAAAAAGAAATCTTGTATCAAACAGCTAAAGAAATGATTGAAAAAACAGTAAGCGAGTTCATTGAATGGGCCAAATCCATAAATTCAACCTGATCTTTTGAAAAAAACCATTGTTAACTCATATTAGGAAATGATAGAAAATTAATGATATAAAATGGAAAAAGAGTTAAACAATATAATTGAGAATTTCTTTTTATCTATTATACTTTTCTTGGGAGTATATATAATTTTATACATAATAATGCCTTTTAATCTAATACTTCATTTCATTACAGCAATATCTATATTTTTGATATCATTATTCTTAATATTTTTTAATATTAAATCTAAAATTAAATATTATATTATATTGCTAACAATTGCTGCATTACTTCTTACGGAGGAATTATTTTTTGTCTCAGTATATGTGAATTTTGGATTTATATTTAATGCAATACTATTATTTTCATTGCCAATATTTTCATATACTTCTATGAATGATCTAAGATTCAGAATAGCTCTTGAAGCTCTTGCAATTGCGTTGATAAGCAGGACAATACTTGCACCATTTCCTTTAGGATTGCTCAATTTCTATTCTTACATGCCTGCAATTTATGGCTTCATGATAATAGCTATCTTGCTATATTTACATTTCAGGAAGTTGAAAAATGAAGACATAAGGCTATATAAAGGCATTGGAAAAATACCTGAGCAAGTAGTGATGGGCTTATCGGTAGGAGCAAGCTTAGGTTTCATAGAGCATTACATTCTCGATTTAAGACTTAACGTTAATTTTGATTTGCTAAGTTATGCAGGTTATGTTCTTTTCGTAATGACCTTGGTAGGAATTGTTGAAGAAGTAGTCTTCAGAGGCTTGTTGCAAACAAGCTTGGAAAAAATACTCAATAAATGGCATGCAATATTCATAACTTCATTGATATTCGGTATGATGCACATTGGATGGATGAATCCTCTTGAAATAATATTCGCTTACAGCGCAGGAGTTTTGTTCGGAATTCTAGCTTATTATTACGATAGCTTAATAGGACCTATTTCTGCACACATAATAGGTAACGTAGTTCTATTTTTGATTCCTTTTGCGAATGTATAAAGGGAAAAAGATCGCTGTATTAATACCTGCGCTTAATGAAGAGAAAACAATAGCTAAAGTAATAATATTAGCAAAAGAATATGCAGATTCGATAATTGTTTGTGATGACGGCTCTAGCGATATGACTGGAATAATTGCAAAAGAGCTTGGAGCAAAGATTATAAGGCATGATTTAAACATGGGAAAAGGAGCAAGTTTAAGAGATTTAATAAACGCTGTAGAAGATGCAGATATAGTTGTTACGATCGATGCTGACATGCAACATGATCCTAGAAATATTCCTATGCTCATCGATACGCTGCTTGAATATGATGCTGACATAGTTATAGCTTCTAGATTTCTAGATGAAA
This sequence comes from Thermoproteota archaeon, assembly GCA_032249235.1. Taxonomy (GTDB): domain Archaea; phylum Thermoproteota; class Thermoprotei; order Gearchaeales; family Gearchaeaceae; genus DSFO01. The sequence continues at coordinate 5,018 of JAVVGF010000005.1, read as the reverse complement.
GATATGCAAAGTTACCAGGATATAGAATGATAGGAAATAAAATTTTGAATTTCGTAATGGGTAAAGCAGTGAGCGATTCACAAAGCGGATTCAGAGCGATGAAGCTAAAAGTAGCGAAAGATATAGTTCCTTCTGAAATGGGATTCGGTGCAGAATCTGAGATGATTTTCAAAGCAATAGATAAAGGATATAAGATTATTGAAATTCCAGCTTACATAAGATATGATGTAGACAATCCTTCAAAGAAAAATCCAATATATCATGGCTTAGATATCCTAGCAAGCATTTTGAAATTCTACGTTATTAGACATCCATTGCTAACCTTCGGAATTCCTGCTTTCATATTTGGAGTGATAGCTTTAATTTCAGGATTTTTAGCTATTGAATTTTATAATAGAACTAGAATATTGAGCACAAACTTATTGATAATTAGCGGTATTTCATTATTGCTCTTCGCTATACTAGCTACGAGTGCAGTATTGCTATTCATATTGATAACTGTGGTTAGAGAGAAGAAATGAAAGAAATTTGCCTCGTTTCTCAATATTGGTATCCAGATATAAATGGCGATGTGACTAGATTGAATAATGTCATTGAATCGTTGAGAAAATTCGGATTCAAGATAACTTTGATAACTACGATACCTCATTATCCAAAAGGAGATAAGAAAGGATACAAAAATAGATTGTTCAAAATTGAGAATGGAGAAATTAGAATAATAAGAGTTTTCATGCCAAGCATAGAACATAAAGGATTTTCTAAAAGGCTTATCTTATATCTCTTTTTTAGCTTCCTAGCAACTTTTCCTATATTAATTTATGGAAAGAAATATGTTTGGATATTCAGCCAAAGAGTATTCACAACATTCTCTGCAATACCTGCGAAATTTCTTCATAGAACAAAGATTTTTTCAGACATAACAGACATATGGCCCGAAGCATTAGTCAATACTGGATATGCTAAAAATCATGGAATAGTTTTCAAAATCGGTCGCTTCATTGCTAAAGTATCATATAGAATAAGCGATTGCATAACTACTTTGACTCCTCGAATGAAAGAGATCTTCGTAAAAGAATACGGTGTAAGCATGAATAAAGTATTCATACTGCCTAACGTAGCTAAAAGACTTCCTTTAAAAGAGAAAAAAGGAATTAGCAAAAAGATACTTTTCTATGGTAACTTAGGAAGTAACTATGATTTCAAATCAATACTTGAATTGGCAAAATTTATGAAAGAATTCAAGTTCATAATAAAAGGAACAGGTGAAGTGCTTGAAAGCGTAAAGAATGAAATTTTAAAAAACAAGATAGAAAATGTTGAATTGATAACAGATTATTTAGATGAAGAAGAGCTTGCTGAATTAATAAGCGAAGCAGATGCATTCATACTTGCTCTTAAAAAACAAGTTTTCAAAGATGTATCTTTCCCAATAAAGTTTGTTGAATATGTTTGTAATGGAAAACCTATAATATATATAGGAGATGAAGATCATGTCTATGAGCTTGTAAATAAATATAAGCTGGGAATTGCTTTAAAAAGAGAAGAAATGCTTAAAGCTATTGATAGCTTAGAAATGATAATTAAATATGAGCAAAATGGAAAAAATGAACTTGCAGAGAAATATTTCGATAAAAAAAATCTAGACAGATACATTAATCAATTCATTAATTCATATATTAGATAAATGGAAAATATTTTAAATAAAATTGATACAAAGATAAAAAACTTTATAATTAAATTAGAAGGCAAAAGATTGTTATATATTTTGATTTTATTTTTATCTTTATTTACTATATTAGCATTTTTAAGAGTTTACTCATATTTATCAGAATCCAGATTCTTCTTTTTCATTAATTTTGTAGGTTTATTATTAGGTGCTCTAACTGCATTATTCTTTAAGCCTGCAAGCTATGATTTTAAAGAAAATAAAAATGATAATTTTAAATTATTAACAAGCTTATTTTTTATTATTTTAATTTTACTAATAATTATTGCACTAAATAACATTTACTATAGATCAATTTATTATTATTTATTATATCCTTTTTCAATTGCATTGATAGCATATCAAATTTATGATATGAAACTAAACAGATTAAAGATCTCAGTTATCCTCTTGGAAATATCTTCTTTAATGTATTTTCAAAAATTAACACCGTTTTTCATCAACGATCAATTACCAGAATGGGATACCTTTTTCCACTATACAGTAATGAATGAGATAATAAACAATGGTGTTATTTTAAATGATCTATGGAAAAACTTCCCATTGTTTCATATACTAGGCGCAATGACTAATTTAATTGTTTTCAATGGAGACTCAATTTATTATATAATTATATTAAATATTGCAATAGTTTTATATCCAGTTATAGGATTTTTGATAATTAATAAATTTTTTGAAAATAAAAAATTTGCTCTTTTAGCTTCTTTGCTCATCATGAGCCAAACTTGGCTATTGTTTTCGCACACGACACCACATCCTTTTGCATTCTTGCTAATGCTAATTTCTTTGCTAATGATACCTTATATAATTTTCGATAAGATTCAATTCAAAGCAAGATTTGCGATTTTGATATTCTCAAGTTTTGCAGCTTTGATGTTCCATGCTTCAGGAGGATTAGAAACAGCTTATGCATTTTTAGCAATATTTTTCGTTGTTTTATTTACAAGGAAGCATTTTTATTTATTTGCTTTGTTATATGCGATCATCTTGATATCTTATATCGCATATTATACAGGCCCGCTTTTCAACGTATTCGTAAAGAGCTTAACTTTGCCTGGAAGACCTTTGTCTAGCGAAAATCCATCAACTGGAGGATTGGCTTATGAAGGTTTGTTTTATTATTTGCTTTCTCATATCTGGTATCCAATTTTAGCTTATTTCGCTTCGCTAGCTCTTTCTTATTCACTGCTCACTAAAAAAATTAATCTTAAGAACATGCTTCCTTTCGTAATACCTATTGCTCTTGCAATACATCCAGTATTCGCTTTATTAACGAGTAGGCTAATTGAGCAAATTGTAGGCACAGCTGTATTAACACTCATGATGGCTTTAATTTCTGCACCAGCTTTCCATTTCTTTAACAAAAGAAAATTTTTCGCAATATTGCTAATTCTATTGATGTTATCTTCTTTTTCTTCTATATTGATAACAGATGACAATCCTTATTTCGGAAGATTTGGAGGATATTATCAAGGCTTGCTATTTGCACCTAAATCTGCACTAGTTATGCAAGATTACTTAGTTAATATACCTTTTAAAGATCCAATAGTAGGAACACACTACACTTTAGCGAGGACTTATTATGATTATACTTTTTTAGAAACTAACAAGTATTTTTTGAATGCAACAGATATTGCAAGAAGCGATAACTGGAACGCTAATAGCTGGAAGGGATTCATAGTAGTTGGATATTTTGAAGTATTAAGAAATGGTAAATATGAGCTACAGAGCAAAGAACCTTTCATATCATATAACGAGATGAAAGAGCAATTGAATATAGTTTATTCTGATGGAGAAAATTTCATATTTTATAATTAACAATCTACAATGAGCAACCTTAAAATATTGCTTGTTTGCGAACAACCTTTGCCTTCTAAAAAAAGAGCTGGAAGACCGAATTATAGCGTTAAATATCTTTCAGAATTAGGAAATGACATAACAGTTATTTGTCCTAAATCAGATTTGCAAGAAGATAACCTTGCTAATTATGAATATATAAATTTGGAATTTAAACAATTCAACATTTTTTCAAGGATAAAAATAATGAGAGAAATGAGAATGAAAATAAAAGAACTATGTAGAAAAGAAAAATTTGATATAATTAGAACTATTAATATCCTACCAACTTACGCAGCGATATCAAATAAAAAAGAAATAAAAATACCTATTTATGCAGAGCTAACTGACTTTATTAGTGATCTTTATATTCAATTCAATATGCCTCTTAAAAATTTAATAGTTCCTTTTTTAAAAAGAATAGAAAAGAAAATAGCTAGAAATGTTGATTATGCAAATGTTGAGACCGAACTAGGTAGAGAATTTTGGAACGAATACGGTCTTGATAAAGAAAGAATTGTAGTAATACCTAATGGTGTTGACACAGAACATTTCAATCCTTACAAAACTAATCCCGATGTAATAAAAAGTAAATTGGAACTAAAGGATGAAGTGATTTTTTACCACGGTGATATGGGGCCTTATGATGGTGTTCATTTATTGATAAAAGCTTTGAATAAGCTAAAAGAAAAACCTTCTTTATTGATTGTGGGAGAAGGCAAAGAATCTTATATGAATTATCTAAGGACATTAATAAATGAAAACGAATTAACTAACAAAGTTTATCTAACAGGATGGATAGAATATGAAGTATTGCCGAATTACATAGCAACAGCATCTTTATGTGCATTGCCTCTATTGCCAATAACGAAGGTTAATAAAGCCATTCTTCATACAAAAATAAGAGAATATTTAAGTATGTGCAAACCGTTTATAGTTACGAAAACTGAAGGTATTTCAAAATCTTTAGGCAATGCGGCGATGTATTTTAGAGATCCTTCAAATGTAGATGTAATTGCTGAAGACTTAGATTTTGCTTTAAAAGAAGTTAAAAATAAAGACTTTAGCTTTCTGCGTAACATTGCTAAAAAATTGGATTGGAAAAATATAATTTATCAGGATTTCAAAGTTATGGAAGCAATAGTTGAAGGTAATGCTAAAGATCTAAGAGAGTTCGATTTGAAACTGAATTGATAATTTTAAGATTGATTGGCGAATTTGGAAGTGAAATCACAGGTCCTTCAAAACAGGCGTATCTTTTAACAAAAGGTTTGGAAAAGAAAGGAATAGGCTCAATAATATTAACCTTTAAAAAAGGATTAGTAAATTTAAAGAAAAGTAAGATAATCGAATATAAACCGTTTTTTAGCACAGGCCATTACAAGCTATCTTTGAAGATGCTATTTGATTCTTTAAAAAAAGATTGCAACATAATTCATGTTCATGGCTATAGGAA
>JAVVGF010000004.1:0-199315 GCA_032249235.1 Thermoproteota archaeon | reverse complement strand
CTTCCTATCGTGCTCTTCGAGGCGTTTCACGATTTCGTCAAACTTCCTATCGTGCTCTTCGAGGCGTTTCACGATTTCGTCAAACTTCCTATCGTGCATTTCAAACCTTTTGCCCATTTCCATTAGCGTTTTATTGAAGTCTTCTCTCAACTTCACCAGCTCGATTTGAGTATTGCGAGTTGTTTCATTTAAAGAAATAATTGATTTTGTTAACTCTTCTCTTATTTGTTTAATCTCGTGCACTATAAATAACGAAGCGAGCTTTTCAGCTAATCTTCTAGCTTCATCAGGATTCTTCTCTATTTCCTCTAAAAGTTTCTTTAGTATGGATTCCACTTTAAATTATTATATTCACACGATCATATAAATCCCGAATAATAAATATGATAATGCATGTTATTTCTTTAATTGCTGAAAAATTTCTGAACTTCTCAATCCTATTTAATTAACTTATACGTTAATTCATATACAATCCTTTAATGTTGGAGCGCGCAGAATAAAATCAAACTAACGTTTGTAAATAGTTATAACTCTATCCCATTGGCTGACTTCTTATGCCCTAAAGGACGAGGCTTTCATTTGTGTAAAAAATCCGAAATTTTAGAAACTCCACTAGCTAATCTTAAATATTGTAAACTCAAAATTACTTTTTGTGAATAATATAAATTTAGAAAAATTGAGAGAAACGATTGAAAAGCTAAAGAAAGATCCTAGTTTGCGAAGAACAAAACAAACTATTAGTGGTGAATGGAATGCAAACGATCCTACAAAACCCCAGTTCAAATCTATCATAAAGACAGAAAAAGGAGAATTTACGCTTCTCGCAGACCTGCCATTGCAACAAGGTGGGAATATGCTTGCACCAGGTCCTATTCCTTATTGTTTGTTTGGCGTAGCAGCTTGCTTCGCCTCAACTCTTGCTATGGTTGCAACTTTAGAAGGAAAGAAGATTAACAAGCTCAATCTTGATTTGATTGCTGATATGAACATGTCTAGAGTTTTCGCTTTAGAAGACGCTCCAGTAATAGAGAAAGTTACAATCTTGGTAAATTTAGAAATAGATGGTGAAAACAATAAAGAAGTCCTTAGAAAGCTTATCCAACTAGCAGAAGAAAGATGTCCTGCAGCTTATACACTTACACATGGTACAAAATTAGAGGTTCAGCTGGCATGAATTAAGATCAAAAAGAATCAATTAACTTTCATGCTTATAATCTAAAATATTAATAGTTTAAAGCATAAATGATCAACCCATATAATAACATTAATTGACTTCTAAAGATTATAATTCTACAATATGTTAATTCCTTATTATTTTACAACAATTTGATTAATTTTTCTATATACTTTCTCAACTGCATAACATCATCTCCTCTTAGTCTTATTTCATGAAAGCCCTCTATATGTAATATCCATGCTGAAATCCAGCATAACCGTATGTTAGGATAAATATTCTCTAGTTCATCGACAGCCTTAAAGTAAAGCTTTGAATTCCAATGTCCTATTTGTTTTACTTTTGAGAGAATCTTTAAGGAATTCTTGTAGGATAGACTTTTTATTGCTTCTTCAGCTGCTTTATAGTATTTTTCGCTGGCTTGAATTACATCGCCTTTAGATAATAATAAATCAGCTTCCTTCAACAATCTTTCTATTGAATCTTTCGTCAGCAACTTGAATTAACTTTACTATACTTTCCCTATATTTCTTAACTTGTTCAGAATCAAGATTTGCAGTAATAAGCGCTACAGCGGCACCCCAACTTTCAATTACCCATTCACCTAGTATCGAAGATAACTTAAAAACTGCTTTGTTGATTATTTCAGTATTCCAATCTTTAATTTTAACTTCATTCAAGATATCGCTCAGATCAACGCTGGTTAAAATTTTTATTGCTTCTTCAGCTGCTTTATAGTATTTTTCGCTGGCTTGAATTACATCGCCTTTAGATAATAATAAATCAGCTTCTTCTAAGTAAACGTCAGCCGATGATTTGAGAATTTGCATTAATAATAATTTCTATTTGCAATTAAATATGCTTATTAATTTTGAAATATATCGATTCATCTAAGGAAACTGGCTTCATTTCAAATCTCGTGATACAAAATCTTTACGTCTTCAAAGGCTTAAGATTTATCAATATAGTAGTAATCATACTAAACTCAGAAAACTTAAGTAGAATAAATTATGAATATGCAATTAAAGGTATCTTGAATAAAAACATAAGTCTTTCTCTATTCTAAAATGAGGCTTTTTTAGACCATTTACAATTGTGAATATTCCGTACCGAAAATTATTTCCGTAGCGGAAAATAATATCATAAAAGTTCTTTCTAAATAAAGCGCTCAATAACGCATTCTTACTCGAAATTGTTTCTCTGCGCTACTCGCTCATTTTAAGCATCAAGTTAAGACTGTTAGTTTTTCAAGAAAATTTATATAAAGTTCCCCATAAAATGAAGATATGGAAATTTTAAAAAAAGTGGATAAACAGGGTAGATTGGTATTTCCAAAAAAATGGAGAGAAAAATATTTAAAAGATGGAATAGTGTTGATGAAAATCGAAGGAGAGAAAATAATTATTGAACCTTCGAAAAGAATCGATCTTACAAAGTTCTTTGATTCAATTGAAGTAAACATCCAATCTGATCTCTCAGAATGGAAAAAAGTAAAGAGAGAATTGTATGAAGTTCGTTGACGCCAGTGTATTTGTACATGCTTTCATAAAGCCAAAAAGGGAACTTAAACCTCATGAAATAAAAATTAAACAAGCAGCTCAAAAGATAGTAAAGAGAATTAACGAAGGAGAGAAAATAGCCATTTCCGTTGTGAACATGACTGAGATAGCAAATATCTTAGAAGCTCATATGTCTTTAGATGAAGCACTATCCATCGAAGAATTTTTAATTCGGTTTGCTAAATTAGTATCAGTAAACAAACAACAATATTTGGAAGCAATTAAGATAGCAAAAGAAAAAAAGGTCGGTTTAAATGATGCTCTAACTTATGTAATCATGCTAAAAAATAAAATTTATGAAATATATTCGTTTGATAAGGATTTTGATAAATTAGAAGGTATACAACGTTTATATGAATAATTAAAAATATTCTAAGATTTTTCAAATAATAAAAAAATCGAACTTTTCAAATTATTTAAAGTTTGCTAGCTATTTCGAAATTATAAAAACTTTATCTTAATACCTTCACTATTCTTCCAATTATAATCAGTAAAATGCAAATAAAAGATTTTGATTAAAGACAATTCAAATAAATAAACATTACTTAACTTGCCTTATCGACATTATGGTTTATTTCAATTGAATGAATTCGAGATATAATTTTTCAATTACAAATTAGGAATTATCTTCTTTGCACAAAGCTCTGAAGCATATACACAATCTTCAGGTCTTGTTAAAGGAACTAAAATAAAGTATTTCACACCTGCTCTTATGTATTCACGAAGTTTTTCAACACACTCTTCAGGTGTTCCTATAGGAAAAGGAAGTTCTTCCTTAAGTTTCTCAAACGGAGTATCTAGTTTCAAGGCTTCATGAAAAGCCTTCATCGCAATTTCTCTCGAGAAAGGTGCTTTGCCAAAGAAATTAAATTCTGGCCTCTTAAGTATTAACGAATAAAATTTCACAGATATTTCGTACATTCTTTTAACATCTTGATCATTTTCAGCAACACATATATACATGAATATGCTTGGTACTATTTCATCAGGATCTTTTCCTAAGCTTTTTGCATATTCTTTAATAAAATTAAGATTTTTGCTATAATTTTCTGGACCGTTTGGAAGAGGAATCCAGCCTTCTCCTAATTCAGCAACCACCTTTAATGAAGCAGTAGAGTTTGCAGCTATCCATATTGGAGGATGAGGTTTTTGAACTGGTTTTAAATCGAGAATGGCATTGTTAAATCTAAAAAACTTTCCTTCATAGCTTACACTTTCTTGAGTCCATAGTTTTTTTATTAAAATAATAGCTTCCTTCATTCTAGCTATTGGTTTATCCCAATTTATTCCGAATGGATCAAGATTCATCGACTCTCCTGGACCAACTCCAAGGATTGTTCTTCCTCCAGATAATATATCTACTGTTGCAACAATTTGAGCAAGCGTTTCTGGATGTCTCCTATGTGGATCAGAAACAGCTGTGCCCAATTTTATGCTTTTAGTTTTGGTTGCAAGCGCAGCAAGCATACTCCACGCATCTAAAGCATGAAATCGTTTAACTCCAACAGCAACTACATGATCCGATAACCATATTCCGTCTAGAGTGTATTGTTCACAAATTTCAGCTACTTTGAAGATTACTTCGGGAGGATATAAATTTGGAGCAAGACCGAATTTGATTTCTTTATTTGCCATAATTTTTAATACAGATTTCAAGCTATATTTTTGAAAAAGCAAAATGCATAACACTCATTGAACAATCTTTAGTAAATTTTAATAGTAGGGGGTGTAAGTAAATAGTAAGGGGTGAAAGTAATGTATTTTTCGCTCGAAGTAAAAACCCGAAAAGAAGACTTCTTCGACATGGAAAACGAGATTGAAACATTCAAAAAAGAATTGCTAGAACCTAGCACAAGAATGATAGTCATTAAGGGATTAAGGAGAACAGGAAAATCTTCGCTGATGAGAGTGGTGCTAAACGAAACAAACCTACCGCATATTTTTATAGATCTAAGATTAGGCGTTCCTTTTACTCCTGATAGTATTTATCAATACTTCTCAACAGAACTCAGTAAGTTTCTTAAAGATAAAACGATGAACAAAATACTATCAAAAATAAAAGGTTTAGAAATTTCAGGTTTAAAATTAGAGTTTAAAGAAAGAAAGATTAACGTTATTGCAGAAATACTTGAAGAAATAGGTAAATGGGCAGAACATAAGCAAATAGTTTTGGCAATAGATGAAGCCCAAGATCTAAGATATATAAAAGGATTTGGTAAAATTTTAGCACATATTTACGACTATGTTAAAGGAATAAAGCTAGTTCTTGCAGGATCAGAAGTAGGCTTATTAGATAAGGTTTTAGGGAAAGGAAATCCAAATGCCCCGCTTTTTGGAAGAGCGTTTACAGAAATAACTTTGAAGAAACTTTCTAAAGAGAAATCCATCGATTTTCTCAAGGCAGGATTTGAACAAGCTAAAATAAAAGTTGATGAAGAAGAAATAAACAAAGCTGTTTCTATCCTAGATGGGATCATAGGATGGCTTACCTTTTATGGTTATCTAAGAACAAGAGGCTATGATGATGCTTTAGAAAGATCGATCGATGAAGGCTCTAAATTAATAGCAGATGAGTTCAAGCAGTTTTTGAACATAAGACAAATAGCAAGAAGGAGATACATAGAAATCATGAAAACTTTAACAAGACCTTCAAGATGGAGCGAAGTTAAAAGAAGCTTGAGAATTATAAGTAATGCAAGCGATAAACAAATATCAAATTATCTGAAAGAACTCATGTATTATGGATTCATAGAGAAAAAAGATGATTTATACTTTATATCAGATCCTTTGCTCATTGAAGCAATTAGAAGAGGTTACATTCAATAAATTATCTTTAACCGGCGTTTTAGGGGTAAAAGATTGTCTTGCATGGAAAAAAGTTAAAAAATTTCTTCCCTTATGATAAAATTATGGAAAAAAGATTGATTGAAGATTTCTTTCTAAAATTAAGAAAAGTAGAAGAGATAGAGAGATAAAAGCATTAATTAAGGCATATGAATTGTTTAAAAGTGATAATCCTGAACTTTTAATTATTACATTGAATTATGAAAATGAAATTAAAATTAATAATGTTAACATTATATGCATACCATTATGGCAAATTTTTATTAAATACTTAGCTTTGATTCGTTTATGAATAAGAATTTTTTTAATGAACGTTCAGCAAAAGATTAATTTATTTTAAGGAACTACTTTGTATGGTAACTGTGAAATTAATAGATTCATATATATTTTTAGAGAAACTAAGAGATCTAATCTATGAGCTTTTAGAATATGGGGATCGCATAAAAGAGAGTGGTTTAGAAGTAATACCTATTAGAACAGGTACACCACTAGTTAAATATGGATTCATATCAATGTTGAAAGGAGGCGTCATAATGGATGTGACCAATGAAGAGCAAGCTGCAATAGCTGAAGATGCTGGTGCTATAGGTGTGATGGTTTTAGACAAGCTTCCATATGATGTAAGAATGGCTGGTGGAGTTGCTAGAACAGCTGATCTGAATGTTATTAAAAAAGTTATGAATACGATCACTATTCCAGTCTCCGCTAAGTGCAGAATTGGACATACCGAAGAAGCTGTTCTTCTTGAAGAAATAGGGGTTGATCTCATAGACGAAAGCGAAGTTCTTACACCGGTAGATGAAAAAGTTCATATAGATAAATGGAAATTTAAAACTCCTTTTGTAAATGGTGCACGTAATCTTCCTGAAGCTCTTCGAAGAATATTTGAAGGAGCATCTATGATAAGAACTAAAGGAGAGCCAGGAACAGGTAATGTTGCTGAAGCTGTAAAACATATAAAGATTGTGAACAGAAGTGTTTCTACTTTAAGAAGTTATTACCTTAATAATGATCTTGAATCTATCTGGATCTATTCAAAAGAAAATAAAGTACCATATGAACTCGCTCTACTAACAGGAAAAATCGGTAGAATACCAGTGGTAAATTTTGCAGCAGGAGGAATTGCAACACCTGCTGACGCTGCATTGATGATGTGGCTTGGTGCTGATGGCATTTTCGTAGGTTCAGGGATATTTAAAAGTTCTGATCCTGCAGCTAGAGCGAGAGCCATAGTACTAGCAACTTCTTATTATGATGATCCAGAAACAGTTGTAGAAGCACAAAAAATGGTTTCTGAGAAAGCTTCTATGCAAGGTATTGATATAAGAACCTTAAAGCCTGAACAATTAATGCAAGTTAGAGGTAGATGACAATTTATAAAATAGGAGTATTAAGTTTACAAGGGGATTTTCTAGAACATATACAGTTGCTAAAAGAAATAGAGAATGTAAAACCAGTAATAGTAAAGAAATCGGAAGATCTTTTAGATATCGACGCACTTATAATACCTGGAGGCGAATCGACCACGATAGGAGATATGATTTTCTATAAAAAACTTGATGAACCTATTAGAAATTTTGCAAGAGAAGGGAAACCTATCTTAGGAACTTGTGCAGGAGCAATATTACTTGCCAAAAAAGTTAGCGATAAAGTCGTTGGGGAGACAAACCAAAGAACTTTAGAGCTTATGAAAATTACTGTTCTCAGAAATGTTTTTGGAAGACAAAAAGATTCCTTTATCATAAACGTAGAAACTAAAATCGGAAAATTAAAGGCCGCTTTTATAAGAGCACCTGGTATAATAGATGCTCAGCCGCCTGCAGAGATCATAGGATATATAGATCATCCTGCTACAGGAAAGATAGGAATTTTAGCAATACAAGATAACCTTATTGCTGCTACTTTTCATCCAGAAATCACAGGAGAGAAGATATTATATCAATATATTATTACCCTGATTAAGAAATAATCCTTAGGAATGTGAATAAAAATTATCACTATAAATGTATTTCATGCAAAAGAATTTTTGATAAATTTTTTAATAGATGCCCTTATTGTAATGGCCTAATAATAGTAGAATATTCGTCTATAAAATTCGAGATAGACAAAACGAAGCAGGGAATATGGAGGTATGATTCTCTTTTACCAAACTTCAGTACTATAATCTCTAAGGGTGAGGGTTTAACACCCTTAGTTAAAATTGATAAAGAAAACAACGTATATATAAAAAACGAGAAATATAATCCGACTGGATCTTATGTAGATAGATCTTCAGCATTAATAGCTTCTTACGTAAATGAGAATAATATTAGAAAAATCGGTATAATATATTCTGAAGATTTTACATCATCATTAACATACTATCTTAGCGATATATTTATAGAAATATTTGTAGATGATGTTGTGAAAATGGATCCTAATGAACTCACTAAATTTTTAAGTATGAAAATTAATATAAAATCCATATCTTACGTTAAGAATAATATAAATATTTTTGAATATATGAATCCTCTCACTATAGAAGGTTTAAAAACTATATTATTTGAAATATATGAAAAAAATGCTAATATAGAAAATATTATAGTACCTACAGAGACAGGAATCTTAGCATACTCATTATATAAAGGTTTAAAAGAATTACGTGAGGCTGGCTTAGATGTTCCTTATAAAATAATCGCTGTAATGTCTCGGGAGAAATCTCAGCCAAATATTATCACTGGTCTTAAAGATATAGAGGTCATTAAAGTAGATAACGAAGAAATCATCGAATCATTTGTCAAACTATTTGAGAATGGAATTAAAACAAAACCTCTGTCAGCAATGAGTTATATCGTCGCTGAAAATTTAAAGAATTCCGTAGCAGTGATAACAATGGGATTTAAAACTAGTACGGCGTTTCGTATGAAAAAAGATACACTCTCAAATCATGTGATGAAAATTTTAAAAGAGAAAGGCCCCCTGACAGCATACCAAATTTGGAGCGAACTTCCTTATTATTCCCTAAGAGGAATATATAAAGCTCTTAAAAATATGGAGCTAAGAGGAGAGGTAAAGATAATCATAAAGGATAAAGGTCTTAGAAAAGTAAAATATTATATGTTGAAAATCGATAAATAACTTTCATTTAAGATTATTTATACGCGACTTATATTTAATTCTATTATTTTAGTAAAGTTTAAATAGACCAAATATAATATCTATCTGGAAAATGCCAGAAGAAAAACCTTTTGTAGCTTTTATTTTATCCCTTTTAGGAGGGATTTTCATGGTAATAGGAAGATGGTTACTACTCCATAAAGGGATAGGTATCATCATACTAAATATTGGTTTTATGATGTTAGGAATGTTGGTGATAATTGGTGCTATTTTAATGTATACAGATCGTATTCAAAACATAAGAATAGGTGGTTTAGTTGTTTTAATTTCTGCAATGTTTTCGCTGTTTACAATCACTGATAGATATGAGAGATATGAGTATGGTTATTTTCTAGGTTTGGTAGGCGGTATATTGTTATCTATTATAGGTGGTATTCTTGCATTGGCTTGGAAGCATAAAATAATAGTCGTTTAATTAAGTCCTCAAACTTCTAGTTAAGAAATTTGCAACATTAATTTTTCTTGCTTGAATTCTCAATATAAACAAACTTAGTTAAATAAGAGATAAAAACTAAACAAAAAGTTACTTCATATATTCATTCTTCACTTAATAACTTAAGTAATACTTTTAAAAAGGAACTAATTATTAAGATGGATTCGTGCTAAAATATTTTTAGTATATCTAGCAATATTAGAATAAATGATAGATTTAGTATTACTTACAGTGCTCATTTCACTAAGCGGTGCTTTATCTCCAGGGCCTTTAACAGTTTCAACCGCCGCTTTAGGTGCGAGGAAAGGTTATAAGGCTGGTATAGCTTCAGCGCTTGGTCATATGACTTTTGAAATGCCTTTTGTATTTCTCTTATGTATTCTATATACAAACATTTATTCTATTTTAAACAATTTTTATATCAATATTTCTTTTACTTCTTTTTTAGTATTTTTCATAATATTCTTCGCAACTTCAATGATAAGAGATGCCATAAAAGGAAATGAAGTTAAAAGTATTATCAAAATCCAAAATCCTTTTATAACAGGTCTTATTTTCACAGGCCTAAATCCTTTTTTCTTGATTTGGTGGGCTACAGTAGGATTTCCTATAATAAGTTTAGTCATATCCTACCCATTTCCTCTTTCTTTTTTTGTTATGTATTTTTCACATATTTGGCTAGATTATGTTTGGCTCACATCAGTTGCAGGAGCAACTGCAGCTTCATTAAAGATTTTTAAAGAAAAAGGTTTCAAAGCATTAAACATAACTTTAGGTTTATTTCTCTACTATATAGCTACAGCAATAATACTAGAGAGATTTTTTGGTGTTAGAATATTTTGATTGTCTTACAACAAATTCTCAGCAATCTATGAAGCTTCTGTATTATTAACTTAATAGATGGATACTCTAAAATATTCACGAAAAACGCTGTCATATTTAAATAATAAGATTTATACTTGGAGAGTAACTTTATGGAGAAATGGTTTAGCTTTGATGAAATAACAGCGCTAGCTTTGAAATATTTAAGTTTGAAGTATGGATTTGAGTTTAAGGAAGAATTGCTTGAAGAATGGACAAAGCTTAAACCCTTTGATGATGTGGAATATTTGAAAATCCTTCATAATAAATACAAAATTTATGCGCTTACTAACGGTACCTTATTAAGTGTTAGCAAACTCTTAAAGAATACTAATTTATTGCAGTATTTTGAAGGAATTTTCACTATAGAGGAAATTAAAGTTTATAAACCTTCTCCAAAAGTATATAAAACCTTTATGAACAAAGTTAAAGGAGAAATAGCATATCTTGTCTCTTCTAATCCGTTTGACGTCTCAGGAGCAAAGAATGCTGGAATGAAGGCTATTTATTTAAACAGATACAATTTGCCTGCAGATCTGCTTGCAGATAAACCTGATTTTGAAATAAAGTCTTTAAATGAATTAGAAAAATTAAATTTGATTTAATTTTAATTTTTATATTTTATAATCTAATCTTAGCTTTGCTATTATTTGTTCAAGATCTTCAGAAGCTTGAATAAATGTCTCTATTATTGACGATTTTACATTAGCATTAATATACCTTCGCATGAGCTGTGAAGTTATTCCCTTTGGGGTTATGATTGAATTCCTTATACTTAGTAAATCTTTCTTACTAGCCAATTCAGCTGTACCTATAAAAACATTCAATATTGCTTTTCTTGCTATATTTTGAGGTATTCCCATATACATTGCAGCAATTTCTAAAGCATCGATTAATTCAGCAACTAATGCAGGTGATGAAGCAGACATCAACGTTAGCTTATCCAATACTTCCTCGCTTACCCATTCAATTTCTCCAAGTAAGCTGAATAATTCTTCGACGATATTTGAACTTTCACTTTTTTCTCCGCAAAGAGCAGTAAACCCCTTATTTATTTCAACGTTAACGTTTGGCATAGCTCTATAGACTTCATTACCGTTAGCAATCTTTTTATAAAAACTCAAAGGTACAAATGCTGCTATTGATACAAGAACTTTTTCATGTGGTATGTTTTTCAATAGTTCAGCATTTTCTAAAACCACAAACGGTTTTAAAGCAATTATTATATCGGCTTGATTTATTAAAGCAAAGTTATCAAAAGTCACATTCACCTTCATTTCTTTAACTTCTCTAGCTGATTCTCTTGTCTTAGTAGACGCTACAATAATGCTTGGATCGATTCCAGAATTTATCAAACCTTTGATTATAGCCCTTCCTATTCTTCCAGCTCCTATGATTCCAATTTTTTTATTACGGAATCATATCACCTTATTATTGTGTATGATTATGAAATTAATAAATTTAACTAAACCTAATAATCGATTAAAGTAGTTTTCACCTATCAGAAATTCAACAATTTGTTGTTAGTATTTTGCTAAGTTTACCACTCTTGACTTCCTATTTATATATTTGTTTTATTGAAAGAAATTATTCGACCATATGTTGATAAGCAATACTGCTTCAAAGAAAGCTCAAATTCAACAAGAATACTCACCAACAACTCTAGTACTCAAAAGGACATTACGATTTTCTTTTTTATTATTGTAATAATTGTAGTAGCTAGAATAAGAATAATTAAATACGTATAATTTAATATGAAAAAGAATTTTGGACTTGTTTAAATGATTTAGCAAAAATATTGAAGGAATAAGTCTTGCAAAAATTTCTTTAAATTCAAATTTATATACTTTAGAGATATTTATTTTTATGAGCGAAGAAAGTACTAGAGAATTTGAGCCTAAAGTAAAACAGTTACCAGAAGGTTACCCTGTTTATTGTGTTTATATTCCAAGTGGGTTTGATTATGAGTTTGAAAAAAATCTTATTGATACTTTAGCTAGGTGGGGAGAAAATTTAGGTAAAAACTTATACGTTGCAACATGGGATATAGGCGATCCTTCTTATGAAAAACTTTCTATGGATATTCAACTTGATAAAATGCCTGCATTGATCCTCACAGATGATAACAAGCCCAATGTTAATTCGTTTTTAATTAAAATCACTGATATAAGAGTAATAAATAATATAGACTTTTTAAAAGAGATTTTGCGCAATTTATATCAATTAATTCTAAGAAAAGAATATAACAAAGCATTAAAACAATATCTAAAAGAAAAGAAGGAAATGGAAGTTAAAAATATAGTAAAAGAAGTGATGAAAAATTTGAAGATTAAATTTAAATTTAGTATAGCTTATGGGCTATTTTCTGTTAATATCGAGAATTGATGAATATTCGCCCACGAGGACTAAAGGAGACCAATGGTATGGATTTGGATATTCTCTTTTTGTAATAAGTTGAGCTGATCTTAAGGCTTCCGCTTTACTTGAACCTTGAGTTAGACGAGTATAAAATTCTTTCATAGTTAAATAAGCAGCATGATCGTTAAGCTTCCATAAACTTGCTACAATACTCTTTGCACCTGCACATAAAAAGGAGCTGAGCAAGCCAAAAATATCTCCTCCTTCAAAATAGCTCAGCTTCGCTGTTTCGCATGCGCTTAACGTTACTAATTCTGAATTGAGTCTTGTTTCCAATATTTCTTTAGAAGTTAGATATTCTCCATTAGGTAGAATAATGTAAGAACCTAGACCATAATCCCTAGGAGAATAACAAGCATGACAAGAGAATGAAATAACCTTGCTGCTCTTCATCTTTTCGATAATCTCTTTCTTAGTATAACTCCTCACTTCAGTTTTAAGTAATTCAGCTATTTCTTTCGATTCCTGTACAGCATATATTAAGTCATTAGTCGGAGAACCACCAATTACAAGACAATCTCCTTTCGATTCTCTTTCACTACAATATTTCAAGAGGGTTAGATTAGGAATATATGAAAGAGTTTTGCTCTCTATAAGTTCTTCCCCTTCAAAATAAAGAGCATGAAAAGGTACATAATAAAGCACTAAATCCGGTGAAATGCAAAGATGTTTATATTTCTTTATTTTCTCTTCAATAGGAGATATCAATATATTGCTTGCTTCTTTTATTAATTTTTCGTTAATGTAAACATCTTTAATCTTCTCAAATTCTTTAAACTTTATAAATAAACCATAAATAGCACTTTTATTTTTAGATACCTTTACAATATCTAGATCCTTTTTACTAATAATAAAAACTAACAATTGATCAGGAAGAATAAGATAATCAACTATTGCAGTCTCATCATCAATAAAATTACATACTTCATTGATATCTATGATGTATCCTTTTCTTAAACTTAAATATTCTTTATATTTAGGATTAGTTTCTAATGAAGACCATATTGTCTCAAGTCTTTTGTATATTTCTTTAATATATGGACTACTGCTTTTCATCGCAGCATTCAATTCTGCAGTTAGTTTTTGTTCTATATCGAAAATTTCTTCATTACTAGGTTTTGGAATTTTATGTAGAGAAACCAATTCAACTAGCGATCTCGCTTTTGCTTCTTCAGACTTCCTTAGAGCAAGCTTAATATCAGTCTTCAATAAAAAGCTAACAGCTTCTCTCTTAACTGTTGAGTAAGTGTTGCTGAAATCAATACGATTTTCCCAAGTTAATTCATACCTCGTTTCATCCAGAATTTGCTCTGCTTTGTATAACATATCCAAAGCATTATCGTAGTTACCTTCTTCTTTATTTATTGTAGCCAAACCTACATAGCAATAAGCGAGTAAAAATTTGGAAATCTCTTTTTCTACTATGAGTTTATTTAGAATTGATTTAGCTTCATCATATTTTTTCGCTACGTAAAGCTTATAAGCTAATCCATTTCGATACAGAAAACTAAATTGTTTCATTCCCGAGGATTCGACTATAGAAATAGCTTGCTTTAACAATTCAATTGATTTTTCTATGTTTTCTTCAACATTTGATAACTCGAATAACACATTTGCTTCCTCGCGTCTAAGACCTAATTTTCTATAAATCTCTAAGGCGCTTTCTAGATATGTTCTTGCATTCGCATTATCTGCAATAGCTAGGTTTTCCAGAAGTTTTGCCTTTTCCAATTCTGAAATAGACTCTTGTAATAGCTCATTTAGAAAATCTTTAGCTTGTTCTTTATCTCCTAAATCTAATAAGAGATCAACATACCTCTCAAAAGCTTTTCTCTTTATCTCATCATCAGCATTCAATGATAAATTGTAAGCTTTATAATAAAACTCTCTTGATTTTTTTAAATCTTGGATAAAATAATGATAAACATCACCTAAAGCTAATAAAAATTCAATTTGAAATGTTTTATCTTGTATCTTTGAAAGTTCTTTTTGTAAAATCTCAATAGATTTGGGAAAATCGCCTAAACTAGCATATTCCATCGCTAGAGCTATTTTTATTTGAAACTCTTGAAGAGTATTCAGATTAGGATAACTAGCTATATTTTTTAAAATATTCAACGCTTCTTCATGGTTACCAAGCATAGAATAAATGGTGCTAAGCATTTGCATAGCAGAGAGTTTGTATTCGTTTATAACATTTACTTGTTCTGCCGATGTAATAGCTTTGTCGATAAATTCAAGTAATTCTTTTGCAACCTCAAGAGCTTCATGATAACGAGCTAATCCAAGAAGTGCGGTTATTTTTTGGGAATGAATTAAAAAATTTTCTAAAAAACCTTGAACATTCTTAATTTCTTCAATCAATTTTAATGCTTCTAGAAAACATCCTTTGTTTATTAAATCTTGAATCGTTTGAAGAACTGAAAACCCCACATCATAATAACTTCATTTAATAATTTAACGATTCTTGTCTGAATTTTAGAGAAGCTTAAATATGCATTAGTTCGCCTCTTTGTATTTTTTTGTTTTATCGAAACCTTTATTAAAAATTATTTTTATAACAATTTTATTTCCATAATAATATAAAGAGTACCGCCGAAATTTAAATTAAGAATAGAATTAACCTTGATTAATATATCTAAATGGAACTTGGCTACCTTATCAGGTTTTCCAAGATTTCAATGATACCATGCAATGTGAAATGATGGCATGAGCCTTTTTTAATCGAAGTTGCATTTTCATATGAAACTATTTAGCGTATAAGCAAAGGATTAATTTTTCGAAAAACAATTTTATTTCATCAAAAGTCTAGCGGGCCTTAATTCTCTTTTGAAAGGATCTAAAATCAAGCCGAAAATTTCTAAAGTTAAAGTTCCTAGCAAATTCTCATCTTCACTTTCACCCAATACTACAGGAGTATGTCTTTCACCGTATGGAGGAAGCTCTAAAACTACTTCAGATATTCCTCTTTCGATAACGGTTCCATCAGCTAATATGAAACTTGATTTAGAAATTTCCTTTAAACCTAATCGTTGCCAAATATCCTTCTTTAACACTGTGTAAAATGCTCCCGAATCTACTAAGAATCTTACTTTTTCTTCTTTTCCTTGATTCTTAGCGATACCTTCAATATATACTAACCCCACATGATATTCTTTTGTGAGGTTATATTTTACGCTTAAATTGAATGTTTGGTTATGTATAGCAAGATAAATGTTTATTTTTTAAATTGTAAGATACTCAATAACATTGCACTTAGGCTTGATCGAGACTTCTTTGAGATAAAAGTAGGATTAAGTGTTGTTATATTAGATTCTTAAGGCTAGCTCAAGACTGTCCATTGAACAAGAATATGAGCAATCGCTCTAATCTAGAATAGCTTCTTATTGATTTTTTGAAATTTAGAGAAATTTTATTTTTTATATTAATAAAATAATGAAGAGAAGTGGAAGATCATCAAGCAATAGAAAAGGCTCTATCGTTTCTAAATAGAAAGTATAAAATTGCTCCTAAAGATGAATATTCAGCTTGGATTATTGATCTTTATAGGAATACTTCTAAACCGCTAATAAGACCTTATCATATTGAAAATCCAATTAAATATCTTTATCAATACATATTTGAGCATAACATAAAAGTTTTCGCTGAACATAAATATGACGGAACGCATATTCAAATATCTAAGCAAGGAATCTTTAAGCATTCTGGAGACATTGCTAGTTCAGAGCAATTAGGATATTTGATTTATATCGCCCACGATCAGCCTGAGCTAATGATTAAAGTAAAAGAAGCCATTCAAAAAGGTTATATTCTTGAATGCGAAATTTTCGGAAAACACTACACACCGAGAGGTTTTCATAAAGACTATCAAAGGAATCTAGATCTAGTTGTATTCGAATTAGGAAAAGAGAACTCATGGATAACTCCTCCTGAAAAATATGAAATCTTAAATCAACTTGAACTTCCTAATCCTCCCCATTATAACGTAGAATATTTAAGTGCTGAAGATTTGGAAAAAAGACTTTCAGATTTAGCTTTAATGCCAGAAAGTTTTGAAGGAATTGTCGCTAAAGGGAAATTCATACCGAATGGTCATGAACTTATACTTGATTATGTGAAATCAAACCTTTTGATATTCAAAGTGAAAAAAGAGATATTATCCCCAAAAGAAGAAAAGCATGAAATTAAGGCTTTTAAAAAGAAAGAAGAAGATATTAGAATAACCATTAGCGCAGAAATATATTCAATTCTAAGGTCAGAAATAGAAAATGAAGTAGCAAAAATCGCTGTAGAGAAAGGCAAAGAATATATAAGGAATAAGAAAAACATTCCGCTAATATTAAATGAAATAATTTTTAATTTAAGGAAATCACATACTTCATTAATTTTAAATATAGATCAAAAAGAATTAAAGAAACTAATAACCAAAATATTTTTATCTCAAAGATGAAATTAATAATTAGATATAAATATCATTTTACTATTTAAGCATTTAACAATATTTTAATTTTTTAGATTTTAAATATACCGAATATAACAATATGTTTTAAGAAAATAAATTACATTATTTAACTGTTTTAATCAAAAGCTTTCAATAGCTCTTCTAGACTCTTGGCTTCTTTCTTCATTTCAATTACATAAGGTGAATTAGAATTTTGCCATTCATCCTTTGTATAAACAAAGAACTCTATTTTAGGTTCTGCATATTTTGAAATTCTCTCTAATCTCTCAATATACCTTAAACCCTTCAGCTCATCGCAAATGATTACCAAATCAATATCGCTATCTTCTAGATAATCTCCTCTTGCTCTCGAACCAATAACATAAACTTCATCTAATTTTAATTCTTTTTTTAACTTTTCGACGAATCTCTTTGCTCTCTCTAACATAATCTTTTGGCTATTTATTGCAGATTTTGCTTTACCCATTCTATCACCTTTTTTGCTCTTCTCAACAAATCTTCAGCGTCATTGATTGAATAAATTCGAGCAGGAATAGAATTTGCTGCATCAGGATATCTTGATACTATATAATGTATAGTCAATTTATTAGCATCATCCCTTATTTCGCTTACATTAATCAAGAGTTCTTTTTCTATTATATCAATAATTTCATTCAAATCGTGCGATCTTACAATTTTACCATTAAAAATTAAGAGAGCTTTCAAAGCTTTTTCAGCAGCTTGCTGTGACCAAAAAGCTACCGCATAATATCGCTGAGCCTTAAATAGTTGCTCAGCTGTTAAAAGATCTTCCAAAGCTTGTTGATACCATTTCAAGGCTTCCTCTCTCACATGTCTACTATTCTCGACCAAATCTTTAAAATATTAAAAGAAACTTCTAATACAAAGACGTATTACTAGGATAGTCTTAAGTTATTATCGAGAAAAAGAGATAACTTATGTTTATGGAAAGTCCTGTCATTCAGTTTTAATGGAAATATTTGGTGTTATTTTTAATCTTCTTAGAAGGATTCAACACTCTTTTTAAGTCTATGAGAGCCTAATAGGGCTGGGAGACAAAGAGTATTGTTATTTATAAATAATATCTACTTTAATTTAGAATTATTAAATTATCTAAATTTGATTTAAGTAAAAAAATAATAAATACGGTCAAGTAACTAAAATTAGGAAAATTATACTTAGTTTTTAAATTCTTCTAAAAGCTATTGCAATACCTAACCCTATCAGGAAAGCTAGTATTAATGTCGCTATCACCGTAGGATCAGTGTAGTTTATCGTAAAAACAGTAGAAGTCTTGGTATTTGTTACAGTAAGACTTGTAGGATTTGTTGAATAAACAGTTGTTGTATAGTTGACTAGATTGGTGACACTAGTTGTTTTTGTAACAGCTGTTGAAGTAGTAACTGTATTATATTGAGTTTCATATCTTGTTAAAGTTGTCCTTATTCTCACAGTTACAGTAGTTACCGAAGGATCTACAAGTACTTCAACGCTTTCTAATGTATTAATATTGTAAGTCTGTATTTTCAAATCAGCATTGTTTAGATAAATATCTTGATTTGAAATATTTAGCCCTAGATCAGCAGAATTTAATACAAAATCTTTAAGTGGGAAAGAAATAGGGAGAAACATATCGCTTGAGGGAAATGTTAGGTCAAGGCTTGCTTTAAATAAAATAAGCTTATTCCCATCTTTTTCTCCAAATATTATATTAGAGTTCATTGCCTGAGATGAAGCCTTAAATCTAGTATTTTGTTCATCTAAAACATAAGAAGCAATTTGCGAGAGATTTTCATCAAACTCTAGGAAAATAGCTTTTTCTACACCCATGATTTGAACGCTCCCAACAACATTGAATCCTCCTTCGTTATTCTTAGTTACGCTAAATACTCTTATTTTAAGATTCTCATCATAACTTTTTGAATAATTAATCGATCCATTCCTACCTATTGATATAATAAAAACGGTATTTTCTCTATTTCCAAATATTACATATTTTGATTCAACATTAAAGCTTGTAGCAATACCTTCACTTATATCAATATTGATTAATTTGGACCATTTCAGGTTTCCATCCTTATCGATGCTTAATATAATTAAGCCTTTATTAGATCCTTCTTCTCTTCCAATCACCAAATACTCATTGCCGAAGCTAGCTATTATATCCTCAGCATATTCATTTCCTTGGCTACCATAAATTTTATACCATAGAAGATTACCGTTCGCGTCAAATTTCATAACCAGCAAATCATATCCGTCTTGACCTATCTTAGTAGAAGCTAAAACTAAATAGTTACCATCATAATCAACTACAACTTTTTTAACTATTACATCTAAGCCAACGAAGAAAGATTTAGCCCAAATTATATCTCTATCTTTAAACTTTAATAACAAACCATAATTTGCGCAGTCACACAAAGTGGATAAAGAAGCCAGTATTAAATTGTAATCGCCGTCTTTTACGATATAATAAGCTTTGATGCGACTATTGATTTGACTGGTTGAAATTATAGAGAATGTATCTTGAATTTGACCATTATTATCTATCTTAGATATTATCGCAGCCCCATTGTTTGAATTGTAAAGTATTAATAAATTGCCTTCATCATCATTAGAGAAATTCACAGCCGATAGAGTTTGATCATTTCCTAAAATCTTATAGTAGTAAGTAATCTTGAAATTACTTGCATTGTAAGATTGCAATGAAAATACTATAAGAAAGATAAACAAAAGCGAAACAAATATAATTTTCTTCATGTCAAATCCTCCTCAAAGCAAGAGTACCAACTATTGCGCCTAGCAACAATACAGCTATGAAAGCTAAGAACAGACTTGCCCAATCGAAGAGTACAAGTTTTTCTTCAGCAGATGAAAATATTATTTTTTCTGATGGCATAGTCTTAGTTAAAGTAAAAGTATTGGTTTGGACAGTTTGCTCTTGAACCATAATAGATTGCGTGTTCGTCACGGTTAAGGTTTGATTCACCGTATTTACAACAATCTTAGGAGGTAATGACTGCGTAATTTTAACTGTAGTAAGAGCTGCCATTGCAGCTTGAACAGCTTGATCGGCTCTAAGAAGTCCACAACCTGAACGAATGTCAAAACCTGCAGGAGGAAGATCTTCAGCAGTATTACATATTATTGCTTTAACTTCTGAAGGTTTTAATAGCGGAACATTTGCAATAGCTCTAACAGCTTGCATTAATGCTACAACTCCTGTTCCATGAGGTGAAGCCATGCTGGTACCACTTAATGTACCATAGGTTCCTCCAGGAAGCGTTGATAGAACGTTTTCGCCAGGTGCAGCTGC
The DNA here is from genome assembly GCA_032249235.1 of Thermoproteota archaeon. GTDB lineage: Archaea > Thermoproteota > Thermoprotei > Gearchaeales > Gearchaeaceae > DSFO01. The sequence goes on along the minus strand of JAVVGF010000004.1, from coordinate 179,095 downwards.
AGTTACTGAAGGACCACAGCTACTAAAACTCGCTATGGTTTTAGCCGATGTAGTAGCTGCCATTGCTATCACTGTAGGATATCTAGCTGGCTCAAGGACTGTATCTCCATCTGGACATCCTGAATTTCCCGCAGCCGCTACGGATACAACACCATGATCATAGGCATTCTGAATTGCATCTTGCATTGCAGGATAATGACCAGAACCTCCGAAGCTCATATTCATTACTTCTGCATCATCGTCTGTTCCTATTATTCCATCAGGACCCTCCATAGCAAGCTGTATTCCTTGAACAATATCAGAAATAGGGCAAGAACCTCCTGGACAAACTAATATGTCATAGACAGTTACTTGAGGAGCAACACCAGCTACACCGAAACCATTGAGTAATGCAGCAACTATACCTGTTACATGTGTACCATGACCAGATGTATCAGGACATGCTGAAGGGAAAGCAGGATCTGCTGAAGGTGTCCAAGCTATGTTAGCAGCTAAGTCAGGATGTGTGCAATCTACGCCTGTATCGAGAACTGCAACTTGTATCTTTGTATGATGTCCATAGGTTCCACCTATAGACCATGCTTCAGGCGCATGAATTTGATATAGATTCCATTGAATTTCTTCTAGTACATTTATTTTTTCATCCAACTCCACGTATTTTATCTTAGTATCTTTGCTAAGATTTACTATATCGCTAGGCTTCATCAATCCATGTATTGCAGGTATTATCTTGAAAACCCTTATCACTTGACCCCCATACTGTTGGAAGAGTTCAACATCAGGTTTATCCTTGAACACTGCTATAATAGGCACAGCTTGTTCTTGTGCCTTAACGATATTAGGAGTTATTAATGCTAAAAACAACATGAATATTAAAAGGAAAACACGCATATGCTATAATAGATTATTAATATAAATACTTTAACAGGCTATCATTAATATTGAAGTATGGGAGGTTTTGAATTAGCGTTTCAGTTAGATCATAAAAATACCTCTCGCTAAATTATTAGGTTAAATTAATGATTTAAATGATATTTAACGAAAATATACCGCAGGTGACTCGGAATAAAAGACTGCTTATTAAAAAGCTCTAAATATTTAAGAAAGATCCTTTCATTCAGGACTGATTGCATGGAGGGGCTCTGAGCTATAAAATGCCCAGCAAATGAGAAATGTTGTCACGTATCGATGCTGGGAACTTATGAGCTATTCTAGAAGAGGCCCTTATCCTTCTAGGGCATTGAGGAGGTCAGAATGCTAAATTATGAGCGATTATTCATAATATTAATTTATATAATAACAATTACAAATTAAATACTTATTAATAACTTATGATTAAGAGTTATTTATTAACGATTATAGTTAAAGCTTTTAAAACTATATTTTTATAATTTAAATAATATTAATTAAGAATATTTATTATTCAAACCTTTAAGATTTAAATAGCTTGAAAATCTTATAAATACATGGATGGAAATAAAATTCTATACGGTAATTTGAGGAAGGCAGGCATATTAATCTTTATTGGTGTTGCACAATTTGCTATATTTTTAATAATAGCAGAAGCCTTGTTTCCTAATTATAGCATCTCTAATAATTATATAAGCGATCTTGGAGCAATATGCAATAGGCCGCCTGCTAGCAAAAATTCTTGTGTATTCGTTCAACCTTCTTCAATGATTTTCAATTCCTCAATCATTATATTAGGCATAATATTGATTCTTTCATCATATTATTTTTTGAATTCAAGAGTTAATAGAGCAATACCGATAATGATAATATTAAGTGGAATAGGCTGCATAGGAGTTGGAATTTTCACTGAAGCAACAGGTATAATTCATGGAATATTTTCACTCATAACCTTCTTATCTATAGGCATTCTTGCAATAATAGCTTATATAATTCAAGGATCTCCAATGAAATATTTTTCAATAATAGCAGGCATAGTAACGCTAATTGCCTTAGCTCTTTATATAAATGGTATATATTTAGGTTTAGGTTTTGGTGGCATGGAGCGAATGATCGTCTATCCTGTCATGATTTGGAGTCTAGCTTTCAGTGGATATCTAATGGGCTTGGGGGAGAAAACCAAGTAGATATTTATTTAATCAATAGCCTTGAGGAAGCTTCTTTGTATATCGGATCTAAAAAACGATAATCCTTTACTATGCTTAGCTTCTCTATCTTTTCTATCAATCTTGAAAGTGTTGCTTTTGGTAGAGTTATTCCTTCTTTTTCTCCAATGAATTTTCTTACTGCACTCCATGAACTTGAACCTGAAGCAATAGCTTTGAGAACAAGCTTTTCTCTAATGCTTAGTTTTTTAAGCTCATCTAAAGCTAAATTAATAGCTATTTCTTTCAAATCCTTTAAGTCTCTTATACCATCTGCATATTTTCTTCCAAAAAATGCTAACCATCCAATTATTCCGTCAAAATAATCCAATGCTTCTTCAATTATATTTATAGGCGGATTCAAGCCTTCTTCCTTAAATCCACGCATTAAGAATTCTCTAGATTCTTCTCTTGAAAGTCTTTCAACATGTATTTCGTAGATATATCTACCATATAGAGGAGAATCAGGTCTTTCAATACCTAGAAAATCCCTTAGTAAACCTATTTCGGAACCAGCTACTATAAAGGTTATATTTTCAAGATTATCGTAACCATAAGCAAGCAAGTTTTTGAGCTGAGCTGAAACAGGAGGCTTTGTTGCTTGGACTTCATCTAAAGCTAAGATGAAACTATTGGTTCTTCTATTGATTTCATTGAGCAAACCTACAAGGCTTATAGAATCGCTACCTTTCCATTTAATTTCTACAGAAATACCTGCAAAGCTTATTCCTCTTATCCCTTCAAGTATTCTTCTAAGTATTACAATCGAAGAATTTATGCTATCGGTAATCCTTTCTTGCAATTCAATAGTCTTATAAATCCCTCTTAAATCTAAGTAAACTCCGCCGATTTCATTTAGGAACGTTTTTAATACGCTTGTCTTACCAATCCTTCTAATCCCTAAAATAGCAATAATAGGATATCTTTTATCAACTGCCTTTTTCAGCTCTTCAAGTTCTTTCTCTCTATCAAAAAGTTCATTTCTATTTTTCTTTGGTTTAAGATCAAATAAAGTCATAGTTCCATACCGAAACTTAGTTTCACTCTGAAACTAATAAACTTATCGCTTTTTCTTTAGCCAAAATTATAAAGTTGAGAAGATATAGAGCTTAATTACTCTAACATGTTAAACTTCTATGTATAGCCTTTTTTAGTTATACTGAGTTTGATTCAAGATAGCAAAGCCAAGTAATTCAGACCTGATAGAATTAGGCAATTAAGATTATCTTTAATTTGAAAATCATGGAAAATTTATTATTTAAATGGAATATTATTTTAGAAAATAAAAGTGTAAAATTCTTAATAATTTTTGTTTTTAATACGTATTTTTTTAAATATTAGAAATAATCCAATTATGATACCAGTAGTGATAGCGAGTAATAACGCTGGTGTATAAAGCGGTGTAACAACTAGTTTATATTCATCTACAAATGAATGGTTGGAAGAAGAGTTTGTTATACTATACGTTTTTATTTTGACTACAGGATTTCCATTGTAAGAAGAAGCTGTATATGTTAAAATATAAGGCCATTTCATTGTCACAGTAAAAGTATATTTGTAGATTATCAAGAATATGGAATAAGGTTTGATAACATCATATCTTAAAGTTACATTATCAGTAGCATCTTTTATAATAAAAAATGGATTGCTTTTTGGAGAGTAAGCAATTATTCCTGGTTCAGAGCGATATGTGGTTCTAGCAACTGGAGCTGGTTCTATAACGATAGGCCACCATGTATAATCTGGTCCTTTTAGTTTTTCATACCATTCAGCAGTGTTGCTTGCAGGGTATACATAAGCGTAAATCTCTACATCAGGCTTTGAGTATGACCAAGTCGCAGAAGCACCACCAGATATTCCATCTTTTCCCGCTTCTATGCCCAAAGTGACAGAAACTTCGGTTCCACCAATAGTAGTTTGAGGATCGAAATCATATATTGCTTGAGAGAATAAATTATAATTCGAATAAATGTCTCTACTATTTACAAACCACCCGCAATGAGAAGCATCACAGGAATATCCATCTTTATATATTGCATGCCAAAGCTTGTAATGAATCAAAAACCAGTTATAATTTAGTGAAGATTTGGTTAGCTGACATACTATCCAATCCCCTCTCGTTTCTGCAACATTTTTCTTATAAAAAACCCCATCATAAATTATAACGATGTATACATACCATGCTTTTATGATCCAATTATCTCCGCCGCATAAAACATCACTATTAGAAGCAGGAAGTTGGTTGATTAAAATGGATTGAAATAGCTCATCGTTAAATATTTCTTTTATCTTTTGAGAAAATAAGCTGGAAGATTCAGAATATATCCTACCTTCGAGCGTGTATAACTTCTCAGATTTGATAGTCAACGAATAATATGGCTTAAATTCCTGATAATATATTAACTGCTCAGCAATTGAGTTTAGGATTCTGAATTCTCCTGAGGAATTCGATAGATGAATCTCACTAACTTTTTCGCTAATAATAGGATATGGTTGATCGATTAGAAACTTGCTTGAATTTCCTAATAGAAATAAAACGCCATGAGATTCTACATTTCGTACTGCAGGATAAGTTTCACTATTAATCTCAATCAAATCGGCATCTGTTATAAGAATGTCAAAATTCATCGTGTTTTGCCAAATCAATTCACTTATATAATTAATTGAATATGGAATATTTCTTTCACTTAAAGCTTGTGTGATAGCTTGTAAAGTCACATTAATTCTATCATTATTCCCATATATACCTATCAATATTACATTTGAGGATGCATATGCTTCATCATACCAAGGTACAACAGCATTTAAGAAATTCATCGTCATAATGTTTAATGAAATGAAAAATATTATTGAGATTTTTTTCATAAGTTATTAAAATAGTGCTAAAATAAATATTTTATGCAATTTCCATAATATGCTAAAGCTTCCACCTTTTAACCTTTTATTAGATTACAGCTATCTTTTGACTGATAGCAAGCATACTTGAAGGCGAAGTAATTCAACGTAGAAAAATTAAATAATGAAATAGACGCCTTATATCTTAAAACAGCATTGGAATTTAACTCGATACTAATTTCTTTAGATGAAGAGGATTTTATAAAGAAAAAATAAAAATAGAAATTCTTCAATCAAATTTTATCATGTTGTTGAATTTTAAAAGCGATCTTTTAACGACATTAATATAACGTCTCATTTCTCTATTATAATAAAGTTAAAATCGTTGAGTATGAATGTTCAACCGAATTCTTTATTCTGCAGATGAATTAAGAATTAATACCTGTTAATTGAATTAATATTTATGTACTTTGTAACTTTAGTTAGATTTAGGAAAAAGTTAACGCAAGAAGACTTTAAAGCTTTTGATGAAACAGAGAAAGAATTCGCAACAAAAGGCTTGAAGATTCTTCATGATTTCTATACATTAGGAAGATTCGATAACGTAATCATATCTGAAGCGCCTAATGAAAAAGTCGTTATAGAATTCTTCATGAAACTTTCACATATTGCCCAAACAGAAACCCTTGTTGCAATACCTAAGTCTGAAGGTAGGAAATTATTTTCTTAAGTAGTAAAGACATAAATATATAAAAAACGAATTGAATTTTTTAATATCTAATAAAAAATTATTTTTTAAACAATTTTTCCTCTATAATGGAAGAAGTCGAAATAATATTGGAAAGCTATTGCTAAATAAATCACAATTTATTATATGTAATTCAATAGGTTCTATAATATCAGAAAGGAAATTTCTTAACTATTTCTTTCATATTTTCTAGCAAAAAGATCTATTAAATTATAATAAATATTAAGTAATATAATACTTATTTAAACAATAAAAAGCATAAATTAGAAGCGTTTTTATCTATAAATTAATAATGAGTTTCTCGAAGATTTCTGTAAACTTATTTAATAATTCATCACTTAAAACACTGAGCTCTGTAGGATGATATATTTTCATTTCAAGCAATACTCCTAAATCAGTTTGAGTGCCTTTAATCCATAAATATAAATTATCAGATAAGTAACACAAATTATTATAAACAATTCTTTGTTTTTTAACTTCAATGCTATCTTCATATTTTTTTCCTATCTCCTTCATTAAATTACGTGTAATATGTACAAAATAATCTATATCGATTCCTTCAAAATGTTTCACTACACCTACATGATCCCTTTTAGCAAACATTTTTTCAATTTTACTTGAAAGACTTAAATTATCATTATTTGCACTCATAAATCATTAATCGCTTTCACGTTCTATTGAAAGCGAATGTGTTAATAATGCAGAGGCTTTCCATATAAAATATCCCACTTCACTTAGAGGTAGAAATAAATAAAGCAAGCCTATGCCGCCAAGATAAAAGTAAAAAATGATAGAACTTAAAAATATAAAACCTGAATTAAGCAATGAAAAGTATAAAATTCCTATTACTGAAAAATAAAATAACGATAAATGCAAAAGCCATATAGATAAATCAGTAGTTTTTCTCAGATTAACTCTTATAAAGCGTCTTAAAAATAGCATAAGAGAACCTAAAGCTAATAATATGTAAGCTAGATAAGTGATGACACTTAAAGGATGAGAAAAACCTAATGGTATACCTAAAGGATTTAGAATAAAATTTATAAGATTCATTATTACTACACCGCCAAATCCATAGACAAGCAAGACCCTCCCATAAAAATGAAATCTTTCTTCGCATAAATATCCAGCACGCTTTAAGCTTAGAAGATCTTTAATAAATGTATTTATAAGTATTTTTAGTTTAGAATAAATTTTTAATTTTCCTCTTTTAAAAAATTCCTTGAATAAATTTATAAAAGGATATGATACTCCCCATCTTTTTATTCTTAATATAAGAATGATTGAAGAAACTATAAATAAAATAACATTAAACAAAACATAAAATATACTTAATGTAAAATTATTCATAATTTATCAAATAATATATTTAATGCCATCATGACACCTGATGGATCTACATGCTTAGGACATACTTCAGTGCATAAACCACAACCTTGGCAAAGATAAATATACTTTTTTAATTTTTTAATTTCTGATTTATAACCCATTTTAACAATATAGATGAAATATCTAGGATTGAAATTAGGCTCCTTATGAGCTACTGGACATACTGCAGTACAAAGTCCACATTGCCAGCATCTTTCTATGTGCTTACCTCTTGGTAATTTTTTAACTTCTTCTATCAACGAATGATCAAAATCGCTTATTACTCTGGGTAAAACTATTACACCCCATCTACCTGAAGCATCGATTCCGCCGATATCTAATTTTTCAGGTTCTATGATTCTTTCATCTTCTATGTACTCACGCTCAATAATATATTTACCTTTTCTTTCTTCTTCTTTCTCTTTTTTATCTTCTGTCATGGAACTTTTCTGTCTCTTTTCATAGAATATTTAATTGCTTGTAATGCGGCAGCTGAACCTTCACCTATTGCTTCCTCTACAGACATAGGAGCGACACATGCACCTGCTAAAAATATGCCATCTTTGCCTGAATCATAATGAATATTTGGTATACGTGGTGAAAGAAAACCGTATTCGTTAACTCTAAGACCAAATACTTTTGCTACCTGTTTTGTTCCTTCACCAGGTTCCATACCTACAGCTAAAACTATCATATCGAATAAAGCCTCAAAAGGTCCTCTAACGAGCGTATCTTCTCCTTTAACCAATAGTTTTTCTCCCGTCCAATATATCTCGCCGACTCTACCTCTTATATAATTAATGTGATAATTTTCCATGCTTTGCCAATATAACTTTTCCCAAAGACCTATCGTTCTTATATCCATGTATATTATGTAGATTTGCGAGTCAGGTATTATTTTCTTAATTTCAATAGCTTGTTTTATAGATACACCACAACAAACAGTACAACACCATGGATTTGTCGCCTTGTCTCTAGAACCTACACATAAAATGAAGCCAATTCGTTTAGGAATTTTTCCATCATGCCTTACAACCTTACCATTACTAATCATGATTTCCAACTCGTTAATTCCTATAACATTTGGATTGATTCCATAACCATATCTTGGGTCAACTGAAGCGTTATAATGTTCAAAACCTGTAGCTACAATTACTGAAGAAACATTCTCATAAGAGATACTTTTATTTCTTAAATTTAGAATCCTAATTTTGAAAAAATCATCTTTACGTTCATAGCCTTCAACTATTGAATTTGTATACACAGTAATTAAGCTGTTATTCTTTACAAAATCTATAAGAGGACCCAATACCTTCTCTGTAGGTACAAAATCAGGAGCTAATGTATGATATCTCCATCTAATTGGTGCTCCTCCTAATTCACTATTTTTTTCTACCAATACAACTCTAAATCCAAATTCAGCAATGTCTTTAGAAGCCTGAAGGCCTGCTGGTCCTGCACCTATGACTAAAATGGATTTGTTTCCCTCCATTTAAATTACTACAGGTTTATCGCGAATTATTTTAGGTTGAAGCCTCCTTGGAGGTGGAATTAATAAAAATGGTTTTGCTCCTTTCTTAAGTTCTTCAATGTATTTTTTATATTCCTCCCATGCTGATTGCCAATCAATACCCATTTTATTTAACAAATTTCTCCAGTCTGCTATATGCCAATGGAGTTGACATATTTTAAATGGATGAGCCCCCATGGCCAATGCAGCGAACTGAGAATCTGCAATTACAGGAATTGTTTCTTTATAACCATGAGCTAAAGGAACAACTTGACTTTTATCTAAAGTAGTTACACAACCTGTATCATGTGTTATTAAGACATCCGCTTGTGTCTCCTCAACAACTGGTTTAATCTTTCTAAAATAGGCAAAGGATCTACTTATTTCTCTTTCAGTTAATATGTGTCTAAAACCAAAGCCACAACAGTCATACCAAGTGCTATAATCTACTAATTTAGCACCTAATGCTAAAACTATACTTGAAGTAGGAGCTGGTCTTATACCATTTAATATGTTATCATCATAAGTATAATCTTCAGACATAAGCTTGTAAGTATGACATGCTGCATGCACTGCGACTTTTATGTTTGATACATCAAACTTTTTCTTCTCGGCTATTTCATATCTCATAACATGCAACCATTCACTATAATGAACAAGTTCTTCAGGTATTACGATATCTCTATCAATTTTCTTAAGTATAGCCCTTACTTTATTTCTTATCTCGTCACTCATAACAACAAAATATCTACATTCTTTATAGTCGCCAAAGCTTGTACCACAATGTATTAATGGATATGCATTCTTTTCATAAGCAACATGCATATTTCTTAAAAATACTGCAGTTATAGCAATAGTATTTGAGGTGCCACTTCCATAATAATTCCATGCAGTGCATGATGTTTGGTTTGTATCATCTACATAAGGTATGTTTAATTCATTCATTATCCAATATAAGGCAGATATGTATCCTGGAATATGACCACATTGTCCACAAGATTTATGTTGCCAAAGCTCAACAGTAGGTATTTTTTTAACTCTTCCACTCAATGTTTTAACCAATCTAGGTTGATATTCTTCATGAACATGATGTATGATGATTTCGCCTTTCTTCTCGAGTTCTTTCATTTTATCTAACATCCTTAAATAATCTTCAATCGTACCTTTAGCAAGTTTAGCTTTTCTTTCTTCGACCAATTTTTGAAATAATTTTTGATCTTCCTTGGTTAAGGTAATCTCTTCTTCTTTAAAATCTATTGATAAAGTTTTATCCATCTTTAATTCCTTTCTCTCTAGCAGTTTCTTCAATCATATCTACCACATCTTTTAAAGTTTTTTTAATGGAATCCCAAACACCAGCTTCCTTATGAATGAGCATCAATTCTTTCATAGTCTGTTCATCGACCTTCCAACTTTTATCCATCACACCATTCATTGAAGGAACAGGGACGGCTTTTCTATCAATTCTTATATTTTTAGCCAATTCTGCTTTATGAGGACCCCAATCTCTAAATAGAGCTATTGTCGTATGCATATCTGGTGTAATTTGAGTACCTGTGGTCATTATTTTATAAACTATTTTACTATATGGTTCAAGAGCTGCTTTTGATGAATCTAAACCGTTCTTAACAGCTATTTCTTTTAAAATAAGAACCAAACCTCCTGGATTATTATGTGCAGGACATACATCCCAGCATGAATAACATTGATAACAAGCCCAAATATATTGATCCATCATTTGATATAGTAATTCAGGTTCATCTTTAGCATGCATGATTTTTTGCACAACTATTCTAGGTTCAAAGTCAACAAATCTAAATGCAGGACATACAGAAGTACAATTACCACAATTTATACATGCATAATAAAATTCGTGAAATCTTTCATCATTATATAACTCATCTACTATTTTTTTCAATAATTCTCTATTTTGTTTTCGCGCCTGCTCAACTTCCCATTGTAAACCCGGCAACCCGCCATAATACCATCCATCCTCATTTAGTCTTGATAAGTAGAACTTACTATCCATGCTTATATTAATATATTTAGAAATATAAATATTTTTATATTTGAATAGTACTTAAGACATATGAATAAAAAAAGATATTTATTTGTGGTAAGTACTGGGGTGAATGAGCCTAAGAAAGCATTCACACCATTTTATTATGCTGCTGCAGCGGCTTCACTTGGTTATGAAACTTATATGTTCTTTTTAGCAGAAGGCCCGTCTCTGCTACTTAAAGAAAATCTTGAAAATTTAAAAACAAGAGAAGACGGTGAACCTTTAAAAAAAGTATTTGAACTTGCGATGAATAATGGTGTTAAAATGTTGTGTTGCAGCACGTCTGCAAAATATATTTGGAAAATGGAAGAAAAAGATTTGCCTGAAAATGTTACATTTGCAGGTGCTTATACGCTTCTCGAAATGGCTTCAGAGCCTGATACTGTAATATTCTATTTCTGATATGAAGGAATATAAAGGTTGTCAGATACCTGAAGATCTTTATTATGATTTAGATTACCATGTATGGGTAAAGATAGATGGTGATATAGCAATAATTGGTGCAACTGACCCAGCGCAGGCATATGCAGGAGAGCTTTTAAATATAAAAATAAAGGATATCGGTACAAAATTAAAAAGAGGGGATATCGCAGCCATTGTCGAAAGTGCTAAGTATATGGGTCCTATGAGATCTCCATTAACGGGTATAGTTGTTGAGATAAATCAAAATGTATCAGAAGACCCAACTCTTATAAATTTAAATCCTTATGAAAATTGGGTTTTAAAAATAAAACCTGAAAAATTAGAAGAAGAAATAAAGTTTTTAATTAAAGGATCTGATGCTTATGAAAAATATAAACCAATTATAGATAAATGGGGTGTTAATTGCAAGAAATAATAGAAAAGATATACTTATTTTAGAAGAGAATAAAAATCCAAAATTAAACTTAAAAAAAGAAAATGAACTTTTTACAAAAGTCGAGCAAGGAAAATATGATAGTATAATTAGATTATGGATAAATGAGGAATGTCTTGTAAAAGGAATTCGCAAACATGAGAAGTATGGCTGGTATAGGGCTGATCTTGCTAAGAAATTAAACATACCTGTTTACCAAAGGAAAACAGGTGGAGGAGTAGTTTATCATGATCTAGGAAATTTAAATTGGAGCTTATTTATTCGAACCTCTCTTCATTATTTTGAAAGTAAAGAAATCTTTGAAACAGCATCTAACATAATTGTCAATATACTTAATAAGTTGAATTTAAACGCATATTTTTCTGAACCAAATAGAATTGAAATTGAAGGTTACAAGATTTCAGGAATGGCTGCAAGAGCTTCTAATAAGGCGCTATTAATTCATGGAACTCTATTAGTTAATACTAATTTAAATCGTCTTAATTTATTATGTATACATCCACCAAATTGTCCTCCTGTACAAAATATAAGCTATTGGAAAAAAATTAGTATTGAAGAAATCGTTAACTTATTTTTAAAAGAAGCAAAAAATTTAAATATAAAAAATTATTTTAAACTTAAATAAATATTACTATTGAATTTGGGTCAGAAGCCATTTCTAAGAAAGTTGCTGCTCCTATTATATCATCACAAACATCTTTTGTAAGATCTTCTTCAGTTAAACCGAATAAGTTCATAGTAGGTGAACATGCATGAATTTTAACGCCCATTTCCTTAGCCATTTTTAACATGTCTTTTAAAGTAGGCATGCCTCCTTTTTGTAACAACTTGGTTAGGTCTTCTTGAGATAATCCTAAATCAACTGATGGCTTGATAGTTTCAGCCATACCCTTTATTAATAATTTCATTCCTCCAAAAGTAAAGTAAATATCTACACGCATGTTTTGTGAAGCAGCAGTAGTCGCAAGAATTAAAGCGGGATACAATGCATCAGCAGTACCTTTACTTGCAACAATTAGCAATCTATTCTTTTTTTCCATAATAGATCTATCTTAATATTTAAATTTTCAAATATAAAAATTTTTAAACTACTTATACCAATCTAGAATATATGAAAAGTAAGCTAGAAAAACTATATGAGATGCATGCAGAATTTTGTAAAATGTTTGCTCATCCTATAAGATTAGCGTTAATTGATATTTTTAGAGAGGGTGAAAAAACAGTTACTGAACTTCAAGAAGAACTCGGATTAAAACAGTCAACAATTTCTCAACATCTAGCAAATTTCAGGAAATTAGGGATAGTCTCTATAAGAAAAGAAGGAAGAAAAGTCTACTATAAGATTGCTGATGAAAGAATATTGAAAGCTTACGATTTAATCGATCAAGTTATAAAAGAAAGGAAAAAAAGAGAATTAGAAATTTTAAGTTTGTAAACTATCTTAATCTTTTAATATAGAATCGATATACTGTTGGATGCCCTTTTTCCTCTATCATCTTTAACAATTCATTACCAGTTTGCTTACACCAAGCTGAAATATCTGATTTCGATGCAGGATCGGTTGCTATGACTTCTAAAATTTGCCCTATTTGGATTTCTTTAATAACTTGATTTGTTTTCATGACAGGCATTGGACATAATAATCCTTTTGCGTCCAAGGTCTTATGTGGCTTTATTTCTTCCATACAATATTATTTCTTAATATTTAAATATATAAATATATATAATAACGAAAGCTGTAAATCAGCATCTCATAAAGAAATCATTAAAGGAGTTTCTTTCATACCCCAAGAAAGAGAAGAACGGTGATAACCTATTAAATGCATATTGCTTATATTAACGTACTTAAGATGTTTTTTAGCTACATTATAGCATTCTTCAATTTGTTTCCTAGGAGTTATTGGAATATCGTTCATCATGAAATCTGGATGAAAGATTAAAAGATTATAAGGTATTTCTTCATTTAAGCTTGCTATGAATTTAGCTATATTCTCAACTTCTTCTGCATCAACATAATGCGGAACTAACAACGTTGTAGCTCCTAATACAGGAATTCCTTTCCTTTTCTCAAAATATTCATTGTATATCATCTCAAAGTTTTCAAATACTCTCTTATTATCCATTCCTGTTAAAGCTAAATGTATAGCATTATTGAAAGCTTTCAAATCAAATTTTATGTTTCCACCGCTTCTATATGCTAAATCTCCTGCTATTCTAACCAAGCCTTTATTTCCATCACCGTTCCATTCAAAGCAAATTCTAACGATTCTTTTTGAAGGCTTTAACTCAAGTATTTTCTTGGATGCATTTATTGCATAAAGTAATTGCGGTTCTGCACTTCCTCCAAACCAGCACCAACAAGAAATTTTTTCATTTTTCAAAGTCAAATTAACGATCTCATTTACATGAACCAATTTGCCTTCGCTTAGTATTTTATGATTCCAGTTTTGGCAAAAAAGGCAGTTAAATGAACATCCATAGAAAAACAGAGCTAAATTATAATATCCATACTCTGGACCTTTGCAATAAGCATATTCAGGATAACCAATACCTGTTCCTGCAGGACAAAAATAAGCATTACAACAATTCGTGATATGAGGATCTAAATAATAATATAAAAGGGCTTCATCGTTACTCACCAAACTTCCCATTTTTCCATTATTATTAAATCTTAAGCCGCAATAGCCAAATTCGCCATAATCCATTATGCATTCTGCAGCACAAAAATTGCATTTAATTCCTTTTTGACTCTTCGGAGGAAAAGGAGGTAAATTGAAAAGTTTTCTGATTTTAGCATGGTTTTCAAAAGCAATTTTTAAAGCTTCATCTGTTCTATTCTTTAAACAATATTTGCAAACGCCTATAGCTTTTGATAAATAAATAGACTGATAGCCACATAATGCACATTCTTTATTCAATTTATTGATTTGAATAAGCTTCATCAATTTAAAATAACAAAACGATTATTAGAGCATTTTTTTCCATGATAAAACCAGCTTAATATTTAAAATACATTGATGTAAAAATTTTATTAAATTATTAGAATTTTAATTTGCCAACAACTTTTGCTCTAATCTTTACTGCGTTTCCTGGTAAATATGGCATTGCTATTTCCTCTAAATCAGCAGTTTCTAAAGTTTGTGGGTTAGCTCCAGCACTAATCGCTTTAGCTTTAGCTTCTTCGATGGTCAAAGCAATCGCTTTTTCTCTAGTAATTTGTTCATACGAAAATGCTTTCTCAACAGCTGCTCCTACTAATGCTGTTGCAGCTCCAATCGCGTTAGCATACTGTGCGTGTTCAGGCCTTATCACTTCCTTTGCTCCTATTAAATTCTTAGGCCACATTGCTGACCCGCCGCCTACTAATATTACTGTTTCTGGTTCAGGTTTTGTTTTTATTCTATCTAGTGAATCTTCAAGCATTTTAACCATTTTCTCATACATTTTTTCGATCAAATCTTTTGATATTCTTTGAGATACTAATTTTGGATTGCATCGAGGATCGTCTATAATCATCGCACCTTTAGCCAAAGCTATGTCAGTAGCAGTTAGCGTATTTCCACCCCAAGCAATTCCTTCTTCAATAAGTCTATAACCTACGCTTAAAGGCCCTATTTTTATCTCGCCATTATTAATGCTAATTATACTGCCTCCGGCTAAACCTATAGCTACGATGTCTGGCGCTCTAATATTTGTTCTAACCCCTCCAATTTCAATTTCTAAAGCTTCTCTTGGATAACCTTTATTCAATACACCAATATTAGTGGTCGTTCCACCAGTATCAGCTACGATCGCATTAGGAATACCAGTTAAAACATAAGCTCCCCTTATGCTATTAGATATAGGAGCCACTACTGTAAAAATTGGGTATCTCATTATATATTCTTCAGTAGCTGTAGTTCCATCATTCTGGGCAAAGAACATTTTTGCATGCTCAAGTCCTAGATTTCTTAAAGCATTTCTCAAGGCTTCGATAGCTTTTTTCATAACTCTAAGCACAGAAGCATTCAATATTGTAGCATTTTCACGTTCCAAAAGTCCTATGGTTCCTATTTCATGAGAAAGAATAACAGGAATCCCAGGAACTATCGTACTAGCCTGTTCTTTAACAAATAATTCATGGTCAGGATTAACCATAGAAAAAACTGAGGTAACAGCAATAGCATCAACATTTTTTTCCTTAAAAAGATAAAGAGTTTTCTTAATTTCTTCTTCATCTAATTCTACAATTGGTTCTCCAGTATATTCGTGTCCTCCTTTTATGACTTTAGAACCTGCAAAAACAGCTTCCCTGAGATCTGCAGGCCAATCAAGCATGGGTTCAATGGATTTTGTTGCTGGAGCACCAATTCTTATTATACCTACTTTTCCTAGACCTTTTCTTTGCACTATTGCATTTATTACGTGCGTTGTTCCAAACATTACTGCAGCAATATCATCTCTGTTTACTTTAGTTTTCTCTAAAACTAATCGCATAGCTTCAAGTATTCCTGTAGTTATATCAGGGGTTGTTACTACTTTTGCTGCTCCTATCAATTCAGATTTCTCACCAATAATAACCGCATCAGTATGAGTACTGCCTACATCAACTCCTAATTTATACTTTACCATTTCTTATCACCACTTTTTCACTCTCTTTTCTATTGGAATATAATCTATATCATAGCCAAAATATTTTGGACCAACAACTTTTAGGCCTTCAGGAGTTCTCCATTTAGGATCACATGGTATTCCTATTACAATTACCCTTAGTCCATACTTAAGTCTTTCAGTAGTTATGGGTTTTGCTGTTTCACTATCCAATACAGTTATCAAATCTGGTACACTCGCTATTATTTCACCATCTCTAATGGCTACCAAATTTTCGTTTTGAAATCTTATAATTAATTTCGAACCCTTGAAATCATCTAATCCCTCTATAGTAGCTTCTCCTCTAGCAAACCCTCCAATATTCATTCTAGATACATCGATGATTTTTCCTTTAAATAAGAGAAAACCTTTGGTTATATCAAGAATCGCATCAATAACATTACGCCCTTTACTTTTGGCTTCTCTTATCGTTCTACCCAGTTCTATAGCTAATGAAGGAGTTCCTCTTACTGCTCCTCTCTTATATTTCTCTCCATTCATAGCATAAATAGCTATATATGCAGTCCCGCCAAATCTCACTGTAATAACTCTAGCAATTTTTTCAGCCCAATAATTATCAATAGCATCTAATAAAACTGTGTTACCTCTTTCATCACACATTACCATAGGAGTTGCTTTAACCCCATAAAGATGAAATGTTACCATTTGTAGCTCTGGGAAAGCTCTTCCCATACCATCTCCATCAAGAACAGGTTTGCCAGTCTTAGCAGCAGCAACAATAGGCATCATTGAATTTATTCCGCCAGCCTCAATCTGAGTTAAATACCTAGCCTCTTTATTATAATATTTCTCCAACATTCTAAGTACATATATTGTTTCTTCTCCTCCTGGAATTTTCTCAATTAATACAGTAGGTGTCCCCATCATAGCTACTGGTATTACTAGGTCATTATCATCGACCTCGCTACTATCTACAAGAGCTACTTTTTTTCCTTTCTCTATAGCCTGAAGAGCCATTAACATACCAATATAAGGATCACCACCCCCTCCCGTTCCAAGTATTGCTGCTCCTATTGCAAGATCTTTAATATCATTTGCAGTAAGGATCATTTATTCCACCTCATTAGTTAAGTTTAGATATAATTGTCTTATAAAAATCTAAATAATAAAGTTTATAAACGGGTAAACAATATAATTTTCCATTATGAGTGATACCAAATCTATAGAAGATGCAAGTACTTTAAAGCCTATAGCTCTAGAAGAGAAAAAGCCTTGGACATATCATGCAGCAGCATGGGCAGGCGTTGTTTTTGTCCTAGCCGCTTTCATGGGAGGAGCCACACCTATGGCCTTTCTACCTTATGGTTATGCAGTGGTAACTATTTTGATTGGGAATTTAATACTTTTCTCAATATTTACTTTAACAAGTTATATGGGAGCTAAAACAGGGCTTAATACTTATATGGTAGCTAAAAGCGCGTTTGGTGATTATGGTTCAAGAATTTTAATAAATATTGCAGCCTCAGGTATTCCTGCTTTTGCATGGTATGGTATTGAAACATGGTTAGCAGCGGCAGCTATAGGTGTGGTTCTTGGCTGGGATATAGGAGGACCTGGAAGATTAATGGATCTCCCTACGGCAATCTTCACTATCATTACAGGAGTTTTAATGGCGATTCCACCAGTTCTTGGAATAACATCGATTGCATTAATTGATTATATAAGTATTCCTATAATGATAATATTAGTAGCATACGGTCTATATCTGGGTATCAGTGTAGGGATCACTGGCGGTTTATTAACATATTCTCCTGCAAGCGTTACTCCTGAAACTTTACTACCAAACTTTATGATAGCTATGAATGTTGTTATTGGACTAATAATTGTTGGAGCGACAATCGGTGCTGATACTGCAAGATGGATAAGGCCAAATAAAAAAGAGGTTCTACTAGCATGCGTTTTAGGTTTTCTAGCTACAGCAATATTTATGGAGATCGTCGGTACGTTCTTTGCTGTAGCAGCTATAAAAGCAGGTCTAGACCCCTCTTTATCATGGAATATAGTACTTGTTCTTAAATCTTTAGGAGTTGCCACAGGACCTCTTTGGCCTTTATTGGTTTTGGCATTCTTATTGCAATTTACAACCAACATGATAAATGCTTATTCGGGAGGTTTAGCTTGGACAGTCTCTATTGGGAAAGCTCATTTAAGGGCTTGGTTCACAATGGGTGGAGCTATAGTCGGTTCAATAATAGCCGTGATAGGTATTGTATGGTATTGGATACCTTACTTAAATACATTAGCAAACTGGGTTGGCCCCATAGCAGCAATATTATTAGTAGAGTATTACTTGATAAGAAAAGCTCCAACTACAGTAATAACAGATAAAATACCTAAGATTAGAGTTGAAGGTATTGTTGGGTGGTTCTTAGGTGGCTTAACATCATATTATTTATTATCATACGCACCTTATTTCGTACCAACACTTATAGGCATGATAGTGGCAGCGCTAATACATATAATTGGCTATATCGTCAGGAAGTGAATAGTATCCAGTTAATTTTATAATTTTTTTATCCTAATAATTTGTTTAGAGTACAAACAACTTTAAATTATTTATTTCAGAATTAAATGTTCAGTAATAATCTCGATTGAGAAGATTTTTATATTTTAGGCTTATTTAAGATTTGAGGTGGAAGATTAATGAAAGTTTGCGTTATAGTTCCAATTTTAAAAAATGAAATACTTGAAGAGATTACCTACAAGGAACTAGAGAATAATAAACGAAAAGATACCGAAATAAGTATTGTGAGTCTTGAAATGGGTCCTGCATCTATAGAATCGGCATACGATGAAGAAATAGCAGCGCCGTGGATTTTAGAAAAAGTAAAGGAAGCTGAAGAGAGAAAATTTGATGCAGTTATAATTGATTGTATGGGAGATCCTGCTTTAGATGCAGCTAGGGAGTTAGTTAATATTCCAGTTATAGGGCCTGCTCAAGCATCGATGCTACTCGCTTCTATGCTTGGTGAGAGATTTTCAATAGTGACGGTATTAAAAAATGTAGTTCCCTTATTTTGGAGATTAGCAAGAAAATATGGTTTTGAATCAAGACTTTCTTCAGTTAGATATGTTGAAGTACCTGTATTAGAGATTGAAAATAAAAAGGCTGATGTAGAAACAAAATTAATTAATGAATCGAAAAAAGCAATAGAAGAAGACGAAGCTGATGTAATTATCTTAGGATGTACAGGCTTTATAGGTATGGCCAGAAAGATACAAGAAACTTTACATATTCCTGTAGTTGATCCTGCTCCAGCCGCATTAAAATTAGCTGAATCTTTAATAGATCTAAAACTAACTACTAGTAAATTAGCATATCCAAAACCACCGTTAAAGGAGAGAAAAATTTAAAATAAAGCTTCATACCAGAGCCAATTTTATATCTCTTTTTTTGCTCATGATTGTGCAGGTAGCTTAAGGTTTTAATTTAAACCTTCTTTATTCAATTTATTGATTTGAATAAGCTTCATCCATTTAAAATAACAAAACGATTATTAGAGCATTTTTTCCATGATAAAACAGCTTAATATCTAAAATACATCGATGGAGATTATTAAATTATGAATTTTTCTTTTTGGGATCTTGCATATATAGCCGGCTTTACTCCTTGGGATACAAAGGAGCCTCCTGAAGAAATTGTCGAATACTTGAAAAAAGGAAAAATTAAACCTTGCAGAGCATTAGATATAGGTTGTGGGAAGGGATATTTAGTAAGATTCTTAGCGAAGAATGGTTTCGATGCACACGGTATCGATATTTCTTCTGTTGCAATAAAGATAGCTATTAAAGATGCGAAGAAAGAAAATATTGATGCCAAATTCTTCAACATAGATTTTACTGATACAGATGAAGTGAAGGAATTAGGTAAATTCAAATTAATTACTGACATTGGTTGCTATCATAGCTTAAGGAAAGATGAAAGAGATTTTTACGTGGAAAGTCTTGATGAAATAACTGAAATAGGTTCTATATTCATGATTTGGGCTTTTGGAAGAGGTTATTGGGGGCCTCCAGGCATAGATGAAAACGAACTTGAAGTGAAACTAAGTTATAAATTCAAGTTGATTGATAAACGACGATATAATATGTATGGTAGAAATAGCTTCTTCTTTGCATTTGAAAAGACTAACTAGTTGTCATCTAACTTTTTAAGGTAACAATCTGATTTTCTCTTTTTTAAAAACAAGAGTAACAAAGTTTTCTCCTTTTTGAAAAAACGTTTATTCTTTCTAAATTATTTGAGAAACAACTACTTCATTATTATTCGATTTATCAGTAAACGTCTTAGGAAAGATAGTTTAGTTTTTAAACTGTACTCTTCATGTATGAATTTCTGATTTTATAACAAAAAAATTTCAGAAAAGATAGCTGTTAAAGTTCTGAGTTTATAAATTGTTATGATTTAAGAATAAAATTGCTATCTTTAAATTTAAAATATTAAAATAAAGATTTAACATGATATAAAATTACTAATTATGAAATATATATACATGCAGGATCAGATTCTAAAGGATCGTTGGTATTTGCATAAGCTCTTGCTCTTGAACCGCCGCATACATACTTGAATATACAACTCCCGCATTTCCCTTTAAATTCTCTTCTTCTAATCTTATTCAAAAGCTCATTTTCACGATAAACTTTAATGAGATTATCTTTCTTTACATTTCCAAGTCTAATAGGCAAGAATCCTCCTGGATAAATTGAACCATCATGAGCTATGAACAATATTCCATCACCATCTAATGTTCCTTTTGAATAAATTGTCGTTTTATTAGAAGGCATGCCTTCTAATTTAATCAGTTCATCTTTTAATCTATTATAAAGATCATCGTTGAATTCAATTCCAGCAATCCTTTCATAATAGATTCTTCTTATAAATGGTGCTTCCACCGTCCTTACTGTTAATCCATATTTTGAGCAATCGAAAATTAATTGTGCTATAGCTTCAAATTTCCTAGAATCTAAATCGAGAAATTTATTAGCTCTACCTGTAACTATTATGAAAAAGACTTCCCAAACATCGACGTTTAAACTTTTAACTATGTGAAAAATTTTAGGAAATTCTTCAAAATTTAAGGACATAACAACGCTGTTCACCTGAATCTTGATTCCATTCTTAACAAGTTCTTTAATGGTATTTATTGTTCTATAAAAAACTCCTTCTTTTTGTCTTATGAAATCATGCGTTTTAGGAGAAGCTCCATCTAAGCTTATTGACACACTTGATATGCCTATTTCTTTAATTCTTTTAATAACATCCTCGTTGAGATTTTCACTCACTGCAGGCGATAGAGCGCATAGCATTCCTAGACTTTTAGCATAGTCAATAAGCTCAAATATATCCTCTCTCATTAAAGGATCCCCGCCTGTGAAAACAATTATAGGCGGTTTTGGATCGAAAGTAGAAACAATCTCTAACATTTTCTTAGCTTCATTCGTGTTTAATTCATTTGGAGATCTATGATAAATAGCATTTGCTCTACAATGAACACATCTTAAAGGACAAGCCATTGTTGTTTCCCAAAATAGCAGAGTAGGCTTTTTATCGAAGAGATGATGAGGCTCCTTTAAGTCAATAATGCTTTCTATTTGAACCTTAGACACAAATTCTTATAAAATGTCCTCTTACTTAAGCTTGCTTATTTAATATCTTACAAAATAATCATGCTATTCTTTTAATCCCCATCACTATTTGCATTAACTTAACTAAGGAAATATTATGAAAAATAAATGAAAAACTAAAGTCCACGATGCATTAAAATCTATCATTTGAGGATTAGGGATTATTAAAATAGAAGCAAAAGCTGAAATTAATAAATGAAGACCTCCACCAATGAAGAATGGTGTTGAAAGCTTTCTTGAACTTTTTCCTGAACTAATCACCTATGCAATAATATAAAAAGCAATAGAGATAATCCACGTAGATCCAATAATTAATAATGCAACAACTCTAAAAAATTATAATAAGAAAGAGATCCATGTTTACTATAGAAGTGCTTATTAATGAAATAATAACTAGTAGTAATATAATAGATAGAACTAAAAATATAAGACCAATCCATGCAAATATATTTGCTATATTTCTCATAAATACTAAAATATACTTAGATTATAAAAATATTTGAGAGATCAACTAAAACTACTAAGTATTAATAGGAGTTATTTAAACGAAATGAATTATAAGTTTAAAAATTATAGATTAAATATCAATAAGAGCAAACCGCTAACTAAAAATACTGGCATTCCTATTGGTAAAGCTATTTTAGCCCATTCCTTAAATCCTATTTTAAGAATACTCGCAAATATTATGTTAGGTATATTCCCAGGTATTAAAAAGCCTCCTGCAATTGTTAAAGAAGCTACAAATGCCTTTATTTCATAAAGATGCATTTCTCCACTTACGAGTGCAGCGGCTAATGTTGCATTATCTGCTGCAGCAGATATGAGACCGAAGAAATAGAGAAATTCTATTCCCATTTTCGCTACAGGTTCAGCTAAAGGCTTAAAGAATTCACCCAATAAAGTTAAAGCAAATACAAAAATATAGACTTTTAGAGTTCGTATAAAAATATCTTTTATGCCATATTCGTTTTTTGAAATCAATATAATTTCAGTATTATTATCTTTTATGTAAAAAAGCGATAAAACTGAAAAAAATAAAAGCAATGGTATAACTATATGCCACATATTATCGAACAAAAAAGTGAAGCCAGCATGATAAGGTTCTCTACTCAACTTCGCTATAACTATAGTAGATAATGGTTCTCCTAAAGGAAAAAGCACTGCGCCAATACCTATTGCGAAAGCTGAGACGATTGTTATTTTTACTTTAGCTTCTCTATTAATTTTCGCATAACCTAAGAGTTCAGCAAATATGGCGCTAGCGACAATTGCAGATATAACACTAGATAAAAATGAGATGCCGAAAATTGTGAGAGGTAAGATATATGATTTTACAAGCTTATTTGCAATTTTATCAATTCTTTCTCTAATCATATAGAAAAAGAGACCTGCAAGCAAAACAGCTTGCGTAATTCCTATCGGTAAGCCTCCTATCATTACAGGATGAAGCAATGCTTCTTCGATTAATTTGAATGATAACAAGCCTGTAAATAATACAGCAAAAATACCTAATGCTAGGAAAAAGAACTCGATATTATGTTCTACTTTTTTAGATATGAAGGGTAATACGAGTATTAAAGCCAAAATAACTATCTGTATTGTAATATCCTCAAACATACCCTATTCTACTTACGTTGAATTAAATAATTTTTTGCTTCTTAACATTGGTGAGATATGAATTAAACAAAAAGTACTTTAGGATTTGAAGAAGATGTCATTCTTCTTACAAATAAAAAGTCTGACATTTTTGTGAGAATAATTCAAGCGAATGTTTAGATATATAGCAACCTCATGAGCTCAATCATGGGCTGATAGGACTTAAAAGAAACAATCAGCTTTTCATTTTTCAATTTTAACGAAGGATCAAATTTAGGTTTGCCATCCTTATTTAATTGAAGCTCCAATTCCTTAGAATGAGAATAGATGCTCTGATGCTTCGACTATCAGCAAATGAGAAAATATCCTCGAATCAAAGTTGAGAATCAAATGGACTAAAAAAGAAAACATCAGCTTTGGCACGAGAATACAGAAATCGGCGTAATTCTTGTATAGTTAGCTAACTTCCATCGTTAGAAAATTAAAATTGACTATTATTTCACGTAATATTCATTTAAAAAATGATAGTTTCTTAAAGCTATTTATATGTAAGCTATGATTTATATATTTAAATTGCTTTATCTATATGAAGATGTTCTATGGCTAGGATAACAGGAGGCGAAGTCCTTAAAAGAGTACTAGAAAAAGAAGGAGTTCGATATGTATTTGGCGTTCCTGGTGATCAGCTTTATCCTTTTTTGAATGCCCTATACGATAGCAATATAAAATTCGTAACATTTCATCACGAAGCAAACGCTGCACATGCTGCGGATGCATGGGCTAGAATTACTGGTGAATTAGGTGTAGTCGTAGCAACTGTAGGTCCTGGTGCAGCTAATTTAATAGGAGGAGTTTATTGCATAACAGGCGATGGTGCTTTCAGTATGGGAATTGCAGAATTAGAAACAGCCAAAAGATTAGGATTGCAAATCACCTTTGTAGTATTAAATGATTCTGCATGGGGCATGATAAAAGCAGGTCAAACATTATATTATGAAAAAAGGTATATCGGTGTAGATTTCGGCGAGATCAGATATGATTTGATTGCTAAAGCTATGGGATGCTACGGCGAAAGTATTGAAGATCCAAAAGAAATTAGAGGAGCACTAGAGAGGGCAAAACTATCAGGTTTTCCTGCTGTTCTTGATATAAAAATAGATCGCGAAGTTATACCTCCAGATTTTCAAACACTAGCAATGATTTGGCTTGAAGGTTGCGAACCTCCGCCAAAGATAATAAAAAAAGAAGAATTAAGTGTGGTAAAATAATTCTTAGATAAAAATTCAGCTCTAAAAAATTAGTTTACTAATTTAAAAATGATTATCATTATTTTTACTTTAATAATTGCATATCTTATTTTTATCATATCTACATTTACAAAGCTTAATTAATAGTATATTAAAAAAATAAATTAAACATTATTACCAATATATTTTTTACCATGACTAAAAAATTAATTGAATAGAAGACATATATCATATTCGCGAAAAGTCTCTCTTTATTTTTTGTTCAATAAAACGTAGCAAGTTGTATAAGCCTGCTGACGCTATAAGTTCATAAGCCCAAACTATTAAAGATGTAGATCGTAGTTTTAATGTAAACTTATTCAATCATAAAATTTTTATAATCCTTATTTTTACATGGTTTATGGAATATGGTATAGAGCACATTAAAAGAAGTAATAATAAAATAGTTAATAGCCACAGGAAAACAATTTTTGGAATTACACTTATTTTTATAATAATTTTAAGCTTGTTAAACTTATCCATTAGTTTCAAGCCTGTTAAAGGTTATCAAGGAAGCATTACCATCGAAGCAGATGGAAGTATAAACCCAAAGGATGCCCCAATTGAAACTAGTGATAAAGTAACATATAAATTAACTGATCATATTTTTACAGATTCCTTTGCAATAAACATTCTAAGGTCTAATATAGTATTAGATGGCGCAGGATATACTATTATAGGTTCAGGTAATTTTTCAGGAATACTTGTAAATGGTAAAAATGTTGCAATAAAGAATATTAACATTAGAGGTTTCTTCAGCGGTATATCTGCGAGGGGAGACAATTGCATTATAACTAAAAATAAAATAGAAGAGAACAACGGACACGGTATTGAAGTCATAAAAAATTCAAATTGTATCATAACAGAAAATATCTTGACAAACAACAAAGAACTTGGTATATATGCAAGTAAAGTTTCGAGTATTATTATTTTTAAGAATAATATAGAAAAAAGCAACATAGGGATTCAACTACTTGAATCAGCAAATAGTATAATCATAGACAATAATTTTATGTTAATTCAATATGATTCCATATCAGTTGGAACATCTAATAATATAACTGTTAGCCATAACAAAATAGAAAACGGATTCACGGGAATATTGAGTCCCAGTGCCGGCATAACTGTTTTTCAATCCTCGAATAGTACTATCAAATATAACATGATAAAGGAAAGTAATTATGGCGTTACTATTTTCATTTCATCTCATAATACTTTAAGCGGTAATGATATAGAAAATACCAACCATGGTATCGAATTAATGCAATCTTCATACATTAGCATCAACTATAATATAATACAAAATAACAAGAATGGAATATATTTAATACGATCTACCACTAATACCGTCAATAATAATATTATAAAGAATAATGAAGCTGGAATTCGCGTTCAAAATTCTTCACAAAACATTATCTACAATAATAATTTTATAAATAACACTCTGCAAGTTGCCGATGATTATAAGTTTATTTCAAATATTTTTCCTTCAACAAATAATTGGGATAATGGCTACCCTGTTGGTGGAAATTATTGGAGTAATTATTCAGGTAAAGACGAAAAGAAAGGACCAAATCAAGATATTCCAGGAAGTGACGATATCGTAGACGTTCCATACGTCATTTATAGTAAAAATAAAGATAATTATCCATTCGTGAAATCCTTAATGATAAATATCACAACGCCTCCTATTCCTAATATTACTATTCCTACATTGACAATAGAAACTTCATCAACTAAAACTTATACTACCCAAACGCTCCAATTTGATTTTTCATTTTTAATAATTTTGTTAATCATTATCATAGCTATAGTCACAGTGATAGCCATTGTAAGAATAATTAGAAAATATAAAGCGTAATTGATTTTTTACATAATTCAACTTTATCTTTAGTTTGTATTTTTAGGTATCGTTGTTTTACTTGCTCTGAATGTTGTGCTGAAATTTAATTTTCGGTATCTTAAGAGTAAAAGTTTTAGATAAGATAATAGTTATACTCAAGTAAAAATATAATGTTATAATTCAAATAATTTACCTTATATTTTATAATTTAGACTTCAACATAATAATCCAAAAATTTTTTATACCATCTATTGAAGACCTCATCTGTAGCGAAATGAAATTCTATCGGAGCGAAGAAATCGTTTAAATATTCCTTAATCTCAACAACAGTTTTGGCATATTCTTTTATTTTATCACTAACTATAAGTATATCTAAATCGCTTAAAGGCGTATATGTTCCTTTAGGAACGCTTCCGAAAACTATAACTTTTGCATTTTCATCATATTTTTTGCTTATAAATTCTTTAATCTTCTTTGCTATTTCTAAATAATTATAAAATTTGTCATCGCATGTCCATGCAAAATTCGGTAACCCTATAATCTTTATTTTTCCATCTATGATTATTGTTGGAACAGAATTTATTTTATATTCTCTAATTTTCTTTATTATCTCTTCATTTACATTACTTAAATCATAAACAATAAGCTTGCAACCATAACATTTGCCTGCTTCAATAATATTAATTGTCCTTTTACAAAAATAGCAATTTCCTGAAAAAATTTCAATTGTGTGGCTCATTAATGAATAATATTAAATCGATTATTTAAACTTTTTATAATCTTAGATGACTAGACATTTTTAGCATAAAATCAAGTTTAAATTGTTAAGAGGATAAAGAATATTAGAGATGAAACGAACCACCTTATTTATAGGAATAATTATAGCTGTTATAGTAGTAGCTGGGATAATTGGAATTTACTACAGTTTTATGAAACCAACACCTCCTGCCACAAAGAAAATATCCGTCACTTATGCTTCATTATCTGAAATGACCACCGCAGATCCAAGCACAGATTTTTCAAATTCTATACTTTGGATGGCTGTTGTTTATGAACCATTGCTAACTTATGATCCTTTAAAAGATAAATTCATACCTACTTTAGCTCAAAGTTATGAAAGCAGTAATAACGGTACTGTTTGGACATTTCATTTAAGAACAAATGCAAAATTCCATGATGGTGCTCCCGTAAATGCATTTGCTGTGAAATTTTCAATTGAAAGAACTATGGCATTAGGTCAAGGTGCTGCATTCATATGGTCGCCTGTAGATAGAATAGAAACACCTGATAATTATACCGTTGTCTTCTATTTGAAATATCCAGCACCTCTTGATAAAATAGTTGCATCATCATATGGTGCATGGATATTTAGCCCTGAAGTCATTAAATATGCAAACGCTAAAAATTCCACCGATTCAAAAATAGCTGATTGGTTCAATTCAGGACATGATGCTGGTTCAGGGCCTTATAAGTTAGTCAAATGGGATCCAGAAAATGAGGTTATCCTTGAAAAGTTCAATGAGTGGTGGGGATGGAATGATCCTAATTATCCATTAAAATCGGATAAAGCCCCAGATATATTTATTGTTAAGATAGTAAAAGATAGTGTAACTCAAGAAAGATTAGTTGAATCAGGTTCTATCGATATTGCTCAATATGTCCCCTTGGAAGACCTTGATAAATTAAAGAATAGCCCCAACTTGAGAGTTGTTGTCAAGCCAAGTTTTCAGAATCTTTTAATGTTCATCAATACAAAGAAAGCACCATTAGATAATATTTTAGTAAGAAAAGCAATAGCTCATGCCATTCCATATGAAGACATAGTAAAAATAGCAAGAAGCGGATTGGCAACTGTTGCCAGCGGACCAATACCTCATGGAATGTGGGGTCATTTCGATAATTTCACGTATTCTTATAATCTAACTTTAGCAAAACAGTTGCTTTCTCAAGCCGGTTTACCGAATGGGATAAACAGAACGTTATTACTAACATATACTGCAGGTGACATATATGAACAAAGGACTGCTGAATTGATAAGAACAGCGTTGGCAAAAATTGGTATCAATGTTGAGGTTAGACCTATGAGTTGGGATGAACAGTGGTCTCTTGCGCAAAGCGGTTGGAAAAATCCAACTGCGGCTCAAGATCTTTTCATAATGTACTGGTGGCCAACGTATATAACGCCCTACGATTTTCTCTATAACATGTATTCAAGTGAAAGTCAATTATTCAATTTAGCTTATTATGTCAATCCGACATTCGACGATCTCATAAACAAGGCACATTATTGGGAAGGAATAAACCCGAATAAATCTCTGCAATTATATTTTGAAGCTCAAAAAATAATATACAATGATGCACCTGTGATACCTTTGTGGGATTCTGTAGATGTAAGAGTATCAACTACAAGAATAAGTAACTTAGAAAACGCAATAAACCCAGCATACCCTACAGTTATATTCCCACAATTATTAAGCGTTGAAGGCTAGTATTGCTCACCAACTTAAATTTTTTTTTAATTTATGCCTATTACCAGAGAATATTTAGTTAAACGAATATTTTCGCAAATTGTTGTTATTTTTGGTGTAGTAATTATAGTATTCATAATCACAAGAGTTATACCTGCTCGACCTGAATTTCTATGGGCAGGACCTCATCCAACTCCAGAACAATTACAAAAAGCGAGAGAAGAACTTCACCTTAATGAAAATATTCTAGTTCAATTATACTTGTATCTTTTAGACTTATTTAATGGTAATTGGGGCATATCATGGAGAACTAAAACGCCTGTCTTAGATGATATAGCTCATGCACTCCCTGCTACTCTTGAATTAATTATTGTGGCGTTCACCATTGCAATAGTTATAGGCATTCCTTTAGGAATATTTGCCGCATTGAAAAGAGGAAAGATTACAGATAATATCATAAAAATTATTACTGTGATAGGTGCTTCTTTACCGACTTTCTGGTTAGCTCTTGTAGTTCAGTTAATATTTGGAACATGGTTGCGCGTTTTACCTGCTGGAGGAAGAGTAAATGATATATTAGTTATTCAGACAGGCTTTCAGCCAATTACAGGCTTTTATTTATTAGATTCTTTAATCCAAGGTAATATTGCTATATTTCTCGATGTATTACAGCATATTATTTTACCTTCTTTAGTTCTTTCTATATATCCCATGAGCCTTAGTGCAAGGATGACTAGAGCTTTAATGGTAGAGGTTTTAAACGAACAATATATTAGAAGCGCTAATGTATGGGGCATATCGCAAAGGCTTATCGTATATAAGTATGCCTTAAAAAATGCCATAGCTCCTGTTGTAGCATCATTAGGTCTATCTTTTGGTTATACCATAGTTGGTGCATTTCTAGTAGAATTAATTTTTGTTTGGCCAGGAATAGGACTATATCTCGCAATGTCTCTTTTGAGTTTTGATTATCCAGCAGTCATAGCTGTTGTAATCATAATCGCTATATTTTATACCACAATAAATATGCTTGTTGATATATTGCATGCTATTATAGATCCAAGAGTTAAATTATAATGTCAGAAATATCCGAGATATTAAAGCTTGTTAAGAAAGATATTATTTCATTTATCGGGTTAATAATAGTTGTAGGTTTTATTACTCTAGGAATTATCGCACCGTATATTTTAACAAGACCGAACGACGCATGGGGCAATACCTATGACGTTACCAAGGCGTATCTACCTCCTTCATTAAGTCATCCATTTGGAACAGATGAATATGGAAGAGACATGTTTAATAGAGTATTGTTAGGTACAAGATTCTCTCTTATTATAGCAACAGGAGTAGTAGGAGTAGCACTATTAATAGGAATACTTATAGGTCTTATTGCCGGTTATGCAGGAGGAAGAATTGCTACTCTGCTTATGAGAATTACTGACATGTTCTTCGCCTTCCCGCCTCTCCTTCTTGCTATAGCGCTGGCTGCCACGTTAGGTAGAGGACTGATTAATGTTATCATCGCATTAGCTATAGCATGGTGGCCATGGTATGCTAGATTGGTTTTTATTCAAGTTAATTCTATTAAAACATTACCTTTCATTGATGGCGCAAAAGTAATAGGTTTAAGTAATACCAGAATAATGTTTAAGTATATACTCCCGAATTCACTTACACCTGTTACAGTTCAAGCATCTTTGGATATGGGCTCTGCGGTTTTGGAAGCTGCAGCTTTAAGTTTCTTAGGAATTGGAGTACCTCCTCCTATACCTGAATGGGGTTTATTGATAAGCCAAGGTTGGCAATCTATCAATAGAGCATGGTGGATTTCAATATTTCCTGGATTAGCTTTAGTTATTATAGTAATAGGATTTAATCTATTATCAGATGCTATAAGAGAAATAATGGATCCAAAATTAAAAAGACTATTAATAATAAAAGGTATATAAAATGAACAAGCATGATATTTTATTAAAAATAAAAAACTTAAGTATTTATTATTATACTTCTGAAGGAATTATAAAAGCAATACGCAATGTAGATCTTGAATTAAGAAAAGGAGAAGTCGTTTGTATTGTTGGAGAATCAGGTTCAGGCAAATCAACTTTAGGATTAGCAATAGTTAGAGCATTACCTGTGAATGCAAAAATTATGAGCGGAAGTATAATATTTGAAGGAAAAGATATATTAAATCTGAAAGAGGATGAATTGCAAACATATATAAGAAAATCAATCTCTATGGTGTTTCAAGACCCTGCAGCTTCGTTAAATCCATTATTTACAATAGGTGAACATATGAAAGATGTTATAAAAAATACTCTAGATATAATAGATGAAAAGGAAATCTATGAAATATGTGAAAATATTTTAAAAAGAGTAGGTTTACCTGATCCTCAACGAGTATTTAGATCTTATCCACATGAACTTTCAGGAGGGATGTTGCAGAGAGCATGTATAGCAATTGCATTGACAAGTAGACCTAAATTGTTAATAGCTGATGAACCTACAACTATGCTAGATGTTACCATACAGGCACAGATTTTGAAACTTCTCAAAGAGCTGAAAAGAGAAGTCGGTCTTTCTATGTTATTTATCACCCATAACTTAGGCATCGCATCTGAAATAGCAGATAGAATAGTAATAATGTATGCAGGAAAAATACTTGAAGAAGGTCTTGTTGAAGAAATATTTAAGAATCCTTTGCATCCTTATACCATTAAGTTATTAGAAACAATTCCAAGAATAACGAAAAAAATGCCTAGAATTAAAGAAATACCAGGTATGCTTCCAGATTTAAGAAATCCGCCTCATGGATGTCCTTTCGTTGAAAGATGTGAATTTGCCAAGCCAGAATGTTCCATTAGCATGCCCAAATTCATAGAAATTACTCCTACCCATAAAGTTGCCTGCTATAATTATTATAATGGTAATGCTTAAAGTTGAAAATTTAGTTAAATATTTTCCTATAAAAAAAGGTATATTCGGCAAGATTATAGATTATGTAAGAGCTGTTGACGGTATTGATCTTTTAATAAAAGAAAATAGCGTCTTAGCGCTTGTTGGGGAATCAGGTTCTGGGAAAACAACTACAGCTAGATGCATTCTTAGACTTGAAAAACCCACCGCAGGAAATATTTTATTTGAAGGAAAAGATGTTTTTAAACTAAAAGGAAATGAAATCAAATGGTATAGAAAAAACGTACAAGCAGTATTCCAAAATCCATTTCTTTCTTTGAATCCACGTATGAAGGTAGAATCAATCATCGCAGAGCCGTTGAAAATACATTCAGACTTGGATGAAGAGGAAATAAAAGAAGAAGTAAACCAATTTTTAAATAAAGTCGGTTTACAAAAGGAAATTGCTAAAAGAACTCCTTATGAGCTCAGTGGAGGGCAAGTCCAAAGAGTTGCAATTGCTAGAGCATTAATCATCAAACCTAAACTGGTAATTCTAGACGAGCCTACATCTGCTCTTGATGTTTCTATTCAAGCACAAATACTAAATTTGCTAATCGATTTAAAAAGGGAATTTAAGCTTTCTTATCTTTTAATAACTCACGATTTATCTATAGTTAGATATATTAGTGACTATGTTGCTGTGATGTATTTAGGTAAA
Organism: Thermoproteota archaeon; assembly: GCA_032249235.1. Classification (GTDB taxonomy): domain Archaea; phylum Thermoproteota; class Thermoprotei; order Gearchaeales; family Gearchaeaceae; genus DSFO01. The sequence goes on along the minus strand of JAVVGF010000004.1, from coordinate 146,518 downwards.
ATTGTAGAGTATGCACCTTCAGAAGAAATATTTGAAAATCCTTTGCATCCTTATACTCAGGCTCTTTTATCTGCAATACCCGAACCTGGAATAAAGAAACTAGAAAGGATTACTTTACAAGGGGAGCTACAAAGCGCTATAAATATCCCATCAGGTTGTAGATTTCATCCTAGATGTCCTTATTCCTTTGAAAGATGTATTAAAAATGAACCTAAATTGATCAAAGTGGGGAATGAACACTTCGTAAGTTGCTGGCTTTATTAAGTTAGTCGTTTCTTTATATTTATCTCTTTTATCATTAATGAGTAATTATGATAGAAATAAGTAGTCTGAACCAAGTAGAAAGTTTAGTCATTGGATTGACAATTCTTGGGACAGGAGGTGGAGGAGATCCTAATGAAGGACTTAAAATGTTAAGAAATATCATTGAAAGCGGCCGTAGCATAAAATTAATAGAAGTGAATGAATTAACGAACGATGCTTTGATTGTCGTACCTTATAATGTAGGCTCAGTAGCGCCTGGGACAATTTCAAAAAAGCCTTCTAAAATAATAGAACCAATAAAAAGAGCATTTATAGAAATGGAGAAATTACTAGGTAAAAGAATTCAAGCAGTTGTTGCGAGCGAATTGGGAGGCTCCAATACTCCTGCAGCATTATATATTGCTTCAGAGATGAAATTACCAGCGATAAATGGAGATTTACTAGGTAGAGCAGCACCAGAATTACATCAATGTACTGTTCATATATTCGGAATACCAATGTATCCAGCTGTAATAGTTACTAAAAGTGGAAACGTAATAATTGTCAAGGAGTATTCTGACATCGACGATTATGAAGCCATAGCAAGATATCTTTCTGTTCTAGAGGGAACATATGCTGCAGTGGTTGATACGCCTATGGGAATTGAAGATGCAAAAAAAGCCGTCATTCCCAAGACTATAACATATGCTCTAAAATTAGGTGAAACAGTTTTGGAAGCTAGAAGAAAAAATGCCAACCCCGTAGAAGCTGTCGTGGAGTATTTGAAAGGATGGAAAATATTCGAAGGAATAGTTAAAAGGTATATATGGGAAAATAAAGGAGGTTTCCTTAGAGGTGAAGCTTTTGTTGAAGGGGTTGGGAATTTTCGAGGCCGCCTTCTTAGATCATGGATAATGAACGAGCACATAATGGCATGGATTGATGAAAAGCCAGTACTGATGCCTCCAGATTTGCTTGCATTTTTAAAAAATGACGGTACCCCAATCACCAATACAGAATTAAAAGAAGGAATGTTGATAAATGCAATTGCAACGCGTGCGCCTGAAGTTTGGAGAACCCCTAAAGGACTAGAATTATTTGGTCCAAAACATTTTGGTTTTAACTATGATTATATTCCTGTTGAAGAATTAATAAAGAAAAACTTACCATGATGAAAATTTTGATTATTAATCCTGTCAAAACAAATAAATGGGATAAGAAAGATACGATTCTAGCTAAGGAGATTGCTTCGAAAGATACACTCATCGATGTTTTCTCTTTTCAAGAGGGTCCATTAAGCATTGAAACACCAGAGGATGAAGCTGAAGCCATCCCGCTAATAGTTAAATTTGCAATCAAAAATTGGAAAGCCTATAACGCTATAATAGTTAACTGTTTTCTCGATCCTGCAGTAAGCCTTTTAAAAGGGATCATAAAGATCCCAGTAGTAGGACCTTGCGAGGCATCTTTAGCATTAGCTTCAATCATTGGAAAGAAAATAGGGATCATTACTGTAAATGATAAGGCGATTTGGATGATTGAGGATAGAGTAAACGAATTGAATTTCAAAGATTACGTTATTCATATAAGCGGTATACCGATTGGAGTTTTGGATATTGATGAAAATATTGAATATACTAAGAAACTAATAATTGAAGAATCAATTAAAGCAAACAAGAAAGGTTGCGAAGTAATAATACTCGGTTGTACAGCCCTTGCAGGATTGGCTAAAGAAATTCAAGATAATATCGAACTTCCTGTTATAGACCCTTTTGGTGCAGCAATTAAAGTTGCTGAATCATTAATTAAACTCAACCTTTACAATTCAAGATATGGAAAGTAGCTAGTTTCTTTATAAAATTAACTTTGCTCAGCATATAACCAGCATTTCACCGTATGAGATCCCCCGTTGGATTCTTTACTTATCTTAAATTCTGGCGGTTCTTTTTCTTTACATATCTCCATCGCAAACGGACATCTGGGATGAAATCTACAACCTGGAGGAGGTTTGGTTGCGCTAGGTATTTCTCCTCTCGATTCTATCTTCTTAGGTATCAATTGGGCTTCTTCATCAGAAATGACAGGTATGGATGATAGAAGCATTTGAGTATAAGGATGCAATGGATTTTTAAAAAATTCCTCTGTAGAAGCAGATTCAACTATTTGACCTAGATACATAATGCATACTCTATTTGAAACATTTCTTACAACGCTTAAATCATGAGTTATTAATAGATAAGACACATTGAATTCTTTTTGAATGTTATAAAGCGTTTTAAGAACTCTTGCTTGTGCAGAAACATCTAATGCAGATGTTGCTTCATCTAATATAATAAAAGAAGGATTAGGAGAGATAGCTCTTGCTATAGCTACTAATTGTTTTTCACCGCCTCCTAATTCGACTGGCTTTTTAAATAGATAATCTTCAGAAAGACCAACATAGTTTAATATTTCTAAAATTCGTTTAAATCTTTCATTTTTAGATAGATTCTCATGTATTTTTAAAGGTTCCTCTATAATATCCTTTACAGTCCTTTTTGGATTTAATGAAGATCCAGGGTCTTGGAAGACAATTTGTATCATTTTCTTCAATTCTCTAGGTCTCTTTTCAATAGGAATGGCTATATTAATACCGTTAAGAAGAATGGATCCTTCATCAGGCGTATAGAAGCCCATAATTAGATGGCCCGTAGTTGTCTTACCAGAACCTGACTCACCTACCAAAGCTAAAGTTTCTCCTTTTCCAACAAAAAAATTAATTCTATCAACAGCTCTAACCAATCCTCTTGGCGTAGGGAAATATTTTTTCAGATTCGTTACTTCTAAAATATTATTCTCCATACACTGAATTTTACTTATTTAAATTACCACAAATCTTTTACATTATATTGTTCTTCTAATTTCCATTGCTTAATTTCTGATATCGGAGGTTTTTCAAAAGCATATTTCTTACTATGCGACCAACCGAATCTATTTCTCAACTCAACTAGGAATTCAGCATATTTAAATGGGGCAATTACAGAATCGATAACAGGCACTTCGATATATTCTTGAAGTTCCTTATAAAAACCAAATTGAATAGTACAACCTAATATTATAACTTCAGCCCCATCCTTTTCTACAGCTTCCTTTGCGGCATTTTTCAATCTTTGAATTGTAAGATTCTCATCTTTATGAAAATCATAAACGCCTAAATCTACAGACTTAAAAGAAGCAAGCTTATCTTTTAAGCCGTAAATTATAACTGTATCCATCATTTGAGGGATCCATTTATCTCTGCCTACTATTATTGAAAATTTATGACCTAAAGTTGCAGCGATATGCAAACACGCTTCAGCAGGTGCAGTTACGATCATTTTATCTACTATTTCCCTTGCATCATGAAGGCCAGGATCATAGAAGCAACCAATTATAGCTGCATCATAACCTTCTTTTTCCGCTTTTTTAATCAAATGTAAAGTGTCAGGAAGTACTAATGCCTCATAATACCTATACTCTAAATGCTTTGGCCCTCTACTTAATGAAGCAACATTTACTACTGTTTCAGGTCTTTTAATTTTTTCTAAGTATTCCTTGATCGCTTCATCAAAATCAGTTGTACCTACTGGATTTATCCAAAGTATTTTAATCATATCTATTATAAATAAAATATCATATATAAAGACTCTCAAGCAATAGTTTATCAAATTTAAGAAATATGAAACAACATATCTAATATTATTATCTTATTTAAAATATTTTAATCAAAAAAATATTTTTTATTACATTTAGAAGGATCAATTGTTAATTTAAAAATAAAGTTTAGAAAGCATGTAAATTAACTTCTCTTCTTTCTTAATTTTTCTCTCTGTTCTTTTGTCTTTTCCCAGTCTATTTCATTATTAACAGGATCTATAATTACTCCATATATTTGAGCGGCTATATCAAGGGTTATTAAGTCATTCTTATAATCTTCTAGTACTAACTTGGGGTCTCTTTCTAAAGGATCACCCCATCCTCCACCCCCACTCGTTCTTATGCTTATAAGATCGCCTCTCTTAAATACTTCAGCGGTTAATCTCCTAACTTCTTTTGGTTCTTCTCCTTGTTTAAATATTACAACTTTATTTCCAGGACCATTCAAACCACCATTAACGCCCCAAGGTGGAAAATCATGTCTGCCTACTTGAATAGTTACCAATGCTTGGCTATTTAAAATTCTATATTCTCTGATAACGCCAAATCCGCCTCTATATTTTCCATGACCTACGCCATCTTGAGTATTTAATAAATATCTTTCTACTAATATAGGGAAGTTCTTTTCGTAAACTTCTGATGATGCGATATATGTTTCACCATCTCCGCATGCTACTAAACCACTAGTACCATCCATATCATAACCTGCTCCCCATCCTCCTGGTTGGGGTTCAACGATTGCGAAAGGTTCTCCTGTCTTATCATTAATACCTCCAACAATAGTTGCTATTATTGAAACAAAATGACCAGCTGTAAGCTTATCTGGAACATGTGGTGCTAAAGCTTTCCAAACCAAATCAGTAGCTACAGCCATGGCTTCCCAATAAGTAGATGTTGGAGCTGGGCGAATTGGATGGAAAACACTACCTCTTGGAGCAATTACTTTAACCGGTTTGAAAAGACCGGAATTGGGAGGCGAATGAGGATTTGTTATAGCCAAGAATAATTCTTTTACTCCTGCCACAGTGGCAGGAAATGGAGAATTTATAGGACTTGGTACCTGCTTTGAACTTCCTGTGAAATCTGCTATAAACTCTCTATCTGTTATTGTTACCTTTACCTTTACGTATGCAGGTTCATTGGTTCCTGCAATAGCACTATCAATATAATCCTCAGCTTCAAACGTACCTTTAGGAAGTTCTCGAAGCCTTAATAAAGCAAGTCTTTCCCCATCCTCAACTAATTTCTTCATAGCAAGTAATACCTTTTCTAAACCGTACTTTTCAACAAGTCCTATGACCCTACGAGAAGCAACTCTCATTGAAGCAACTTGAGATTCCATGTCGCCCAGCGTATAATCAGGCAATCTTGAATTTGTAACAATTATATCTATGACGTCCTTATCAGGTTTTCCGTTTTTATATAACTTTACACATGGAAGTTGAAGGCCTTCTTGATATATTTCAGTAGAGTGAGGATTCCAGCTACCAAAAGCCATCCCTCCTACTTCACTCCAATGACCCTTTGTTGCAGTAAACCCAATTAATTCATCTTTATAAAATATAGGCGCAACTAAAGTTACATCATTAAGATGGGTGCCAGAATCATATGGAATATTATTAGCAATTACATCGCCTGGTGCTAAATCATGCCTCCATTTCTCTAAGACTTCTTTAACAGCGAAATCTAAGACTCCTGAAAATCCTGGAACACCAGGTGCTTCAGCTATTAAATCGCCATCGTTGTTTGTTATCGCTACAGCAAAATCTAAAACCTCATAAATGACTGGGCTTTTGGCAGTTCTAGCCCAAGCTTGAAACATCTCTTCATTGGCTACTACAAACGCATTTTTAATTATTTCTAAAGTGAAAGGATCTATGGTCATGCCTCTTACCTCTTATGGATTATTAGATTACCGTATTTATCCTTAAAAAATTCCTGGTTCATTAACACAAGTATAGTAGATGTCGGATCCTCTATAACAGCTGGTCCTAAAAGCTTCAAATTTGTAGGTAGCTTTTGTTTATCATATACAGGAAGTTGTTTATAATCACCGTATATATATACCTCTCTTGTCTCCTTTATCGCTTCATCAATCTTAGTATCAATTATTCTTTCTTTCAATGGAGGTCTTTTAACTTTTACTATACCCATACCGTGGAAATTAACAATCTGAACTGGACTATTTGGAAGTCTGAAACTATAAGCCCTTTCATGATATTCATGGAATCTTTCAATTATTATAGGAATATCTTCATTCTTAATTTCTCCAGTGTTTAAAGGCACTTTAACAGTATGTTCCTGACCTTTATATCTCATATCTGCATAATGATATAATAAAACATCCTTTACTTGGAAGTTTTCTTCCTCAAAAATTGCCAATAATTTTTTATCAACTTCATGAAATGTTTTGTTTATATTTTCAATTGTATCATCTTTTACTTCTACAATATTTGTGATGATTACATCGTGTTTTACATCAGTTAAAAGCATACCCCAAGCAGAAAATACGCCTGGTGGAATTGCAGGCACTATAATTTTCTTAATCTCAAGTTCTTCTGCAATGAAAGGAGCAAACATAGGCCCTGCTCCTCCATGAGCAATTAGTGAAAAGTCCCTTGGGTCATAACCTTTTTGAACTGATATTAATCTTATTACATTTGCGGCATTCTCGTTGGCTATCTTAATTATACCTTCAGCAGCTTCCTCAACTGAAACATTATAATATTCTGCAATATTTTTTACAACCTTAATAGCCAAATCTCTATATATCTTCATTTCACCACCTAATAAGTAATTTGGATTGATCAACCTGTTAACAACGTATGCATCTGTAACTGTAGGTTTATCACCTCCTTTTCCATAACATGCAGGACCAGGATCAGCTCCCATAGCCTTTGGTCCTACTCTAAGTCTTCCTATTTCATCAATCCATGCAATGCTTGTACCACCATTTCCAACTTCAGCAATTTCAACTGTAGGAACTTTGACCGGATATCCTGGATTGAATTTGTCTCTTCCAATGAAATATTCGGTATTAATTCTTGGAACAAGACCTTCGATCAGACTAGCCTTAGTAGTAGTACTTCCGCCATCTAATACTATAATATTTCTTTCATTTAAGAATTCAGCAATTGCTATACCTCCTATTACACCTGCAACAGGCCCAGATTCTACGGTATATATAGGATATTCTTTGATAAAATTCATAAGAGACATACCGCCGTTGGATAGCATAAGGAAAAAAGATCCGTGAAAGCCTCTTTTCTTCGTTTCTTTTTCTAATTTTGATAAATAATTTATCCATTTAGGCTTAACAAAAGCATTTAAGACTGCTGTACTCGTTCTCTCATATTCCCCCCATTCTCTAGTTATTTCATGCGATAAAGTTATATGAACATGTTTACCCTTAGAATTTAAAACTTCCTTTATTGTTTTTGCAGCTTCGATTTCATGCGTAGGATTAATATAAGAATTGAGAAAACTAACACATATCGATTCTACACCTTCTTGTAAAAATTTCTCAACTGCACTTTTAACATCCTCACTATTTAAAGGAACAATTATGGAGCCGTCTCCTCCTATGCGTTCTCTAATTTCTAAAGATAAACGTCTAGGAACGAAATGGACAGGCTTTTTATATCTAAAATTGTATATATCTCGCCTATTAGCTCTTTGCAATTCTAATATATCTCTATGACCCCAAGTTGTCATCAAACCAACTTTAGCTCCTTCTCTAGTTACTATGGAATTTATGATCAATGTTTGACCGTGAACGATCATTCTTACATTTGAAAGATTTATCCCGCTTGCTTGAATTGAATTTAATACACCTTGAGACAAATCCTTTGGCGTAGTCTCTACTTTAGTCCAAATTAGACTACCGCTTTCTTCATCGTATGCGACGAGATCCGTGAAAGCTCCACCGATATCAATTCCTAGACGCAGTGGCATATTCTTATAATCTTGATTATTTAATTATTTGTATATAAAGCTAGCTGATTTATGGTTAACCTGAAAATAGAAGAATTTTAAAAATAACTTTAGTTTAAACCTATAGGGGTAAATAATTTTATTACAGTTTAAAAAGTTTTCTTTTTTAAAATATTATTGGCTAAAAACTTAAACTAGATAAAAAATATTAATAGAGTTCAATTAGTTGGAATTAGAATAAAAAGATATAATTCTTATTTTTGCTTAACATAATTCATTATAGAGAAAAATTACTCACAATCATTGAATTTAACTTTAAAATTAGTTAGTTTGGGCGGATAATCTTGAAAGATTTATATATACTATTTTTACTATATATATATGCATAAAATAAATAAGCCCAATTTGCGTGCGATCTCTAGAATAGCTGTTGTTTTAATTATACTAGCAATAGTCATCGTAGGAGGAGTTGTAGCATATATTTACCTTTATAGAGCACCTACACAAGCCCCAGCAGCAGAAAAGTTACTAAGAGTTTCTTTTGCGAATGTACCCTATCTAGATCCTGCTGTAGGCTCCGATGAGGCGAGTACTGTATATTTAGTCAATGTTTATGATACACTCGTATATCCGCTTGCTAATAATACACTGGTTCCAAATGTAGCTAAAAGTTGGGAAGTTTCTCCTGACGGTCTAACTTGGACATTCCATTTAAGAAATGATGTAAAATTCCATAGCGGAAGAAGCTTAACAGCTTATGACGTAGACTTTTCATTAAGAAGATTAATAACTATGGGTGAAGGATATGCATATCTATTAAAACCTTATGTAGATCTCGATAAAACTAAAGTAATAGATAATACTACAATCCAGATTGTGCTCAGCAAACCTTTCGGTCCTTTCCTTTATGCATTATTGAGGCTCTATATAGTAGATAGCGAATTAGTTAAAGCGAACATTAAAAAGCCAGGACCTTATGGTGATATGGGAGATTATGGTAGAGATTGGTTAATGTCTGGAGTTGCAGATGCAGGTTCAGGTCCTTATAAATTAGCTGAATATAAAAGAGGAGAATCAGTTACCTTAGTAAAATTTGATAAATACTGGGGTCAATACGCACCTAATGCACCTGATAAAGTAGTTATGCTAGGTACTACTGAACCTTCTACAATTAGAACTTTAATAGCTAATAGAGAACTTGAAATTACAGACCAATGGCAGCCATTGGAAAATCTTGAGGCAATGTCTAAGATCAAAGGTGTTGAACTTTCAAAGCTAGCAGTACCTTATGAATTTTACTTAATGATAAACAATAAAAAACCTCCTACAGATGATATACACGTAAGGAAAGCAATGGCTTTAGCATTTGATTATGATTCAGCTATAAGCGATATAAATCCATACGAGAAGCGTGCTTATGGAGTTGTTCCTAGTACCTTGATAGGTTATTGGCAACCCGATAAACCTTTAACAAGAAACGTAACAGCAGCAATAGAAGAACTTAAGAAATCTAAATACTGGGGTAAGTTAGACCAATATCCAATAGAATATTGGTGGGTTGCTGAAGTTCCATGGGAAGAAAGAGTCGCTCTATTATTCAAATCTAACATGGAACAATTAGGATTGAAAGTTGATGTAGTTAAAAAGCCTTGGTTATCTGTTGTAGAGGCTCTATCAAAGTTTGAAACTTCGCCGCATATTGTTTCAATATTTGTAGCTACTGATTATCCAGAAGCTGGATCAATGCTTTCAAATAGATATCATTCAAGAGTTCAAGGCACTTGGCAACAAAATGAATGGCTTAATTCTACAACAATAGATCAAATGATCGAAGACGCTCTTTCCACACTTGACCTAAATGCAAGAATACAAAAGTATCAAGCAGTTCAAAAATATATATTCGATCTTTATCCCTCCATATTCGTTTATGAACATGTAGTTGTAAGAGCATATCAAGCATATTATGTTGACTTCCCCGCTGCAAAAGGTAAAGTACCACTAATGCTGGGATATGAATTCGATTTTAGATGGATCCAAGTATATCCTGAAAAGAAAACACAGCCTCCAAGCTAAATTCACTTTTTTATGAAAATAAAAAGAGTATTTGATAATATTTTATTTAGGAGGTTTCTCTACTCTATATTGGTTCTTTTTGGTCTTTCAATCCTCATTTTCACTTTAGCTAGACTCTTACCAGGAGATCCAGCAAGATTAGCTTTAGGTCCGAGAGCTCCTGAAGATGTTGTGCAAAGATATAGAGAACAACTACATTTAGATCAACCTATCTATATTCAATATTTTTATTGGTTAAACGATGTCATTCATTTCAGTTTAGGTCAATCATTAGTTACTTTTAGAGACGTTTCAGACGATATTCGCGAATTTCTTCCTGCTACGCTTGAGTTAATTTTATTCTCAGGTATAATTTTAGTTATTGGAGCACTTATATTAGGTGTTATAAGTGGCAGAAGACCAGGTTCGATTGTTGATAATGCAATGAGGTTGTTCGCTTATGTTGGAATATCAATACCTTCATTTGTATGGGCTATAATATTTCAACTTGTCTTTGCGTATTGGCTAAATCTTCTACCAGCTGTCGGTAGGATTAGCGATAATGTGATTCCTCCTCCAAGAGTGACGGGTTTTATGACCATTGATTCACTTTTGGCAGGCAATTTGCCAGCATTTATAGACTCTATTAAACATTTAATTCTTCCAGCTACCGCATTAGCTATTGGTCCAATAGCTCAAGATGCAAGAATATTAAGAGCAAATCTTATAGAAAACATTGGAAAGGATTATGTTTTGAATTTCAAATCACACGGAATTCCTGAGACAACTATTTATTTTAAATACGCGCTGAAACCTTCTTTGATACCAGTAATTGCAGTAATGGGCCTTGATATAGCATCTCTTTTAGGAAATGCTTTCCTTGTAGAATTAATTTTTAATTGGCCAGGTCTATCTAGATATGGAATAAATGCTATGTTGAGAAAGGACTTAAACGCTATAGTAGGTGTTACCTTAGTTATTGGAGTAATATTCATAATAGCAAATCTTATAGTAGATTTGATAATATATTATTTGGATCCTAGAATAAAATATCGTGAAAAAAGTTAGATGAAAGAAGACCCATTTTACGAATTATTAACAAGGAAACAGAGAGAGATGAGAATAGAAAACCTTAAAAGAACATGGTACAGATTTTCCAGAAATAAGCTTTCCGTTCTCGGCTTAGGCATTTTATTTGGTATAATTATTCTAGCTATATTTGCAGATTATTTGGCTCCATATCCAAATCATGCCGGATTATATATAAATTTTAGTGAAAGATATCAACCACCTAGTTTAAGTCATTTATTCGGAACTGATATGTATGGCAGAGATGTATTGTCAAGAACAATTTTTGGTTTTCGCTATGCGTTTATGATGGTAGCGGTTGTGTTAAGCTTAGTTGTCCCTACAGGAGTAATATTAGGCTTAATAGCGGGGTATTATAGAGGTACTTGGATAGAACAAATAATTGTAAGAATTTCAGAAATATTCGTTGCATTGCCTCCTTTAGTCCTTGCACTATCTATAGCATCTGTTCTTGAACCGAATGTATTCAATGCGATGATGGCTGTTTCGCTTATGTGGTGGCCATGGTACGTAAGATTGGTTTATTCGATGACTTCTTCTTTAAGAAATGAACCTTATGTTCTTGCAGCGAAAGCTATTGGAGAACCTACTTATAGAATTTTATTCAAAGAATTATTACCTAACATGCTTGGCTCAATACTTACAAAAGTAACTCTTGATGCAGGATGGGTTATCATAATTGGTGCAGCAATAAGTTTTGTAGGCTTAGGAGCACAGCCCCCTACACCTGATTTAGGCACGATGGTATCTGAGTATGGAAGATATTTGCCAGATTACTGGTGGATGACTTTCGGTCCAGCTTTCGGTATCGTCTTACTAATTTTATCCTTTAACTTAATAGGTGATGGTGTTAGAGATGCATTTGCAAGCGAATAATGGAATTACTTAATCTACAAAATCTTTTTGTTAATTACTATAGCTATTGGTATACATATAAAGTTATCAATGGTGCATCGCTAAGCGTAAATGCTGGTGAAAAAATTGGGTTGATAGGAGAATCTGGTAGTGGAAAAACTACGTTGTTGAAATCAATATTGAGAATTCTTCCGCCTCAAGGTAAAATTATTTCAGGAGATATTTTATTCAAAGGAAAAAATATTCTGAAAATGAAAAATGATGAATTGAATATGATTAGAAGAAAACACATAGGAATGATATTCCAAGATCCGCTATCAGCGCTCAATCCTGTATTTAAAATTAAAGATCAAATCTTAGAAATACTGAAATATTCAGAAAATGATGCCGAAAAAGACAAGAAAGAATTACTTGCAAGAGCAGAACAATTACTAAAAGAAGTAGCTTTACCTCAACCTGAAAGGATACTTGATTCATATCCTTTCCAGCTAAGCGGTGGTATGAGACAAAGAGTAATGATAGCTATGGCGCTCGCTTCAGCCAAAGAACTTTTACTTGCTGATGAACCTACAACAAATCTAGACGTAACCATCCAAGACCAAATACTCAAATTATTGAATAATGAAGTACAAAAGAGAAAGCTGAGCTTAATATTAGTTTCTCATGCATTAGGAATGGTTTCTAGGATTACAGATAGAACTTATGTAATGTATGGAGGCGATATAGTCGAGGAAGCTCCTACAAGAGAACTCTTCAAAGAACCATTGCATCCTTATACACAATTATTACTGCAAAATGCTCCTAGAATTTCTGGTAAAGGTATTGGTGAAGGAATCAAAGGTAATCCTCCTGATTATAGATATCCTCCAACAGGTTGCAGATTTCATCCCAGATGTCCATTCGCAATGGAAATATGCAAAAAAGAAAAACCACAAATGATAATTATTGGCAATAAAAAAGTAGCATGTCATCTTTATAACGAAAAAAATAAACAATAAACATAAGTCTGAGAGTAATCTTTATTATTTTTCCTAGAAAAATCTTTTTGATAATTTTTTCTGAAGATAATTACAAAAAGTTTATAAGGATATAAAAACTAATCTTCATGAAAAAAATCTAGCATAGTAGTTGTTGTTATTCTTCTAATATTTGCTACTTCAATTATAGCACCAATTCTGGCAGAACCTTTGAATAAAGATGTATTAGTTTACAAGTATTCGTATCAAACCTCCACATACTCTTTGAACTGGGCTGGCTATGCAATACCGACACAAACAGGAGCTGTTAGCGCTGTATACGGATCTTGGATTGTTCCATCTGTTACTTGCTCAACAAAAACAACTTATGTAGCATTATGGGTAGGTATAGATGGATATAATAGCAACACAGTAGAACAGACAGGAATTTTAGCCCAATGTTATCATGGAATAGCTTATTATTATGCATGGTATGAATATTATCCAGCTTCTCCTGTTTATGCACCAAGCAGCTACGTAATTAAACCCGGAGATATAATATATGCATACGTCACATATGATCCAGTATCAAATACTTTCACTACCTTCCTTCAAGATTTGACACAAGGATGGACATACACTTCACCTCCTACAACTGTTAGCGGTGCACAAAGAAGCTCAGCTGAATGGATTGTCGAAAGACCAGCAATAGGATATAGCTTAACAAAGCTAGCTAACTTTGGAAGAGCATATTTCGGTTATGATTATACAAGCGTAACGTTTACAAATTATGCAGTAATTAATGGAGTACAAGGAGCTATAGGTTCATTTAGCTATGTTCAAATAATCATGGTGTCCGGAGGAAAATTTAGCACGATATTAGCAACACCTTCTCCTTTAACACAAGATGGGACAAGTTTCTATGTTAATTATGGTTAAATAAATAAATTTTTTAAAGATTATAAGATTAATAATCTTAAGCCATATTTCATTATTATTTGAATTATCCAACAGCTAAAGAAAGTATTATAAAGTAAAGCATACGACGAGTCATCATCCCTATTAGATTTGAATAAAAATTAAAATTGAGAACCTAAATCAAAAAAGTTAAGCACTACAATTAATAAAGATAAATATTATAAGCCTTGTGAACCTTTTCTAAACTAATAGCTTAAGCCAGACTGATTTCCTTTAGCCTTGAAGGAAAGATTTTCTTTTTTAAATTAAAAATAGATAAAATAGTCAATATTAGTAATGAGATGCACAGACAAATATAATTAAAATAAAACTACCGTCTCTAATATCTTTAATATAACTATTATTAAAAATATGAGATCAATATATTAATATATATTTGCTACATTTCTAATATTAAAACAATAAAAAAGAATTTAAATTTTATATTAAATATTGTTGGATTACAGCAAAATTGAAAAAAATAATTTTAAATTTAGTATAAGTTTATTGAATTTTCTCTGATTTTCCTTATTTATTGATTAGTCTTTAATATGTCTTTTACATATTCATGAACAAAAATATGAATAGAAAAAATTAAAATTTTCAACTAGGAGGTGGAGGTGCCGTAGCTTCTTGAGTAACTGGAGCTTTCGAAGGTTTCCAAACCAATGCAAGAATTCCTCCTACTAAACCTAATATGAAGCCAATAAAAAATCCTCCGCCAGCTGTGAAAAGAGAAAGAATCGAAAAAATCAAAACGAGTATGCCACCTGTTCTTACTCTTTGAGGATCACCAGAATTTATCATCACTGCACCTATTATTACCAAAATTGCAAAGATCAAACCTACGATACCAAAAATCATTAATAATCCGCCTATCATTCCAAAAATAGGAACAACGGAAAATGCTGAGCCTATTACTCCTACAAATATTAGTACTGCTATTGCATGAAGTAATATGAATATTCCTCCTATAAGAGATAGAACGAATGCTGCAGTAGGTTTTTCTTCAGCCATAATAATATTATACATATGCATATATAAACTTTCTAAAATTGATTAACAATCAACTAGCAAAAAATAATAAAATTAAGTGCTTCTTTTTATCACGTATATCTTCGAACCTATTAACATGTTATTTGGAATTAAAACTAGAACACCGTCATCTTTTCTAACTATTGTAAACATTGAACTTATATCTTCAATAGCCCCTGTTTCACCAGCTAAAGTAGCGTAATCGCCTATTCTTATTGGTCTAGCTAAAAGAATAAAAAGCCCTGCAATAGCTTGTCCTAAAACTTGTTGAGAAGCGAATCCTATTACTAATCCAATGAAGCCACCTAATGCTACACCTGCGGCGCCTCCTGCTACTGCGCCTGCTATGCTAGCTAAAAGAGCTCCTATACCAATTATCATGAATACGCTCTTCACAGCTTGCGCCGTACCATGAGGATATCTCAGCCTTAATGACCAATAAGCTACATTTGAAAAAGAAACGATGATCATGTAACCGAAAACTAGTGCAAGAACGATGTTTATATAAGAACCATAAGGTGTTAAAACGTAAGTATTGAATTCTTTGTAATAGATGGGAATAAAGCTATTTATCAAAGCAGAGATGATTAGATACAATGCAATCCATAAAATCAGAATTATAACGCTATTCCTAAAGGCAATACTAGGCTTAATGTTTTCACGAGCCATAATCAACTATATCTTAACTCAATAAAAAATTTATCAAAGAAACTCACATAAAAAGTATTTAAACTTAATAAAAATACATATATGTTAGGCAACTAAACTGAAAACATAAAAAAAGATTAGCAAAATACCATTTTATATACTTATGCAACTCCTAAATTCCATTTATAAATGATAGATCTATACCAATAACAAATTAAAGGTAAAAGTATGAAAGGTATAAAACTTGGAATAATGTTTATAATTAAACTAGCATAAAGTATAACAGAAAATGATACAGTAATAATAAGATTATATACGATCTTCTTTTTAAGGTAAAATATGGAGAATATAAATAATAAATAAACAACAATAAGCGAATAGATTATATCTGCAAATAAAGAAGTTAAAAATAAATGCGAAAAATTGAAACCAAAAGGATATTCAATAAAGGGATAAAGAAGGTAAACTCCCCCATCAAAAGGAATATCTAAAGCTATATGCAATGAAAAACCTAAGGCAAATCCTAAGAAATACTTTTTCTTTGTTATTTTGAATAAAAGGAGTAAAAGGGCAATTAAATAAAGAGAATGCGCAAAGGTTCTATGTGCTCTAATTGCAGGTTCCAAATAGGGAATTAGCAAAATATCGAAGTCAGGAATATAGCTACCTAATACAAGAGAAATCTTTACTTGATTGTTTTTAACAAAAGGTGAAAGAGCTATACCAGAAAGTAAATGTAAGGCACTAGCGACCATTTTTAAAAGAAACGCATAGCATATTTTTCTGGCTCATCCTTTATTTTATCAGTTTTTTTATATTTATTAAAAAGGGAAATTGAGATCCTTTTATTTCATTATCTGTAATAAATGAAGTCCTTAACATTTCTAATTGTTTCATCCATCTTCTCATTGTGAATAAATGGCTGAAAATATCCTTAAAATCAGGTGTGATCAACAATGGATAATATTTCCCATCGAATTTATAAAAGAAATCTTTTGTTAAACCGTCAAAAATTCCTCTGATTCTTTCTTTTCTTTTAAATTTTAATTCAAAAAATAATCTTCTTAATAGTGAGACTTTAAGACTAATGTTTAAAGGCTTATTATTCCAAATTTTTCTATAACAAAATATTCTGTTCCTGTTTATGAGATATTGTCTTGTAAAGCTCAATCTTTCTGACTTCCTCCCCGCCTTAAAAGGCGAGGGTTCCCCTCAATTGATTCGGAGCTACATCTCGCATTTGAGGGGCAGTCGAGAGGCTCAGAGAACCCCTCCCATTTAAATTCATTATTGCAATAATATCTCTATTATTTTCATAACCGCAAGAACATTTAAACCATCTATATGATACTTCTTTCATTTTGTTATTACACTTAGGACATTTTGTTGAAGAATAGGCAGCATAAACATAATTAATTAGCAAACCATGCTTTTCTGCTTGCCAATCGATCCAGTATTGAATCTTTCTATACTGCATTAAATAAAGCTTATTCCTAAACTTTTTATGAAGTTTCTTAACATGCTTAATCATATTCTTTAAATTTTCTAATTTAATAACGTTCGCATTCATTTTAATAGCTTCATCAATAACTCTTTTGCTAACTTTTCTAGCAAAATCCTCAGCAATATTTTTAGCTTTTAAATGAAATACCATTATTCTTCTTTTAAT
Organism: Thermoproteota archaeon; assembly: GCA_032249235.1. Taxonomy (GTDB): domain Archaea; phylum Thermoproteota; class Thermoprotei; order Gearchaeales; family Gearchaeaceae; genus DSFO01. The sequence goes on along the minus strand of JAVVGF010000004.1, from coordinate 129,406 downwards.
TTTTTTATTTTCTTTCCATCTTTTTGGATATTTTATTTGCAACATTTCAGCTAATGATTTGTAGCTATGAATTTCATTAATTCTAGTATTAATTTTGACATAATTTTTGTCATCTTTACCAACTGTTATGTTCTGCATGTTAATATCAACAGCTATGCTATCTTTAGGCTCAATTTTTTGAGCAAATTTTTCAAAAACTATCTTAAGAAATGCTTTTCCGTTATTAAATACTAATCTTGCTTCCTTCATTTTCCAAGATAAATATTCTTTATAGTTTTTAGGATATCCTAAAATTTTAAACTCTCCAATTTTTGATATTTTAACGAACATATCATTGAAATTAACAGTATATGATAACTTTGGAGTTAACCAAATTGTTGGCTTAAATATTCTAGGAAACCTTCCTTTATTTGGATTATTATACCAACCTTTATATATTGATATTGCATTTCTATAACAATCTTCAGCTATTTTTGAAGAAAGATTATAACTTTTAAGTGTATTATATAATGCTTTATGTATAATGCTTAAAATATTCCTTTTATTTGGATTGATTCTTTTTTCTTTTAACCAATAAAGAACATACCTTAAAGCTTCTAAATAGTTTTTGGAAAAGACTAGGAGGGAATTTGTTAGAGCGATATTCATCGAAACAGTAGCTCTTATCGCATCAATCCTCCTAGTCATTGATTATTTTTAGAAAAAGAAGTATTTTATCTTTTCATCCCCGCCCTGAAGGGCGAGGCTTTCATTTAATGTAAAGTCTTCTCTTCTAAATGAATTCCTCCTTCAATAGGTAATATTGCACTGTAGTATCCTTTATTCCAAAATGAGAAACCAGCCTCTATATCTTCAAAATCCAAATAATAAGGAGGATCAAATATATAGCATGTAATACTCCGTTTTCTCTATCTTACCTGTTATAGGATCTACTTTAAGACCTAGAGTTTCAAGGGTATCGATACCTATCACTGGTATAGCTTTCTCAAAAGCTAATATTCTTAGCGGGCCCTTTCTACCTTCAATCTCACCCTCAGCAATGAATACTTTAGCTCTTACAACTCTACCATCACCAAGCTTAAGATCAACTGTAAAGGGTGTTTCAAGGAAGTGTTTTTCAGCAACATCAAGGGGCATAACTGTAAATGAAGCTCCTGTATCAACAAGAATTCTTTCAAACTCTATCTCGTCTTTTCCTCTAAATCTAGCCTTTACAAACAAATGTCTCATAGCTAGGGATTACGCAAATTCTCACTTATAATTTATCTTTAATTATAAATAACTTTAATGTCGAATTAATATTAAGAAATATCAAATAATGAAACAAGAATATTTAGAAGAAATTTGCAAAAATCTTATAAAATATGATCAAGATATAGTTGAAATCATTCAATTTGGCTCTTCCGTTTATGCCCCAGAATACTCTAAAGATATAGACCTCCTTGTAATAACTAAGAAAGCTAAAGAATATGAAAAATACTTTGATATTGTAAATCCTGAAAATGCATCCATCAATGTTGATATTCTGGTATTCAACATTAACGAGAAACCTAGAAAGGAACTATTAATAGGAATCTTAGGTGCCTTTAAGATTCTATATGGGAGTGGCGAATACTTGCTCAGATATGCTAAAGATCTAGGAGATCCGACATTCGAGGAAGCCAAATCTTCATTGAGAATAGCAAGCTCGCTTTTGAAACTTGCATTAGAAACAGAAGATCCTCTTGATAAAGATAGACTTTGCAGAGAAGCTTTTGATGCCCTCTTTCATGCAGCTAGAATAGCTTCAATGGTTTATCTCTCAACAGAAATAAGCAAATGGGGTTTCATTAAAAAAGAATTACCGGAACCTTATAGAAGGAATTTCAACGAGTTTATCAATACGCTTCATATAAATTATTTTTATAATGGAAATTATCCTAAGGATAAAGTTAAAGATGAATTTCAGAAATGGGTTAAAGAAGTAGAAGAATATGTTAATAGTTTAGAGTTAGAAATTAAGAAAAAAGGAACTTCAAAGAATTGAACTCTAACATCTTTGTTTTTCATGAAGAAGATGGAAAATATCAAGAATAATATTAGTTTATTGTATAATAAAGTATGTAATTATAATCGTTATTCATAAGCACTGGCTAGTCATATCTTTTATATTCAAAATAATTTTTTAGTAGCTAAATTAAAACAACTACGTATCCGTAATTCTTCTTATGTAAAATTAGATCGACATCAAATTTTTCTATAATCCCTCCATTTTTATCTGTAGATGTAGTATTAATTAAATAAACATCAACAGGAAATTTGATATTTTGGCACTTTCAACATATCTTACAAAATAGTTGCCTAGTTTTCGAACCTATTATAATTAAAATTAGAATTACAACGCTGTTCATTTTACTCTCAATATTACCTTAAAATTTTTAGTTTTTCCATAGTCCAGTACACGTATACAAAACAATTCTTCGTATTTTTTATTAAATATGAATATTCCTCTTACAGGCTCATCAAATATATAATAGATGGTGCCGATCAGCCTATTAAATGTTTGATGATATATTTTAACGCTTTTAGATAGACTGGATATCCAATAAGGAGAATATCCATCATAATAAAAATACTTTCCATTCAATTGAACAATACCTTGAAGGAACCGATTCTTTGATTTTATAAAATGCTTTTCCATTTTTCTGAGATACTTTATTTCAACATACAGAAAGTCATCAAATATTTTAACTTTTTCAAATGCAAAGGTTAATTTAAAATTCCTAAGTTCAACTACGAGATGAACAAAATACATGAGTTTCATTTAATAAACTTAATTAAAAAATCCGTTCCTAAATAATTAAATGGAAATAACTTTGATATGTATGAATCTATTTTAAATAATAAATTTAATAAATTTTTATCTTTAATTTTTGAATTTCGATGAGGTAAAAATACACCTAATCCTCTTATTTCTTTTACATGAAAGTTTTTAAATAAATTCATAAATTCAGCAGGTTGATAATATCTGATTTTAAATTTCTTATATATACCATATCTTTTCCTAGGCTTAAATGTTAAGAGATCGTACAAACACCATCTATTAATTACTATCGGTATGAATGATGCACCCTTCTTTAATAATCTGTATAAAGCATAATTAACTGCATATATATTTGGTTCACTGTTTAAAGGGCCGAAGAAAGAATATGCTCCATCAAAAACTTCTTCTCCATAAATATTAATTAGTTTAGAAATATTAGAAATAGGCATTTGATAGATCTCTACATTCTTTATATTAATAATTTCAAGCTTTCTTTTTAATTTGGAAAGCATGCCTTGAGAAATATCAACACCTACAACTTTAACACCTTTCAATGCCAAAGGTATTGCTTCTAAACCTGTACCGCAACCTAAATCGAGAACAATATCTCCTTTTTTGAACTGTGAAAAGAGATAGCTTAAAGCTTCAAGATATAAATAATAAAAATTCTTATTCGATAGTACATCTTCATCATATATCTTTGATACTTCATCATATGATTCAGAGATTTTTGAATATTCTAGCACAAGTTATTAAGAAAAACCTTTCAAATATCCTTAATGAAAGTACGGATTCCATTAAACTTTTCTATTTCAACTTTTTCTTTATGGATGGTTTTATAGTAAGAAGATGAAGAAATTCTTTGACTTTGATATTCGCAATCTCAAAATTGTTTTTTATGATTAATATTCTTTATTAGCTACGTATTTTTCAAACAAAATTAAGTATGTTTTCCTTAATTTTTGAGCTTTCTCAGGGTCTATTCTTTCACAAAATGCAATCATTCCTCCCAATCTTATAACTTCATTCTTTGCTTCCGTGAATTTTTCGTAGATTTTTAATCTTAATGAAGCCTCTTTGGAACTAAGTTCTGCGAGCTTTCTTAAAGTTTCAATTTCTTTATGCATAATTCAGCTTCCTCTTCAAGCTTATATATAATCTCAAGATCTTTTTCTATTTCCTCCAACAGTTTTTCCAGACTTTTTATCGTTTCTTCTTTCTCTTTTATCTCATTATCTAAATTTCTCATAAACAAAGTAATCCACGTTTATTCATATATTTTTTATTTAAGGAAATCGACTGCGTGTTTTATTTTTCAAATTAAAAAATTCATGTTAGCCATAGAACACATAGAATTATAGACAAGTTTATATGTAAGGAGTTCTTGCATCTCATAAATGGCGAGACTTTATGAAAATTTTTAAAAATATATACGTGTAGATTTTTCTTTATTCATGGTTTCGATTAAAGGTTATGCAGGAATAATCATTGCGGTAGGAATATTGCTCATCATAATAAGCGGAATACTAGATGACATATCTAACTACTTGAAATTGTTTGCAAATGGAAATGATGGTAATCTAGTTATTGATTTCGCAAAATCATTTGCATTTAACGTTCTATTCTGGATAGGTTTCATAATAGCAATAGTAGGCTATAACCTTAGCATCAAACCTATTTTTGACAATAAAGAAGCAGTAGAATTAATTCAAAAGAAGCATGGAGAAACACATAAGAGCTTATTCAAGTTCTTCAAAGTCTATAAATTAGCAGTCATCATATTAACGATCTTCTCAATCATTTTCGCGATGTTATTTTTAATTGAGTTCTTAATAGGATTACCTTTGACGATCTTTCATGAAAATGAAGCTTTAACTAGTAGCTTAAAAGGCATTTCAGTTCTATATTCTTATTTGCCTATTCAAACTTTGCTTATGATTACTTTGATAATAATATTAATCAGAGCATTTATGAAGAATCTTCTCTGGGCATTCGATGCAGCATTTTTCAGAAATATAAGACCTTACTTTTTCTCTGTGATTGGTGTTTTAGCATTGCTTTTTGTAAACTTAGCATTTCTTGCGATAATATTCATCATCTTTCTATCAACTAATGAAACTTTAAACGCTACGAATCAATATTTGCAAACATTCGATACAAGCTATATTGATAAAATCCAAGCAACAGTATCAAATAGCTTGAATGCCCTTATAGGATCGATTCCCTTCATACTTTATTACTTAATTGTTTGGCTTATTACAGGTATAGCACTATACTTTGTTTATTACTATAGACCAAAAGAATACGAGAAATTTTAGTTAATTTCTAATTTAACAATAGTATTAATTAAAATAATTCATTATTTCGTCTTTAATTTTGAGAAAGCTTAATAGAATTTTTTAATATCTTCTTTATCAAGATAATATAAACGAAATAGTCAATCTTCTTATCAATTCAATATTCTTTAGCATTTCTTTTTCAGGTTTGAGAAAAAGAGCTTTCATTTTTAAATGCTCAGCCGAAACTATAATGTAACAATCAGTAATATATTAAGAATTTTTCTAAGTTCTCCAGCTCTAAACACTATTTGAGAATTTATTTCAATGATTTTCGTTATATTAGTTATTCATATAGCTAATTCGATTGTTATTTTATTTGACTCATTTTTCACCAGCAAATTGTATATTCTTGAAGCGATGTAAATTACTTCGCTTAATGTCTGATAAATAATATGAAGCTTTACTTTATTTTTAATTGCTTTTTCAAAAAGCTCGACGACTTTATCTCTAGCAGGTTCATCTTCATTATATGAGCTACAATAACACTAGTTTCAATAATGTAGCTCTCTGATAATTTCAAGGAACTTTCCTTCTTCAATTTGCTTTTCTTCAGATAGAATCTTTTCAACGATATCAGGATTTATCCTAACCGTTAAGGACTTTAAGATTAAACCTTCTTCTCTAATTTCAGCAATTAGAAAACTCCCTTCATCAATATCAGCAGCGATTCTAAGTGCTTTAGGTATAATCCTTTTTTTCTAACACGTAAAGCAAACTTCTTTGGATTGTTCATAATAGGAAAAAGTTAAACTTATTAAATAGTTAACCCTCTTAAATTACGTTTGCAATAATATACAAAATGAAAGAACGAATTCGCAGAGAAATATATAAAAGCGACTGAAAAACATTTTGAAGCTTAATAAAAGAAGTAAATCTTTGTTTTATTTAAAATTAAAAGATTATAGAATTAATTTAATATTCTTCAAATAATTGAATTTTATTTTTAACCTTTCTTTTTATTTCTTCATCAAAAGTTAAAAGAGGAATGTTTAATTCTTTTACGAGCGAAACAATGATAGCATCTGCTCCTTTAAGACCAAATTCTATAGCACAATCACAAGCTATTTTTATTCTATCTTTTGTCAATTCTTCGACCATAATCAGTTTACTTTCAATCCATTCATTAATCTTTGATTCTATTCTTCTTACAATTTCTTTATTGGAAATTCTTCTAGCTATTACGCCACAAACTTCTGGAAAAGTTATTGCAGATATAAATATTTGAGTTTTTCTATCTATAAAAACGTTATGAAAAAACTTAACAGCTTTATCTCTATTTATATCGCCTTCAAGAAATAAGCTAACGAAAACATTTGAATCAACAACAACCTTGGTGATCATTCTCTATCTTCTCTTATAGCTTCTACGGCACTCAATCCTTTAGGCCAATATTTAGCTACCTCATTGGCAATTTCATTTATTTCACTCAATTCCTTATCCCATTCAATTGGCTCAATAATTATTTTCTTATCCTCAAGGCTAACTTTTATTATACTTCCTTCCTTTATCCCTAAAGCCTCCCTTAATTTTTTTCTAAGTACAATCTGACCTTTAGTTCCTACTTTTAATAAAAGTTTTACTTTTTTCTCATTCATATTTAGAAATTACTTCTTACTCATATTTAAATCTGATAAAGTATTTTGTCATTTCCCTAATCAATTGCGAATCAAGGAATATTATATCATTATAGTCTTGAAAGAATCAAGATTGTTCTTTAAAGTTAACTATTTCTGCTAATGAATTGGAGAACTTGTTTCAAAATAAGATACGGAATTTTTAAAGCTACTCACTAATATAAATTATGAAAGTTTGCTCAATATAAATTAATCATTTCTGAATCAATCATATTTTTAAGTAAGAATCTTTGAGTTGTAATAGCAGAGATTTACCTTTGTGAATATTATATCATTATATCATCTAGACTTATTACTTGAATCACATCTCTCGATTTGTTTAAAAGCTCCTTATCCTCTGTTACAAGTATCAACTTATGCTTCGTTGATAGCACTACATATGACGCATCGTAAATAGTCATTCTCTTAGTGATTGCTAGCTTAACGATATCATGTTCAAACCCCCGTATATCAAGTATTATCATTTCACTAATTAGACCTAAGAAATCATTAATTAGCGAGATGGCCTCCTCTGCTTTTAGTATATGCAGTATTGTAGTTTCCTTCCAAATAGCGTTTAAAACTTCATATATTGTTAACCATTGTATGGCTTGGCCTCCCAAAGGCTTTAACTTAATTTCTTTAAGAGCCTTGAATAAACTAGATGAATCAAAAAGATATATTGGTTTATTCATTTAGCTTCTCTATCCTCCCGAATAAGTCTAACAATATCTTCAATGTTGATCTTATCAAGGATTTCTTTTTTTCCTTTTAACTTTTCTTCAAGCAACATCAATCTGCGCCTACGAACTTCATTTTCAATTGTGCTCCTAATAAGCTCAGAAATGTTTATATTGAACCTCCTAGCTTCATCTAACAACTCTCTTCTTATCTTAGCAGAGACTGTAACATACCTACCCATAGGTCGACACTCTATGAAGTAACATGTAACTACCCAGATATAAACATTTAGGTATGTTAGAGTGTTCTTCTGAACATTCTTATTGTAGACATATAGATAATGCTAAATGAAATAATATTTAATTTAAGACAAACACATCCTTCATTAATCTTAAAAATTGTTGAATGAGAATTAAAGAAATAGTAGTTAAATGAATTTTATTTACAGGAAAATTGAACCAAAAGATTATCAATAAATAATATTTATTTAATTATGATTATCGAAACTCATTAAACATATTTAAAATTAATATGAACTAAAATAATTTATTATTTTATCCTTGATAAGTTTAATTGTTTTAAGAGGTTCTGGGCTTAAAGGATGACCATAGCAAATATGATCAACACCTGCTTCGATCATTTTAGCAGTTTGCTCAAGAACTTCTTCAATCGTTCCTGTAGCAGTGAAATTAGGTATGACTTTTTCTTCTATGACTTTCATATCGCTTAAATCCTCATATTTTACGTTAGCAGAAGCAAGCATAGGCGAATTTCCTACAAGTTTTTTAATATAGGAGCTTACTATCTCAGTCATTTTAGATTTTGCTCTATCTGAGTTCTCATCAATGAAAGTGAAAGGTCTAGCGATAAGCTGAATTTTGCGATTTTTGTTAGAGCTCATGAGTATTTCTTTCATCTTCCTAGCATAAACAGGATTCCAAAGCATATCAACAACGATTCCGCTTATCATTTCTAAACTTGCTGCTCTCTTAGCCAACAAAGGACCTGACGTGCCAACATAAATCTCTATTGCTTTCGCCTCAAGCTTAAATATTCTTTTCATACTATCATCGAGCTCTTTCAAAAAGTTTACAACATCATTTATGCTTCTTTTCACAGGTTCATTTATAAGTTCATAATATGCTCCTCTTGAAATAGCTAAGATTTCTCTACCGTTCGTTATTTCATGCAATAAAGATAAGTATCTAGCTAATTGAATGGGTCTATAGAGAAATACAGGTATCGTTACTGCCCCAATTTTTATTCTATTTGTATACCTTGATATTATGAAAGATATTGGAAGAGCAGGTTTGAAAGGAATATGTTCATAAATTTGGAAGCTATAAAAGCCAAGCTCATCGGCTAAAGAAGAAAGCTTGATATATTCTTCAACGTTTTTATCTCCTTCAAAGGCTAAACTAAAAAAGACCATTACTAAGATATTTTAAATTTTTTATTTTAAGTACTTCTTAGAAGCAATACAAACTTTGTTTCAATTTCTTTTTATTTAATATTTAAATCACTTATAAATTACACAATATAAGATGGAAAAGAATAAGAAGTGGAATAAGTTGAATCCTTTTGAAGAATGGGTTATAGTTCATAAAGGAACAGAACCACCTTTCACTGGAGAATATGTTTATCACTTCGAACCTGGAATTTATGTTTGCAAAAGATGCGAAGCTCCACTATTTAGATCCGAAGACAAATTTGAATCTGAATGCGGATGGCCAAGCTTTGATGATGAAATACCTGGAGCAGTAAAAAAGCTACCTGATCCTGATGGAATAAGAATAGAGATACAATGTGCAAATTGTGGAGCACATCTTGGACATATTTTTTATGGGGAAGGCTTCACGCCTAAAAATACAAGATATTGCGTAAATTCAGTATCCTTGAAATTCATTCCAAAAAAGAAAGAAGAAAGTTAGATTTTAAAAAGATGAGATATTGCAGGAGCAGGAGTTATATGTAGCACTGGCTTTGGCTTATATGGTTCCTCTAGATATTTAATCTCATCTTCTTTAAGCTTTATCTCTAGTGCCTTAACATATTCTTCAAGATGTTCAACTTTGCTAGTTCCTATTATCGGTATAACACCTTTGTGAAGTATCCATGATATTGCTACTTGAGTTGGCGTTACTTCTTTATTCCTAGCAACTTCTATAACTCTTCTCACAATCTCAGCATTTTCAGGAGGTTCTACATAAATTTTGTAAGGATAAAATCCTGTTTCAGGTCTTAATCTTTCAGGTGCATCAGGCTCGACGACAAGCTTGCCATCTTTATAATATTTTCCTGAAAGGACTCCTGCAGCATTAGGGCTATAAGCCATGTATCCAATATTATGAGCTTTACAGAAAGGTATCATTTCTCTTTCTTCTTCTCTGTATAGCAAATTGTAGAGTGTTTGTATACTTACAAACTTTTCATAGCCTTTAAATTCAGCAATGAAGAAAGCCTTTGCAAATTGCCATGTCCACATGCTTGAGGCGCCGATATATCTTACTTTACCTTGTCTAACTAGATCCGTGAGCGTTGATAAGGTTTCCTCAATAGGAGTTTCGTAATCCCAACGATGAATTTGGTATAAATCTACATAATCAGTCTTAAGCCTTCTTAGTGAATCGTTTATTTGCTTCATTATATGTTTCCTTGATAATCCTCTATCGTTTGGTTTCTCACTCATTGGAAAGAATACTTTAGTAGCTATTACAGCATCTTCTCTTATCCCTTGCAAAAATTCACCCAATATTTCTTCAGACTTTCCAAGTGAGTAATAATTGGCAGTATCGAAGAAATTAATACCTAGATCCCATGCTCTTTTCAATACCTTGAATGCTTCTTCTTTACCTACTACCCATCCTCCGCGTCCATATAATTGCAAATTTGGATCGCCGAAAGACATCGTTCCAAGTGCAATCCTAGAAACCTTAAGGCCCGACCAGCCTAAACGAATATACTCCATGGAAGTGAAAAGGAAAGACCTTTATTTATTCTTTGTTGAAATCTTATTCTTTTTAAGATTTAGGCATTGAGAAGTTATTTCAATACGAGATTGATCTTTTAATAATGCTTGAATTAAAGACTATTAAAACGAACTCATTACTTCTTCAGCAAAAATCTTAATTCCTTCCAAATTAGGAAGTTCGTTGAAAGCTAAAGTAAATCTTTTAATACCTAAATTAAGGTATTCTTCAATCTTTTTAATACATTCTTCAGGTTTTCCCTTTATTGCAGATTTAATGAAGGGTTCTTCTTTTGTTTTTCTAATTTTTAAGTATTCATTAAATTTCCTTTTAAAATCTTCTTCATTCTTTCCAATAACGACATCTAATTCAAGAGAAATTTCTATGTTTTTTATTTTTTCGCTATACTTTTCTATGATAACATTTAACATTTCAGGAGGCAAGTAAGATAATTCCCATATATTAGCATGCTTCAATGCTATTTCTATTGTTCTCTTGCCCATTGCTGAAATACAAATTGGCATTTTTGCTGCAGGTTTAAAATCGCTTATATCTACTTTGTAGTATCTTCCTTTGAAATTAGAGAACCCCTTATTCATTAATTCTTTCATTATAATCAATCCTTCTTCAAGCCTATCTATCCTTTCTTTTACTCTTGGAATGTTAATTCCAAACGTAGACCAATATTTTCTAGCTTCTTCTTTTATGAAACCAAATCTTGCATCAACTCTATTGTTACTTAACCTTGCAATTGTGAATAAAGCCTTAGCTATTGCAATAGGATGCCTATAACTTCCTTCAAGATATGTGACAGCAGGACCAATTCTGATTTTCTTAGTCTTAGAAGCTACATAAGATAATACTGAAAAGCAATCTAAAAGCCAAGAAAAAGGACCATCGCCATAATATGCTGCGTTATATCCTAATTCTTCTAGTTCTTCAAATAAATCCAAAATCTTTATATCATAGCCCCAAAGTTGAACGGCAAAGAATAATTTTTTACTCATAAAAAACAATAAAGAAAAAATATGAATCGTTTAACTCATATGTTCAGTATAATTTCCATGTTCATGCATCATTTCTTCACATTCATCATGCATTTGTTGCATATGGTCATTCATGTCATGCATATGACCACCATTATGCATTGCTTTTCCGTTATTCCATCCCATCATATTGGCATATGTTGCTACGCCTAAAAAGGCTGTGAATACTAGCGTTACTAGTATGCCTATAAGCACACCAACCAATAGATTTTTGTCCATTTCAAGCTTTCAATGCTTTACTTTAATTTTATTTCTTTAGTGAAACTTTCTGGAAAAACAGTTTCAAAAAGTTTCATGAAACTTCTTCTTTTTTTAAAACGACAAGCATTTCTCTACCTCTTTTAGTCCTTATTATTATACCTCTAGATTCTAATCTAGCCAAAATTCTATGCGCTTTAGTTTTTGAGAGTTTAAAATGTTGTTGAATTTCTTTTTGTGTAGATCTATAATTGTTTTGTTTCAAAAATTCAACTATGTTTTTCTCTTCATTTGTTAAAGGATAGACGTATTGTTTTACTTCCTGATAATTTTTTTCAATTTTCTGCGAAGGTAATAAAAGATATATAATTAATACTATAACAAATGGAATTAGGATAATAATTAAAAACCAAAACATAGGAAAAGAATAACCTCCCATCATCATCATGTGCATTTGCCACATAGGAAGAATAATTAATGTTCCAAAAACTAAAAGAATAAAAAGAACAATTAAGGTTATCATTAAAATATATTTAATATCCATAATTTAATATAATTTCAAAAATTTCTTCAAGATTTGAATAATTAAATCTGAAATGAATTTCATTAAATTCACTCTTTAGCTTGATCACTTCGCTTCTTATCTTTTCTGAATCTTCTTTTTTATAAGTTCTATAAATTAATTCTGCTATTATATCCATATCCTTTTCCTTCATGCCTAATCTGGTGACCTCATTGGTCCCTAATCTTATAGCACTATCTGTTATTATGTTAACTTTTTCAAGCTCAATTGCAAATCTTTGATTCTCTTCTTTGCTTGCGAAATTTAAATAGATTTGATGACTTTCTGTTAAAATACCTCTTGGTCCTTTAATAGGCAATCCGAATTCGAGCAAAGACTTTGCCAATCTTTTAGAATTGTTTATAACTTGTTTTGCATATTCCTTACCAAATTCTTTCATTTCAATTAAAGCTAAAGTTAGCGAAGCAATCCTGTTCCAATGCGCATTATCTACAATGGAAGGAAAAATGGTTTCATCGATTTTATCTCCTATTTCTTTATTCGATAAAATTATACCTCCTTGAGGACCGAAAAAAGATTTATGTGTTGAACCATATAATGCTACTGCTCCTTCTCTCAAAGGATCTTGAAATTCACCGCCTGCAATTAAACCTAAAACGTGCGAACCATCATAAGCTATTTTTATTTCTTTGTCTTTACTTTTAGAATAAATTTCTTGAACAGGTTGCTTTCTAAGTACTAAGCTAAAATCGAAAATAATAAAACTAGGTTTAACTTTTTCTATTAAATTTAAAGTAGCATCAACGTCTATGATGTATTCTTCTTTGTTAAAAGGTAGATATTCAACGTTTATTCTTAAAAACTTAGGTAAAGCATTTTTTGCCATGCCAGGATAACCTCCATCTTCAGGTGAAACGCAAAGAATGGTTTCATTTTCTTTTACGTTTGAAGCTAGAAAAGCAAGTGTTGCGATATGACCAGATAGTGCTCTTAAATCTGCATATTCAGCCTTGAATAAATCTTTGGCTACTTTTATACCTATGTTTTCAATTTCATCCATATACCTAGTTCCCCTATAAAACGATTCCCTTGAAGTATATCTACCTGCAAAATCAATAGCCAAAAGTGCTCGCGCTTCAGGGCTTAGTATATTTTCTGAACTTATCAAATTTATTGAATTTTTCAATCTCCATTCGTTATGTTTTTTTATTAAGCCTAATAATGAAAGAAATAATTCTACCATACTAAATAATGGGCTAATACATTAATAGATTAAATGGTTAGAGAAGTCATCAAATATTCATTGATAACAGATTATGATGTTTATTTATTCAAATCTGGTAAGCATTATAGGCTTTATGAAAAGCTAGGTTCACATGTGCTAGAGCTTGATGGTGAAAAAGGAGTTTATTTTGCTGTATGGGCTCCAAATGCTAAAAGCGTTTCAGTAATAGGAGATTTTAATGAATGGAATTCAGAAAAGCATTTACTTTTTAAGCGAGAAGATGCAGGAATATGGGAAGGATTCATTCCAGGTGTAAAAATGGGAGATCGTTATAAATACAAAATAGAAGCTGGAAATTACGAAATCGATAAGGCAGACCCTTTCGCATTCTTTAGCGAAGAACCTCCAAAGACTGCATCGATAGTTTGGGATCTAAGCTATGAGTGGAAGGATGATGATTGGATGAAAAATAGATTTCAAAAGAATTCTTTAAAAGCACCTATTGCGATATATGAAGTTCATTTAGGATCTTGGAAAAGGAGAAAAGAAGAAAGTAATAGATGGTTAAGCTATCTAGAGTTGTCTGAAGAACTTCCTAAATATGTAAAAGAACTGGGATTTACGCATGTAGAATTTTTACCTGTAATGGAGCATCCATTTTATGGTAGCTGGGGTTATCAAATAACTGGATATTTTTCTCCTACTTCAAGATATGGTAAACCACAGGATTTCATGCATCTAATCGAAGAATTGCATAAAAACGATATTGGGGTAATACTTGATTGGGTTCCTTCACATTTCGCAACTGATGGACATGGTTTAGCATACTTTGATGGGACTTATCTTTATGAATATGAAGATTGGAGGAAAAGATACCATCCTGATTGGAATAGCTATATATTCGATTATGGAAAAAATGAAGTGAGAGCATTTTTAATTAGCTCGGCTTTGTTTTGGCTTGATAAATATCATGTTGATGGACTAAGAATAGATGCTGTTGCTTCAATGCTATATCTAGACTATTCAAGAAAACCCGGTGAATGGGTTCCAAATATATATGGAGGAAAAGAAAACCTTGAAGCAATATCATTCATAAGGGAACTGAATGAAGCTGTATACAAATATTATCCTGATGTTCAAACAATAGCAGAAGAATCAACTGCATGGCCGATGGTTTCTTGGCCTGTATATGCTGGTGGATTGGGATTCGGCATGAAATGGAATATGGGTTGGATGCATGATATACTTGAATATATGTCCAAAGACCCAATTTATAGAAAATATCATCATAACATGCTTACTTTTAGCATTTGGTATGCATTTTCAGAGAATTTCGTGCTTCCTTTATCTCATGATGAAGTAGTTCATGGCAAGCATTCGTTGTTATACAAAATGCCTGGTGATGAATGGCAAAAATTTGCAAATCTCAGATTACTTTATGCTTATATGTATGCTCATCCTGGAAAGAAATTGCTTTTCATGGGAAACGAATTTGGACAAAGAAGCGAGTGGAATCATGATGCAGAATTGGAATGGCATTTACTTAAAGATAAGTTTCATGCAGGTATACAAAGATTAGTTAAAGATTTGAATGAAAAATACAAAAGGGAAAGAGCTTTACATGAAACTGATTTTAAAAGAGAAGGATTTGAATGGATAGACTTCAACGATTGGGAAAAAAGTATAATAAGCTTTGTAAGGAAAAGCTTAGATGGCGAAGAAATCATTTTAGTTGTTTGTAATTTCACACCTGTTCCTAGAGAAAACTATAAGATAGGAGTACCGAGACTAGGATTTTGGAAAGAAATACTAAATACTGATGCAGAAGTATATGGCGGTAGTGGATGGGGAAATTTTGGAGGAGTGAAAGCTAAAGAAGAACCTATTCATAATAGACCTTATTCTATTGAAATTTCATTACCTCCTCTAGGTTGTATATATTTCAAATATTCAAAAGAAGACAAACTTATTCCAGAGTGACAGTAGATCTTCATTTTTCTAACTTCCTCATCGTCCAAAAGGCTAGGTTTTCATTTTTGTAAAGAAGTGTTGAGATTGTAGAGTTTGTAATAAAACTGTTTCAAACATTCAGAAACCAATGCGGGGGGTGGGATTTGAACCCACGAAGCTCTTCGCACAGGATCTTAAGTCTGGCACCTATTTTAGGTCCTGCCCCTTTGTCCTGGCTCGGGAACCCCCGCCTCATTCATTATATTTAGACGTGATTCTTTTATTTTTTTCAAAATGATATATCCTTGCTTGATTCTATTATTTTATGGCTATTCATGAAATTCAAAGTGCTGAATTCGAACTTATAAAGGAACCGAAAATGCTCTTAAGAAAAATGTTAGAAATAAGGAAATTTGAGGAAAAAATCGAAGAATTATTTTTAATTAAAGGAATATTAATTGGCCCAGCACATTTGTATCTAGGACAAGAAGCTGTTGCTACAGGTATTTGTTCAAATTTAAGAAATGAGGATCTAGTCGTTACGACTTATCGTTGCCATGGTCATGCTATAGCAAAGGGTGTTTCGATAAGGAAACTAATGGCTGAGATGTTCGGTAAGAAAACAGGTACGTGCAAAGGATTAGGAGGATCAATGCATGCAGCGATAAGCTTAGAAAATGGAATAATTTTAGCTACAGCAATAGTAGGTAGTGGAATACCTATTGCAGCTGGAATAGCGTTAGCTAATAAATATCAAAACAAAGACATAATAACTGTTTGTTTCTTTGGAGATGGAGCAGTTAATACTGGTGCTTTCCATGAAGGCATGAACATTGCTGCATTATGGAAGTTGCCTATAATATTTGTTTGTGAGAACAATTTCTATGCAATGTCAACTCACATAACGAGAAGTTTATCTTCGAAAAGCATCGCTGATAGAGCTGCCTCATATAATATGGAAGTAATAGTAACAGATGGAAATGATGTTACTTGCACATATAAGGCAGCAAGGGAGGCAATAGAAATGGTTAAAAAAGGAATTAGCCCAGTATTCATAGAAGCGAGGACTTATAAAATGAAAGGACATGGAGTTTATGATGAAGGTAAGTATAGAGATCCGAATGAAGTAGCTAAATGGCTTGAAAGAGATCCAATTAAACTCTATAAAAACCGCTTAATTCAAGCTGGAATCATAGATGAGGAAGAAATCAAGAAGATAGAAAAAGAAATAGAAAATGAAATCGAGGATGCAGTACAGCAAGCTATGAAAGATGAAGTATTAGATTTCGAAGAATTGTATAAGCTACTTTGGGTATGAGAGAAATAACTTACGCTGAAGCTTTGAGAGAAGCCTTGAGAGAAGAGATGCGTAGAGATGAAAGAGTAATAATACTAGGTGAAGAAGTTGGTCTTTTTGAAGGAGTTTATAAAGTAACTCAGGGACTACTTAAAGAATTTGGACCAAAGCGCGTAATAGATACACCTATTTCAGAAATTGCAATAATAGGTGTTGCTGCAGGTGCAGCGTTAGCTGGCCTTAAACCTGTAGCTGAAATAATGTATATGGATTTCCTCGCTATTGCTGCTGACCAAATTGTTACGCATATAGCTAAAATGAGATTTATGAGCGGTGGGCAATTGAAAGTTCCTTTAGTTATTAGAACACAATATAGCTTAGGAAGGGTTCATGGATCTCAACATTCACAGTTTTATCCTTCATGGTTTTTACAATCTCCAGGAATAAAAATAGTATTACCTTCAAATCCTTATGATGCAAAAGGTCTGTTGAAAAGTTCAATTAGGGATGAAAATCCTGTACTCTTCGTAGAAAGTGGTGTTCTATACAAGACAAAGGGAGAAGTGCCTGAAAACGAATATACAATTCCTTTAGGGAAGGCAGATATTAAAAAGAAAGGAGAAGATTTAACGATCATTGCTTTTTCAAGATGTGTCTTGGAAGCTTTAAACGCTGCAAAGGAACTTGAAGAGAGAGGAATAAGCGCAGAAGTAATTGATCCTAGAACGCTTATACCTTTAGATATTGAAACTATAGTAAGCTCCGTTAAAAAAACTGGAAGGGTTATAATAGTAGCGGATGACGTGAGAAGCGGTAGTATTACAAATGAAATAGCAATGCAAATAATGGAGAATGCCTTTGATTATTTAGATGGGCCAATCGTTAGAGTTACTTCCCCTGATTTGCCAGTTCCATTCAGTCCTATCTTGGAGAAACAATACATGGTAAGCAAAGATAAAATAATAAAGGCTGTTGAACAGAATTTTGGTTTTAAAATATAATACCTACTTTCATATCTTCACCTTTAGCCATGCTTAACAAGGCTTTTTCTATTTCATCAATTTTTCTTTCGCTCGTAATCAACATCTCAGTATTGACTTTATTCTTCTCAATCAATTCAAAGGCTTTTTTAACTGAGCTAGGATCATGATGAAAAGAACCAAAAATTTTCAGTTCACCATAATGTATTTTATATGCATCGAGATTGATTTGGGTACCAGCTTTTAAGCCTCCGAAATAAATCAAAGTGCCACCTTTTCTCACAAGTTCAAAAGCAATATTCCATGCTTCAATCGTACCAACTGCTTCTATCACAATATCATATCCTTCCCCTTCTTTCAACTTGATTATCTCATGTTTATATTCTTCATAATCATAAACTTTTATGCCTAGCATTTTGGCTATCTTTAATCTCGATGCATGTTTTCCTAACAAATTAACCTTTTTTGTGAAATTAAGAGCTAATTGAGCATGCAAAAGAGCTATTGGACCGCTTCCTATTATCAATATTTCATCATCTTCTTTAGCATTCAATAGATTCCATGCATGCACGACGCAAGCCAAAGGTTCTAAAGCTGCATACTTTTTATAGTTCTTTTCTTTAATTTTAAAGAGATTTAATTCTACGATTCGTTTAGGTATGATCATGTATTCTGCAAAAGAACCATCAAGTGTAAAACCTATTAACGTGTCCTTTAAGTTTTCACAAAGATTATAGTTACCTTTTTTGCAATAATAACACTGCATACAAGGTGCAGAATTAGCACCTGCTACAATATCTCCTATTTCGAAATTCTTAACATTGCTACTCTTTTCGATAATTTCACCTACATATTCATGACCTATAATTCTAGGATAATTAATGTAAGGATGCCCTCTTTCATAAGCCTTTAAATCTGTGCCGCATGTTAAAGAATAGAGAACTCTTATCAGCACCTCTCCATTTTTTGGCTTAGGTATTTCTTTTTCTTCTATTTTTATTTCCCTTATAGCCTTAAGAAGAGCTGCTTTCATTTTGAGAATATCCAAGAAATCTTTTCATATTTTTCTTCTTTAAGCTTTTCTGCGAGCTTTAGCTCATATTCGCTAGGCTTATCTGCTAAAGTAACTTCGCTCTTTTCGCTTAATTTCTTCTTCATCCAATTTGATATATGATGAATTAATTCATTAATTGAAATAGATTTGATTTCAGATATGTTCATGACAGGAGGATATTTGTAATGCTCCTTACAAACTTTCTCGAGCTTATCAAGATTTGCATCGACAAGAAGAGTGCCATGGATCAAAATTGAATTGCTTTTTATGTAACCAGCCATTCCTGAGACCTTCTTTCCTTTTATAGATAACCAATTAGGTTCTCTGAATTCTAATTCAATTCCTATTTCGCTCAGGGCTTTTACTATATAACTTGAAAAGTAACGGTAAAGTTCAATCAGAGAAAATTTTTCATAAGGTTTTCTTTGAACAAAAAAACTCCAATTTAAATTTCCTTCATCATTATATATTGCTCCTCCTCCTGTTATTCTCCTACCTAATTTTATACCTCCTCTTAAACAATATTCAACATCTATTAATTTGAATATACTTTCATGAAAAGGAGCTATTGCTGAATCTTCGTTAATCCAAAGTCTAAAAGTATTCGTTGAATTACCTCCATTCAAAGAAATCAATATAGCTTCTTCTAAAGCCAAGTTTCTATTCAGATCAAATTCATTTTCATAAATTATGCGAAAATTATTCAAAGCTTCCACTTTCAATTATATCCTTGACTTTTTTCAAAAATCTTGCTGCATACATACCATCAATTACTCTATGATCGAAACTCAAGCTTAGCATGATTGAAGGCTTTATGTAAATAGAGTTGCTTTCTGAATAAATTTTGTATTCAATGGTTCCAACACCTAAAATTGCAACGTTTGGAGGATAAATGAGAGGATTGAAATGAATTACTTCATATGCTCCTAGATTTGTTATTGAAAATGTATATCCTTGCAAATCTTCTAAACTTAGATTCCCTTTTTTTGCTTTCTCTATCAATATTGAATGTTCTTTATCTATTTCATCTAAGCTCTTTTTATCTGCATTCTTTATAACAGGCATGTACAATTCATTATCTATAGCTAAAGCGAAAGCGATGTTTATCTCATTCTTTAAGTTTATTGAGCCGTCTTTGTATTCTGAATTTAACAAAGGAAATTCTTTAAGAGCTCTTGAAGATGCAAATATAAAATAAGAATCAAAGCTTAGATTTCTTTGAGCTCTATGATTTAATAATTTATCTACCTTTACATTCACGTGAACAGTCAATTGAGGAATTTCCTTATGACTTTTCTCTACTCTCTGTGCTATTACTCTTCTAATAGGAGAAAGAGGAATGATTTCTTCTTTCTTTTCCAATCCAGCCTTGCTCAAAAATTGCAATACGTCTTCCTGTGTAATTCTACCTTGAGGCCCGCTTCCTTTTATTTTTGAAAGATCGATTCCATACTCTCTTGCCAATCTTCTCGCAGCAGGGGTTGCTAAGACTTCTTGAACTTCTTCTTTAACTTCTAGCGTAGGAGATATTTCTAATATTGGCTCTCCTACGTTCAATTCTTCTCCTTCATTATGAAAAATCTTAGTTACATATCCTTCATACGGAGAACTGATTTCAAATGTTGCCTTTTCAGTCATAACTTTTAGTATTATTTCATTCTTCGATACCTTATCTCCAACTTTTTTCATTATCTTCAATATTGTTCCTTTTTCCATCGCAGGATCGACTCTAGGCATTGAAATTATCATGCTCATTTCTTGATCAAATTTTCTACCATCTTTTTTATGTTATTCAATATTTTCGTAGCAGATTCAGGAGAATCTGATTCAGCAAATATCCTTATTAAAGGTTCTGTACCGCTAGGTCTAACTAAAAACCATTCTCTTTCATTAAGCCATACCCTAATTCCGTCTATTCTGTCACTCCTATAACCAGAGAAACTTTCTGCTATCTTTTCAATTATAGCTTTTCTATCAATATTCTTTGCTTCAACCTTAGTCTTCATCATCCATCTTTTAGGTAGTTCCTCATCAAGTTCGCTCAATTTTTTATGAGTTTTTGCTAAACATTCAAGCATAAGAGCCAATGTCATGCAACCGTCTCTAGTTGGATGCATAGGAGTGTAAAAGAAGCCTCCATTCTCTTCAAGACCGAATGCAAATATGCCTTTTGATATTAGTTCATTGATTTTCTCAGTAACGATAACGCTTCCTACTTTGGTCCAAATAACATCACCATTCAATTCCTTAACTACACTTTCTACAAGCGTCGATGCGCTAACACCTACTACAAGTGTTCCTTTTCCGTGCTTAGCTAGAACATGTTTGGAAAGAATTGCACCGCTCCTATCACCCCAAATTACATTACCTTTTTCATCTAGGAAAATAGCTCTATCTGCATCACCATCAAATGCAATTGCTAGATCTAAATTGAGCCTTTTAGTTAGTTCTCCCAATTCTTTTAAATTTTCTCTTAAAGGTTCAGGTTCCCTTGAAGGAAAATATCCATCAGGTTGTGAATTTATTAGATAAGCTTTAACTTTTAATTCCTTAACTAAAAGAGGAGCAGTTAATGAAGCTGCTCCACATGCTGGATCTATTGCTATCTTGAAGTTCTTTTTAGATATTGCTTCTACATCAACTCTTTCTTTTATAGCATTTATATATGGTGTAATGCTATCGATTTTACCTGAGCAAAGAGAAGGTATTTCGCTATAAGTATACTTTTCGTTAAAGAAAATTTCCTCGACTTTATCTTCTTCACTATGAGGTATTTCATCGCCGTTTTTACCCAAAAGTTTTATTCCATTATATTCAGGAGGATTATGACTCGCCGTTATCACTATTCCTCCATCTAAATTGTAATACCTAACAGCATATTGATGCGCAGGAGTAGGTGCTATTCCTGAATCATAAAATTTCAAACCCATTGAACTTAAACCTGCAAAAACAGCTCTTTTTATTACTTCTCTTGTATGTCTCGTATCACATCCAACAAGTATTTCTTTACCTGAAAAATATTGTGCAATTGAACATGAGAGCTTATATACAAAATCAGGAGTTAAAAGTTCTCCAAATACACCTCTTACTCCATTTGTTCCAAATAACTTTCCCATCTTGAAAATAAGAATTCTTTACTATTATTTATTTAGAGATAATATGTTGCATTGAATGTCTCATTTATGTTTTCGATTGAATATATTATGATAACTTCAATTTGATTTTCTAGACTTCCATTGATAGATAAAGAAAGAACTTTTGTCTCATTCGGTTCTAATCCTTCTCTTAAAACAAAAGCCTTTTCGATACTTTTAGATAAAATTTTGATACTTTGAAGATAAAATTTAGAAGAAGAAATGTTGGTGATGATGATGAATAATTTATCTTCGATCAATTGAGCATGTTCAATCAAAAGATTTCCATTGCTTTTCTTATTGAAATCATCTAAGAGTTTATTAAAATTTGAATAATAAGCAGAGAAATGCGAATAAGCAAATAAATATACAACTAACGAAAGAGAAATTACAAGAGTTAAGTTTATTATTGAGCTGAAGATTTCGCTTATTGCTTTCTCCACGTAAATTATTTCAATAGTGATATAAAGTTACCCAATTCTTTCTATACAATATTGAACAATAATTGGCAAAGCTATCGTTGCATCACAATATAAATAAGTTTGCTTTGAGCGCGGCTTTAATTTTTTCCATGATATTGCTTCTTTCGGTCTTGCACCTGAAAGACTACCATCATATTCTGTTGCGGTAGTTATATAAATGCAATAATCAAGACCTTCCTTGAATTGATTCCACCATAATAAATGATGTTTACTTATTCCTCCTCCTACTATCATGGCTCCAGTTTTTTTATACGAATATACGATATCAAGCAATTCTTTCATATCGCTGAATAAATCGAGCTGGAATTTCATAGTTTGTGATAAAAAGAACAAAGCAGTACCGAATGATGAATCAATGATTCCAGGGCAATATATTGGTGTATTGGTAAGATAAGCTTGTCTCAGAATTGAATTCTCATCATCTATAATTCTTCCTAATTCGTTTGCAAGTTCGCTAGGAGAAACTTTGGTTTTATTTTCTAAGTACACTTTTAGCTTCTGGCGCACAAATTTCTCTATTAAAATTCCATAACTTTCAAGAGGTATCAAGACGTTACCCAATCTGTGGATATCTTTATGATGAAGCTCCTCGTCATTCATATCGAAATCTCCTGCATAGTATTTACCGCCTAAGGATCTAGCAATATCATGATCAAAAGTTCCACCTGTAGTTATGATAGCATCTACATAACCTCTTTTTATCATCTCAACGATTACACCTCTTATTCCAGTTGCAACAATGTTAGCTGTGAATGAAAGGAATACAAAGCAATCTTCATTTAATATCATTTCTTCGAATATCTTGCATGCATCGGCCAAATGCTTTGCCATGAATGCTGAAGAATGCTTTAATTCTTCTATCAAATCTGGAATTTTCATACCATTTCTGAGTTTAACATCTTTAATTTCTTCCATTGAAAATAAAGAATAATAACAAATTAATTAGTTATCGGATAAACATACACGTTACCTATTTGAGTTATTAACTTCAGATATCCTTCTGTAATAGATGTTTTGATTATGATTTGCTGAAATCCTAAAGGCGATAAATAATAAGAACTTTTCCTATATTCAAAATTTTCAGAATTGAAAATTATCAAATCTTTGATCATAATGTATTGCTCACTTTCATTGAAAACATAAACGCTAAGATAGTGATCTCCGTTACTTATAGCCTTAAAGCTCAAACTTCTCAAATTAAGTAATAAGAAATTATGCACGCTTGAGTTAAGGCTAATGATCAATTCAAGTGAATTATTCTGGAAAAACTGCTTTGTATCGCGTATAATAATATCGAGAAATGAAAATCCAGATATATCTGAGACTGTTAAATTAAATTGTTTAAAAACAAATCCTTCGCTTGTTGATATTCTTAAAGTCACAGTTGTTTGGTTTGAACTTAACACTGAATAATTCATTTCAAATATCCATGTATCGGAGTAGGAAGTAATATTTTCAAAGTAGATCTTCAGAGCAATAGAGCCGCTGTTTGAACTTAATATTAAGCCTTTATTCTTTAGTAAGTTAATTAGATTACCTGAATAAGAAGTATAATTAAGTAATGTAATCTTACTTGGCAAGAATCTGTCAATTAATGGTATCACAAAGAGTTTTTCTTCGTTCTTTTCTTTCTCTTTTTGAAAATTCATGATGAAATTTGAAAGAGAATCAAAAGTCCTTCCAGTTAAATTTACGAATAGAAAAGTAAATGAGATTATCAAAAAAGCTAAAAACAAAGATCCTACAGCAGCTGAAACAGCCCTCATCAACTTAATTATAAACTAAATATAACATCACCCCAAAAAAGAATAAGTATTTCAATAGATAAAATAATCAACAGATGCCCTGGTAGCTCAGCCAGGATAGAGCGGCGGCCTCCTAAGCCGTAGGTCGTGGGTTCGAATCCCACCCGGGGCGTATGTTAAAAGATATTTTTAGTAGAAGCCATTGTAATATTAGATTAATTGCAAAAAATGAAAAGACTAAAAACTTCTTCATAAATATTTTATTGAATCAAATTTTATCAAATAAAAAAATAATTTATCTATCATCAAACTTATTTGATATCTTGAAAAATTTTAAACAATCAAAAAATAACGGAATAGAATTTCTTATATATGAAAGACTTGATGATATTATAGAATTTCTTTTTAATAATAATATTGAAAATGAATCTGTAATTTTCTTTGATAAAATTTCTTTTTTAAATTTAGAAATAAAAAATAAAATTTTATACTATTCAAGATTTAATATGATATTATGTTATTTATATTTTATGAGTATAGATAAAAATTTAATAAATATATTTATTACTGAATATGAAAAGGAACCTTTGCTCAATTTAATTAATTATTGGTGCGACTATGAGATAAGAGTATTCGAAGAGGATGAATATTTTAAAGTCCAAATTAAAAGAAACGGCTCAATAATGACTGAATTTAAATATTCTTGAATAACATGGATAATTTCATTCTCTACATATACCCGTTGCTTTATGTATCGCCTTGTTATGCAGCGAATGCAGCTCCGCTTTTTTTAGATAGCTTATTCGATGAAAAAAGACCTTTGGATATGGGGAAAAAACTCAGCGATGGAAGAAGAATATTTGGAGACGGTAAAACATTGGAAGGAACGCTCTTTGGTTTATTAATAGGTTTTGTTTATTTCATGGTTCTTTATAACTTAAGCAATTTTTTAAGAATAGAATTGTACTTAAATTGGATTGAAGGAATTCTTTTGGTAACAGGTACAATGTTTGGAGATTTACTTGGCTCATTTATAAAAAGAAGAATTGGAATAGAAAGAGGTGAAATGTTACCTATATTCGATCAGACAGGATTTTTAATCTTTGCAATATTTTTTAGATCTCTTGTTTTAGGTCCTTTACCTTATGATTTCGTAATATATGTTTTCATGATCACCTTTATCGTTCATATATTCACAAACGTTAGCGCTTTCAAAATGGGTTTGAAGAAGAAACCGTATTGATTAAGGAACCTTTTGCAATAAAATTACCCAGAGAATGAAGAATAAAACAAATAGCATGAAAATCGATAGAGATAAAAGAGTTGTAGGCGGCTTTGCATGATATCTTCTTGTACCTATTATGTATAAAGCCAAAAGACTAACATATATGAGAAGCAATACAATATAAACCAAAACTGTTTCAAGAATAGTTTGTTGTGTAGAGGAATTTGGATAAATTATAATAGGTGGCGAATTGGGAGAGGTTTGAATATATGGCAATGCATTTTGAGTAGCTATAAATATGAAACCAGACAAATAAGCGATCGTTATCAAAGCTAAAACATAAGGAGACAAATTATTAAAGAAATATCTCAATCCTTCTTTTATTTTAATGGTCAAATTGCTTATTCTTTCTTTTCTAGCCATGTTACGATATATTTCAGTTCATATAAATTTATTTTTGATGGAAGAACAATTAAAGTGGTTATCTCAACTAAGGAGATTGTTTTTGTTATCTTTAATTTATGATATCGCATTCATAGACCCGTTCACTATGATAAAGAAACCTAATCCAATAACTGGGATGTTTGGATTGCTTATAGGAAGCATAGCCTATTTAATAGCACGTTATGTTAATAGCAATGGCTTACTTATGATTTCATATTCTATCATAATCGGAAGCATGATTTGGATATTTATATCTGGCTATAGAAGAAGACCAATTTATGTTTTTGATATAGAAAATTCACGAAGGATAATTGAAGAGAAAGGGCTCGAACTAAAAGACCCTCTCGATATAGAACATGCTAAAGCAATTGTAGAATATACTCTTTACGAAAGTCAAAAGGCTGAAACTCCTGAAGAAATGAAAAAATATTTAGACATTGCATATGAAACATGGTTAAAAGTATTGAAAAATAAAGGTATTTCCTTTCCTTATGTTTTATCTAAGATTAAATCACGAAACTAACTTCTCATACTCCTCAGCTGATAATAATTCTTTAATTTCATCTACATTCTCTATCTTTATTTTGGCTATCCACCCTTCTCCGTAAGGATCTTTATTTATGAGCTCAGGATTTCTTTCCAACTTTACATTCACCTCTATTACTTCACCGCTAAGAGGAGAATAAACATCTGAAGCAGTCTTCACAGATTCTACCACAGCTAATACATCTCCCTTCTTAACTTTCTTTCCTACTTTTGGTAGCTCGATATATACTATATCCTTCAATTTCGATTGTGCATACCATGTTATACCGACAACTGCAATGTTCTTTTCTAATAAAGCCCATTCATGCTCTTTAGTATATTTTCTATCCTTAGGATATGGCGAACTCATAAAGGTTAAATAATATTTTGATATTTAAAAATTCAATGAGTTTCAAGAGAAAAATTAAAAATGCATTTTCTTGGCTAGCCAAGCCATTTAAAGGCTTACCAAAACCTTCAGCAGAAACGTTATTAATTGCAGCTGTATTAACATTCAATTTCATAGTTACGTTATCAATAAGGTTGATACCATTAAAATATGGACCTTATTTGAATGAGTTCGATCCTTATTTTCAATATTATCAAGCACAATGGATAGTAGATAAAGGTTGGGGTGGATTCATTGCATGGTTTACTCAACCAGTTAATAAACTATTCTGGTATCCTACCGGTCGAGATATACCTTCTAATGCTTACCCAGGTGTTCCTTTTGTCGGCGCTTTTATTTACTTGATTTTGAAAGGTTTGGGTATCAATTTACCTATGATGTATGTAGTAGGCTTCATTCCTGCTTTTTCTGCTGCGATAACAACTGTTTTGTTATATTTCATAGGTAAAGAACTGCATAGCAAAACAGCCGGATTGATAGCTTCATTTTTCTTCGCAATTTCTGCTGCGACTTTACCTAGAACAAGTTATGGTTTCTTCGATGATGATAGTATTTCTCAAATATACATTGCACTTTTTATTTTATCATTCCTTAAAGCGATGAAAGGCAACACAAGAATTTGGCCATTCGTAGGAGGCATAGCTCTTGGATTGATAGTCATGACATGGGGAGCTTTCATTTACGTTCTCAATCTCTTTGCATTAACGATCATAGTGCTTGTCGTGTTTAGAAGGATCAACAACGATATAATAAAGAGCTATTTGATTTCAATGACGATAGCTTTGATTTTTGCTTTGATCGTACCAAGAGCTAGAGGATATCTTCCTTCAGCACAAATGCTTTTAGTTTATCTTGCTTACGTTGCAATTTTTGCTGAACTTTATCTATTTAAGATTTTGAAAAGGATCACACCTTTAAGGCTTACAGTTTATTTAGCTTCAGTAATAGGCGGTACAATAGGAATTGCTTATTTATTAGAAAGACTTGGATATTTTCAAGGTATAGTTGGGAAATTCTTAATTGTAATAAATCCATTTTATAAATCACAAAATCCATGGTTAGAATCGGTAGCTGAACATTATGCAACAAGTTGGGCCCAATTCTTTTTGAATTTCAATTTAATGTTCATAATGCTTCCTTTTGGAATCTATTTGATAACAAAAAGAGCTTCTAACATGGATATATTCATGATTATTACTACGCTAACTTCATTACACGCAACTGCAGCAACGAATAGATTATTTATGCTATCAGTTCAGCCTACAATGATTGTTGGAGCAATCGCCCTTGCTTCGATAATAGGATCATATGCCGCAATATTCAGACCTCCTAAAGAATATTTGGAAAGAAGGAGAGCACGCTTATTTAAAGGAATACCTACTAACTATGGAGCTGTATTATTAATAGTCTTAATTCTTATCACGATATTTACAAGTACAGCAACGCAAACCAATCCATTAAGAGCAGCAAGTATACCTCAAAGCATAATTTCTACAGAAACAGGAAGTGTTACATATGACTGGATAGCTACTTTTGAATGGATTAAAAATAGCTTACCGCAAAATGCTGTGATCGCTTCATGGTGGGATTATGGTTATTGGATAACTGTGAATACTGGAAGAATAACTTTAGCTGATAACGCTAACTTCAACTATACTCAAATATACTTGTTAGCAAGAGCATTGATAAGCGATGAAAATACTTCACTAAATATTTTGAAGAAATTCGGTGCTTCATACGTGCTAGTTTATGAAGACATGTACAATGCTAGCGGTTATTTAATACCTATTGGAGGCGATCTTGAAAAAAGTTATTGGATGCTAAGGATTGGATATAACTATACAGATCAACAAGTCAGACAATGGTATTTAAATACAACTACTATTACAATAGGTAATCAGCAAGTAGCCTTAACTTTGCCAATAGGGCCAAAAGCAAAAGATGTAGTTCTTTATAAAATGCTTTTCCTTAACATACCCAACAAAAGACAAATATACCCCTCAATTTTAAATCAAATCAACATACCTGCTCCTACATATTTCACACTTGTATATCAATCTCCTCATGGTTCAGTTTTAATTTTCAAAATATTATATCCAGAAAAAATTGGCAATACTTAAGTGCAGCAACTGTAAGAGATATACCATAAAAAACGAATGCCCTGTTTGTAAATCTAAAGAATTAATGAATGTTCATCCTCCTAAATTCTCACCGCTTGACAAATATTTAGAAATAAAATTCCAGGCTATAATAGCTAGGAAAGGAAAGATTAAAGCTCCTTGAAAGAAAAGCTAACACCTAATGCTTTGGATTTTTCATTTAAAATCGTGTTGAATCTCTCTTTTGCAAGCTCGCCTATTTTATAGTTACTTGCTTGAATCCTAACAAGAAAGCGCGTAGCTCCTAGATAGCTAATTTCAATCCCTTTAATTCCTTTGATAGATGAAGTTTCATTGTATGCATGATTCAATATTTCTTTTATTTGAATTACTCCATTTTTAGCTAGGCTAAAAAATGATATCTCTTCTTTAAGCTCTGGAATAGGTATTCTTATATATTCTTTTGCTATTTCGATTATCGAATTTTTTATGTTAGTATCGATATCTAAATTATCTAGCACTTCGCTTCCTTCTTTTATTGGTTTTTCAAAGAAAGCAAGATAATCTTCAAAATAAGTACCGATATAATGTGAAAGCTTATTCATAAGAGACTGCTTATCCATTTTAACCTTGTTAGCAAGCATTTCTATTAGTTTTTCAGCTCTTTGATTTCTCTTCCATTCAATAAGTTTTTTTCTCCTTTCTTGTTCAGTTACTCTTTTTAAAGAGATATCAACATAAGCCCTTGAAGGATCGACTCTTATAACTTTACATACGTATTTCTTACCTACTTTTATTGCGTCTTCGATATCTACAATTCTACTACTGGAAACTTCTCCTATTGGCATATAAGCTTCTAAAGATCCATATTCATCTAGCGTGAAATATGCTCCATGCTCTAAGACTTTCTTTGCAGTAGCAATGACAATAGAATTCACCTTAGGCAGCTCAACCATACTTCGCTACTACCTTTGCTTTTATTATTGCTTTCCCTCCAGTGGGTTCTGCTAGGATTTCTTTACATATTCTACATGTTATCAAAGTTGTTGTATGATCGAATATTATCCTTTCAGCTCCGCAGTTATTGCACTTAACTTTTATGAAACAGCTTTTAGGTCTTGGTATTATTTCCTTTCTTTTCTTCACCATTTCACTTCTTAACTATTTCTATTTTCTTAAGCCTAATACCTTTCCTATGCAAGACATACTTGCATTTTACGCAAATCAATTTAAGGACTTGTTTTTTTGTGGTCTTTGCGAAGCGCTTTTGTTCCGCAGTTCTTTTGCTTCCATATCCTAAATTTTTCCTCAAATATCTTCTTTGACCTTGTGCTAGGTTTCTTCTCTTTCCTGTTTTATATAGCTCTACTTTATGCTCTGTATGAGCATTACATCTAGGACAATATGTCCTTATTGTATCAGGTACTTTCACTTTTCATCAACCTCGCTAATTTCTTTTTTATTAATAAAGAAGAAAAACTTTCTGATATAAAAACTATATCTCCCTTTTTGAAAGGGCCATATTTGATACCTTCTTCTCCTGTAACAATTGGTATCCCTTCTTCTCCAGTTATGATTATTAAAGATAATTTTTCTGAGATCTTTTTGAAGAATTTACTTTCTGCACTGAACAATATTTCCAAAAAAGAAGGATTAGATAATCCCATATTGAAATACTTCGATATTTTCTTCGATTTATGCCTTATTATAGAGTAAGCCAATAATTTAGCAAGCTTCAATTCTAGTTGCTTGATTTTACCATTAAGATTTTCATTTTTTGGAGATTCTCTTTTAGCAAGTTCATAAAGAAGCTCATACAAGCTCTTATTAGGATTTAAAGCAAGAGAATTAGCTCTTTCTTCATTTAGTTTTTCATAAAGTTTTTTTATAAAAGGATCTTTAAATGAACTCATTTATCGTAGCATATTCGTTTAAAGCTAAATATAAAGCTAGAAATAAAGGAATCGGTTTATTTTCGATGTTTTGAAGATCATATTCAGTTTCGTCCATTATTATTTTAGGAAAATCAGCTTTCACTTTATATTTAATCTTAGCATAACCCTTCTTAAATACTATGCTATCTCTATATGGCTCGAAATTTTCAAGATCTTCATAATTCATTGAAGTAACTTTCAAACCCGTTTTACCATGAATAGTATTTGGCATGCGGATCAATCTGTGCAAATCTACAGTTACTCTTTCATCGATTTCAACACTTATTTCTTCAATCACTTTATTTAGAATATCTTTCGCTTTTTTTCCAAATTCTTTAATGAAGCTGTAGTCGCAGACATAACCTTGCATAGCCAATATTATTCTTTCTTTATTAGACATTATTCCTTCAATGATTTCTTTTTTCAAATCTAGCTTGTTGATCATATTATCTATAGTAAGCATCGTTTCAAGTAATTTCTCAGCAAATCTTGAAGGAAAACCAGAAGCCAAAATTCCTTTGAATTTATACTTATTCTTTTTTAAATATTCATGTAGATATAACTTAGCGCTAATGCCTTTTATGTAATCTATAAGCATACTTCTAGCTTTAGAATCTAAACTAGACCATTCCTCATTAAAAACGTGTATGTGGTAACCTCTATTTCCCGAAAAAACTATTTTTACTTCATCTTTTGAAACGCCTAAATCTGCGAATAAAAAGTCTTCAATGAGGATTAGAGCTTTTTCTTTTGCTACATTAAGACATTCATTGCAAACAAAACTGAATTTTTCTAAAGAATAACTGTTGCAAACAGGACATACTTCGACATAACCTTTTCCAGAATTATTGCAGTTCTTACAAGTCCAGGAATCATGGATTTTTTTGCATTCTGTAGGAACATGATCTATGTCGATATCGAATATGAGATCTGTTTTAACTATCCTCTTCATTTCCATATCTGGTATCGAGGGATATTCATAAATGCTCGCTGAATAATATACATGCCTAGGAGATTGAGAAATTAAAAATTTTTTCAATTCTTTAGAATCCTTAAATGCCAAGTGTCTTTTCATTGTATTCGAATTGAAATTCCATATAGCAAATTCTCTATTTTCTAGATTCCTAACATTCAAATCTTCTTCTTTTAAATTTGCATAATAACTTCTGAATAGATTAATTATTTTGCTTTCTGACATTTTTAATTTTTTTAATATATTGTAAAGGATGCTTGATATTATCGCATCCAGGAGATTCTGGAAAGCAAAGATTTGCAGCTCTTAATGTTATACAGCTAGGAACAGAATATACTTTTCTTCCACCTCTTAAGCCATATATATGCTCTATTTGATATCTTGCTATATTCTCCTTAAAATCTGGAAGATTTTTGAATAATTCTAATGCCTCTTCAACGGAATAACCTATTACTCTTAAATAAGTAGCTAGAGCAAAGTTTCCCATATGCGAAAGCTTTTTACCGCTCTTTAGATCATTCAAGAGAATTCTCATACATGGAGGATCTACTCCTTTATATTCAATTTTTTCTTCGTAATGAGAAACTCTTTTAATAGGAGGCAATTCCTTGCTTATTTTCTCTATCAAAGGCTCAATCATAGGCAGATATATGTCTCTTAATTCATTGCATTTAATTATTATCCATTGCCTATAAGCTTCTTCTAAAATTCTTGATAATTCTTTAGAAGTTAGATAAATATATCCTTCTTTTATTTCATGAAAAGCAAGAGCCCAATTGTAATCTCCTAAATAAGCTGCATATTTTAAATAATCTTTTATTTTTAAATAAAAAGAATCAATTGTAGAATTTTTAGTTTTAATTTGTTTTAAATTAATATCCTTAGATACTAAAACTCTTGAAATCTTTATTATTTCACTAAAATTTTTATTTTCTATCTCACTTTTTATTATTCTAGATAACCTTTTAGATTCTCTTTCTGCAAATTTCTCTATAAAAGCTGTCCCTAAATGAGCAACAATGAAAAGGCTAACAACAAAGCTTTTTATATTGGTATCGGGATCAAAATCGAATGAATAGTCCTTTTCATTCAATGATTTTATTCTAGCTATAGAAGCATTAAGTATTTTATTTTCCTTATTTAATATCTCCTCAAGGTTAAAATCAGAAATTTCTAAATATTCCTTAAGGGAATCAAGAAAAGGATATTTTGATAATTCTTTGACATCTATACTCATTCAATTTCAGTTTCTGTTCTAGGTGCTAAGTAATAAGATACCTCTCCTTCACCTGCAAGCATATAGGTAGCCTTTAGAGGCATTCTGTTTCCGAATTCTATGCTAGTTACTTCAGATAATTCGCTCCTTCCCAGTATATTGAGTAGATATTCAGTAGAATAAGAAGCTTCACAGTCTTTAACTACATCTAAGCTTATCAATTCATCTCTAAGAAATTCTGAGCTCGCCCTTCCTTTTTCACTTCTCCCATGTAAAATTAGCTTATCGCTGGTAGCCTTGAATCTAATATAATCACTGAATTTCTCTAGATTTTTTATGGCATTCCCTATTATATCTGTCTCTATTTTAACATGTGCTTCAAAATTCAATTTCAGCGAAGGAATTGATTCAGGAGAAATATCAAGCAAAGGAAATTCGAAAGCATGCCTTCCTTTTCCTATGAATTCAAGTCTCAAAAGATTTTCTTGAGTAAGCTCTAAAATTAGCCTATAGCCTTTCTTTATTCCTTTAAGTGATTTGACCATATCAGCGACTGAGATCGCAAAGGAAACTTTTTCTTCCTCAATTTTAAAATCTGGAAAATAAACTACAGGTAGCTTTAGATCTATCATCGCAACTCTTGCACTATCCATAGCTCTCAAAGAGAGACCTTCTTGGCTAGCTGTGAATACTGCTTCTTCAACAATATCTCTGATAGCATCTAATAGGTCAAGCCAATTCTTCGCATCTTCAAATTCTATTCTCAACATAAGCTTCAAATAATTAAATTAAAAAAATCATAAATATTTACCTGTAATCTCTCCAAGTATGATTGCACTTAGTGCAACGATAAAAAGTAGTAGGAGGCTCATCTGCCCTTCTAGTTTGGACTAACCACCAATATGCTTTTTCATTTCCGCATTTAGGGCATGTAACTTCTGCAGTAGGCATTTGATGTCCTCTATCACCTTCATCAATAATGATTTCTTTTTTCTTTTTCTGAACAGAAGTAGTTATAGCTAAGCTAAGCTTATTTTGAATTAATTCATAATACCCACATGATAAACAAACCAACTTATTGCTATCTTTCTGAGGCTTTAATAAATTGCCGCATTTAGGGCAAAATCTTATCATAATGCTTAATTAGATTAGAGATAATCTTGCTTATATTTAAACCATCTCTCAAGAAATTCCTTGAATTGATGATTTTGAATTCTTCTTCTGTTAAATTGTACAATCTTATTTTTTTATTCATGTATATAATAGGTAAAGGGAAATTGTTGAAAAGAGAATCAGACATTTCGCTAATATTACCTTTAATTACTACGTATCTAATTTGTTTGAAATGCCTTGAATTTACGATTTTCTGGAGAAGCTCTTGAGCGTTCTTTATTTCATGAAACTCAACATCCTCAATATAGCCTGCTCTGTATATTACCATGCTCATAATTCTTTTTTTATCTACGCGAACTAAATTGATGAAAGCAATTCTTGCTTCAAGCTTTATGAATCTTTTCAAGATTTTCTAAAAATTTTTGTTTAAATTCAGAAAACTCATTTTTTATGATGTTAATTTTCTCTTCAAGTAAAGAAACTATATCTGTTCCTTCTGAAACTAATATATAGAATTCGACTTCTTCAAGCAAAGGATGTGGCTTCCTAGCATAAGCGTTTAAAACACGTTTATCTTTCAAAAGTTCATATGCTAGAAGATTCAAAAAGCCAATATCTAGGTCTTTAAAAGAAAGCAATATTGAATTATTCGTTTTTTCTTTCACATTGAATTCCATATCTTAGAATTCTCAGCTCTAATATTTATTTAAATAAAGCGAACTGACTTTTGTTTTAACTTTAAACCCGCAATTTAGGCATTTTAAAATACTGTATTCTTTTTCATTATAATAAAGAGGCTTTAAACAAAAAGGACACTCTGCATATAATATTCCGAAATCTTTACCTCTAATGCTAAGGATTATTTTACCTTCAGCTTCAAGCACGTGAGCTCTTATTATATCTGTTGGTTTTATTGAACGCATCGCTGCTTCTTTTGAACGTTTAATGAGCATGAATGCTTCTATATTTGCTTCAATTTTTTCAGTCTCATTATAAAGCAGAGTTAATTCAACAACATTCCTGCCTACATCTTTAACTTGTGCAATAACAACATCTCCTTTCTTAACAAAAGATTTTGGTTTTTTTATTAATTCTAAGTCTACTTTTCTTTCTTTCAAATCTGTTTTTAGCAATCCTGGGGCACATGCATAAATCTTCCCTTTTTCTTCAAATACTCCTAAGCCTGCAAAGAATTCTTCTATTGTGGTGATATATTCCCCTGGAAGGAATATTTTCTTATCCATTTTTCTTAAAATAAAGCTGTATTACATCTACATAATATTTCAATTTTTTATGAAAAGGCATTATATGTTTTATAGCTATTCTATAGCTTTCTAATATCTTCATTTCGAAGTTATATTTTTTAGCTAATCTTTCAAAAAATTTTTCATTACCTTTCTTATGAAGAGAAAACACGTTATCACTTAGCATAAAAGCTTTGATCAAAAAATCTCTATCATAATGCCTTCTTTTTGTACCGAATGGAGGATTCATAATTATCGCATCAACTTTTCTACTTAACGATAACCTTAAGAAATCAGCTACTAACATATCAACCCCCCATTTTAATCCCAATTTTTCTGAATTTTTCTTCAATTTTTTAATAGCTTCAAAATCTATATCTATAGCTAATATTCTTTCAAAGCCTGCAAGCAAAGAAGCAAAGGTCAAAGAACCTGAGCCGCAACCTGCATCCAAAAGCTCTTTATAATTAGAATGCATCAAAACATTGTGCAAAAATCTTGAAGCGGTCTCTGAATCCAACTCATATTGTTCGAGATACGCATTAGGTCTTTCCTTGTTTTCTATATCCTTCAAAGATATTGCAATCTGTTTTTTTATGTTGACCATGTTTCAGCTAGCTTCTTCATTCGTGAAAAAGTACCTAATAAAGCTTTAGCTTCTCTTTTAGAAAGATATGCTCGATCTAAAAGTCTTTTGAATATAAGAAGACTATGTTGTAATTTTATTCCTCTCAAACCACTTTTAATTAGTAATTCTTCAACGAACTTCATTATGAATTCTTTATCTTCCTTGCTAGCAATCTCATATTTAATTGTTCTTATTTTCTCATCCCTCCTCATTTCATACAAGAAAATAGCTACAGCATGCGAGAGATTTAATGAAGGATATTCATCAGAAGTAGGTATGTAAACTAAGATATCACATAAGTCGATTTGCTCATTCTTTAATCCTGTTCTCTCATTTCCGAAAAGAACAGCTACCTTATTTTTTTCTGCAACTGGTCTTATTTCAGTTATAGGTATTGCAATCCTGCGAAGATTTCTATCATTACCTATATTTGATGTAGTACCTATTACGAGATCCACATCTTTTATTGCTTCTTTCAAGTCTTTACATATGACAGCATTTTTTAATATATCTGAAGCATGAGCTGAAAACTTAATAGCCAAGTCACCGAAGCTTTCAGGATTCACGATATAAAGTTCTTTGAAGCCAAAATTCTTCATACACCTAGCAACGAAACCAATATTTATCTCATATGATGGTTCAACTAAAACTATCCTCACAAGACGATCAATGAATTTATATTAGAAGTTGTATATAAAAGAAGTATGCCTCTAAGACCTGGTAGATGTTACAGTAAATTAGATACAATGCCTTATACTAGAAAAGAGTATATTGCAGGTTTCCCTCCACCTAAGATAACGAAATTTGATTATGGTAATTTGAAGAAAGAATTTCCAGTTAGGCTAGAGTTATATGCATTAGAGGATGGATTGATAAGGCATAATGCTTTAGATGCCTCACGTATTATAGCTACAAAGACGATTGAAGAAAAAGTAGGTATTGACAATTACCATCTCAAAGTAGTAAAATATCCTTTCCATGTATTAAGGGAAAATAAAATGCTTGCAATGGCAGGCGCTGATAGATTACAAGAAGGGATGAGACTTGCATTTGGAAAACCAATAGGTACAGCTGCTATAGTTAAAAAAGGCGATAGAATAATGTTTCTTGAATGTGGAGAGGAATCAATAGATATAGCTAAGCTTGCACTTAAAAGAGCTGCATCTAAATTATCTGTTAAAACAAGAATAAGGATAATTAAGAAAACCCAAGCAACTTCTTAAATCTTTCAAATAAGTCATAGAAGGTATCTGAAAATATTACTTCGTCTGAAATTCTTATCAATTCAATCTTCTTAGGATTAAAGGCTATTTTATACCCGCAATATTTTAACATAGGTATATCGAACTCGCTATCTCCTATTCCTATGCATTGAGAAGATTTTATGTTGAATTCTTTTAAAAAACGAGAGAGTATCAAACCTTTATTTTTAGGGGAAACGTTAATTCTAAACTTTCCATTTATTATGCCATTTTCAAAAATTATATCATTAGCGATATACCGGTCAAAATGCAATTTCTCAGATAAGATCTCCAATAAAGGAGTTAAGCCTCCACTTATTGCGAATATTTTTATATTATTCTCTTTTAGGAATGAAAAGAATTCAACGCATCCTTTTCTTATTTCCACTTCTTTCAAAAGATTGTAGAATTCTTCTTTGCTGATCCCTTTCCATAATGCAACATCTAATTCAGCCCATTTTTTATAGGAAATTTTCTTTTTATGGAAGAGCTCTGCATTGATTTTAGCCTTGTCTAAAAGATTTAATCTTTCATGAATGTACTTCCAAGCACTTTCTAACTTTGTTATTACACCATCAACATCGATAGCTATAGCCTTGACATCCATTAAAATAACTCTTCTTTTAAAGCATTCTTCATCGTAATATATAATTCTCTTTCTCTGTATTTGTTACCTACAAGTTCTAGATATCTTACGATTTCATTACCGTTCGAAAATTTTGACTCGCGATATATTTTTATCGTTTTCTCATCGCCTAATTCTTCAATTACATTTGCTCTAACTTTACCAGGTAGAGCAGCAATATTGCTGAATTCTCCTTCCTCTATGTCTGCTTCAATCAAAAAAGAATAAGTCTTTTTTAGACCGTTCTCGAAGATGAGCCATATTATAGCAAGACATTTACCTGTATCAAGGAATGCTTTCTTCAATACGTCTCGATATCTCATTTCGCCTACAGGTTCAGGATACCTGTTCATGTATGATAAGTTATTGTTTGCTAAATCATCAAGAAGCTCGAAAAACAAATCCCATGCTTCTTTTTCAACTTTTATTGCTTTCATTTGTTAAAATACGAAAATTCTAACTTAAATCTTTAGCTACGGGCCAGGTGGGATTCGAACCCACGAACTTAGGCTCCGCAGGCCTACGTCATAGTCCGCTAGACCACTGGCCCAATATCCATGTTTTTTGGATATAACGATAATAAAAATTTGATTAAGAATAATTAGTTAAGAATTTAAATTATATCGTAATTATGGTTAGAGAAGTGGAAATAAGAGAATACAAAAAAGTAAATTTACGGGAAGGAACTTTATTCATAGGAATACCAGTAAGTGGAATTTTGAATTTGATGCTCGCAAACTATTACATTCGTTCTTTTAACTTAGATTCTATTGCTTCAATAAATTCAGATTACTTTCCGCCTGTAACGTTTATATTTAAAGGTAAGCCTAAGTTTCCTGCAAGGATACATGCAGATGAAAAGTTAAAATTTGCAGTGATAACTGCAGAATTCACTCCAAATCCTAGACTTACAAGAATGATAGGTAAGACTATTTGTGAATGGGCTGAGAAGAATGATATACATAACGTTGTAAGCGTTGAAGAATTATTAGTAAGCGATACCTCAAGCGAGTTAGGAGTTTATGGAATAGGTAGTACTGATGAAGCAAGAAATGCACTAAAAGAAAAAGGTATAAACTATTTTGAATACGGAATGTTAGTAGGATTATCAGCTGTAATCTTAGATGAATGTAGATGGGCAAATATAGATGCTTATTGTTTGGTTGCTGAAATTAGTCAAAGAGAACCTAGCTTTAAGATCGTTACAAAAGTTCTTGAAGCAATCAACAAGCTATTTCCTAATATAGCATTGGATCCTCAACCTTTATTAAAGGAAGCAGAAATGCTAGAAAATCAAATAAAAGAATTGAAAGAAAGAATAAAGCCAATAGAGACACAACCTAGCATGCTGTTTTACGGTTAAGTTTTAATTAAATCCAATTTTTTTAAAAGATATAATCCATTTGGAAGCATTCCGTGATCGTTGTTTAGATATATGTAGCATTTTAAAGGAGATATTTGGTTTATTTTCTCTATGATTTCATCAAGCTCTTCTCTTTTGTATTCATAACTATACCACTCTTCTCTTCCATGCAATCTTAGATATATTATTCCATTCGTTTCAACTATATCATTAGGTAATTCAGGAGCATCGACAGAACAAAATACAACGTTTAATTCCTTAAGAATTTTTAGAGTTGTTTCATTCCACCAAGAAGGATCTCTAAATTCGATTACTGCTGGAATATTTACTGCTGAAAAAAATTGCCTTATTCTTTTAAGATTAGTTTCGTTGAATTCAAAAGATGGAGGCATTTGGAAAAGCCAAAAAGCTATTTTCTCTTCAATCTCCTTGAAAGAATTCTTGAATTTTTCAAAAATCGCAATAGCTTTTTCACTTAACTTTGAATAGTGAGTTATTATTCTATTAACTTTTATTGAGAAATCAAAATTATCCGGTGCAGAAGACCAGCTTTTTATCCAACTTTTATAAGGGAAAGAATAGAACGTAGCATTTATTTCTACTGAATTGAATTTCTGACTTAAATACCATTTAAATTGTGAAGGTTTCCCTTCATTCCAAAAATAATTATAACCGCTTGTTCCAACTCTGAATTCAGTCATTTATGAGATTTGAAAACAAGGGCTAATTCTCGAATTTTTTCTTCTTGATTCTCAGCTTTTACTATGCTTGAAGAAACCAAAATTCCTTCAGCACCTAATTTTAAAGCTTCTGAAACATCTTCAGCATTAGATATTCCAGCACCACAAATAACATGAATGTTTTTATCGAATTCCTTTACAAGCTTTACAGTCATTAAAATGCTTTCAGGCTTGTATTTAGATACAGATTTGCCAGTTCCTATTAATTCAGGAGGTTCTATTGCGATTATATCAGGCTTGATCTTCGCTAAATTCAAGCATTCCTCTACGCTTGCTCCACAAACAAGCGAGATTAAGGAAAGCTTTTTGCATTTTTTAACCAAAAATTCAATCGCTTCATAATTTAATCTCTTCTCAGAATGATTTATTATAACACCTATTGCTCCTGCAGCTTTTATTGCTTCAAGAGGTACATGCGCTGTATAACTTCCAGGTTCTACAGGATCGGCTCCTTGAGCAAATACTTTTACGTTTAACTTAGAAATTTCCCTAATATCAGTATAAATAGGTGCAAGAAAAATATCAATATTCAATTCTTCTGAAATTTTCTTGGAAGCAAGAGCCAATCTTTTTGCATTATCTCCTATTGCTTCTTCATAACATTTGAAATTTATTAGAAAAAGTGGAAAATTCAAAAAAAACATTAAGCCTTTACTTCTATGAAGCGTTTCTCCAGCTTCTTCAATACTTGAGGTAAAGTTGTGTATTCCATTTCTTCAGGACCTAATCTATGAGGCATGAAAGGACCATGTCTTCTAATATATTCTGCTATTTCAGAAGCTTTTGCTCTTACAGCATCAAATGCAACATCTTCAAATAGATCAGCAGGCCCTAGCAACCTTCCATTGTATACTTGGAAACCTAAAGCCACAACTCTAGGAGGACCATCAAATCTACTAACTCTTGAATCCTTAAGCGAAACAGGCATCAAAGGTCCTACATGACTACCTCTCATCCATCCAGCTACTAAATATGGATATGAAAAAGCTTCGAGATATTCTCCTACTGCAGGCAATCCTCTTTGAGCTCTTACAATGCATACAGGATCATCTTTTCCAACATATCTTCCTGCAATTAAAGATAATCTACTTGTACTTGCTACAGCAGCCAAAAGTCCATCTTTTCTTATAACCTTTGATATGACAAATCTTCCAGGAGTACCTATTAAAGCTAGTAAGTCATAGGATTCTTCTGGAGTATTAAGTCTTATTATTTTGTTTTGCATTAAATCCATTACTTCGAAGATAAATCCTTCATGCATTAAAGGATCGATCACCAAGCCTGGAGTACAGAATGGATCTGCGAATACACGGTAAAGCGGTAAATTCCAAGCGCCTGGTTCTGTTTTGTCTGCAGCAAAAACGATTATCGGTTCACTAGGTCTTTCTTCGATTTCCATTTCGGCAGCCATAGGACCAAGACCCTTTACATTTCCAGAGAAAGCTTCTGATAGCAAATCTTGACCAGCTGCATAAAGCTTATATTTTTTCGAAACTTTTTCTGTAACTTCTTTGAATGTATTCCAAGCTAATTCATGGATTTCAGGATTGTCTACGCCTTTATTATGCGTCATTAAAAGCTCTAGATCATCTCCTGCATTGAAAACAAAATAATCAATGATCAATCCTTTCTCTTTTGCATTGGCTAACATTTGCTTTGCTAAATCAATTTGTTCAGGTATTACCTTATGATGTCCAGCTATTGAGCCGACATCTGCCTTTATTATAGAAATCGTTACTTCAGCCATAATGATTAAATCATTGAACAGATTTAAGTTTATTCTAAATAGTAATATTCACCAATTTCTTTTTGATATCTATCTAAACTAGAGCCAGGCTTATTTATCCTAGGTCTATTAGTCCTTTTATCTCTTCTAAAGGTAATTCCTAAATCTTTCAAAAAGTTATTGAAACCTTCTTTTAAAGACATAGGCTTAAGTGCATAACCTTTCTTCGCAGGTTCACCTTTAAAGATTATTAATGAATCTGCTGTGAAATCATGAATTAATAAATCATGCTCTACGACGATCACGAGTTTTTTAAATGTTTGAGCATATTTTTTCAAAAGTTTAGCTAAAGATAATCTTTGTTCAACATCTAAAAATGCGCTAGGTTCATCAAAAACGTATATATCTGCATCTCTCAAAAGTGTTGCCGCTATCATTAAAGCTTGTCTCTCACCTCCGCTAAGTTCAGAAATCTTCCTTTCTAAAATTTGATCGATCCTTAAAGGTTGAATTATTTCATCGGTTATCCATTCATTCTTATAGAATTCCTTGTTTATATCATACAAATAATCCTTAACCAAAAGATCTTCGTTTTCGAACTTGAAAACTTGGGGCTTATAGCTCATTTTAGGATTTTCTTCTATAGAATAAACACTTCCTTCATATTCCTTTATCTCTCCCACAATTGTCTTAACGAAGGTAGTTTTACCAATACCGTTAGGTCCAACAATTCCTAAAACTTCTCCTTTATTTGCAAAGCCTTCTTCTACTTCGAGATAAAAATCATATAAATTTACTTTCAAATTAGTCCAGAACAAGAATTTATAAGGAGAAAATTCAACCCTTTCTAAACTTTTTAGATAAAACTTGATGGGATTTTTCCTTATTCTAACATTTTCATGAGGTAAAAATCCTTCAAAATAAGCATTTATTCCTGCATTTGTAGAATAAGGCAAAGA
Source organism: Thermoproteota archaeon (assembly GCA_032249235.1). Taxonomy (GTDB): domain Archaea; phylum Thermoproteota; class Thermoprotei; order Gearchaeales; family Gearchaeaceae; genus DSFO01. The sequence continues at coordinate 86,903 of JAVVGF010000004.1, read as the reverse complement.
AGCTATACCATATACCTTAGGTTTACCGTAGATTATGGTTATTGTATCGCATAAATAATCAATTAGGGATAGATCATGCTCCACAATAAGCAAAGTTTTGTTTCTTTCTAACAAGAAATCCAATATGCGAGCTAGTCTGAGTCTTTGCTGTACATCTAAATAGCTGCAAGGCTCGTCCAAGAAATAAACGTCAGCATCTCTCGAAATAGCTAGTGTAATAGCGAATCTTTGAAGTTCTCCCCCACTTAGATTAGAAATTTTCTTATCGACAAATTCGTTCAATTTAAAAACCTCGCTTACATGCTCAAATATATCTTTATTTTCAATGAATTTCAATACATCTCTAACGCTTCCTTTAAGCACCAGAGGTATTTCATGTATATCTTGTGGCTTAATTGCAACCCTTATTTTCTTATCATAAAGGTCTTTCAAGTAACGTTGCAATTCGCTACCTCTGAAATTGCTTATTATATCCTCTGGTTCAGGCTTTTTATCAAAATTTCCTAAATTTGGATATAATTTACCTGCAAGTATGTTTATAGCTGTAGATTTGCCCGCACCATTCATGCCTATAACGCCTGAAGCTTTTCCATATCTGATGAAAGGTAAGCCATAAAGTCTGAAACTATTTACTCCATATTGATGAATACAAGGAACTTTTGGCTCACTTGCAAGATTAACGATTTCTATTGCATGAAATGGACATTTTTCTACACAAATACCACAACCTATACATCCTTCTTCATCTATTACAGCTTTACCTGATTCATCAAGCCAAACTATTTCATTTCCAGCTCTTACTATAGGACAAAATCTATTGCACTCGAAATTACACTTGTCAGATTTGCAATAGTCGCGATTTACTATTGCTATTCTTACTGTCACTAATCAGTTTCAAAGTATTCTAACGAATCTTTATACAATTCTTCAAGCAACATTTTTTCTTCTTCTCTAGCCTTTACTTCATCAGGAGTAGTTAGAGCTATTTCTTTACTCTTTTTATCAGCTGACTTTGAAACGAGCTTGATATCAATTTTTTTAACTCTTTTTGAGTAACCACAGTTAGTACATACAAGTTTAAATCCATTCTTCACTCTCTTTGGAACCATCAAATTATTGCATTTAGGGCAAAATTGCATGTAAAGATTTAATATAGGAACTTACTTAAAAATTCAACGAAAAAATTAAAATTCCTCAAATTCTTCTAATTCTTCAAATTCTTCGAACTCCTCAAATTCCTCAAGTTCTTCTTCCTCAGCCATGAATGAGATAACTACTTACTTATTTAAAAAGATAGCTGTTTTATAGCCCATGAAAGGTGCAAGCAATGATAATAATTTGGCTAAATGAGATAGATGAAAAATCTTTGGATGAATTCTTTTCGCTAATAAGAAGATGGGATGAATTAATTTTTGTATTAGAGCATGAAAAAGAATTTTATTTATTCAAGACTAAGGAAAAGGATGGAGAAGAAAGAAATTTCAAGAAAATTCATAAAAATAAGAAGCTTAAGGATAATTTGGTTATAAAACTCATATCTAAAAGAGTTAAAGGAGGACTTGTTTATACCAAATTAAGAATGAAGAAAAAGGAGAATTTAATAAAAAGATTTAAGGATACGCACACAATCCTCTTCTTATATCATGAATAAAGGAATAATATTAACTACTTACAGATTTAGGGAAGATGACTGTGTTCATGAAGCATGGCTTTTGCTATCGAAATTTGGATTTAAAGATTTTGAACCTTTAGATGTTAAAATGCCTGGTTTGATATTATTGAAAGTTAATTTCGATCCTATCAAAGCTGTTGAAACAATTATAAATTATTCAAAAGAAAATGTATGGAGCATAAAATACATACTTAGAGCAATACCCATTGAAATCATAACTGAAGCTAAAGAAGAAACAATTGTTAAATCGGCTGAGCTCTTGTTGAATAAGATCGAAGAAAATAAAAGCTTTAGAATAAGCATTGATAAGAGAGAATCAAACATAAAAAGCGACTTTTTAATTGAACAAATAGCTCCAAAAGTTAAAAGAAAAGTAGATTTAGTTAATTACGATTACGTGATCTTGATAGAAATAATTAGGGATATTGCAGGAATTTCTGTACTTAAAAGAGATCAAATATTTGTGCTTAATAAAATGAAAAAGAAAGCAATAGAAGAATTGCTAGGTGATTATGATAATAGTTCAATGTAAGAAATTTTCATTAAAACTTCTTTCTCTATATTGTTCGTCCTTATATTGAATGTTTTCTTAATTTCTTCTTCCTTCACTTTATCATATACGTTTATGAAATCATCGTTCTCAAATTCTGAAAGATGACTAACTAATTCTTCAGTAACTAATTTTGCTTTATCCAAATCTTGATCACAACAACAAACCAATACATTCCTTGTCTTTTCATTTAATCCTAATATGCTTATTGCTTCATTTATTTGTCTTTTACCGCTAAGACGGAGCAACAATTCAACAGAATTCTCCTTAGCTATATTTTTTGATTCTTTTTTAGCTCTATAGGTTCTATATATACCGCTGAGTAAGTGTAGCTCACCACAAATCTTGTCAGCATCTACCAATTGCAAAATATCAACTTTTGACTTAATTCTAGAAATATATTCGAAAATTTCATTAAGATTTCTATTTTTCAATTTAAAAGAAGCATAGCAAGCCCAAATATTGAAATCTTCAAAATAAAAGGTTTTCACTGTTTCCTAGCTTTTATCAAAATTATTGCCGATGCAATATCTCCTTCAGTTTCTTTGAGAGCACTTATTGCTTCTTCTCTTGATGCATTAGCTTGTTGCATTACAAGTTGAATATCTTCTTCATTAGGAATGTATTCAGATACTTCTTTCTTTTCTTCTATTTCTTCTGATGCAGCTATTTGATATAGCTTCTGTCCGCTTATTTTAGTGACCATAACTTCAGGATTTTTCAATATGATTATTTTGTCTTTAAATTTTAAAACAACTTCTTCTATGCCTTCTAAATTTTCAAAGCTAACACCCATTCTTTGCAGCATTCGCAAAGTCTCTCTATTTATTCCTCTTCTAAACATATTTTCCCACCTTACGTAATTTAATAACCACACCTCTTTTAATTTCTAGCATTTCCTTACCGTTTAGAATTGCCCTTCCTACTGCGATGAATTTTTTATCTTCGTCTACAACAACTACTTCTGAATTCGCCTTTAAGTTTGGACTTACGCTTTTTATTTGCTTAGCCAAAATTTCTTTTCTTTCAATCATAGTTTTTACCGCTTCTCTATTAACGATTACTAAGTTCTCGAAGTTTTCCAAAGATTTTAGCAATTCTCTAGCTGCTCTCAAAGAAAGTGTTAAGAAACCATCAGAAGTTCGAACAGATAAATATGGAGAATTTCCTAAGAGCACATATCTTATTCTTTTAGTTCTACCTGAGAATTTAACCTTCATTTCTTTAATCAATTCTTCTTTAAACAATACGTCACCAACTTCCTTACCGAATTGATAACATGCTAAAGTCTTCAAAGCTAGAATTGGATTGAAGCTCACAATAATAAACATTTATAGCATATTTTAATGATTTTAGCTGTGTATTGCGAAATATGCGGTAAGGAAATACAAAAACCAATAACTATTAGAGTTAACAAAACTTATTTGAAAGTCTGTGATTCTTGCAAAATAATTGGAGAAGTAGTTGAAAACAAGCCTATTGAAATGAGAAAAGTTATTAAGAAAATGCCTACGCCCCAATATAAAACACTTAAAATACCTCAAGTTGAAGTTTCCATAAGAGAAGATTTTGCAACAGAAATAAGAAAAGCTAGAGAAAAAATGGGCATGACTCAAGATATGCTTGCTTCATTAGTTGGAGAAAAGCTTTCTACTTTGAAAAAGATAGAAGCAGGAAAATTAAAGCCTACTATAGAATTGGCAAAAAAGCTTGAGAAAGTTTTGAAAATAACTCTCTTAGAAATGGAAAGCTTTGAAGAAAAAACAGTTAGTAAAAAAAGCGAACAAGATATAACGTTAGGAGATATTGTAGAGATGAAAGAAGATTGATTAGATTGTTTAAAGAGAAATAGATCATGGTAACCAAAGAAGAAAAAGAATATATCGCAAAGACAATTTCATTATTGCTAAGACCTGAAGCTGCACATGTTGTTTCATTAATGTTAGATAAAGGAGAAGTTAATGAAGAATGGTTGGCAAAACAAAGCAATTTGAAAATTACTGTTGTAAGAAAGATTCTATATGATTTATTCAACATGGGATTGGTTGATTTCAAAAAAGAAAGAGATGAAAAATCAGGATGGTTCATTTATAATGCAGTTTTCAGGACGGAACAATTCGATAAAGTGATTTTAGATAAGTTAAAGACTATTCTGGAAAAATTAAAGCTGAGATTAAAATATGAAGAAGAGAATACTTTTTACGAATGTCCTGTTCATAAGAAAACTTTCATAGAAAGCGAAGCATTAATGAACAATTATGTTTGTGATGTTGAAGGATGTGGTAGCATTTTGGTAATTAAGGATAAAACTAAAAGAATTGAAAAATTACAAAAGAAAATAGAAGAATTAGAAAAGATAATTAAAGAAGCAGAGGCTAAAAAATAATGGGCCGGTAGTCTAGCCTGGTAGGATGTCGCCCTTACGAGGCGAAGGTCCCCGGTTCAAATCCGGGCCGGCCCATTTATAAAAGGGAATTTCATCGAATTCTATTTCTCTTGCTTTTAGTTTCTGCTTTCTCATTCTTTCTTCTATTTTTTGTTTATTCGAAATACCTTTATAGCCAATATCTTCCAAAACAAAAGAAGAAGCGCTTGAAGCGAACAATCCTGCATATTCAAGATCGTGGCTTCTCGAATAACTTATTAAAAATGAAGTTAAATAAACATCTCCTGCACCTGTAGGATCAACTTGTTTCTCTGGTATATGAGCAGGAATATAATAAGTTTTATGTTTAGATATGATAACGCTACCTTTATCTCCAAGTGTTAGCAGTAAAATTTTACAGTCTTCATCGAGAATTTCCTCTATTATTTGTTTCGGATCGTTATTATTAGATAAACAATAAAGCTCATCTAAATCGCATTTTAAAATATCGATGAATTTCAAAAAAGAAATATCTTCAATTTTCCTCTTCTTTATTAGTGAAGATTCAATAGTTCTGCAAAATCCTTGAATATCTAATGCAAGATACTTAGATATTTTCCTGGCTTTTTCTATTTCTTCAAAGCTGAATTCATTTATTATAGGACCGAGATGGAAACATTCTGCTTCAAAGTCTCCAATGTTGAATTTTATAGTCAATTTTGGATGATTCTTGACTTTTTGCATTCTATCGTTACCTATGTATTCATTAACAAAAGATAGTGTTTCTCCTTGATATACACCTAGCTTAATTATTTCTACATTGTAATTCTTAAGCAACCTCAATAATTCATCCTCATCTTTTTCTCCTATTGCAGATATCAAACCAACTCGGCATCCTAGTAAAGATGCTTGAATTGAAGAATAAATTACAGAACCTCCAAAAATTTTGTAATTCTGAGAATTCAAAATGATCTCATCATAAGAAATTAACCCTGCACTAACGTAATTATATATCACCATATCCTATAATTTTATTGATTAAATAAAAGCCGGGATAGCCTAGCCAGGTAAGGCGCAGGCTTGCTAAGCCTGTGGGCGTTTGCCCTCGTGGGTTCAAATCCCACTCCCGGCGTAATTTGATAAATTGAATACTCGCTTCAAATGAATTTAAAAACTTCTATTATTTGATCGAGCTTGATCAATGTGCAAGAAAAAGAATCATCATTTTTTGGCAAATTTATTAAAGCTTTCTTAATTTGTTTTGATAATACTTCTTAATCTATCTATGAAAATTACTTGTTTTCAGACCATCAATACAAAAGAATTTATCGTTTTATTTATTACTCTTACCTTTTCTTGCAATTAAAATCAAAGGCAATAAAATTGCAGTTGGTATTATTGCAAATAACAGTATTAGCTCGTTAATAGATAAGGATAGAAAACGTTGAGAATCTCCTCTAGGATTAGGTGCAGGCGCTAGAGTGATAAGACTTGTTACGTCACGGTAATCTACAAAATTCGCTACTAAAGGAACTTCACATCCTGCATATTCTCTTATTATAGAAACTGCTTTCCTTACGAACTCTTCATTATAGGTGGCATTAGTAGGAATTGGTAAAATAACTTCGCCATAACCGAACCGATTAATATAAGTTGATAACTCAAGACCGTAATATTCTTTAAGTAATTCCAAATATTTCTTATATCCATCTCCATCAATAAAAGATCCATTCGGCAATTGTTTCAAATAGAAGCGCTCTACAGCTTTAGATTGCTTAAGGAATAAAGGAAAATGAGTATAGTCTTCGGTATATTGAGATGCATAATCCTCAACAAATGCAACTATCACATCATATTTATCTTTGAATTCTACATTATATCTAAAATTTATATTATGTTTTTCAAGATCATTATTTAATTCTTTTATATAATATTTGAAATCTTCGATATAAGATTTTAAAAAGTTAGTAAACGGTCTAAGGTAATTTGCTACAATATTCACTTTTTCAGGTGTTATTTTATACATAAAAATCATTATGATCATTTTCTCAAAATCGCCCAGCACAGAAAATCTAAATATCCCTAAATTTCCCTTTTCCTCGATTAATCTCTTTTCATATTTCTCTATTTCCACTGCGGCGCCATCAAGAAACTCTGAAATAGTAAACCAACGAACATCTTTTACGTCATATTTTGCTTCCAATGCGTTAATTATAAAAAACGTTTCTGAAAGATAATCACCTCGTAATTCGCTTTGATATCTCGTCTCATTTGCAGGTCCTCTAACAGGCACTGGGGGATCAAGTTTTCTAAAATTGTATTCCCAGTAAACATACGTCTCATTGCAACCTGTAATTATTAGATCTGGATGTCTTTTTATGATATCGACTTTTATTTCAACGGTTATATTATTAGAAGCCTTAACACTAATTGGAACTATCGAAGATGTAAAAATTATAAAAAACAAGAACAAAACTATTAATGTTCTCATCTTAATAACACCTTGAGCCAGAATCGCAAGTAGGTAATGATACGTCAGGCCATATGCTAAGCGTTCTTAAGGTAACAATGCTGCTATATGCAATTAATATTAATGAAGTAACGATCATTAGCGAAATTTCACGTTTCACAGAAAAAACAAAGTTCTATTATTTAAATTTAATTCTATATAAACATTGCGCTTCTATTCGATATAAAATAGCATATAGGAAAGAATTTTCACTCTAATATAAAACAAAAGCGACAAAAGTCTTATTCATGATTCCACTATTAATTTATTACATATAAGATGAAGAAGAGATGATTTGTTTAAGATCTTTGTAGTATTTTGAATTTTTATTTGGCAACAATAGAAGATTTTGAATCCATAGCACAAAAAATAAATCTCACAATTAACAATAATATATTTGCGGCGGTGGTAGGGCCGGAGGGGCTCGGCCTCCCTCAAATGCAAACGGTCGATATGGCACGGCCAGTAACGCATGTAAGCTCATACTAGGAATATAGAGCTATATGCACGGAAGTAATGAAAGCCTGCCCTACGGGGTCGCCATAGCCTCGTAGCCCTTCCGGAGGGAAGGGTTAAGAGGCTAATCTTTAGAACCGAGTTAGGCCCGGAAGGGAGCGGCTCTAATAAAGAGTGGCGACGTTCGTAGGTAACAGGCTTGAATGGAAGTGCATATAGCTCTATATTCCTAGTATGGGTTTACATGCGGGCACCGCCGCTTATTGCATAACTATTCCTATTTCTTCTAAAAGTGAACAAGCTCTGCATAATTCTTGCGAAGTAGGTTCGCCGCAACTTTTACAATAGTTCAACTTGAAATCTTTTTTCGTTTCGATGAAACTCTTGGCAATCTTTTCTGCAGTGATCAACATCATATATTTAGCGCCTGGATTTTCAGCTTCCAACTCATTCAATATTTTCCTAATTGAATCCCTCATGGATAATTTTACAAATCTACATTCTGTTTCGAATAAAGGAAAATCATGCAAAGTAGCATAAATCATGATTTCTTCTTCATAAATATATTTCAATGGCTTAATTCGAGGAACAAAGCCTTCCTTTGGAATTACTGGAGCAAACCCTCTTATTATTCTATCCAGATCTCCTCTTAGCATGTTAATCATGAATGTTTGAACTTCATCATCTAAATTATGCCCAGTCACAACTTTTGTAGCATTTAATTTCTTTGCTGCAATGTTTAATAATTTCCTTCTAAGAACACCACAATAAGAACAAGGTTCAAGCTTACTTCCTTTTTCTTTAGCTATTTTCACGATTTCTTCAAGCCTATAGCCATAGAAATCTTCATATCTGAAAACATAATAAGGAATTCCAAGCTTTTCGCATAATTCTCTTGTATGCTTTACCCTAAATTCTGTATAACCGCTAATTCCTTCATCTATTGTTACAGCGAAAAGCTTCGTTGAAGGAAAATCTTTTTCAATTATACTTAAAACATGAAGAGCTGTCAAGCTATCTTTACCTCCTGAAACTGCAACCATTATAGAATCATTCCAAGTAAGTAATCTATTTTCAGATATTGTTTTAGCTACTTTATCGATGAAAGTTTCTATGAAATGCTTCTGGCATAGCTTCTCTCCTGAATACCTTCTAACATAAAATACCTCGTTATCGCAATAATTGCACTTCATTAGACAAAACCAAATCTGATCAAACTAAAATATATATTTAAAAGAAGAAGCATTATAGATAAAGCTCTTAAAGTATTATGAGTTATGATTCGAACATCTTTATTCTTAATGATGCTTAAAATCTCAGCAAGGAATTTATCACCGTCGAAAAGAGGAATGGGTAACATGTTGAAGACTGCTAAGCTAAAACATATTACAAATCCCCATGCAAAAAACAAATAAGCCCAATATTGCAAAATTTGAGGAAATAGAGCAAAATAAGGTCTATGATAATCTAATGTAGAAACTCCTATGAAACCTCTATCTTTATAATAAGGATGCTGTGCAAGCTTTATTGTTATATTGAATGATTTCAAATTCCTTTCGACAGTTATAATCAACGTTTGGTTAGGTTTGGTCTTCTCGAGATATGATGAGAAATCTTGATAATTCTTTATTTGTGTATGATTTAAAGCTATTATTGCATCTCCTATAGCAAGACCAGCTATAGATGCTGGAGAATTAGGAGTTATTGAATAAATCAAAACACCACTTGACTCATAATTGTAACCCCAAGAAATAGCTAAAGGATAAGATAGAAAGAGAACTAAAAAGATCATAGCCTGTATTAAATTGATGAACGAACCTGCACCTAACATTCTAAGCTTCTTTCTTGGAGCAGTGTTTTTCAAAGACTCATCATCTAATTCTACAAACGCTATAGGAATCATGAAAAACAATCCTGCACCTGTTGATTTTATTTTCATTTCATGGCTAGAAGCTAAGAAACCATGGAAAAGTTCATGGAAAACTGCAGCTATTGCGATGACGATTAAAATTATTATGAGTTGATCTAAAGGAGGAGTAAAAGTGATTCCAAATATTATTGGAATTATTGGTGAAGCTTCTCCTAATGCAATGCTTTGGGAAGGAAATAAAAGATTGATCAAATTCTTCATTAAGAAAAATAAAGCATAAATCATCAAAGCAATACCATAAATTATCGATAACTCTCCGACTATTCGATAAAATTTTGATCTCTTCTTTCCTGAATTCAGAATAAATTTATTAAATCTAGCAGTCTTTAAAAGAAAAACTAAAGGTTGTATTTCTATATTTTCTGAAATTTTCTTTCCAAAATTTGTATTTTTTATTAATGAAAAAATTAAAAATAAAAAAATCCAAGCTAAAAATAAAAGAAGTAAAATATCAATTAGAGACATAACTAATATAAGTTAAATCTTAATAAAGCTATAATGTTTCCAAGTTTTTCTAAAGTTTTACCAGCCTCGCTTTCTTCATCTACTATGCTTATTGAACCTCCATATATTTTGACTTGCTCAGAAATTTTCTTTATTTCATTCAATTCTTCTTTGCTAACATTTTTCAATAATTTTGTAGATATGAAAAGTTTATCTATAGCTTTTAATGAAGCAGCTTCTTTAACTTCTTTGATTCCCATCGCTATTTTTTCTGCCTTGCTAAGCAATGGTTCTAAAGTTAGCATGCTTTCTTCATGACCGAAAACAGTTAAAATCTTCAATACTTCTTCATTTCTCAATGCTTCATATATCCCTTCAATTCCTCCAATCGAACCACTAACTCTGAAAATATTTCTTTCAATCTTTTTAATCCTTTCATAAATGATATCTTTGAGATTTGAAGGACCATATAATATTATTAGCTCAGGATTTGTCTTCGATATTATTTCTAAAGCATTATCAATGCAAACTTTTAAAAAAGTTTCTAGTTGTTCATCTCTTTTAGAAATTTCTCTTTTTCCTCCTAGACTTTTTTCTTCAGAATAAATTATTTGAAAGCGCTGATTGTGCAACAAAGCAATAGCAATGTTTCCATAATCAACAGATATTATGATTGATTTAGGATACGTTTCTCTAATTTCTTTTATTATAGATTGTATCAGTGCTGAAGACCAGTCTTCTTTTTTCAGTTTTATCGTATCTCCTATATTAATCAAAAATGAATGATGACCACTCGCTTCAAAATTTTCAGGTCTATATATTATGCTACCTATTACTTTTAATCCTGTCAAACTTGGATGGAAATATGCTTTTTCAACGCTTATTCCTAGATAAACGCGTTCTTTTTCTGCTCTCTCAGCTTTTCCTTCCTTTGAATATATCTTTTTATTCCTATAGCTCCAACCATATAACTCGTCACCTTCCTCTATTAATAAATACAAATAAAACAAATCATCATAGCTTTGAATAGTGATTTTAGCTTCTTTTTCTTTTTCATTGAGTTCGAATTTCATATCTCTTTATATTCCCTTGATCATCAAATAAGAATATTGATAGATCTTGAGGTATATTAGTAATGTTTCCTATTTTATAACCGTATATAGCGCTGACTTTTCTCTCCTTGCACAAATCTATCAATCTTTGCGTTATTATGCCATCTAATATTAATGCCCCAAAAGATTCCATTTGGGATATTTTATCTATTACGTCCTTAAGCGGTATGCGCTCTATAATTTTATAATCGTTATCAAGAATTAAGGCCTCCATCGTCCCTATAACTGATTTAATAAGCTCGCTTACTTGCTGAAGCTTAGGAATTTTCTGTTCTTGTTTTAAACTAGTAATATAATCTGAAGCAGGTCTTTTATCATTTAATGCAGCAGCTATCTCTTTACCGCTCAATTCTTCTACTTCCTTACCAAATGGAGCCCTTGCTACATAATCTATTTTTGCTACACTCAGCAATTCCTTCAATATTAAATCTCCAGCTCTATCACCGTCTAAGAAAGCTATTGTCCTTTTATTCTTCGAAAGATTTATTATAGTCTGAGGTATTTTAGAACCATCCAATGCTATAACATTCCTATATCCATGTTTTAGTAAATTTACCACATCTGCTCTTCCTTCAACAATTATAATTTCCTGAGAGTTGTCTATATCAGGACCTGCAGGAAGTTTTTCAGGACCGTAGCTTATTATCTGCGATACTTTAATTGCCTCTGTAAGAGCTTTTATCAAATCAGAAGATTCAACACTTTTGCTTTCTTTCCATTTCAACAATATTTCTTTTGCTCTTTCTAAAATTCTGCTCCTTTTTTCTTCTCTAGCATCCTTTATTTCTTTCAATTCAATTTTTGCTGAATTAGGACCTACTTTATCCACCGTTTCTATAGCAGCTGCAATCAAAGCTACTTCTGGCTTATCCAAGTTCGTTGGTACTATTATTGTTCCTACTGTTCTTCCTCCTTTTATTTCGTATTCTACATCAATTCTTCCAACTTTTCCTATTTTCTGCAACTCTCTAAGTTCTAGCTCATCTCCTAGCAATCCTTCAGTTTGTCCGAATAGAGCACCTATAATGTCTGATTTTTCTACTACGCCATCAACTTCAAATCTAGCTATTAATATATATTTAGCATTAACAGGAGGACCACCCATTTAAATTCACCTTGTTAAAATCTTCTAAGAAGAATATTAAATTATCCTGTGGTGGGGGTGCACCCTGATCCTTATTAACAACACTATAACTCATCAAGGGTATTCACCCATTCGTTATAGCTCTCTCAATAAGGATGCACCCCCAAGATTATTTATTAAAAATAAATTTTAAGATTTTACTTAAGCTTAATTCACAAGCTACAATTGGTTGGTATAAAGAAAAACCTATAGAAATTTCTGGATTAATTTCTCCAATCCATCCTATATTTTCATCACCAACTATTATGTCTGCCCTCCTTCCATTTAGTAAGAAAGGTAAATCATTTCCTCTTAATCTGAAATCTAAATTCAAGACTTTAAATGAACTATATAAGAAACTATGCATTTCTTCAAAGCTTGCATCATTATGTATTATTAAAGAAGAAAATCTGAAATCTGTATGAATTGAATTACTTTTATAATAGATTACATCTCCTATTTCATATATTTTCTGAGGATAAGAATAACTCCTGTTATAATATAAGAAATCTAAAAGACAAGGGAATATATTTGCTCTAATGCAATCATATTCTTTACTAATTGGATTTACAAGAAGAATGAGACCAATTTCTTCTTTATTCAACATTACTTTTTCTGTTTGAGTTTCACTATTACAAATCATATAATTGGTAACTTCTTGGAAACCGAAACCATTGAATATTTCTCTGAAAGTTCTAGCTATTATACTTTTATTGCTTATTTTACTTCTAGTTTCAAGGATAGGACTTTTCAATTCTATGTTGCTATATCCTTTTATTATTGCTATATCTTCTATTATATCTATGCTATTTAGAACATCTAATCTGTAAAAAGGTACTTCGACATTATATTTATTATCCTTCTTTTCAATTCCATATCTTGCTCTTAACAAAATATCTTCAAGCTCATAATCGTTTATTGAAAAACCTAATATATCTTCTACATAATTTTTCTCCAAAACCAAATTTCTATTTTTGAAGCTTATTTTGAAAGACTTGTTAGGATAATGATGATTAAGTAAACCTATCTTTCCTCCATAAAAGCTAATTGCATAAGCCATTAAAGATACTATTGAAGTTATGAAATTGATATCAAAGCCTGTAGAATCTATTAATATATCAGTTGTTCTTACTGTTACTTTAGCATCTTGGGAATTTATTATCGGCGCTAGGCTCAAAAAAGTCCCTTTTGAATCAATCAATACGGGTGCCTTTTTTTCAGGTATTAAATGTTTATATTGTATTCCTTTTTCTGTTTCATTCAATATTCTATATCCATTCATCAACTCATCTTTATCAAGGGGTCTGAATTTTATCTCATCCAAAGGGAGGCATTTGTAATATATTTTTTTATCGAGCTTTGAAATGTCATAAATTCCAATCGAAGCCTTTCTTCTATTTCTACCTAAAGTTTCATGTAGTACTTCTTGAAATCTTATTATGCTTTCTAATGCTCTAACATCGAGTTTTACTCCTCTCACAGTTGCCATAACTACATAAGGCCTTACATTTGAAACATTTTCATCTATATAGACCTCGAATTCATCATCGAAGAAATCGAATTTTATTAATCCTTTTTCCATTCCAAGAATACCTTTTAATGCTCTTATAATTCCTTCAGTAGTGAAACAATCTGCTCTGTCTGTTGTTATTTCACATATTAGCTCGTCTTCTTTTTCTTCTTTAATTTCACATTTAAGATATTCTAGTAACCTTTCTAATTCTTCTAAAGATAATTCCTTATTTAAGCTTCTGAAAATCCTTTTCTTATCTAGGATTATCGTTGGCATTACAACATTCTTGCACTTCTTAGGAAATTCAAATCCTTTGAGAACAATTCTCTTATATCATCTATTCCTAAATAAGCCATTGCAAGTCTATCAATACCTATTCCCCATGCTAGAACTCGAGATTTAACTCCGAGCATATTTAACATTTCAGGTCTGAACATTCCTCCAGGTAAGGCTTCGATCCAACCTAATTTATCATGATAGACAGAACCTTCTACACTTGGTTCAGTGAAAGGAAAGTAGCTAGGCTTGAATCTAATTTTCTCTAGGCCCAATCTTGAGGCAAATTCTTTAAGGAAATATAATAAATTAGAGAAATTTAGCTTATTTCCTACCATTATTCCTTCACATTGATAAAATTCTATGAAATGTGTTCTATCAGGCAAATCTCTTCTAAAGTTTCTAGAAATACAAAAAACTTTTGCTTCTTTATCTTTATTCTCGTATATGTATCTTATAGAAACGGGTGTTGTATGTGTTCTTAAAACAAGCCTTCGAGCAATTTCTGCATCCCATTTATAGTTCCATCCTAAAGCTTCATTGAATACCTTTTCATGCATATCTTTAACTTTTTCAGCAAAAATTTCATCCAAAATAGCTGGAGGAAGATTTACTCTGAAAGTGTCTTGAACATCTCTTGCTGGATGATCTTGCGGAACAAATAACACATCGAAATTCCATAATTCTGGAAGGATATAATCCCAATCATATTCTTCAAAACCCATTTCTAATAGGACTTTTTTAACTTCTTCAAGAAATCTCATGTATACTTGCGATCTACCAAAATAAACGATTGGTGGTAAAGCTTCTAAGTTATAAGCCTTCAAAGGATATTGTTTCCATTTGCCTGAGATAATATCATCGCTTGTTATTTTAGAAATTTCAGGTATTATTACATAATTTTTAGATATTATTGAATCTCTTACAAATTTGCTTGCTTTTATATAAGTCTTTTTAAATTCATTTACTTCAATTAATCCTCTCCTTTTTAAAATTTTTAATTCTTCATTTAATTCATTTACGATTATTTCACCTTTATTTTTTATCTCATTTAATAACTTTTCATCATTTGTCTCATACAAACTTACAAATTTTATTTTTCCTTCAAAATATTTTATAAAGCCTTTTTTTAAAGCATGCATTATTGCAATATCCAACTCATTTTTTGTGAAGAATGATTTCAATTCTTCTAAACTCATTGCTTCTTTTTCTTTTAGAATTAAAGCCAATCTCTTCTCAGGTAGACCTTGTTCAGCGTATCTTTTTCCTTCTTCTGTCAAAGATATCTTTTTAAGAATTTCATCTCTTGCATCAACATATCCTTTAATCTTCAGATCTTCTACCCAGCTATAAAGAGTAGCGAAAGGGATGTTCAACTCGCTGGATAATTCTTGAAGGCTTTTGAAATCATTAAGAATTTTATTAAGAATTTGATATTCTCTTTCGTAAAATTTAATTTCATTCATCATAAATTATCTTAACTTCTTTTACTAATAATTTTCCATTTTCATCAATTTGCCCAGCTCTAATCCTTGAGCTTCTTATCGGTAAGAGATCTTCTGCTAATGCTAGAATTATGTAATGAACATTCAAGGGCTTTAAACCTTTTTTCTTCCTTATCTCATTTATTTCTATTGCTCTAGGTAAAGTTTCTTCGGTGCAAACAATATCAGTCAAATTGGGTTCGCTAATGGAAGGACCATAAGGATCATAAATCGGAACAATTTCGAAATCCGCTTCTTTATCTAATTCTAATATAGCTTTTTTCAATTTATTGTATCTTGTTTGATAATCTTCAATTAATTCCTTAAAAGGTTTATTTCCAGGATCGAAAACTAAACCAATTTTTAATCTCTTAGATATTTTTAAGGCACTCTTTAACAATTCAATATGACCTTTATGAATTTGGCTAAAAGAACCTCCTAAAACAACAATTCTAGACTCTCCTACCTCTCCTACCTCCTGGTTTCCTTGTTGTGTCATGCGGAAGAGGTGTAACGTCTTCGATTCTGCCTATCATCAATCCTGCTCTTGCAAGCGCTCTAATAGCAGCATTTGCTCCAGGCCCTGGTGTTTTTTGCCCATGTCCTCCAGGAGCTCTAACTTTTATGTGCACACCTGCGATACCTTTACTTATCGCTTCTTCAGCTGCTTTGAATGCTGCCATCATCGCAGCATATGGCGTTTTCTTTTCTCTATCTGCCTTAACAACTGTTCCACAAGATTTCCAAGTTATTAGATGAGCCCCAGAAAGATCAGTAATGTAGATTAAAGTATTATTTCTTGACGAATAAATATGAGCTATACCCCAAAGCTTATTCTTTTCGCTCATATTATCTTTATTTTATCTTCCTCGTCTTTCTTTACCAAATAAGAAGGACTTGATATAATTCTATCTCCAACCATTACCTTTTTATGAACTATTAATTGCCTTGCATGATAAATGCTATTAGCAAGCTTTAAATTATAAACAACTGTTTGAAGTCTTCTTTTCAATATGTCTTCTATGGTTAGAGATAAGATAGCACTGATATCGGCATTTTCATCGATCAAGCCATACTTTATTAAAAGGTTCTTCAGCTTTTCTTCTTCTATAGCTCTTTCTGTAGGAGACAAAGCTAAAAGTGCTCTTGCTCTTTTCCTTATCTTTCTCAATATTGTTTTCATCTTCCAAAGCTCTCTCTTGTTTTTTAATCCATAACGGCCAAGAAGATCGATTTCTGCAAGTAAAACATCCTTTCTCCATGGATGCCTTGGCCCTTCCCAAGTCTTCTTAAATCTCCTCATTTCATTGAGCTTTCTTTGTAACTCCCACTGTTAAACCAGTTCTACCTGTTGTTCTCGTAGATTGCCCTCTAACCTTTAAACCTGCAGCATGCCTCATTCCTTTCCAGCTCTTCAAAGCTTTCTGGAATTCTATATCTTCCCTTGCTTTTAATATCAAATCAGACTCTATCAAATGAATATTTTGCCCAGTAAAGCGTTCCTTTTTATAATTATTGAACCACCATGGAACTTTTTCATGTAAGTTCTTGACTAGATATTCAATCTTTTTAATGTCTTCATCATTCAAAGAGCCTAATTTTGTATAGGGATGAAAACCAGCAAGCCTACAAATAGCGATGGCAGTATTAATACCAATTCCCTTTATTTTTTGTAATGCATAAAATAGCTGATCCTTACCATTCAAATCAGTATTCGATATCCTTACTACATATTTGAAATTTTGAGACATTATAGTAAATTTATTAGTTAGACACCTTTAAAATCTTTTAGCTATAGCCGGGATAGCCTAGCCAGGTAAGGCGCAGGCCTGGAGAGCCTGTGGGCGTTTGCCCTCGTGGGTTCAAATCCCACTCCCGGCGTCATTCGACTTCTTTCTTCTCATATACTTTCAAAACCTTATCTATTTTTACAACCACTCCTTTTTCTTTTTCTATTGCTTCTTTAGCATCCATTTCAGATTTACCTATTGCAATCAGCTCATTGTTTAAATTATATATGCCAACATTTTGATTCTTTTTCAAATCTGATGTAACAGCTACAATAGCAGGTGCTGCAATAAAAGAACCATGAGTTATTGAGAAAAGAGCAGTATCTTTAACAAATACCTTAGGTAAAAAGAAAAGCAATTCTTCAATAGGTCTTAAATAATATCTCAAATAGAAATCTTCGTTTTTATTCTTCCACAATCTATAAGCTCCGAATAATTCGTGCATTGTAGCAATGTATTCATAATTTTCGTCTAAAAAACCAATTGCAATTCTCCTAAGCTCAGTCATATGTGCACCAGAACCTAGGACTTCTCCTATATCGAAACAAAGTTTCCTAACATAAGTGCCTGCTTCACATCTAACTTGCATCAAGACATTCCTTCCAACAATGTCTAAAATATCGATTGAATAAATTTTTCTAATTCTTGGAACTTTTTTAACAGCGGATCTCAAAGGAGGCTTTTGGTATATTTTTCCTACAAAAAGATTAATGACATTTCTTAATTTTTCTTCCTCTACTTCTTCATGCAATTGCATTTCGCAGATATAAGTCTTATCAAATCTAGCCAGCAAATTGCTCAGCTTCCTAGCTTTTCCAAATAATATTAATAATAAACCTGATACAGCGGGATTTCCCCAAAATCTTCTAGGGTCCCGCTGTGAGTAACAGGTATTCCGAATTCTTTTTTAATCCAAGCAGCAATTTCATGACTTGTTGGTCCTCTAGGCTTATCTAGAAGACAAAAAGAATAATTCAAATGCTCTTCAATGGTCCTTTTAACAAAAGGGATTGGGCTAAGCTTTATCCTAACTTTACTATCCTTTTTGTATAAAATTTGTCTTTGATTCATATCACTCCTTCTTTCATGAAATCTATTAAATTTGCTTCTTGCAAAGCTTTCAACACTTCTTCATCAGATGCATTCTTGGATATTTTAATCTGCTGAGGTAATAGCAATAAATGATCTATATTCACCTTCCTTCTTCTAACACCTGTTAATTGCTTAGGACCCGTTACTGTTACGAAATTTTTGTCGATTATATTAACTAATACGCATTTACGACCTGCATCTCTACCTCTTAACTTTACTGCTAATCTACCTATCGTAACTAATGGAGGCATTCTTATTAGAGAGATATGCTTCAATTATAGATATAAGTATTTTCTCAATACCTTCAGGAGAAAATTTTGAAGTATTTATTATGAAATCCATGATAGAAAGGTCATTTATATCTATGCCATATATTTCTTTGTATCTTTTTCTATTGCTCTCTTCTCTTTTTTTAATTTCTTCGATAGCTTTTTCAAAGCTCAAATTGTCTCTTTCTGCAATCCTTTTCGCTCTTTCTTCCAAAGGAGCAATTAGATAAATTTTGATATCAGCAATATCCTTTAATATCCAGCATGCAAGATGACCTTCAATTAAAACATTACCCTTTTTAGCTTCCTCTATTGCTTTATTATCGACCAGCAAATCGTATTTTGGATCTTTTTCAGCCATACGATGGAATTCTTCTAAGCTTACATTCAACTCTTGTGCCATTTCTCTGAACAGACTTCCTATGGATATAAATCTAAGCTTGAAATGCTGAGAAACTCTTTTACCAACGGTCGTTTTACCAGAACCTGCTAAACCGCTTAATGCTATAACTATCAAATCTTAATTTGAGCTATTACTTTACTTTCTATTAGATTCTTAAGACAATTGGGACATAAATGCCCGCCGTATGGTCTTTTAACTCTTCTTGAAGATTTAGATAAGCCTCCCCTTCCATGATAAGTCCCATGGAGCTCAGATTTGCATATTGCACACTTATCCTTATTTCTTTTAGGTTTTTCATAATGTATTTTAACAATTCCTCCTGGCGTCCTAACCAAATGTATCTTATCATTTCTATGTGCAGGCCTAGGCATTTCAATAATAGATTCCTATCTTCCTATTTATTAATAAACTTAATAGCATAAGACAAATGATATACCAATAATAAAGTGGTATAGAGAAATTAGAAGAAATGATAGGGAACAATACATCGAATGGTTCTTTAAATATCATGACAAATAGGTAAACAAAAAATACATAGTAAAATAATAACATGACCATCGTAGATATCATAGTAATCTTGAATGTTTGAGAACGCATTTTATCGATATAAGGTTTTTTTGCTTGCAATTTTTCTAACTTTGAATTGTCTTTGCTTCTTGCAGCCTGAAGTAATTGCTTATCAAAATCCCTAATTTCCCTCATTATTCTTCTATATCTTTCGATACCGAAAGACCTAGAGATGAGAAGTCTGTTTAAGAAAGCTGAAAGTAAAGCTGGAATTAATGCAAATAATATTATCAGAGAAAATTCATGAAGTATAAAATATATATCGCCCATTATGTCACCTCAAGCAATCTTGCTATAGATGGGAATTCTTCTTCTATTCTCTCTCTTGCCAATATCATATAATATTGATAAACTATACCTACTGCTAAAAGAATGCCTATTCCTGTACCTATGATACCTACAACATCTGAAATCGAAGCAATGAGCCCTATTATTAAACCGCTAAACCATGTCAATGTTCTAGTATATCTTTTTAACAAATTACCCAATACTAATTCGCTATGTCTAAAGCCAGGTACTTGAATACCAGATTTAACTAATCTTCTAGCTTGTTCCTCTGCACTCATACCAGAGGTTTCTACCCATGCCAAAGCGAATAAAACACATAATAGCGAGAATAAAAGAACATAAATCAAAGCATGCAAAGGATCCCTAAAGGCAGCATTTAGACCTCTTGGAGGGGATAAATAATACAATATGCCTCCACTAGGCACTGCCTGATTATTAATGATATTAAATTGAGCGATTGCATTCCAAACAGGATCATTATTAGCTCTATTGTAATTATTCCAAGCTATTTGTCCAAAAAATAATAGATTTGCCGTCAATGCTCCTGCAAGTATTACTGGAACGTTTGATACATAGATCAACTGAAGTGGTATTTTTGCTTTAATTCCACCATATTTAGGATATGCTACAGGTATTTCTATTTTTACTTGCTGTAAATAAACGATTATGATTAAAGTAAAAATCATTGCGATCAATCCAATTAGACTAGATGAACGGGCAAGATTTGGATTTCCGAATAAGAAATCGCTTAAGCTACCACCTCCATTCAATACGTATATAGCCTCAGGTAAAAGACCAGCATAGCTACCATTAGCAAAAGCAGGGCTAAATAGTTCTACAGAAATTTGTAATGCGACACCTGCTAATATGAAAAGACTTACAGCGCTTCCAAATCCATATCCTTTTTGCAATATCTCATCAAATAAAATTATCAATATACCAACTCCTAATAATTGCAAAATTATTAGGACTGCATTGCTTAAACTTCCAGCTGGCAAAATACCGCTTGAAACGAATACTGAAGCTTCTAAAGCGGTGAAGATGATTGCTAAGAATTTCTGAACGCCTGTAAATAGTGCTCTTTGCGAACGATCAGTAAGATCTAGATTTATTATTTTTGAACCTACGAGCAATTGCATAATTAAACCTGCAGTAACTATAGGTCCAACTCCAAGTTGTGCAAGCGTCCCCATCCTTGTAGCAAATATTATAGAAAACAATGCAGGTACTGGAATTGCTTGTTGTGAAGAAGATAAAGGATATAGAGGTATTTGAGTGAAAATAATATAAATTGTAAGCACCATTAAAGTCCATGCAGCTTTTTCTCTAAAGCTTACTGGTCTTCTAGCTTTTGGTATTTCAGGAAGATATCTTAAGATAGGCCTTAAAGAATTAAGAGCTGACATTTTCAACTATCGCAATGCTACCTGATTCCTTTATTTTCTTCAATGCAGCATCGCTAAAGGCTAATGCCTTTATAATGAACTTGCCTTTTAATTCACCACCTGCAACTACTTTGTTATAACCAAGCTTTGATAAATCTACTTCAAGATAACCATATTTTAGATTAGCAAAACCTTCTTTTAACCATTTATCTGCATATTGAGAAATTTCAAGTAAGCTTATTTCATTGAATTCTTTTTTATTAGGTCTCCTGAATCCATGTTTACCGAAATAATCAGGATCATATCTCAAAATCCATGAATACTCATGCTTTCCAGGTTTCCTACCTGCTTTTCCAAAACCTCCTTTCTGTCCACTACCTCTATGCTGACCTGTTCTACCATAACCATGAACTCGATAGCCTCTTCTTTTTCTTGAAGCTTTTTCTCTTCTTACAACCATTGAAGCTATATCCTTTATGTTTCTTTTCAAATAAAATCTTATCGCTATAACATTCGCTGAATTAAATTATTGATATCTTTTCCTCTATATCCAAGTTCTCCTTTATCTACAATCATTTTCTTTGTAGATCTTTTGAAGCCTCCTTTAGGAGGATTAAGTCTAAAGAAGGGTTTAATGAAGCTCGGAATTTTACCTGTTTTAAATATCTCATCAGCTAATTCTTCAAAACTATTATAGCCATTTTTCTTCAACAATTCTTCATTTAAAGGTTTATCTCCTATTGTTCTACCTCTTTTCTTTAGAAGTTCAACAAGTGTGGCTTTATCTATTTCTCCATAAGTCACGACTTGTGAAGCCAATTTTAGCATTCCCCTTAAAGATTCAGAATCAGGATAAATAACGCATGTGTTAATCCTTCTTAATTTCAACAAATCTACAGTCTTCCTTACATCTGGATGTCTATCTATGAGGCTTCTTATTCTAACAATCGCTATCAAATCAGGCATTTCAGAAAACGTTTAACTTATAGAGATTCTTTAAAGCATCATAAACAGCGAAAGCAAAGTTTATCCTATTACTTGTATTACCCTTTGTAAATGACCAGACATCAGATATACCAGCTAGCATAAAAATTGGTTTGACGAACTCGCCTACTACTAAGCCTAGACCATATGGACCTGGCTTAAGTTCAATCCTTACTGAACCACATTTTCCAAAAGCTCTAAAAGGAACGCTATGAGGTCTTCCGCATGAACATTCCCAACTACCGCATCCTCTCAAAACAGGTATTAAATTGAGTTTTGCTTGAGCAGTAGCTTTCTCTATAGCGATCCTTGTTTGTTTCGCTTTTCCTAATCCTAAGCCAATATGGCCGTTTCCATCGCCTACTACAACTAAACTTCTAAATCTAGTAATTTCGCCAGCAGCTGTTTGTTTTTGAACAATTGTTGAATATAATACTTGAACCTTTAGATTTGGCAATAAAATATCTACAATTTCAGGTTCTTGTATTTTGTAATTGTTTTGAAATATCTCATCTATGCTAGTTATTTTACCTTCCCTTACAAGTCTTCCTAGTTTTGTCTTTGGTTGCCAGCTTTCAACTAGAGACATTTTTAGCACCTATCTTTTCAAATATCTCAGATTTAACCTTTTCGAAATAATTTTGAATTTCTTCAACGCTTAAATTGTTTTTAATATACGCACTAAATCTTTTCTCATGTTCTCCTTTCTCTTTTAAAATTTTGAAATACTCGACTATATGCGAACCTCTAATTCTTTCTTCGCTAGGTAAAACTTCTTCTCCAACAGGTATTTTAAGGCCTGCATCTATTGCACCTTTAACTACAGCAAAGATTCTATTGCCTTTAGTAGGAGTCCTAAGACCTATATCGAGCACAGCTTCTTTTATTCCTTGCTTAAGAGCTTTCAAACCAGCCAAATATCCCGTTAAGTATGCTGCAGGCAAGTTTTTGCATGAGAAAGGCCAGCCGTATTTTTTCAGTTTTATCGAATTGACTGCTAAAAGAGTTATGTCTCCTTGTATTGCAGGCTTTATGAATTGAACTAGAATATACTTGTTAGATCTCCTGACACAAAAACGTATCTTCCCAGATATTACGAAGATTTTCCTCTTTGAATAATTAGTTTTATTTTCTCTCCTCCTTCTAAATTTTATCCTATATGGCATCTCAAGATACCTTGCCTTTTAATTGTTCTAAGTAGCTTTTTATCCTGCTCTTACTTCTTATTACGCCAGCTTTGATCATCAATCTAAGTTTTCTATATGTTTCTGAATCCATTGCACCTTTATCATATAACTCTCTTAAAAATCTCCTTAACCCTCTTACACGCAAAACATACTCTTTCTTTTTAACCTTGACTCTTTTTCCCTTCTTGCTACCGGCACCTCTTCTTTTCCTTCTCTTCTTTATTTTCTCTTTCCTCCAAACTTGACCTTTCTTTTGTTTTATTTTTATTATACCGTCTTCTATTAACTTTCTAACTTCTTCTCTAGATATTACAGTAGAAACCCTATCATAGTATTGGGGGTCGATGTATATTCTAGATTTACCTACGCCTGCTACTTTAGAAGCAAGCTCCTTTACGTATTCTAAGCTCATATCCTAGGATTCGCTATTTTTAATCCTAATTTTTGTGCTTCTTCTATTATTTCGATTCTTTTCTTTCTACCTACACTTGAAGCTATTCTTATAATATGCTTTTCAGGATCTAAACCTTCCAGTTCATTTTTATTATGCACTAGTACTTCCTTAAGCCCTGACGGATGCAAATATCTTGCAAGTTTAATCTTTCTATAACCGATCTTAACTATAGGAGGCCATCCTTTCCTTTGTATCCTCATTTTATTATCCAAGCCTTTTGGTTTCCTCCAGCCTGAATCTTCTAATCTTTTAACCTTCCATGAATCTGATCTCACGAAATCTGGCATTTTCTTTTTTTGAATTTCTCTTATTTCCAATGCTTTCTTAAGTTCTTTTTCGCTCATTTCACTTACCTCTGTAATATATGTATATTCCGTCAAGGAATTTTCTAGGATCCCTCTTTTTTATTTTCGTAGCTTGTTGAATGTTTGCTGCAGTTTGGCTCACTTCATCTTTATCTATACCAGTAACTTCAATATCATC
This sequence comes from Thermoproteota archaeon, assembly GCA_032249235.1. Classification (GTDB taxonomy): domain Archaea; phylum Thermoproteota; class Thermoprotei; order Gearchaeales; family Gearchaeaceae; genus DSFO01. Next base: position 62,567 of record JAVVGF010000004.1, on the reverse strand, counting down.
TCCTTTAACTACAACCTTCGTTGCATCTCCTATTATTTTAGCTATTCTAGGAGCTCTTTCACCTATGAAATTTTCTATATATACCTCTTTCCCTTTAACTTTAATAGAAATAGGAAAGTGTGAATAGACAATTTTTAATTTATAGGTATATCCTTCTCTTACTCCTTTAATTGCAGATTTTATTTTTGAAACAAGAGTATATAAAAGAGATACACCTCTTTTTCCTTTTATCATAGTTTCAATAATTATCTTATTATTTTCTTTATATATTCTATATTTATTTTTTGATATTTTTAATTTATATGGGCTAAGATCTCTTATTATTTTCCCAAGTTTTCCACTAATTTCTAGGACATAATTCTCACTAACTTTAACATCTACATCATTGGGGATTTCAATTTCTTCCCTATTTATAACTAAAGCTTTGCTAATAGACATAACAAAGCAAGACGCCTCCTATTCTATTTTCCATGCACTCTCTACTTGTCATTATACCTTTAGAAGTTGAAAGGATTAGCAATCCTATATCCCTGCTAGGTAAATATTTACTTTCATATTTTACAAGTTCACGGTAACTAACACCAAGTCTTGGTTTTATAATTCCACAATCATTTATCCTACCTAATAACTGAATTCTAAACTTCCCTCCTCTACCATCATCGATGAGCTCGAATTCTCCAATATAGGCATGCTTTTGTATTACCTTAAGAACTGAGCCAACAAATTTTGATGCAGGATATACTATACACTCCTTTTTATTCCTCATCTCAGCATTTTTTATCGCACTTAAAGTATTTGCGAGCAAGTTCATGATAAGTCTGAATGTATTTAATGCTTCAAATCAAATATAAGCTTTTATTCATATTTCTTGAAGCCCATAAGTGGAGCTATTTCTCTGAAGCATCTTCTACAATATAATAAGCCATACTTACGAATAACCCCATCTGTAGTTCCACATCTTTTACATCTATGAGTTGTCTTTCCAAACTTTCTTTCTTTAGGCTTTGGTTGCTTCATATTATTTCAACCTTAAATTTTTCTTTCATGAATTCTATAGCTTCTTCCTTAGTTACTAAATGATTTTTACCTATCTTAGAAGCCTTTACTCTTCTTTGTTTAACTCTCCATCCAGCTCTTGCAAGGTTGACACATACATCCATACCTAATATTCCTATTGAAGGATCATAGATCATTCCAGGTATATCAATGTATTCTTTAATTCCAAAGCTAAAGTTTCCGCGATCAGTAAAGGATTCTGCCTTTATTCTTCTATTCACAGCTTCTAAAGCTTTATCTAGAATTTCTTCAGCCTTTTTTCCTCTTAAGGTTACTATACATGCTATAGGCTCACCCTTCTTTATTTTGAATTCTTTAATAGTTTTTTTAGCTCTCCTGTAGCTAGGCTTCTGACCCGTTAATTTCTCTAAAATCTTTGCAGCACCTTCCAATTTTTCTTCAGAAGAACCTACTGAAATATTCAGAACTACTGAATGAACTTTTATAGTTCTCATCGGATTAGTGAGCTGATTTTCAATCGACATGGTACCCTTTCAAAGATATTTTTCTATAAATCATGGGCGTAACATAGTCTACATCACTTTCAATCATTTTCAGTAAAGGCTTTTCGTAACCTACTGGGATCGCATAATTTATATTTGTCCTTATAATATTTCCATTCATATCTTCAATTTCCACTATACTATTTCTCTTAGGTATTACAGTATTAATTTTCTTCAAAATACCATAAGAACCAGCATTGATGCCACGATATATCAAACAAACATTTCCTTCTTCAAATTTTATGATTTCTTTAACGTTTTGCGAAGGAATTTCTATTAATAATGAATCATTTATCTTAATTTTGTCTTTATCTTGAGCATCTATTAAGACATTCCTTCCATCATGAAGATTTAATTGTAGCTTTCCTTTTCTAACAGTTCTTTTACCTACAACTTTACATATTTTCATCGAAGCCTCTTCTTTAGGTATCTTCGCACACACTAGAGGTATTCCTTTATATGGAAGAAATCTATAAGGTTGAGGATCCTTAGCTAACTCTAAAACATCCATGAAACCTAAAGGAAATTTATGATCCCTTATTATTTTACCATCTCTTTTAACAAAACCTTTGGCTAATATGTATTTTACTTCTTTCATATTCGATGCATATCCTAGAATTTCTCTTAAAACTATAGCTAAAGGAATGCAATATTCCAGAGGATGAGGACCTGGCGATGGATGTATTGTCCATTTTGTAGTTTTTTTCAATATTGGCCAAAAATCTGGTGCTGCTAAGCGCTTAATATGGGGGCTCATGCTTTAATCTTCTCTTCTAGTTTTTCTACTCTAAGTTTATCACTTAAATCGAGTTTTACGATCATTAATTTTGAAGCATGAATAGGTATCATTACAGGTTTTCCTCGCATCGTCTTTCTCGTCAATCCTTCAATATATACGAAGCCCCTTTTTGGCTCAACTTTAGCTACTTTTCCTTCATAACCCCTATAAGAACCTCGCATTACGCGAACTATATCTCCTTTCCTCACTCTTATAGCTCTTCTCTTATATTTTTCTCTTAATTCTTTACTCAAATGAACATGTAAAAGCTTGGAGTAATCTTTATTAGTGAAGAGTTTATATATTTGTCTCCTTTGTGTAGAAGGTTTTTTTGAAGCCATTATACCACTAATGATGCAATAGCAGCTATTTTAGGCCATCTTTCTGCTGCTTCCTTTGCTACAGGACCATAAATTTCAGTACCTTTTACATCTCCTTCAGGAGTTAGTATTACAACTGCATTGTCTTCAAAAGCAATCCAAGAACCGTCTGGTCTTCTATAAGGCTTCCTCTGCCTTATAACTACAGCATTTAGAAGCTGATCTTTAAGTTCAGTTTTACCTTTATATACAGATACTTTAACCATATCTCCTACAGCAGCTGTAGGTATTCTTCTTTTTCTTGTGTTTAATGCAAAGACACCAATAACTTTTGCCTGCAATACTCCAGAGTTATCTGCACAATTAACAATAGCATTAACAGGAATAGCTCTTGATATACGAGCCCTAAATGTTGCAACTGCAACTTTTCCTCCTCTTTTAGCCATGATACATCTCTCTATAAAAGCTGGCTAGATATAAGCTTTTCATATAACCTTTAGTATAACTGAAGAGACTGTTTTAGCTAAAGGCCTACATTCTCCAAAGATGACTTTATCTCCCTCTTTTACTTTTATACATGCTGGAACATGTACATGATATTTACTTCTTCTTCTCTCATAGCGTTGATATTTCTTTATGAAAACTAAATATTCTTTTTCAACGACGGCAGTCTTCATTGCTTTAAGCTTTATAACAGTTCCAGTATCAATCCTACCTCTTACTGAAAGCTCTCCATGGAATGGACATAGCTTATCATCACAAACTTCTTGAGGAGGTTCTATTCCGAAGATGACTCTTTTCTTCATATTTTCCTTATCCTCTCTTCAGGTCTTCCAATTAAATTAATTCCTTTAATTTTTATCCTCTCATTATTTATTTCGAAAACGAAATCGTGAGATCTTTTGAGAAAAATTCTCTTTTTTGAAACATTTTTTATTTTTATCGTTTCCTTACTTTCATCGAAAATAATTCCTTTCATGATTTCCTCTCCTTTATTATCCAATACTATAACTTCCATTCCTAACAATTCATGAGCATGCAGATTATCTTTTCTTAGCTTCATTCTTCAAATCCTCTTCTCTATTTATAGTCAATATTCTTGCAATTTCCTTTCTTAAGTTTCTTAAAAGCTTTACATTCTTAGGAGGTTTTCCTGCAACAAATTGGGATCTGACTTTTATCAATTCTAGTTGTAGCTCCTTCAATCTTTTTTCTCTTTCTTCTCTAGATAATTTCCTCAACTCTTTTAACTTCATGTTTCAACCTGTTGCTTGATTTTCTCTTTACTCAATTCCATTACCTTTCTCAGTTTATCATCTGGCAATTGAACAGGCGGCAATATTTTTACTTTTATTCCAAATATACCAGGTTTAAGTAAGACGTGCGTAGTAGCTTTCCTTACATATTCATGTGCAGGTTGTCCTGATTTAGGAATTATGCCAAATCTGAATTTTTCAAATCTCGCTCTTTCACTTACTAACTTACCACTAATAGTTATTTCAGCTCCTAATGCCCCAGCTTCCATTATTTGTTTCAACGCTAAATTAGCGGCTCTACGGAAATGTATTCCTCTTTCCATTGCAGAAGCAATTCTGTTAGCTATAATGCTAGGATATAAAGAAGGATTTGTTACTTCGTTTACAAATATTTCTACGTTTTTTACGTTGAATAATGCCTTTATACCTTCTTCAACTTCTTTTATTTTTATACCATGCGGACCTAAGGCTATTTTAGGCTTTTCGACATCTATTATTATTCTCAAGCCTGTAGCTATTTGTTGAACATCTATATTCGCTATTCCTGCATCCTTTAGTTTATTCTCTATAAATTCTTTAATATCAGCTTGAAGCGTTGCAAATTTAATAAATTGTTTAGCTGTTGTCGGCATTAACTCTCAACACCAACCACTTCAATATGAACTAACTCTCTAAAGTAAGGGCTTGATCTGCCGAAAGCTCTTGGAATGTATTTTTTTATTTTATATCCTTTTTGAGCTGCTAAATGAACTAATTTTATCTTGCTAAGATCCAAACCTTTAAACTCAGCATTGGCTTCTAAGCTTTCTAAAATCTTTAGCAACGCCTTTGCTACTTTTTTAGGATATCTAGAAGGCCCGCTTGTATTATCATACCTATGATGAGGGACTTTTTTCTTGAAAGTTCTAAAGGGTATAGCTCTTTTCAATTCAATTACTTCTTCAAGTATCTTCTTTGCTTCATCGAGCTTTCTTCCTTTCAAGTATCTACAAAGTTCAACAGCTTCTTTGAAAGAAATATTCAGATCTCTACCACTTGCTATTACTGTCCTTTCAGGCTCTACTACTTTATAAGAATAACCAAATTCTGGCATTTCACTTCAAAGGAACATACATCGATCCTCTTGTCGCTCTCAAACCTGGCTCTCCATGTATTACTTTCTTCGTAGTTATAGAGAAATCTCCCAATCTAAAGCCTATCATTTCAGGCTTTATTTCTACTGGAACAAATTCCTTACCATTATAAACATGAATTGTTAGGCCTACCATTTCAGGCAATATTATCATGTCTCTAGCATGGGTCCTAATGGGCTTTGTATATATTCCTGCCTTAGCAGCTCTGATTTTCTCTAATAATCGCTTATATTTTTTCAATAATCCTCTCTTCAAAGATCTTCTCTCCCTTGAGTTGAGTAGATTTATGAATTCATCCATAGGTAATTTTCTTAATTGATCAATAGTATAACCGCGAAATGTAAATTCTCTAGGCATAATTCTTACTTACTTAGATTTAGTATTTTAACCTTTTCTTCTACCTGTTCTCTTCGAACCATATAATCCGACTTTCTTACCAGGAGGAGAAGTCTTTTTGACAACCCTACCTCCTTTTGGATGAGCACCTCCTCCGTGTGGATGAGCTGCTGCATACATAGCTTTACCTCGAACTGTTGGCCATTTTCTCGCCTTAGCTTTATATTTATGATAACTCTTACCTGCCTTTAAGAGTGGTTTTTCAGTTTTACCGCCTCCTGCAACAACACCAATCGTAGCAAGACATTCTTTATTTATTTCTATAAACTTTCCTGAAGGTAACATTATTACTGTTCCATTTTGAGTTTGGGAAGAAACAGTTGAATATGAACCTGCTGCTCTAACGAATTTCCCTCCATCACCCGGCCTTCTTTCAACGTTGCATACAATCGTTCCTTCAGGTAAATTACCTACTTTACAAATATTGCCTACTTTTATAGGAACTGCATCCCCAATTTCAATTATATCACCTATAGCTATTCCTTCAGGAGCGACCGAATAAAATTGCTTCCCTTGAGAAACTTCTATTAAGCATAAAGGAGCATCTCTACCGCTTTCAGGAATTATATCAACTACTTTACCTACGACCTTGTTTGTTTTTATCATTTCATGCAACCAAGCAGGATATTTCGCTGGAGCTATCTTCCTCCAAGATGGAGAAATGAAAGTGGGTGTAGCTCTTCCAGCTCTTTGTTGCCTTAATCTCTTGCCCATTTCATATCAATCCTATTTTAGCATAGAAATCTATTGCAGAAAACTCTTTTGTTAACTTTATCATTGCTTTCTTTTCACCTTTGCTAGTTATCAGAGTATTTATTTTTTCAATCTTTAAACCATATGTTTTTTCAATCAATCTTTTGATTTCATTTTTATTCAGCTTCATATCTACGATAGCTACTATTTTGTTTTCTTTTTCAGCCATCCTTAGGGCTTTTTCATTCATCACAAATCTTATTATACTCATTTCTTTTCACCTACAAAACCGAATCTTTCAGCAAGATAATTGAATGAATTTATTGTCCAAAGTGTAAGTCTTCCTGGTAAACAGCCAGGAGCTAACATATATACAGGTAAATTTCTCACATCAGCAACGTCTGCACCAGGTAAATTTTTAAAAGCTTTAGCTATTGGTTCATTCCCTAATTTGACTAATAATGGACCCTTTCTTTCTTTATATCTTCTACCTCTTCTTTTACCTTTTCCTGCTCTTATTTTAATGCTATTTTTTACTCTTTCAATATCTGCATAGATACCTATTTTCTTCAAGAAATCTACAAGCTCTTTTGTTTTTTCTATTTTCGCAACTTCTTCGCTTAATATTATAGGTAATTTGAGATCAGGATTCGTTATCACATGTCCTCTTTTCAATACCAAATCTAAATTAGCAGTTGAAGCTATTGCACTAAATAAAGCCAATTTCTTCTCTTTTTTGTTCATTTTGACCTTGATTATTTTATTTGATTTAGGTGCTGTAGGATGATAGCCTCCTCTTGTGCTTGGAGCGAATGCGCCTTGATTAGCTCTAGGAGTTCCAGCACCCTTAACTCTAGGTATACGTGCAATTCCATAACCAACGCCCCAGCTTTCTGCACTAGTCCTTTTACCTGCTAAGGGATCAACGCCTTTAGACTGTTTTTGATTTTGCAATTCTGTCAAAACAGCTCTTTTTATTAGATCATAGCGATATGGAGCAAGGAAAGGTAATGGTAAAAATGTTAGAGTTTTTTCTAACTTACCATCTTTATCTATTACTACCAATGAAATCTTTTCTAGCATCATGCAACAACCTTAAGCAATTGATATTTCCAAATTCTTTTTTGAGGACGTATTGGATATCTTAAGAAAATAATTCGCTTTGGAGGACCCATTACGCTACCTAAAAGAAGAATATAGTTATTTTTAATCAAACCATAATGTTTAAAGCCTCCTTTGGGATTTATGCTATTCGGATCTTCGCCAATGTGCAAGATTAATTTATTATATTCTGTTCTACGATGAAAGCCCATTTGTCCAGGTCTTGGAACAAATCGCATTAGAGAAGGATCTATTGGACCAATTGAACCGACCTTTCTGCTACCTTTCCTATGTTTATGCCATCTTGGTAAAACTTTAACACCGAATCTTTTAACTACACCTTGGAAGCCTTTTCCTTTAGTAACTCCTATAACATCAACTAGACTCAATTCTTTGAATACTTCTTTTACGCTGACTTCTTTCCCAAATATCTTCTTGGCATATTCTATTGCAGAATTCAACTCTCCGCCTATTTTTATCTCAAAAACATCAGGCTTTTTTTTGCCAATACCTGTAAGAAAAGGCTGTGTTGCAACTATAGCTCTTATTTCAGCAATCTGATCTTTAACTTCATCAATAAGACTTAAATCATAATTACTTTTTACAGGACCATCTATACGTTCTGATATTTTTTTAGGTATTTCTTTGGAGAAAATCGTAGCTAGTGATTTTAATGCTCCCATTTCTTTTTTATAAAGCTTAAGACCTAAAACATATACAGGAGGAGCTTCGAGAACAGTGCAAGCTTTAACTACTTCTTTACCAAATAAATGGGATTTTTCATAAGCATCCAAAAGTATTGAACTTACCATTCCTACTTTATATGCAGGAAAGCCTAATAATACAGCTTCTTTTGCTGAAGGCCAAGATTTAACTCTAATCCTAATGCTCCTTGCTCTTACTCTAGGATAAAATCCCATCGAACCTCTTCTAGGTGAGCTCATGAGATTGATTAGAAATATTATTGAAGAAATCGCTTAAATACTTTTAGGAATGAGTAGATTTAATATAGCTAGAGAACCAAATATGGCTTCATCAGTTCTTATAGTTTTAACTCCTTGATTAGGAAACATGTTATAAACAAAATCAGCATATTCTTCTAAATTTTTATTTAATTTCTTAAAAATCTCATATAATCCTTCCTTCGGAGAACCAAATAATAAATAAATATTCTTCTTAGTCCTTACTAAATTATTTAAACTTTTTAGATCTTCTAAAGAGAATTCTTTTCCATATCTTGATGTTGCAAAAATTATATTTTCTTTGTTTTTAATTTTATTTAAATAATTAATTAGATCCTCGATGAAAATGAGTTCAAATCCAAACAGGGAGTCTTCTTCTTTTTTTGCAATCCTCCATTTTTCTTTTTCGCGAACCACTTTTACTAGAGATTTTTCTTTCAATTCGATTGAGTTTATCTTTACAAGATCTTTTAGACCAATGTTTACATAACTTACTCCATTTTCGCTCTTAACTACAAAACCATATCTAGCGAAATCGCTATCTTCATAAAATGCTCTAATTGGCGGAGCAACACCGACATATTTTAAGGCTTTTTCTTTTTTGAAAACGAATTTCCTTAAATAAGATGGGACTTTGAAGAATTCGATTAACCTATATAGTTCTTCATCATCTTTTCCATATTTAAAAAGGATTAAACCTCTTGCTCTAAAGATCAATAATGTTCTAACTAAATTTGCTACTCTAACAGTTTTTTCTCTTAAGCTTGGGATATCAGAAAAAATGTTTGTTGGAGCAATTATAAAAAAATTCATTTAGATTTCTTAGCTTCTTGCTTCTTTTCTTGCTTTGTTTCTTGAGGTTTTTGTTCTTGCTTACCTTTCTCTAAAAATAAAGAAGTCCTTTGTCTTCCTCCCATACTATAATAATTTTCAAAAAATTCTCTTATTATTTTTAGGGTAATTTTCTCTTTATTTCCTTCTTTGAAGCTTTTACAACGCCTAGTTCCTTTATAATATGTTCATAAGCTGCTATAGGATTGGCATCTTTTCCGCATGTAAATATGTCTATAGCCGCGAAAGAATATTCAGGCCATGTATGTATTGATAAATGTGATTCAGCTATGAATAAGAGAAGTGAGATACCTCCAGTATTCTCAAAGGTTGTAAAATTATCGCTTATGACTTTTAAATTAGCCTTTTCTGCTGCTTCATATAAAATTTTCCTCAAGTATTCAACATCCTTAAGTTTGCTACTATTGCTTACTATTACATCTGCAATTATATGTCTTCCAAGTTCCAAAGAGTAAATCTGTTCTAATCGTTCCCTAGCCCCCATTTACTTATGTTTATGATTTAAACACTTACTTAAAAAATTTTTGTAATAAAATTCAAAGAAAAATAAAAAAATTCATTCAAGGTTTAAAAACATATGTAAAAATTCTTTTATCATAAAACAAAGAAAATAAACAGATTTAAAAACGCCGGGAGTGGGATTCGAACCCACGCGGGCTTACGCCCACAGGCTCTCAAGGCCTGCGCCTTGTCCGCTAGGCTTTCGGGCTTTCGTATCCCGGCTTTTCCCGGCTAATTACTATAAGAAAAGAAGGTATAATTAAGTTTTATCTAATGTTGATAGAAATCCTAACGGATGGTGGTACTTTTATTCTTGCTAACTGTCTCATCACGTTTTCTGAAGCAATGACATCTATTATTCTTTTATGTATTCTTAGTTCCCATCTATCAAAAGTATGCGTTCCATCGCCGCAAGGAGTTTTCCTGGTTACAACTCTTAATCTTTTTGTAGGCAATGGAACAGGACCTGCTAATCTTGCATTTTGTGAATCAGCAATTGTTTTTATTTCATTGACGACACTTTCTAGATCGCTAATGTTTGTTGCAGAGAGATATATCCGCGCTACTCTTGGCATTATGCTTTAATTACGTCTAGAACAACTCCTGCAGCAATAGTCCTACCCATATCTCTAATAGCAAATCTACCAAGACCTGGAAAATCTGAATATTTTTCGATTATCATAGGCTTTATTGGTCTTAATTTAACTATTGCAGCATCTCCTTGTTTAATGAACTTAGGATTCTCCTCTATAGTTGAGCCTGTTCTTGGATCTAATTTCTTTTGAATTTCTTCAAATTTAACAGGCCCTGTAGCTGTGTGAATATGCATAACAGGAGTATAGCCTACTGCTATTGATGTAGGATGATAGATTACGAATATTCTAGCGATAACTGCACTAGCAACTGTAGGAGGATTATCGACAGGGCCGAAAACATCTCCTCTTTTTACATCTGTTTTTTCTAGACCTTTAACGTTGAAACCTATATTATCTCCAGGAATGGCTTCTTGTATTGGTGTATGATGGGTCTCTATAGATCTAACTTCGCCTTTCTTACCACTGGGCATGACTACAACAACATCTCCTACTCTTAGTCTGCCTGTTTCTACTTTTCCGACAGGAACAGTTCCTACTCCAGTTATTGAATATACAGCTTCAACAGGTATCCTTAAAGGTTTATCTACAGGTCTAGGAGGAACAACTAATTCATCGAATGCTTCAGCCAAAGTAGGTCCATTATACCATGGAGTATTGCTACTTCTTTCTACTAAATTATCACCATACCATGCTGAAATTGGAATTACTCTAATTTTTTCAACTGGATAACCTACTTGTCTTAAAAGATCAAGAATGCCTTTCCTTACTTCTTCAAATCTTTCTTTGCTCCAATTCACTGAAGGATCGTCCATTTTATTAATAGCTACGATTATTTGATTTACTCCCATTGTCCTCAATAAGAAAGCGTGTTCCCTTGTTTGTCCTGTTGCTCCTATTCCAGCTTCAAATTCTCCCTTCTTTGCTGAAACGACTAATAATGCAGCATCAGCTTGCGAAGCACCTGTTACCATGTTTTTAACGAAATCTCTATGACCTGGAGCATCGATTATTGTGAAGAAATATTTTTTGGTTTCGAATTTCAAGAAAGTAAGATCTATCGTCATATCTCTTTCCCTTTCTTCTTTATATGTATCTAAGATCCAAGCATATTTCGCGAATTCTTTTCCTCTTTTCTTCGCTTCTTCTTCTAATTCTGCAAGTCTCTTTTTATCCACTACACCTAAAAGAGTTAGTATGTGGCCTGTAGTAGTTGATTTTCCATGATCTACATGTCCTGCCACTATCAAATTCAAATGTGGTTTTTTCTCCGCCATGAGCGAACGTATTGATTATTTGTTTTTATCTATTTATAAATTTTTAACGTGATGCAAGGGCAATTCTTTCAACTTCTTCTTTTTTCCTAATCGCATAAGATCTACTATCGTTATTTGCCGCTAAAATTAATTCATCTGCTAAAGATTCTTCAATAGGCTTAGGATTATTAAAGGAAGATAATCTTGCTCCTTCACAAATCCATCTCAATGCTAAATCAACTCTTCTTTGAGGTGCACTATCGACTGCAACATGGTAAACTATACCTCCTAGCAATATTCTTGTTGTCTCTTCTCTAGGTGAAGCATTTTCAATAGCTCTAACTAAAATTTGTATAGGATTTTCTTTAGTTCTACTTTCAATTATTGTAAAAGCTTTTCTTACGATGTTCAATGCTTTCAGTTTTTTACCTTGATTTCTTCCTTTTTTCATTAAATGATTTGCAAGTCTTTCATATATTGGTACTTCACTTTTTCCAAAGCGCTTATTTGCATATCTGCCAGCTAAATGTGGGGCATGCATCGGTTTAAGACAAATGTATCTTCTAAGTGCAGGATCGTTAATAACAATATTATCTGTACTCCATTTACCAAATACTAGAATTTTAGGCTGGTTTACTATTTGGCTCATCTCTGTGGTTTTTGTTTTTTACCTTTTAATATTTCACTTAATGCGACACCGTTTACTTTTACAACCTTCCATCTCACTCCCGGTAAGTCTCCATATGCTCTTCCTTGAGGACCTCCTATTCCTTCAACAATAACTTCATCATGCTCACTAATTATATTGAGAGCGCCATCTTTAGGAACGAAAGCTGTTATTTGCTTACCATTCTTAACTAGCTGAACTCTTACGCATTTTCTAACAGCAGAGTTAGGTTGTCTTGATTCAACACCTACTTTTTCTATAACTATACCCCTTGCTTGTGGAGCTCCTTCAAGAGGATCGAATTTTTCTTTTAATCTTAGAACTCTTCTTTTGTAAGTTATCTTACTCCATCTAAATTTTTGTCTTTTCTTAACTAGCTTACGAGCCGCATATAAGCCTGCAGGTGATTTACCCATATTTCAACTCTCTATATATCGACTTATTAATTTTTTTAAACAACAATGACATTTTTTATTCCAAAATATCTTTGAAGGATAAGCCTTGCTCTTACAACATTCCTACCTGAAGCACCTATTACCTTTGCTTTAGTTGCAGGATCTACGTAGACAAGTAAAATTTTTTCACCTTTGCTATTCTGGGTAATTTTTACATCTTTAATTTCGAAAGGCATAAAGCATCCTCTAGCCATCTTTTCTAAATCTTCATAATAAGGAACAATTTCGGCATCTATTGAAGAAAGCTTTTTGAAAGCGTTTATTTTTTCTCCTCCTTTACCTATTGCGATTCCTACCTGTGTTGGTTCTACTAAGAATATTGCTCTATTAAATTTTTCATCTATAATGCAGTCTTTCACTTTGACAGAAGATATTAATTCAAATAGATTTATGAACTCTAGTTCTCTATTACTTAATTTTATTCCTTCATTCATTCTTAAATAAATCTAGAATGCTCGATTCGCCGGCATTTAAAATAGCTATTGAACTTATTACGAAATTTTTCCCGCATAGCTTTCCCAATTCAGCACTGCTTCCTTCAAAAATATAGTATGGAACATTAGCGAGTTTGCAATAATAAGTTAATTTATCGAAAATTTCTTTCGGTATTTTCGAGGCTATGATTACACCATTCACTTTGCCATGATACAATACATTAATCACTTCTTTGTAACCATAAACTACTTTACCCGTCTTAAAAAGTAAAGGTAATTCCTTAGCTAGATCCACCATTCTCCGACTTACCAAGTAGTTTCCAAAGGTCTAAATAAACTTTTATATGACCTGTACCGCTTCTTATTGGCTGTCCAGTAATTATGCTTTCTGCATTTCCCAATATATGATCCACCGCTGCTCTAGCTGAAGCATCATACAAGTGCTTCGTTGTAAGTTCAAAAGCAGCCTTTGCCAAAACACTCGCTTTGTCTCCTACAATGCCATGCCTGCCTATTTGCTTTATTCTACCAGTTCTTGTCATCGCATCTGCTATTAACATGACATGCCTTATATTCACATCCAAACCTTGATCTTCAAGTACTCGCATTGCTTCTCTTATTATGACTTCCCTTGCAGCTTCTATTCCTAATATACTATATACTTCGAAAATATCATTAGTATAAACTCTTCTTTTATCTATACCTTCAATACTTAAGATGTCCTTTAAGTTTGAACCTTCAGTTGCAATTACGTATTCATAATCTCCATTCCCTAAATCGACTTTTCTTATAACTGTTCTCCTAATTTTAGGAACACCTTTTATTCTAACTTTAAGTATTCTATCTTTCAGCTTATTCAATTGTTGTATTGTTAGCTCTCTCTTAGATTTTATTTGCATAATCAAAGGAGCTCCTTTTTTACCGCCAGAAATTTTTACTTCGATAGATTTTACCTTCGAAGATATTATTTCCTTCAATTCGTCTGTATTTATATTCCTACTCTTTAACAGATTCGCATTTAATTCAAATATTATTTCATTGTTAACTAAATCAATGCTTGAAACTTCAACAATATCCTCGACTAATAATTCTTCTAATTTTATTGCAATTTCATAGGCTTTTTCTCTATCTTTAGCATATTTCTTCTCTAAAGGTATTATCATCGTCGGTGTTGTAGGTTTACTACGTGCATCAAATATCTCTATTAATCTTGGAAGACCTAGAGTTACATTTAACTCTTTGACTCCAACGAAGTGAAAAGTTCTTAAAGTCATTTGTGTGCCTGGTTCTCCTACTGATTGAGCTGCAACAACCCCAACGTTTTCACCTGGTTCTACTAAAGCTCTTCTGTAATTTTCAACTACTTTATCTACTATTTCTTCAAGCTTCTTTTCACTTATCTTACCATATTTGCTTAATTTTTCTTCAAGAGCAAGTATTACGCTTTTTGAAACACCACTTTTATTAAGCTTCTCAACTAAATAGCTTGGTAAATTCATTCTTCTAACACCTCTCTAATAATACCATCTAAATCAATCGGATCATGACCATAACTCTTGCTAGGATCAATTCCATCTTCACCGTATTTGAATTGAACAATGTTACCTTCACTATCTCTTACTGTGCCATCATATTCAACATGCAAATCTAATAGTGCATTTATGAGCCTTCTTTGCATGTATCCGCTTTGTGAAGTCCTAACAGCAGTATCTACTAATCCTTCTCTTCCAGAAACAGCATGGAAGAAGAATTCTATTGGAGATAAGCCTTTTACATAGTTGCTTTTGATGAAACCTCTTGCTGCAGGTGATATATCGCCTTTTTTGAAGTGGGGCAATGTTCTGTTTTCATAACCTCTATTAATTCTTTTTCCTCTCAATGCTTGCTGACCAATGCATGCAGTCATGTGGAAAAGATTAAGCATTTTACCTCTTGCACCAGTCTTTGCAGTTATCAATATAGAATTGTCTCTTGAAAAGAAGCCTTCTACAAATTTTCCAGCTTCATCTCTCGCAAGATTTAATTCATCCATTATTTTTTGTTCAAGAGTTTCCTCTAATGTAGCACCTGGTTCTCTTTCTAATTCGCCTTTGAAATATTTCTCGATATATTCGTTTACCTTTTCAAAATGCTTAGCTATGAGTTCATCGATTTTTCTATAAACATCTTCATCTAGATGTAAATCATCCAAACCTATGCTGAAACCATAATGATCTAAGAAACCGAGAAGCATTTTTCCGGCTTTATCTAAGAAATCAGCAGTTGCTTTTGGTCCATATTTAAAGAATATCTTAGAAATTAACGTTTTAGTTTTTTGATCTCCTATTGCATTATGATCGATAACCCCTCTTATTATTTTTCCTTTCTTTATAATTAGTTGTTTATCTTCTTCCTCGAAAGCCGCTAGAGGTTTATTCTCATAATCTATTTCAGGTAAGAAAGATTCGAATATTTCTCTTCCATTTGTCTTAACCTCTCCTTTATATTCTCCCATTCCCATCACGAAGGCAGCAACGAACTTGTTTAATCTCGTACCTTTCCTAGTCAAAAGATAAGCTGAAGTTATATAATCATGCAAAGCTCCTATAATTGAGCCACCATATCTTGGAGTTTGTATTTGCTTTTCTACAACCATAATTTCTTCAAGTTCAGCTCTCGCTTCAGGAGATTGAGGAACGAATAAATTCATTTCATCTCCATCGAAATCTGCATTATATGGTGGGCATACCATTGGATTTATTCTTAAAGTCTTTCCAGGAAGGACTTTAATTCTATGAGCCATAACTGAAATTCTGTGTAAAGAAGGTTGTCTATTAAAAACTACAAGCTCGCCATCTAGCAAATGCCTTTCTACAATCCAGCCAGGACCTAATTGCTGAGCCAATTGAGTTCTATCTTTTACGAATCTCAAATCAATTTGCCTCCCATCAGGTCTTATTACATAATTTGCTCCAGGATGAACTTCTGTACCATTCATTACTGCTTTCCTCAATCTTTCTATATTCCAGCTTGTAACGGCTTCAGGAATAGTTAATTTTAATGCAGCTTCATATGGTATTCCTACTTCATTTATACTTATGAAAGGATCAGGAGAAATTACAGTTCTAGTAGAGAAATTAACTCTTTTTCCTGAAAGATTGTTTCTGAATCTTCCTTCCTTCCCTTTAAGTCTTTGAGCTAAAGTCTTTAAAGGTCTACCTGATCTGTGAACAGATTGAGCTAAACCTGCGATTTCGTTATCGATATAAGTTGCGACGTGGAATTGTAATAAATTCCAATGCTCATCAATTATTAATTGCGGTGAACCTGAATCAATGCTTTGCTTCAGCTTTTCGTTCGTCCTTACTATATCGCCTAATTTATGAGTTAAATCATCTTCTGATCTTTCTCCCGTTTCTAAAGTAATTGAAGGACGAATGCTTATTGGAGGAACAGGCAATACAAATAATATCGTATATTCAGGTCTACTTGGAGGAACAAAACCTAATAAAGTAGCATCGCTATCAGGTATTTGCTTGAATCTCTCATAAATATCATAAGGCGTTAAGATCCTTGTACCTTTTTCACTTTCTTCATAAAAGTTGAAAGGTCTTTCAAACTTAATCTTGGGCTGAGGAGTCTTACAGTGAGGACATACTTCTGTTTTTGATGCTTTCTTTAAAGAGAGATTAATTAAAAGATTTACGAAGAAGTATTGATTTCTTTCAGCATACTTATTTATCATTTTGTTCACTTTTTCGATTGTTTCCTTCTTTAATAGAATTCTTTTACATTCAACGCAAGTTGCTTGCAAAGCTTGATATATGTTTTTAATGAAACCTACATGTATTACAGGTCTAACAAGCTCAATTCTTCCAAAATGACCTGGACATGATTCCATTCTTTCACCGCAAGTAGCACAACTTTGTAATGGTTCAATTGTTCCCAATCTGCTATCCATTAAGCCGAAAGGTATAGGTGTCCATTCTTCATCATAAGTATCAGGAACAGTTATTCCTACAACAGAAAGTTTTCTTATTTCATCTGGAGATAATATGCTGAATTTTATGCCTTTTATTACGTATTCAGATTCTTCTCTTAAGACCATCTCTCAATCTTCTCTTCTAATAATATTCTAGGATGAATGCACATACTCATGAGCTCCTTCAATAATACTGTGAAAGCATAAGTTGTTTTAACCTTTACAATATCTCTATGAGGACCGCAGAAGTAGCAAACCGTGGTATTTTTCTTTGCATCATAGTAGGCCATCGCATTGCATTTCTTGCATACGTATATGTATGTTGGATCTGACATATCAAGCAATATATCCTGTAATACAAATGCGGAACCATAACCGATTAAGCAATCTCTCTCCATTTCTCCAAATCTAAGTCCTCCTTCTCTTGCTCTTCCTTCTGTAGGTTGTCTAGTCAAAATTTGAACAGGTCCTCTTGCTCTTACATGGATTTTATCGCTTACCATATGATGCAACTTTTGATAATATGTAATACCTATGAAAACTTCAGCTACCATTTTTTCTCCTGTTATACCATTGTAGAGCACTTCTTTACCTGTTGATTTGAAGCCATACTTTTCTAATTCTCTCTTTATTGCTTCAACATCATCTCCTTCAAAAGGTGTTGCGTCAACAAACTTACCTTTAAGAGCTGCATATTTTCCAGCTATAGATTCCAAAAGTTGACCTACAGTCATTCTTGAAGGTATTGCATGCGGATTTATGATCAAATCAGGAACAATGCCATCTTCTGTGAAAGGCATGTCTTCGTGAGGTAATAAAATTCCTATAACACCTTTTTGACCATGTCTCGAAGCAAACTTATCACCTATTTCAGCAATTCTATAATCCCTTACTTTAACTCTTGCTAAAACATTATCATCAATAGTATTTGTTAAGAAAACTCTATCCACAATCCCTTTTTCTTCATGCCTCAACATTACAGACGTATCTCTTCTATTCAAAGAAGCTTCTACTGCTTTAAATTCTTCAGCAAATCTAGGAGGACTTGTTTTCCCTATTAGAATTTCTCCGCCCTTTACTTCTACTTCAGGTATTATAACGCCATCTTCTTCAAGCTTAGCATAAAATTCTGGTGCATAATAACCTTTAATACCTTGCTGAGGTATCTCTATTCTATCTTGAGCTCCTCCAGGATATCTCCTTTCTTCAGTTTCATACAATCTAATGAACGTGGATCTTGCAAGACCTCTATCTACAGAGCCTTTATTTATTATTACTGCATCTTGTATGTTATAACCTGTATAAGCTAAAACTGCTACGACCATGTTCTGACCAAATGGTCTATTAAGGACACCGCTTATTTTCATCGTCTTTGTCAAGACCAACGGGACTTGAGGATAATGTAGTAGGTGTGCACGCGAATCAGCTCTATTGAAGAAATTCAAGAAAGGTAAGCCTAAAGCTTGTTTTCCCATAGCAGCTTCAAACGTATTTCTAGGTGAATGGTTATGTTCAGCATAAGGAATTACTGATGCAACAATTCCAAACATTGTAGCAGGCGGGAATTCTAAATGGGTATGCTCTGGTGTTAGATCCTTGATGTTTACACAAATATATGCATTTTCTTCTTCTTCAGCATCGAGATATTCAATATATTCTCCTACTAGATCACTCCATGTTAAAGTTCCTTCTTTTACCTTGTTGATGATTTCTTTCGTTATTTTAAGCTTACCTTTTTCAACAAGTAATAAAGGTCTTAATACACGACCAGCATCGGTGTTTATTCTGACTTCTTTTCCAGTCGGTTTATCATACAAAGCAACGCTTAACTCATAAGGTAAAACTTTTTTCCTTCTAAGCTTCCTAATCGTCTCTACTAACTTATCAGGATCTTCATGATAACCAATCAACTCTCCATCTAAGTAAACTACAGAGAATTTTTCTTTTGTAGGCTTCGTAGATACCTTTAAGCTCGTTAAGAGATAGTTTTTGACCTCTTCTCTATAACCCCCAACAGATATTGTAGCCATTAGTGCTAGATTTTTAACTAAACCACAGTTAGGACCTTCAGGAGTCTCTACAGGACAAATCCTTCCCCATTGAGTTGGATGCAAATCTCTTGCTTCAAAGTTTGGCTGAGTTCTACTCAAAGGAGATATAACTCTCCTTAAATGGCTCAACGTTGAGAGATAATTTGTTCTATCTAATAGTTGGCTTACACCAGTTTTACCTCCAACCCAATTACCAGTAGCTAATGCATAGATAATCTTTTCTGTGATTATATCTGAGCGAACAAGGGCAGTTATTTCTATTTCCCTTCTTTTAGTTATCGATTTATCCAATTGATATGCTACATCCGTTACAAAAGCTTTGAAAACGCTCCTAAATAATGTAGCCATCATATCGCCTGCAAGCTTCAAACGTTTATTCTTGTAATGATCTTTGTCATCCAAAGGTCTTAATCCTAGATATGCTTCAATAACAGCACCGGCCATTTGTGCAAGATAATAAGCTTTCTTTATTCTTGCCTGAGGTATCATTCCTAAGTGAGGTAATAAGTTTTTATCTAGAACTTGCTGAGCCCTTTCCTTTCTTTTTTCTAAGGGGCTTCCAGGAGCGACTCTATTACCAATATATTCAAGAGCTTCTTCAGTGCTTTTAACTTTTTCTGATTGGAGTGAGGAAATATACAATTCTCTCCATACATTTTCATCTCTAGATACCGCATTGAAAATTTCTTGATCAGAAGTAACACCTAAAGCTCTCATCAATACAAATAAAGGAAGTTTTCCAGGTATTGCAGAAAATGAAACCCATAATGAACCATCTTTATATCTTTCTACCATTACAGAAGAGCGTTGACCTGGAATAGCTGAAATTACTTTTGCTATATGTGTAGCTGCTGAACCCTTTGGTGCAGTATCTACGAGTATTCTATTTTCTGCAAGGTCTTCTTGTGCTACAATTACCCTTTCTGTACCGTTTATTATGAAATATCCTCCTGGATCATCAGGATCTTCCCCTGCCTTTATTAATTCTTCTCTAGTCATTTTTGAAAGATAACAAATATCCGACTTAACCATTACAGGTATATCTCCTATTTCAACAGTTGCTGTACTAATTGGTTCATTATCTACGAATAAAGTCATCTCAAGTAACAAAGGTGCTGAATATGTTAGTCCTCTTAATCTACATTCGTTTGGAGTAACTTTAGTTTCAAAGCCTCTAGCTTCTTTTATTCTAGGTTCCCCAACCTTTATTGTGCCGAGTTGAATATAATATCCTCGAACACTTGAAGGAGCTTCAATTACTTTGATTTCATCAACGATTTGTTGAAGACCTCTTTTAATGAATTCGTTATAAGAATCTAAATGTAATCTTGCAAGTCCTCTTTCTTTTACAAAACTTTCTACAAGAACCCAAAAATCTTCAGTAGTAACTTCTTGTTTGGTCATTTCACCCACTTAGGAACTACAAAGCGATAAAAAACAGCCTCACCAGCTGTAGGACTTTTTCTTATTATTTTTATTATATCGCCAGGTTTTGCACCTATTCTTTTACATACAGGATCAGATTCATTAATCCAAGGTAATTGATATGGACTTATGTTTAGTTTCTTTAAAAGTTTTTTAGCTTCTTCTTTTGTCAAAATTATATGCCTAGGGACAAGTTCATGCTCCAAAATATCAAAATCTTTCTTCTTAGCCATCCTAAAATTGTAATATATCTATCCCTTAACTTACTTAAAAAATTAACTCTATTCTTGAAGAAAAAATGAAAAAATTCTTATAAATATCCTCTTTGATAAAGCATAAGTAGAGGGCGCTTAGCTCAGCCAGGAAGAGTATCGGGCTTTTAACCCGAGGGTCGCGGGTTCAAATCCCGCAGCGCCCGTTGTTGGAGGAAAAAAAATTTAGAGAGAAAAACGTAATAGGCATTGTTCTCGATAAAGCTGAAAATTTAAAAGAATACTTAAAGGAAATAGGTATTCTAGATCCTTACTATCGAACAATTAAAGAAAAAGGAATTGTCTATTTTCCCTTAAAAAGGGAACTTAATAAAGAGGAAATTAAAGAAATAGAAAGAAAATTTGGAGAAATAATAATTGAAAAAAAACATGTTCTCGAAAAAAGAAAGCTTTTAATAAAGAAACAACTTTTAGAAGAAATAAAATCAAAAAAAGAATTCTATAAGTCACCTATTAAATATTTAGCTTTCAAAAATGCAATACTATTAGAAATTACAGAAGAAGATAAAGAAATAGAAAAAGAGATTATAGATATAATAAAAATGGAAAGAAAAGGAATTGAAAATTTCTTTAAAATCAAAAATTTAAATCTAATTTATAAGGGATATAAGCCTAATATCATATTAGGGAATGAAAAAAATGAAATTATATACCAAGATGAAGATTTTAAAATAAAATTTAATATTGAAAAAATATTTATAGATCCTAGATTAAAATTTGAAAGAAATAAACTAGTAAATGAAATCAAATCAAATGAATTAATTGCCGAATTTTGCTCAGGTTCATCTTTTATTTCTTTGGAGATTGCAAAGAAAAGAGAAATTAAGGTTTATTCCTTTGAAAATGACTTTGATAATTACATTACTTTACTAGAAAATTTGGATTTAAATCAAATAAGAGGACTTGTTGTTCCTATATTTTATCAAGAAGCCTCTAAACTTAGAAAATTATTCCATAACGTTTTCGATAAAATAATAATTTGGGATTACGAAAGATCAAAAGATGAAATTGCTAAGATATTCAATTTTGCTAAAAAAGAAGGGGAAATAATTTTATTAGCAATTTCTAGGGAACCAGAACCTCACGAAGATATTCAGATTTTATTCAAACATTTTGCAAGAATAATCGAAATAAAAACCTTACTAAGACTTTTCATAAACGAATGGCTTGTAAAAGTCTCTCTTAAAGATTTATTTGAGAGGACGGAATAATTCCTCTGTACCCTTTTCATCGATAACTAACAGATCTACGCCATCGCCAGATAATACATCTCTTCCACATGCTATTTTAACTGATTTATATGCTAACTCTACAGCTTTATCCTTAGGAAGATCCTCTGAATATTCAGATTCTAGAATACTTAAAGATAATTCTGAACCACTTCCCAAGGATACATATTTATCTTCTATTAAAGAACCTATAGGATCTAAACTAAATATATGCTTACCTGTATAATCGATGCCTCCAACGATAACGGAAGCAAGAAACGGAAAGTATTTTCTGCTATAAAGAATATTAGATAATAATTTGGCAGCGCTCCTTACAGTTGGAGGCCGTTTATTTTCTAATTCATACATTTTCAAATCATAAGCGAAGATCTTAGAAATTGCTTGCATATCCGCTAATATTCCTGCACTTGCAATTCCTAGATTATCCATTATCTTAAAGACTTTCTTGCCTCCTTTACTTAAAAGATAATTGCCAATAGCAACGCGTTTTTCTCCTGCAAGAATAACACCTGTCGAATACACTAATCCTATTACTGTTGCGCCGGTAAGCTCTAGAATATTGGCCATGAAGTTAATTGTGATTAAGTTCTATTAAAAGTTATTTTAATGATTTTCCGTATATTTTTATTCTCGCAAATTTATCAAGAGAACCTTCGACTTGAAAATCAATGTCCAATAGCTGCTTTAAGAGATGCAATGTGGTGTAAGCATGCATTGTATACTTATGTGTAGTTATAATAGAAACACCTTTAGCTAAGGCCATCCAAATCAGTAACTGATCTCCTGCAAACATGTCGACAGCTGCATTAGAAACAAATATATTTTGAATCATTTCCAATGTCGGTTTTTCAGCTACTTTTTCTGCCGGTAAGCCTTTCTGTCCTATTCCATCATATCCTAAAACAGTATCTTTAGAACCTAATGCGGATATGAAAAAGAAATTACCTATATTAGATGATGAAGGATTAATGCATTGTTTCTCTATTTCTATAACTTCTTTAGCAACTTTTTCGCTGATCAAAGATAAACTCTTATCTATTTCTCTTTCAACGATATGGCACGGTAAACCCTCTGAATAAGCATATAATTTAAGCTTTTTTATTTCACCGAACTTTTCAAGATTTAATGGTTTTAACTCATCAATACTTTTTACCTCAACATTTACCACGCCGCCTCCTTTAGGATAAAAGCCATGTCTTATTAGAGTAATTTTCACATTAACACCCATCTTCTTTAAGTGAAAAAGAAGAACATCTTCGAAATAATTAATTGTAGGAGATTTCGGTACTGATGTTCCACCTTTAATGGTAATATAACTGTCATTTTGAGCAAACACAAGAACAGGAAGTAAAGCCTGCAATACTAAGGTAACTGAGCCAGCAGTACCGACATCGAAAGTATAATTACCTCCTTTAATTTTTGATGGTATGAAAGTTAATTCTCTAGAACTAATGCTAGCACCTTCCACTTTTGCATTGCATAGCATAGCTAATGCTTTGACTGCAAGCAAATGCTGAGGCCTTAATCCTGGGTTTTCCCTTTTAGACCTTATATTAATTACCTTAATTGGTTTACCGCTTAAAGCAGAGATAGCAATTGCAGTTCTTAATATTTGTCCACCGCCTTCACCGAAGCTACCATCGATTATTTCCATTGTTTCTTTCTTATGACGATGTCTTCCATAATATGTGCAGAAAAATATTCTCTAGCATTACCTTTATTTACCGCTATTTCTAGCAAATCGAAACTATCTATTAGCAATAAAGGTTTTCCTTCATCTACTTCAGCATAAACTTCTTTAAAAGGCAAAGTAAAGGTCAATTCTCTATCTTTAAATATGACCTCAAGTTCTTTCTCTCTTTCAAAATCAGCTAAACGAATATCATCAATGCTTATATTCGTAATTAGATTTCCGAATCCATCAATATAAATGATTTTACCTTCAATACTGGAATTTTTGATTAAAGCTGCTGGTATTTCTATTTTTTCAATTCGTTCAATCTTATGACCTATCAAGCTTGGCTTATAACCTAAGCTCAAGATAGCTGCAACTATTGCAAAAATATCTCTACCATGAAAAGTCTTCGATATTTTCCTTTCAGGTAACAAGTTAGTATCGATGATATAAACATCGTTGATACCTTCTTCTTTCGCTACTAGATATAATAAACCGTTATCAGGACCTATGAAAACATGTTTAAAAGTTTCGATAATTATTGGGGCACGCTGCGTTCCAACACCAGGATCTACGATGCATATGAAAATGGAGCCTTGTGGATATTCCTTAGCTATGTTTTTTAATATAAAAGCGCCCTCAAATATGTTTTGCCTACTAATGTTATTCGTAAGTGATAATACTTCAGCATCGGGATTGATCTTCTTTATAGCTCCTATTAACTCCGCAACATATACGCTTTCAGTTCCATAGTCAGAAAGTATACATATCACATGCAATTATATAAGTTGAGGTTCTATTTAATTGCATGAATATGAATAAGCGGTTAATAATGCTTCCTGGACCGACTAATGTCGCTGAAGATGTTTTGGAAGCGATGAAATATTCGGTGATTAATCATAGAGGGAATGAATTCCATGAATTATATGACGAAATACAAGGACTTCTTCGTTATGTTTTTCAAACAGAGAATTTCATTGCCTTGCTCTCCTCTTCAGGAACGGGAGCTGTGGAATTTGCAGTTACAAACTTCATAACTAAAAAAGACAAAGTAATTGCATGTTCGACAGGAGAATTTGGAGAAAGATTGTTTGAAAGAATTAACGCTACTGGAGCAGAAATTATAAAAATATCAAAAGATTTAGGCGATACCATAAAAGCAAACGATGTAGAAGAAGTGATTGAAAAAAATCCTAATGCAACTGTATTGGCTTTAGTTTTTAATGAAACATCTACAGGTGCATGTGTTTGGGAATTAAAAAAGATAATGGAATTGGCTAAAAGTAAAGGAATTTTAACTATTGTAGATTCTGTATCTGCTTTAGGTGGTGTAGACATCCCTACTGATAAATTGGGAATAGATGTCCACATTACAGGTAGCCAAAAATGTTTAGCCTGTCCTCCAGGCTTAGCTTTTGTATCTGTTTCAAATGATGCAATAAAGAAAAATAAAGAAATAAACAACGTAGGCTATTTCGATTTAAAAGCCTATCTTAAATTCCATGAAAAAAAGGAAACACCTTTCACTCCTGCTCTTCCTCTATTTTATGCTCTTAAAGTTGCCTTGAAAAAAATAAAAGAAGAAGGCTTGGATAATGTATTTCTAAGACATAAGAAATGTGCTGAAATGTTCTATAATTTCGCAAATAAAATAGGCTTAGAAATATTTCCTAAGGAATACGCAAAATCAATCACCGTTATTGCGCTCAAAGCTCCTTCATCAATCAAATCGAGCGAGATAGTTGAAAAAATGAGGAAAGAACACAACATAGAAATAGCTAAAGGTTTCGGACCTTTAAGTGAAAAAGTAATCAGAATAGGTTGCATGGGAATAATAAATGAAGAAATTGTTAAGATAACAACTGAAGCGCTTAAACAAACAATCCTAAAGTATTAAACAGTGCCTTTATTCAAATACAAATTATTTTGCTATATTAAATTTTTGAGATGATAAATTAAGGAAGTGATTTGAATGATTGAAAAAGAATTGAAATTTAGAATTTATAATGCTAATATAGAAAAAATAATTGAAAATTTAGGTGCCAAAAAGATAAGCCAGAAAATACAAGAGGATATCTATCTAGATTCTAAAGAATTAAAACTATTCAATGAAGGGAAAGCATTAAGATTAAGAAAAGAAGACAATACATATTATTTAACTTTTAAGGGAAAAATTCATAGAAGAATACCAAAAGTGAGGAAGGAAGAAGAACTGAAATTGAAAAAGAGACAAGTAAAAAAACTGCTACGTATATTAGCAGAATTAGGCTATAAAGAATCGATAAGAGTAATCAAAATTAGAACTGAATACATATTAAATGAGATAAAAATAGCGATCGATGAGGTTGAAAATTTAGGAAAATTCTTAGAAATCGAATTTAAAGATGAGGAAAAAGCAAGAGAATTGCTTTCCAATTTAAATATAAAAATGGAAGAAGCTTTGACTCTTACTTATCCTGAAATGCTAAAAATATAAAGAGTATAACTAAATTCCTTGATTATGGGAGAAGCAAAAATAGAGCTAAAAAAAGATGACTTCGTGCTAATTAATTATGAAATAAGGGTCAAAGATACAAATGAACTTATTGACACAAACATCGAAGAAATAGCTAAGAAGGAAAAATTCGCAAGAGAAGATCTATCATATGAAAGTGCTTTGGTTATATTAGGAAGAAATAGATTTCATAAAGGGTTAGAGGAAGAACTTCTTAAAATAGGAAGCATAGAATTAGGGAAAGAAATTTTAATAGAACTTACTCCGGATAAAGCCTTTGGCAATAAAGATCCTGCAAAAATCCGTGTTATAAATACAAAGGAATTGGCTAGGGAAGGAATTATCCCCAGGGTTGGACAAAGGATTAAATTTAGGGAAAATGAAGGAACAGTTATTAGCGTAAGTAGCGGTAGGGCTATCGTTGATTTCAATCATCCTTTGGCTGGAAAAACTCTTTTGTGCAAATTACAAATAGTCAAGAAAATAGAAGATCCAAAAGAAAAAATCATTGAGCTACTCTATCAAAGGATAAAACCAATTAATAGAAATGAAATAAACGTTGAATTAAGCGAAGAAACGGTTAGTATTAAATTTAATGCGGGTGTTTTAGATAATATAAACTTAGCTCAGGCTTTAAAACTCGGATTAAGTGATATAGAGGAAATTTTCCCTCAATATAATAAAATTACATTCATAATAGAGAGAGAAAAGCCTAAAGAGCTTAAAGAAAGGATTTTGAATCCATAACTAACTTTTTATAATAGAAACGAGAGTTATTTAATAGCTTTTGAGGGTGAAGTTGTTGGAAAATAAATTTCCCGTAAGATACATCGGTACTACAACAGTAGGATTAGTATGCAAAGATGGAGTAGTACTCGCAGCTGACAGAAGGGTTTCTGATGCCTATAATATGAAAGTAGCGCATAAGGTGGGTAAGAAAATATTACAAATCGATGATCATCTAATCGCTGCTATTGCAGGGGCTGTTGCAGATGCCCAATTCGTTATTGATCAGCTTAGAGCTCATTCAAAGCTATACAAATTATCGAATAATAGGCCCATATCAACATTGAGCATTGCCAATTTCGCAGCTATACTAATGTATAGCTCAAGAGCTTTTCCTTATTATACAGAATTAATACTAGGAGGATATGATTCAAAAGGACCTACGTTATGCACAATTGACTTGCTAGGCTCTCTCACAGTTGAGAAGTACATAAGTAGAGGCTCAGGCTCTCCTTATGCTTTAGGCGTTCTCGAATCTAAGTACAGCCCTGATATTTCGATTCAAGAAGGAATAAAAATTGCATTGGAAGCAATTCAAAGCTCACTAAAATGGGATTTATTTACAGGAGAAGGAATTGATGTTGCATATGTAAGCGAAAAAGGCGTAGTTTATTTGACTCCACAAGAATTAGCTAAATTCATGCCTAGCATTCATTGATGGAACTAAAAGAGAGACTATATTCCGTCTTTGAAATATTACCGCATGATCACGTCAAAAAGATTGAATACGAAGGTCCATTTCTTTGCATTTATACGGATGACATTTCTTTACTAACAGGCGAATCTGGAGTAATACCTAAACTAGCTAAAGCCCTGAAGAAAAAAGTAATAATCAGACCCGCTCCTGAAATTAGATTGGATAAAGAAAAAGCTAAAGAAATGATAAAGAAGATTGTTCCTGAAAACGCAAAAGTAGACATTAATGAAGTTTATTTTGACGATAGAAAAGGTGAGGTTCATATTTATACACACGAACCTGCACTAATTAAAGGTAGAGGGGATTCAACAGTATGGGAATTAATAAACACAATAAAATGGAGAGTAGTAATTCATCGTAAGCCAGCTATAGATTCTAGCATTATAAAAACTGTAGATCTCTTAGAGAGAAGTAATGCAGAAATTAGAAATGAATTCTTAGACCTCGTTGGTATGAGGATAAACAGAGAAAAGATAAAGGATGTTGAAATGATAAGGATTACATCTCTAGGCGCAGCGAATGAAGTAGGAAGAAGCTCATTTTTAATATCGACTGATGAAGGTGATATTCTTCTAGATGCAGGATTAAAGCCAGGTTCAAGATCTGTGAGAGATGAATTCCCGATGCTTCAACTTATTGACGATATTGATAGGATTGAATGTATAATTTTGACTCATGCACATTTCGATCATTGTGCTGCATTACCTTATTTGTTCAAATACGGTTATAGAGGACCAGTTTACATGACTGAACCTACTAAATACTTAATGACATTGATTATTTCAGACTATCTAAACATAAGACAGAAATCTGGCTTAACATTACCTTACAGCTTCTCCGATCTAACAACGCTCTTAGCACACACTATTACCTTGGAATATGGTGAAGTTGCTGATATAGCTCCTGATGTGAAGCTAACACTATACAATGCAGGTCACATTTTAGGTTCAGCCATAGCGCATTTGCATTTCGGAGAAGGATATTTTAACTTGGTATATACAGGTGATTTTAAGTTCGATATAAAAGAAAAAAATAGACTACTCGATCCTGCCTTCTTTAATTTTAAAAGAAATGATACAGTTATCATGGAAGGCACATATGGTGGAAACGAGGACATAATGCCAAGTAGAACTGAGGCTATAAATTCTCTTATCGAAATGATTAAAGGAACGCTAGAAAGAAATGGAAAAGTTCTAATGCCTATGCTTGCAGTAGGTAGAGCTCAAGAAATACTTTTAATATTATATGATGCATTTGAAAATGGGCAATTACCAAGAATACCAGTCTTTGTAGAAGGAATGATTCATGAAACATCTGCAATTCATACAAAATTCGTAGATGAGCTATCTATCGAAGTTAGAAGAAAATTACAAGAAGGAAATCCTTTCACTTCAAGGTATTTTGAGTTGATAAAAGATACAAGCGTAAGAGAAGAAATATTGGAAGCAGGCCCATGCATAATTATAGCAACCTCTGGAATGCTTACAGGAGGACCTGTTATGGAATATTTCAGATTGCTTGCCGAGGATGAACGAAACTCAATAATATTTACTAGTTATCAAGCACAAGGTACACTTGGAAGAAGAGTAAAAGATGGAGAAAAGGAAGTATTAGTACCTACAGAAAGGGGTGAAGTTACTGTAAAAGTTAATATGCGAGTATATTCGGCTGAAGGATTTTCAGGCCATTCGGATCGAATTCAGCTTCTTGAATACATCAGGAAATTGCCAAATAGGCCAAGAAATATTTTCTTAGTGCATGGAGAACCTTCCAAGCTGTCAGCTCTTCAACAGGCGATTAGAAGCGAATTACGTATACCTACTTATATACCAGATATTGGAGAAACGATCAGATTACGATAATTATTTTTTAAGTGATTTCTTTAGAACTTGAATGCATATTTCATAATATTTATCATTTTTATAATGGAGATTGCTGAGAACTTTACCTTTTTTTAGTTTAATTTTCTCTAATGCAGAATCTAAAACTTTTGCAATACATAGGAAATCGTCATTTTCACTTTTAACTGAAACTATCATACCTTCATTTATTTCGTTAGGATATTGAGTTATTCCAGGTGCCATAACATCTGCACCGTTTAATATATGAGGAACTGCGCCTGCATCAACTTTAAAAAAAGGTAGCTTTTTTATATTAGCATTGAATAAGCTAGGAATGATTAAGTTATTAACCAATATCAATAAAGGCATGTCGTCGAGCAAAATTATTTTATCTTCGTTCTTTAATTCCAATATTTCAACTTTCTCGTATTTAGTTTTCGACAAAAATCCTTGGGAAAAAGCTTTCCGAATCATTTCTCTACTCTCGCTACTGCTAACGAAATATCTTTTTTTCAAATACTCCATAATCAATAACAACATGTTTATATATGAAAGTAAATAGTATTTTAGAAAATGTCAGCATCACAAGAATTTTTGCAATCTGTAATGAAGCAACCGGTTTTAATAAAGCTAAAAGGAGGAAGAGAAATCAGAGGAATACTTAAAAGTTTCGATGTGCATATGAATTTAATTTTGCAAGATTCTGAAGAAATAGGAAAAGATGGGAATACTAAGAAACTAGGAACGCTTATTATAAGAGGAGATAATGTAATTATGATATCTCCTATAGGGTGAGTTAAGATCACAAAAGGAACAACATCCTTCGGTAAGAAAAATAAAAGGCCAACTCATATAAGATGCAGACGTTGCGGTAAACATTCTTATAATTGGACAGAAAAGTATTGTGCTAGTTGCGGATATGGTAAAAGGAAAAAAATGAATAAATACACATATAAAATTAAAAGGTAGGATCATTCTAAATTATTTGGGTGGGCCGGTAGTTCAGTGGTAGAATGTCCGCTTGGCGTGCGGAAGGTCGAGGGTTCGAATCCCTCCCGGTCCATGTTTTCTATGGGCCGGTCGTCTAGCCTGGAAGGATGTTACCCTGACGCGGTAAAGGTCCCCGGTTCAAATCCGGGCCGGCCCATGTCAAGCTTTAATAACCCTTATTTTTAAAGAATATCCATGCCAAAAGAAATAAAAAACAAAGAAGAATTCATAAAACTATTACCCTTAGCGGTAGAATGCAGAGTTAAACAGAATAAAGACCATGTCAAAATAAAGTTGAGAACTAAAAGAATGTTATATACATACAAAACAACGAATCAAGATGAAGTTAAAGAAATCTTAGACCAGGTTAAATGTCCAATTATAAACATTACTTAGAAAAATAAAACTAGAAAGATTGTTAAGAAAGCAGGAATAGGCAATCCAGGAAATACTTTGAATTTTCTGGCAAGAATAATAGTTAATACGCTTCCCATAACAATTGCTATAATTGAATACATTATGCCCGTAGCACCCAGTAAACTTAGATTCGCTGCTGTTGCAGAATATAACAATAAATCTCCTACGCCTATCTCTATGTTTAATAAGTTCATGAACATACCTCTGGTGAAGATTTCTCCTCCATCTTTTTGAACATTTTGCTCAATGTCTTCAAGCTCTTTAGCTATCCTTTTCAAAGGCCCTAAAAACACAGCAACCATATCATAAATAGCAAAGACTAAAAGCAATATGATCAATTGTATGAGCTGTAACACTTCTCCTATAATTGAACCCATTATACATGATAATACTAATAATGAATGATTTTGAACAATATGATTTTTCGAATAGAAAATTCCATAGATTAAAAATACTGAAAGGAAGAAATTGATAAGTAAAGATAGTTGAAAAGCAAGATTTTCAGAAAATAAACTCAACCTTGCTTGAAGAGGCTGAATAAACAAAGAAATGAATATGAAGGAAGCCAAACTGAAAATAGATATGTAAATGACCCTAAGTAAGAAATAATATTTCTTTATGAGAATTAGAAGCACGATTAGGGTGGAAACTATTACAGCTAATAAAAAAATTAAAGTTTGATCTACTGCTCTAGGAATTTCTTGTGTAGCTACAATGCTTTTAATTGGTTCAGTTATGTTGGTATAACGAAGATAAAAAGAAAATAAGCTTGATAAGAAAACTAATAAAAAAAGAAAATATAAATAATTAAAAGCGAAATTTGAAAAACTAAATCTGAAATTCTTCGCCATTCTTCGGAATAAAACATTCTATATCTAATTCTTCTTTTATTAACTTGCTCATTTCTATCATTCTAAAATATTCGCCATGTATCAAAATCAATTTTTCAGGATTTACTTTTTTAATGTAATTTATTAGTCCGCTCATATCTGCATGAGAAGATATCCCGAACCAATCCAACTGAGCTAATACAGGTTCTATGCCTTTTTCACTCTGAATTACCCTTTTTTCAAGTACTTCTCTTCCAGGCGTTTCCTTAGATAGATAACCTACAAAAAATATGGCACTTTTAGGATCTTTAGCGATCTTATTCACGTAATATATTGCAGCCCCTCCTTTCAGCATACCTGCAGGAGAAATAATTATAGAAGGTTCGTTCATAGCTTCCTTTCTGTCCTTTTTGCTGTTTATTATGTTTAGATTTGATATAGCTCTTTTTAAGAGTTCATAATTTTTGAAGTATTCCGGATGTTTCAACATTATTTCACTTGCAGCTCTAGCCATGCCATCCATATATATAGGATAGCCCAATTTGTTTTCTTCAAAAATACAAGCAATTTCTTGAGATCTTCCAACAGAAAAGGAAGGAATCAAAACGTTACCGCCATTTTCAAGAATTTCCAGAGTACGATCTACTAATTCGCTTATAAGAATTTCTCGCTTGATGTGATTTACGCATGCATAAGTAGATTCGCATATCATTAAATCGACTGGGTCATTCATTATGTCTGCAGATTTAAGCAAAAAGGAATCATATACGTTAATGTCTCCTGTATAGAGTATTTTCTTATTGTTAACCTCCACAAACACAATCCAGCTTCCAGGAATATGACCCGCATTCAAAGTTCTAATATAGAAATTATCAATATAAAATTCAGAATAATTATCTTTAATAATAGCATGTTTATTTATTAAATTTAGTACAGAAGAATCAAATTGTATTTTATCTTTCGCAATTTTTATAAAATCATATAAAAGTAAATTAATCAGATCTAAAGTCATTGAATTCATATAAAGAGGTGGCGGTCTTGAGGAACCATAAATTAAAGGTAAACCTGCACTATGATCTAAATGTGCATGGGAGCAAATTATACCTCTAAGTTGTTTAATAGTTGGAGGTAAAGGGAAATCGACAATAGAATTGAAATAAGCACCATAATCTAAAAGAATGGATGAATTCTCGTGCGTAATTTCTATCGCATTCCTTCCTACCTCTTGTCCTGCCCCTAATATCCTTATATTGATTGACATTACTGTGTAAAATCAATATAAGTAATACGTTATATATTCTTTATATTGGAAATATGAAAATTCACATCATAAGCGACGATTCGAGAGGAATATTTAAAAGGAAGATAGGTGAAGGAAAGATATTCATCACAGGCTTTTATGGAGTAGGAGCTGTGGGTTATTTAGTTTCTAAATACTTGACTATGCAAAAAGATGCTAAATATCTGGGATATATATCAACAAAGAGACTACCGATGATAATTCGAATGGAAGAAAATAGAATTGGCTTACCTTTTGAATTATACGGATGGAAAAATTTCATTATACTGTTAAATGAAAGTATACCTGATGCAAGAGAAATACATGCTTACGCAAATGCCGTAGTAGATTGGGTTATTGAAAATAAATTTAAACTCGCAGTGCTCTTCGGAGGCTTAGCTGAAAGGGTTAGTGGTCAAGAACCAATTCGAATAGCTTATACAAATGCTTTTACAAAATATATGAAACCATTCGCTCCTCCATTGGAGAAGCGATTGTCTATTGTAGGACCTCTTGCATTATTGCTTAGCAGATTTGAAATTAAAGGATTTCCATCTGTCTGCATTTTACCATATGCGAGAGTTTATGAATACGACTTAAATGCAGCATATATTGCTTTGAAGACATTAAAAGAAAAATTCGCTGCAGATATAGATCTAGCACAGCTTGAAAAAGATTTATCTTATGAGAAAAAACTAGAACATGATTTGCTTAAAGAAATAGAAAAGTCTAGGCAGCCACCTCCTCCTGATAGCAAAATCCTTTACATGTAATTTACTTTTTAAGGAAATCTTCTATAAGAACTCTGTTCTTTTCTATAGTTTCGCTTAAATTTTTTTCAACAATAATTTTTAAAACCTCAACGTTATTATCTTTTAGATTACTCTCTATAAGATAAAATAATCTTTGAGATTTTCTACTAATAATTAAAATTGACTTACTTAATTCTAATTTTGAGATTATTTTCTTTATAAATGAATGTAAATACTTTCTATATGGAAAACTATCAACTTCTCCTTCCCATTGAGAATTAGGATATATTTCCGATAATTCATATGGTATTAAGATAAAAGGGTATCCTACAAATATTACACGTATCTTATTAATCAACTCTTGATTTAACTGTTTAATTATTTTTTCTTTAAAATTTTTCATTAAATGGCTTCTACTAAAAGGTTTCTCTTTTAAAAAAGGAATAAATATTGCAACATCGCCTTTGCCTACAACATAGTTGCGTAATAATCTTTTATGATAGCCTATTACTGAAGGATGCAGTGAAGAATAAGGATCAAAAAAGAAGATGCCTGAAACATTGATTTTAGTAATAGGATCATATTCTTCAATAATATCTATATTTTCTTTGAGGAAAACAAATGCTTCATAAAGATATGGATGGGCACGAGCTTTTTCCTCCAAATAATTCCATAATGTGCCTTCCTTTATGTGGAGTTTTATATGTTTAATCTCTTCCAAAGAAACATATAGGTTGTGTTTCTCAAGCAAAGTTATTCTCATGTTTGGATTCAAATTTTTGAAAGTCTCGGCATCAATTCTTCTACATACTTCGCAGTTACACGGTAAATATGATAACTCGTCTAATCTATATGTCCTAGTTCTAGTCATGTAGCGATTATCTTTAGCATAAAGACTATAAGCGGCAGAATCAAATGTGTCAATGCCCAATGCGACAATGAAGGGGAAAAACATGGGATGACCTGCACCAAATAAATGAATAGGTTTAGAATTACCGAGGACCTTTTTTACAGTAAGTATCATTTGCAATACCTCTTTATATCTATATCTTTCCATAAGGCCTGTAGGGCTGCCTATGGCGAACATTTCATAACCCATTTCTTTCATTTTCAGGGCACATTTTGTTAACAAAGAATAAAACATGCCTCCTTGTATTGGTGCTACGATGATCATATCACTTTCTTTTAGGAATCTTTTAGCATAACTCGCTCTTCTTAGAGTCAAAGTTACACTTCTTTTAGCAAAATCAATATCTTCAGATAAGCCTGTCGGATAATCTAATATAACACCTATATCGCTTTTAATTTTAATTTGATAAAGCAAAGATTCTTTAGGAGTTATTTCTATATCTCTGTACTTTAACACTTGATATCCACCTGAATCTGTCATTATTATATTTGTAAAATTAAAATATTGATGAATATCTACAACTTCTTTATTTAATTTTTTCCATAATAAATATGCATTAGTTATTATAGTTTTACAATTCAACTTTTTTAAATACAAAATTAAGTCTGGATTAAAGTCTACTTTTATAACAGGAAATAAAGCGGGCGTCTCAAAATAACCATTTCTAGTATAAATTTTACCTATTCTACCTAATAGTGATTTATCTACAATCTCAAAAAACATAATTTAATTATTTTTTGAAAAATTCGCTACATAAAGCACGAACCTTATCTGCTATAGGACCAGTGCCTTCTACTGTACCATCAGGAAGGATTCGAACCTTATCTGCGACCACTATTACTTTTGAAATACTATCATAATTTACTAATCTTGGGAAATATTTCTCTAATTTATCAGCCAATTCTTTCAAATCATAATATGGCGCTGCCATTTTTATTTCGCCCACAACTGAACCATTTAAAACAAGCAATGAGAAAAAGTTACCTGCTTCATCTTTGACATTGCTCATTACTAAGCTCAATTTATCTGGTTCAATAGCCAAAACTTTACCAAAATATCTTTTACCATACGTGGTGAAGACTTCTACTTCCCTATCCAATAAATTTAGAAGTTCAGTTTGAATTCTTCTTACTGGTATTGCCATGAAATTTCATTATTTTAATCTAGTATATTTACTTTATCACTTTCGGTCAACCCTTAACCGTTAAAAACAACTTTACAACATTAACTTGCTAATCTATAGCTTAATTAAATCTACCAAGCATCTTATTTGCTCTTAACAAAAGTTCTTATGAAATGGAGAAATGCAAAGAATGCGGTGGAATTTTAATCAAGACTAAAGAAGGTGATTTAACATGTAGTTCATGCGGCTTAGTTCATCAAATAAACACCTACGTGAATAATGAATATGAAGACAGTGTAGCGATCATGCCGACGATTCCTCTAGGAGGTAAATTGATGCCTTCTTCTTATGGTATCTTCAAAGATTTTATAAATGATCCCTTAAGCGAAAACACCCAAAATTCTCTAAGAATGTTGAAAAGAGTAGATGATAAATTGAAAGCTTATCAAGCTTCATCTATGATAAATAGTCTACTTTTAAATAGTATCATGCAAATTTCAAATGAATTAAATTTAAGCAAAAACATTGTGTTTGCCACGTTGAAATTATATCTTAAGTCTATAAAGTATTTGAAATCAAATGGTTATAGATACACGACACCAACTGTTTATGCTGCATGTCTTTTGGTCATGTCAAGGATACTTGGAGAAAATAGAGTATTAAGTTTAGAAGAAATAACGAATGTCTTCCTAAAACATGGACATAGAGTTACAAAAGGAAATATTGCATGGTGTTCATCAATAATAAGTAAGAAAGTTCTTAATAAATTCTTTTCATATAAATATTTAGTAAAAATATATCTTGAAAGATTTCATAAACTTTGTATTAATAACGAAGATATAAATAAAATAATTTATAAAAAAGGATTAGAAATTGATAAACAAACTCTATTAAATTTGATCAAAAAGAAATCATTAGAAATAATTGAAAATTTTGATGAGGTAAAAGTGCAAGGAAAAAGCCCTTTCGTGTTTGCTGCAGCTGTATTATATGTAGCTGATAAATTAGTTGCTAAAGAAATGAAAATTAAGCCTATATTATCGCATAGATTGATCAGGCAAATTACAGGAGTGCCTGAGTTTTCATTAAGAGAACATAAGTCTCTTTTAAAAGTAAATGGCATTAAGAATTAAATTAATAGATTTTGTTAAGATTTTAAATGAAAAAAAATTAAGCAAGAATGATATTAAAGAAATTTTAGAAAAAATTGGTATAGAAGAAAAAAAGATCGAAGAAGTATTAAGTCGCTTTCCTGAAGAAGAAAGTGAAAGAAAGAAAGAAGAAAACGAAGAAGAAGAAAGCTTTATGGATCTTGAAAAGGAAATTATAAGTTTAAATTTTGATTTAACAAATTTAAGAAATGTTTTCGATAATTATAAGAAAAAAGTAAATGAATTAGAAAAAAGAGTAAATGAAATTGATAGTAAAGTGGCTAATATATTAGCTACAATTGAAGAATTCTTACCTAATCTAATTAAAAGAAAAAATGAGCGCGAAATGTGAAAAATGCAATACGCGTATAAAGGATAACAAAATAATATTTATCTGCCCATATTCAGAAAAAGAAATAGGATTAGATTGCAGTAGTTCTTGTAGGCTTAAACTTGTAAAGTGTTTGCAAACTTACAAAATAAATATAAACGAAGTTGTCTTTACAAATACAAAAATTAAAAAGACATTTAAGAATGAAACTATAAGGAAATACATCAATACTACTAAATTTCTAAATAATATTATAACTAAAATAAAACTGAAATTATTATACAAAGTAAGTAATAATTTTTTTCATAATATACTGATTGAACCATATGAAACTTTATGCGAAATATTAAATTATAAAAAAGTCATTAAAGAATTTTATAAAGATAGTTTATTATCGGAAATATTGGATTATATAAAAATGGAATATGATAAAAAAATGGTATACATGAGAATTTTTGAAAATTCAGTAGATCTAGATGAGAGATGGTTGAATATTGAAAAGTTTAAAATCTTTTCAAAATCTGAGAATAGTTATTCTATTGAAGTGATAAAAATAGGTTCAAAATACTTTTATTACATTAAGCTAGAGAGCAATGAGATAGTAGATAGTGGCTCACCTTTTAAGTTATTAGAAAGGATGGATGGATCTTCTAATTCCCTTAGGAAATTAATCGTTGCAATGTTAGATCAAGATGTCCAAGAATTATATTTGGATAAGGAAAACAGTTGGGTATATCTAGATCATGAATTGTATGGAAGATGCGAAACTAATATTTACCTTAATAGCGTAGACGTGGAAAAGTTTAAAACTTTTATCAGTATTTTGACGGGCGAAGAAATTAGCGTAGGTCAGCCTTCAATTAAAGTAAGTATTAAGGATGAAAAAGTTAAATTGAGAATAGCCATCGATACATTTCCGATCGTAGAAGATACCAGTATAGATATAAGAAAATTCAGAAGAAGATTATTTAGCTTAAAAGAATTAATTGAAAAGGAAAGCTTACCACTCGAGCTTGCAGCATTTCTAGTTTTATGTGTGAAAAATAGACTTTCGTTAGTAATATGCGGAGAACCTAATAGCGGTAAGACAACACTTGCTCATGCACTTGCAAGGCATTTACCTGTTGAATTCAGAAAGATTTATTTAGAGGACGTTGATGAAGTATATTCTTCATTGGAAAATATACCTCATAGTGTTTATATAAAAACAAGCTCTATAGATGTTGCCGGTAAATATTCCAAAAAATCACATGAAATAATTAAACTTTTGCATAGATCCCCAGATTGGATATTTTTAGGAGAAATTCAAACTAAGGAGCATTCTAAAGCATTCTTTCACTCTATATTGGCTGGCCTTAGAGGATTAGTTACATGCCACTCTAAGACAGCTGAGGAGCTTATTGCGAGGTGGATATCTCAGCACAGAATCTCCCCCGAAAATATTTGCTTACTAGACCTTATAGTGGAAATGAAAAGAGAAATCATTGGAAATAAAATTATAAGAAAAGTAAATAAAGTTTATGAAATATATGAAAAAAATAATTATCCAAATTTAAATTTAATATATTCAGAAAAAGATATACTAACATTAAACAAAATATTAACTCTAAAAACTTCCCTAAAAATAATGAAAGAAAAAAATATAGAACCGAACGGATTAATAAATGAAATAAAAAATATAATTAATGATATTATAAATGGGCAGTAAAAATAAATTCCTATTATATATAAGCTTAATAAATTTTCTTTTAATTAAATTTCTATTATTAAAAGGTGCAGGTATAAATCTAAATAAATTATTAAAAAATTTAAATAGCGAGATCTTATCTATAAACAAATTTATATTAGAAAAAATTATTTATTATCAAAGTAAGGGGATCGATGCTAATCATATAATTAGATATCTTTCAAATTTAATAAAAGGTTACGAAATAAAAGTAATCTTAGATAACTATAATATAAATAAGAAAGTTGATGAATTATATATAATTACTTATTTAGAAAAGAACAAAATGCTACTTCAAGATTTGACTGAAAAAATAAATTTTTACTTCATATTATTTGTGGCCGTCCTTTATCCGCTACCCATTGTATTAATTGTGTCATCCTTTCTAATACATATAAGCGAATTCATATTATTGACGATACCCTTGTTTTTTACTTATCTGATCTACAGAAAATTGAAAAAAGAGATCGCATATGAGGAATAAATTAGACGAAATTAAAGACTCGATTAATAGGAGCTTAGTGAGCATAACTTATCAAAGTATTGATAAATCATTATATGAAGATGCTAACAAAAAAAGGTTGGAAAGCTTTATCAATCTTTTGAAGAAAGGAATACCCGCACATAGGATTCTAAATAAATTAAGCAAAGAAGAAGGGAGAATAAGAGAGTTGAGTGTGCTTGCTTCTAGCTTCGTTTTACTAAACAAAAAACAAAAAATCAAAGCAAGCAAAGTTCTAGCGTATATTAACATGCTCGATAATACAATCGAATATTTTGAGAGATTTTTGAGAATTTTGAAGATGAGAATATTCATTATGAATATTATGCTTTCAATTACATACTCAATCTTACCGTGGCTTAGTTCAGTAGGACATTTAAAATTTTCTTACTTGCTTGAAACAATGAACTTTAGCATCATGCCAAATATGCTGACGGTCATTTTCTATGCGATATTTTTATCGATTAACTCGCTTTTGATATTGACCATCTTTTTTGATCTCAAATCAATAAAAACACATTTTATAACCAGTCTATTAATATACGCTGTAATGCAAATAATCATCTACTTCGTATTGACAAGAAATGTGTTGAGCCTTTATATCATTTAAATAATATCCAGTGATGAAGAAGATACTAAAAAATAAAAAAGGATCTCCTTTACTCGAAGAAGGCCTTTTACTAGGTATAGCAGCAGTAGCATTTTCAGTTGTCTTGAGTATTATAGCAGGCGTATTATTGGGAATTAAAAGTTACTATACCTCTTTTGGCTCAAACATTTCAAGTTCGTTCAATGATATATTGAACCAAATTGGCAACATACTCTATCAAATAGGCAAATGGCTTGGCATTGGATAAGAAGAAACAAAGAAAAACTTGTCATAAACAAAAAAAGGAAAGGAATTAAATACTTTTTTTATACAATTTTAAAATATGATCTATTTAAAAACATCGAATTTAAGGAAGATTTATTATTGAATTTTATTGAAAATATGAAAAAATATAATTTAAGATTTCTATTTTTCACATTTAGCGAAACAGGATCAGATTATAATAAATTAAATACTCTATATATTCTAATTTGGAAAGAAAATATAATAAAAAAAGATAAAAAATTGCACGACATATTTGAATTGGTAATTAACCAATTAAATTTAGTCTTTAATTACAATCTAAAAATGATAGATGAAAAAGAAAAACAAATAATTTACGAAAAGGTCTTTCCTTTCTTGCTCATTTGATGCAGGGAGTAATATTATTGAAACAGATCATCGAATATTTAAATAAGACATATTCATATTTTTATTTGAATAAAGGAATTATAATAGGAAAAGATAAAATAACGGGCAAATACTTTAACTTAAATCTTAATAGCAATAAGCTATTTATTATTATAAATCAAGGTGCAAGGATAAGGGATTTTATCCTTGACGTGATAGAGAAAACAAGTCTATACTATAAATCGATATATATTGAATGGCATGATGAACTAATTAAAGAGAAGAATGGGGAAAATTTCATCAATAAAAATCTAAAGTATCTAGGAAAATTCTTTAGTTACTTCGATAGCATATATGATTTCATTACCTATTTTACTGAATTATTAATCGAATACTATAATTTATCAAGAGATGAAGCCGCATTACTTAGGAGAATACTCATTGATAGATTATATCCCCAAAATAAAGAAATTATTACATTTAAAGATATATTTAATATAATTAAAGAATCATATTTTAAGAGCCAATATGAAAACGAAATTAAATATAACTTAAATAAGAAACTAGAAGAATTAATTAGCAATAAAATATTGGAAGAAATTATTATTGAAAATAAGAAAGAAAAAACTGAAATAAAGAATTTTTGGATATCCCTTGGAATCTTAAATAATTTCAGATTAAAATTGATTCTTTTAAATCTTATATTTAATACATTATTTAAAATTAAAAATTATTCTATCTCTATTATCTTTTTTAATATACCGACATCTTTGATAAGTTATATTTATAAATCATCTAATTTACAACTTTGGGATTTGTTTTATCAAATAGTTAAGAGTAATCAGAATATTTTCTTGATATTAGATAAGATTGAGGACTTACCTAAAGAAATAATAGATCTTACTGACTTAATAGCTATTGAAAAGGATTTCATGAATCAAAGAATAGAGGAATTATTAGAATTAAAAAGACAAAATTTAAATACCTCAAATAAAGCTGGCGAAATTTTGATCCTTGATAAAGACGGAGAAGTATTTAATCTAGAAAGAATTTCTGAGCAAGAACAGGAAATGATTATATTTGATAATGATGATCATTCAGACTTAGAAATCATTGAATGATAAACTTCAATTTTCCGTCTTTTTTCATAAATTTCAAGCCAGTCAATTTTCTTCCATTTTCTCTTCTTACGACTATAAAGGATTTCCTTTGCAATTCTCTTCGCAAGATTTAGATTATTAGTAACTATTTCAAATATTTTTTTAGAATTGAATCTATTATAACAATCGTTTGCAACAATACCTAAGAATTCGGCTTCTACATTCTCAATTATTTTCTTCTTTCCATATTTACGATAAAGCCTTTTGTACAAAAGCAACGGATCTGATCTAAGAAGTAATACTAAATCGATATCAATTGGAACGCTTTCAACGATATGCGAATCAAGAATTATTTTATCGAAAATTTCAAATAATTTTTCTGATATCTTTAATAATTTTGATGTATTTACAATATAAGAATCTCTTTCTTTATCATAACTCAAAAAGGAATTGCTATAGAAAGCAACGGTATTTAAATTAAAATAATGAAAAGAAAATGAGGATAAAAATATACTTAAAGTAGTCTTACCTACTCCTGGAGTGCCGCAAACTAAAATTTTCACTCAGAGCTTGTTTCTTCTTTTTCTCCTTCTTTAGGTTTAGGTGGTGCTTCCTTTGATATCTTTGAAGCCGCCACTACTTCATCAATCCTTAATATAGTAGTAGCTGCTTCTGTTGCAGCTGTTAAGACTTGTAATTTAACCAATGTTGGTTCTAAAACACCTGCTTCGAATAAGTTTGCAGGTTTACCTGTTATACCATCAATTCCGTAATATTTTCCTCCTTCTTTTGCATGTAAAGCCCTTAGTTCTGCAAGTGCATCGATCGGATCTGCACCAGCATTTTCAGCAATAGCTCTAGGTATAACTTCTAAAGCATTTATGAAGCTTTCTATAGCTAGTTGTTCTCTTCCTCCTATCTTTTTGGAATATTCTGCAAGTTCTTTAGAGATTTCCATTTCAATTGCGCCACCTCCTACGCATACATAAGGATATTCAAGCACATCAGCAACAACACTTAAACCATCTATAATTGATCTTTCTGCCTCATCAACTAATCTCTCTAAACCACCTCTAATTAATATACTGACTGCTTTAGGATTCTTACAACCTTCAACAAAGACCATTTTATCTTCTCCTACTTTTCTCTCTTCCACTAAAGCTGCTTCTCCTACATCTGAAGGAGATAGATCTTCAATATTCGTAACAATCTTAGCTCCTGTTGCAAGTGCAAGTTTCTCCATATCAGATTTTTTCACCCTTCTTACCGCTAATATTCCATATTTGGCCAAGTAGTGCTGAGCTATATCATCTATTCCTTTCTGACATATCACAACATTCGCATTAATTTCGGGAGAGCGTATTTTATCTATCATACTCTTTAGTATTTTTTCTTCTTCATTTAGGAATGCCCTTATTTGGGAAGGATCAGTTATTCTTATTTCAGCATCGATTTCAGGCTTTTCTATTTCTAAAGGAGTATCAAGCAAAACAATCCTCGCATTCACTATACGTTTAGGCATTCCAGGGTGAACTACTTCTTTATCTATTATTATACCCTCGATTAATTTCGTATCATATAAACTACCGCCTTGTTTTTTAATTAATTGAATTCTATCCAAATCGACATATATTTTTCCGTCTCTTTCTTCAGCAACTTTCTTAACCGCTTTAACGCATATATCTGCTAGATAATCTCTTACAGGACCGACAGCTTTACCATGTATTGCTGTCAAGCATACCTTCTTCAATATGGCGTCGTCGTTAATATCTACTTTAATAGAATGCTTTTCCAATAATTCTTTAGCTTTTGCTAAGGCTTTTCTATAACCGCTCGCTATAACTGTTGGATGAATATTTTTCTCAATTAATGCTTCACCGCCTTTAAGTAATTCGCCTGCGATAACTACAGAGCTAGTAGTGCCATCCCCAACTTCATCGTCTAATGTCTTGGATATTTGAACGAGTAATTTAGCAGCGGGATGCTGAACCTCTATTTCCTTTAATATTGTTGCACCGTCATTCGTAATTGTAATGTCTCCTATGCTATCAATTAGCATTTTATCCATTCCTCTTGGACCTAAAGACGATTTGACTGTTTCTGCTATTGCTCTAGCAGCTGCTATATTTGAACGTAGAGCTTCATATCCTACAGTTCTTTGAGTACCTTCCTTCAATATTAACACAGGGACTACAGCAGAAGGAGTTGCCAACGCCATGGTTAGAACTAACATTATATTGTGGTCTCCCTTATTTAAACTTTCAAGTTTGAAGTTTTTATATAAAAGCTCAAAAATAAGAAGAACGTGGGTAGAGTAAAAACAAAATCGATAAAAAGGATTGCAAAATACTTACTTGAAATGTATCCTGACGCATTCAATAAAGATTTCGAGCATAACAAACAGGTTTT
This sequence comes from Thermoproteota archaeon, assembly GCA_032249235.1. Taxonomy (GTDB): domain Archaea; phylum Thermoproteota; class Thermoprotei; order Gearchaeales; family Gearchaeaceae; genus DSFO01. The sequence continues at coordinate 18,441 of JAVVGF010000004.1, read as the reverse complement.
AAAAGAAAAATCGCCTGTTCCATTGACAAAAAAAGAAAGAAATAAAATTGCTGGGTATATAGTTAGATTAATAAAATTAAAAGAAAAAACTACAGAAAAAGAAGCTGAGACAGAGGAGGAAGAAAGCACTGAGACAGAAGAACAATGATTGAAGAAGATGACTCTATTAAACTAAGCTACTATGGATTTAGTGCCATTTTAAAGTTGGTGCCAATTCAAGAACTATATCCCCATGAAGAAATAAACGATTTACATCTCGAAGAATTAATTGCTTTGTTGAAAAAAGATCCTTATTTAAATGAACCGTTGGTCGTGGATTTAAAAACGAACGTAGTTTTAGATGGGATGCACAGACTTGAAGCATTGAAAAGATTAGGCATGTTTCATGCACCATGCATGTTGGTAGAGTATTTCGACGAAAAGATAAAAGTCGAGAAATGGATTAGAGAAGCAAGTTATTTGGAGGAAATAACTTTTGGAAACATAATGAACGAAATTTTAAATTTGATAAAAGATGAAAAAATATTAATCCATAAACTCAATAATAAATTTTATGAGAAAAGTATGTTAAATATTTTAAAAGAAAATTTCTTTTTAATATTTGATAATATTATACTTTATTTAGAAGATATCGATTTAGAAAAGAGCAATATTTTAATTAAACAATTTGATAGAATATTTAATGTAAATAGATATATTACTTTCCAAGAATTTGAAGATGTTAAACTAAGTCACTCTTTGGCATATTATAGCGGTAAATTGGTTAGCAAATCAGAAGTAGTTGAATTTGCAAGAAAAGGAAAGTTATTACCTGCAAAAACCACCAAACATAACTTACCTTTTAGAATAAAAAATATTCGAACTCCTTTGATTATACTTCTAGAAAAAGATCCTTTTAAAGCAAAAAGGAAATTCATTGAATGGTTAAATAAGAGACAGATGGATATTAAAATAGCTTGATATGGATCTACAGAAAAATATTTTGAAGGTCATGGTTAAAGTTAAATTTTTAGGTGTTCTTAAAGGTCTTGCTAAAACAAGCGAAGTAGATTTAGAAATAGATAAACATGAAATAACCTTGAAGGAACTTATTTCGCTATTAAGTAATAAATTCGGTGAAGAATTTAGAAATAGAGTTTTTCAAGGAGATAAAATATCTCCAGATTTACTCGTAAATTATGAAAACAAAGTGTTTCCTGCAAGATTAAACGAATACTTAATGATAAAAGGAAATACTACAATTACACTCTTCTCGTTCGTTCATGGAGGTTAATCTAATAAATAAAGAAGACTAGGTCCGTAAAACTCTTCTGTTTTTACATAATGTACAAGACCTTGATCATCCTTTAATGCATAGTAAGAATCTTTCGTACCACATTGTTTACAAAGATCGTTTTGCCCACCTTTATGGCTATAACATCTAGAACATACGCATGCGATGGTTGATATCTTTATCGTCCTCAATTTATAATTTAAAAATGCTTGTTCAAAGATTTCTTTAAGAGAGTTTTCCTCAATTAATGAAGGTTGTATAAAAAGTTCGGCTGTGTAACCTCCTTTAAAATATTGTAGCAAAGGGCCTTGAAGAGATAAGTTCTGTTTGAAGTTTAATGAAATCCAAGGTGGTATTATTCCAAATGAGTATCCATGCTTCTTCAAAGCAAATCTGAGTTCTCTTTTAAAGCTTATATCATTTTGTTTTAAGTCATAATCCGAAAAGGCCTTGCTAGCTTCATAGTCCCTAACAGAAGACAATCCTAATAAATTCTCAGAATCTATTTCTTCAACAATTTTATCCATTTCAATTAATAGATTACGTAATAATTTATAGGATGAACTATCATTTATAGTTTTATTAGTTAATAAGAAAATTGATTCAAAAAGGCCAATGATATTTATAAAAAACTTTGCCATGAATACATTCATAAAGTTATTTTTCTTGATTTTACTCTCTTTTAATAGTGCCAGCTTATGAGATATTTTAAATAGATCAAACAACTTTTCTTTAAGTTTGTCCTCATTATAATTGCTTTCGACTACAAGTCTAGGCATATTCAATGAAATTGAGCCTATGACAACCCATTCATCAGCATTAGGATTGAAATAATCTAAACATGATGGGCCTCCGCTCGAATCCTCTCTATTGAAGAAACTAAGAAAAGGTATTTCCTTTAGATAGGAACTTATTAAATGTATACAATTAATAATATCATTAACACTTGATTCTAAATTTAAATCGCATCTTATTAAAATTTTTCCATCATAATTTTTTATTAAATTTGGTCTCAACAAATTTATATCACTAAATGCAAACTTTATAAAATAGTCATTATCAAATGAAAGAAGTTGTAATAACATTTTAAAATAATAATAAAATTTATTCTGAATACTTATAAAGCCATCTGATTTATTTAATAAGATACCTGTAGATAGGGAATTTAAAATATTTTTTATCTTAAAATAGCTATTATAAAGAACCAATATATTCTCTTTTTCATTTTCACCAGTATATGAGATTCTAGCTATATCCATTCTTAAATCTATAGATTTTTCATTAAAAAAATCTAATGAAGAAATATAAATTAAATGCAAATATTCTTTTAGTTGATTTATATTAGATATTAAATATTGAAGGATGTTAATTCTTTTATTTTCTATTAACTCGTTTTCTTTAGATACATGTAGATTGTAATAGTTTATTTCTTTATGTTTTTCTATTAATAAGGATATAATGAGAGCATTAATTACTTCCTTTGTAATTAAATCTGAACGATAAAAATTAAGTCTATCAACCAATTCTTTTAATATACTGTCTTCATCGGGTTTTTTCAGATTAAAGTTTTCTTGAATTAGCATTTGTAAAATCCTTTTAGATAATATTTGAATATATGGATAATCGGACATTAAAATTCTTATTTTTGATTCGCTTTCAACCATATCTTCGATTTCTTCAATTTTTTCAAGAATGTGTTTACCAAAATCAGTTATGAAATAGCGCTTATCTTCATCCCGAAGTAGTAGTCCTTTTCTTTCCAAAATGTTTAAGTGATACAAGAGATTTTGAAGAGTCAATTCATTTCCTGATAACAAACTTAAAAGTTCGCTAGCACGTAAACCGCCATGTCTATAAAGTATTGATAATATACGAAACCTTAATTCGTTGAACAATTGAAAAATGGAGCTTGAAGAATTATTCATGTCGCAATATAATAATATTATAAAGTATAAAGTTAAGTTTTATTATTAGAAAAGAGGGACCGTAGGATAGCTTGGTAGACTGCCAGGCTCGGGCCCTGGTGGCCCAGGTTCAAATCCTGGCGGTCCCATAAATGCAAAGTAAAGAGCTAATTAGAAAAATCAACAATTACCTTAAACAATACTATAGAGAAGACTTTAAATCAAAGAAAATAATAGATGCAATCGAATTGATAAAAGATAATAGAATATTTGAAATAAAAAGTAAGGTTAAGGGGAAACGTTTTTTTATAATTAGAGGTAAAAGAGATACGTATATTACTATTAAAGGTCTATATTGCAGTTGTTATGGTTTCACTGCAGCTTTGATAAAAAATAAGATCAAACCTTGCTATCATCTTCTTGCATGCGAAATCGTTGAACAAGTCCAACAAATCATGCCGATTTTTGAAACAAAGGATATATTCAAAGTAGCCATCGATTCAAACTTGGAAAAATATCGAATTAAAATTTTTAAGCAAGCAATATAGAATAGTAGAGGATGAGCTTAGATTGGATTTTGACTTTACTCTATTATGTTCTTACTCCATTATCTATTTTAGTTATAATAGCGTATGCAATATATAAGAGGGGTGAGTAGGTGGGGAGGAGGAAGAGAAAGAAGATAGTAAAAAAGGTAGTTAGAAAAATACCTAAGGTTTTTTTATGTCCTAATTGTGGTAAGCAATCTGTCTTCGTGAAAATATACAAAGAAAAGAATATGGCTGAAGTGAGATGTACTTCATGCAACTTAAATACAAGCGTAGAGTTAAGGTTAAGTGAAGAACCAGTTGACGCTTATAATGCCTTCGTAGATGCTTTTTATAGTGGCCAATTATGATAAAAGGAAAAGTAGAAAGTTATCTTGAAGCTAGAATAAATGAAAATGGCTGCATACATGTTGTTTTAATTGATCCAGAAAAGTTTCATAAACTTAATGCTAAGAAATTAATTGAAGTAATAGAAAGAGCTGGAACTAGCGCTATTCTTGTCGGAGGTTCTACGGGTGTAACAGAATCATTAATGTTCCATACAGTTGAAATCATAAAGGAATATTGTAAATTACCTGTAATCATATTCCCGAGCGGTTTAAACTCTATTACTAACAATGCAGATGCAATTTTTTATATGAGTTTACTGAATTCTCAAAACCCTTATTATCTTATAGAGGCCCAAATGTTAGCTGCACCTATAATTAAAAGATATAAATTAGAAGCGATACCAGTTGGATATTTGATAATAGGTGAAGGAGAAGTTGTAAGTTATGTTGGATGGGCTAGGCCTATTCCTATAAAACATCATAATATCGTTGCAGCTTATGCAATGGCTGCCGAAATGTTAGGCATGAGGATGGTTTATCTTGAGGCGGGATCTGGTTCAAAAACAAGCATACCACCGGAAATGGTTAAATTTGTAAGAAGCAATATTAACATACACTTAATTGTTGGAGGAGGTATAAGAGATGCGGAAACCGCTAGGAAACTAGCTAAAGCAGGCGCAGAAATCGTGGTGACAGGGTCACTAATTGAAGAAATTAATGATTATGATGAATTATACAAAATATTGAGAGACATTAATGAAAATATTCGGGTTAAAAGCTAAATTTGAAGATAAGAATTTTCAGAGCGAAATATATAGAAAAGCATTTCATATCGGTCTAGGTTCATTTTTAATACTCGCTTATTTTTATTTAGGCAAGGAAATAGCCATCATGTTATTCACGTCATTGCTATTCTTAGCTATCTTATCTGATGCGATTAGACTAAGAGTTTATATTCAATATCCTTTGAAACGAATTGCAGATACAATTAGCAGGAGCTATGAAAGAACATACTTAGGCGCTCATACTTATTTTCTCTCAGGTGTACTCTTTTCATCCATATTCTTCCATGAAATACCATTTTTAATAGGTGTATTTGTGGTAACATTCATCGATCCAATTATTAGCTTGGTAGGCATGATTTTTGATCAAATAAAGCATCCTTATAATAAGAACAAAAGCGTGATAGGCTCGTTTTTTGGCGCAATACTAACATTTTTTATACTTTTGAATTATACGAGTATTTTAAAAGCTTCAATAATAGCGATAACGGTTTATATTATTGACAGCGTGCCGCTTCCATATAGCGATAATTTAGTATATCCTATATTGATTTCTTTTTTGGCTGAAAGCTTATGAGCGCAATTGAAACGTTGATAGAAAAAGCAGAAAAAATTGGTAGAGACTTTGAATCTCATAAAATTTTCTTTCATAAGAGAATAATAAATGCAATTCTTGTAAGTAATATTTTTAATAATAGAAAGTTATCTGAACTGATAACCAATCTTGAAAATACAGTAGGAGTAAAAAATAAACTGGAGTTATGTTCAGAAATATTGAGAAGCGTTGCATTGAAGCGAGTTATTATAACAAATGATTATAATAATGATCTTAAGATAGCTTTGCAGACAGCCTTATTGTATTATTTTAATTTCGTCGATTCTTCTCCATTAAGAGGCATATTGGAGCTTTACCAAGAAGAAATTAGCAAGGGAAATTATGTAGTGTTGAAATTGAATTTAAAAGAGATAAAAGAGCCAATAATTAGCTTTCTTGCGGCAGTATTAGCAGAGAAATTAAGAGAAATAATAAGCGCATCTGAATATACAATTAGAGATAAAACTTTTATCATCTCATTAATAAACAAGAAATTTAAAGAAATTAATATTTACCATAAACGTCTTTTATTTGAATTCTTGAAATTCCTTTTTGATAAATTTACTATTAAGATCATAGATGAAAATGAATCTGAAAATATATATTTAGATATTTTTCTTGATTCGCTTATATATTATTTTGATGAAGCATTAAAAATATTAAAGTTAATTGATCCAGATGAATGGCTTAAAAATATTATTAGTAAATATAGATTATTGTTAAAAAAAATCTATATACAAGAATATAATGATACAATAAATGTATATGATCGAGATTCTGAAAAATCAGATATAAGAATAGTCTCGAGCATAGAAATGCATACCCCTCATAGCGTAATTGACTTAGAAAGTTTTAGAAAGGTCATATCTAGATATGGAAATAGGATTTCCAATGGTAATAGACATATACTGGGGCTAAAGCTCAAAGAAACTCAACTAGAGGATTATTATTATCAAGTTATTCTGCCTTATAGGAATAAGAAAAATAATAACGAATTTGATTCGTTCAGTTTTGTTTGCGAAAATTGTTTAGAAATAAGTTGCTTTGAGTATTGTGAAAATTGTAGAAGAGAAAAAAGATTAACGTATTATTGCAATAAATGCGGAATAGCAAATGAATATATAAGGTGCATCTCTTGTGATAGCACACTTTCACCTATATTGAAATTTAAAGAAGATCCATTGAAGTTAATAGAAGAAAAACTCATAGAAAGTAATATAACGCCTGAAAAGATTCAAAAGCTTAAATTTTCTCGTACTTTTTTTTATCCTTCACCATATAAGCTTTCTATAAGACTAAAGCAGAATATAGATATTGCAGAGAACGGAGTTGCAGAAATAGTATTGCCTGTAATCGTTAGCGATTATATTGAAGACCGAGAAAGTTTATATCAAATTAAAGATGATGAAATACTGCTACCTGAATCAGTTCTAGAAAGATTAAAAAAGATCAATTCTTACATACTAGAATTAATAAATATATATCGAAAAGAAGATCTTAAGGACTTTTGTAAAGAATCAATTAAAGAAGGGGATATCATATTAGCACGTTCTATAAGAGGTTTAATTTTTTACCCTCTGACAATAAAAGGTTTTATTAAAAAAAGTTATGGAATAATAAGCAAGACGCTATATGATGCTTTATATGGAGAAATAATCGCCGATAATTTAATAAGAATTTGTTTGCCCCAAGATTTTTTACTTAACGCGTCAGCTTTATATCTAGACGATCTTAGGGGGTTATATATTTTAACAGACATACCAAAAAGAGAAAAGAAAAGTGAAGCATTAAGGATAAGCTTAGAAGAATCGTCAAATGAAACACAGAACGATTTGTCCTTTGCTATATATTTTAAACATCGCGTATTACAACCACTCACAAATGCAATAAAAGAAAATATTACGATGAAGATAAAGTGCCCAAGGTGTGAAAACCTTCTAGATAGACCTAAAATGAATATTTATTGCCCTAAATGCAAAAATAGAATAACCTATAAATGGTTTAAAAAAGAAATAAATGCATTATTAAAAGAGTATAGTAACTTTACTCAGCTCAGTAGTCTGTCGATATTATATCGGAAGAACAATAGAAGGTTAAAGAGATACGTATATACATATTTCAAAGAAGAGGAACGCTTCGAAAAACTAGATAAATTTTTTAATATTTAGTCTGAATAACTTATATCTATGTCCAGGCAAAGAAAGAAGAAAGAGGTTTCACCCATAAGCTCGGCCGGTTTAATAACTTATTATGAAGAAGATATATCAGAGGTAAAAATAAGCCCTGGCCTCGCTATAATGTTAAGCATACTATTAATTTCAATAGTAGTTTTATTGAATGTTGGCATAATAAGAATATAATATTATGAAAAGATCTATAGAAAAATTTTACAAAGAACTCTGGATTTTACCAACAACAAAGATATTAATCCTTTATGAGTCAATATTATTAATTATTGTTATACTCTTAATTTTTATAATAAATTCAAACAAAATAATTTTTCTACCTGTTTTATTTTTAGTATTATTAATCGAATATATTTTTACAAAAATAGATAAATTTACAACCTTAAAAAGGGCTCTTGGATTTTTTTTATTCTATAGTTTTGGTTTATTAATATCCTTTTTCCTTTATTCGTTTATTAAAAACGTATTAATTAGCACTGCAGTCTTGGTATGTTTTATTTCTTTAGCAACCATAGCTTTAGATTTTGTAACGCCGCTGAAAAACATCTTAAAAGCTGTTTATTCTCTTTTAGTATCTATTCCTATACTCGTTTTTTACAATCTCGTCATCGAGAAAGATACTCATAACTTACTATTTAGCTTCACGAAATCATACGCTGTTTTCGCAATTACGCTAGCTATTACTGAATTATATCTTTTCTTAATAAGAAAAACGATAATAAGAAAATACAAAATCGATCTTTTTGAACATCTAAAGGGGTTTTTATTAACTTGGCTCAGCAAAAATCACCTGTTTTACGAAAAAACATTGAAGAGCGTTGTTAAATATGAGACAAGCTTCGAAATCCCTGCGACTCTATTTGAAACAAGCTCAGGAAAAAGACTAAGTCTGCTTTCTTTACCTATACACCCAGGACCATTCTTAAGTGTAGGTAGCTCAGATCTGCCTACCATACTTATGACAAAGAATCCTATTCACATACTGCCTTTTCATGGTTTAACAACACATGAATATGACTTCGTATCTAATGATGAAAAGAATTATTTAATAGATTTTGTTGAGAAAAATATGATTAGATATAATGAAGTATTAGAGCTAAAAATTTCAAATTTTGTAGAGACAGAAACTAAACATTTCGTGATAAAAGGTTTTTTGATAAACCACGTCCCTGTAATAATCATAAGCGCTAAAATTCCTGACATCATCGATGATTTAAATTATGATACACATAGAAAAGCGAAACTACTTTGTAAAAAATATGGTTTCGATGATTTAATCTTGATAGACGCACATAATTCTTACTCGCTTGGTTTAAATAAAGCAATAGATTACGAATCAGAAATTTTAAACGGCATTCGAGATCACTTAAATTTATTAAAAAAAGAAAGATTAGAAAGTGGAAAAATAAGTTTTCAAAAAATACCATTACTTGATATTGAAGGATTAGAAAATGAAGTATGCAAGGGAGAAGGTTATCTTCTAGTATTTAGAAATACCACCTCAACATTTTGCTTAATTCTTATCGATTCAAATAATATAGATTTCGAGCTCAGAAATAAGATAGTTAGAAAACTTTTAGAATATAATATAAAAGGAGAAATTTGTTCAACAGATACCCATTTAATGACAGGTAGCTTTACAGGACATAACGGATACTATCCTTTTGGCTATAATAAAAAACTTCATGAAATTATCATTAGAAGGATCATTAACACTCTAAACTATGCAAACCAAAATTTTGAGGAAGCAAAAATTTCCTTTATAAAGATAGAAACGCCCAAATTTAGAGTATTAGGTGATTTAATCAAAATCTATGAAAATGCAATGAACCGCTTTGTGAAATATGGAAAAGTTTTACCTTATGTGACTTTTGCTTTTTCTGTATTTGCTTCAGTATTGGTTTACCCTCTTTTATAACCTATTTTTCTTAGAAAATTTATTCTTTCCCTTATTTTCTCTTCATCCTCTACTCCTAAGGGTTTTAGACCATCGCTTACGCCTAGTAAAGCTCTTCTATCACCTTCTTCATAAATGATGAATAATAAGGGATTGGCTGATGCACAATATATTCCCACAACCTCAGGGACTTGCTTTATAGCATTTAATATGTTTATCGGGTAGCCTTTTCTTAAACATATAACAAAAATATGACCGCAACCAATTTGTCTTGCATATTCTGTAGCGAGATTTATTAATTCTTGATCATTTCCATCTCTTCTTATTAAACGAGGACCTGAAGACTCACAAAATGCGATACCGAACTCTAGATGTGGTGCTGTTGTCACTATTGCTTCGTATATGTCTTCAACCGTCTTGATGAAGTGTGATTGTCCTACAATGACATTAACACCTTCTGGCGGCCTGATCTCTACAGTTGAAATTGTACCCATATGAAAATTTTATACTAAAAGCATTTATGCCTTAATAAAGAAGGTAGTTTATGAATGAGGACCTTCCTAAAATAGTAATCACCCCTCCAGGACCAAAGGCTTTAGAATTATTAAAGGAGGACGAAAAGTATGTCTCGCCTTCATATGCAAGATTTTATCCTTTATTTGTCGATAGAGTAGAAGGAACAAAAGTAATAGATGTAGACGGCAATGAGTACATTGATTTCAATTCAGGTCTGCTATGCTTAAATATAGGAAGACATCCTGAAGTAGTCAAAGCAATCCAGAGGCAAGCCAATAAACTCCTACATTATAGCATTACAGACTTCTATTATAAAGAAGTAATAGAGCTTTCAAAAACTGTTTCAGAAATTTTACCTTTCAAAGAAGCAAAGTTTCATTTTGGTAATAGCGGAACTGAAGCAAATGAGGCCGCTCTCAAGTTAGTAAGGTATTATACCGGGAGGCCTTACATTTTGAGCTTTATTGGATCATTTCATGGCCGAACATACGGATCTATGAGTTTAACGGCCTCAAAGCCCGTTCATAGAAGAAGATTTGGTCCCTTATTGCCAGGTATCGTACATGCGCCTTATGCTTATTGTTATAGATGCCCCCTAGGCATGAGCTATCCAGATTGTGGAATAGCTTGTGTAGATTTCATTAAAGAATGGATATTAGAGAAATACATTCCCCCTGATGAGGTGGCGGCCTTTTTCTTCGAACCTGTACAAGGCGAAGGCGGATTTGTTTGGCCGCCGCCCGATTATTTCAAAAAGTTAAAAAGACTCGCAGATGAATACGGTATTTTAATGGTTGACGATGAAGTTCAAGCAGGCATTGGAAGAACAGGAGAATGGCTTGCTATAAATCACTTTGATATTAAGCCAGATATAATTACTTTAGCCAAAGCTATTGCTAGCGGTTTACCATTGGGATTAATGGCTGCAAGAGCTGAGATAATGAATTGGGAAAAAGGTGCACATGCAACAACTTTTGGCGGGAACCCTGTTGCATGTGCTGCTGCCGTCGCTACTATAAACGTTATAAAAAGAGAAAAATTGCTAGAAAGGGTTAAGATTATCGGAGAAAAACTTTTGAAAAGATTTGAGGAAATGAAAGACGAATATGAACTAATAGGTGATGTAAGAGGAAAAGGGTTTATGATTGGCATTGAGCTTGTTAAAAATAAAAAGACAAAAGAATATGCTGTAAAAGAAGCGCATGAATTAATTGTAAGATGTTGGAAAAGAGGATTGCTTTTAATCACGGCCGGCCGTTCGGTAATTAGGATTGCTCCTCCGTTAAATCTAGAAGAAAAATACATAGATAAAGGCCTAGAGATATTCGAAGATGAAATAAAAAAGATAGTCCATGAAATATATTAACCAACCCCTTTGTTTCGAGTGGAAAAGACAATTAATTTAATGGCATTTTCGGTTATCTATTGTATATATTAACTTTTTATATATCAAATACTTGATTCCAGTTGAAATGAAGGGGTTCTTTTTTAGATTTATTTATAAGTACAATTAAAGTATATAATGGCTAAAGCGGGGTGGGAAAGCCAGGCATTCCGCCGGGCTCATAACCCGGAGGTCGGTGGTTCAAATCCACCCCCCGCTATATTCTTTAAACATGGTAACCCTCAAAGAACTTCTGAAAGATAAAATTCCTCAAGAATATATTGATCTTATACCTACTAGTTTTGACTTAATAGGGTCTAAGACCGGCCAGGTTATTGTAATAAGAATAGACGAAAAATTAGAAAAGTATGAGCAATTAATTGTAGATGCCATCTTAAAAATTCATAAAAAAGTTAAAGCAGTTGTTAAGCGATCAGAACAAAGAAAAGGAGAATTTAGGTTATATGATTACAAGCTATTATTCGGTTCTGACACAGAAGTGGTTCATAAAGAGTATGGCTATTTAATAAAATTGGATCCTTTAAAGGTGTATTTCTCCCCAAGAGACGCAGAGGATAGAATTGATATAGCTAAGTCAACCAAGGCCGGCGAGTTTATAATTTATATGTTCTCAGGAGTTGCACCCTATGCTATAGCCATTGCAAAATTCAATCCTAATATCGATAAAATAATATGTATTGAGAAAAATGAGATTGCTCATAAGTATGCTTTAGAAAACGTTAGATTGAATAAATTGCAAAACAAAATAGTTTGCATAAATGCAGATGTGAAGGATGTATATTCTTCTTTCATGGGAAAAGCTGATAGGGTTTTGATGACTTTACCACTCGGTGCTTATGAATACTTAGACCTAACATTACCGCTTTTGAAAAGTGAAGGAGGCATTATACATTTTTATCATATAGGCGAAGAAGAAAATATGTTCGGAGAAGCTCTTAAAATAATTGATCAAGCATGCAAAAAGAATTCCTATGAATATTTAGTAATAAAAGAGAAGATAGTGAACGATTATGCCCCTAGGAAATATAAAATTAGGATAGATTTCTTTGCTAGAAGGCTATTATAGCCATAGTGATTTATTTTATTATGAATCTGAAGGATTACGAAAAGAGACCAATTTATCGCTTGATACAAAAAGGAAATTACGATCCTTTAACTAGAACTGTTAAAGCAATAAAAGGTTATGATTTGAATGTAGATAGCAAAGATTGGTTTATCGAAGCACCACTACGCATGCTATTTAATGTTTTAGATCAAGAAGTTGCAAAAGATCCTAAAAATTTAATTGTTTATGGCGGTACAGGAAAGGCTGCGAGAAATTGGGAATGCTTTGAAACTATCGTTGATACTCTTCTCACAATGGAAAAAGACGAAACCCTTATAATTCAAAGTGGCAAACCTGTTGCTGTATTCAAAACTTATACCCATGCTCCAAAAGTCTTAATGTCAAATGCAATGCTAGTTCCAAAATGGGCTGATTGGCAATATTTTCTAGAATTAGAGAAAAAGGGATTAACCATGTATGGTCAAATGACTGCAGGAAGCTGGATGTATATTGGCACTCAAGGCATACTACAAGGAACATATGAAACATTCGCTACTGTTACAGAACAATATTTCAATGGAAGTCTTGAGGGCCGTTTTGTATTGACAGCAGGTTTAGGAGAAATGGGAGGAGCTCAACCTCTTGCAATAACGATGAATGGTGGTGTCGCGTTAGTAGTTGAAATAGATAAGAAGATGATTGAAAGGAGAATGAGGTATGGTTTTCTTGACACATGGACTGACGATATCGAAAAAGCTCTCGATTTAGTTTATTCATATCTTGCAAGAAGAAAACCTATTTCTATAGGTCTCTTAGGCAATGCTGCAGATGTATATGATACTCTTGCAAAAAGAGGCATAAGGCCAGATGTGGTAACGGATCAAACGCCTGCGCATGATCCTTTGAGCTACATTCCAGAAGGGTTAACTATTGAGGGAGCTGAAGAATTGAGGAATAGAGATCCTGATGAATATAGAAAGTTAGCATTGAAAAGTATAAGAAAACAGGTCGAAGCAATGGTTAAATTCAAAGAAGCAGGCTCAATAGTTTTCGAATACGGAAATAATGCAAGGAGAATGGCATATGAAGCAGGCTTCGATAAGGCTTTCTCTTTTCCCGGCTTTATACATGCATTTATTAGGCCTCTTTTTGCTGAAGGGAGAGGGCCTTTTCGCTGGGCTTCTTTAGTTGGAGAAGTAAAAGATATTCAGAAGTTAGACGATATGGTACTATCTGAATTCGGTTATAACAAGAAAATAGTTAGATGGATAGAAAATGCACGCACTAAAGTTAAGTTTCAAGGACTTCCTGCAAGAGTTTGTTGGCTTGGTTTAGGGGAAAGAGCAAGATTCGCAGAGATAGCAAATTCTATGGTTAAAAAGGGCGAAATAGGGCCAATTTGGATCGGAAGAGATCATCTTGATTCAGGCAGCGTTGCCTCACCTTATAGAGAGACAGAAGGAATGCTTGATGGAAGCGATGCAATAGCAGATTGGCCAATTTTGAATGCTCTACTTAATGCTGTAGCAGGGGCTGCATGGGTTGCATTGCATCATGGCGGAGGGGTAGGAATCGGTTACAGTATTCATGCAGGTGTAAACGTTGTTCTAGATGGATCAGAACATGCCAGAGAAAGAGCTATCAAAACCTTAACTACAGACCCAGGCCTAGGGGTGATTAGGCATGCTGATGCAGGTTATACAAAAGCAAAAGAAGTCGCTAAAAAGCATGGCATAAAGATGCCTATGCTAAGAGAAAGTGAGAATTTACATCTTCAAACCTAAGATATATCCAATATTCACTTTTCATACTGCTGAGTTAATATTAAATGAATTAAGCAAAGGAAAGAAAGAAATCTATGTTAGCTTAGATCTCGGTAAAACGTTTTCAATTCTACGCTTAGAAGATAACAAACTCAGATTTAAGAATTACGAATGTGATATTGAAGAAATCAAGGAAATATACGCACGTTCAGATGAGACTGAATTATATGCTTGGATAAACAGATCGTTTTTTCCTTTAAAATTCTTCAAGAATAAATTTTACAAACTGAGAAATGTTAAAGAAGGGGCTCCTACACTAGAGATCAATGGAATTCATATGCATAGGATTAAAGAAATAAACCCTTGGGAAGATGCGAAACAAAAAGTCGAAGCCTTGAATATTACAAAGAAGGATAGGGTGCTAGATATAGGAACAGGATTAGGTTATACTGCAATAAACGCCTACGTGAAGGGTCCTGCAAAGTTAATCACGATAGAAAAAGAGCTAGAAGTTTTGAAAATTGCAGAATTTAACCCTTGGTCAAAAGAATTACAAAAAATACCAATAGTTCTAGGTGATGCTTTTGAAATTTTAGATGACTTAGAAAAAGAATATTTTAATAAGGTAATTCACGACCCTCCTACTTTTTCTATTGGTGAAGAATTGTATTCCTTAGAATTTTATAGAAAGCTCTACAATTTTCTTCCTAAAAAAGCATTGGTTTATCATTATATAGGTTATCCTTCAGAAATAAGCGGTCTCAAAAAAATTAGAGGCAATATATTATCGCGTTTAAAAAAAGTTGGTTTCGCTATTTTAAGAGAGGTCAATTACGGATTTTTGATCAAGAAGTAAGTATTTACTGAAAAAGTACTTTAAACTAAATTGTTTATTAATTCCTAAACTTTCTCTTTCAGTAGGTTTGGTTAAATGTCTTCTTGCTCGAGGAGGTGGAATGAAAACCTGTCCTTCTTTAAGAGGTCTATCTAGTTCAATAGCTAGATCAAATTCAAACGGAATTTTAACATTACAATTTTCACACTTCAAGCCTTTACCTATTCCGTTGCTTTTCATTCTCACTCCGCATTTGGGGCATGGAGGTCTTTTTTTTATGTAGGTAGCTTTGAGAGATAATATTTCTATTCTTTCAGAATTTATAACCAAAAAATCTTTTTCGACATCTTTTATCCCCCCTCCTATAATTATCTCATCTCCTTCTTTTAGCTGTCTTGCAATTCTATTCATTTCACCACTCTCTCTGTATACAAGTAATTTTGCTTTTTTGTTGCCTATACTTGCTTCGATTATTACATGACCTCCTTTTGTTATCCTTGGCTCCTCAATAATTTTACACTTTTCATAAATTACTGAATATTTATCAAAACTTTTAATATGCTTTGCCAGGGTTAAATGAACATCAGTTCCTTGGTTTGTCTTGAAAATTATCCATCTTTCAGCATCTACATTTAGATATCTATAAGCTTCGATTAGTTTATCTGGATCCTTTCCCCTAATTCCTACTATAACAGGATCTTTACCATGAGGCGTTATTAATATTCTCCTTTTTTCTTCGTCTAAATTTTGAAAAGTATAATCTTTGAATATTTCGTCCATAGCCTTAACTTTTTCATAACTTAAATTTCTCAGCTTACTTTTTTCAGAAGGGTTCCTGTAAGATAATAATTCATACGTATATTCTTTCAAATCTGCGCCTATCGCGGCTAATGCACCTATTAAACCTCGCTTGCTTCTCAATGCATAGTATTTAATGTTTAATTTTTTTGCTAATTCGATTGCTTCTTCGGTTTTAATTTCTTTAACGAGTGATTTATAATAGAAATTCTTAAGAGATCTATCTACTTCCTCTTCGCATATTGCTAGAACAGGATTTGGTTTATCTTGTCTTTCATCCTTCAATTCTTTACTTATCTCTTCGAATTTAGAAATAATCTTTTCGATTAAGTTATGATCAGCTCTTATTTCAAATGATACTGAAGCGTTTCCTCTAGTTTTATAAGGAATGTAAGGATTAAGCCTTATCAAGTATGGAAAATCTAATATTTCAAAACCGCTTTTTATTACCTCTTCAATAAGCAACGTAGCAACATAAGTGGTGCAATAACCAAAACTCGTATCTGTATCATCTAAACCTATTTTGAATACTTTCACAATCAATTTTAAATCAAAAATGAAATTAAAATAAATTGGGTGCAAGGTGTATTGAACGCCTCTCGGGCGCAAGCCTGAGGAAAGTCCTCTGTCGCTAGGGGGTTTGCGATGCCGTAAGGCATAGGCCGAAAGGCCTGGTAGACCACAGAAATGGCACGAGCATGGCTGGGTGTCTATGATGGCGATGCTACTTCGGCAACGAAGTAGCTAGCTTGAGTATAGCCATTGCTCGGTGAAACATGATCCCCCGCAAAGACAAAGGTCGGGGCGAGCAATGAGCACCCCCTATGAGCTCTCCGACCGACTAGATGAATGGCGTTGAAACAAAAAGAGGCTTACAAATACACCTTGCACCTTTTTTAAGTTTCTCTTATTATTCTATTTATGGTTTCGATTTTGATCACAGGCGCTGCGGGCTTTGTCGGTTCACATGCAGTAGAAGAATTTTCTAAAAAAGGTTATGAAATATTAGGCTGCGATAATTTGAGTAGGAAAAGGCTTCTTAGAAAAGAACTGATAAGAGAGGACTATAACTGGAATTATATCGCAAAATTACCTAATGTCAAGCTTTTCAAAGTTGATATAACAAATTTTGAAGAGTTAAAAAGATTACCTAAAGCAGACGTAATAATTCATTGTGCAGCACAAGTAGCCGTAACCACTTCAATAGAAAATCCAAGAGAAGATTTTTTGATAAATGCTTTAGGAACATTCAACATTCTAGAGCTTGCAAGATTAAATGACTCCTTATTGATTTTCACCTCAACAAACAAAGTTTATGGCGACAATGTGAATAAAATTCCTTTGAAAGAAGGCGAAAAGCGCTATTATATTGCCTCTAGTTATTATGAAAAAGGAATTAATGAAGAATTTCCAGTAGATTTAACTGCCCACACTCCTTATGGTTCTTCAAAGCTTACTGGCGATATATATGTGCAAGATTATGCGCATACTTATGGATTAAGAACATATGTATTGCGCATGAGTTGCATATATGGTGAAAGGCAATTTGGTGTCGAAGATCAAGGTTGGGTTGCTTGGTTTGTTATTGCAACTCTTACAGGAAAAGAAATAACGATATACGGTAACGGAAAACAGGTTCGAGATTTACTTTACGTGAAAGATTTGGTGAAGTTAATGGAAATTCTAATAAACATGAAGCCAAAAAGCGATGTCTTCAATATAGGCGGTGGTTTAGAAAATTCTGTTTCTCTATTGGAACTTTTAGATAAAATAGAGAGTAAAACCGGAAAGAAACCTATGATAAAATTTTCTTCATGGAGACCTTTTGATCAACTTCTTTATATTTCAGACATTTCCAAAATAAACAAAATAACAGGTTGGAAACCTGAGCATAATGTGGACAAAGGATTGGAAAAAATGATAAATTGGGTTAATTCAAACATTGAATTATTTATATAATGGGCCGGATGGGATTTGAACCCATGACCTTCCGGTTATCAGCCGGACGCTATAACCAGGCTAAGCCACCGGCCCTATACAATATTGCTGTATTGCCTATTTTAATATAAGCTTTAATCTAGCTAAAGTTTTTATATTCCTTTGTTAAAATAATTAGTGCTGACTATAGGGGCGGTGTTAATACTGACTTAGCAATTCCGCTGAGGATGAGGTATTAACCTCCACCTATAGTCAACAGAAATGAGGACCTAACTAAATAGTTAGGTCCTAGGGAAGTCATCCTCAGAATATGCGGCTGACCCCGGTTGATCCTGCCGGACCTGACCGCTATCGGGGTGGGTAGCCATGCAAGTCGGCGTGGCAGGGGTTATCAGCTGCCACGCGGCGTACGGCTCAGTAAAACGTGCTCAAACTACCCTCAGGTCCGGGACAACCTCTGGAAACGGAGGATAATCCCGGATAGGTAAGGAGTCTTGGAATAGCTCCTTACCTAAAGGCGAAGGGCCGACTGCTCTTCGCCGCCTGAGGATGTGAGCACGGCCTATCAGGTAGATGGTGGGGTAACGGCCCACCATGCCTAAGACGGGTACGGGCCGTGAAAGCGGG
>JAVVGF010000003.1:0-214690 GCA_032249235.1 Thermoproteota archaeon | reverse complement strand
TTGGATTATGAACAAAGCTAAAACTATTCTAAATATCCATTTTACTGGAAGAAGCATGAGAAGTATCACTATTGTAACGATTATGAAACCTACTATGAATTGTGCATCAGGTGTTTGTAACCATTGAGCTATTGATAGATAATAGGAATTATTAGTAACCATATAAATGTTCGCGAAGACCATTTGTAAAGCTTGTGAAGCTATTAATTGTGGGAATAGTCCTGCCCAACTTATCATTATTACTACAAACATGAGATTTTCCATGAAACCTAGAGCAGGGTGAAATATTCTACTAACATAGACATAATCTCCTCCCGTTCTGGGCATGGCTGTAGCTAGCATCCAATATACATATGCTATAAGCAAGTTCAATACCATTGCTATGAAGACCGTTGAAGGTAGATCCGCGTTTGGATATAATGCTGAAGCGTAATATACCCAGAATATATTTACTAAAATTCCCATGCCCACAAGATTTGCTATTAGTGCGCTTCTTCCTGAAATCGTTCTTATAAGTCCTGAAGACCTTCTTACGTAAAATCTGGTTTCACCCGAAACCATTAAATATAAGTAATTTTTTAACTTATAAATTTTAGTAAGAAGTTATCACTATCTAATAATTTCTTCTACTTCTCTATACCAAATTTTATTAGTACCATCTTTTGATCTTTTTATCCATTTCTTAGTCTTTGGTCTTTCTTCAATTATTTTTAAAAGCGCATTAATTCTTTCATTGAACTTTTTCACATAATTTTCATCTACTTGATATGTCGAAAAAATTTCTGTAGCAAAATTCTTTAAATTATTAAGATTATTCGTCGCATCATACCAAAAACCCCAGTCATCTGAAAGAATATCGGCAATATATGAAGCATTGATAAATTCTTTTTCATTATCGTTTGTGCTTATATCATGAGAAAGAAATATTAGTAATAGATCAACAAGATCCTTTTTATTAATTTTATTAATTTGCAATTTCTCTAAAACTAAATCAGTAAGAGAAATTGTTGGATAATCAAGCTTTAGCCTTCCATTTATTGGATCTGAACCAAATATAACATCATGGCTAAATTCTAATTTATCATAGAAGATATCAACATGATAATAATTATTGGGATGATAAAATATCATCCTTTTGTTTCCAAACATACTATTGATCATTCTGTCAGGTATGTAACCTAGATTTTCCATCAATTTAGCGACCTCTTTTCTTTGGCAACTATAACCAATTAAATCTAAATCAGTGAATAGTGTTTTTTCATCAAGTCTACCGATTTTGTTTAACAAATCTATGCAGTAATGATCATCCTTAATATGAATATATACAGCCAAAGCGCCTAGTATTCGGAGATGTATATTTCTTGCACTGGCTTCTTCGACAATCCTATAGGCTTCCGAAATAAATTCAGATAAGTCTTGTTTGATACCTTTGGTTTCCTTGTTATTCATTAACTTTAATTCTTATGATTATATCGATATAAATTTTAAGAATAAAGAATGAAAGATTTTAATAAATCTAGGCTCTAGCTCTTCTTATTGTTCTTCTCATGCTGAAAATTTCTTCCCAACTTGCTTGTTCATCTCTTAGACTTCTCCCTGTTAGTTCAAGATATACCTCATCCAAGGTAGGTTCGCTCATTTCTAATTTAGTTACTTTTATCCCTTTTTCAAATAAACTTCTTAAAAGTTCAGGCGTTAAATTATTTATGTTTTTAGCCTTTATCCTAATTTTCTCTTTATCACTCTTAATATCTAAAACTCCATCAAGTTGAGAAATTACTTTTACAGCCTCATCAACATTACTGGCTATTTGTATTGCTATGACGCCGCCACCTAAGCTTTCCTTAAGTTCAGAAGGAGCCCCTATCTTCAGTATCCTTCCTTTATCTATGATTGCAATTCTATCGCAATATGCATCTGCTTCTTCTAAGTAATGGGTAGTCATGAAAATTGTCATGTTATATTCTTCTTTTAATTTCAATATGTAAGACCAAATCGCAGTTCTCGTTTGAACATCCAAACCTAGTGTAGGTTCATCCAAGAATAATACCGCTGGCCTGTTTATCAGACCCATAGCTACTTCAAGCCTTCTTCTCATCCCTCCTGAATATGTTTCAACTTTTCTATCTTTTGCATTTGTTAGTTCTACCATTTTCAACAATTCTTCGACTCTTTGCTTTGCTACATTTTTCGGTATTCCATAAAGAGCAGCGGCAAGCATCATGTTTTCATATCCTGTTAAATCCTCATCAGCTGTAAATTCTTGATGGACAACTCCAATTGTTTGTCTAACTTTTACTGCATCTTTAACTATATCGTAACCATTTATCGTCGCAGTACCTTCTGTTGGTTTCAAAATGGTTGTTAACATATTTACAGTCGTTGTTTTTCCAGCACCGTTGGGTCCTAGGAATCCAAATATTTCACCTTTATAAACTTCAAAATTAATATGATTTACAGCGACTAAAGAGCCAAACTTTTTAGTCAAATTTATAGCTTTAATTATTACTTCCATTTTAAATCAACTTTTCAATTCTTAATTTTAACGATTCAATTTTTTCTTTGTAATTAATCAATTTATCTTTTCCAACTTCTTCCAAGTATTGTATATAACCCTCTATTTCATTCAATATATCTTCAATTTTTCTTGCTTTTCTTATAGGAAATATATCTTCAATTTCTTCAATTCCTTTTTCGGTTATTTGATATCTTCCATCCTGTCTTTTGACTATTAAACCTTCATTCGTTAAACTTGCTAAAGTTGGATATACTGAACCTGGCGAAGGTCTCCACCATCCCCAGCTCAATTTTTCAATTTCATTTATAATTTCTACGCCATTTCTTGGCTGTTCACTTAATAACCATAGTATTATGAATTTAAGAGTTCCTTCTCTTCCAATTCTTCTTCTTAACCATAAATGATGCCACATATCGATTTCGATATCGAAAACAATATTTAAATATTTTATGGATTTTCTTCAAAATGCTTTAAATATGCTTTCACAACTTTTTTCATAGCCCTTTTCATTAATTCTTGAGCAGAAGAAGGAGAAATTCCAAGAATTTTAGCCAGCCCAGTAAGGGTAATTTTTCTATCATCATCAAAATAACCTTTCTTGTATGCAAGAATTAATGCTTGAAGTTGTCTCTCGGTGAGCTCTTCTTCTGATCTCTTGTTAGTTGGCGTTAATCTTTTTAGTTCAATTATTTTTGGCTGTAAACCTAAGTCTCCCAATCCTTTTAATATTTGCTTTAAATAACCTAGAGGGGGGACTATTAATCTATAAACAATTTCATATCTTGATAAGGGTGTTGCACTCAATATTATTGCATCTGTGCTTCCTAAGAACTTGCAAGCAGAGCAACTTGTAGTCCTTACCCATGTTCCCTTATCTGGCATTTTGATCGTTTTTATACCGCTTTCCTTTAATTTTTCTTCCATCTCAGAGCTTATTTGACCGTTTATCAAATGATCAGAAAATTTATCTCTTACAATAATCTTTGAAATCACCAATTTCTCGTCTTGAAGATGTTCCATGACTTTACAATCATATCTTTTTAAAAGTATCTTCACTTCAACTGGCCCATCCATCTAGTAATATATAGCTTACATTCAATATTAGAATATCAAAAATAAAATTTTTGGAGGTGATTATCCACATTTTCTCTTTTAAAATATTGAATTACTTAAAGTTTAGATAATGCTACTGTAATTTAATAATTCATGATTAATGGAAAGACCTTCTTGATTCCTATAATAAAAAACGAAAGATTTAAATACTTAAAAAATAAACCATCTTTTCAATGGGGAAAGAAATAGTAGATTTGTTGGTGTACTAACAGCATTAGTAACGCCTTTTAGGCAAGACCTTTCTCTTGATTTAGAAGCTTTAAGAGAAAATGTAAGATTCCAAATAGAAAACGGAATCCATGGATTGGTTCCTTTAGGAACTACTGGAGAGTCTCCTACAATCAGAGAAGAAGAAAGGAAACTGATAATAAAAACAGTAATCGATGAAGCAAATGGAAAAATACCTGTGATTGTGGGCACTGGTACTAATTCAACAGAAGAAGCTATTCATCTATCAAAAGAAGCCCAAGATCTCGGAGCTGATGGCTTACTTGTTGTTGCGCCGTATTACAATAAACCTACTCAAGAGGGCTTGTATTTACATTTCAAAGCAATTAGCGAATCAGTTAATATACCAATCATTATCTATAACATTCCTGGAAGGACAGGGGTAAACATTGAGGTGCAGACCTTAGTTAGATTATCTCAGTTTGACAATATCGTAGCTGTTAAAGAAGCTTCAGGAAACATCGCACAAGTTATGGATATTATTGAAGCTTTAGGTAGTAGATTAGTTGTTTTAAGCGGTGATGATAACCTTACCCTTCCAATAATGGCTTTAGGAGGTAAGGGCGTGATATCCGTTATCAGTAATATACTTCCAAAACCTTTGGTTGAAATGGTCGAATCTGCATTGAAAGGAGATTTTCAAAGAGCGAAAGAATTGCATTATCGCTTACTTCCTCTTTTCAAAGCTGCTTTTATCGAAACAAATCCGATACCAATTAAAACCATGATGAACCTTGCAGGTATGAAAGCTGGTCCATGCAGATTACCACTTTGCAATATGCAACCTCATAATTTAGAAAAGCTCAAAAAAATCCTTTCACAATACCAAGATTACTTCAAACTGAAATGAATATTGCAATAATAGGTTATGGAAAAATGGGCAGAGCGATTCATGAAGTTGCGAAAGAAAATAAAATAAACGTTGTTTCAATCATAGATCCAACAGATCCTGAGGCAACGCATAGAGAAATTACGCATGAAGCTCTTAAAAATGTCGATGTAGCATTGGATTTTTCGAGAGCTGATGCTGTCGTAAGCAATGTTGAGAAGCTTGCTAAGTTGAAACGTAACATTGTAATGGGCACTACGGGTTGGTATGATAAGATAAACATCGTTAAAAAGATAGTTGAAGAAAATGAGATAGGTTTCATATATAGTCCCAACTTCTCAATAGGTGTGAACTTATTCTTCGCAATGATTAACAAGGCTGCGGAATTGTTTAACAAAGCTAAATGGTATGATGTTTATGTTTATGAGATCCATCATAATAAGAAAATAGATTCCCCTTCTGGAACTGCCCTTCAAATTGCTAACATATTACTAAGCAAAATCGAGAGAAAAAAGAAGATTTTAGCTGAAGTGATAAACAGAAGAATAGAACCTGAAGAATTGCACGTAGCAAGCATAAGAGCAGGTCATGTTTTTGGTCTTCATGTAGTAGGCTTCGATAGCGAATTCGATAACATAGAGCTAAAACATGAAGCAAAAAATAGAAAAGGTTTTGCTCTTGGCGCATTACTAGCTGCGAAATGGATCATAAATAAGAAGGGTTTTTATAATTTCATTGATGTCTTCAGCGAGTTGATTTGAAATGATTGTGATGAAATTCGGAGGCACCTCAGTAGGTAGTGCAGAAAGAATAAAGAATCTAGCTAAAATTGCAAGCGAAAATATTCATAGAAATCCAATCATAGTAGTTTCAGCTTTTAACGGTGTAACCGATCATCTAATAAATTTAGCATACAATGCATTAAAAGGAGATGTTAATCTAGATTGGATTGTTAATAGGCATCTTAAAGTTATGGATGAATTAGGGATAAGCTTTGATATTGTAAAAGAAGAGTTCAAAGAATTAGAAGTTGTATTAAAAGGAATAAGCTATCTAAAAGAGCTTAATGCAAAGATTTTGGATTTAGTCATGTCTTTCGGCGAAAGAATTTCTTCTAAAATAATAGCTGAATATCTCAATGATACTGGAATGAATGCAAAACAATTCAATGCTTATGACATAGGATTAATTACAGATTCAAATTTTGGAAATGCTGAAGTACTCGAGCAATCTTATGAAATTATTAATAAAAACTTATCAAACTTAAGGAATTGCATTCCTGTAATAACTGGTTTCATAGGCAAAGATCTAAAAGGAAGGATAACAACGCTAGGTCGTGGAGGTAGTGATTATACCGCTACGATAATCGGTGCGGCTGTCAATGCTGAGGAAGTTCAAATATGGACAGATGTTGATGGAGTTATGACGGCTGATCCTAAAGTTTGTCCTAATGCAAGAGTCATAGATGCGTTAACTTATGAAGAAGCTTATGAATTAGCATATTTCGGGGCGAAAGTATTGCATCCTAAGACTCTTTTGCCTGCAAAGAGGAAAAGCATACCTATTAGAATTTTGAATTCTTTCAATCCTTCTAATAAAGGAACTTATATTGTTGCAAACGTTGAAAGAAAAAGAAAGGTTATTGCGATTGTATCAAAGAAAAATATCAATGTTATCAATATACATACTCCTAAAATGTTCTTAGCATATGGTTATCTATACAAAATATTTGAGGTATTCAATAAACATAAGATATCTGTTGATCTAATATCGACTTCTGAAGTAAACGTATCATTAACTTTTGAAGATAAATACGATGTTGAAGATTTGATTAAAGATCTCAAGGAAATTGCTGATGTTGAATTATATACTTCAAGAGCATCGATTTCATTAGTAGGTAAAGAAATAAATCAAGAACCGAACATTGCAGGAAGGGCTTTCTCAGTTCTAGGTGAAAAAGGAATAAATATTGAAATGATATCTGCAGGTTCTTCAAAGATAAACATAAGCTTTGTGGTAAATCAAGAATTGGCTGATTTATGTGTTAGAGAATTGCACGAGGTGTTTTTCGAAAATGAATAGGATACCTGTAGGTATTTTAGGGGCAACAGGAATTGTCGGTCAAAGATACATAAAACTACTGTCAAATCATCCTTGGTTCGAGATTACAGAATTGGCTGCCTCAGAAAAGTCTGCAGGTAAAACGTATGAGGAAGTAATGAAGCATAGATGGAAGCTAGGAGGAGAAATTCCTCATGAAGTTAAAGGTAAAGTAGTAAAAGAATGTAAACCAAATCTTGATTGTAAAATAGTATTCTCAGCATTAGATGCAAGCGTTGCAGGGCCTATTGAAGAAGAGTTCGCAAAGGAAGGCTATGTTGTGATAAGTAATGCTAGAAATCATAGAATGGATGAAGATGTTCCTTTGCTAATCCCTGAAGTGAATCCTGAGAGCTTGCAGCTAATTGAAGTACAAAAAAGGAGAAGAGGTTTCAAAGGATTTATAGTTACCCATCCCAATTGCTCAACTACTCATCTTTGTCTAGTTTTGAAACCTCTTCATGAAAAGTTCAAAATTAGAAAAGTAATCGTAACAACTATGCAAGCTCTAAGCGGTGCAGGTTATCCAGGAGTCGCATCTTTAGACATTATCGATAATATAATCCCTTACATTCCTCTAGAAGAAGATAAAATAGAGAACGAAACTTTGAAAATACTAGGAAAAGTAGAAAATGGAAGAATAAATTTTGCGAACATATCTGTTAGCGCAACTTGTAATAGAGTATTCGTAAGTGATGGCCATATGGAATCTGTATCTGTTGAACTAGAAAATAAGCCAAGCATGGATGAATTCATCGGTTGTTTAGATGATTTCGATCCTTTGAAAAAATATCAACTTCCTTCACATGTAAAGCCCATCATAATACTAAAAGAAGAAGATAGGCCGCAACCAAGGCTTGATAGAAATTTAGCTAACGGCATGGCTTCAGTAGTAGGAAGAATCAGAAAATGCAATGTGCTAGATTATAAGTTTTTAGTTCTAGGAAATAACACTATAAGAGGAGGAGCAGGTGGAGCTATCTTGATTGCAGAATTATTGAAATATAAGAATATGATATGATCGAGCCTAGCGATACATTAAAACAATTCCTCAGTTACAGTTTTGCTGAAGTTGATAAGATCAAACAAGATTTCTTAAAAAAAGGATATCGAATAATAGATCTCGGTGTTGGCGATCCTAGCGATCCTATGTATGAAGGTATTTTAGAAGGTTTAAAGAAAGGTGCTGAAAAGCATGTTAAAAGCGGTTATCCTCCTTATGACGGTCGCGAAGAACTCAAATATACTATTGCTGAATGGCTAAAAAGGAGATTCAAATTAGATGTCGATTATAAAAAACAAATCATCGTAACGAGCGGTTCAAAAGAAGCAATATTTCATTTTCCGTTAGCTTTTCTTAATCAAGGAGATCGTGTATTGATACCTTCAATAGGTTATCCTCCTTATAAATCTGGAACCATATTTGCAAACGGTATACCAATCTATTATCAAATTAGAGAGGAAAATCACTTCTTGCCTGATTTGAATGAGATAGAAGATTTGATGAAAAAATATAAGCCAAAGATAATGTGGATAAATTATCCAAATAATCCAACAACCGTTATTGCAAGAAGAGATTTCTATGCTGAATTGGTAGCAATTTCAAGAAAACATAATGTGTTAGTCGCTTCTGATGAAGCATACATCGATATTTATGAAAATGAATCACCACCTTCAATACTTGAAGCTTCAAATGACTGGAGCAATCTTGTCGCATTTCATTCATTGTCCAAAAGAAATAACGCTACTGGCTTAAGAGTCGGTTTCGTCGTTGGAGGTGAAGAGATAATAAAATATTTTACAGCATTAAAAACTCAAATCGATTCAGGAATAGCTAATGTGTTGCAAGAAGCTGCGATTTATGCGTTCAAAAATGATAGCCATGTTGAGTATATGAGAAAGGTTTATTCAAGAAGAAGAACTATGCTTAAAGAAGCTTTAGAAAGCAAGGGAATAAAATGTTATTCTGAAGCCACGATATATATTTGGGCTAAAGTCAATGATTCCATTAGTTTTGCAAAAAGATTGCTTAGTTTAGATGAGAAAAATAAAATCGGAATTAACGCTACGCCAGGAAAATATTTGGCTTTAAATGAAGATGAAGAAGCCAATAGGTTTATCAGATTCGCTTTGGTTGCAAACGATGAGTATATTAAATTAGCTTCTGAGATTATAAAAGAAAAGCTATGAAAATTCAAGTAACGAAAATGCATGCATTGGGAAATAGTTACATAATTATTGAAGATTTAGATTCAAAGTTAGAAGATTACTATAGAGAAATCGCAGTCGTACTTTCTGATAAGAATTTCGGCATAGGTTCTGATGGAATCTTAGTACTCAATAAAGGTAAACTAGCAAAATATAAAATGCGAATATTCAATCCAGATGGAAGCGAAGCTGAAATGTGCGGAAACGGAATTAGGATGTTCGCTAAATATTTGCTCGATAAAGACTATGCAGGAAGCGAGGCAGAAATCGAAGTCGGTTCTCGTATTGTTAAAACCTTTGTTGAAGGAAACATGGTAAGTGTTAATATGGGAAAAGTTGAGATAATCGGAGAAGCTGAAATAGAAATTGGCACTAAGAAATTCAAAGGCGTAAAGGCTTCGATTGGCAATCCTCATTTTATTATATTCAGCAATGAAAAGGATAAATTAAAGCAATATACATTGGATTATGGTTTCTTCATAGAAAATCATAAAGAATTCCCTAATAGAACTAATGTTGAATTCGCCTATATCGAAGATATGAAAAAGATAAAATTATACGTTTGGGAAAGGGGTGCAGGCATGACTTTGGCATGTGGTTCAGGCGCATGTGCAACAGCTTTCATAGCGAATTATTATGGGTATACAGATAAGGAAGTAGAAGTTAAGTTACCAGGAGGAAGTTTATTCATTAAAATTACAGATGAAGGCGTGATCATGAAGGGTCCTGTAACATATGTCTTGAAGGGAGAAGCATATTTAGATGTGGTGGGAGATTAAAGGACATTTGGAAATTAAAAACAATGAATTATACATTGCAAATTATTCTGCAGTTAATTTAGCTAATCGCTTTGGAACGCCGATATACGTGTATAATGCAAAAAGGGTTCTAGAGAACTATCAAAGATTTTATAATATGCTTAAAAAATATGCTGATAGAGAAGTTAGAGTTCATTATTCAATGAAAGCCAATTCTAATACATACTTGCTTAAAATACTCAAAGAAAAAGGTTGTTGGATAGATGCGGTTTCGCCTGAAGAAGTTTTGCTTGCTATTAGTTTAGGCTTTGAAGAAAATAAGATTTTATTTACAGGTTCAAGTTTAAGCTATGACGATTTATTACAAGTAAAACCTTTCAAAATAAGAATAAACGTCGACTCTCTTTCCTGTCTTTTGAAAATGAAGGAATTAGATATGAAAAACGAAATTTCTTTTCGAATAGATCCTGGAATAAAAGGTGTTGGTCACAGTTGGAAAACAATAACTGCAGGTATTGAAGCGCATGGTCATCCTATAAAATTCTCAATACCTATTGATGAACTAGATTCTGTAATTAGATTAGCAATAAATTTAGGATTCGATATTAAAGGATTGCACGAACACGTTGGTTCTAACTGGTCAAGAAAGGAAGAAGTTGATGAATTTTTAGAAACTGTTAAGATCTTAGTTAATAAAGCAAAAGAAATTAAGTCAAAATTTGGAATCGATCTTGATTTTCTCGATTTAGGAGGCGGGCCTGGAGTTAAATATAAGGAAGACCAAAACGAATTCCCTTTAGAATATTATGCTAGCAACATCTTTGAGATTTTGAAAGATATCGATACAAATGCTGTTTCATTTGAACCTGGAAGATATATCGTTGCTGATGCAGGTGTATTGCTAGTAAAAGTTACAGAAGTTAAGAAAAGATATGGCCATGTTATTGTAGGTGTAAATAGCGGGTTTAATCATTTGATCAGACCAGTCTTGTACAATTCTTATCATGAGATTATAAATTGTAATAACGTTGAAGGTGAGCTTGAAGAGGTCAGTGTTGTAGGTAACCTTTGTGAGACTGGAGATATATTTGCAGTGAAAAGGAAACTACCTAAAGTAAAAGAAGGAGATGTCTTAGCCATTCTTTGTGCAGGAGCATACGGTTATTCAATGGCTTCTCGATATAATTCAAGGAAGCTTCCTAAAGAGCTTGTCATAAATGGTGAAAGAGCATACTTGTCTGAGGAATTCTATGCTAAAAAAGAATTTTATGCTACCTTAACTTGATGTATTCTTTTTCAATTTTAAAATAATTTATGAATTCATCTTCATAGAATTTTTTACCTAGCTCTTTACAAACATAACTACTTATCTCATATGCATTGAGCAATGAAGCACTTGCGCCTGGAGAAGGTGTAATGCAAAAAACTAACTTTCCAAAATAGAAATTTCTTTCTCCAAGGAGCATTTTCTTATTTTTAATATCGATGAGCTGCGGTCTTATACCTCCTTTTTTAAATACTAAATGCTCATGCTTCAATTTTGGAATGATTTTTCTCACTTCTTCAGCAAAGAACTTCTTGCCAAGCAAAGGTAATTTGTAAAAAGGTTTTTAAACATGAATCTTCTTATCTCGCTTTCTTTAAGTAAATTTACTAAAGAATTCATCAAACGGTAATTTGAAAGGAAATCTTCAATAAAATATTCCAAATCGAAATCTTTTAGCAATTCTTTAGAAAAACATAACTCAGCTGTAGGTCCAAGCTCTAAAATTGGTTCAGCTATGAAAGGATTTGGATCTGCATGTACTTCAACGAAAGGTATTTTCTCTGTCTGTACTCTATATACTTTGCTCCTCAATACTAAAGGATATCTGTAGTAATTTCCTCTAACATGAATAAGACCATATTCATTTAGAAATCCCATCTTTTTTGCAAAATAATAACTATTTGAAGAAGCTGTAAAAATTAAAAAATTACATGAGAATTCTTCTTTATTTGTTTTGACTATAATCTTATCATCTATTATTTTTATATCTCTAACTTCATTATCTAAATAAATTGGTATATTTTCATTAAGTGAATCATTTATTAGATATTTAGCCAAACTTCCAAAATTTATAGCCACTCCATTTTTCTTGTATAGTGCAACTATCTCTTCTTTTCTACCTTCGATTATTTTCGGCTCCATTATTTCAAGTTCTTTTTTTGAAATGAGCTCTACATCAGGAAATAGCATTTTTATTTGTTCAAATTTCTTCTCTAAAAAATCAATTTCGTTTTCGATAGCAATAACGAAGAAAGGCAAATGATAAGCTACGCTTCCTTTAAACTCATGAAAGTTAGGAATGAATCCAAATCTTTTAACTAAATAATTCTTAACCATTGAGGAAGCGAACTTCATTCTTTTCATTTTAGCAAAGCTATAATTTGTTTCAGCAAAACCTTCATGTAACGTTTTACTATTATATTCAAAATACGAATTGCCTTTAGCTATATCTTTTTCTTTTTCTAACAAGCCAATGTTTCTGACATTTGAAAAACGTGATAAAATGAATAACAAAGAAGCTCCAGCTATACCTGCTCCAACTATTATTACGTCGAAATCCTTCCTAGATTTCATCATATTAAGAATTGATTATTTAATAATATATCGTATAGCCTTGAACTAAGTTTTAATCTCGCATGTTTCAAGCTAAATTATTTTTATTTCAATTAAATTAAAAGTCTTCTCGAATATTTTGCTTCATTCTTCAAAAAAGATTAAACTTTACTTCAATTAAGTAAACAAATATTTAAAAAATTTAATAATTATTTTACCATGTGAAAAAAATTGGAATTATTGCTGATGATAGTAGTGAAACTAGAGCTAGAGTAATCCTTATGCATGGATTTGAAGATATAATAGAAAGAGAAGCTATAGTGCTTATCTACAATGGTTCAGAAGAGAATCCTATTAATAAAATAATTGGAATTTTAAGGAAAGGTTCAGGCAAGAACGAATTGTTAAATCCTTCAAGATATAGACCTGATATAGCCTATGCAAAAGTAGGTGGCGAACCATCTAGCTCAAGAGAAATTTATTCTTTTGAAATAATCCCCATCGGTTCATTTAGGAGTGAAGAAAAGCTGGTACCGAATAGGTATATAATACAACCTAGATCTTCTGTTTATTTATTTGAAGAAAACGAGAATCCATGCGAATTAATAAAAAACTCATGCAAAGAACTTTCTTATTTAGATGCATATTTAGAAGGACATAGAAATTGGAAAGTGCCTGCAGATGCATTTTATATACCATATCATGTAGGAATTTTCGGTACTACAGGAACAGGTAAATCTTGGTTTACGAGGAAAGTTCTGATACCTTTCTATCTTAAAAACAAATATAAAGTTTTAGTTTTAGATTGGAGCGGTGTTGATTACGTTCCTTATTTTAAGGATAATGTAATCAAGATTTCTCAAATTAAGATGGATAGTCAAGCAATTTTTGATTACTTTGCTGATTTGACTGATAATTTCTATGACAATAAAAATCTAGAATCTGCTATAGAAGATTTCGTTTCTAGATGGCATGAAAGAATAAAAGGTAAAGATGAATATCAATTAAAAATAGTCTTAGAGAATCATCTTAGAGAATTTGAAGTAGATAATAGGTTCAGGACTGCTTATGAAAGAGCTTTTAGAAGAGCATTAAGTAAAGTAACTCCTGAGCAAATAAAGCATTTAATGGGTAATATTGAGCTTACATCTATATTCGATTTAATCGAACAAAATAAGCTAGTTGTAATAGACATGTCAGGTTTCTCATCGAAGATCAAATTGAGCTTCTTTTTAACGTTATCATCACAATTGCATAACATGATGTTAAAAGGAATAGATCTATACTTGGCTTTAATAATCGATGAAGCTCCTCAATATTGCCCTTTCAATCCTGATGGAATTCAAAAGAAAGTTACAGAGGAAATTAAAAATTTGGCTGCATTGGGAAGAAAGCATAAGCTTAACCTTACTTTAATAGCACAAGGAATAGCAGGTGAAATAGGAATAAATGCAGCAGTTAGAAGAAATCTCAATACCAACTTTTATGGTCGTTTGCATCCTTTAGATGCTTCAAGTCAAGGAGGAGCACGGGATTGGCTTGAACCATATGGAATTACTGCAGACTATCTCCTAACTTTAGAAGATGGAAGATTTTATTTTGCTGGAGTCATGAATCCAAGCCCTGTACCTTTGCTAATTACATATGACATTTGAAATAGAAGAAGTTACTTGGTATCAATTACCTCTCGATTTACAAGCTCAGTTTTATGAAAGAGCTGAAAAAGATTCAGATTCAATTTTGAAAAGAGCTATCGAAATCTATGAAAGGCTGAAAAGCTTACCAGAAGAATTAAAATCTTGTATTAATAAATTTGAGTTTTTAGAGAAGGATTTAGCGATAGCTGCAGTAGATGGTAGTAGATCAATGAGCATAAGCAATAGGCTAGGCATGAAAGTAGCCGTTTTAAGCGCAGGAACACTGATTTTAAAGAATAATAAAAGAGAAGAGAAATTCAAAACTTATTCAATAAAGGAAAAGCAAAAATTCTCAGATGCAACAGTTTCTTATCGCTTAAGCTTAATTTTAAGCTATTTGGAAAGGAAAATCGCTAAAGAAATATTGAATGATGTAGACTATGTTTTAATTGACGGTAGCTTTTATGGTTTCATATATCCTTTGCTAAGACTTAAAAAAGAAGGATTGCTCAGCGATAAAATGAAAGAATTGCTAGGAAACGTTTTCGATTTAACTAATGAGCTAATCGATAGCAAGAAGGTATTGGCTATTGTGAAAAGAACTAGAACAAAGGTTATTGGGGCATGGATATTCTTAAAAAATAACGATCCTCGCTACGTTGAGATGCTAGATCGAATGATTTTAACTCACTTGATGCCAAAACAATCAATCTTTGATTATAGAGATTTGATAAAGAATGGAATTGGGAATTCAATTCAAATTTACAATGAAGTAGCATCGCTAATCTCAAAGGGTGAAATAAAGGATAACATCCTTGAACATGCAAGAGAAAAAGCCTATGAGCCTTTTGAAAGCCTAGGCTTAAATATTGATCATTTTGAAAAACTTTCTAGAATTCATGTTAAAGCTTATAGTGATGTAGCTACGTGCGAAATTGAGCATCCAAACTTGAGCATCGAAGAATTATTGAAAGTAGTATCTATGAAAGATTTCTTCAATCCTGCTACAGGTCTTCCTTTAATATTGGATATGATTGATAATTTAGTAAGCTTACCTTTGAAGTTTACAGAAGATTACGTAAAAGAAATAGAAGCAAGAACAATATCGAAAGCAATGAAAGATCAATTACCTCTTGAAGTAGTTAAAATATTATTTTTCAATATGAATCCACAAAAGATTTATTAATTTAAATAGTTCTAAGAAGCTTTTATCTAGATAAAAGAACTGTAAACAAGAGTTTTAATTTCTAGGCTTTTCTTAATCAAAAAGCTTAAGTAAACGTTTTATGTTTTTCTCTCTTTTTAATATTATTAATATTCTCCTTCATACGTATAATAAAGCTAGAAAAGCAATAGAGAACAAGGAAGTTAAAGTTGAAGAAAAGCATGAAGAAGTAATTGAAAGGAAAGAAGTTGGAGAAATAGTTAGAGCAATGCCTATGGCCAGAAGACTTGCTAGAGAAAAGGGAATAGATTTAAGTAAAATAAAGGGAACGGGTCCGAGAGGCATAATTACTGTAGAAGATGTTAAAAGATACTTGGAACAAGTGCAAGAATATTACGTAGAAGAAATATCTGTGCTTAGAAAGCAAATTGCTGATAAAATGAATAAGGCTAACGCAGAAATACCTACTGCAAGACTTACAATCAAGGTCAAAATGGATAAGCTTTTAAATTTGAGGAAAAATCTTGAGGAAAAATATTCTAAGAAAATATCTTTGACTGCTGTTTTAACAAAGGCTGTAGCTGAAGCCTTAAAAAGACGCCGCAAGCTAAATTCTTTGTTTGTAAAGGGTGAATGGAGAATTTATAATAGAATAAATATAGCCATCGCTATTCAAACAAATCAGGGCTTGGTTACTCCTGTAATAAAGGATGTAGATAAGAAAGATATCATAAATATTTCCGATGAATTAGAAACTTTGCAAAAGAAAGCTGAAGCTAATGAGTTAAGTTTAGAAGATGTAACTGGCTCAACTTTTACTATAACTAATTTGGGACCATATAATATAATTCAATTTGACCCAATAATAAACTATCCGCAAATAGCAATACTTGCAATAGGTAGCATTTTCAAAGAGTTGGAGATAACGCAAGAAGGTCTAATTATTCACAATTTCTCTTTTTTCACGCTTGCTTTTGACCATAGATTTATTGATGGATATGATGGCGCATTATTTTTAAATGAATTAAAAAGAATTATAGAAAATTTAGAATTTTAATTTTAGGTTTAAGAGGATCTATTTTATCTGCAATAACTAAGTCTCTCTTTGTAAAATATAGCATTAATTCCGCGACATGTAGTAAAATTACATATTTTATGTGGTATCGAATTAAATAGTTAAGAAAGTTCAAGAAATGAGGGACAAATGAGAATTGTTGGAATCAATTTTAAAATGTTTCATAAGAAAAATTTATATAGCTATTTATTTATTTATTTATGAAGAGGTTATACTCTTTGCAGGTTATGGTAATGTTGCTAACAAGCAGCTTCATAATAGGATTAAATGAAAACTTTGTAAAAACTACAAATCCTTCAGCCTTGAACTATCAGGTTTTCACTTTAAGAACATGTGATAATAGAACGGTATATTATGAAGGAGAAGATATTTGTTTAGAGATTGTTTTAAATAATCCATATGATACTCCTTTGGAATTTGATGATATGGATTTTGAATTGGGGGCTGTAAATGTTAATAATTCAACATTGGCTACAACGTTATTAATTTCAATATTTTATGAGATTAATTCAACAGTTTATCCCCCAAATAGTTATGGAATATTATTTGATAGAATAAGTTATCCGATAGATTCTCGCTGGATAAATGGTACATACAATTTTTACTTTATTTTGCTTAATTCACCAGAATTTTATGCAAATTTAATACTTGATATCGTAACTAGTAATAATACCAATTTATCAAATAAGATAGATTATGGATATAATGTAATGAGTATGACTACGAATAAGCCGGTAGATCAGCCATACGGCTATCTAATTTTAAGAGATCGTGTAATTTGGTGGCAACCAATTTACTTTCAAGATGCTAAATACAAGTTTCATTTCGTTATAGGGACGGATGATATGACAGGGGAGAGCGAATTCGACGCTGTAAGAGAAGCTGTAAGAGAATGGAATAACTTAATAGGATTTACTTTTAAAATAGAAGAAGAATCTAAACCTTGGTTAGAGTCGCCTTTTATATGTTTTCCAGATTTTCATAGTCACATTAGTTGGAAGCATGTCCAATATCCTATTCCAAGTCAGGATTGGGATCCATGTCTTGGGTCTAAACCGATGGAGATCGCAGCGAGAACTTGGCTTTTTGTTGTACCGTTTACTGGCATAATATTTGATGCAGATATCGTTTTCAACGATAGTCTTCCTGAACCTTGGACCTATTCTTCTGTTAAACGAGTAGCTTTACATGAATTGGGCCATGTAATTTCATTAGACGATCTGTATAATAAATCAGACCTTGTCGGAGATATAATACAGATCATGCATAGTGGTTATCGAATAGAATGGGGCGATAAGGCAGGTGCAAGATGGATGTATCCTGCAATTTATAATGTAGAAAGCATATGGTTCGGTTGGGAAACAGCTGAGTCTGATGCTACCATTGGCTACATTGACTATAATTCCAGACCAGATCTTATAGTAGCTTGGATAGACAATCCGTCAGGTCCAAACTGGATTTATTACAAAATAGGCTGGAATTTGGATCAAGATGGTTATGCTTCGAGCTGGAGTTCAATAAGATTAATACCTGATTCTATTGGTGATGATACCCCAGGCTTAGCAATAGCTTTAACAAATCTAGATAGCAATCCAAGACCTGATTTATTTGTTGCATGGCTTGAAAGAAACTGGTGGGTCTATCCTGACAAAATCTATTATAGAGTAGGCTGGAATTTGGATATTTATGGAATAGCATCTTCTTGGAGTAGCATTAGAAGTATTGACCTTTATGCCCCACCCAATTACTATCTAGGTATCGCAATATATGACTTCAACAGAAACAATAGACTAGATATAGTTTTTGTAACATGGGGTCCAATCTATATCCATGGTCCTTTCTACATTAAATACAAAATAGGTTGGGATATGAATCCTGATTTAAGTTTTAGTTCGATATCTTCTGAAGTGCTTGTTACTGCTCAAGATCAAATAGCAGGTTTGGGAGCTTCAGTGATAATGAATCCAGATTTGGATAAAAATAATATTCCCGAAATAATAATAGCTTATATGTGGGATGGGGCTTGGCCCCTTAGACAAAATAATAGGATTGAATATGTAATTCTTTGGAATTTCAATTATAACGGTCAATATTCTTCATGGGAAAGAAAATTAGGACCATTCTATCCTTATATTAGTGGCTATGGCTGGCATACCCAAGGGGTTGGGGTAACTGTTTTTGACTTGAACAGAGATCCGAATTCTAATACTCCAAGACATGAATTCATATTTGTTTGGATGGATAATCCTTATGGAGAAAATAAAATGTATTATGTAATAGAATGGGAATCAAGAGTATGGTCTCATCCATAAAAAATTTAATTTTTTAATATAAAGTATGAGCAATATAAATCTTCTTCAAGACAAGGATGTTAACTGTTTCATAATCTACTTTTATTTTGTATTATTTTTCTATTCATTATTTTTATGGTCTATTTGGAGTTTTGGTCATGCTGATATCTTTAAATATTTTGAAATATTATGGCAATTTGATGAAGTATTATATGTTTATTTAGTTTGGCCCTTCTTTTCTCTATTGAATTTGTCTTACATTACTATTAGAAACAATAAAATAAAATTATATTTTTCAATTTCATTAATAATTTTTCTTTCTTTAATTTCGACTTACTTTATTTTAAGTATAGAAAATATTTATAGATTGAATTTTCCAGATCAATTTTTATCATTATATATTAACTCAATTATATTCGTAATTGCTATTCTTTTAACTTTTATATTATTTGCCAGAATTATATTTAAAAATAGTTTCAATAAACACAATTTTATTTTATTAAATTCTTTTTTCTTTTTAATTATTTTATTTATTGCTATGTTATTTATTGTTATTAATAAACCGAGAACACCTTTAGACTTAGATAATTCCTATTTACCTTCTTTTCTTTTTAATTTATATGAGGGGGCCCTCTTTTTATTTATTCCATTTTTGACTTTCTTATTTTTAATTTTAATTCGCTTCTTTAAATATCAAACTATATTATTTGTTGTAATTACAGGTTTGGTATTTTATGATGCATTATTACTATTTTTTATGATATTATTTACAAGCCTATATTTAATTTCGCAGATCATTATGGGTTCTATTACATTTTTATTCTTATTTATATGGATTTATTACTTTTTTAAAAAAGGATTTCATTCTCCTTTACGAAATGTGATTTTATTCAATATAATTACAATGCTGTTATACTCATTTTTACTTATGAACACTATAATTGGTGTTCTTGACTTTCATCCCCCATCACCGGTTACATACAAATTTGATTCGGTGTACAATCTTTCAAGGTTTATTGGCATAATTATATCATTCTTACTGTTCGTTAATCTAATGGTATATATCAAAGGAAAGTTAACTCTTAAAGCTTTAAAATGAATTCAGATAAAATTTCTAAGATTTCTTTAGATTTGAACGGTAGAGTTTGCATATTTGTTTGGATGGATAATCCTTATGGAGAAAATAAAATGTATTATGTAATAGAATGGGAATCAAGAGTATGGTCTCATCCATAAAAAATTTAATTTTTTAATATAAAGTATGAGCAATATAAATCTTCTTCAAGACAAGGATGTTAACTGTTTCATAATCTACTTTTATTTTGTATTATTTTTCTATTCATTATTTTTATGGTCTATTTGGAGTTTTGGTCATGCTGATATCTTTAAATATTTTGAAATATTATGGCAATTTGATGAAGTATTATATGTTTATTTAGTTTGGCCCTTCTTTTCTCTATTGAATTTGTCTTACATTACTATTAGAAACAATAAAATAAAATTATATTTTTCAATTTCATTAATAATTTTTCTTTCTTTAATTTCGACTTACTTTATTTTAAGTATAGAAAATATTTATAGATTGAATTTTCCAGATCAATTTTTATCATTATATATTAACTCAATTATATTCGTAATTGCTATTCTTTTAACTTTTATATTATTTGCCAGAATTATATTTAAAAATAGTTTCAATAAACACAATTTTATTTTATTAAATTCTTTTTTCTTTTTAATTATTTTATTTATTGCTATGTTATTTATTGTTATTAATAAACCGAGAACACCTTTAGTTTCAGATTCTTATTTCTCTCCTTTTATTTTTATAAATTTATATGTGAGTTTTCTATTTTTATTTATTCCATTTGTAAACTTCTTATTTTTATTTTTAATTTATTTCTTTAAAGAATCTCTTATATCATATATCTTAATTGTAATAATAGCCCTTTGGGATATATCATTTTTATGTTTTGGTTTATTATTATCAAATCCATTATTAATTTTAGAAATATTTTCTCTCTCCATCGTAATGAATGTAATGTATAATTTCTTATTTCTAATCATATGGTTTCTTTTATACTTTTACATGAAAAAGTCTTATTCTCCTATAAGAATGATAGTTTTATTCAACATAGTTATTATGCTATTATATTTAGGTTTCTTTCCAGGCATTTTTGCAATCGAAATTAGAGAACCTAGGCCAGGAATTCCTATTCCTTTATATGATCTTGGTCCAGTATATTATCT
Source organism: Thermoproteota archaeon (assembly GCA_032249235.1). Taxonomy (GTDB): domain Archaea; phylum Thermoproteota; class Thermoprotei; order Gearchaeales; family Gearchaeaceae; genus DSFO01. The sequence continues at coordinate 193,922 of JAVVGF010000003.1, read as the reverse complement.
TTTAGTTTCAATTGAAGGAATTATATTGTTCCTAACATTTGTTAATCTAGCGATTTATCTTAGGGCGAGGTTAACTCTTAAAACCTTAAAATGAATTCAGATAAAATTATCTCAATTTTTTTAGATTTAAACCCTAAGAATTTACATTAGTTAATTTCATTTTAGCTTTAATTCTTTATAATTTTTAGCTTATTTCGAATTTGTCTTCAATTTTGTCCTACTGTTATTCGCCACAAGAAGTTATTGCATTCTATCACTTCGGTGAATTATCCATTTTAATTTTAGCATCATTTTTGATTTCTTTGTATAATTCAGTTATACTTATTTTACGTTTCATGTATTGATACTAAACTTAATGACTAGCAAAGGGAACTGCTATTACAGCCTGTACAACTTTACCATGTATGGTAGTATTGAAACCTGGTTCAAAACTGGAATCGAATTTCTTCCTAACAAATTGGAGGCTGCAATCGCCATTTCCATAATGATAATTATTGCAAAGTATTTGCCAGTTATGGTTAGAAAGGGTTTGCATGTAGGAATCTATCCACGAATAATTCTGATTATGGAGAAGCTATCCTATTATTATAAGCATAGCTGTAGCAATCATCTACTTAAATGTATTTTAGTGTTAGCTCTTCTATTTCTTTGGCTAGTGTTATACTTGTTTTTAGAAAACGTATTCCTTTCCTAGTATAACTTTCTTTTGGAGTAAAGATAATAATTGATAAAATTCCTCCTTTCCTCGAATATAGATATAATACTAAGCGTATGCTAGAATTCCTTGGGTTCTTTAATATTTTCATCCTAATTTTAATATTAATTAGTTGGAATACTAGTGCGGTGTAGGGTTATTAGCTGAAACCTTATCAGAATATAGAGAAACAGAAAAACTTATTGATGCTGTATCTACGACTCCATTTTCATTACCTATACTGTTAGGATCAGTTGTATTAACTATTTCAACCCAAAAATATTGATTTACTATCATTGGTTCAAACCCTCCTGGTTTTGTTGGATCTAGGTAAGCGAAAGAGCTGGGTTCTGTGGTAAACAATATGTTACTTAGATTGTCGGCAACGAAGCTTCCTTCATTCACAACTGTTCCTGTATCAATTAATCCGCTTGCAGGATCTGAATAATCAATTGTAGTAAATGAAGGACCCGAAGGTATTGTGACTGAATAACCTGCTTGTGAAGATATTTCTACTGTTACTCCAGAAGAAGAAACGCCTGCTGTAATTCCTGCAGTTAGTGAATAAGTTATCGTTATAGATGTTACAACATTCTTTGGTCCCCAAGTATCAACGACTTGCCCTGGATAGATTGAAGTTTGCCAATCAGTTGTTGTTCTAAATCTCTTAGGGTAATGATAAATTGTATTACCGTTACAGGAAGTTATGTATCCTTTAGCGGAATGTTGAGTATATGCATAGAATATGTCATAGGTTATACTGTTTGCAGCAGTAAAGGTTCTATGCCAATAATCTACTTTTACTTCTTCTATTCCTGTAATTTCATTACAAACTTGGCCATAGGTATTAGAAGAGATCCAACCTATAGATCCGATGTAATTCATGTTTGTAGGACCATAAGTTATACTTTTATGTCCTACAAAATACGGAGCCATATCCTTAGCGCTAACCACATTTGACCATTCCAACAATTTTACAAATACATCAGCGAAATTAACCTTGTTTAATTTCTCTATTACTACGAACAAATTTGGTGTAGTAGAAAAGGCTATCGCATCTGCATTATAGACCGCTGGATGTATTGGTTGATAACATTTTCCGCTCGCACTACATACTATTTTCTCTCCTTCTGGATCTAATGGAAGTAAAGGAACTATATTCTTCGAACCAAGTATCTTAAGTACTGTAGCCTGAGCGTAAAATTTATCTTCCTTTGAAGCTCTATTTTGTATAACTATTATGAGCGTTTTCTTAACGTTTTGGAACTTTGAAAATAATAAGCCAAGATTGTTCGGTAATCCTTTTGAAATTGATGAAGCATCCATTATTACAACTGAATTTTCTTTAAGAGTAGCTTTTGATAAATCAATAGTATTAACACCTATCATAGAAAGCCATGCCAAAATGTTCGAAGATACATTACCATACCTATAAAAAACAAGATGAAGGTTTAATGATGGCAAATTAACTTCTGTATCATTTGAAAGATTATTCCTATCATTTGTAAAATATTGGGGTACTACTATCCATACTAATAAAATCAGAGCAATAATTGGAATACTTATATATATAGTTTTCTTTCTTGTATTCTTTTTATTTAACATCATTTATTATAATGATTAGATGATTATTTAGACTTTTGAGGACGTAATCATGCGTTGTATAATAGATAAATCATTTAACCTGATGTGTGGTTTTATCATTCCTCTTAAGTTCAACCTGTTTGCGACATAAATTTTTGTCATATTAATATATGTGAACAGCCAATTCCATAATATGAAAATAAAAAATTTAAAAATATGGATTCCAGTTTACTGCAAAGTTATATATCGAATTATCGCTAACGATCTATAGCATGACTGTGAAAGAAGTTGAGTTGAAAGACGTAAGACGTATCTTGTTAAGAGAGGCTATGAGTGATGATATTGATAGATTGACTGATTTTTATAAATCTCTTTCGGAAGAGGTCCTCATTTACGGTCTCCCGCCTTATGATAGAACACGAATAGAAAGATTTCTTTCTGGGCTCGGTCGAGATATAATAGTTCTTGCTCTTGATCATGAGAAGGTTGTGGGGCATCTACAGATCTTTGTATCTACTTTGCCAAGACTAAAAGGAATAGGGGAACTCATCATTTACCTGCATCAGGATTACCTGAATAAGGGATTGGGGACACAAATGATGACCTTCGCGCTCGAACTGGCAAGAAGGAAAGGGTTGCATAGAGTTTTTCTTGAGGTCGTAAAAGATAACACGAGGGCAGTTCACCTCTACATGAAGATGGGTTTTGTTGTGGAAGGCATTTTAAAAGATGCATATTTTGGAGTTGACTGGCGCTACCATGATATGCTTCTGATGGCAAAAATATTCGATTAAAGTTTAAAAGTTTCCGATTTTGGAAGTATGCATTTCAGCTGATTCAACACTGCATTTCGCTCATCTGTTAGCTACAGAGAATATAATAAGTATTAAATACGTACTACAGCATGAAGTATGATACGCGTTTGGCTAGAAGCTCATGATGCTCATTGATTATTAAGAAGAGGTGGATATCTCTCTTGCTGTTGTATTCAAAAAGAAGAATTTTTATGTAAATACAGGAAAGAATGGTTAAAAAAGTGATTTATAAAACTAGGAAGAGTTTTACACTTTAATTACTGCTATGGATTCACAAAGTTAGGATTAGATATATCATGAAAACATGCTGATTTTATCATAATTGATAAAGATCCATTTGAACTAACGGTAATAAAAGTTTTAGAAACACATGTAACTAAAGAAAATTTTATCGAATTTATCTAAAAATTAAAAACTAAGTTAGTTCATTAAAAATATCAATATTCGCACTTTCATTAAATTTAACATAGAATTTAAACTCATTGATATCATTTTTGCTATACATATTCTTCCTTTATAATAGTTACCTTCTATGATCAATTCGTTTATTCTATTCCATCCAGTCCTTTTTTAACTTCCTTTACCATATTTGAGAACTCTTCTGTACATATATTGCGACAGAAGAATAATTTTCGTTATAATGTTTTCATAACATTCTCCCCATCTAGCCCCATATAGTGCGCATCCTGTTTGCTTTGTTCCAACTTCTCTTCAGTTTACAATGACTGTTATTTGCAATCTCTGAGGAAGTTTAACGTATTTTTCTACCAGTTCTAAAGCTTCACCAGTGTGTTCTTCATCTGTTTCATAGTCTTACCTTAAGAAATCTTTCACCTTCTGTGGATAATTTTCTTTAATTGTTCCGTTCAAGCTTTTATAAGCTTTTTCAAAAAACTGTTCAAATGCTTATATTTTTGCGTAAAAAAGTCTAGCATTATTTAAAAAACTGAGCTAAGAAAGCATATGAAAAGAGAAGTACTAATAGGTGTTGTAGTTGTAGTAATCATAGCATCTCTTCTAGCATATACATATATTCAAATGCTACCAAAAGGAGCAGTAACACCGACAAGTACGCAAACTACAAGTTCTCCAATTACTCAAACGACACCGATTCAGGCTGCAAACTATAACTTTGTATTGTTTATTACCGATCCGCCATTAACATTTCCAAACATTACAGCAATTTATTTGAAATATGGCAACGTCTTGATTCATAAATTAGAAACAGACGCTTGGATTTCTTTGAATCAATCAAGTGAAATAGAGCTTATGGGTCTTGTTAATCTGACACAAGTAATAAGTGTTGCAAAATTACCTCAAGGCAACTATAATTTAATTAGATTTACAAACGCTTCAGCTCAAGTGACTTATGAAGGTCAAAATTATACAGCAAAACTTCCTTCAAATGAGCTACTTGTTAGAATTGAACCTCCTTTGAATTTGACGAATTCTACTCAAGGAGTTTTGATCGATCTAATACCTCGAGTTTTAATTAATGGCGAAGCGAACGCAACTTTTATGCTTGTACCTTTTGCAAAAGCCTATATTGTTAGCGATGTAAATGAGATACTTCAGAATAAGAATGTTGAGGATGTATTTAAGCACAAGATAAAATTAAGTCTAAAGGAAAGCAAGATTTTCAATGAACTTGTAAAGCTTTATAGATTTCATAAATTAGAAATACTCAACGTAACAATAAGCCAAGACGGGTTTAATATCACGGTTCAAAATGTGAGCAATGAAACAATTTACTTGAAGCTTATTTTCATTAGAGGTATATCTTCAATTTTACCAATTCAGCCTCAACAAATGATACCTAGATTCATGTTTGAAATATTCCAGGTATTGCCAAACGGTACAATAACTCCTGTAGTAAATGCAACATATAAAGAAATACTGAATATATTAGAAAATTCAACCGGCTTTGAGCTTAAAGCTGGACAAAAGGTTACTTTAGTTTACAAAGGAGCTTTAAATTTCGAATATTTAACAAAACGTTATGATGGAAAAATTAGTAAAGAAATCATAGAATTCCAAAGAAAAGCTATCTATATCGTAACCATCATCGGCGTTCCTCTTGTTTATGCGACCCAGGTTGTTATAGTAAATAAATAATAAAGTAAATTTTTTTAGATTTATATATTACTTCTTTATATTTTATTATATGGCAGAACTATATAAAGAGAAGATCGAAGGCTACATTTATGGAAAACCTGAAGTGCCAAAAGCTCCAATGACTAAAGAAGAATTTTCACTTCTCCTGGATTCTGCATTATGGAGTAAGGAAGATGAGGAAAACAGGAAAATAATAGGAGAAATAATCAAGGAAAACATGAAAGATATACTGAATGCAATAGTGAATTACTTTGGATCAAGAGATTATCTATTATATTACTTCAAAGATAAGAAGGGTGAAACTACGATAACAGAATATGTCAATAATACTGTTGATAGATTAGCACAATGGCTATTGGATATATGTTTTAGACCCTTAGATGAAAATTTCATAAATTACCATTATCTAATCGGCTTAAGACATACTTATGAGCAAAAAGGAAAAGCTGACAATGTTCAAACTGTTCCGCATATACCTATGAGATACATGGTAACTTGTATATATCCTATAACGGTAGTATTAAAAGGCTTCATTGCTAAAAAAATTGAAGATCCTGAACTAGTAGAAAGGCTTTATAATACATGGTTTAAATTACAAGTCATAACTACAGCTCTATTCTTGATTCCCTATACAAAGCAAGGCTGGTGGTAAAATAATTTTTTATGAATATTGCTGTTTTTGTCAAACCCTCTTTAGACTTAAGTTTCTTAAAAATCGAAAATAATCGCGTTCTTATAGAAAAGATTCCTTTAACGATAGGCGATTTCGATAAAGTTGCTCTTGAAGAAGCGATAAGGATTAAGGAGAAGATAGGTGCAAAGGTGTTTGTTTTCTTAGCTCTAACATGGGGTCCTATCGATAAAAGAACGCAAGAAATTGAAAAACTAGCTCGTGAATGTTTAGCGATGGGTGCTGATGAAGCTCATTTATTAATTGACGAAAGGCTCATCAATTCAACAACTCTTGAAATAACAGAAGCTTTATGTGCTATGATAAAAAAGTTAGGTAATTTCGACATTTATTTTGCAAGCGAAACATCTAGCGACATGTCATCTTATCAATTCGCATCCCGCTTGGCTACTTTATTAAACATTCCTGTAATTACATTTGCTAGGAGGATCGTTATAGAAAACAATTCCGTCATAGTGGAAAGAGATCTAGAAGATAGAACAGAAGTTGTAGAATGTAACTTGCCTTGTTTCATAAGCGTAACTGGAGAGATGAATCAGCCGAGAAAAGCTACAGTAAGACAAATACTTCAAGCCAAAACAAAGCCTTTATATAAACATCGAATAGAAGATCCTATTGATTCAAAACAAAATATCGATTTCGAAATCTTAGTTAAGCAAGTTGAGAGAAAAAGAATTATAATCGAAGGTGATATAAATGAGATAGCAGATAGAATTGTAGATATTTTAAAAGATTTTATTCCATGAAAACAATAATTTTCTCTTTAAATCCAAATAATCTAGAACAAACACTAAAAAATTCTAAAGTTCTTGTAGAGAATTCTTCTGAAATAATAGGTATAACAACAAAAGAATCTAAATTTAAGGGTTTTGATAAAATTTATGTTTTAAATAATAATTTAAATAATGATTCTCATGCATTGTTATTAAAGGAGATATTTGAAAAAGAACAAGCAAATGTAGTTACTACTTTGCATAACAGGAATCATGTAGATATACTTGCACAGTTCTCGGCTTTAAAACGTCTTTTAATGTTCACGAAAGTAACAAATATAGCTCTAGACAAAGATAACTTTATAATTGAAAGAGAAGTTCTTGGGGGCTCTGCTACATGTTCTGTTCGTATAAATAAAACAAGATCTTTTTCTATGACGTTAGAAAACAAAAGAGTTGAATGGGAGATAGCAGATAAATCACCAATTTTATTAAATTACGAGTTTGCCGCTCAATCAATTATTAAAGTAAAAGAGATCAAAGAAAAACAAAAAGACGAAAACAATTTAGAGAATGCTGAAATCGTTATTGGCGTCGGCAGAGGATTTAAATCAAAGGAAGATTTGAAACTAGCATATGAGCTTGCTGAAATTTTCAAGGGGGCTGTAGCTTCAACAAGACCAATCGCAGCAGATTTCAAATGGATGTCAGAAGACTCATGGGTTGGTGTTTCTTCAAAAAGTATTAAACCCAAGCTTTATATAGCAATCGGCATTTCAGGTGCACCTCAACATATAGCGGGAATAAAGGATTCAAAAACTATCATAGCAATAAATATAGATAAGAACGTACCCATTGCAAATTATTCAGATTATTTTGTTATAGCAGATTTGTATAAGCTATTACCAATCTTAATTAGTAAACTTAAATCAATAAAAAATTGAATTTTTAAACTTTTTAAACAAAACCACTTTCAGTCATTTTAGATGCTAGTTCGCGTAATATCTCTTTATTTAGAATTAAATATATAAATACTAATAGAAATATAATACTACTTATCATTGTCGCAATAGTAATAAAAGATATGCTTGCTAAAATCGTTCCTAAAATTATGAATATTATTACTACAAGGTCTTGCAAACTAAATTGATAAGTAGTAAATATTTCTTCTCTTATTTGAACAGGTTTTAAGTAACTTATTACAAAGCTTGTTATGATACTAAATGAAGGAACGAAGAATAAAAACCAAAATACAGAGTTGATTGCAAAGCTAATTCCATTGAAGTAAAGGAATATGCTCACTAATATCAAAGGAGAAAACATAATCAACAATGCCAAATATCTCGAAATGAAAACTTCTCTTAAATATTCAGCAGGATCCAAAGAGGTGAAGGCTAACCATACTCTTTCATTTGCAAGTAATCCTGAGGAAATGAAAAAAGCAAATGCAATGCTATAGGTATGTAAGAAGATTGGTACTATGACTTTAGTTATTTCACCACCAAAACTGACATATCTTAGTAATAATATAGCATAAGCTACACTAAAAACAGCTACACCAATAGTTAGGAGATTCAAATTCACTCTAGCAGTAGTATATTTTGAAATCCCCATTAAATTCATTCTGGCACTAAAGTTGAAGTTTGTCAAGTAAAGTTTTCTTATCGCTTTCTTTCCTAGCTGATTTTTGAAGCTCGTTAATTTTTTAACTTCTGAAGATGTTATACTTGAACTTCTTTTAGCCAATTCTAGTTCGGTGTTGTAGAGAGTTCTTATTGCTAAGAATGTTGTTATCAAAGTTAAGCATGCCAGTATTATTAATGATGGTATAGAATCATTTATGAAAACATAAAGTGGCGAGTATTGGAAATTGATCATTGCGGTCATCATCCAAATTGTAATGAATAACGCAATTGGTATCTTTTGTTTGTTTGATAAACTAAATGATATTGTGCTAAGAGAGACTATTAGAAATACTAAAAGTACCATCGCTACAATTACGTGAATTTCATTTAAGCTCAGAAAAGCTCCTACTGTATAAATTACTGGGAATGCATACGCTATGAACTGGATTGTATATAGCGATAACACTAAGTTCTTTTTAGGTACAGGAAGTGTCAATAAATAATCTGCATCAGATTTCAATAGCAATAACTCGCCAAATAAAAAAGAAATCACTGCTATGAATGTGAGGATTGTGAACAAATATAGTTTAAGTATAAAAGGCAACTCTGTATTATGTCTTTGAAAACTTGAGAATAAATTAAGAAAAAGAATAGCAAAGAAGAATAGCAGCACAGGTAATGTATAACGAGTTTTAATTAGCAATTTAAGAAGCGTAATGAAAGAACTAGGCATGTTTTTTATTTTGTTTTGAAATATAAATTATTGAACTCAACCATCCTTCTAATAGCTTCCTCTATTTTTCTACTATCTTCATAACCTAAATACATTCTTATAGCATTTCTTTTTAGAAAATAACTCATGGGTGTCAAGAGTACGCCTTTCTCTTTAAGCAACTTCAAGCAATAATCCATTGAGTCAAAATTTTCTCTTTCTAACATCATTACAGGCATAAACTTATTATATTTTATCTTAAATTCACTCAAATTATATTTATTAATAATTTCAAGATTTTTATTAACTATATTATATTTCTTTCTTTGAAAAAATTAAAGTTTTTATATGCATAATTAATCAATTCTTCATCAAAGATTGGTTCTGGAGAAATTAAATCTTTATAATACTTTATTTTCTCAATAATTCTTTCTTCACATATTATCCATCCAACTTTCCTATTTTTAAAGTTAAAAAACTTACTTGTGCTTGAAATAATAATTGTGTTCTCAATAAGTTTATCTTTTTCATTTATAAAATACTTAAAGATCTCATCTAATATTAGGAAATTTTTGTTCTCTACAAGTTCTTGAACATTATAGATTTCGCCTGTAGGATTATTTGGATTCGATAATATTATTACTTTATTCTTTAAATCATAAGGATTATTGGTGAAATGCGTTTTTATTCCGAGCTCCTTTGATTGTTCAAACATTGGTTGGTAAGCAGGCAATGCGATATAAACCTCTCTAGGCTTCAATGCAAGTAAGGCAAAAAATAATCCCTCTTGCGCTCCATGAACAATAGCGATATTGTTCTCTTTAGTGCCATACCTCTCTGATAGTATTTGCTTTGGTTCAGCTTCTTCTTTTTCTAGTTTTTCTATTTCAATGAAGGGTTCTATTCCGCTAATTGATAAATTCAATTCACACTTCTGTTCTTGCCATCTAAACAATTCTACCATGATTGGTTCTCTATTTTCTTAAAAATTTATAATAAATTAAAATAACCATAATTCCTATTGCAGAGATAAGTATAATTAAATAAAAAATCATGCTAAATCCAAATACTGCTTAAATCGTTAAAGGCCCTTCTATATTCAAATTGATTGATTTGTCAGTAAGCATTTGCTGATACCTATTTTCCAACCTTGAAAGTTAAAAAATAAATAGCTTTCTTCTGCCTTTAGATGCAAAGTTTCATTAGGTGCTACGTAAATGACATGTTGCCCATTATCCAATTTTCCACTTGTATTTTCATTTGAAAATATAACATAGCCTTGACCGTATATGATAATTTTACTTCAGCATAGAATATTCCTAATTCGCTTATGCAGGTCCATAACCATAGCTTTCATTTTGGGAAACTGCTGTAATGTTCCATTTTAGAAATGTAGAACCTCTTGAGAAAGTAATGCCAATTTGTTCATCATAAGTTACAGGAGGTATAGCTTGAGATTTATTAAAGGAAGCAATGGCTAATCCAGTTTTTTCAATCTTCTTATTTATATTATATTCATAAGAACTTAGAAATTGATAAGTTTTGTAATTTATATCTAATCCTTTAGCATAACTTATTTCTAAGCTAACTAAGAAAAATAGTATGATTAAAGGAATTAAAATAAAAAATAGATTTCTTTTTTATTCACTTTGCATTAACCAAAATATGTTACCATCAGGATCTGAAAACATTGCATAAATTCCCCATCCTTCATCTTTTGGTTCCTTAGTTATTTTAACACCTTTTTCTTTCAATTCTTTAACAGTTTTCAAAACATCATCACATATTAGTAATATGCCAGTATTTCCAGGTTCCAAGGGCGGGCCTCCACATAAATGCAGAACAGTTTCAGAACCTTTAGGAGCTACAGTTATCCAATGCCCAAAATCTTCAACGATTTCGAACCCCAACTTTTCTTTATACCATTCTGCAGCTTTTTTGCCGTTTGAAACAACCACAGCAATTGATGCTATTTTCTTAATCATGATTATTATTATTTTAAGTGAAATATATGATTATTGTATCCAAATTCAATTAGGATTCTTCATTCAAACGTTGTAATTTTTGAATGTCAATCCAAGCAACCTTTAATTACTTCTTAGAAGAAAATTGAGATGCAACCCATCCATTGCTACTCTATTTTGTAAATCTTTAATTTATTTAATTGTTAAACGTATAATTGATTATATAATGGGTATTGATCTAAAAAGTGAATTTTTAAAATTGCTAGATAAAGATATTGAATTTCGCTACGCTGTAGCAGGCTATTTGGGAATATCTGAAATACTTAAGAAACTAGATGCGCTCATTGAAGAACAGCGAAAATTGAGGGAGGATCATAATAAGCTATGGGAAAGTCATAATAAATTATGGGAAAACCAGAACAAGCTGTGGGAAAGTAATAATAAGCTATGGGAGAACCAAAATAAGCTATGGGAAAGTCATAATAAATTATGGGAGGAAATTAAGAATTTAAGAGAAGACTTTTTGCGTCTTGAAAGACATATTTATGCTCTGGGAGCAAGATGGGGTATAATGGCTGAGAGCGCTTTTAGAAATAGTCTAAAAGGTTTACTTGAAAAATCTTTTAACATCAAAGTTGAAAGATGGACTAGCTATGATGATGAGGGCTTGGTTTATGGTTATCCAAGTGTAGTCGAAGTAGATATTGCTTTACGTGATCAGGAGTTAATTCTCATTGAAGTAACTTCTCATGTTAGGAAATCAGATGTAACACTTTTCAATAGAAAAGCGATCTTTTATGAAAAGAAAGTAGGAAAAAAACCTTCGAGATTGCTTCTCGTAACACCTTATGCTGAGGATGATGCACAAGAACTTGCAAAACAACTTAAAATAGAATTATATACGAACGTATGATTATTATATCGAATTAAAGATAGATTAATTTCTATCGAGAGAAAAGCTACTTTATAAAGAAATAAATCATCAAGGATATTTAACTAAACATAATGAAGATAGCTGACCTTCATCAAGATATAGCTTACGCGATAAAAACAGGAAGCTATCAACCTGAATTGAATAAAAACTTATTCATGGATTTTGATGAAGATATTAAAGGAAGACATGGCGATATTCCTAAGTATAAAAAAGGAAATGTAAAGCTTATATTCGGTGCGATATTCCCAGCTATAAATACGATAAGTGAATTCGAACTTGAAAGAATTAAGAGACTGTATCCTTCTTTAAAAGAATCAACAATTTCATACATAGGAAATTTTGAAGAAGTTATAGATCAAGCATTAATTTATAGAAAGCTCATAAGAAGATATCATGATAGCTTATTGCTTGTAAGAGAGCGACAAGATTTTGATCTTTTAGAGAAAAGCTCAAAAATTGGGATTCTTATGAGCTTAGAAGGTTTAGATTCTTTGAAAAAGCCTGATGATATAGAAATTCTTTTCGTTTTAGGAATAAGATCCATCGCATTAACATGGAACTATGACAATAAATTCGCTTCATCATGTACTTCTAAGAAAGACTTTGGTCTAACTTCAGCAGGAGAAAAAGTTGTAGAGCTTGCTAATGAGCTAGGCATGATTTTAGATATTTCGCATGCAGGGAAAAATACAGTTTTAGATGTTGCAAATATTAGCAAATTGCCAGTTATAGCAAGCCATTCAAATTACTTCGCTATTGCTAATCACAAGAGAAATCTTGATGATGATATGCTTGAAGCTATAAGAAAAACGAAAGGTATTGTAGGATTTACGTTCATAAGATCCACGATTGGAGAAAATCCAGGCATAGAAGAACTTTCGAAACATATCATAGCTGTTAAAGAGAGTTTCGGTTCTGATATATTAGCCATAGGTAGTGATTTTTTTGGTATTGCAAATACTCCTATAGGTCTTGAGAATGCTTCGAAAATTCCTATGGTGTTAGACTATTTGAAAAAGAAAGGATTCTCAGATGAAGATTTAGAAAAGATAGCTTGGAAAAATTGCGCAAGAGTCATTAAAGAACACATGAATAAGTGGATTGATAAGATATGAAAATCTCAATAACATGGTTTCGGGAACAAGATCAGGAATATGATGCTTTAATTTTAATTGATGTATTAAGATTTTCAACATTAGTAGTTACCGCATTAAATCTAGGATTTAAATATGTTTATGCTTTCGAAGATTTCAATGAAGCTCTTAATTTTTCAAGAAATAATGGCATACCCTTGTTTGCTAAAGTAGGCTATTCTAAGCCAAAAGAAGCAGATTTCGATAATTCTCCTAATGAAATTATTAAGCATTATAGATCCTTCCTTGAAAAAGGTATTGATTCAATTGCAATAAGAAGCAATGCAGGCTCAATTATTGTAAAAAGGTTCTCTCAAAAGAATTTTAAGAACATGCTAATTGCATCAACTTTGAACGCTAAAAGCATTGCGAACTTTCTTTTCATAAATAATTTCAAGAAGATAAACATGGTTTGTGCAGGATATAAATTAGAAAAGTTAGCTTTGGAAGATTATTTTTGTGCAGGCTTGATCATTCATGAGTTAATTCAACATGCTTCAGAACTTCAATTGGAAGATGAAGAACTAATTGCTTTGCATCTTTATAATTCAGTTAAAATTGATGTTGTTTCAGCTTTCTCAAAGAGTAGAACAGGAAAAGAAGTCATAAATAGTGGTTATTTTGATGATATAGTATTAGCTTCTAAAATTAATAGCGTTGAAATAGTTCCTGTCGTTATTGGTGTTCTAAATAATAAAGCTGGGATTATTAGCAAAGTTTGAAAATATAAGTTAAATTTAGAAATTTTAATTATGTACTATGTTTGCTTGACTTTTGATTTCGATGCTTATTCTCCGTGGATTTATAGAAAAATGACAAATTATACAAACTTATCAAGAGGAGAATTCGCAGCTGTAGGAGTTAGAAGAATATTGAAGTTGCTTAAACAATATAATATAGAAGCCACATTTTTCATTCCTGGACATACAATTGAGCACTTCCAAGAAGAAGTTGGTATGATTAAGGATGAAAAGCATGAAATTGCTCATCATGGATACTTACATGAACCACCTGAATCTTTGAATGACAAGGAAAAAGAAAAAGAAATCATCGTAAAAGGAATCGAAGTTATGAAGAAGTTTTTAAATTTAAAACCTCATGGATATAGATCTCCTTCTTGGGCTTTAACTGAACATACATTATCTATACTTGAAGAGTTTGACTTCATCTATGATTCGAGCCTTATGGCTAAAGATTTCGAGCCTTATAGGCCTCCTTTGTATTTAAAAGTCGAAGAGAATGGTTCGGTTAAAAAAGGACCTTTATCTAAGTTAATAGAAATTCCTGTACATTGGAGTCTTGATGATTACCCTCATTTTGAATTTGTCAGATATCCAAATTTTATACTTCAAGGTTTATATTCAGTTAACGATGTTTTCGATAATTGGAGCTTGAATTTTGATTATATGATTAAGCATCAAAAAGAAGGAGTTATAACGTATACTTTTCATCCAGAAGTTATAGGAAGAGGCCATACAATGGAACTTTTAGATAAATTGATTAAGCATATAAAATCATTTGAAGGGAAACATGAAATAAAATTTTCAAAAATTATCGATGTTGCCTCAATTTATAAAGAAAGGTTATAAAATTCGCCTTACTTTATTTTTCGAACAATCTTTATATACTTGAATATTATGAAAATGTAACAGCTGTTTGAACTCTCTCATTTTTTTATATAAATCAATATGGTGGAGCAATAGTTACTGGTATAGATTCTAACTATGCTAATACAATGAAAAAAGCTTAGATGCTACATATTTGGTAAACATAATGGCTCGCAAGAAATATTTTATCCAGAAAGTTTTTGGCTTCTCTATTACAAAGATACATTCAACTAATAGCTTTTTAATTAATATATACGAATATTAGATAAAAATTTTTATCTCATTAAAATTTTAATTTTTTTAATTCTAATTTCTCAACACATTAGCAAAAAATTTAATTTATGTAATCTGATATTTTTAACATGCTCCATACAATCCATGCAATAACCCATAATAAATGGGATAATTCGCTAAAACCAATATTGAACGTTAGAAGTGGAGATGAAATAGAACTAGAAACAAAAGAAGCATCTGACAATCAAATAAATGTTACCTCTAGCGCTGAAGATGTAACGAAATTAGATTTTTCTAGAATTCATCCATTAACTGGACCCATAGCAATAGAAGGTGCTGAACCAGGCGATGCATTAGAGATCGAATTTCTTGAATTTAAGGATAAAGGATGGGGCTGGACTGCTGTCATTCCCGGCTTCGGATTATTAGCACAAGAAAGTTATACTGCGCCAATTGAATTAAGCGGCCCAGCATTGAAAATTTGGAAAGTTTACAACAACGTTTCTTATGCAAAATTTGGCGATTTAGAAATAGAAATACCGAATAAACCGTTTACTGGAGTTATTGGAACAGCTCTTCCTTACAAAGGAAAGTGGAGCACGGTTCCTCCACGAGAAAATGGAGGGAATATGGATATAAAGCAATTAACTGTTGGTTCAAGATTATATTTACCAGTATTTGTTCCGGGTGCTCTTTTATCTCTAGGAGATACTCATTTGGCACAAGGAGATGGCGAAGTGTGTGGTACAGCAATTGAAGCTCCTACGACTTTAAAATTAATAGTGAAGTTACATAAGAATATAGGTCTTACTCAACCAATTTTGAAATGTAACAATATGAGGGAGCTAACATTCAAAGAATACATAGCTTTTCCTGCTATTGCGCCAGACCTTTGGACTGCGGTCAAGCAAGCTACAAAAGGAATAATAAACATACTTTCTGAATATATGTCCCCAGTAGAAGCTTATATGCTTGCAAGCGTTGCAATGGATTTAAAAGTTAGTGAAGTAGTAGATGTTCCAAACTGGATAATTACAGCTTTCTTCCCAATTGATGTAATAAAAAATGAAGAAGTGAGAATTAAATTAAGAAATTATCCTTCGAGGTGATGCTATGACAGAAGAATTATCCAAGTTTGGATATAAGCAAGAGCTTAGGAGAGAAATAAATTGGATAGATGTCTTGATATATAGCTTGGTTTTCATGGTACCTATTGCTCCGTGGGGGATTTATGGTATCGTAGCCTCAGTAAGTGAGGGTATGCCTTCATTAGCTTATCTTCTAGGTATGTTAGGAATGATGCCCACAGCTTATGCATATTTCCTAATGGTAAGAGAATTTCCTTTAGCTGGTTCAGTTTATAATTATGCCCAGAGAGCGGTAAATCCAATATTTGGCTTCGTTGCAGGTATCCTTATTCTTTTAGATTACTTCCTTGTACCTGGATTGGTATACGTTGTATCAGCTTTGGCTATGAACAGTCTTATACCATCAATTCCTTATTGGGTATGGGTCTTGGTTTTTCTTATTCCTATGACTACAATTGCTCTACTTGGAATAAAACCTACTGCAAGAACAAATCGAGTTTTGCTAGTAATAGAGCTTGTAGCATTATTCTTATTCATAGGTTATTCTTTAAACTATATCTTAAACAAAGGCTTAAGCTTTACACTTGCACCTTTTTATAATCCTTCAGGCTTTTCAATCACATCAATATTAACAGCTGCATCTATTGCTGTACTAAGTTACTTAGGTTTCGATGCAGCAACAACTCTTGCTGAGGAGCATAGGGGCAAAGCAGGCTACATTGGAAGAGCTGTTGTATTATCAGTATTTCTAATAGGACTATTTTTTGTTAGTCAAACATATTTAGCTTATATTTCATATCCTACCTATAATTTTCAAGACCCTAACACTGGTTTCTATGAGGTTGCTGCTACTGTAGGTGGAGCTTTATTACTTTCTATAACTACGATAGCTACTGCAATAGCATGGGGTATAGGAGATGGTCTCGTAGCTACGACAGCTATTGCAAGAGTAATTTATGCAATGGGCAGAGATGGATTTCTACCTAAGCTTGTTGCAAAGGTCCATCCAAAGTTTGGAACGCCTTGGGTTGCAACGATAATAAGTGGCTTGGTAAGTACAATTATAGCGATTTCAATTTCTTTAGATTTGTTAGTTAGCTTAGTGAATTTTGGAGCATTATCTGCTTTCATACTATTGCATTTTGCAGTTTTATACTACTTCGGTTTAAAAAAGAAGACAATCATTCAAGTAATTCCATCCATAATAGGTGTGATAATCTTAGGATTTATATGGTATGGTTTGAGCAATGATGCAAAGATTTTAGGATTCTCTTGGCTTTTAATCTGGATCGTTTATACAGCTGTACTAACAGCAGGATTTAAGAAGAAAATAAAAGTACCAGGCATTTAATTTTCTTCAATACTTTAATATATAACACAAAGGTTATGACATAAAAATTTATAATTTGAAGAAGCTGATCCTTTAATCAAATACTTTTATGCATTGTAAGTTAAATTTTCACATTGGAAGCAATTTTACCTAAATGGGAAGAAGAAGGTGGATGGTATAAAAAGTGTGAGATATGCTGGTATCATTATATGCAAGGAATTCAGCATCCGAATTCTTTGAGATGCTGGAAATTAGGAATTCCTTACTCAGTTATTAAAGATTTAAATGCCGTTCTTACTTTAATTAAAAAAATAATTAAAGAAATTCCTAATTCTACATATAAGTATATGAAATTTCAAGGCTTATTTAAACCTTTTACAAAAGGGATTATAATTTTATATTTTGAAAAAAAGAAAGATATGGATTTATTCATTAAAAGATTTAAAGAGGAAGCAAAAGACTTAATTAGAGATGCTGAGTTTTTAGAAAAAATATTTTATAAATTTGTAGTGAATACAGATGAGATTGAAAACAAATTCTATTACAGAAGAGGATGTCCTGAATATGATTTTAAGTTTGGAAGTTGGAGAAAATGGAGAAATCTTGAAGAATAGATCAATTTTAATTTTCACTAATTAATTGTAATAACTTGCATAAAATTTCATATAGAATTATACAAATGAATAGCTAAACTTATAAATTAGAATTTTTAAAATTCTTTATGATGCGTTTTGTAAAACAATTTAGTAAGAAGAACGATAAAAGCACAGAATTTAAACCAATAGGAACTATTACTATTCTATTAATATATGCATCAATATTAATCGCAACATGGCTTGCTGTTTACTTTTTAATGATTGCAAGAGGTGGAATTAGCTAATGGACACATTTGAATTAGCATTTGTTATTGTGGTGATTGCAATACTTGCAGCCTTCCTTTCGGCTTTAGTATACGCTACCAATTTTGGTTATCAACCTCCTTCAGTTTGCTCAGTCTATCCTGCAGTACAAGCTTTTAAGCCAGGTATTGAAGAAATCCAACCTGGAATATACAAAGTTAGAATCGTCGCAGAACGTTTCTATTTTGATCCATCAAAAATCATTTTGAAAAATCCAAAGCAAGTGATATTTGAAGTATTGAGTAGAGATGTATTGCATGGTTTCGAAATCGTAGGTACCAACGTTAACGTAATGATACTACCATACTATACAGCTACTTTCACATGGAATGTGCCTCAAGATCTTAAAGGTGATTTCTTGATTATATGCAACGAATATTGCGGTGATGGTCATCAGACAATGTATGCTCATTTAATAATTGAGAGGTGAGAAACATGGAGATAAGCTTTAAGCAAGAAGATAGATTTTCTAAGATATCGATAATTTTTGGCTTCCTCATGCTAGCGATAGGAGGAATGTTCGGTCTACTTCAATTACTAACACGAACGCCATATTCTCCAATTCAACTAAGTCCTTCTTTATATTATCTTAGCTTAACAGCTCATGGTGTTAGTCTAGCTATAGTTTGGACAGCATTCTTCATAATGGCAATAGCTACTTTCGTAATATCAAGAGAACTTAATGTTAATTTAAACAAGATTTTATTGAATTTAGCATTAGGACTAGCTGTAATAGGAGTTTTAATGACCACATTAGCGATATTAAGTGGCACATCTAGTGTGCTATATACATTTTATCCTCCTTTGAAAGCTGATCCTTTATTTTACTTGGGTGCAACGATATTAATACTAGGTACTTGGGTTTTCGCGGCAACGATTTTCTTAGCTTTCATCAAATGGAGGATGAAGAATAAAGGATCAATACCTATTGCAACTTTCGGCGTTTTAACTACATTAATCATTTGGCTTGAAGCTACTCCTGGATTAGCGATAGAAATCATAAAGGATCTTTTACCTATGTCGCTTTCTAATATGCCTGTAGATGTTTTAGAAGCTAGGACATATTTCTGGTATTTCGGTCATCCTTTAGTTTATTTCTGGTTATTGCCTGCTATTACTTTGTGGTATTTCCTAATACCTAAATTATTGAATACAAAGTTATACAGTGAAAGACTTCCAAAAATCTCATTTATTTTATTCATACTTTTCTCGACGCCAGTAGGTGTTCATCATCAACTCGTAGATCCTGGGATTGCAAATCAATATAAATTCATGCAATCCGCTTTAACTTATTTGGTAACAATACCAAGCTTCTTAACTGCATTTACATTGCTAGCTACAATGGAGAAGAGTTATAGAGAAAAAGGAGGAAAAGGTCTATTTTCTTGGATTAAGCATCTTCCATGGAAAGATAGTGTTTTCGCAGGTATAGCATTTTCGATGATACTTTTTGCATTTGGCGGTATAGGAGGAATTATTAATGCAAGCTATACGCTTAATGCCTTAGTTCATAACACAACTTGGATTGTTGGTCATTTCCATCTAACTGTAGCTACAGCTGTTACACTGACTTTTATGGTATCGAGCTATGTAATAATTCCTGCATTATTCAATAAAGCAGTCATGTTTAGAAGATTAGCTTTTGTTCATCCTTATCTATGGTTTATAGGTATGTCTATATTTTCCTTGGCTTTTCACATCGCTGGTTTATATGGCATGCCTAGAAGGACTGCTGATATTCTCTATGGTGGAGCAGCTCCTCAAATTTGGATAACATTAGCAATAACAGCTGCAATAGGAGGAATAATACTATGGTTATCAGGTGTCATATTTATTTTCAATGCTGGTCTTTCCATCATAAAGGGTCCTAGAATGGCGATGGATGCAGGTTCGCTTTTTGAGCACAATTCAAACGATCCAACAATTCTAGATAAAATATCAATTTGGGTTATTCTAGCTGTTGCAATAATAGTAATCGCATATATATTACCTTTTATGCAAATTTATTCAAGAGGTTTGTCTCCAGCACCTCCAGTACCGCCATAAATTAATTTTATAAATTTTTTTAAGTAAAATATTAATAAAATTGTATTTAATGTACCAGCTATTGTCATAATAGTTAATCTAACAAACTTAAATGGTTCAGTAGTAGTTAAACTTATATCAAACATATAATAGAATTGATTTAAAGGTGTGATAAATCGTAAAAAGAATGGATTATTAATAAACATAAACATAAAGGTATTAATTTGAATTATCAAGAATAATTTTTTCAATGAATCATTCTCTATAAATTTATAAGAAGCTAAGTACATTGATATAAAATACAGTATATATTGCTCATTTACTGTTTCCCTAAATATTAGGAAAATCAATGTCGTGAGTAGGAAAATATTTGCTATTGAAATATAATTGATTTTTTTAATGGAGTGGCGCAATAATGCTAAAGAAATTATCAGTATTGGTAACCAAATATAAGGCAGAGTGTTTGAAGCTAGTATTAATAAATCAGAAAAAATATATGGATTGAGGTAATACAAATAATTAAAAATCATATATGCGTTAAATTGGCCTAGCGATTTTTTAAAAAGGACATCGACGACAGCTAAATAAATATTCCCTATTTGATCCTGAAGCTTAAATGGGATTAGTGTTACGAGCGGAAAAACAATTCCTATGAATAAAAAAATAAAAAGGCTAGTCATGATATGCTTTTTATTATTCAAAAATAATATGGTTAGTGAAATTATATATATAAAAGGTAAGCCTATAATTAAAAATGCTAAAAATATAAGTATAAAGCTATATTTTAATTCGTACTTTAGTAAATATAACAAAACAAATGATATAGCCAATGCATGAGGAATACCCCATATGCTTGAAAATATGATCGTTATAGGATTAAAAAGCCATGCGACTAAAGGCTTTGTACTATTATTAAAAAATTTGACATTTATTTTATAAATAAGATATCCGCATGCTACATCTCCTATTATCATAGGTTGCTTTAATAAAAAATAGTATAAAAAAGGCAAATTTAAACCAATAAATTTATAAATTAGGTATGAAATCATGCAGTAATATGCGAAAAGGGGAGGATATGCATATCCTACATAGCCATGAGGCCAAAAGCTTATGTCTTCATAAGGATATATGAAAACATAAAGAGGCTCTCCTCTAGCTAATTGCTCACCTACTCTAGCGAACATTTCAAAATCATATGGATGCCCTGTCCAAAAAGAAAAAGCTTCACGAATTAAAATAGAATAAAGAATTAGATATTTCAATTTCATAATAAGATTATTTTAATTTAAAATTAAAAATAAAAAGTTTTAATTATTACGGACCTCTTTAACTAGAGGAATAAATTTTTTGTTATTAACGTCAAAAAGCCCTTTATCACCTATTTTTAGCTCAGGTATTACAAGCAAACTCATAAAAGATAAGGTTATGTAAGGATTTCTTAATTTGCTGCCTTTCTTGTATAACTTTTCATGCAATTTTTCTAGCTTCATTGAAACACGTGCTGGTTCTTCAGCACTCATAAGGCCGGCAATAGGTAATTCTAATACATCTACTTCTTCGTCGCTTGAATATGATAAACCACCTCCTCTTAAAATTAGCATGTTAACTGCTTTACATATTAAATCGTCTCGATCTCCTACAGCTATTATATTATGTGAATCATGAGCAATCGATGATGCAATAGCACAATTTTTCAACCCAAAGCCTTTTATAAATCCCAAGCTTATGTTTCCATATCCATATCTTTCAACGACAACTATTTTGAGAATATCCTTGCTCACATCAGGCTTAATCTCTCCATTATTTATTTCCATCTTTTCTGTTAGGTGTTTAGTTATGATTTGATCTTCTATTACACCAATAACATTGACTAAAGCTTCTTTACCTTTTGCATTTATTTTTAACCTATCTTCTTTTAGCAATTCTGCTTTTATTGTATTTCCTGTTATCTTAGGTTTTGTCTTGAATAAGCATTCATCACTCTTCGCAACCAATTCGCCTTCAATGAAGACTTTTTCTACTTTAAAATTCTTTAAATCATTTAATACCAAAAAGTCAGCTATATCTCCTTCTCTTAATAAACCCACAGGAAGATTATAATGCAAAACAGGATTCTTAGTTACACATTTTAAAGCTTTTATTTCATCCAATCCTAGTTCAACAGCTTTCTTCAAAAGCAAATCTAAATGCCCTTTTATAAGATCAGTCACGATTACGTCATCGCCAACAAAAAAACATTCATAATCTTCTTTGGCTAATCTTATTAGCTCATTCATATTTTTAGCTGTAGATCCTTCTCTTATCATTATTTTCATTCCTAACTTCGCTTTTTCAAGAGCTTCCTCGTAATATACTGATTCATGATCTGTTTCAATTCCTGCAGAAACATATTTTACTAAATTTTCTCCTCTGAGTAAAGGCGCATGACCATCAATTTTCTTTCCTAATTTTTTTGCTAGCTGAATTTTATCCATGATATATTTATCACGATTTATGACGGCTTCAAAATCCATCACTTCGCCCAACGCAACTATTCTCTCTAGTTTGAATATTTCTTCCAAAGCTATTGCATCTAATTCTGCACCATTAGTTTCAAATGCCGTTGCTGGAACACAAGAAGGTGCTGTATAAAAAATCTTCAAAGGTACTTCTTTCGCATCTTCTATCATATATTTTATTCCTTCAATTCCTAGTACGTTAGCAATTTCATGAGGATCAGATACTGTTGCTATAGTTCCGTGAGGTACTACAACTTCTGCAAATCTGCTAGGACAAAGCAAGCTACTTTCGATATGAATATGAGCATCTACAAAGCCAGGGGTTATGAATTCTTTTAATTCTTTATTTATCTTAGTTATCTTTTTAATTCTATTTCTTTCAACTTCTATCCTTCCAGTAAATATCTTTTCTTCAAATACATCGATGATATTTCCTTCAATTTCCACATGATTAATTAATCAAAAACAATAAAAAGTAGAAGTTTTAAAATAAATAATAGTGAAGGCAGGATCTCTCCCATGAGTACCCAGTTGGGATCGATGAGTGGGAGACCGGAAAAAAGAAATTAAAAAATTTAGAAAATTATGTAATCGATTGAGAAAATTCCTGGACCTATTATCAATATTGCAATGGATGCTGCTAGAATTACTGTATCCAATTCCCAACCTCCAATGTATCCTTTCGTAGCCTTGAACATTGGTTCTATGTAGCCTCTAGGTATAGGCACATTGTATAGCTTTGTTATGTATATGATTGTTGTTCCTATCATTTCTATAGCAAAAAGCAAAGCAGCAATCCTTGTTAAGAAACCAAAAATTAAAGCAATTCCTCCTATGAATTCGAGAAGCCCCGCAATATCGAAGAGGAATCCTGGAATTCCTAATTGCTTCATGTTATCTCTCATCATTTTTCTAGAAGGACCGAATAACTTTGGATAACCGTGTATTATCATCAAAGCACCTACGAATACTCTTATGATTATTGCTGCAATGCCAAGCAACAATGGATTTCTTACAGGATCCAACAAAATATTCAAGTCCATACTTTACTTCATAAATTTACTAAGTAAAGTATTTAAATTTATCTGTTTATTTCCTAAATAGATTGTGTCTGAGTGTCCAATAACAAAGGCTTGGAAAATATTGGGAAAGCCATGGAGATTGGTTATAATAGATAGATTGCTAAGTGGTTCAAAGAGTTTTAATGAATTGCTGTGGTCCATGAAGGGCATAAGTTCAAGGACATTATCTAAAGCACTAAGAGAATTGTGCAAAGAAGAATTAGTTAAAGTAGAAGAGAAAAAGAAGAGAAAAATATATTCTTTAACAGAAAAAGGAAGAGAGCTAACAATTGTAGTGAAAGACATTAGGGATTGGAGCGAAAAATGGTTATTTAAATCACAAGAATAGTTTAAAATATTTTAAATATTTCTTGCTTATATGGCTAGGTTATTCAAATTGAATAAGGGCGATATCTTACATGATAAGATTGTAGAAATTTGTAAAACGAACAATGTTAAAACAGCTTTTTTACAAGGAATAGGAGGTTTTGATCATGCATAATTGCTTATTTCAATCATGAAACAAAAAAGTATGAAGAGAAAGAGTACAATGAACAATTTGAAGTAATTGGCTTGCAAGGAAATGTATCTTTGAAAGATGGTGAGCCATTTGTTCATGTTCATGTTGTTCTTTCTAGAAAAGATATGACTACATTAGGTGGACATTTAATCAAAGGAAGAGTTAATCCTTTTATCGAATTAGTAATTGAAGAAACGACAAACATTGGTCAAAGGGTATTTGATGAAAATATAGGACTTTATGTTTTGAAAATTTAAACTCGCAAAATGATAACTATTTATGAGCGAGGCGCTTTACTTAAAAGATTGCAGCATAAGAGAATTCGATGCTAAAGTAATTTTCGTTGAAGAAAATAAGGTTGAATTAGATAAAACCGCTTTCTATCCACGTAGCGGTGGCGTTGCTCATGATACTGGCTATCTTATAAAAGATGAGAAGAAATATCAAGTACTTGAAGTTTTAAAAGAAGGTAATAGAATAATTCATGTTTTGAATGAAAAAGGTCTGCAATTTAACGATTTGGTTCATGGTATCATAGACTGGGAAAGGAGAAGAATGCTTATGCGCATGCATACTGCAGCACATTTGTTGAGTGCTATTTTCTATAACAAGTTAGGAGCGAAAATTACTGGAAATCAAATAGATTTCGATAAATCTAGGATTGATTTCAGTTTGGAAAGTTTTGATAGAGCCTTAATAGAATCAGTGATAGAAGAAGCTAATCGCCTAATCGAAAAAGATGCACAAATTAAGATATACTTCCTAAAAAGAGAAGAAGCTCTTAAGATTCCCGGCTTAGTCAAATTAGCCGAAGCACAACCTCCAAATATCGATACATTAAGAATAGTTGAAATAGAAGGTATCGATATACAAGCGGATGGAGGATGCCATGTATCAAGGCTTAAAGAAATCGGGAAAATAGTTTTGCTTAAAATGGAAAATAAGGGAAAAACCAATAGAAGAATATACTATAAAGTAGAATAGTTTAATTTCAATTAACACATATCAAAAATTTTAATTATTTTCTTAAATCGAAAAAAAACGATTTTTAAGAAGGTTTGGAAGTAATTATCTTCAATGAATTTCACTCAAGATAACGAAATTTACGATCTCAAATACGCTTATAGGACAGCTATAATTCTTGCATCAATTCCTCTTTTAGTAATGTATACTGAAGCAATGTTAATACCTTCTCTTCCAACTATTCAAAAAGAATTTGGAGTTACCGAAGCAGAAGTGGCTTGGATATTATCATTGTTTCTAGCTTTTTCAACTGTTTCTGCTGCAATTTTTGGAAAACTTGGTGACGTATATGGAAAAAAGAAAATACTCATGATTGCAATGTTGATATATACTTTAGGTGCAATATCTACAGGCTTTGCAAATAATTTTACAATTCTCCTAATTTCAAGAGCGATACAAGGAATTGGAGGAGCAATGATGCCATTGGCTTTCTCTATAGTAAGAGAAGAATTTCCTCCGAGAATGATTCCTCAAGTACAGGGTATAATTAGTGCTATGTTTGGTGTTGGTGTTCTCATATCATTGCCATTAGGAGCTTACATAAGTCAATATTATGGTTGGCAAGCTACTTATCACACAGTTATTCCTTTCATCATAGCACTAGATATTGTTGCCTTTATATTTATTAGGGAAAGTAGATACAGGAATCCTCAAAAAATAGATTGGCTAGGCGCAATTTTCCTTTCGATCATACTCATGGCAGGAATTATTGGAGTTTCAGAAGCTCCAAATTTAGGCTGGAGCAATTTCGAAGTCATAGTTCTTTTCCTTATCTCTTTATCATTTTTAATCATTTTCGCATTGCATGAAAGGAGAACAAGTAATCCAATTATCCCTACTTATTTGTTATCGAACAAAAACATTCTAATAGCTAATTTTGGGATATTTTTAGCTGGATTTGTTTTCCAATTGATGTCCCAAGCAATAACATATATATTTCAAATGCCCCAACCTTATGGATATGCTCTGGGCATATTAGATACAGGATTATTCATGACGCCAAATGCTATAGTGCAATTAATAGTTGCACCTGTAGCTGGTAGAAATCTCTTCAAACTAGGCGCGAAATTAATGTCGCTTATTGGTTCTAGTATATCTGCAATCGGTCTTCTACTACTTTCATATTCTGCTTTTATCAGCATCCCAAGTTTAATTTCAACTCTTGTGTTCACAGCTATAGGTTCAACCTTACTCAACGTCTCATTGATAAACATAGTTATATTTTCAGTAGATAGAAAGAATTTAGGAATAGCTACAGGTTTAAATACAGTTTTCAGAAATCTTGGTTCTGCATGGGGGCCAGCTATTGCAGGGACTATAATGAGTCAATTCCAAGATTCCATTAAATATGGTCCTATTGCGATTAACATACCTTCACGTTTTGCTTATGAGCTAATCTTTTACATCACTTCTTCTTTATTCTTTTTATTACTTCTTTCCCTTTTATTTACGAAGGAAATATTTAGGAAAAATAATAATTTTGTTAATCAATCTCTCAATAACAACGAAGAAGAAAGGAAAACAAGTAAAACTCCTATGATGTAAACGAAGAAACCGCTTTTAAGAATGGAAAATATCGAATATATAGGAACTGGTGAAAAAACTCTAACAGCAAAGGTGGCTAAGATTACTGAAAAAGTGAAATAAAGAAGAAAATTGCCTATTTTTCCGCTTTTTTTGATAAAGGAAATTTCAAGTATCATGGGCGAGATCATACAAAGGAAGCCTATTAGAAGTATTACGAATACATAATTTCCTATTATATCATCGAGATATAACAATCTTGGTTCACCGTAGAAGGGATATGCTAATGAAGCAATTATGAAAAGGCCACCTATTATTAAAAGGATTCTTGCTCGATTTATTTCCATAATTTGTTAAAATTAAACATACTTATAATATTTCTTATTAAGTTAAGTTCGCTATTATTCTAACGTGGTTGAAGAAATAAGAGGAAAGTTAAGCAATATGTTGAAGAATAAAAATATAATACATTGTGTAACTTCAAGCGTTTCACTATATAAAGCTATAGATATTGCTAGATATTTAATAAAGCATGGAGCAAACGTAATTCCTGTTTTGAGTTATGATGCTGCGAAGTTAATAAGCCCTTATCTTTTCGAATATGCTACAGGAAATAAACCTGTTTATGAAATAACTGGAAAAGTTGAGCATACAAGTTTGTTTAAAGAATATGAAATAGATCTCATTTTAGTTGCGCCTGCTACAGCAAATACAATAAGCAAGATTGCTAATGGGATTTCTGATACGCCAGTTACCTTGGTTGTTTCTGTTGCCTTAGGCAAAGGAATACCGATTTTAATAGCACCTGCGATGCATGAACCAATGTATGAAAATCGCATATTAATAGAGAATATTGAAAAGCTTAAAAAACAAGGCATTAACTTTGTTGAACCTAGAATTGAAGAAGGAAAGGCTAAGTTAGCAAGTGAAGAAGAAATATTTTACTCTGTAGTGCATGTCTTAAGCAAGAAACCTTTAAGTAAAAAGAAAGTAATTGTCACTGCAGGTGCTACAAGAGAATATCTCGACTCGGTAAGGTTCTTAACCAATGCAAGTTCAGGAAAGATGGGAATTGCAATGGCTAAAGTTGCATGGTTCAAAGGAGCAGATGTTTATCTTATTCACGGAGATATGAAGATCGAAGCCCCAAATTTCTTACATAACATATATGCGGAAACCTCAGAAGTTATGCTAAGCAAAATCGAAGATCTACTTAGGAATAATGATATAGAATATTTCGTCTCTACAGCTGCAGTAGTCGATTTCAAGCCTTTAAATCAATTTGAAGGAAAAATCGAAAGTAAAGCTATTGATAAGCTAATTGTAGAGTTGATACCGACCAAAAAGATAATAAAATTTGTAAAAGAGATTTCTCCAAAAACTAAATTAATAGCGTTTAAGGCAGAATATGGCTTGAACAAAGACTTGGATTTGTTGATTAAAGGATATGAATTTTGTGATTTTTTAGTTATTAACGATATTTCTAGAAAAGACATTGGATTTTCAAGCGATTATAATGAAGTTATAATTATAAATTTAAGAAATAGAAAAGTTTGGAATATTCCTAAAATGAAAAAAGATGATCTTGCATTGAATATTTGGGATATAATTTTATCTCATGGAGAGTAAAGAAACGCATGATTTGCTCGAAACGCTAGCACCTTTCTACGAAAATATATGGGCTCCCATAGGTATGCTCATATCAGCAAGGATGAGATATAGCTCCATCATGAAGGAGGTTGCAAAATTTCTTAATTCAAATTCAGTGATTGATTTAGGTGCTGGTACAGGAAAATTAAGGGACTTCTTGAATGTCTCGAATTACATAGCGCTAGATATTTCATCGAAATTTTTGAAGGTATTGAAAAAGAAAAGAAAAAGCGTAGATGCAATAAGAGGCGATGTATCTAAGTTGCCTTTCAAAAATGAGAGCTTTGAAGGAGTTGCGATGCTTTTCGTATTACATTTATTGAAAAATAAAGAAGAAGCATTAAGAGAAATTCGAAGAATATTGAAAAAAGATGGAAAATTATTTTTGACCAGCTTATGCAAAGGAGGCATACTAAGCAATATCCTTTCAAATTGGTGGTCTGTTAATCCTCTTAACGAAAAAGAATATGATGAGCTTCTAAGCAAAGCAGGTTTTGAAATTATAAGCTCAAGAAAAGCTGGAGTTTGGTATTTTATGAAGTGTAAAAAATTATGATCTCAATAATTTGAAAGATATCATGCTAAGCTTTCCTGCGAGTCTTCTTGCTACCTCAAAATAAGCTTTTGAGGCTTCGCTATTAGGATTTGATATAACTATTGGAATTCCTTCATCGCATGACAATCTAACTTCAGGATCAAGAGGTATGCTACCTAAGAAGCTTACGTTAAGCTTTTCAGCGAGTTCTTTCCCACCTCCAGAACCAAATATTTCAACTCTTCCTTTGCAATGAGGACATATGAAATAACTCATGTTTTCTATTACTCCTATAACGTTAAGATTTAGTTTTTTAAACATCATCAATGCTTTCATAGCTATGCTATATGCTGCAGGTTGAGGCGTTGTAACGATAACTCCATGTGCATTTGGTAAAGTTTGTGCAAGAGTAAGTGGTATATCGCCTGTTCCAGGAGGAAGATCTACGATTAAATAATCTAATTCACCCCAATCTACATCTGTGAATAGTTGCCTTAATGCACCTGATATTATTGGACCACGCCAAATTAAAGGAGTATCCTCAGTTATGAAAAATCCAATCGATATAACTTTTATATCAAAAACTTCTGGTGGAATCAACTTTTTACCATCTGTTCTTACAGGTTCTTTAACACCAAGCATTCTAGGTATGCTTGGCCCATAAATATCTCCATCTAGCAATCCTACTTTCGCTCCACTTTTTGCAAGTGCAATAGCCAGATTCGCTGATACTGTAGACTTTCCTACCCCACCTTTACCGCTTCCTATTGCGATAATATTTTTGACACCAGGAAGAATATCTTCAGGTAATATTCTTCTCGATGGAAGAACTTTAGCTGACGTTTTGATCTCAACATCTCTTATTCCTTCTATCTTTGATAATTCACTTCTTATGTTATCTTCAATTTCCTTTTTCAAAGGACATGCAGGAGTTGTTAGCTCGCATTCAATGAAGACTTTATCACCTTTCAATTCTACTTTCTTTATCATGCCCATTTTAACTATGCTTACTCCTAATTCAGGATCCCTTATCTTTTCAAGCACATTCCATATGTCTTTATCTTTAACCATTCAAATTTACAGTGAAGCATCTTGTATTTAAATTAAGAGCTTAGATATTTAGAATAATGGATCTGTTAGCAATTGCTTTTCTCACTTTGTTTCTAATATCCTTAGTTATGGGTAAATTACTGAATAAAAGTTATGATAATGCTTTAGTTCCGATTGTAATAATTTTAATAATTACAATATCTTCATGGGCTTCATCATCGATTAGTTCTAGTTTTGAAGTTTTGAAATTAATATCTTTATCTATAGCCTATGCTTTAATCACGATTTTAATAACGTTTACAATAGGTTTGCTTCTTGATAGGAGAATGGCAGAGCTAAAAGTAAGCAAATCTGAAACAAAGATAAGCTTTATATTTGCTATTATAGCTGGATGGATATTAGGTCAATTCCTTCCAAAAGAAATTCCTTATCGCACTTTAATAAGTTATGAACTTCTTATACTAGCTGTCGCTGCTGGAATCTCTGTAGGAAAATTATTTTCAATTGAGCTCTTAAAGAAAAGTGCTAAAGTAACATTTCTTACATGCATTGCAGCAATAATAGGCGCTATTTGCGCAGGTACCTTGAACTCTTTTCTATTTGGTATTGATATTAAAGCTTCTTTATCGATTTGTCTAGGCATGGGATGGTATACTTATATAGGTCCATTATTAGCTAGTTATGAAGGCTCTTTTATAGGAAATCTCGCATTTTTATCTAATTTCTTAAGAGAACAATTCACGTTTATAATCGTTCCATTCATAAAGGGAAATCCTAGTTCTCTGATAAGTATAGGAGGCGCGACATCTATGGATGATACTTTGCCTGTTTTCATATCAAGATTGGGCAAAGAATATTCAATTCCCTCCATAGCTAGTGGTTTCATACTTACATTATTGATTCCCATTATAATACCGATTATTTTCGCTTTTTAGGGGATTCGTGAATTATTAATTATGAGTGAAGAAGTAAAACCAATTTATGCCCAAGCTTTTTTCAACGTCTCAAAGGGATTTATAGTATATTATTTAATTTTTGATTACATCGATCCTAAACTCTATTATCATAATTTAATCAAAGATGAAGCAAAGTTTGAAGAAGAAATGAATAGAGTTTATTATAATATGCAAAATTTCTTAAATCAAGAAAGAATAAGAGTTAATGGCCATAAATGTGAAGCTAATGTTTTGATGGTTGACTTAGGCTTTAGAGGTTCACATGATAGACCATATTTAGTATTTCTAATAGGTTTTGAAGTAATGCTAAAAGAAGGCCTCAATGTTTATGAAAATGAATACGAGCCTGAAATTATCGAATATGATTACGTCGCTTATTGGAACTTCCCTTCAAATTGTAAGATAAAAGAAGTAGAGATGAAAGAAGAATATGAAATTGTTAATGATAGAATTCTTGTAATATATGGGAGGAAAGGAAAGTATAGTTCAGGATATGAGATGATTTCTTTCTTTATGAAAGAATAAAACCGTAAATTCATATACAATTTTTCAGATTAAAAAGCTATGGTTAAAGATCCTGTGAAATTAGAAATAAGCTCTGAAATTTTTAAGCATATATACGAAGAGAAAGATGGCACTCCTCTTTTTAAAACATATATTGCTGGGAATTGGAAGATCAGCGAAGAATTCTTTGAAGTTAAAAGTCCAATAGACCTTAGTACTATTGCTAAGGTTACGCGATTAAAAGAAGAAGATGTAAATAGAGCAATAGAAATCGCATATAATAAGGGTAGATGGGTTATTAGAGATACACCAGGAGAGAAAAGACTTAGGATATTTAATAAGGTTGCTGACTTATTAGAAGAATATAGAGAAGATTTCGTAAATGTTCTAGTATTAGGAAATGGAAAAACAAGGGTTGCAGCTAATGGAGAAATAAATGCTTCAATTGAAAGGTTAAGGAGAACAGATATGGATGTAAGAAGAATGTATGGTGAGTATGTGCCTGGAGATTGGAGTTCTGAAAGTCTTGAAAGCGAAGCAATTGTTAGAAGAGAACCTTATGGTGTTGTGCTAGCTATTACACCCTTCAATTATCCATTATTCGATGCCGTCAATAAGTTAGCATACTCAGCAGTCTCTGCTAATGCTATTCTTCTTAAACCATCTCTTTCAACACCCTTGCCTGCATTGATGCTTGCTAGAATTTTAGAGCTTGCAGGATTTCCAAAAGAAGCATTTTCAGTTTTACCTCTTTCAGGTAGTGAAATTGAGAGATATTTAAATGATAGAAGAATAGCAGTCATATCGCTTACAGGTAGTTCGGAGACAGGAGAGAAAGTTATCAAAAAGAGCGGAATAAAAAGTTTTATAATGGAGCTTGGTGGGGGCGATCCTGCTATTGTCTTAGAGGATGCTGATCCTGTTTATGCAGCTTCAAGAATCGCTATAGGTATAACGAGCTACTCAGGGCAAAGATGCGATTCGATAAAACTTGTTTTGGCCGAATCTCCGATTTATGAACAGCTTAAATTGAATCTTATAGAAGAGCTGAAAAAAGTAAAAGTGGGTGATCCAAGAGATCCAACAACGAGCATGGGGCCATTGATAAGCGAAGATACTGCTATTGAATTAATGAAAGGTATCGAGGATGCTGTTAGCAAAGGAGGCAAATTATTATTTGGAGGTGAACGTGAAAAAAATTATATAAAACCAACATTAATCGAAGCTACGCCTGAGAATGTAAAGAACATGTATCTTTATAATAAAGAAGTCTTTGCTTCAGTAGCTCTACTTGTTGAAATCAAAGATCTTGAACAAGCCATAGAGCTATCGAATGGAAGAAGATATGGCTTAGATGCTGCTATATTCGGTAATGATATCAATAAGATAAGAAAATTGATCAGATATCTTGAAGTTGGAACAATATATATAAATGATTATCCTAGACACGGAATAGGATATTTCCCATTTGGAGGTAGAAAGGATTCAGGAATAGGTAGAGAAGGAATAGGTTATGCTATAGAGTATGTCATGACTTACAAAACTGTAGTTTATAGTTATAAAGGAAAAGGCATCTGGGAATATCTATAATTCAATTTTCTTGAAGTTTCATTACATTTTCGTATAAACCTACAATTCTTTTTGCATGTTTTACAACGGCTTCATCAATCATCTTGTCCTCGAATCTTATTGCTCCTAGATTTTCTCTTTTAGCTTTTTCATAAACTTCAATAATTTTTAAAGCGTTTTCATATTCAGATTTTGAAGGTGTGAAGATTTTATTTATTATTTCAATTTGAGAAGGATGTATTGCAGTTTTGCCTGTATATCCCATCGATTTCGCAATTCTTGCTTCCTCTTCGAGCTTTTTTAAATCTTTTAAATCTATGCATGGAGAGTCGATTGCTTGTAAGTTATTTGTCGAAGCTGCTATGCTAACTAAAGCTCTTGCTAACATTTCTGCGAAATTTCCCTCTTCACCTCCTATGCTTGCATTGAAATCGATTTTACCAAACATCAATGCTATGATTTCATCGCATGACTTAGCTATCTTAAAGACTCTTGATAGTCCTTCTCCGTCTTCAATGCTTGCAATTAAAGGAATTTGAGAATTCAAGGATTTAAGTGTCTTTGAAATTACTTCTATTTCTTTTTCATTTTTCACTTTTGGTATCATTATGAAATCTGGATTTGCTTCTACAATTTGCAAGATGTCTTTAAGCCACATTTTGCTTTCAAAAGAATTAATCCTTACTCCTATTGCTTTATTACCCTTTATTGTATTCATTAATTCTAACACGTTTTTTCTACCCTTCTCTTTTTCTTGAATAGGCACGGAGTCTTCCAAATCTAATATGACCGCATCAACTCTAATCTCCTTTAGTTTAATGATTTTCTTTTGATCATTTGCAGGGGTGAATAAAAGGCATCTGTAAATTTTCATTTCATTTGAAATATTCTTTCTTTAATAACCAAATAACTCTTTCAAATTCACATACTTTTTCTTCATATCCATTTTTGTATACTTCATGCTTTAGTTTTACGATTCCTAGTTCTTTTCTTTCTTCATGCTCTCTTAATTCCATTATTTCTGTGATGACTCTTAAAGTATCACCGTTGAAAACTGGTTTCAAAAACTTTACATTATAAATTCCTTCATCCCATACTATATTCTTGAAATCGAGCGATGCAATACCTATTGCAACAGCTAATGTCATACTAGATAACAAAAGAATTTGTTTAAACTCGGTCTTTTCCATGTAATTCGAATCTGAATGCAAAGGAGAGTCGTTTAGCAAAAAGTTAGTAAATAATAAATTTAAATCATACGTTACAGTACGACCATACTTATGAACTATTATTTCACCTACCTTTAAATCTTCAAAGAACTTACCTAAATAACCAAATTCTTCATTCATTTTTAAAAGGTGAGTACATTTTCTTATATACGAGGTTTGTTCTCCTTATTTCAACAACGATTTCTCCTCTTTCATTAAGACCTCTATGTATCCATGTCACGATTCCTACTTCTTTTCGAGTTTTCGATTCTCTCTTCTCGATAACTTCTGATTCAACTTCAATAGTTTCGCCGCTATAAACAGGTTTAAGTACTTTTGCATAATCTATATTCACTAAAGCTAAACTGTTCTTGCTAGTATCTTTAATGCTCATCCCTAAGACTAAATTTATTAAGTAATTATTGTTGATCGGTCTCTCTTTATATCTTAGACTCCTTGCAAAATTCTCATCAGTATATATCGCTGTTTGATCACCACTAAGCGAAAGCCAAAATAAATTATCAATATTGCTTAATGTTCTTCTAGGCCAAGATTTAATTTTCATACCTATTTCTAGATCTTCGAAATAAGGGCCTTCAGAATCCCAATTGACTTCTTTCATATAAATGAATAAAGATCAAAATTTTATTTTATTTTAAATTGCGAATTTTTAACATGTTTTATTATGTTCATACTTTTCATTTATAAATAAAAAAGACTGTTATTGCCCAAATAGTTATTATGATTATCCCGAAACTTTCTTGTAATGCTACAGAAGGCCATTCAATGATGAAGCCTATTAAAGGAGAAACTATAGCTATTATCAAGAATACTAAGCCGATTTTTCTGTTTTTATTTAGAATTCCAAGGCTCCAGCTTAATATTGCAATATCGCTTTGTATAAAAAAATAAGTTGAAACGAAAACATGAGGTCTGGTTCCTGCAGGATATATGCCAATTAAAGAAAGAAATATGCCTGCTACAAAGAAGAAAGCCCCGCTTATAACTTCGAGTTTATTGCTTGCTGATAAAATTATGAAGATAGAATAGAGGATTATGAATATTGAAGTAACGATTAAACCGTAGTTATATATCCAAGGAAGATTTGCTGAAGGTGCTCCTAAATCGCTGAAAGCATTTTTAAATATACTAAACCATGGGTTATAATATGTTGATAAGGCAACAGTAATTATGAATGATGCAATTCCCAAGAAACATGTGTAAGATATTATTTTTTTAAAATTCATTTCTTGAAATTAAATAAATTTTGTGAAATAAATATACCTATGCAAAATGAGAACCTTGAAATCGCAGTTTTAGGAGGTGGATGTTTTTGGTGCACTGAAGCTGTCTTTAAGAGGATTAAAGGAGTTATCAAAGTTGAACCTGGTTATGCAGGAGGTTGGAAAGAAAATCCTACATATGAAGAGGTTTGCACAGGAGAAACTGGTCATGCTGAAGTAGTAAGAATAACTTTCGATCCGAATGTAATATCTTATAGGGAACTGCTTAAAATATTCTTCAGCATTCATGATCCTACAACTCTTAATAGGCAAGGAAATGATATAGGTACGCAATATCGTTCAATTATCCTTTATACGAATGAGGAACAAAAGAAGATTGCTGAAGAAGAAATTAAAGAAGCTGAGAAAATATATAAAAAGCCTATAGTAACAGAATTAAAAGAATTAAAAGCTTTTTATAGAGCAGAAGATTACCATATAGATTATTATGATAAAAATCCATATAATCCATATTGTATATTTGTTATTTCTCCAAAATTAGTTAAATTAGAAAAATATTTCAGTGAATATTTGAAGAACATTTAAGCTCAAAATTTAAATCTTTTTAGTTTAATAAAGCATGTGGTAAGATATCAAGGAGTAGGAATTGATCATGCTTATGTAGCTAAAATTTTAGCAGATAAGCTTGCTCAAAACGGTTATAAAACAGAATTAGAAACGAGCAAGATCACGAGCATAGTTCATTGGAAAAAGGGTCTCTTCAAAAAAGGTACAGTTGTTTTATCTAGTGAGAATGATGATTTAATCGTTCAAGGTTATATTGAGGATGAAATAATACCTTTCCTTGATGAAACTTTGTATGAAGCATTTCCTGATAAATCAAAATTTGTTCCCTATAAAGAAAAGCTCAATTTAGAGAATATAAAGAAGAAGGAAGAAGAGAAAGCTCAAGCTGAACAACAAACTCAAGCACCTCAAAGAATTAAATTAGAGAAATGTCAAAATTGTGGAGCTCCTTTAAATATTGGTGGTGAAACATTACCTTGGCTGATAATTTGCGAATATTGTGGATTTGTGAATAACGCAGATGCTTCAAAACCAATACCTCAAATAGGCATATTGAATGCTTCAGATATAGATGCATTTAAAATTGCAGAAGATTTCATAGCTAAAGGTATTTTCGTAACAAGAGGAGCTGCAAAAAGCGCAAACATGAGAGTTGTTCAAGATAATTATGTACCAATTTGGCATATCGTTGTTAGCTTGAATGGTTATGTAGAGACTCTAAGATATGTTACAGAGACGATAGGTAAGCAAGTAATAACTAGACAAATAAGGCAAAGATTTCAAATTGCTGAAACATATGAAGTTCCTATAATAGCAAGAGCAAATTCAGAGTTTCAGCCAGATTTAGAGAAATACAAATTACCTTTAAGCTCTAAACAACCTTTGAAATATGTTCCTAACATGCTTTCAGTAGAATTAGATGAGAAAGAAGCTTCGTCAATAGCAATTAGCAAGGCATTGGAGCATGTAAAGAAGCGATATTCAAACATAGTGACTTTCAATGTAAACGCTAACATTGTAGGAAGTCCAGAGCTCATATACGTTCCTATAGTAGTGGTTAAGTATAATTGGGATAAAAAAGAATATTTCGTTGCGATTGATAAATCTTCTGGAAATGTTATTGCAGGAACAAGACCTTTAGTTAAATTTAATATATCTTCAATTTTTAAAAAGAGTGAAGAATGAGTTTAGTTGAAAGAATTGTATCTTATGTTCCAGGATATCGAGGATATAAACAAAAGGAACTGAGAAGAGAAAGTGATCGTTTAATAAGGATGAAAGTTTCTGCTTTAATAAGAGAGGGCAAAGAAAATTTCGAAAGCTTTTCTATTAGCAACCTAGAAACAATAAGCAAGGATAAAGATTTACGCATGTTATATGATAATATTCGTTTTATGTTCGATAAAATATGGCAAAAGATAGATAAAGCTGAAGCAGGCTATTCTGGATTTTTTGATATCATTAAAATAAGAGAAGAAGAGTTGGATCAAATAACTAAGTATGATTTATCTTTAATAGATTCAGCAGAAAAGATAAAGAATGAAACTAAAGAGCTAAACAATAAGATCTTGGATGCAAATTCGATAAAAGGAGAAATGAGAAAAATCATATCTTTATTAGAGGATTTGGAAGAGAAGATTGATGAGAGGAATAAGTTTATTCATGGTATAGGTGAGAAAAATGCCTAAAGTAATTGAATGGGTTAATCCTGACGAAAAAGAAATTGTTTATAGATATCCTGTTAATACAATTGAATGGGGTAGTCAGCTAATCGTCAAGGAATTTGAAGCCGCTGTTTTTTATAGGGATGGGAAGGTTTATGATATATTCAGGGCTGGAAGGCATACAATTACGACTGCGAATTTACCTTTACTTACAAAAGTATTAGCGAGAATTGCAGGTTATGAAAAAGTTCCTTTCACAGCTACAGTGATATTCGTATCTTTAAAGCAATTCCAAGGAAAATTTGGAGGCCAAGCTCAAACAATTGAATTAGCTCCTCTAATGTTCCATGGAAGCTTCTGGTTTAGAATTGAAGATCCAAATCTTTTCGTAAATGAAGTTGTAGGAGGTCAAGCGGTATATGATACAGTTAAACTTCAAGAATTTTTAAGAGGTTATTTCAATCAAAATTTCATCGAAGGAATAAGCAAATATAGCTTAAGAGATGTTTATAACAAGCTTGATGAGACTAGTTTTTTAGCAAAAAATATGCTCTTAGCTGCTTTCAAGAGAATAGGCTTAGAATTAATAGATGTAAAATTTGAAGGTATTGATACGACTCCCGAATGGAGGGATAGAATTTTCTTTCTTCAATCAGGAGTGAGCGCTTCAGAAGTTTTAAGAATGCAAACTGTTCAGAAAGCAGCTGAAGAATTGAGCAAAAGTCCAGGTGCAGGAGTTGCAACAGGTGTTGCAATAATTCCTCCATTATTCCAACAACCACAAACACAAGTTCTAATAGCATGTCCATATTGTGGTGCTAGCAACCAACAAGGAGCTAAATTCTGTTCAAATTGCGGAAAGCCTTTGCAACAACAAATGACGAAATGTCCTAATGGGCATATTGTTCCTGCAGGAGCTAAATTCTGTCCCGAATGCGGTGTTAGAATTGCTCAAGAATTGAAATGTCCTAAATGTGGAGCTAGTTATACACAAGGACAAAAATTCTGTTCAAATTGCGGAGAGAAATTACAATGATTGATCAAAGATATACTTACCTTTTTTTCTTTTTGGCACTCGGCTTTCTGATGATAATATACGGTCTTGGTCTGAGAACTTTCAATATTATTGAATTCTTAGGTTATTTCTTAATGATTATTTCAGTAACAATTATTTTAATAGGTAGCACTACAAAGGATCTACTTTATTATTTGATATGGGGCATTACATTATTTTTTATTGGAATTTATATATTGTCATATTTTTTCATAAATTTATTTTTAATAATTGGAATATATCTTATAGTGATATCTATTTTAATTTTCTTTATATATAGAAAAAAATAAATTTATTCTAAATATTTAGGAATAGAAGGATATTTCTTCCAGAAATCTGGATCGTGGCAAATAATTATCTTTGCATTATTGGCTCTTTCCCAAAGCTTAAGCTGTTTTACAAAGGTTAGCCATTCATCATAATCAGCAAGGAGCCATCCTTTTGATTCGATTTCCAATTCTCTTGGTAGATGTATATGATCTCCTGTAAAGAAGTAAGTGTTTCCATTCTTTGTTTTAACACTAAGAACCATATGACCGCTTGTATGTCCTCCTGAGAAATACAATCTAATTCCTTCAGCTAATTCAAATGCAGGAAGATCAACAATAAACCAGTTAGCTCCTTTTAATTCATTTAAGTTAGCTGATTGATATGCACCTTCTTTTCCCATCCATAATAGCATTAATGCAGATTGCAATTCTTTCTTATGCACAATTATTGGGGTTTTATGGT
The DNA here is from genome assembly GCA_032249235.1 of Thermoproteota archaeon. Taxonomy (GTDB): domain Archaea; phylum Thermoproteota; class Thermoprotei; order Gearchaeales; family Gearchaeaceae; genus DSFO01. The sequence continues at coordinate 154,400 of JAVVGF010000003.1, read as the reverse complement.
CTTTGAATACGTTTGTTTGACCTACATGATCAAAATGTAGATGTGAATGTATAATATATGCGACATCGCTTGGTTTTAAATTCAAATTAGCTAGCTGTCTTTCAATTCTATTGTTATCATTGAATTTTATTAAAGGAAATGCTTCCATTACAGCTTTTGTATGCGTTTGCCATGCGTTAGGTGCTACACCTGTATCGAATACAATATAACCTATATCGGTATCCAATAGTACTCCCGTTACTGGAATTTCTACCCAAGCTCGCTCGGGTGTTTTTTGGCTATAAGTTACTGCTCCCCAGCCTGGTAGAAACCATCCGCCATCGCCTGCAAGCCATCCAAAATCAAACAAGAATATCTTTTTTACAACGCTCATGACATAAGAAACCTTTATAAGTATATAAACATTATTGAATCGATGTCAACAAATCCATATATAACCTACTCTTTAGCGAACGACCCTGTTTTCGTTCTATCTTTACCACAAACTATTAAATTTGGATTCGGAGTTAGTAAAGAAGTTGGATTTGAAGCAAAAAGACTTGGTCTTAAGAGAGTTTTAATAGTAGTAGGCAAAAAGCTTGTTGAAAGCAAACTATATGAAGAAATAAAATATTCGTTAGAAAATGAAGGAATTCATGTTGAAACAACTACAAGAGTTAGAATAGAGCCTGAGGATGAAGAATTAATTGAGGCTTATAAAGAGATTAAAGATAAAGATATAGACGGTTTCGTTGCATTGGGAGGAGGTTCTACAATTGATACTGCTAAAGTTTTAAATCTTCTTCATACATATCCAAGACCGATAGAAGATTACATCAATAAGCCTGTTGGAAAAGGGATGTTGCCGCCTGGACCATTAAAGCCGTTGATCGCTATACCCACCACAGCCGGGACTGGAAGTGAGGGAACAGCTGTTGCAGTCGTAGATGTTAAGCATTTGAGAGTTAAAACAGGCATTAGTAATCCTTATATGAGACCTACTGTAGCGCTAATTGATCCTTTCACCACTGTTAGCCTGCCTCCTATGGTTACAGCTTCTTCTGGCTTGGATGTATTAAATCATGCTATTGAATCTTTTACTTCGAGACCTTATACTGCTAAGCCAGCAATAAAAAATCCTGCTGAAAGGCCTGTTTATGCAGGGGCTACACCTTTAGGTGATATGCTCGCTAAACAAGCAATTGAATGGGTTCATAAATATCTTAGAAGGGCTTTTGGGGATCCTTATGATTTAGAAGCAAGATACTATATGATGTTAGGTGCAAGCATCGCTGGTATAGGATTTGGCCATGTCGGCGTGCATATACCACATTCAATGGCCTATCCTATAGCAGGTATGGTAAGGAATTACTATCCTCAAGATTATGAATTCGGTTATCCTATAGCACCTCATGGAATTTCAACTGCTATCCCTGCAGCATATGCATTTAGATATGTAGCATCATATAATTTTGGAAAATTCAAAGAAGTTGTAAGAATATTGACAGGTAAAGATGTGGAAAGTATAAAAGAAATAGGGGAATCTTTATTCGAATATTATATAAAACTTTTAGAAGATTTAAATGTTCCGACTAATCTTAAAGATATAGGATTTACTAAGGCAGATTTAGATGCTTTAGTAGAGGGAACATTAAAACAACAAAGATTATTAGCTCAATCTCCTAAAAACGTAACAAAAAAAGATTTGGAAAAAATATTTTTAGAAGCTTTAGGTTAAATTTAAATAAATTTATTTTTTATTTTTATATAATGGGTCTAAGTGCCGTTACTTTAGGTTTTGGAGCATATTCTGTTGCTGCAATACTAACAGGATTTTGGCTTTTAGGAATAGAGACAGGAGAAAAAGTATTGCTTACTTTAAGTATATATGCGTTCATAGCTTTCTTAGCCTTATTCCTTAATTCGCTTTCCTTTATTTTCCAATCACCTTTAGGAAATCAAGGAATCGCAGTAAATATTCAACAGCTTTTTGCTTTACTTACTGCTTTATTCTCATTTGTGTGGCTAGGATTTTCAATTGCTGTGATATTCAACCTTGATTTTCGTATTGTTGGAGGAGCTGCATTAATTTTATTCATTTTTAATTTGATAGGATTTTTAATTTTCTTTATGAAACCATGGGCTAATGCATTAGGAGGCTATACTGCTTATCCGTATCTAATCCTTCAAATCAATATGGTATTTTATTTACTTGTTGAATTTGGATTTTACGCTTTTACACACGGTCTTATAGGCGCTATACCACAAGGAATTTTCATCACAATCTCTGGATTTGTAAACATATTAGTGGTCTTCTTTTTAGGAGGAATATTACCTACTCCTAAAACAAAATAATTTTTTATCTAAAATATTCCTCTGGTATTATGTTTCCAATATTAAGAATCAAATATGGGTCTATTGTTTTTTTCAATTCTATAAGTTTTAGCATTGTTTCTTCATTATACATTAAGCTTATTAAAGGTTTCTTAATGCCATTTTCAACATAATATTTTTTTCCCACTCCATGCTCAGCACTTATCGTTCCTCCTAGTTCAACTCCTTTCTTCCATAATAAAACTACATATCGTTCAGCTTTTTCTAATTCATCTTTGTTGCTGGGTAAAAAATTGAAATGCAGATGAAAGTTTCCAATGTGACCAAATAAAACATATTTGATTTGAGAGGCCTTGCCAATTTCATGATAGTATTTATACATTTCAAAGAAGTTTTCCTCAGGAACAGCAATATCAGTAGCTACTTTCCTTGTACCATGAATCTTTATGAAATTGTTTACAGATTGAGGTAGTGCATGCCTAATTTCTTTCGCTTCATTTATTTCCAATAAGTAAGCTTCTGCTTTGAATTCATCAACATGCTTCAATAATTTTTCAAAATATCTATCTCTTTCATCAATACTTTCTGATTCTATTTCTAAATCTATTATAGCTTTCGCGTTAGAAGGAATTTTCTCTGAATATTTGTCCCTTATGAAATTAACGGAATTTTCATCAAAGAATTCAATTGCACTTATTGGTAATTCTTCCCTTTTAGCTTTAGCTCTGATAAGCTTAGCGAACTCCACAGCCTTTATTTCTTCATCGAAATAAACGAAAATCGCATTGATAAAGTTCGGTTTTTTAATTAACTTAACTTCTATTTCAGTTATTACACCTAGCGTTCCTTCAGAGCCTATAAACAAATCTATAAGATCCATATTTTCTTTAATATAGTATCCTGCAGCATTCTTCTCGACGTTTGGCATTTTATAATCAGGAAGTTCTAATATAATTTCACGATCTTCAACTTTGAGCTCAAATCTTTTCCTATTAAAGAAACGTTCTCCTCTTCTTATATCTAAAACGTTTCCTGTCGGCAACACTATTCTTAGTCTTCTTACATAATCTCTTGTAGAGCCATATTTGAAAGTTCTTGATCCTGATGCATTAGTAGCTACATTTCCTCCAAGAAATGAAGAAGTTTCAGTAGGATCAGGAGGATAGAAAAGATTTTTACTCTCAACTAGCTTTTTAAAAATCTTTAAAGGAATTCCAGGTGAAGCAATCGCATAGCATTCGTCTTTTTCATCTTTACCGATGATTATTGAATATTTCTTACCGTATTCTTCAATAGTAATGAATTCTTCATTGTAATTTGGCTTTTTATAAACTTCTGTAAAATCCTCCATCGACAAAATAATACCGCCTAAAGGCACCCGTGAACCAGTTATACCTGTTCCCGCACCTGAAACTGTTATTCTTTTTCTTTGAGAAATTGCGTATTTTATAGCATTGATTACATCTTGTTCTGATTTGACCAGTATAAGTTCTTCTGCATATCCTTTTATTATTCTAGATTCATCAGTTAAATAATTCTCAATTTTTTCTTTACTTGATATTATTTCTAAATTAGTTTCGTAGTCTTCTTTATTTTTCACGAAAACTTAAACATTTAGTATGTAATAAAGTTACATTAGCCCTAATGCTAATTTTGCTTCTTCGCTCATCCTATCTGGAGTCCATCTTGGTTCCCAAACCAATTCAACCTCGACATCCTTTACTCCTTTAACTTTCATAACTTCTTGCCTAACTTGTTCAATTACCAAAGGACCTACAGGACAAAAAGGCGTAGTTAAAGTCATTTTGATTTTAACTATTCCGTTCTCTATTTTCAAATCATATATCAAGCCTAGATCAACTATATTAAAAGGTATCTCTGGATCGTAGCAATTCTTAAGCGCCTCCAATACTTCTTCTTTTTTAGGTTCTTCAGACATCATTTTAATAAGTTCTCATCTTAAATAAAAGATTTTGTTTTTAACCTCTTTTTTATCTTATATTAAGATGAATAAGAGCTTGAAAGGATCCCTTTTAGTTTCGATTTCTGCAATATCTTTTGGATTTTTACCGATTTTTGCTAAATTTGTATATTTATATGGTTTTAGTGTATATAACATGTTGTTTTTTAGATTTTCAATTGCATCAGTTATAATCTTCTTATATTTGTATATAAGAAAAGAGTTTTATATACCTAAGTTTAATATTTTAATAAGCCTGATTCTTTTAGGTAGTATAGGATATTTTTCCCAATCGCTTCTCTACTTAAGTTCTATAAATTACATTCCAATCTCAGTAGCAGTTCTGTTGCTTTATTCTTATCCTCCGATTGTTTCTTTAATGGCTTCTTTATTAAATATCGATAAAATAACTTCAAGGATTATAATTGCTTTATTTTTAGGTTTCATCGGTGTTTTCTTAATAGCTAATCCGAGCTATAACTTAAATGTTTATGGGATAACGTTAGCGTTCAGTGCAGCGATAGTCTATTCCATCTATATAGTTACCAGCTCAAAGATATTAAAGAATATTAAAGGTGAACTAGCTTCTCTCTTCGTTATGAGCTCAGCTTCTATGAGCTTTTTCATAGCTTCATTGGTTCAAAATGAAGTTATTCGGTTCAATTATTTTGCTTTATTGTTTTGCATAGCAATGGCTATGATAAGTACTGCTTTAGCAATATCCACATTTTTTATGGGTCTAAGATTAATTGGTCCTACAAGATCGTCAATAATAAGCCTTTTAGAGCCATTGACTTCAACCTTATTAGCTTTCTATATCTTCTATGAAAGTTTTAATATATTACAACTTATAGGTTCAGCATTTATAATATTGTCTGCTTTTTTGGTATTTTCAAAAAAATAAATTTAAAAAATTATATTTTAGGTAAATAAGAAAGATCTATAAATTCTGGTTCGTAATCTTTTAATTTTCCTTCAAGATACTCGCTATATCCTAGAAGATCAAGTAAACCATGTCCACTTAAGTTAAATAGTATAACTTTTTCATCCTTTACATTTTTAGCGATATCGATAGCAGCTTTAACGGCATGTGCACTTTCAGGAGCTGGTACTATGCCTTCAAGATTTGCGAACAATCTTCCTGCTTCGAATACTTCAGTTTGGTGATATGCAACTGCGCTAACGATTTTTTCATTTACTAATAAACAAAGTGTAGGAGCATCTCCATGATATCTTAAACCACCTGCATGGATTGGTGGCACTCTGTATTTATGTCCTACAGTATACATCATTAAGAGCGGTGTGATTCCAGCTGTATCACCGAAGTCGTAAGTATATATTCCTTTGGTCAACGATGGACATGCTTTAGGTTCGACAGCAATGAATTGAATATCAACGTTGTTTTTCAATTTCTCATAAACAAAAGGATATGCCAAACCTGCGTAGTTAGATCCGCCTCCTACGCAACCGATTATGTAACCGGGATATTCTTCTCCTAGCTCGTTTAATTGTTGTTTTGCTTCAAGACCTATTATAGTTTGGTGTAACAAAACATGATTTAGAACGCTTCCTAAGCTGTAGCGAGCTCTTTCGTCACTAAGTACATCCTCAATTGCTTCAGAAATGGCTATTCCCAAACTTCCAGGATTTTCAGGATCTTTTTCAATTATTGATCTTCCAAACTTTGTTATTTTTGAAGGACTAGGTACTACTTCTGCTCCATAAGTTTCCATTAGAATTCTCCGATAAGGTTTCTGGTAATAACTTGACTTTACCATGAATATTCTTGCTTTTAAAGAAAACATGCTTGCAGCTAAAGATAAAGCAGAACCCCATTGACCTGCACCTGTTTCAGTTGATAATCTTTCAATACCTTGCTTGGAATTATAATAAGCTTGGGCAATTGCTGTATTCACTTTATGGCTTCCTGTAGGTAAAACACCTTCGTATTTGAAGTAAATCCTTGCAGGAGTATTGAGGAATTCCTCAAGTCTTTTTGCTCTTATTAATGGAGTCGGTCTTCCAAGCTCTATTAGTTTTTCTCTTACTTCTTCAGGAATCGGTATGTAACGTTCTTTACTCATTTCTTGATTAACTAGCTCTTTTGGAAATAGCCTTTCGAACATTTCTTTTGGTGGTATCGAACCATCTATTAACCTAGGAGGAGGCAATTGTTTTGGAAGGTCTGGAACGATATTATACCAGAACTTGGGTACAATATCTTCACTTTGGCTTGCTCTTATTCTGGCCTTACGGCCAAATTCCATTGGCGGGCCATAGCACCCTCTTCCTTTACTATTGCATAAGGATTTATAAATCTTTTCTTTCTAGTTTTTAAATTTCAATAAAGAATATGAAAAATGTGGCAAATAATAGAATAACAAAAGTAATATCTCCTTTAGGCATTTTTGAATTAAAAATTAAGGATGAAAGACTTTATTCAGTAGATTTGATAGATCATGAAGAAAAAGGAAAAGCTGATATATTAAAAGGAGAAAGAGAAAAATTTTCTACTTGGCTCATAAATTATTTTCAAGGAGAATTACAAAAACCTTTGCCTATAGAAAGTTTTATCCTTACAAATAGTTATGTATTTAACAAAATCTTAGAAGAACTTCTGAAAGTAGAATATGGCAAAACTATTACTTATTCAGAATTGGCTTTGAAGACTAATACACATCCTAGAGTCGTTGGTATGGCTATGGCGAGAAATCCTGTTCCAATATTCATACCTTGTCATAGGGTTGTAGGAAAAAATTCTCTTGGAGGATATTCTTATGGCATCAAAATAAAGGAATGGCTTCTCAATTTCGAAATAAATAATTTAAAGAAAATTAAGGATAAATAAACTTCAAAATATTGATAGATTAAAAATTTATAAGTTGACATTTATTTAAAAAGATATGAATTTAGAAGTATTAAGAGAAATAGAAAAAGAAGCTGAGCAAAAAGACTTACCTATAATTGGCAAAGCTAAAGGTAAAGTGTTGGCTGAATTAGTTTCAAGATATAAGCCAAGCGTTATTCTTGAGATAGGTACTTTGGTTGGATATTCAGCTATTATAATGGCATCTAAGCTAAAGAAAGGAAAGTTAATCACGATCGAAATAGATCCTAATAGAGCAGAAATTGCAAAATCAAATATATCTAAAGCTGGTTTAGCGAATAAAATTGAAGTGATTGCAGGTGATGCAAAAGAAATAATACCTAAATTGAATGCAGAAATTGATATGCTATTCATTGATGCAAAAAAAGAAGAATATCTCACATATTTGAAGTTAGCAGAAGCTAAGCTGAAAAAAGGTGCAATAGTAGTTGCAGATAACGTTAAAATGTTCGAAAATAGTATGAAAGATTATTTGGAATATGTAAGAAATAGCGGGAAATATAAGAGTTCATCGATCGATTTCGGGTATGATGCGATGGAAATAAGCTTTAAGCTGGAATAATCTTAAATACTTTTGTGATCAAACCTCCATGAAAAGCAACATATTCTTCAGCAATTGAAAATCCATTCTTTATGACGTAGCTTTTGAAAATTTTAGGTGCTGCAGTTATGATTACCGCATTTTTAAAATAACTTTTTCTTAAGGAACTTAAAAAAGCATCATACAATTTCCTTATATAACCTATATCTCCTGAACGCTTGCCATAAGGAGGATTCAACACTGCTATATCGAAATGAGAAAAAATCTTATCGATATTTCTTGCATCAGAATTCAAAATATCGACAAAATTACTTACTAAAGCATTTGATACATTCTGCTTAGCTCCTTTAATATGCCTAGGAGAAATATCGCATGCTATTATTCTAAAATTTTCTTCTGAGTAATAATTCAAAGCTTGATCCATCATCGTTTCATATTTCTCAATATCCAAAAATTTTAACTTCTTAAAAGCATAGCTTATTTTTGATCTTTCTCTGAAAATTGAAATTGGGATTTTAAGTTTTATATGAGCAGCTTCTATGGGTATAGTTGCACCACCGCACATAGGATCTATTAAGAAATCTTCTTCATTCCAATTTGCAAGATAAAGCATTGAAGCTGCAATAGTTGGACTAATAGCTGATGGATGCTTATATTTCTTGTAGCCTCTTTTATGAAGAGATATACCAGTTGTGTTTATTCCAATTATCACCCGATCATCCTTTATTCTTGAATAGATTTCAACATCAGGTTCATCTAGATTGACTTTAAGCCTAAAACCTGTTTCTTCTATGTAGCTATCGATAATAGCTTGTCCAATCCTTTCAGCTGCGTCAATACTGGTGAAATTATGTTTTCCTATTCTTTCAACTCTTACTGCAAAAGTTTGTTCTCTTGTGATGAAATCTGAATATCTTATGTAGTTTGCAAGCTTGTAAATATCTTGAAGGTTCTCAAAGTATGATCTCCCAAGAACAAGGATTAACTTATTGATGGTTCTCGAATACATGTTTAGCTTGAAGATAGCATTCAAATCAGCATAAAAACTAACGCTACCTACATCTTCAAAAACTTTGGCATCCAGCAAGTTAGAAATTTCTTTTGAAGCAATTTTCTCAAGTCCAATGTTTACTGTGGCTAAAAAATCATACACAAAATCTACATTTTCCTTGAAATTAAAATATAATTTATTTAGCCATATCCAAAATTCTTCTTATGTTAGGACCAAAAGATTTGGAGAATTATCTAAAGGAAAAAGGTGTAGAATTTGAATTGAAATATCATGAAGAGACATATAGCGCAGGTAAAGCTAGTCAAGTTCTAGGGATTGCTATCTCAGATATTATAAAGTCTTTATTGTTCATGAATGAAAAAGGTGAACCTATTTTAGTAATCGTTCCAGGAAATAAAAGAGTAAATCAAACACAGCTGGCAAATATTTTAGGCTTTAAAAAATTAAGACTTGCTAGAGAAGATGAAGTGATCGAGCATACAGGATATGAAGCAGGAGGAATACCTCCTGTTGGACATAAAAAGAAGGTTACATGTTTAATAGATGAAGAAGTAATGAAGAAAGAATATGTTTATGGTGGTGGAGGTGCTGTAAACACTACGTTGAAAATTAAACCTATGGATATACTGAATTTAACTGAAGGAAAAGTAATGACAATACCATGAATAAATAATTTAAAACTAAAATTGTTAAAGTTAATTTTCTCTTAATTCTAGCATTTTATGTTCTTACGTTTCTATTTTATTAATATTCTTCAGGGTTTATTAAAAAGGCGATAAGCATAATTATAACAACAATATTCTCGTCTCCTTAAGCTTACCTGATGTTGGATCTACCATTAGACCTAAACTTTCTAATGTTAAAACACCTACTAAAACATCTTTCAATTCTTTTGAAATTAGAACTGGGGTTATTCCTGATCTACCTTCTAATTCAATCAATACAAAGCTTTCATCAAGTTCTGTATAGCCTTTAGCTGTCTCAATTTTCTTTCTACCTATTATCTTAAGTCCTAATTTTTCATGAATCCACCAAGGCAAGACTGTAAAAGTTGCTCCAGTGTCAATCAAAGCTGTAACTTTAATTTCTTGACCTGTAACAACATTTATTAACTTTACATCAGCCCATACATGACCCATTAACTCACCGATTCTAAAATAATAAGAAGGGTATTTAAACACGATTATCCAGTTGCCATAAAACAGAGAGTTCATGCCTCAAAGAGGATTAGTTTAAATAATTAAGGTGATTCCTTGCATATCTTATTGCACTCAAATGCTAGATGTAGCTACGAATTAATGAGAATAACGATGAAATACTTTGAAAAGGAATTCTGGAGCTTCTCAAGGCTGGTATGAAGCCAGTTTTACGAAATAGAGCAGGTGAGCAAATTAGAGGTATTTTTTAACATTTCGATTTCTCTCTGTTATTTGTACTAAGTTTATTCCATAAATAATGATCAATCTTTTATAATATCTGGGATAATGAACCATTTAATTTTCCATTTATCCTTTTCTACTTCTTCCAAGCATATAACTCCTGAATACCTAAATAGAACAGATTCTGAACCTGTGAGTAGTTCTACTAACTTGGATAAATTAGGCAGGTGACCAACTAGCATTATATCACCTTCATATTGATTAATAATTTGAAGAGTAGCTTTAGGATCAGAAAGAGGTTCCAGATCCTTAACTTCGAAAACATTCCTCACATTCAATTCAGAAGAAATTATGTTTGCTGTTTGTTTACTTCTCAGTTTTGTACTATGTAGAATCGCATCTATCTTTATTCCAATCTTAGATAAGTACTTTGAGATAACTTTAGTTTCTTCTATTCCTTTAGGCGTTAGCTTCCTTTCAGGATCAATGTTTTCAGTATAAGATTCTCCATGTTGAACTAAATAAATTTTTCTTGCCATATGATTAGTTCTAAATCAAATATATAAGATTTGGAGTAGAAGATATAATGCTTGCTAATAAAGAAATAAATGAAAATGAAGGCAAATCATAATAAAATTAATTGGTAAAATTTAGTTAACTTTTCTTAAATAAATACAAATGTATACAAATATTTCTAAATATTTTATTATACATATTTGAAAATAATAATATATTATGAAAAATACATACCTTTATATATTGATAATCATTTAATAAAAAACGATGGCAGTTCCACCTCATGATACTTTGGATAGCATGGCATGGGTTGTTGGTGCAGCAGGCATATTACTAGCTCTTTTATTCTGGAGATTACCTTATGACGCTTCAAAAGATACATTCCAAGATACAACTAAAGCAAAGAGCTTCGCAATAGCTTTTGGGCTACTAGGTCTTTATCTATTGATCAACGGTCTTCTTATAATAATAATATGGCCTTTTGGAAATATAGGCGGAGGAGTTTATGATGTTCTCTATGGCGGTTCTTCAGCTATAGGAGGCATTTTACTACTTGGCATAGCATTTTCACTTTATTTGAATACAGGATTAAGAGCAATATCCTATTTTGCTTTCATAGCAGCTTTATATTCCTTCAACGACGTATTTGCAATACTAGCGAATAGACTTTCAAGAACGCCAGAACTAGCAGCTTTCGCTTATTTAATGTTCGGTCTAACTGCAATTCTTTCAGTTCCTCTAACACATATAAATAACAAAGCAACGAGATGGGCTTTCATAATAGTAGCATTGATTTTCGGTATTACGTGGCTTTTCATGGCTTCAACGTTTACAATAGGACATCTACAAGCTCCAGTTAAATAGTTTTTTTATTTTTATTATTTTAAACTATTTATTTTTATGAAAGTTCTCGTCGTAGGAGCTGGTACAATGGGGCATGCAATTGCTGAAGTTGTTGCACTTGCAAAGCATGAAGTATATCTTGTTGATATTAAGGAAGAAATATTGAAACAAGCAATAGCTAATATTAAATGGAGCCTTGAGCAACTGCTTGCTAAAGGTAAAATTTCAAGCATAGATGAAGTTTTAGCGAGGATAAAGACATTAACGAATCTAAAAGAAGTAGCGCCATTTGTAGATTTAGTAATTGAAGCTATACCAGAGAATTATGAGCTTAAGAAAAGACTATTTGAAGAATTGGACTCGATTTGTAATGAAAATACAATACTTACTAGCAATACTTCTTCTATACCTATATCTAAACTAGCTAAAGTTACGAAGAGAAGTGATAAAGTAGCAGGTCTTCACTTTTTCAATCCTCCTTTATTAATTCGTTTCGTAGAAATAGTTGGTCATGATAAAGTTTCTAATACAACGATAAAAAAGTTGGAGGAATTCGCTAGCAGTTTAGAGATGGAATACGTTGTGCTAAGAAAGGATGTCGTAGGCTTTATAGTAAACAGATTAGCTATTAGGACATTTCTTGAAGCAATAAAGTTAACTGAAAAAGGTTTCAAATATGAAGAAATTGATGCGCTTGCTAAGATAAGGCTTGGCTATCCGATGGGAATATTTGAACTAGCTGATTTCGTAGGTCTAGATATTATATATGGGGTAATTAATGAAATGATAAAAGAAGGTTTAAAAATAAACATGCCTAGAATTCTTGAAGAACTGATTGCTAATAAAAGATTCGGGATAAAGAGCGGTGCAGGTTTTTATGAATATGGCTTCGGAATTAAAACTCCTAAAGTAGATGTGAAAAGAATTTACGAAATAAATCCTCTTAATTTGCTTTCAACCACAATTAATGAAGCAGCTTGGCTTATAAAGAATGATGTTTCCAATGCTTATGATATAGATAAAGCTATGAAAAAAGGTTTAAATTTACCTAAAGGACCGCTAGAATATGCAGATGATGTTGGAATAGATAGGATCGTTGAAGTACTCGAGCAAGAAAAAAGGAATACAGGATCTGTAGAATATGAGCCTAATGAGTTGCTTAAAGAATTGGTATCGAATGGAAATTTAGGTAAGAAAACAGGTAAAGGTTTCTATGAATGGCAATATGAAAAGATCGATTTAGGAAATATTAGATATGAAAAAAGACATGACTATGCATTGATAACGATGAGAAGAGAAAAAAGATTGAATGCCTTAGATGAAGAAATGTGGAGGAATTTGAATGAAGCATTTAATAAAGCGGCACAAGATAAAGCTATTAGAGTAGTTCTAATAACAGGTGAAGGAAGAGCATTCTCTTCAGGTGATGATATTAATGTCATGAGTAAATGGAAATCTTTAAATGAAGGAAGAGAGTTTTTTGAAAGAACTATTGGTCCATTGGTGATGAATTTGATGAATTATGAAAAGCCAATTATTTCCTTAATCAATGGTATAGCATTCGGGGGAGGTTTAGAAATAAATTTATTCTTCGACATAGTCATAGCTAGTGAAGATGCTTCTTTCGCTTTACCAGAAGGATTGATAGGTGCAATGCCACCATTAGCTTCTACACTAGGTTTATCGATGCTTAATAAGAAATTAATGAGATATTGCCTAACAGGTGAACAATTTAGCGCTGAGGAAGCAAGAGAATTAGGTTTAGTTGATCTCGTTGTCGCTAAAGAACAGCTAGATATTGTAGCGATCGAATTTATAGATAAAATTAAGAGATTAGCACCACTTTCTGTCAAAGCTATTAAAAGAAGCTTCAATTCTTATAAAAGTATTTTCTTGAATTCTATAATTATTGGAGCTAATGAGCTCGCAAGTTTAGTAGCTAGTGAAGATTTCAAAGAAGGCATGAAAGCATTCATCGATAAAAGAATGCCTATTTGGAAAGGTCAGTAGATTTGGCATAAATTAGAAAGAATATACCGCCAAACCATTTTTTAACTTTTTGTATTTTTGATTTTTTAAACATCTTTATCAAATATTTAAACTTAGGGACTCTTAAGACTGTTTTTGGAATTGTTAAGTAATATTTTAAATTCCATGGATCATGAATAGCAACTAACAAAGGCATAAAAGTATACATATATAATAATTCAAGAAATAAAACAATAAAATTATCAGGCTTCCAAAAATCTAAAATTAATATTCTTTTTGAAACTGTTTCAAAATTTTTAATGACTGTTCCTAGATCCATTGAATCTCTAAGCATATAGCTAGTCATTAGAAATTCGAAAGAATTCTGTTTGAAAGGTAAATACTCTGCAAAGGCCCTTATAACTTCAAAATTATAACCTTTAAATTTATACTTAAGAATCCTCGTATAACCTTCAATAGGTTCAACCATAACTACATACATGCTAGGTTTTAGTTTATTCAATTCCTCAACTAGTGCTCCGGTTCCTGAACCTACATCCATTATTGGTTCCTTATCGACTATTTTCACCAATTGTTTCCTTAGTAATGAATCAAGATTTAAAGTTATCGAGTGTGTGACCTTCTCATAAGTGTTTACGATTCTTTCAAGTGAATAAAGTATTTCATTTGGAATGTCAATATTAGAAAAATAATCCAATCAAATAAATAACTATAAATGAAACTAAAGGAATGGTTATGTTATCATCTATGTATTTAAATTCAAAATGCTCAATTATGCTAGAGATTAAAGCTGCAACTATGCCTGCAATTCCTATTATTGCTCCAATAGGAACACTAACAATTCCCATTGCTATGTTACCTATCCAAGATTTTGTTCTTCTTTTATAGATCAAGTTTCTCACGAAACCTGTTGTAGCGTCTCCGAAAGCCATGAATAGAACAGGCACGACTGCAATCCAAGGGTTGTTGAATAAAATCCAACCAATTGTAATTATTATTGCCCACATGATGCAAAAATTAACCTCATAATAGTTGTTAGGATCTTGGAACCAATACAACAATTTGCCAGTTCTATGAGGTATGTAAGTTATTAAAGCAAACAATAAACCAAGGATAAGGGGTATTATATAAGAAGTAAATATTAAAGGAACTAATAGAGCAACAAGACCACCTGCTAAGATATGAATTATTTTTCTATTGAAATAAACTATCACGTTATCTTTCAAACCCTTATTTTTCAATATATTATAAAGCCATTTTGTTAAATGGAATGCTACAAAATATACCCAAATAGATAATACAGCCGCATATAATATTTCTAATAAATTCATAATTAAGAATTTTTATTCTCGCTTATATATTTTTTTAAATAATTAGATTTATAAAGTTTATAATACCTAGGCTGAATAGAAAAATTCCTAAGAATAGTAATGATAGCATTCCACTTCTAGCCATTAGATTAGCATTCTTTATCAATAAATTGAATCCTTTGTATGCTGCTATAACTACAATGCTTTGAGCAATCATTGAACCTACCCCAAACAAAAACCCTATTGAAAATCCTAAGCTTGCAGGTATTGCACTTCCTATTAATACACTACTCAATATTAAAACTACGAAGAAATCTCCTCCGAATGAAGCAGCTAAACCATGAATCCATATATACCTATAATCAGGTACGAGATGATCTGTTCCGATTTTATTTTCGTTCTTTTTAGTCTTGAGAATAAACAACAGGGCTACACCTATCATCGTTAAGCCTGCTATGACATCTGCATAAGGTGTTAGCATCTCAGGATTTGTTAATAGAGAGAGTATTTGTGATATTACTAAACTCAAAATCGTCCATACAAGTGTTAAAGCGCCTGTAAATACAAACGAAGCTAGTACAGCTCTCTTAAGATTTTTTTGAACTAAAGCATAAGGGATCGTAATAGGCCATGTATGTTCATCAGGTTTTATGCCATGTATAAAACCTATAAATAGTAATGCTAAGAATATAAGACCGATCCCAAATTGATTAAGAATGTTAGAAGCGAGATTTTCCATTATTTCGGGCATTGAAAGAATAGCTATGATGATTCCAAAAGAAATCATTAGAGAAACATATACTACTTTCTTATCCACATACTTATACTTGCCAGAAGTTATTTAAATTTTAGGTATACCCTAATTTTTTGGGAATGGTCTTAATAATTCTTCTACTTTTTTACCTAGCTTGCTTGCTAAAGGAATTATTCCTCCTTCCAAGCTTTGAGCCACAATTCCGTTTTTAGAAAGAAACTCTGCAATCTTTAATGAAGTACCACCGCCTACACACATCAAAAGAATTTTCTTCTTAGCTTTAATCCTATCAGGAATTTGAGATTTCAATGTTAGCTGTATCATTTCTTCTCTATTTGCTATTTCTATCTTGCTTTTATCGACGTTGAATTGTTTGCTAATTAATTCAATTGCTTCTTCATTTGGAACGAATGCTCCATGCGTCCATATTATTGCTTCGTATTCATTTATTCTTTCTTTTATCTCTTCATAGTTTACGCTAAGCCTGATTGGTCTGATTTCATATTTCTTCGAATATTTCTCAAAATCGTCAGGCAATATAACTAAGAATTTGTTTCCTAAACCAAAGTTGATCATTTGGATTGTTGCATAAAGCGCTAATGCGCTGCTTTCACCAATATTAATGCCTCTTTCATTAAAGAATATCAATAACTTTTTGGCTTCTTCAAAATCTACTTCATGCTCTCCAAGATAAAGTTCGGGCTTATAAAAACGAAGACCAAACGCTTTTTCTTTTGTTCTTATGCCTGCTACATCTTGATTTGATAAGGGATATATTACACGAACTTTCTTTGAATTTAAAGTCTTTAGAAAATAATTGCTCAATCCTGTAGCAGTTCCGCCTGTACCGAAAGTGCATACAATTGTGAATTCATTAATATTTTCTCCTAACTCATTTAATTGTTGCTCTATTTCTCTTGCTGTTATTTCTTCATGTACTTTAGGATTGCATTCGTTATCATATTGTTCTGGACAAAAGCCATTGTAAATCTTAGCAAGAAGTTTGGCTAGATTTATAACATCTTGTTTAATAAGCAAACTCTCTATTTCATTTTCGAAATGCTCTAATTTTCTTGTGTCTAAACCAATTTCCTCTAATGATTCCTTGATCTTATCGAATGCAAGCTTAGCACTTAAGGTATCCAAACTCACTTTTAGGCCGGGTGCTGGGCATATATCAATATCTAAGTCTATTATCTTAACACCACTTCTGCTCAATTCTTCAAGAACTCCTTCTTGAAGTTTTCTAGATACAAGCGCTACAACCTTTATTCCCAATTTAGTTAATAATGATAAAGAAATGCCAAAGTTTCCTGATGTAGCTTCGAATACTATTGTATCCTCTTTCAAAAGACCATTCTCTATTGCGTTTTTTAAAATATAATATGCAGGCCTAGTCTTAACAGAGCCTGCAGGTAGTTTGCTTTCAAGCTTTCCATAGACTTTAATCTTTTTAGCATCGACATTGATTTTATATTCTCTCCTTGCACACTCAGCGATCAATTCAGTAAGATCGATCAGAGGTGTTGGATTCACAACCTTACCATTTTCAATATGGGGCATAATTATAGATAACTCATTTATGAAATTCTTTAAACTACTAAAAGAAGTATTAGGAATATTCATGTTTAACAGCTCAAAGTAATTATTAATAGCACCTTAATGAATACTTCACCAACTTAAATATAAAGTTTAATTACGTCTAAAATTAGGCAATCTATATAGGTCTTGCTAAATATATATTATGCTTATTTTCTATTATTCTCACAGGTATTTTCACATCTATATCAAGCTTTTCAGCTATAACAGTTATTACCCTGCTTCCTTCAAATCTACCTAAAGGTACAGCGAGCCATTCATTCTTAAGCCATCCTGGAGCCATAATTTTTACTCTTACTTTCTCACCTATCTTGAACAAAATAGGCAAGCTAGGCGCTTTATGCATTCCGAAATCTTCTTCGCTATATATTAGCTTCACATCATGTTTCTTTTCCCAATATCTCAATAATGATTTGAATTCCTCGAAGCTCATTTTCCTTAAATTTTCAGGATTTCTGCCATGCTTATGTCTTAAGAATAATTGAATCCCGAATCCTGGAAATCTTTTTCCTACACCAATCTTTTTACCCCATTCAATAACATCTTCAATATCCTTATCATTTAAGCCAGGTAATAAGACAGGTGCAAGTAAAACATCTATATTTGTATTTTTTACAATCCATTCAGTAACTTCCATAACTTTTCTCACATCATACCAAGGCATTCCCTGCAAGAATTTCGCTTTTTCAGGATCAGTTGTATCAATGCTAAGATTTATCCTATCCAATCCCGCTGCAGCTAATCGTTCTGCAAGCTTATAAGAAAGCAAAGCTCCATGTGTTTGAAGGCTTACTACTTTAACTCCTTCTATAGACTTCAAGTCATGTATTAATTCAGGAAGTTCATCATATGCTAGAGGTTCACCAACACTATCCAAATGGAATTCTACATCTTTCCCTTTTAGCTTAACCATCTCCTTCGCATAAGAAACTAGTAATTCTCTATTAACTCTATATTCACTTTGTCTGCTACAAGAAAATGGTCCTGCATCGGTTGAGCAAAAAATACAATTTAAAGGACAATAGCTATTCGATCTCAATTCAACTACGTTTGTTCCTCGATCAATTACACCAAATGCTATGCATCCTATTAAAGGTAAATCAACATCTTCATTTATTCTGATGAAATACTTGCGCTGGAACTTCACGCTTCAATTTTAGTAAGAACACATCTTTTATAAGAATTTATTCACAATAATTTCGGTCAAGTAAGATGATTAAGGGTTTCGATTTTCATACTTGTTAAAACATAGAATGATCCAAAAATATATCAACTTGTTTAAGGATGAATCTTGTAGTGAGTAGATTTAAGCTATTGCTTATGCTTTTAACATTTATTATTGTCTTTCTTATCGTCGCAATTATTGTATACCCTATCATATTTCGAGAAATTCCTCGAAAGAACAATGAATATAGCTATGAAATAGTTGTTTCCAATTTAGATACGCCTTGGTCATTAGCCTTCGATAAGAACGGAAAGCTCTTTTTCACTGAAAGACCGGGCAAAGTTAAAGTTTTTTATGAAGGAAAATTGATTGAACTCAAAGTTAATATCAATGTTAAAGAAATTGGTGAAGGAGGTCTTCTAGGCTTGGCTTTGCATCCAGATTTTCCTAACTTGCCATATGTTTATCTTTATTACACCTATCAAGAAAATGATAGGCTTTGGAATAGAGTTTCTATGTTCAAATTAGTTAACGATTCTCTAATCGAAGAAAAGATACTTGTAGATAAAATACCTGGGGCTAGCATTCATGATGGAGGAAGAATTAAGTTCGGTCCTGACAAAAAACTATACATTACCACAGGTGATGCAGCTCAGCCAAATTTAGCACAGGATTTGAATAGCTTAGCAGGTAAAATTTTGAGGATAAATCCAAATGGTTCAATACCGCAAGATAATCCATTCGCTTCTATCATTTATAGCTATGGTCATAGGAATCCTCAAGGAATAGATTGGAATGGTATCATTATGTATGAAAGCGAGCATGGGCCTAGTGGAGAAAAAGGATTTGCACATGATGAGATAAATGTGATAATTGCAGGTGGGAATTATGGTTGGCCTCTTATCGTAGGTGTTGGAAATGATAATAATTACATAAATCCTATATTAGAAAGTGGAAGCGATACATGGGCTCCTTCAGGAATAGTTTTCTACAAAGGAGATGTTTATCCTGAACTTAAAGGAAAGCTGCTTGTAGCATGTCTAAGAGGCGAACAGGTCCTAGTTGTAGATTTTGATAAAAACAATCCTAAGAAAGTGGTTAACTACTACACTATTTTAAGTAAAACTTTAGGCAGAATAAGAGATATTGCAGTAGATAAAGAAGGTTATATTTATTTAGCCACGAGCAACATGGATGGAAGAGGTACACCTAAACAAGACGATGACAAAATAGTAAAGTTAAAACCAAATATTAAGTCACAAATAAGTTTAATTAGTTATTTTAAAGACATTTATATATCTATTAATGATTATATGATAATTAAATTAAGACGATATTATAATTCGTTTATTGAAAATTATTACACTAAAATAATAAGTTTAATCTATTAAAATAATCAAGTAATTAATAGTTATTTTGCAAAAAATTAAGGATAATACTAGCATAAAACTACAAAAAAACAATTATTCCAATCTTATCATAACTTCTCTTCTAGGTTCATTTTCGTTAAGTATTTCCATGAAGTTTTTTACGAATTCAACTATTCTAGGGGTAGCTCTTGAAGTGTATACGGAATCAACTACGTAAATGTTTTTCTTTATGAATGCTCTTGTATCCTTCCAACCTGGAAGAGAATAAAGCAAATCAATCTCTTTTAGCGTTCTTTTAACTCCAAATCCGCAAGGTGATATAAGAATAATATCTGGATCGAAGTTTCTTATCACATCCCAATCTACATGTCTTCCTTCTTCACCTGAAGCTATTAACGTTTTGGCATTACACATTTCTATAATTTGAGATATCCAAAGTCCTGCTACATAGATGGGCATTATCCATTCAAGCATTACTATTCTTCTAGATTTACCTAAATACTTAAGTTCCTTCTCAAAGAAATAAAGATATTCTAGAAGCTCCTCAGCTTTATTTTTTCTTCCTATTATTTTGCTTAATTCATAAATTTGTAGAAAGATTTCGTAAAAATTTCTTGGACTATAATCATATATCAAAAATTCCTCAAGCGGTATTCTATTATGTGGATGAGATAATAAAGAGTTGATTGGAAAGGCGCAGACACCACAAATTGACTGTCCGACTAATAAATCTGGCTTAATCTCTTTAATAGCATTCCAATCGATTTCATAAATAGGCTTTCCGCTAGCAAGATGTTTCTTCACTTCCTTATCTATTTCTAAAGAAGACATCTCCTCACTAACATTGATAAGACTTTTAACAATCTTTGGTTTAGAGATAACTTCTGGAGGATAATCACACTTATCACTAACACCCACTATTCTAGATGTATCTCCATCCAGGAATGAAACTACTTCAGTAGATGAAGGCTCAAGCGTTATTATTTTTCTAATTTCCACAATTCTTAAAATAAGCTATGCTATATATTGTTGTTTAATCTACGGAAATTAAGAAAGCCAGAAGTGTTATATGTTATAAACCAGAAAACTGAGTAAAACTCAAATTTCTGAACGAACTTGATGTAAGACTTTCATTTCGTTCTCATAGAATTAGCTCTAAGTTACCATGACCAAACTTTTCCTTCTCTCTTGAATTTCTTTCTAACCTCTTTATATTTTATAAGAGTTTCTTTTATGAATTCTTCATCTCCACAAATAATTTTACCGTCTTCTAAAATTTCTAGGATGAAAGTATCACCGCTTTCTAATTTTTTTATAAAAACAGAAGTATGCATAGCTACTGGCATAATCTTTGGATATTCAGGATTGTAAGTTATTGCAAAAGATTCTCTAGGATCTAAAGGCAGATTATCAGATACAACAAGCACGTCTATATCGCTTTCATTTGTATAATCTCCTCTAGCATAGGATCCAAAAAGGATTACCAATTTAGGCTTCAAGTCCTTATATAATTTACAAATTTCCAACATTTTTAACCCAGTTAACTATTTTCTTGGCACAATCTAAGCATTTACCTGCATCATCTTTATTATAGTAATCTGCAGGAATTCCTTGGTCATAAACATCTGGATATCTGCTGGGTATGTAGTGCTTATCAAGCCATTGCATGCAAGAATAAATCTCAGCTGGAATTTCAATATTCAAAGTTCTTGCCAAATAGATTATCGAATGACCTCTTACTTCTTTATGAAAAACATTCAAAAGTGCTTTTATCGCCTTTTCAGCAGCTTGATGAGCTTCAAAACATGCTTCTTCATATATTTCGTTAATTAAATTCACTTCTGCTGATTTCAAATTCCTTTCAGCTTGCTTTAACCAATCTTTAGCTCTACCAACCACAAGATTATTAAGATAACTGAAAATTTAATTGTGCAAAGTATTGATTTGAATCCAAATCGAATAGTGCTGAGTACAGAATAATTCCTATGTGATCTTTACCAGTTGTAAGGTTAATTTTACAAAATTTTATTGATCATGTAGATAAATAATAATTTCAAGTTAATGGCTAAAATTTTAATCTTTATTTACGAAGTAAGCCCCAAGTGTGCCAGTTCTTCTTTCAGTGTTTGCTTCTTTTGTTGAAGTCTTATTCTTTCTTCAGCAAACTTATCTGGGCTGATCTTTCCTTCTTTAAATTCAATATCTAGTTTCTTTATAGCTTCTTCTATTTCAGTGATTCTTCGTTTGAGAATATCTGAATATTTAACGTTAGCATCTGACGCAAGTGAAGAAGGTAAAAAGCTACCTTTTATCATACCATCTTCTAACTTGTATATTCTATTAGTAGCAGAAGCTACGTTTGGATCATGCGTTACTACAATCACCGTTTTCCCGAGCTCTGAATTTATTCTAGCGAAATAATTTATCAAAATCTTTGCATTGTAGCTATCTAGCTCACCAGTTGGTTCATCAGCTAATAATAATGGAGGATCGTTTGCAAGAGCTATTGCAATCGCCACCCGTTGTTGTTCGCCTCCGCTCAACTCATGAGGAAAATTATATCTTTTATTCTTAATTCCGAGAATATCAAGTAAACTTTCGATAGTTTCCATTCTTTTCTTTTTATTAATGCCCAATGCTATCATAGGCAATTCTATATTTTCTTCAACATTAAGTTCAGGTATTAAATTAAAGAATTGAAATACAAATCCTACATATTTTTTCCTGTACTCTACTAATTGTCTGGCACTTAAATTCGAAACAATTATTTCTCCAACCTTTACATAACCTCCAGTAGGATAATCTAATCCACCTATTATATTCAAAAGAGTTGTTTTGCCGCTTCCACTAGGACCAATAATCGAGATGAATTCTCCTGCTTCTACTTCTAGATCAACACCTCTAAGAGCTTGCACTTCTATGCTACCTGTTTTGTATATTTTGACCAAATTTTTTACATTAACGCTAACACCTTTCATATCAACTCTTCAACCTGTGCTTGAATTCTTTTAATAAATAAAATCAAAGGAATTATTAAACTTAAAAAAGTTCCAATTATTATTGATGCTACGTAAATATAGAAGGATGGTAAAATTATTATTCTCATTTTTATTAAGCCATAACTTAAATCAATGAAAGGTATAATGTTTGTATAGCCTAAAACAGTAGCATACGCAGCTAAAGCGCCTATTAAGATCGAAATGATCAATGTACCAAACATTGCAAAAAAGTTCACGATGAATAATTGTTTTCTATTTATACCTCTAATATATTGCAAAGATATTATTCGAGATTTCTCATACAAAGTTATCAATGCTACTGATGACACCCCAAGTGCTATTAAAATAATAGAGATAATAGTTTGAAAATTGATATACTCTTGTCTAAATATCGTTGATGAGTATTGTTCTCTAATTGAATTATATTTATCCTTAAAAGTTATTATTGACAATACGTTTTTAATTTCATTTTGTATTTTATTAATTACAACATTTGTCAATTCAATTGAATTAAGTTTTATTAAAATAATTGGTTGAGAAGTTAAATTTAGATTTTTAATAGAATCTATGTTAATTATAGAAATAAAACCAAATCTAAAAGGCAAATCTGAATTGTATATTGAAATTTGTTCTTGTAAACTAGAAAGGTTATTTGTTGATATAAGCGAATATTCATAATCTAAATTTTTTTTCTCTAGATCAAGATATAACGAAGTATGATCCGTTGAACCCGCAATGAAGCCTATAACTGTAAATGTGAGATTATAAGCATTACCGATTACCAAGCGCACATTAATTTTTTGCCCAATTTTAATAAACCCATTCTTTGCGTAAGCTTCGTTGAGAATAATAGAATTCGCATCTAGTTTTTTCATAAGCTCTTCTGGACTGCCACCCTTGAACCATTCATTCTCATAATAACAGACTTTCAAAAATTCTTCTGTGTTCACAGCAAGTATATCGCTGATATTGGTTCTAATCAGATATGCTAAAGAAGCCATTTTCACCTCTTCAAAATTCTTAATTTTGTTAAGTGCTACATCGATATTTGATGAATTTGTTAATACTAGCGTTATATCTGAACCGCTACTGTAATAAGCCAGTCTTATTGCATAATCTTCTACAGTTGATAAAATAGTAATATTGAAAAGGCTATAAAATACAATCAAAGAAATTGTGAATATCACTAAAGAATTTCTTGCTTTATTTCTAGAAATGTTCTTCGCAGCTAAAATTGAGAAATCTTTAATGAAAAGCTTTAATGAAGAAACAAGTTTCTCGATTAACTTAGGTGCATGATAAGAAATCAACTTAGAAACACCATATATAAATAAAAAAGGGCCCAACAAATTCAAAGGAAAATCTATAATGTTCAACACGTAAAAAAATATTGCTAACGCAAAATTCTGTGTTTGAATTGCATAAAATAGCCAATCTAAGGTTTTAACATTAAATATCCAAATCGCTATTTTATAAGTCCCCAATACAAAAGAGGCCCAGACTCTTATTTTTTTATAAGGTTTATCGCCACTACTTTGTAAGGGTTGTAAAGCATATATTATAGGCTTCTTCAAGTTTTCTCTCAAAGGCTTAATGAATGCCAAAAGTGCAACTATAAATCCTATCAAAATTGCAAAGGAGAACGCATAAACATTATTCACAGCGATCTCTAAGCTTTTTAAATACTTGTAATTAAAGGAAAAGGCTACTAATAGCGGAGATAAAAAGTATCCGAGCAAAGAGCCTAAAACAATTATAAAAATAAGCTCTAGCAAGTTAATTATAAAAATTTTTCTTATATTAAAGCCCCTAATTTTATATAATGCTATATCTCTAAGTTTAAAACTAAATACAAAATCTCCTAAAGATGAAGCTAAGTATATTGTTATAAAGATTAAAGGAAGCGATAAAAATATAAATCCAAATAAAAATGAACTATACTGGTTTCTAATCGATTCAATTTTATTTTTTAAAATATCAATAATAGAGATTATATATTTGTCATTAAAGCTAAAGATTATATTATATAAATTCATTATTTTATTTTCTATTTGATTTAATGTTTCTATGGTTTTATTTAAATCATTTGGTTTAATTACTCTGCTATGATTAATATATACGTATAAGTCCATTTCATTTATATTTATTTTATTTAATATTGTTAAATCTAATGTGTTATAATTTAACATGAGGATTTGACCAAAGCTAAATAAATAGTATTTATCTAAAGATTTAACAAAGCTGATCTTTACAATTTTAAACGAATAGTTTCCAAAATCTAATTTATCCATTCCAATATCATAGCATTGGTTATAACATACCATAAGGGCTTCTCCTTCATTGGGCTTAAAGCCGATTTCCTTGTAAATACTGCTATTTTCTGGGACAAAATAAATTGGTGGGATTAGCTTTGGAGGAACACTTGTATTTGGATAGCTTTCCATTGGCACCAACGTGGGGGTAATGAAATAAAATGGAGAAGAAATTCCGAAGAGGAAATCAACTAAGACTACATCCTGAATTTGCGCTACTCTACTTTTAAATAGAGTCCCCTCAATTATATCAAAACTAGTATTTCCATAAAGTTTGTTAATCCTAACTATCATGTCAATATCCGTTCCTCTTTCTGCTATTTCGCTAATTGCTTCCGATACAGCTACATACCCACCTATGTTTGATGCTGTGAAAATTATAGAGATTAAGCAAGAAATTATAAAAAGTGAGCTGAAAAGTAAAATTTTTCTTCTGACACTTCTATAAGCAATTTTGAAATACTCCACGAGTTATTTTATTCACTTATGTTATAATTCTAATTTTTTTAACGAGATGAAAAATTCTTTAATTTAATACTAGCCGATTTCATTATGTCATTTAATGATCGCTCATGTTATTGATAAAGCGGGTGCTATTCGAATCAAAATATCCCTCTACTTGAGTATTCATTGTGTAAATACTAACGAAATTATACAGCGCAAGTTTGTTCTAAGCTTATTTTTAAGGAACATGCTCGTCATATTAATTTATAGTTATTTGGAATTTATTATTTAGTGGCATCACTTACACCAGAGCTTTACGAACTGATACTAAAGATAGTTGATGAAAGAGTTAAGGAGATAAAAGTAACTAGGGAAGAATTTGATAAACTTACAAAGCAAGTTTTAGAACTTACTAAAGCTATTGAGGATTTGAAAAATAGCATAAAGGAGTTGATTGAAATTCAGAAAAAATTTGAAGAAAGACTTGCTAAGTTAGAAGAAGCTCAAATAAAGACTGAAGAAAGATTAGCTAAGTTAGAAGAAGCTTTCATAAGAGCTGAAGAAAGATTAGCTAAGTTAGAAGAGGCCCAGCTTAAATTTGAAGAAAGACTTGCTAAGTTAGAAGAAGCTCAAATAAAGACTGAAGAAAGACTTTCAAGATTAGAGGAAGCTGTTATAAGATTAGCAGAGGCTCAAGAAAGAACAGAGAAAACATTAAATGAATTAGCAATGAGTTTAAAGCGTTTGAGCGAGGAATTTGAGGGTCTTAAAGAAACAGTAGGATTCAGTCTTGAAGACATAGCTAGAGTAGTTTTACCTGGCTGGATAGAGAGACATCTTAAAATTAAAGTTCCTGAGATGGAAAGAAAATTTTTCAATATTAATCGTGAGTTAGTTGAGGTTGATCTTTATGCTGAAACGAAGATCAAGGGAGAAAGTATTGCAGTTATAGCTGAAGTGAAAAACAGAATAAGGAAAAAAGATGTAGAAACTTTTGACAAAAAATTTAACAAATTAAAGGATTACTTGAAGATTAAATGCATTGGCATCTTATTTGGTTTTCTTATTTATCCTGATGCTGCAGAAGAAGCAAGCAAGAAAAAGATATATACGGTAGTTTCTTACCAGCGCTGATTTAAACTCATTTTTGAAACGCTAAATGATATTGTTTAATTAATTTAACTATTTTAATTTCAACAAAATTAGACATTTATTTAAGAATAATTCATGATATTAGAAATGTAAAAATGTGAACTTCAAATAAGATAGTAAAAAAATACTTAAGTATATTAGCCCAATTGAGATTAATAATATGTGCTGAATTTAGAGGAGATAAAGAAAGCCATCATAGAAATCTGCGAAAAAGAAGATTGCATATATGCGATACTTTTCGGTTCAGTGGCGCATGGAACGGCTAAAGAATATAGCGATATAGATATAGCTTTAAAATTTAAAAAAAATAACGATTATATAAATAAAACCTTAAGGATTATGTCTAATTTAAGCATTAAATTGAATATAGATATAGATATAATTCCTTTAAATATAGCCAATACGATAATTAAATATGAAATTTATTCAAATGGAATTTTGCTTTTCTGCAAGGATTACAATGAATATATGGACGATTATATAAATGCAATAGATGAATATTTGGATTTTGAGCATATCTTTAATAAATTTTACGAAAGAATTGTTAAAGAAATAAAAGATGCCGCCTCCAGGAGTCAAAGCTAGAATAGATAGATTCTGGAGAGCAATAAGAAGACTTAGGGAAATATCCGAAGTTGATTTGAATAGATTCTTAAGCGATGAAAATTTGATAGACACATGCGAAAGAAATTTGCAAATAGCAATTAAAGCAACATTAGATGTATGCGAAGCTCTAATCTCTTATATGAAATGGAGAACACCTAACTCATATAGAGAAATTAGCCTTATACTATTAGAAAATAAAATCATAGACGAATTTTTAAATAGTAAATTCATAGAAGCAATAGAACTTAGGAATATACTTGTTCATAATTATGTTTATTTAAATCCAAAACAAATTTATAATAAAATAAGCGACTTAACTAATATTTTAATCAAAATAATGAACAATGTAATAAATTATTTTAAAGAGAAGAATATAGACCCATAAATAAGTGAGCGCTATTTATCATGTCAATAGTTACTTTTTCTTAACAAAAAATTCTACAGCAGTAGCACCTATCATTATAAACATTATTAAAAAGCCTAGGATTAAATGAATCATGCCTTTCAAACCACCTAAGAAGTACCAAGGATCAATGTTCGCTATTACATTCAAGAAAATAGAAGACTGAATTACTATCAATATTAAAGCTGAAAGGAAATGAGTTCTTAATAATCTTGAATTACAACCCAAAATCAAGCCTGCTATTATAAGTATACCCAACAAAGTTCCAAATATTGCATGAAGCCATACAATTGAGTAATTTTTGGTAAGATAAATGGTCAAACCTATTCCTACTTGAATTATGCTTACAACTAGAGCTACTAAAATAATTGTTTTTCTAACCATAGTCATTAAATAATTCATTTTAATATATATGTTTTCAAAAAGATGCAAGACATGAGTTCGCAACAAATATTTTTAATCTTTAATACAAATAAGTAACATTTCATCATTATATATTTACAAATTTTATCATAATTATATCAACTAAGATTGAACTAAGACATCATATTCAAAAACAAGTTCTAATCATATTCCAGTTCTCTATGACAGGTTGGTAACCTAATTTTAGTTTATTTTCTTCGGTTCGCATAACTGGAGATTAAACGAACTTTGAAGCGAGATTTTAATGAGATTCTTATATCTTAAATGTAAAATTATACTATTATGTATTTATCTTTATTTAATAAAAATATAAAAATTAGTAAGTAGCAAGAGCCTCTAAAAGTCATGTTCTTATTTGTTCGGATCTAGATTTTATTCTGTGATAAATGACTCTAGATGAGGGGTCGACTGAAAATGATTACCTAGTATATCAATTAATAATGGTTATTTGTAAATTGGTTACATCATATTGCTTTAATATGTAATTACAATTAGATGCCCTCTGATATTTTTCTATACTTATATATCGTAAATCAGAATTATAGATTACATAAGTATTTTTGATTAAATATCACCTGAATCCTCTTACCAATGGTATGTCCTGCAAATCTTTTACTAGTATGCTTGGTCTCTTTTTGATTTTTACATCTTATTTCTCCTGTAGTCTAGAGGAATAGTAATACTTATATTAGAAAATATAGCTCATTCATGCGGTATTCCTTAATTTTATCCAAATTGGGGATTTTCATTATGACTGAAAATGGATATAAATATCAATTTTCAACTTAATTGATAATGGAACGTTTCAATCTTTAGCGGTTTAATGAGGAAGATTTAACTTATATCGAATGGGAATCATCTAAGATTAAATGGAGGTCACGCGAAACAGGATCTAGTCTCAGAAATGAATTGCATACAAACTAAAATGATAAAATTATATCGCTGAAAAGTTATTTTAAAGAAAGCCAATAGTTTATCATGCTCTCAGCCTTCTTTTTAAGTTCATTTTCATACCTTTTAACTTCCTCGACGAATTTAATATCTAAACCGTAAACCTCTGACCATCTCTTAACCATATTCGAATCAACTTCTATGTGGAACTGGAGGCCTAAGATCTTTTCTATTCTGAAAGCTTGATAATATTTCTCGCTGTAGGCTAATAATTTTGAATTAGGTGGTAATGTAAAAGTATCGCAGTGATATTGAAAAACATCGAGTTCCTCTTGACCAAAGAACTCCTTCATTTCATCTAGTAATTTAACCTTCTGTAGTCCTAACTCACATCCAAATTGTCCTTTCATCACCTTTCCCCCTAATGTCTCGGCAATCAATTGCGAACCTAAACAAATACCTAAAATTCTCTTTCTTTGTTTGTAGGCTTTTTTGATTAATTCCATTTCTCTTGCAAGGAATGGATACTTGTCAGCTTCATAAACTCCCATTGGTCCACCCATTATGATTAGTGCATCGAATTCTTCATCACCCTTTATATTTTCAGCGTGTTCTTCTTCAACATCTTTCAAAAATTGTTTCAGTGTACCCAATGTTTCAGCAAAATGATTATATATAGCCAGAATCTTCATAGAATAAAGGATGAAGAAAGACAATAAAAATTTTACATCATAATAATCGACAGTGAGATTGTGTTTGATGAATTCTTTATCTATAAAGAAATCCTCAAAGAATTTCTTTAATTTCTTTGAAAAAACTACTTAGCCAACTCAAAATTCGTTCAGCTGAATTAATGCAATTTTCAGCCTTTCTTGAATTATAGTTAGTAATCATTGAGTATCTTGCCTGCGTGTAATGAGGTGTTAAGAAGTCACACTCCTTCAATATCTCTGGTAATATCGTTATTGAGAATTCCTTTCCTATCAAATTCAACAATTCTCCTAAGTCATGCGTTAAGGGATATGAACCTTTATATTTAACTAGTATTCCTTTTAGCGCTAATTCTACGCTTTGTTGAGATGCAAAACATGATAACCAAGGATGACTCTCCTTATTATTTCTAGCAATTTCTAAAAATTCTTTAGACTTTTCAAACCAAAATTTCTCAACCATATTTTTATGATGTTAAAATGATTTTTAAATGTGCAATTTGAGGAATTCATAAAAAAGATAATTAATTACTATAATGGCAAAGTGAGCATAGCACTTTTTGGTTCTAGAGCTAGAGGAGATTTTTGGCCGTCAAGCGATTACGATATTCTAGTTATCCTAGAAAAGGTTGAAGATGAAATTGAAGAAGCATCAAAACTATATAATATGAAAAGAGGATTCTCAGCTGATATCATCGTAATAACACCTAATAAGCTTAATAATATAATAATAAAGTCGATGTTAAAAGACAAGAAAGTATTATATGACGGTTTAGGAGTTTTTCGAGAAGAGAAGGTTTGAACTAAATTGAGATAAAAAATATGTGAGACTAATACGATTTATGTCTCTTGAAAACAGTAGCAAAAGCAAAATATCTAGCAAGTTAGCTAAATGGTTTAATAAAAAAATTAATTAAGTAAAATACAGCAAATCGAATTAATCTTTCTCGCTATCCTATCGTTACATATTTAATTTCTTTCTTCTAATGGAATAGTGTTATTAACATCAAATCTTATTTATTTATTAAGAAAATTTAAGAATAAAAAAATAACAGATATCCAACAGATCATTGTGCACACTTAATCTTTATTTTTATTTAATAATTGCTTTTAATATAGAGATATTATTCCCAAAAATTTAGAGCCAAATAAGACATTATAAAAACTTAAGCTGACTACATGCATGAATAAGCTTTAATATTTGTATCATTTAGAGTATTTGTGGAATTAAAAGCTTACAACATAAAGGTTTACGGAAGGGTTCAAAGAGTTGGATTTAGAAGATATGCTTTAGATAACGCTCAGGCTTTATCATTACAAGGCTATATTAAGAATGAATTGGATGGTTCCGTAAGTATTTTCGTTCAAGGAGAAGAAAACAAGATCGAAAAATTCATCGAAGCTATAACTAAAGCTCCTCTTCCTATAGTTGTTACGAAAATAGAGAAAGAACCTGCTTCTTATGATGCTAGTATAAAGTACTTCACTATAAAATATGGCGATTTAGCAGAAGAATTACAAGAGGGATTTGGCTCCATGCAAAGTATATTCATGGATTATTGGCAAGAATTCAGAGATTTTAGAAAAGAATTCAGGGATTATAGACAAGAATTTAGAGACTTTAGACAGGAGTTTAGAGACTTTAGAAAAGAATTTACAGATTTTAGAAACGAATTTAGAGACTTCAGGCAAGAGTTCAGAGATTTTAGAGAGGAATTTACAGATTTTAGAAACGAATTTAGAGACTTCGTTAATAAAACAGATAACAATTTTAAACAAGTTATAAGCTTACAAGAAGAAACTTTAAACGAAATTAAAGGTATGAAAAATGACATAAAAGATATGAGGAAAGATATTAAGATTGAGTTTAGAAGACTGAGAAGAGATATCAGAGCATTATTAAATGAAAGATTGAGAAAAATAGAAGAAGACATAGCAATGATTAAAGCTAAACTAGGTTTGTAGGAGAATTAAATTTTAATTTATTAATATTGTTCACAAAATATTTTCTTTTCTTCTTCGATTTTAACGAAGAATTTTATCTTTCGAATTAGGTTTAGCTGACTTAATTTAAAAGAATATAAAAAGTTCTAAATCTTATTGAAATAATTTAAATAAAATAGTATCGCTGATATGGTTTTTCCATCTATAATTTCGCCTTTAAAAATCATGTCTTTAACATCTTCAAGACTTTTAATTTCGACATTTATAATTTCTCCTTCTTCAGCTTTTCTTCCCTTGTAATTTAAATCTTTAGCCAAGACAATATACATAATTTCAGAAGAAATTCCTGGTGATGCATAAAATCTAAAAAGATATTTCATTTCGCTCGCTTCATAACCTGTTTCTTCCAATAATTCTCTTTTAGCTTCTTCAATTATGTCATCGCTTTCTAAAGTTCCTGCAGGAAGCTCGTATAGCCATTTATTAATAACTGGTCTATACTGTTTAAGTAATATAACTTTGCTATTTAAAATTGGAATGATTACTACAGAACCTTTATGTTCTATTTTCTCTATGATTTTTTCTTTTCCATTAGGAAGAATAACTTTATCTAAATATACGTTGAACTTTTTACCTCTGTATATTTCCATATGTATTAAATCTTGTATGGAAATAAAACTGGATTTTCTACATTTTATTGTAATGACTCCTGTGTACCTATATTATATTTTATAGATTGGATCGAGATAATTTCATGTAGGAATATGAAAGAGATATTTGAAGAATTTATAAGAATACAGGACTTGGATGATTTAAAGCTAAGAGAAGCTAAAATGAAAGAATTTTTCAACAAACTGAATCATATGCCATTGCCTGAATACTTCAACTGGGAGGATGAGATATTTGAAGGCTTGCATTGTAATGAAAGACCAAATCAAGAAGCCTTAATTTGGGTTAATCTTGATAATGACGAAGTAAGAAGCTTCACTTATAAAGAATGTAAAATTAATGCGAATAAGTTTCTCAATTTCATGCGCGAACATAATGTTAAAAAAGGAGATAGCATCTACCAGATGATACCGAATATTCCAGAAATGTGGTTCACTACCTTAGCTGCTTTAAGAGGAGGAATTATTGCTATTCCTACAGCTATGACGATGAAAGTGAATGATCTTAAATATCGATTCGAAGTTTATCCTCCAGATATTGTCTTAGCACATGAAGATGTTGCTAGCGTAATCGACCAAGCTTTAAGAGAAGCCGGAAAAACTCCAAAAGTTAAGATAGTCATAGGTAAAGGAGAGAAAGGATGGATTAGTTATGATGAAGCAAGTCACGCATCAGAATATGCCGAACCTGCGAAAACGAATGCTAGAATAGATCCTGCTTTTTGTTTCTTCACTTCAGGAACTGTTGCTTTGCCAAAGCGCGTGCTCCACACAAATCTTTCATATCCTGTAGGTCATCTTAGCACAGCGGCTGGAATAGGTGTAAGACCTGGATGGATTCATAATAATTTGAGCGCTCCTGGGTGGGCGAAATGGGCTTGGAGCAATTTCTTCTCACCGCTTAACGTTGGAGCAACGACATCAGGCTTTTATTGGAAGGGATCTTTGAATTATGAAAAGTATCTAGAATATATCGCTAAAATAAGGGTTAATAGCTTTTGTGCACCTCCTACTGCTTGGAGAAGGATTATAAAATTGAATCTTGAGGAGATCACTTCCAAATATGATTTCGGTGCACTTAAAGAGCTTATAAGCGCTGGAGAACCTCTTAATCCTGAAATAATCCAAATAATTAAGAAGCATTTTGGAATAGTTGTTCGTGATTGTTACGGACAAACAGAAACTACGTTGATGATAGGCAATTTCCCATGGCATGTAGATAGAGTAAAGCCAGGCTCTTTCGGCTTCCCAAGTTTCATGTATGACATAATACTAGTTGACGATGAAGGAAGAGAAATCACCACTCCTAATCAAGAAGGGCATATAGTGGTCAGATTAAATAAATGGAGGCCTATCGGACTATTCATTGGTTACATGGGTGAACCTGAGAGAGATAAAGAAGTCTTCAGAGGAAACTATTACTACACAGGTGATAAAGCTATGCGTGATGAAGATGGCTATTTGTGGTTCATAGGTAGAGCAGATGATGTGATCAAATCCTCCGATTATAGAATTGGTCCTTTTGAGGTAGAAAGTGCTTTACTTGAACATCCAGCAGTAGCTGAAAGCGCTGTAATTGGTGTTCCTCATCCAGAATATTATCAAATAATAAAAGCTTTTGTTGTCCTTCGAGCAGGATATGAAGCCTCAGCTGATATGGCTAAGGAATTATTCAAACATTGCATTAAAATTCTTCCTAAATTCAAAGTTCCCAGAATTATAGAGTTCGTATCCACACTTCCTTTAAGTACTGGACAAAAGATAAGAAGAAGCCAACTCCGTAAAGAAGAAGAGGAAAGGTTAAGGAAGGGGCAAGGTAGAAGAGAAAAGGAATACTTCTATACAGACTTTCCAGAACTTAAGGAAATGAAGTAAAGGATAAGTTTTTAATTTAATTAATTTTTATTCTTAATTTCTATGAAATAATTTAGAATGTAGCAAATTCCTTCTAAACAGTATTTTATTTTTATTAAAAAATTCTTTAATTTCCCTTAAAAAAATCTTCGCAATATACTTTATTTTTCAAATTAAAAGAAGACTGAACGCCAAGATATATTTTTATATGAATTATTATCTGATATAATATGGGATCCAATAATTCTTCTTCAAACCAAGCAAGTCTTTTTAAAAGGTCGTTAGTCGAATTAATTGGTACTTTATTTTTCGTTTTTGCAGGCGCTGGATCAGCAATAGGAGCTGCAATGTCTTTACAACTATTTTCAAATCTTTTCATCGCGGCTTTTGCAAATGGCTTAGCTTTAGCTCTCGCTGTCACTGTGACAATGAATATTTCTGGAGGACATATCAATCCTGCTGTAACGATCGGAGCTTTGGTAACAAGAAGAATAAAACTCATAGATGCAATCTCTTATATAGTAGCTCAACTTATAGGTGCTGCTCTAGCAGGAGCATTCTTATTCGCTTTAACTCCAAAGAAAGTAGCAGAATCTGTTCATTACGGAGCACCTTCGCTAGATTCTTCGATAAGCATTTATCAAGGAATATTCTTAGAAACGATCTTGACTTTCTTCTTAGTTTATGTCATTTTTGCTACAGCAATAGATAAAAGAGCTCCTAAGGTTGCAGGATTTGCGATAGGTTTAACAGTTACTGCTAACGTATTCATAGGAGGGCCTTTAACTGGTGCAGTAATGAATCCTGCTAGAGCATTTGGACCCGAGTTAGCGGCGATGTTCTTTAAAGATTGGTACGTATATTGGATTGGACCTATATTAGGAGCGATAATTGCTTCATTAATGTACAATTATCTCATCTTAGAAACTAAATGAACAATTCATTTTTCATACTATCAATTAAATAGAGTATTGCAGTCGAGAAGATTAAAATGCCCATCGTAAAAAACATTGAATAATAGGTATAAGAGAAATAAGAAATTCTGACTAATAAATATGCAGGGAGCTGAGTAATTATTCCATTGAATCCTACACCGAGAGAATAATCCAACAAGGCAAGCATGTGAGATAGATTAAGACTGGCTAAATTTGCATATTTTTTATAACCTAATATTAATATTAATCCCAGTAATAATGTATTAGCTATAAATATCATTTTTGCCAATCTTCTATATCTTGTGTATATTATTAACAAAATTAAGTAAATCAAATAAACAATAAATATAAAGTTCTGATATTGCAAATCTAAAATAAAAGGAAAACTTAAAAAATAAAAATACTTTGAATTAAGAGAAATTCCTGTAAATGGGTTATAGGCGAAATATCTGGAAATAGCTAGTAAAACCAAAGAAACTGCACATAGTATCACTTTTCCTTCTTTTTTCAAAATAAACAAGCTTACTAATAAAAGTATAATTGAAACAAATATAATGAAATCACTAAGAAACAATTGGTTATTTAAATTAAAAGTAATAATATTTTTCCAGATATCAAGATCATTATATCTATAAGGATAAAATTTCCAAGCAAAATCAGTAACCTTAAATATATCAGGAATGGTATCATAAATGTTTGTTATTCCTACGAAAACTAAAAATATGATGAATGGTATTGGTAAAAATCGAATATATTTTAAAGCAACTTTATTTTCAAGTAAGTTATTTTGGAATTTATATAATATATAAAACAAAATAAAATTTGATATATATGTAAATATTTGAAAAGGAGTAATAAGGTTATAGAAAATTATTTCATAAATACTAACGTTAATTATGGGTGGTTTATTAAAAGGGAACTGATTATAAGGGAACTTTCCAAATATAGGATTTGTGATAATCAATATAGGTATTGGAAATAGTGAATTTATAGTTATAAAGAGTAGTACTGTTGAAATAATAGAAACTATTAAATATAAATAAAATATTTTAACATTTTTATTTTCTTTAATATATCTTATTAAGACAACAAGGATGCCAAGAAAAGGAGATAAGATTGATGACATAATATAAGTTCTATTTCCTATCGTATCATAGTAAAAATCAAGAATTATAAAAAAACTAATTATAATAAATAATGTATTTAAAATTATAAAATAAGTATAAAAAATGTTTTCGCCACTATGATACCGAATCTGTGCTAGTGGTAAGAACATTAAGGGATAACCAAAAATGAATATTTCAATTATATAAGTGATTATTAAAAAAGAAAGGATTATGAAAAAAAGTAAAGTAAAAAAATTTAAACTCTTGATGAGTTTTCTATAGAACATGTATTTAATGTATAGAGGTATTCCCAAGCAAGATCATAGGTCAATTTTACAGGAATACCATTATGTAGTAAATTAGGATGATATGAAACTTATCCTTCATAACAGGTTTGAAAATAACATTCATACTTATAAACCTGTGAAGTATAGTAACCGTAGCCAGGAATATAAACTGTTTCATTTACCAGGAAATCAAAATAGGCAAAATCTGCAGGGTTAGCGCAATTATCCGGTGCCATAGTTTTTTGTGGACCTTTCCAACTTGTGAATCCAATTTCTGAAGCCCAGTTAAAGATTGTATATGAAAAGAAAATCGCACCGCAATGTTCAGTCTTACCTGTTCCATTCCCAGTACCATTCGCCACATAAGGAACGTAATAGATAAGTCTAACCCAATAAGGGTATATCTCTTCATTAGTTTTTATAAAATGTTTATTAGAACTTAGCTCATGCTGAGTAATTTGTGTTGTTGTCGTTGAATTTTGTGCTGCTACGAGCAATATTGCTAACATCAAATATAGCACCAATCTATTCATAACAGAATTAGCACATATATATAAATTTAACTGAATGTTCTATTTGATTCTATGGTTTGCTGATTATTTTATGTTCGAATAATTTTTTAAAATTAGAAATTTTTCAAACGTATAGCATAACAGATAAAGATTGAATCGATTTCTACAATTCAGTTAAATAAATTTTGATTTTCTTACTTCTTTAATGAAGTCTTCAACTAAACTATTCAAAGAGTGGTATTTGATTTCAATTATTCTTTTCAAATCTTATCATCATTCAAATCTTTAGGTCAGCTTTGAGCGATTCATGTTATTTCAGGTCTAGGATTAAATCTCAGCATACCTCAATCTCATTAATGGCTAATTTCGAAACAAAGAATATATTAGGGCTTGACTTAAGACTCCCTGGTGAAAAATTCACTTTGGTCTTGGCTCGTATTTGATGTTTATATTCCTTCTACGCTTGCTGCTATAGCAAGAGGTGCAATGATTACAACTATTCCCTTATATTTAATATCTTTAGGATATAGTTCAACTTATGTAGGTATTGGAACAGCTGCGATAGCGATAGGTAATTTAATTCTAGATTTGCCTGCAGGAAAGCTTGCAAAGAAAATTGGAGAAAGAAAGCTAATGAATATCTCATTAATATTGAGTTCTTTTGCAGTATTGATGATTTATCTCGAATCCTATCTAGTTATATTTCTTGCTATGTTATATGGAGCAGGGAGAAGTCTTTGGTTATTTTCAAGAAGATACGTAATTTCATATTATTTGGAATACGAAGTTCGTGGAAGAGCTTCAGCACTTATAGGAGCTTCTGAAAGATTGGGAACATTCTTAGGTCCTAGCTTAGCTGCAACAATACTTTCTTTCTCAAGCTATGATGAAGTTTTCTTGGTTTGTTTTATAATAACTTTAATAGCTTCCCTATTAAACGTAGCTAGTAGCTTAATTAGAGTCGAACTTGAAGAAAAAACTAGTAAACAAGAAGAAATAAAATTAAACCTTAGTTCCTTGTTATCTTTACTTTCAATGCAAATATTGATTCAAGGAATTAGATCGAGCAGAACAATCCTATTACCTTTAGTAGGAAAATATTTGTTAAGCTTAAAAGATAACGAAGTAGCATTAGCAATAAGCCTTTCAGGTTTTCTCGATGTTATTAGCTCATATCCTTCAGGATACATAATGGATAGGAAAGGAAGACATGTAAATGCCTTGATAAGTTTTTCAATAGTTGCTGTAGGTTTTGTGTTATTGGCTTTGTCTTATGACCAAATTAGCTTTTTCTTCGCTTCTATGATAATAGGTTTAGGAAATGGTTTTGGCTCAGGATTGCTAATTACTATAGGCGGAGATATAAGCAACAAAATGGGTAAAGAAAAAGGCGTTTCATTTTTAGCATTTTGGCAATTCATAGGTGATTCAGGCTCCGCAGCTTTTCCATCGCTAATCGGTTCTCTTGCTGAATTAGCTAGTATTTCAATACTATCGATATCTATTTCAGCTATATCTTTATACATCGCATTTTTTGCCAAATCAAGATTGAAAGTTATAGTTTAATCAATCTATTATCTCTCAAATTTTTTAGTCTTCAAATATTTTGAACTATAAATGAAAGATAAAGTTTGCTTAATCACAGGTGCAAGTTCAGGAATAGGTAAGGCTACAGCTATGGGCTTAGCAAAATTAGGAGCAAAAATAGCTATTGTTTGCAGGAATAGAGAAAAATGTGAGCAAACTCTAAATGAAATAGTCAAAAAAACTGGGAATACTGAAATAATATCGTTTATCGCAGACTTATCTTCCCTAAAATCTATTAAGAAATTGGCTGATGAAATAAATTCAAAGCTAAGTAGATTAGATGTCTTAATAAACAATGCAGGAACGTACTTTCCAAAATGTACTTTAACTGAAGATGGAATAGAAAGCACTTTCGCTGTAAATTATTTGGCCGCTTTCTTACTGACTAACTTGCTCTTAGATAAGTTAATAGCAAGTAAACCTTCAAGGATAATAAATGTAGCTTCAGATGCACATACCATTGTAAAAGGAATAGATTTTGAAAGCGTATTTTGTAAAGGAAAATATAATGGAATAAAAGCTTATGCGCAATCTAAATTAGCTTTGATAATTTTCACTTATGAACTAGCGAGAAGACTTGAAGGAAAAGGAATAACGGTTAATTGTATGCATCCGGGCTTTGTGAGAACTGGAATATGGAAGAATGCAGGAATTTTGGGCAGACTTATAATCTTTGCTTATCCTTTCATGAGAAGCCCAGAAAAAGGAGCCGAAACTATTATTTATTTAGCAAGCTCAGAAGAAGTAGCTAATATTACAGGCAAATATTTCTTTGACAAAAAAGAAGAGAGATCGTCTGAAATAAGTTATGATAGGGAATTAGCGAAAAAACTTTGGGAATTTAGCGAAAAATTAACTAATATCAAAACGATTTTCTAAATTGAAAATTTTTAAGATTTGATTCTACACATAAGCGAAAAAGTTTAGATTTGATAAAAAGGAAATATGGTAAAAAGTATTTATTTTAATTAATCCATAATAACTTATGTCAGGATTAAGAGTACAGATAAGAAAGGAGCTAGAAGAAAGATTTAGGGAAGCTGCTATGAAAAGATTTGGTTATATGAAAGGAGCTTTGAGCAAAGCTGCAGAAGAAGCTATAGAGAACTGGCTAAATAGTATTGAAGATTTGAAGTTTGAGGAAGATCCTGTTAAAGCAATAAAAGGATTACTATCTGAAGTTAAGATGAACTCTGTGGAATTGCAACATCTAGCAAAAAAGATTTGGACTAAATGAGATGTATTTGATCGATACAAATATTTTTTTAGAAGTAATGCTTGCACAAGCTAGAAGTGAAGAATGCGAGGTATTGCTGAATAAAATAAAGAATGAAGAAATAAAAGTAGCGATAACAGATTTTTCAATATATTCGATAATGATCATACTTTCTAATTACAATTTAATAAACGGTTTGAAGACTTTTTTATTAAGTCTTTCTTCATACAAAGGCATTAAGATCTATCGTAGCAAAATATCAGATTTATTAAAAGCATTAGAGTTTGTTGAAAAGAAAAAATTAGATATAGATGATGCAATCCAATATTCAGCCGCTAAAAGTTTGAATGTTAAAGGAATAATATCCTTTGATAAACATTTTGATAATTTGGAAATTCCTAGAATTGAGCCGAATCAATTGAAATAACTGAACCTGCAGTTATAAAACTAAGCCAAAAGCTCTACTTTCGATCCGTTTCCTACTCTTGTTATAAAACCTTCAGCTTTTATACCCGCTTTATTGAAAGTATCAAGCATAGCTTCCAAAACCAGCTCAGGATTGGCTTTCTCAGATGTAATTGCAAGAATAGAAGGGCCTGCTCCGCTAAGACAAACTCCTAAGGCACCATTTTCATATGCAGCATTTCTTACTTCTTCATAAGCAGGAATGAACTTAGTTCTATGGATTTCTATCACTTCATCATTTATTGCGCTCTTTAATTGTGAATAATCTTTTGAAATAAAGGCGTAAACGATCCTACTTGCTTTAGAAATATTTTCGCACATTTGTTTTAAAGAAACACTTTGGGGTAATATTTTCCTAGCAAATTCTGTTTTCTTAAGAGGTAAATTAATCTTAGGCATAGCTATACATAGTCTCAAATTATTATCAAGATCTAATTTAATAGGTTCCGAATCTTTACTCGGCACGATTACAAATCCTCCTAATAACGATGCAGTAACGTTATCATAATGCGGCGAGCCTGCTATCATTTT
Source organism: Thermoproteota archaeon (assembly GCA_032249235.1). GTDB lineage: Archaea > Thermoproteota > Thermoprotei > Gearchaeales > Gearchaeaceae > DSFO01. The sequence goes on along the minus strand of JAVVGF010000003.1, from coordinate 113,717 downwards.
TTCTCCTTCTCCGGCTAAATGGATAATTTCCTTTTGGCTTAGTTTTAAATCAAATATATTACATGCTATCAAGACTGAAGCAACAGATGAAGCTCCGCTACTTCCAAGCCCCATTCCTACAGGTATGTTTTTCTGCAATCTTATTTTGAGATTTCCTTTCAAATCGTGTTCATCCATGATGTTTAACAATAAAGCAGTCAACACATTTTCGCTTAATGTTCTTGGAACAGGATATTTACCTTCTACTTGAAGTTCTATCTTTACTCTTTCAGACTCTTGGTATTCAACTTCAACTACATCGAAAGGCTCTTCTAAAGCGATTGCAAATACATCGAAACCAGGACCTAGATTAGCACTTGAAGCAGGAGTAATTATTCTTAGCCTTTTCATTCTTAAAGAAGGACTTTTTTATAAATTCCTATTAATTTAGCTTCAATATCTTTCTGTGAAGCCAGTTCAAAACTTACTTGTGCGACGCAGAATCCCTCGCTACTGATGCTCATTTTAATTCCTTTTTCAGGTTCAAAATTTATTGAGAGCTTATTTTTACTCAAAACCTTATATCCTTCATTGTTTAATTTATCATAAAGCTTTACTAAATTCAAACTAATTTTGCTCGAAGGATATAAATAAAATACTCCTTGACCCTCTCTTGCGCAACCTATTTCATAACTTTCTGTATAACTAATTAATTCAACATTAGGATAATTGCTACAAGCAGGGCATTGTTCTGATCTCCTTAAATTCAAAATATCGAAAGAAAGGTTATTCAAATCTACAAGAAGGAGCTTGTTCGCTAATATCGGCTCTTTTCCTGTTATTAATCTAATTGCTTCACTTACTTGAATACTAGCTATTATGCCAAGAACAGATGGATGGACGCCAACAACTGCACATTTAGGTAAATCTTCATCCTTAAGACCTGGATATATGCATTCTAAACATGCTGTTTTACCTGGCAAAACAGTGAAAGCGCTTCCTTGATTCTCTATGGCTGCACCATAAATATAAGGTATACCTAGCTTTAAACAAGCCCTATTAACTAAATACCTTGCTTTTATAGAATCTGTGCTATCAATAACAAGATCAAAGTCTTTTATTGTTTCTTCAACATTGTATTCAGTTATTGCAATTGGCTTAGGATCTATTTCTACTTCAGGATTTAATGCCTTAAGTCTTTCAAATGCTACTTCTACTTTCATCTTACCTGCATCTTCTGGCTTATAAAGATGCTGTCTATGCAGATCAGTTATTGAAACAACATCTCTATCTACAATCCTTAAAAATCCTATTCCCATTGCAACTAATTGTTGTGAAATAGGACATCCTAAACCTCCCAATCCTATAAGACATATCTTTGCTTTGAAAATCTTTTCTTGACCTTCAATACCTATGCTTGAAAGCATTATTTGCCTAGCGTATCTTTCTAGGTTTCGCTCCATTTCAACCACCTGTTACAATAGGGATGAAGCTAACTTCATCTCCATCATTCAACTTAGCATGAAGATTTCTTTCTATTTTGCCGTTAATATATATGTTAATTAACCTTTTAATTTCTCCTTTTTCATCGAGTAATCTTTCTTTTTCTATTATCTTATTTTTATTCAATTCTTCAATTAATTCTCTTAAATTTGATGCTTCGATTTGAATTTTTGAAATACTTTTATCTTTCCTCATAGATGAAGGTATGAAAACTTCTACTTTAGCCATTTTTCTAGATATTTAATTTGAGGCTTTATCAATATAGGTTCTTCAAGCTTACATTTTAATGCTTCAGGCGCTTTCAAACCACTTCCTGTTATCAAGCAAACAACTTTTTCATCTTCTTTTATTTTGCCTGCTTCAACAAGTTTCTTTAGCACAGCAATCACAACACCTCCTGCAGGTTCTGCATATATTCCTTCGCATTCAGCTAGTAACTTCATTCCTTCTAATATTTCCTCATCGCTAGCATCTTCAGCGACACCTCTTTGCTTTAATCTTTTGAGTGCATAGATTCCATCGCCAGGATTTCCTATTGCTAAACTATGTGCAATAGTTTTAGGATATTCTATTATTTCGATATGATCCTTTCCTTCTTTGAAAGCTTTAGAAATTGGATTACTTCCTTCTGCTTGAGCTACAACAGGCTTTTCAGGCAATTCTTTAATTAAGCCAATTTTAAGCAATTGTTCAAATCCTCTGCATATTGCATTGAAAAGTGCTCCACTAGCTGTAGGAACTATTATTACATCAGGAACTTCCCAATTTAGTTGTTCTGCAATTTCGAAAGCTAATGTTTTGGAACCTTCAACATAATATGGTCTTAAGTTTATGTTTACCATTCCTATATTGAAAAGTTCAGCAACTTGCATGGCTAAGCGATTTGCGTCATCATAAGTTCCTTCAACCATAATTATCTTCGCTCCATAAGTTTGGGCTTGAGAAATCTTTGCATATTCTATTCCATTCGGAACAAATATGTAACAAGGCAAGCCAAGTCTTGCAGCATATGCAGCTGTGGCGCTTGCTAAATTACCAGTAGAAGCACAACCTAATGCTTTCATTCTAAAAGATATTGCTGCTGTAGCTCCTAAAGCTGCAGGTCTGTCTTTAAACGAATAAGTAGGATTTAAGCAATCATTTTTTATGTACAACTCTTTTAATCCTAGCTTTCTGGCTAAACGCTTTGCTTTAATCAAAGGTGTGAAACCGACCTTTAGCAAATATATTTCTTCAATAGGTTTAAAAGGAAGAAGTTCTTCATATTTCCACATTACATCCTCTCTATCTCTTAATTCATCTTTATTCAACTCTATTCTTTCCAAGTCATAAACTACATCTAAAGCTCCAAAGCATTCATCACATATATACATAGGCTTAAATTCAAACTCTTTACCACAATCCCTACATTTAAGATAGAGTGCGTATTTGCTAATATGATTTTTGAATTTGTTTTCGAATACATTCATTAGGATAGCACATTGAAAAAGTTGCTTAAAAACATTGAGAATAAATATTCCTATCGTTCAATTTGTAAAACACATAAGGCTTTTATCTAAATAAATCACATTATACATAAAAACAATCTTCTAATTTAAATAATATACAATCTTTATCTTTTATTTTCTTTATAAAAAGCAAATCATCTTCATAAGCTTGTAACTTTCTAATTATTTCAAAACCTCCTTGAATTTTCCTGGCTATACAATCTAAAAATAGAACTTTGTAATTGTTTTTTACGAAAAGCATAATCGAAGCAAAATTATCCTCTCTAGTAGAAGCAAATACAAAATCACAGTTTTTATTTTTAAAATAATTTTCTATCCATTTTATCATCTCTGAAGCTATCCTTTTTCTTCTAAATTCTTTCTTGGCTATTATGTATTCTATAACTCCTGTCTTGCCGCAAATGGTATCAGTTATGAATATTAGGGCTACAGCTACCTTTGCATCATTTATCTTCGCTTCAACGAGTCGACTTCTCCTTAACCAATACTTAAACCAATAAAGCGAAAAGAAATCTAAAGATTCTTTAGCTATTTCTACTGCACTCTCATAGTCTTGTGAAAAAACTATTTCCATCGATAAGCAATAATTTTTAAGTAATAATTATTTTTGATCATGTTCAAAGATAGCTAATTTACCAATCCAATAGATTATTAAATTTTTATCTACTTTTTAATTTTCTAATAAAATCATTTTATATTTTTGAAATAAATAAATTATAAAAATTTTAAAATAAGATTTATTTATAAGCTAAGGTCAGATATTTAAATAGCTTTTTCATAATTAGCTATAGTGAAGAGATTCGAAATAATAGCTAAAGGAAAAGTTCAGAAAGTTGGTTATAGAGATTATGTAGAAGAAGTTGCAAGAAGTCTAGGAATTGTAGGATTTATTGAAAACCTAAAGGATGGAAATGTTAAAATCGTTTGCGAAGGCGAAGAAGCAATAGTTAAGAAATTTATTTCAGAAATCAACATAAAGAAAGGGCTAATAGAAGTTGAAGATGTTCAAATCAAAAGCATAAGCGATGCCACTGGCGAATTCAAGTTTTTCGAAATAAAGTACGGTACTTTAGAAGATGAAATAGGTGAAAGAATGGCTACAGCAGTAAAATATGCTTCTGCAATGTGGATGGACATTAAGGAAATGAAGGGAGATATCAAAGAGATGAAGAGTGACATTAAGGAAATAAAAACTGACGTTAAAGAAATGAAATCTGATATTAAGGAAATGAAAACTGACATAAAAGAAATTAAGCAAGATGTAAAGGAAGTACTTAAAAAGCAAGATGAAACGGTTAAAGAAATTCGAGAACTTAGATTGGATCTTAAAAGTTATTTAGATGAAAGATTTAGAAAAATTGAAGAAGAAATAAAAGTTATTAAAGCTAAAATCGGTTTAGCTTAGCTTTTCTAGTCTTTCTCTTAAAGCTTTTTTATCAATCTTATTCGTAGATGTTAAAGGCATCGAATCTATAACTATAAATTTATCTGGAATCCACCAATCTTGTATTTTCCCTTGTCTTACCATATCCTTTAAAAATTCCCTAATTTCTTTTTCATCAAATTTTTCTTTCGTGACAATAAATGCTACAGGTCTTTCTCCCCACTTTTCATCTTTAGCACCTACTACCGCTACTTGTGCAACAGAAGGATGCAACGATATAATATTTTCAAGTATCAAAGTAGGTATGAATTCTCCTCCGCTTTTCACAGCGTCTTTTGTTCTATCAACAATCCTTATATAACCATATTCATCAATATAACCTAAATCACCCGTATGCAGCCATCCATACTTCCATAATTCTTCAGTTTTTGCAGAATCTCTATAGTATTCTCTCGTAAGCCAAGGTGCGCGAACAACTATTTCTCCTATCTTACCCTTTGGAAGTATTTCGCCTGTTGAAGGATCCATAATTTTGAGATTAACTAAAGGAATCGGGGCTCCGGCAGTAATTTGTTCTTTGAATTTTATTTCTTCATCAGCATTATCTAATAGACTATTGTAGTAGCCTACAGTCAATACAGGACAAGTTTCAGAAAGACCATAACCTGCAAGTATTGTAATCCCAAGCTCTTTAGCTTTCTTTGCCAATCCTTCTGGCAATGCAGATCCTCCTATAACTACTTTCCATCTCTTGAATACATGTGTATATTTACTTGCATCTGGATGACTTAAGAGCATGTGCAATATTGTTGGTACCATTGCAGAAAAAGTAACACCTTCATCTTGCATGATTTTCAATAAGAGACCATAATCATATTTTCCTGGAAGAACATATTTGTTACCGTTCATCATGAAAAGATAAGGCAAACCCCATGCATGAACATGGAACATAGGTACCAGAATCATGAATACATCCTTTGGAGTTATGAAAGTTGGAGGTCTTGAGAAAGTCAATGCAACACCTAAGGTATGCAAAACTATATCTCTATGAGTGAACCAAACACCTTTTGGATCTCCTGTCGTTCCGCTTGTAAAGAATATTGTAGCTTGCATGTTTTCGTTCAAATCAAAGTTCTCAGTAGGTTCTTCTTGCAAAAGCTGCCAAAAATCTATGTAACCTTTTATAGGTTCTTTATTTTCGTTATATGCAATAATCTGTACATTTTTTGGTAAAAGATTCTTAGCTTTTTCTATAAGAGGCAAAAATTCATCTCTAACTATTATCCATTTATCTTCTGCTGCGATTATTGTCTTCAATATTAATTCAGGTGGATATCTTATGTTAACAGTATGCATTACAGCGCCTAACATTGGTATTGCATAATATGCATGTAGATAAACATCAGTATCCCAATCGATTATTGCAACTCTATCGCCTTTATTCACACCTAATTTTCTTAAACCTGTAATCAAGCGCTTAACAGAATCTGAGAATTTCTCAAAAGTATATCTCCTGATTCCTCTGTAAGTTATTTCTCTCGTAGGAAAAGCAGTAACGCCCGCTTCTAGAATCTTATCTATTGTAAGCTCATACTTATAATAGCTCATAAAGAATAATGGTTTTGGAAAATAAATCCTTATTGAATTTTAAAAACTCCAAACCATCTAGACAAAAAGTAAACATTTAGGTTTAACGTTTGAAAATTGAGCATTATGAGCACATAATTACCATGGGGTAATATAACTTCGATAAATTTTTGGATTACAAGCAAGCAATTAAAACTATTTATATCATGAGCTATATCTGGGAATTTGTGATAATATAGTTTAACCTAACAATTAAATGCGTTATACTATAATCTTTTATACTTAATATATTTTTTAATACTATATTTTTTAAATGCGAAATAAGAATAAATAAAATTAATGAAAAAAGCTAAGAAGAAATCAAAATCATTATTGATTGGTTTAGTTATTCTTGCTTTCTTTATAATTTTAATATTTATAAACCTACAATCAAATACAAGTCCATCGAATCCAATCACACCCATTAGTTCAAATAAGAACTTAGCTGAAGACTTTTCTTTAAAATTGATAAATGGGACAATAGTTAAACTAAGCGATTTTAAAGGAAAACCCGTTTTAATTTGGTTTGTAGCAACTTGGTGCAGTTCTTGTTGGAATGGTGCAGAATTGTTAGCGAAGAATTATTATCCTAAATTTTATGAGTTGGGTGTGATCATAATTACAATTCAACTTTACAACAATCTTAATCAGCCAGGAATGTCTATGGAAGAATTTGCTTCAAGATTTATAGGAGGCATGAAGCAGAATTGGTATATTGGTGTTAGCGATCCTAAGACTACACAACTTTACGATCCTGAAGGATATCCTGATGTTTATTATATCATTAATAAACAAGGATATATAATTGAAAAAGAGTATGTTTTGCCGAATCAACTAGAAAGAGTATATCAAATATTTAGAAATCTATCTTCTTAGTTTAGTTCTAAATTTTTAAACTCTAGTTATTATTCTTCTCTTAAATAAAGACATTGTCCAGTCAAACATAACTCCAAGCTTATTTCTTATCGTTGCTATTTTAACTAAATGAACCATTCTCCAAATTATCCATCCTAAGAACCCTGATATAACTAAACCATTAGGAAACTCTACTAATCCATCAAATCTTCCCAAAGAAAACATCATACCAAAGTCCTTATATTTGAATGGCTTTAAGTTGCTTTTCTTAGAAAGCAGATTAGCCAAATATTCGCCTAAATATTTACCTTCTTGAACAGCAGCAGATGCCATTGCTGGAACAGGATCAGTTTTAGATTTATTTGAAATCCATGCATTATCTCCTATTGCAAAAACATTTTGAAAGCTTGGAAGTCTAAAGTATTCATCTACAATGATTTTTCCTTTTTTCTTAGGGATCAATTCTTCAGGGAGCCTTTCAACAATTGGATTGCTCTTTATACCTGCAGTCCAAAAAGCATTATATGACTCAATTTTTACTCCTTCGTTAGTTATAACACCATCTTCTTCAATCGCTAGTACTTTTGTATTCAATAAAATTTCTATACCAGCTTTTTCAAGAGATTTTTTGCACTTTTCTGATGTCTTTTCTCTAGCTTGAGGAAGCAATCTATTCATTGCCTCAACAATTATTACGCGTGTTTCTTTAGGATCAATAGGATAATATTTCTTGCAAAGTTGACGCAAATAATCTTTGATAGATCCAGCTAGCTCAACACCACTTGGCCCACCACCTATTATAACGAATGTTAATAACAATCTTCTTTCTTTATCATTTTTTGCTAGAAGCGATGCTTTTTCAAAAGATTCGATTATTTTATTCCTAATCTTGATCGCATCTTCAGGATTTTTTAAAGGAATGGCATATTCACTAGCTCCTTTTATACCGAAATAATTCGTTACAGAACCCAATGCGATTATCAAATAATCATAAGGAATTTCGAATGAGTTGGTTATTACAATCTTTTGAATTAAATCAATATCTAAAACTTCAGCTTCTATGACTTCGTAATTTATTTTTTTATTTTTATTCCTAATCGGATCAAGTATATGATACTCGTTCACTAGGCCTGTGGCTACTTGATAGAGAAGAGGAGTGAACAAATGATAAGCCTTTTTTGTAACGATTATAAGCTCTATTTTGTTGCAAAGCTCATCGCTTATGTTTTTAATGAAGGATTTTACGAAAGACATACCGGCAAAGCCACTACCTAAAACTAAAATTCTAATCTTTTCGTTCTTTTTAAGATTAGAGATCACGATACCTTTTTCTTGTTTTGTTTCGTAAGACGCTTGCATCGCTTTTTCTCTGATTAACAGCGTTAAAAAACTTAACCCCCGAATATTTAAGGCGTTCACTAAAAATATTCTTACCATGAGGTCTTGTTTAGCAATAAGTTTTTAAATTTACATTACTTACGAAATTATGTATTCGGAATTATTAAGAAAGCTAGAAAAGATTGTAAAAATACCTGCTTATAACTTAGTTGGAGTAACTAAGAACAAGCTATATTATGTTTCTAACGTAGAGGAAACATACGATCTTTGGGTTTCTGATCATGATGGAAGCAATAAAATGAAGATTGCTTCAAGGCCTTTGACAGGTTCAAGAGTAAGAAAGGATATGAATAAAATATATTTTGCTTTAGATGTAAGCAAAGGTAAAGAGCTTGCAAAGATTTTCAGCTGGGAAGAAGGAAAGATAAAAGAAATTAATATGGAGCCGATGAGAATATTCTCGATATCTTATTTCAAGGACTTTATGGTTTATGCAGGCTCAACAATGCAAGAAAATGTTGTTTATTTAGTTCGAAAAGATGAAGAACAAGAGAAAATATTTTCCACAAATAAATGGATTTTCGTAACGGATATCAACGAATCTTTCATCATTGGTTCGGGAACATTGCATGGAAATCCGAAATCTATGGAAATATTCATTTATGATTTGAATAAAAATGAGCACAAAGTTTATACTCCAAAAGAAGGAACCTATAATATAGCAAGCTCAATATTTAACAATAAAATAATACTCGAGTCCAATCTTAAAGGAGCAAAAAGACTTTTCGTTTATGATATTTTTGCAAACGAATTATATGAACCAGAATTTGAAGGAAAAGATTACTTGAAATATAACTTTCAGGACTATTTATCGTTTGGATTTACCGATGATGGAAGAATATGGTTCATAGGATTGCAAGATTATCGCGGCTATGCTTTTTTAAATGGTTTTAAAATTAACCATCCGGAAGGAACACCTACATATCTTGATGTAATAAATGATGAAATATTCGTTAGCTTTTCAAGCTTAAAGGAACCTTATTCAATATTCAAAACAAAACTCAATGGCGAATGGAGAAAAGTATTAGGCTCAAACATAGATGAAGAAATTGCAAGCGCTTTGGGAAACGTAGAAATAATAAAATATAAGTCATTCGATGGGCTAGAAATTCCTTCCATTATATACAAAACGAATATTCAAGGAAAAAAGAACGCGGTAATATATGTTCATGGCGGTCCTTGGTCACATATAGGAGATTTCTGGAATATTACAATAATTTCTTTAGTAACAGCTGGCTTTAATGTAGTTGCGCCTAATTTCAGAGGTTCTACTGGTTACGGTGAAGAATTTAGATCATTAGATATAGGCGATCCTGGAGGCGGCGATTTAAATGATATAATCTATGCAAGGAATTTTGCTAAAGAGAATAAGCTCGGAGAAAAAATCGCTATAATGGGCTATAGCTATGGAGGCTTCATGAGTTATTTAGCAACAGTCAAAGCACCAGAACTTTGGGATGCTGCAGTAGCAGGAGCAGGAGTCGTAGATTGGGAAATGATGTATGAACTAGCTGATGCAGCTTTCAAACACTTCCAAGACTTATTGTTTGCTAGTAAGAATGATTTGAAAAAGGATAGATCAGCTATAAATTTTGTTGATAAACTAAAAGCTCCAATTTGTATTATACATCCTCAAAATGATAGCAGAACACCATTAAAGCCTGTGCTAAAATATATTGAAAAGCTATTAGAGCATGGAAAAACCTTTGAAGCACATATAATCCCAGACATGGGACATGTGATAACTAGCGTTGAGGATATTTATAAAATACTCTTCCCAGCTATTGTGTTCTTAAAGAAACAATTAACTTAATGGGATTAAATCAATGAAATAGAATCTATTATCTCTTAACACTTTTTCTCCCACCTTGAATCTAATTTCTCTCTTGAATAACGGACCATCATAAACAAAAGTATGGAATTCACCTTTTTCTCCGCATGGATCTACGTTAGAAGGAAGATCAGAAATGAACTCTTCATCGAAATCTCTTCCTACAAAGCTCTCATCTAATACCTTTGTATCTACTACGCATACAATCGCTTTAAAACCTAATTTGATGAATTCCAAAGCTAATTCTTTCGTATCTCTTCCCCATATTGGCCAAATTCCTTCCAAATTCAACTTCTTTAAGTTTTCTTCTCTATATTTTCTAACATCTTCTAAATAAATATCTCCAAATACGTGCTTTGTGATTCCTTCAGAAATTAGCTTTAAAGCAATATTCCTCATTCTTTCTTCATATATTTCATTACTTGCATATGGAGGGATGTAAACCTCTAACAATTGATAACCCAAGCTTTCTGCCTGCTTTTTGATTAGTTCCTTTCTCACACCATGCATAGTTACTCTTTCGAATCCTTCAGTTATCGTGGTTACTAAGTAAGCTATTTCATAATTATATTGCTTAAGTATGTAATAAAGAGCCATGGTGCTATCCTTTCCACCACTCCAAGAAACTACAATCTTATCTTTATGCACACCTATCTTTTCTTAAATTCAATATAAATTCATTGATATGTTACTTAAAAATGATACCTATTTATTAAGCTTGATTGTTATAAAATGATTTTCACTGTGAGTTACAAGAATTGAAAGCCTCGCCCTTTAGGGCAGAGAGAATAGACTTAAATAATTATAAGCCGTCATATAGCAGTTCTTGCTAGTTTTTTAAATATTCTTCTAACCATCATCATCGTCCCTGTTTTGGACTTCTTTAATCTCCTAGCAAGATCTCTTATGGTTATTTTCTTCGGGTAATCTAAGTAACCTAAAGCAATGACTTTTTTCATGAATTCTCTTTCATCATCGGATATGATCAAATCTTTAATATTCATTCTCTCTACTTTTATCAAACATACACCATTAAATAATATATTCTTCATCTTAATATTCTCATTATTAATAATATATAGATTGATATTTTTCTTTGTTATAATAAGTTTATTGATATAGCTATTTTTCATGAAATATTTTATAGGGCAATTATATCCACATTCTACAATTAAATATTTTGAGCTAGTATTTCGAAACAATTTTATATAAGAGGGTTTATTTATATTCTGCTTTATCTCTTTTAACTTTATTAATAAATGTAAAGATTCATTATTGAATCTATATCCTATAAATTCACCATTGTTTAGAATTTCTAATAAAAATGGACATGGTCTAAAAGATACCCTATAAGCTTGTAATGCCACATGATTTAAATAAAAAAGCAGTATAAAATTTTATCTATACAAAATTATAAAAAAAAATATATTCTTTACCAAATCTTTGGCAAACCTTCTAAACGTATAAAACTTGCAAAGTAAACAGCTAACAAAATAAAGACTAGCAATATTATAACTATAACTAATGAACCTGTTTTTCTTACTGCCTTTTCGTCTTTTATCTCGATTGGACTTACTAATCCTTCTAATAATTCAGATGCTGAACTTGCTTTCTTGCTTATTAAAACAGTTAAGACCATGTTTAAAACAAATAAAATCCCTGCTACTATAGCCAATAAAGCACCTATACCTAGGAATGTAGCAGGAACGTACCAACCGTTTTCTATTAATTCCTCATAACTAATGAACGTTCTTCTAGGAGAACCTAACCATCCTAACCAAGCCATACTTAAAGTTAGTATAAATATTCCGATGAAGAAGAGATAGATTTGTATGATAGACATTTTACTACTAATTAATTTTTTCTCTGTTAACAAAGGAACAACATAATATGATAAGCTCATAAATGCTAAGGTAGTACCTCCGACAACTGTTAAATGAAAATGACCTGGAACCCATAGCGTATTATGGAACAAGAGATTTGGTTGAAGTGTAGTTTGTGGTTGGGCTATTATTCCTCCAATTCCAAACAAAATCATAGATAGAAGCATACCTGATATTGCAGGATTCCTCCATGGTATTTTCTTTAGCCAACCTAAAAGGCTTGTATGACCTGAAGCTCTTAAAGTTGCTTCAACACCTCCAAGTAAAGCTAAAGCATGCAACATCGAAGGAACAGATAAAAAGTGAGAACCGACACTTCCGCTTGCTTGCTTAAAGATTGCTGAGAATCCAGGATCAACTAATATATGATGTCCTATTCCAGGAACTACGAATAAAGTATACATCGCAAATGCTATTCTTGCATATCTTTCATTTACAAATTTTGCTGCAACAAAGCCTGTTCCTAAAGCAAGTAAAGCATACCAAACTGCAACCATTGCAGTAACGTTAACATATTGTGCAGAATGTCCAAGCCCCCAGAAGAACCATCTGTAAAACATTACATCTCCGCTTAATCCATAATTTGAACTGAACAATAAAGCATAAGTAATTGCAAAGGCTCCATATGCTACGACTACTAAGCCAATTATTGCTGCAATACCTGCACCCCATGTAACCAAAGGAAGATGACCAGAATATCTACCTTCTATTCTTGCTTTATATAACGTTAAAAAGAAATTAATTACAGCTACAGCTACGCCTAATGCAAAAAGCAGATAACCTATGTAAAATATAGGAGGAGCGCTTAAAGGAATATAAGCAGTGAATAAGACAATCGAATCTCCTGCAATATTCATTACATTCATTATTAACCAACCAATCAACATTAGAATGAAAGACAACCAGCCGACTCTTATGCTATATAATGGTGCATTGAGCAAAATTGTAGCAACAAAATATATCAATGCAACTTCAAACCATAATATCCAGAATATTAGCATATTAAAGCCATGCAAATTCAACCAATAATAATACGTATTTTGTAATCCTAACTGCTCAAGGAGAACAAAAGATGACCTAGTTAAACCTACGAAAATCGCTGCAATACCTCCTATTATTAGAGAAATTATTCCCATCAAGAAGTTAAATACTATTAGCCTTTGGGAAGCTAAATGAACTAGCAATCCAGTTGCCATACAACGTCTAAAACCGGCTTCTGTCATACTAAACCACCTCTATAGTAGCAATCATTAAATGATGGCCGGAACCGCAATATTCATTACAACGTAATTCATAAATTCCAGCTTTATCGAAAACTATATGTATAATGTATGCCATTCCTGGCATTATCATTAAATTATAAACGGTCCCATCCTTTCCTATTATGCTGAATCCATGAAGCACATCGGCACTAGAAACATGAATTCTATAAGTAACACCTTTTTTCAAAATAATTTTTGCAGGATTGAAATAGAATTGATGAGCAACAATATATACATCAACGCCCTCAGGTACTATTTTATCTTTATATGAATTTGCGAACGTCGTAGCTAATTTGTCAAACTCACTAGGACTTATGGCATAGCTTTTAGCAGGGACTTGATGATATGGATCTATGTAAAACCAACTAATTGTTGTGGCAGCAAGTATTATAGCTACAATTAAAGCGAGAATAAACCATGTTTTTTCCTCTTTAGTAAATGGTTTATACCACTCTTCCAAACTTCTTGGAAAGAGCGTCATTCTACCACCCCTTTGGAGTTAAAGAAGGCATATGCATGTTCGATGCCTCTATTAAAGCCCATGCACCATAGACTAGACTTATCGTCATAGCTAATATAGCCCAGAACCAAAGATTATCTAAAAGCAATGCTGTAATTCTATTCATTTTCTTGCTCATATGCTAGAGAACATGAATATCATTTAAATATATGCACTTGGACTTGTCCAATAAATTATTTTTATTGAATAAAATCTTAATAAAGATTTATAAAAATTATTTCTTTTTGTGCTTAATAAAATTTATAATTTTTTCAATAGTCTTAATTCTTTCTTTTAAAAAATCAGAAGTTAAATTATATTCATGGCTCTCTATTCTTAGTTCCCAAGCTTCATACCAATATTTCTTAAAGTTTTTATTAAGTTTTTTAGACAACTCGTTTGCTATTTCAAATAATAAATAAATTTTAGTATTTTTGCTTTTTATAATTTTCTCATAATAATAAGGAACGTATTTATTAGCGAGTATGATTAAAGAAGATTCAGCTATCTTATATAATAACATTCCAGCTTCGTTAGGATCTTTATCGATTAATTCTTTAGCTATTTCGAATTGTTTTAAAAGCTCATCTTCGCTTATTTCAGCCATACAGAATTATTGTATTTTAAAAATTAAAGGATAAACGTTATATAAATGCATGGAACCTAGAAAAATTTTGATAGCATCTTTTTCACCTTTACCTGAAAGCGTAATTGAAGGATTCTTCGCCCCCTTTTCGAATGAAGTGAATGCGAAAATAGAAGTTATCGGATTATACGATGCAGAAGAAAAAAAGATACTCGAAACTCTTGAACAAGCAGATATCGTAATTGGAGATCATACGTTTAAGATGAAAATAACAAGGAATATGGTTGAGCACATGAAAAAAGTAAAATTAATACAGCAACCCAGCACAGGTTATGATCATATTGATGTTGTTGCATGTGCTGAAAAAGGCATTCCTGTTGCTAATGCAGGAGGAGCAAATGCTGTTTCAGTTGCAGAATATACAATTATGGTTGCATTAGCACTGCTAAAAAGGCTTTTTGAAGCACACAATAGAGTTCAACAAGGCGAATGGCCGCAATGGGAACTGATGGATAAAGGAACATTTGATTTAGCAAATAGAACTTGGGGAATAATAGGCTTAGGAAGAATAGGTAAAGAGCTTGCTAAAAGGCTTGTAAATTTTGAAGTAAAAGTTATTTATTACGATAAGATAAGACAAGAAGAATTCGAAAAGAAATACAACATAGAATATAGAAGCTTTAGTAGATTATTAAGAGAAAGCGACATCATCTCAATTCATCTACCTTTAACAGATGAAACGAGAAAAATGATAAAAGAAGAAGAATTGAGATCTATGAAGCCTTCTGCCATACTTATTAATCCTTCAAGAGCAGAAATCGTAGATGAAGAAGCGTTAGCAAAAGCTTTGTCTGAAAAATGGATTTGGGGTGCTGCTATAGATGTTTATTCTCAAGAACCTCCGAGCAAAGATAACCCTTTGCTTAAGCTTAAAAATGTAAATTTAATAACTACTCCTCATATTGCTGGAGCTAATACTGATGCAAGATTTAGAATAATCGAATTCAGTATAAGAAACGTCATAAGAGTAATAAAAGGTGAAAAACCTGAAGCTGTTGTTAACATGCAAACATAAAAATGCAAATAACTGTTGCTAAGTTAATTGCTGAAGCTTTACTTATTAACGATGTAAAAAGAGTTTATGGAATAATAGGAACAAGCATTGTAGATTTCATCGATGCGTTGTATGATTATAGAGATAGAATAAACTTCATAACGACAAGACATGAGCAAGTAGCTGTTTCAGCAGCAGATGGAGAAGCTCGCATTACAGCACATTTCGGCGTTGCAGCAGTTCATGCAGGACCTGGCTTTATGAATTCTTTAATTTCACTTGCAATAGCAATGAAAGACAGAGTTCCGATTTTGCTTATAACAGGAGGTGTTAGGAGAAGATTAAGAGGAACAGATGCTTGGCTAGAAGTCGATCAAGAAAATATAGCAAAGGCTATTGTGAAGAAATATTTAAGAATCTCGAAATCAAGTGAAGCTTTAGAAATATTGAAAGAAGCATTCAGAAATCTATCAACATGTCCAAGAGGGCCTATTGTGATTGAAGTTCCTGAAGATGTCTGGAACGAGAAGCTTGAGTTAAAAGCTGAAGATTTAGAATCATTAAAAATTAAAGAAAACATTCCAGAAAGACCTCCTCAAAACATCGTTAAAGAAATTACAAATTCTCTAATTAATTCAAAAAGACCTTTAATTTTGGCATGCGGAGAGCTGGTTTATAATAAATATTTCGAATCTCAATACTTAATTAATTTAGCAGAAAAAACAGGTTCTTACATAGTTACAACTGGAAATGCAAGAGGTGCATGCTCTGAAGATCATGAAAGATCTTTAGGTAGATGCGGCTTTGGAGGAGGAAACATAGTTGCAGACAATGCAATAGAAAATTGTGACTTCCTTTTAGTTTTGGGTAACGAGTTCGATGATACAACGACTTATGCTTATACTTTATTGCCTAAAGGAGATGTCTTTGTAATAAGTAAAGATGATTCTGTAAGAAAGAGACCTAAATATTATGAACTTTTAAACTATGAACCATTAGCATTCCTACAAGAATTGAATGAACAAATATCAGGAAAATATTCGCATGATGAATGGGATTCAAAGATTTTAGAATGGAAGAAACAATGGATGAAAATGATTGAAGAAGCATTAAGCAGAAAATATTCCAATGCCGTCAATCCTTCTAAATTTTTCTATTTTCTAGATAAATTCGCTCCAAAAAATAGAATTGTCACAGGAGGCCAAGGCGTTCATATTCTTTATGCTTATGACTTCATTAAAATATACAAAGCTAGAACGTTTCTAGCTTCTACAAACCTGGGTGCAATGGGTTATGCTTTTCCAGCAGCAATAGGAGCGAAAATATGTAACATGAATGATGAGGTTATCGCAATTTTAGGCGATGGAGAATTCATGATGACAGTTCAAGATTTGGAGACTTTAAAAAGAGAAAAAATTCCTATAAAAATCATCATAGTGAATGATAATAGCTATCGCGTCCTTTACTTAAGACAAGTAATACAAAAACAAGGAAGAATTTACGAAACTTTATTAACAAATCCTGATTTCGTTGCTTTAGCTAATTCTTTTGGAATTGAAGGAATTAGAGTTGATAATGATGATAAAATCGATGAAGCAATAAATAAACTGCTGAAAGCAAAGGAATCTTACCTCGTTGAGTTAGTTATTGATCCTAATGATTTACCTCCTTTGAATTTAAAACAAACTCTTGCAATGAGCTTCTAATTCCTCTATACTTTACTTCATTCAATTATTTTACGATCGATTATTATTTTAATTTGAATATAAGTTTAAATGTAAATAAGAGTAATTAAAAGTTTTATGAAATATATATAATAAAAATTGTAATAATAGAAATAATAATGATTGTTGAATTTATAAATTTTTGAAGAATTAGAAAAATTAAGCGAAAAACATTCTGAATAAAAACAATTCTTGATGAGGATAATTTTAGAAGGTTAGACATTGAGATATGCCTAACTTCTTTAGTTTATCTTGATATAGGAATAAACTTTAAGATGCAACTTAACTATTTAGACATTCCTCTATATCGTTCAGTTCAAAATGAAAAACATTTTTATCTTCTGCTTTCTTTTTAAAGTTCTTCGCAAAGATAGCATAATATTCTTTTCGTTCGTTTTTATTCCAATCAACATATTGGGCTTTTTCTTTTAACTCTTGCAAAATTTCTTTAGCGTTAACTTCTTCTTTCCATTTGCATTCACAAAAAAGGATTTCCTTTGACTGTTCATTAAAAGCAACTATATCTATTTCTTTATCCTTATACCACCATTTACCTATTTTTGTGAATGGAAAAATTTTCTCTCTATTTCTTATCAAAAATTGTCTACAAACTTCTTCAAAGACCTCTCCAAGATAAACATTATAGTTTTGTTTTATTGTATTAACATCAAAGATGCCTTCTTCAATCGAACTCAAATTTTCATAGATATATCTAAACCAGAACTTAAGGAAATTATCAGAAATGTAATATCTTCCATATCTTGATTTCTCTTTTTCAGTAATAGGAACAAGCCTCTTTACCATTTTAACCTCAATCAAGTTTTTCAAATAAGGAGTTATATCCGTTCTTTTTACTCCTATATAATCCTTTATTTCATTAATCTTAGTTTTCCCAAAAGCTATAGCTTCTAAAATTAACTTGTAAGTGCTTGTATCTTCAAATTCATATTTCATTATAAAATCTACCTCATCCTTCAAAAAAGTATCTTTTCTCTTTAGCTCCTCTTCAAGCCATGTCCAAAATTCCTTGTTTATTTTTACTAAATAGAATGGAATTCCATCTGCGAAACCAAAAATTTCTATGAGTTGTTCAACATTAAAATTAGGAAAGAATTTTTTAAGGTCAAAAAAGGAAATTGGTCCTATTTCCATAGAGCCTGTTCTTCTTCCATATAAAGGACTTTTGTAACTAAGAATATGAGAAGTTATCATAGATACGGAAGATCCAATTAAGAACAATTTTACTTTGGAATTCTTCAATATTAAATCAACTATTGATTGGAAGACGCTTATGATATTTTTATCTTCTTCGATCAAATTCTGGAATTCATCTATAATGATTACATCAACTTTGTCTTTCAAATAATCAAATAAAACCTCCCAATCCATTTTTAGCTTCGAAATTTCAGGAAAGTGCTTTGAGCATAAGGAGTAAAATCTTTCTAAGTTCTTTTCAGTAGTAGCAAGATAATATATTTTTTTCACGTTTTTGGTAGCTTCCAATATTAACTCAGTCTTTCCTATCCTTCTCCTTCCATAAATGATCAAAAGTTCGAATTTATTGCTTCTTAGATATTCTCTTATAACTTCCAATTCTTTTTCTCTATTTTTGAAGTAACTTTGTATAATCACAATTATACTAATTTAAATTATACTATTTAAGATTATATTTGGACTTTCCTTAACATACTTTTCGTTATTTAGAAAAACTGAATTTCTCTCTAATTTGAAGTTAGGATTTCCTTTAGAATGATTCATTGTCTCCACTATTGATTCGAAGTTACATATCACATTTAGTGAGTAGTAAGGTGATGCAGAGAGCCCCATTTATTTCTTAGGTCTAGATTTTGAAATTATCAATTGAACCTTCATAGAAAAACAAAATAAAAGATCTGCTGTATGCTGAATACTCTTTCTTAAGTCCCATCAAGCTTTCAATCGAGCTTAGGAGAAGCATCACTGAAATTCTTAAGAGAAACTTAAATTCTAAGATATCAAGTCTTTCCCTCGCCCTTTAGGGCGAGGCTTTCATTTATGTAAATATAGATTAGAATATAAAATATGGACAAGAAAAGATTCGGCAAAAATGGGCCGCTTGTATCTGAAATAGGAATGGGCACATATTACGATGTTTCTTGGATAATTTTATCAAGATTGGGAATAATGAGGAATAAGGCAAAGAAAATTGAAGCAATAAAAACAGGCTTAATTGGAGGAATGAATTTGATAGATACTGCTGAAATTTATGGCTCTGAACCCTTGGTTGCTGAAGCTATAAAAGAATTCAATAGAGAAGAAATATTCATTTCAACAAAAGTTTGGCCTTCTCATCTTAGCAGAGATAAGTTCTTCAAATCTTTAGAAGGTAGCTTGAGAAGACTGAACACTAAATATGTAGATTTATATCTAATTCATTTCCCAAATAAAAGAGTACCCATATCAGAAACTATGAAAGCAATGGAGGAAGCTATCGAGCAAGGGAAAATATTGTTCGTAGGCGTAAGTAATTTCAACTTGAAGCAAATAGAAGAGGCAAGAAACGCTTTGAGTAAGCATGATATAACTGCAGTTCAGCTTGAATATAGCTTGATTAAGAGAGATGTAGAAAGGGATATTTTGCCATATTGTCAAAGAGAAGGGATTGCATTCATGGCATATTATCCTTTAGGTCATGGAAGGCTAGCTAAAGAAAAAGAAAAGCTTGAAGAGATTTCAATGAAATATGGCAAAACTCCTTCGCAAATAGCTCTTAGATGGCTTGCAGATAAACCTTATGTATTTCCTATACCAAGAGCTTCAAATCCTATTCATGTTCAAGAAAATCTCGAAGCATCAGGATGGAAGCTAAGCGATGAAGATATTAAACTTTTAGATAAACTTTTTCCATTAAGTAGTTATTAAACAACAAGCCCATTAGAAAACTTTTGAATAAAAGAGATTTGAATATTTAAAGGTTTTAACTTGATTAACAACCGGCCCATCGATTATCTGAATCGTTATAATGCGGTTACATTTTTAATTATTTAAAACTCGATTAACAAGAGAAAACTTACTCTATCTTCCTCTCTTCTTTTATAAGTTCTATGATTTTGGCAAATTCGATAACTTTTTCTATAGCTTCCTCCACTAATTCTTTCATATGTGCTTGCTTTATCTCAAAGGCTTTGAACTTGAAAATCTCTTTACCAAAATGTTCGTTAAGTAACTTGCATCCATACTTTATCAAAGTCCATACTCTCAAGTTTGTTTGAGATGCTCTTTTCCATCTTCCTAAATTACTCAATTTGTCGAAATCAACCTCTTTTCTTCTAAAATACAAAACAGCAAAAGCGTCTATGAAAGACCATTCTGTGAAGCAACTTACTATGCAAGATTCTAAAGTTTCAACAAATAAACCATCAAATTCCTTATATTCATAGGGAATTTTCTTGTAATATTCAATCTCAAAATTCCAATTCATACTTTTCGCGAGATTCTAATGCTCGTTTGTAAGATTTATTGTCAACAGCTAAGCGGAAAACATCTCGATGAATGAAATCATAATTCCATAAGCTTGCAACTGTCTGCTTGATTATCACTTTAAAACCCCTATCTCTTGTTAAGAAATCCCAAGCATCACTATAGTTCGTTGGAATCCAGTACCACCCCAAGCTACTCGCCTTATTCCAATATTTTTATTTAACCTATGTAGTACTCCTTAGCCCTTGGATGAATTTTTCTTAATAGCTCAAACTAAACAAGCTTCCAGACCATTCTTTCTCCAATCTGACTTTGAATTCTTCTAAGTACATTAAGTCATCTTTAATATGAGTTTGGCATATTACTTATTTAATGTTTCTGAACTACTCTAAAAACTTAGAGTCATTTAATATTAAGTGTAGAGGTTCACATACTACCTTTTGTTTCTTCGCTCTAAAGCCAAGCAGATGAATTTCCTCTTCTTTATCTTCGATTAAATTTAGGAATTCGTTTAGTTTCTCAACTTCAGTGTAAGTATTGTGCGATGAAATAGTGTAATCTTTTTTAAGATAGATGACTTGCTGTTTCATATGACCTTTAGATATTAAGAGCAAAGATCACTATATCGTCTTAAGTGCTGCTTCTAATGCTTTTTTAAATATTGGTACTTGCCATGCATATGCTTTTCCAATCCCTAGACTTTCATCGGTCATCAAATCTCTTCCCGTTAGTGTTGGCCAGTCAACATAAATTACCATATTGTTTTGTATGAGTATTCGAGTTAGTTTCATCATGTTTTCTGAAGGTTCTTTTCGAGGAGCATCTATGTCTTCTAAAATCATTTTTAATTCTCTTAAAAGCCCTAATGATATTATCTTCTCTACAACTTCTCTCGCTATAGCTGTGTACTTCTTCATCATATTATCAAAATTCCAGTTAAATACAGTTGCAAGCTCTATTAATTTTCTAGGATTTCCTCCAAGAGAATTCCATACAATCTCGAAATTAACATTGTGTAAAGGTGCTAGCTTATAAAACATTTCTTCAAATGCTTCTCTACTTAAATTCCACAAGAGTATAACATGACTGTAGCCATGTCTAGATACAAGCTCTCTACTAAACCCCTCAGAAGTCGTTGCAATGAAATTTATAGCATTCGGTCTATAACTCTTTTCGAGTTTATTCGCTAACTCATAAAGCCATTTGACATATCGCTCAATACTTTCTGTACCTAAAGCAGAAGCCACATCGTCTACCGCTACAGCAACATAATTATCTTTAAGTCTATGAGTACCAATAACTCTCTCCAAAATCGTTGCTATCTTCTCTGCGAGAGATGCTCCTACGTTAACAGTTTTATCAATAATTGATGCAAGGGCTTCAATTGCAAGCGAGAGAGCTGGTGTTGATAATAAAGCCTTTTCTATAGACTCGCGTTCAAGAGTATCTAATATACCGCTATAGCTTTATCTCCAAAAACTTCTCTAAATCTAGATACGAACTCTCTTAGGAGTCTTGTTTTTCCACAACCTTCAGGACCATAAATATATAAAGGAAGAAGTCTAGATCTAGAACACCATTCAGTTAAGGCTTTGAGTTCATCAGCTCTATCAATGAATGGCAATATATGCGACATATCTAGGACATCAAGCTAAACTATGCACAATAAATTATAAGTCTCACTATTATCGAAATGATATTTCTGATTAATTGACTTAAAGATAAAAAGTCATTTACTGCAAGATTACTTTCACTGCTTCTCCAACCATTATCTTAACTTTATCTAAATAAGGTTTTATGTCTTTAATGTTTAACTTAGCTTCATGAAATCCCCAAACATGTAATAAGTAAGCGCTACTCCACCCATCAAGTATCCAGTCTCCTAGCTTTTCATAAAGAGAACCTGCAGCCTTACTCAAAGAATAAGTATACCATCTTCCTTCTTTTAAGGCTTGCTGATGTTCTGGCAAGTTAAATTTCTCAGCTAAGGCTTTAACAATTTCTTCCGCAGCCGTATAAGCTTTTTCAGAAACTTGTGCAGGGTCTCCCTTATTATAGTATTTCTCAGCTTCGCCAAGATATTTCTTTGCGAGTTCTAATCTCATCTTTAACCCTTCTTTTGGATCATATTTAGACATACTTGGATTATCAATAAATAATAATTAAAAATTATTAAATTCTCAAATTTTTTCCTGTAAAACTTTCTTAGTAAGATCGACTATTGCCTCTATGTACTTATAATCTTTCTTAATTCTATCTCTACTTAATCTAGCTTCATGAAATCCTTCTACATGAAGAACCAAAGCAGCTCTCCACCACAGGGGTAGCTCCTTAATGTTCAATTTTATTGCAACAGTATCGATTGCATCAAAAAGTAATATTGAAGACCATCTACCTTGCTCTATAGCTTTTCTAGCTTCATCTAATCCTAGAAATATAGCTAAGGTTTTGACAGCTTCTTCAGCCGCTTTATAAAGTTTCTCAGATGCTTGAACAGGATCCTTATCAACTAGATTTCTTCCTTCCTCTAAGTATTTCATTGCAATATCGAGATGCTCAACAGCATGCTTATAATCCTCCATTTTCTCATAAAGATAATTAAAAAGCTTTCTTATTTGTATTTAGCAAAAGATCAAAAAATAAATGAACATAAATTATTAGCACAGTCAACAGTTAAATCAATTTTTCCTAAATAGATTTCATGTGAACAATCATTAAATTAGAAATTGCTTAATCATGGATGTAATAATTGAACTTATATAGCAATAAAGGAAAATTAATCATTTACTTTTTCAAAGATTACAGAACTTCTTTCTTCAATCTCAATTTCTTCACCTTCTTTTATTTTTTCTGTCGAAGAAAATAATACTCGCCATTTACCTTCAGGTAGCCTGAATTTTCTATTACTGCCTGCATTTAGAATTACTAAAAACTTGTTTTCATCTTTGAAAATGAATGCTATGAAATTTGTAGGCATTCTCCAGCTCAAGTCATCGACGACGCTCCCATTTTCTTTAAGCCATATAACATCCTTAAGAAAATTAGGATTTTCGAAAATTCTACTACTTTTCCTGAAGTTTATTATTGATTTCATAAAATTAAAGAATTTCTTTTTCCTTTCATCCAATTCCCAAGAATACCAAGAAATCTCATTATCTTGACAAAATGCATTGTTATTTCCTTTTTGAGTTCTGCTTAATTCATCTCCTCCAAGTATCATAGGCGTTCCTTGGCTAATCATTAATGTTATGATGAAATTCCTTTTTTGCTTCTCTCTTTGCCTTAAAATCTCCTCATCATTTGTAGGACCTTCGATACCGAAATTGAAGCTATAATTTTCATCAGATCCATCTTTATTATCGAAGCAATTCGCTTCATTATGCTTTTGATTATAACTCACTAAATCTTCAAGTGTGAAGCCATCATGACAAGTAATATAATTTATGCTAGCAAAAGGATTTTTATGAACAAAAAGATCTGGTGAGCCAAGAATTAAATTTGCTATTTCATAATAAGGAAAGCTTTCTCCCCTCCAGAATCTTCTCATCAAATCCCTATATTTTCCATTCCATTCATACCAGCTTGAAGGAAATTTTCCAAGCTGATATCCATTTGGACCTAAATCCCAAGGTTCTGCTATTAGCTTAATGTTCTCTAAAGCAGGATCTTTTTCAATTGCCTTAATTATAGGATGTTCCATATTGACAACTTCATAGTTTCTAGCTAATACAGGTGCCAAATCGAATCTAAAGCCATCGACGTGCATTTCTTTTACCCAATATCTTAAGCTGTCTATGATCATTTGGATAACAGCATTGCTAGAAGTATTAAGCGTATTACCAACACCTGTATAGTCAATGTAATACCTTTGATCATTTGGATTAAGTAAATAATAGGATTTGTTATCTATTCCTTTAAAACTAAGAAATGGTCCTAGATGATTTCCTTCACCTGTATGATTGTAAACAACATCAAGAATTACTGCAATTCCTTCTTTATGCAACTCATTTACCATTTTCTTAAATTCATAAACCTGCTCTCCATAATATCCTGAACTTGAATATCTTGCTTCAGGAGAGAAATAATTTATGGGATTGTATCCCCAATAATTTCTCAATCCTTTTTCTACAAGGATTTTATCATCGATGAAAGCATGGACAGGCATTAGCTCAATAGCGGTTATTCCCAAATCCTTTAGATAACTTATAACATTCTTCGAAGATAATGCAGCATACTTTCCACGAATTTCATTCGGCAAATCCTTCATAAGTTGCGTAAATCCTTTAACATGTGTTTCATAAATTATTTCCTTCTTCCATCTTTTCCTATTCTTTATGAAGTCATAATCTTCCCATTTAAAATATGGATTTATTACAACGCATTTAGGTATGAACTCATCATTAGGAAGATCGTTCATTAAAAACTCATTATTAATTATTTTGAAATCAAACAATGAATCATCCCATTTCAAAGGTATTGTACCAGCGACAGCTTTTGCATAAGGATCTATTAGAACTTTATTGGGATTGAATCTAAATCCTTCTTCAGGCTTGTAAGGACCATGAACCTTATAACAATATAAATCTCCTGGCTTTATTCCTGAAATAAAAGTAAACCAAATGTTTCCTTTTTTATCCTTAATCTCTATTGATTCCTTAGGATATCTTTGATTTTCTCTTGAATAGAGAACTATCTCGATTTTAGTAGCATTAGCTGAGAAAATCGCGAAGAACGTGCCATCTTTTTCTTCAATCCAATTAGCTCCTTGATTTAAATCGAGGAAATCTTTTTCCATTACAGTTTCTATAAAAGGCTGGTTTTTAAATCTAATAGTATAAAAAATTAAAATTTTATTTTAATTTTTTTTTAGAATTTTAAAATATAAAATTATTTTAAATTATGTTATTTCACTGCTTTCAACAATCTTAGATCTATTCCTGTTTTATCTACTGTTATGAGAGAACCTATTATTGTAACTGTGTAGCCTCCTACTAATAAGAATGCATA
Organism: Thermoproteota archaeon; assembly: GCA_032249235.1. Classification (GTDB taxonomy): domain Archaea; phylum Thermoproteota; class Thermoprotei; order Gearchaeales; family Gearchaeaceae; genus DSFO01. The sequence continues at coordinate 88,159 of JAVVGF010000003.1, read as the reverse complement.
ACCCCAGAATAATGCATAAGTAGTTGTTAAGATAGGTGCAAGAAGCAATCCAACTGTTGAACCTATGTTAACGATGTTCCATATAAAGCCTATTGCTGTGCCTCTAACGTTTGTAGCAAATAGCTCAGAAAGATAAGCGAGCATTACGCCTCCGCAAAGCCCTATGAAACCTACTATTAAACCAGAAGATATTGTAACAAGAACGAAGGATTTTGTGTATAAAAATGAAATTAAAGGAATACTTAATAAAGCACCAAGTATGCTATAAGTCATGAAACTCCATTTTCTTTTGAGATAATCACTTAATGCTCCGCCTATTATAGTCATTATACCTCCTATGATTCCTGCATAACCCAAAGCTGAGAAGATGAAAGTCCTATCATATTTGAGTTGTGAAAGATAAGTTGGTAAGTATCCGAGCGTAGAATATGCGACCCAATAAATACCGCTCATCAATAACATAGCCATTAATACTTCGCTCAAATAATTTCTGAATAACGTGCTAATTGGGACTCTTGCAATTAATTTTTCTTTTTTAACTTCTTCAAATAACTCAGACTCTCCTACAACGAGTCTTAATAGCAATCCTATAACACTTACAATAATGCTAATATAGAATGCATATCTCCAGCCATATGCTCCAAAATCCTTTCCAAAGTATGCTGCCATGCTTAGAAAAGTGAAAGCAGCTAGTGAATAACCCCAATAATAGCCTGATTGCAAAATGCCGCTCGTCAGGCCTCTTTGCTTTGTTGAGCTACCTTCAATAGCAATTAAATGAGAGCCAGATACTTCACCTCCTACAAATATACCTACTAGTATTCTTAGTATTATGAAAAGTATCGAAGCTAATATGCCTACTTGAGCATATGTTGGTAAAGCTCCTGTCAATGCTGAAAATATACCTAATCCTAGAAGCGTTATTATCATTGTAATTCTCCTTCCTATTTTATCTGCAACATGACCGAATATTATTCCTCCTAGTGGTCTGAATAGCAATGAAAGTGCATAAGAAGAAAATACATATAGCATGGATAGCAAAGGATCTGTTGGAGGGAAGAAGGCGCTAGCTATTATTGCTGTTACGAAAAGAACCAAAGTTAGATCGTAGACATCGACCATCCAACCTATAGTTCCTCCAATAATAGCGCGCCACTTCATATACAAAAATATGTATATGAATATTTAAAATTGTTGATAATTAGCTATTTATTATTAAGCGTATTGTATATTGTACACATGCTCCTGAATAATTTTGTAAAGTACAATATTGAAGTATTAAAACGAGTGTTGAACTAAGACCGGTAGCTGAATATCTTGCACTTATAAAGATATAGTTATTCGAATTAAATACTACAATTTCACTTGTTGTGCTACTAGTTACAACTCCATTTATTATAGTAATATTCGTTGATTTAAAGTTATTTCTATTTACTAAAGTTATATTCGCATTGAGATTGCTCGAAATTGTGCTTGCTGTTTGATTTAATATTAAGCTAGCATAGTAATTATTTGTATCGATGACAGTGATGTTTAAAAATATAGTTTGTGTAAAATAGTTCAAGCTTCCTGCAACATAAAATGTTTCATTTGCGCTAGTTTTTGTTGAATCAATCGTTATGGTCATCGTAGAAGTAGCCAAGCTATATGTATCTCCTCCTAGAATTGCATCACTTGTAGGATTGTTGAAAATTAAACAATTAATTCCATTGGGATATTTAATTATAATTCTACCATCAGTGCCTGTTCCGACAACGATGTCGCTTGTAACATTTAAAGTTAAGCTACTCGTTGATGCTGTTCCTTGCGCAACTAAATTATTTAAGTTATCGATTATTTGAACTTGCATTCCTGATTGTAAACTATTGAAATTAATAACTCTTAAATCACTTGTAGCGATTTCGAAATCATCATAAAGCGCTCTAGCTCCATTTCCTCCATCAATTTCCAATCCTATGAAAGCAGGAGTGAATTTATTCCCACTTGTTGAAGATGCCGAAGTTTGTGCAACAGGAGTAGGTGTCCCAATTGTATCATACAAGTAAGCAGAAATATTAACTGCAGTAGATGTTACGTTATAAAAAACTACTATAACGTACCAATTATTTATATTAAAACCCGTAATTGGAACTCGACTCCTTAAAGACCAGCCACTAGCTTCTACACCATAACTCCATATATTAAGATAACCATCTCTACTTACTGAAATCTCATAAAGTCTATCCAATTCAAATTTAATCAATGCTAGTCCGAAATAAACAAGATTGGGTGGTGCACCTGGCCTGTTTCTGCCTGGACCTGATACAAATTTAACTTTAGTAGTAACCCAAAGGCTAGTATAAGTATCCAAACTAGTATTATAATAAAACTGGGAAGCTGCTCCTATTCCGCCATTATTATCTGTTCCTTGCATCGCATTACCTTTATATCCTCCAGATACAATGTTCCAAGCACCTCCTCTACTAGCCCATCCTGAAGGATAAGTTTCGAAGTCTGTATAAGTTATATTTGCAGTTCTATTTCTAGTCAAGCCAGTACAAGTATAAGTATATGGAGGAGGATCAAGCAAAAGAGGAGGTTTTTGCCCAGATAAATTTACTTGTGAATTATAATATATGAAAGAAGATGAATTTGATAATGGAAAATAGGAAATTAAAAAAAGGAAAAAAATTGCAATCAGATACTTTTTCAATTCTAAGGACCTGAGCTACTTGCAGGTGGTGTTTCAGCGTTTTGTGGACTATAGACTAACTGAAGCGTGCAGCTATCGCTTGCAAATGGTGCATTATTGAAAGTATCGCTTGCGCCAGGAGTTATTACTAGGAATAAATCAATTCTTAGTTTTTGATTTCCAGCCAATGTAATAGGCCATCCTTGAACACCTGTAGTTAGAAGATTAATTGTAGCATATGTTGTTGAGCCATCGAGACTTCTTATGAAAAGCTTAGCCTGTGTTATTTTTGTATTCGTGAAAGGTGTTATTATGTTAAAAGCTAAGTAATAAGAATTTACCGTATCTTGATTTACTATTAATGTTATGTTTCTATAGAAATGAGTTCGATATGTTGGATGTACAGTTATAGTTAAAGTTGTGTTAGTTGAATCAATAGTTACACCTATTGTGTTACCCCAAAGATCAGCACCATTTGCATTTTTTCCTGGTGCAAATACTACAGGTGGCCTTTGACCTTGTGCAGTTATACTTGCATCGTAGTAAACGAATAAAGCTGCATTAACAACTGAAATGCTTGCTACGATAGCAAATACTACTAATAACCATTTTGCTTTCTTTCTGATCTTTTCTAGAGCCATTTTCGCTATTATTTATAACAAAAGTATTTAAATTTTTCCTTTATACAACGCGTTATTTTTATTACAGAAAACACTTCATAGCGAGAATTCTTTTAAAAAATTTTAAATTTTTCTTTTTTTTTTTAGAAAATTTTAAAAGTATTCTTTTATGGAAACTACTTCTAAGGAAAATCGAATTAAATGGGGTCTGCATTGCTCAAGGACTATTCTAGATATGATAATAAAAAATTAAATTTCAGAATCATTTTCTCAGTAATTGCAATCTTTGTCATCTTGGATTTAATCATTATGCTCTTTCCTTCTTACATGCCTATTAGATATAACTCGCCAGATTTTGCTCTTAAGTCAACTAATTTATCTGAAGATGGTAGCATAATATACTTGAATTATACAATAAAAGAACTAGAAATACGAGCTTTAAGTAAATGCTTAATATTTGCCTTTAACTTCAGCTTTGTTTGCAATTCAAAAACAGAAAAAGATAGAATAATAGTTTTTGTTCCTAAAGAGATATATCCAATCCTTTATGATTATTCAAATAGTTCTGTTTCCTACTTTTATTTAAGAATAAACATAACTTTAGACAAAGGCTTTGCAATATGGAATAACTCATATGCAGTAGAATTTAAGCCTTTATTGGTTAAAACAGGAAATTTAAGTGTTGAAGTTTATAATCCTAATTTCATCGACTTCAATTTAACGAATGTAAGGATTCTATACTATCCTTCAACTAACCAATTGCCAATCATTAAGGAATTAGGAGAAATTAAAGTAAAAGCAAGAGAAACAGTTAAAATTAATGCTGATGCATTTAATGGTATTATTTACATAAGTTTCCAATACAACTACAAGTTTGCTAAAAATGGTGTTGTATATGAAAGCAGGCAAGTTTATCCTTAAATTAAAAATACCTCTCGCAATAGTTTCAGCAGTATTGAGCATTCTGATCTTAATAATTCCAATAATATCAGTTAAGGGAATTGTAAATGGTAATATTGCACTTCTTTGGTATAATCTGAGTTATTATGATAAAGAATTAAAGGTTCCATTTTATGATTCTATCATATTAAAATCAATACCCTTGTTAGCTTCAAGCATTTTTCTTTTAATTACGAGCATAATCTATGCTAGAAAGAAAATAAAAAGCACCAATGTTAGAAGTCTTTTCATCGCATCAATTTTTTCCCAAATTATAACAATGACCTCACCAATACCTTTGATAAATTATTCAATTCGAGAAGCTTTCACATACTTAGAAGTAGATTACAATTTCATAACTTCAGCAGGCCAAGTTTTCCTAGGAAACACTTCAATCAAAGTCTTAACGTTTGCACAATTCTTATTAATACCTAGCATAATTTGCACGATTTTGCTTGCAGGAATAGTTTTAGGTGAAGAAATATTTGAGAAAGAAAAAGAAGTTTTAATAGAGAAAATAGTCCTTGAAGAGCCTATCATAGCTAGAGTTTTAGAAGAAGAAAAGGATTAGTTAATCTAATAATGATAGCCATTTAATCTTAAGTGTATTCTAAGATAAAACTCTAACATTATTTTTATAACTTTAGCCTGTCTTTATCACTCTTAATTAATTCAAAGTTTAAATTCTTAGCTAAAAGAACGCATCGTATACTTAAAAATCTGAAGCTTCATCTTATACAAGAAATTTTTGAATTTTAATTTTAGCAATATACTAAAAAAGAGTTATCAAATAAGATGCAAAAAATTCTCTCAATACTAAAAGATATTTAAGTATTTTTTAATAAGTAATAGATTTATTTTTTTAAGTTCTTTGAGATTTTCCTGATTTAAAACAGTCTAATCCCAAACATTTAGATTTATTTATTTCCATGTTAAAAACTACATGTGTACGTACTAAATTTTGCTGAAGAATGGGGGAGAGCATTATATGAGTTTGCTGATAGACTTAGAAATGAATTAGGAAATGATTTAATAATGATAATAGGTTTAGGAGAAGATGACTTGATATATGATAGTAACGTATTGGTGGTTGTAAGGAATAAAAAAGACGAGATAATAAAAAGAGTAGCAAAAATTGCTCTAGAAATTAATTCGAAGTATAAATGCTCGATAAATTTCTATATAACTAATGAAAATGATAAGAACACTATTGATTCATTTTTGAGTTATAGAATGAGCAGAAAAGATTGCGAAGATTCCTTGAAGGAATTCAAAGAAAAATTGATGAAATTTCCTGAAATTCTTGAAGTAAAAGAAATAAACGGTTATGATAGCAACGTTTTAGTAATTGTTAAGTATAAAAGTGATGATATAATAAGAAAAATAGCGAAGGCTACTCTTGAGGTAAATTCTAAGTATGACTGTTCTATAAACTTCTACATAATTTCTGAAAATGAACAAGGCAGATACTTTAATAAATGAAGCAGAAATTGACATAAAGAATAAATGTTTCAATAAAGCTGTCTCTGCTTCATACTTTGCTGTTAGAAAAGAAATTGAGTTATTAGCCAGAAGTCTAAGATCAGCTATACCTAAGAAAGATGATAAGTTGATAAACATTTTAAAATATTTAGGAAAAGAGGAATTAGCTGTGCAGGCTTTTTATCTATATGAGAGAAGGAAGGATGCCGATTATAGCGAAATTGAAATCAATGAGGAATTAGCTGTCAATTGCATAAATATTGCAAAAAAATTGATCAACGAAATAAGAAAATTTATTCCTCTCTTGAAAGATTAATTTAATGCAATATTTTGATAATAAGCCAAGATAATCGTTCTTAATTTAAGCCAGAATCATGTATATGGATTGTGGATTATCAAATTCAAGAGTTAATAGAATTGATAGATTCTTTAGCTGATTCATACCATGCATTACTTAAAAGAGTAATCATCAAAGATTCGAAATTAGTAATCAACAAATTTAAGTTCGAAATTGGTTCAACGCCTCTTGTAATATCTGTTGGTAAGTGTGCTTTCAAAATGGCGAAATGGGCTAAGGAAATCATAAAACCTGAAAGAGGAATAATAGTTAGACCTTCAAACGATCCGCTCGATAAAATAGAAGGATTCATTGAAGTGAGATCTACACATCCTCTTCCTTCTGAAAAAAGCATAGAAGCAAGCAAGATAATAGAAGAAGAGATTAAGAAAGACTATTCTTCAGTAATTTTCTTGATATCAGGAGGTTCGTCATCTCTTATCGAAGATCCTTTTGTAGATCTTGAAGATCTGATAAAGCTAAATGATTTATTGCTGAAGAGCGGCGCAACAATATTTGAAATTAATGCTGTAAGAAAACATTTATCTAAGATTAAAGGTGGAAGGCTAGCTAAGATTTGCAAACCTAGAATTATTACATTGGCAATAAGCGATGTTCCATTTGATGATATCTCAACAATAGGTAGCGGTCCTACAGTTGCTGATCCTACGACTTACAAGGATGCTTATGCTATTTTGAAAAACAGAGGTATATGGGATAAAATTCCAGAATCGATAAGAAATATAATAAATAAAGGAATGAATAATGAAATTGAAGAAACTCCTAAGCATCTAAATTCTCCTCATTTCATCGTTTTAAGGAATAGAGATGTTCTTGAAGGTATTAAAGAAAAAATGAGAAATCTTCATCCTTTAATACTAACTTCTTGGGCTTCAGGAGAGAGCAAAGAAATAGCGAAGCTTTTTGCAAGAATATTCCTTGAAAATAAAAACAAGAAGCTTTTGATCATGGGCGGCGAGCCTGAAGTGAAAGTTATAGGTAAAGGAAAAGGAGGTAGAAATACAGAATTCGCTCTATCTTTCATAATCAACGCTGTAAAAGAGAATTTTAAAATTTTAGCATATGCTACTGATGGATTCGATGGAAATTCAAATGCTGCAGGTGCATGGGCTGATGAGAATACATTGAAAGAAATAATCGATGCAGGAATAGATATAGAAAAAGAATTTTCAGATAATAATACTGCTTTTGCTTTCGAAAAAGTGAATAAACTAATAAAAAGAGGCTATACAGGAAATAATGTCAATAATGTTTATTTAGCTATGAAATGCTAAGCTAGGAATCTATATAGTTCTCCAACTAAAAGAGGTTCTTCTCTTAAAATCCATTTCCTATGCTTCGCTTCCCTTAGCTTTTCAACTACATGTGCCCAAGAAACAAGCGAATCAAGCTCATATAGTACAACATATTCATTATCATCGATACCAAAAGAATATGATGTATAAGAAACTATTCCTACATTTTCAGGATGGGTTGCAGCAATTCTTATATGCTCTTCAACTATTTTCTTTCTTTCTTCTTCGCTAAGTAAAAACCATTCAGGATCTCTTTTCATAGGATATGCAACAAAATATCGCTTAGGTTCCTTGTTGAAAGGCTTCAATTGTCCTTTAAAATAAGGAGAAGGTTCAAGTATAGAAAGAAATCCATGTCTAAGATTCGAGTATTTTCCAATTTTTTTCTTTATAATTCTTTGAAATTCAATTATTTTATTTGTATCGTTTGCTATGATCCAAAATATTAAATCGTTATCATATCTCAAAGAATTGAAAATTCTAAGAACATCGATTTCTTTTTCTTTAATAAACCTCTTCAATACTTCTTCTACCTCAAGTAACTCGTCGCTTTGTCTTGTTTCGCTCATTTTCCACCATTCTGAATTGAAAGACAAAGCTAGTACGTTAACATAATAATGATTGGGCATATCTTAAATTAAATTATCTTGAATAAAACTTTGAAAGTAGTTTTTATTATTTTACTAGCGTTATTTAACAAGTGTACTTATCTAATGAAGAAGAAAAAGCTCTAAAAGGAGAATATGGGGAAGCAATTGAATTAGCTTATAGTATATTAGTTGCTATAGGAGAAGCAACGAATGCAGAAAAATTGATAGAAGTCGAATGGGCTCATATTTCAGGTGTTAATTACAATACAATAGGAGATGCAGGTTTGAAATTTCTTGAAGACTTAAGCGAAAAAATGAAAGGAGAAAAAGTTAAGATAAAATCTACGCTTAATCCAATGGGTTACGACCCATATAAAAGCGCAATTATAAGCAAGGAATTTAAAGAAAAGCAAGAAAGGATTAGAAGAGCTTATGAAAAAATGGGCATAATCGCTTCTTATACTTGCATACCTTATCAAGTTTATGAAATCCCCGAAAGAGGTAAGCATGTAAGCTTCGCTGAAAGTAATGCAGCAATATTTGCGAATTCAATATTAGGTCTTAAAACAAATAAAGAAAGCGCACTCAGCGCTTTAGCAAGTGCAATAACAGGCAAGTCTCCTTATTCTGGATTGAGATTAGAAGAATTTAGAAAGCCAAGATTGTGCATTAGAGTCAAGAAGGAATTAAAAAATGAACTTGAATATGGCTTGCTCGGATATTTCGCTGGAATATTCAATGAGTATTCAATAGCCTTTGATATAAAAAATGGGTTTAACGAAATTTATGCTAAATCTTTAAGCGCCTCGCTAGGAACCTCTGGCTCAGCGGGAATGTTCGAGCTTGCTAAAAAAGATTCAAGATATGAGGAAACAGTAGAATATGATGAAAAAGAATCAAAGGAAATATTCGAAAGACTTGCAAATTCTGATAAGGGTGATCTGATAGTATTCGGAAGCCCTCAACTTGGAATGGAAGAATTGAGAATGCTAAGCATTTTGCTGAGAAAAGGAGAAAGGAAATTTAAGAAAAAATGCATTCTATTTTGTGCTAGAAAAATATACAATGAAGCGAAGAAGTTTGGCTATGTAAATGAGCTAGAAAGGGCAGGTGTTGAAATATATTGCGATTCTTGTTCATGCTTAACACCTTTAGTAGATAAAAAAGAATTCGATTCAGTAATAACTAATAGCGTGAAAGCTTGTTATTATTTAAGGAATTGGAACAAAGTAAATGTTAGCTTGAAAAGTATGAAAGAAATAGTTGAAGAAGAATGCGAATGAAATGCAAAGCAATTGTTAAAGGTTATGCAAAAGGAGAAGTATTGTATAGCGAAAAACCCATCAATTTCTTGGTGGTCGACGATGATGGAAAAGTAAATGATATCTCGCATCCTTTAAGCAACAAAAGCATAGCGAATAAAATACTTATAATACCTAATGCAATAGGAAGCAGCGTAGGGGCTTATAAGCTATATGCGCTTAAGCTTAACAATAAAGCTCCTTTATCAATAGTTTGCAAAAAAGCAGATATAATAACTGCTTCAGGATGTGCGATTGCAAAAATACCACTGGTTCAATTTGAAGATGTGGAAAAATTGATGAAAGCTAAAACATTAGTTATCGACGCAGATAATTCAATAATAGAAATTATCGATCAAATATAGTCTTCGATTTTTACTAAATTTTTAGCTTCTCTTCTCTCTAAATACATTTTGACGTTTTTAACAGCTTCTATTATCGCATTTCTTAACACTTCTTCACTTCCGCCTCCTCCAGCTGTATGAGGTGTGCCCATGAAATTCTCAAGTTCCCAGAGCTTCGATTCAAAATCCTCATGCTCATTTTTAATCCAAAATACATCTGTTGCAAATCTTACGTCAGGCCTTTCTTTAAGAAGTTTATAAATTCCTTCTTCATCTACCGTATCGCCTCTTCCAATGTTCACTATAATGCATTCATTAGCAACATGCTTTAACAAATCATAATTCAATATTTTAAACGTGTATTTGTTTAAGGGAAGCGCATCAACAATAACGTTTGCTCTATTTATTACTTCAGGAAGCTTTTCTATATTATACCTTTCATCGAAGTATTGAGGATTTTTAAACGATCTAGATACTCCTACCACATACATATTAAATGCTAATTTTCCAATCCTAGCTATTTCGCTACCTATTTCTCCAGCACCTAATATGAGCAAAGTTTTGTTCGTTAACAAATAAGTTCTGTAAGGTTTCTTTCTTCCAACCATCTTTGCTAAAGCGAGTATTAAAGCCCATGCATGTTCAGCTACAGGAATGTTGAAAGCACCTCTATTAGAAAATACTTTGATATTTTTAGGTAAAATATGAAAAGGGAGACCGTCAACGCCTGCTGTTATTGTTTGTATTGCTTCAAGATTTTTAGCTTTAGAAATAATGTTCTCATCAATGCTTCTAGGAAAAGCAATGATTACTTTAGCTTTTTTTTAAATCTTCCTCACCGATGTTATCATCTTTCACTTCATATCCGCTCAATATTTCTTTAGCTTCTTTAGGTAGCTTGACAAAAGAAATGATCATTTCATGTTTTTTAAAAACACTTCAAGAGCTCTTATAAGACTTGCAAATTCTTCTTTTTTTGCAAGACTTAAAATTCCCAAAATACCTATTCCTTTATGTTCCTTCTCAAATTCTTCCAAGCTTTCTTGAATTGCTTTTGGAAGTTTGCTTGAATAAGTCTTAAATTTTGTACTGTCAATTGCACCGAATACATTTAAAAGCAGAATTAAATTGGTCAATGAATTCTTAGATGCATTTTTCAAATTATCCAAAATTTCTTTATTCGATAATGCTTCATTTAAGGCATCGAGAACCCCGCTTTCATTTAAAGATGCGAGTATTTTCAAGATTTTTCCTAAACCTATAAGGGCGCTATCTAGTATTTCGGGATGCTCTCTAAATTCTTCTGCAAACTTCTCAAAAGCATCGCTAACTTGCATGTGATTATAAAGCTGTAGTGAATATAAATTGAATTATCTATGCAAATATCTCTTCAATTCCCAATCAGTTACTTCTTTAACGTTGCTACCTACTTCTCTCGAAAAATCTTTCCATTCCTGCAATAATAGTTCTCTATAAGTCTCTGCTACTTCTTTTCCTAAAGCTCTTATACAAATATCATCGCTATCCCACGCATTTATCGCTTCTAACAATGAACTAGGTAATGTTTTGTAATTTTCTTTAGATTCATAAACGTTTTCTTTACTTGGTTCCATAGGTTCTATTTTCTTCTTAACACCATCTAATCCAGCTTCGATGATACAAGGTAATAGAAAATAGGGATTTGCAGTAGGATCAGGTAATCTTATTTCAATTCTAGTGCTTTTCTCTTCTAACTTTGAATAATGTGGCACTCTTATCATAGTTGACCTATTTGACCATCCCCAACTAATGTAGATCGGTGCTTCATATCCTGGCATGAGTCTGCGATAGCTATTAATAGTAGGTGCAGCTACTGCAGCAAGTGCATGTGCATGCTCTAAAATTCCGCCTATGAAATAATAGCAGAATTGAGATAAACCTTCGTTTGGATCATAGAATAAATTCCTATCTTCCTTGAACAGGCTTAGATGTATGTGCATTCCGTTCCCAGATTTATCAATCCATGGCTTAGGCATGAAAGTAGCTTCCCATCCAAACTTTTCTGCTACCTTTTTCGCAAAAAACTTATATGTTATTATATTATCAGCAGTTCTAAGCATTGAAGAATATTTAAAGTTTATTTCGCACTGAGAAGGCCCTACTTCATGATGCATCCTTTCCACTTCTATACCTGCAAGACTTAAGGCATCGCTAAGTTCCATTCTAAATGCTTCTGTTTTATCTCTTCCAGGATATAAATCGAAATATTGATTTCCTGGTGCATCTTCGATTGGTTTAAGAGAATTCTTGTCGATTAAATAAAATTCAGGTTCAGCTGATATCTTTACTTTCAAATCCAGTTTATTCTCATAATCTCTACAAATTTTTCTCGGATTTTTACTGAATTCCTCTCCTTTTGAATTTAAGACATCGCAAAAGAATTTCCCTACTTTTTTATTGTAGAAGTATGTAGGCAATAAGCTAAAAGTTGTAATATCTGCTTTCATTCTCAAATCGCTATTTTGGATTTTTGAATAGCCTGGAATTGAAGAACCATCGAAACCAATGCCTTCTTCAATAGCAGAATTTAAATATTTGCTTGGTATAGATCTACCTTTCAAAATTCCTTGTACATCGATGAGCCAAAGTAAATAAAAGTCACATGCTTCAATTTCAGTCTTAGCTAGCTGCATTTTTATATGTTCTCTTGTCAAAATATATAAGTTAAACTCTGAAAAAGTATGCAAGAAGTTCAAGAAATAATTGAAAATTTGATTCTTATAAATTAAAATTTTGGACAATCGTACTTATAAACTTCGCTTTACCATCATTTCAAGTAGAAGAATTTTTATTCTGTGAAGACTTGATAACAAAAGATATTAAATAATATTCATATGAAAAGTATTGAAGTAATAACTCAAGAGGATGTTGCTTACATTACTTTTAAAGAAGAAAAGAAAAGCAATGCAATGACAAAAAATTTGCTCATTGAATTGAATGAAGTATTAGATAATTTAGAAAAAAATGAAGAAGTAAAATTCCTTATCTTTAAAGGCTCAAATAAGAAATTTGGAGCAGGCGTAGATTTGAATGAAATTTATGAATCTTCTTTTTCAAAAGATAAAGCAAGAGAATATTCTCTACTTCTGAATAGCTTATTCAAAAAATTATTAAAAACAACAAAATTAACTATAGCAATCATAGAAGGTTTCGCCATAGGTGCAAGTTTTGAAATGTTATTTTTCATCGATATAAATATAGCAGAAAAGAATACGTTTTTCAGCACAGGAGGTCCAAGAATAGGGTTAGCGCCTACTGAGCTAGCTTCGCTATATTTAATATTCCTCGATAGAAGATTCTATAAATACATAATAAGCGCTGAAAACATAACAGCAGAAAACGCATTAGAATTAGGAATCATTGATTATGTATGCGAAGATCCTTATGCAAAATTGAATGAATTGTTGGAAAAATTTAGAAAACTTGATTGGTTTGCAATCAAAAATGTTAAAATTTTGAGAAATAAACTTTTAGAAAAATTTAATAATGAAATAGAATTCTCCAGAGAAACGTTCGAAAAAATGATAATAAATGGAAACGCGAGAAAAAGAATAACAGAATTCTTCAAAAAATCAAATCGAAGCTAATGCCTGGGCAAAATCATTCTCGATATCTTCATAGTCTTCTATACCTAAAGAAACTCTTACAAGCCCTTCACTTATTCCCATTTCCTTTCTTTCTTCAATATTCAATTGCCTATGACTTGTTTCAACAGGTAAAGTAACTAATGTTTCAACACCTCCTAGACTTGGAGCAACAATACAAAGCTTCAAATTCTTTATAAATTTCTTAGCAGCTTCATATCCTCCTTTTATTTCAAATGAAAGCATTGCACCATATCCTTTAAGAACTTTTTTAGCTATTTCATGAAATTCATTATCTTCTAATCCAGGATAGAAAACTTTCATAACTTTTTCATGCTCACTTAAAAACTTCGCAAGCTTCATTGCATTTTCTTGTTGTCTATCTAATCTAAGAGCTAAAGTCTTCATACCTCTCAAAGTCAAATAAGCACTGAAAGGTTCAGGTATGCATCCTAAATTTGTTCTGTTTTCTACAACTTTATCATAAATTTCTTTATCGTTCGTAGCGAATAGACCAAGGATTACATCGCTATGACCTGCGATATATTTAGTTGCGCTATGCAATACAACGCTTGCACCAAATTCTAAAGGTCTTTGATTATAAGGAGTTGCAAAAGTTGCATCTACGATTAAATCGATTCCTTTATCTCTACAATATCCTGAAACCGCAATTATATCGCAAACTTGAAGCGTAGGATTTGTTATTGATTCAGTATATATCATTGAATATTCTTTTCTTGGAATGTCTAAAGAATTCAATGATCTCATCGAAATGAAATCAACTTGAATGTTTAAGCTTCTACTTATTTCTTTTAAGAATTCATATGTTTGACCATATAACTGATTTATCGCAAGTATTCTACTTTTTGAATTTATAAGACTCAAAATCGTCGTTGTTATCGCTGACATGCCTGAAGCGAAAGAAAGCGCATATTTAGCATTCTCTAATGAAGCATATTTTTCCTCAAGTGATGTAAATGTAGGATTACCTAAGCGTGTATACAAATAAGGTTTGTTTCTTGTTGGATCTATGTAAGCATCCCTTTCTTCATTAGGATAGAGAAAGGTTGAGCTTAAGAAAATAGGTGTTATCACATTACCGAATCTTTTATCGATCAACTCTCCTTTATGAACAGCTTTTGTAGTAAATCCTTTAATTTCCATAAACTAATTTACATTCTCGAATTTTATGTTTAATGCTTAATATGTGCGATAAAGAGAAACTATTGCTTTAACTCCTTCTTCAATTTCTTGAATTGAAGGCCTGCTGAAATTAATCCTTATCGTTGTTTCACCCCCTTTAACAAAGAATGGCTTCGCAGGTATGACCGCAACATGCTTTTCTTCTAATAATCTATTTGCGAATTCTTCAGCATTTACTTTCATCAAATCGAGAATCAAGAAAATTCCAGCAATTGGCTTTGTATATTTAAAGTTTAAAGATGCTTCACTGAGAATTTTTAATAAAGCATTCCTTTTTTCCATATAAGCTGTTCTTGATTTCTCTATTGCTGAAACAAATAAGTTCATTTTAAGAAATTCTAATGCAATGTATTGAGATATCGTAGGAGCATTGAAATCAATAGGTTGCTTTTCGTTTAAAACAAGTTCTCTTATTTCTTTCTCAGCTATTAACCAACCTATTCTAAAACCTGTGCCCATTATTTTGCTCAAAGTTCCTGCAACTATCACTCTTCCTTCTTTATCCATTGATTTCAAAGGAGGTAAAGGATTACCTTCAAATATTAAGTAATTATAAGCCAAGTCTTCAAGAATTAGAATCTCATATTTTGAAGCTATTTCAAGCAAATGTTTCCTTTTCTCTAGACTCATCGTTATTCCTGCAGGATTTTGTCCTGTAGGTATGATATAAATGAATTTGATTTTCTTAATTTCTTGACCCAAATTTTTGATTTCTTCTTCTAGTTTATGCGTACTAAGACCGTCTTCATCTAAATCGATACCTATTAGTTTTGCTCCATGTTGCTTAAATGCCAAAATACTATTGATGTAAGAAGGATTTTCTACAATTACAATATCTCCAGGATCTAGTATTATCCTTGAAAATAAGTCAATAGCCATCGTTGAACCGCTTGTAACGATAATCTCTTCAGCTTTTACTTTGAAACCATCATATTTAGAAATGAAATCAGCGAGATGCTTCCTTAATTCTTCAATTCCTGCAGTAGGTGTATAAAGCACTGAGGCAGGATTTTTGACTAAAATTTTTTGAGCTATCTTTGAAATTTCTTCTCTAGGTATTACATTAGGATCAGGATCTCCAGCAGCTAATGATATTATCCTTTTACCTTTTTTTCTATATTCTTCAATTTTGCTCAATATCTTGGCTAAGGGAGAAGGCTCAATTAAGTTGGCTCTTTTTGCTAAGAATCTTTTGTAATATTGCATGACTACATAAAATTGATTCCAAATAAATTCTTGCTTCTATAACCTGGTTATAGAATATTTAATTACTCACTTATAGTTAAAATTCATCGATGAAGATGAAGCTTAAATACACTAGTTTAGATATTGTAGCTTTAGCAGGAATAGCTGTTCTATCTGGTGTTATTTTCGTAATTGCAAGCAACTATTTGTATCCATTTCTTACAGGTCTAATTCCTGCATATCCTATCATGATATTGCTTTGGCCGTTCATGTATGGCTTTTGGGCTCTAGGAGGAACTGCTGCAGGTTATTTGATAAGAAAACCAGGTTCAGCATTTAGCGGCGAATTTCTTGGAGGATTAATTGAAATGATATTTGGCTCATACTTTGCTATCACTACATTGGTTTATGGATTCATAGCAGGGCTTGCTAGTGAAGTTGTTTTTGCAATGCGGGGATATAAGAAATATGACTACCTAAGTATGGCGCTTGCAGGATTTCTTCCAGGCTTAGCAGTAATATTACCAGGATGGATATTCTTACCTCAATTAATCAGTGGTGTTTTCGCCTATGCTGGCTATTCAGGTATCTAATATACATACTTATTCATGCGATTAGCGGTGCAATAATTGCAGGCATCTTGACAACTTATTTTATAAATAGAATTGCAGAAACAGGTATTTTCGATTTGCTTGAAATAGGAAAACAAAGGAGTTTAAGATAAAATTTAAAAATTATATAAATTATTTCGTTTGTTTATTCTTTATTAAGTATTTAAATTTAATAAGTAATTCCAGTGTAGCGTTTTATAATTCCTTCACTAATTAATTTCTCAAGAATCATTTTCGATCTATTAATTTTTTCATTTATTCTTGAGAAGAGTTCATCTTTTGATAACTTTAATCTAGCTACACCAATTTCTTGAGCTTTAATAGCAACGGCTAATGCTTCTCTAATATAAACCTCCTCTTGTTCCATCGTAGGAATTATATAATCTTCGTTTATTTCATATTCCTCAGCTATTTTTGCGATTTCTTCTGCTGCTGCTATTAACATCTCAGTTGTTATCTTTTTAGCTAATACTTCCAATGCCCCTCTAAATACTGCAGGAAATCCTAATGAATTGTTCACCTGATTAGGGAAATCGCTCCTACCTGTAGCTACGATCCTTGCACCTGCCTCTTTTGCTTCCCAAGGCCATATTTCAGGTATAGGATTAGCACATGCAAAGACTATTGCATTATCATTCATCAGCTTTATCCATTCAGGCTTTATTACGCCTGGACCTGGTTTAGAAAAAGCTAGTACAACATCGCTTCCTTTCATAGCTTCTTCTATACCACCCTCTCTGTTTTCCCCATTAGTTATATTACATAATTCCCATTTGTAGGGATTCTCATCTTTTAAATCAATTCTATTCCTGTTAAGAATTCCCTTGGAATCAACGACTATTATGTTAGCTGGATTCACTCCATAAGCTATTAATATTTTGGCTATTCTATAGTTTGAAGCACCAGCACCTATCAAAGTTATTGTTATTTCATTATGCTTCTTTCCTACAATTTTTAAAGCATTTATTAATGCAGCGAGAACTACTAATGCTGTACCATGCTGATCATCATGCCATACAGGAATATCTAACTCTTCATATAATCTTTCATAAATAGCGAAGCATTTAGGAGTAGCGATATCTTCCAAGTTTATTCCGCCGAATGCTGGCTCAATTGACTTTACGATTTCAACTATTTTTTCAGGATCCTTTGTATTAAGAGTTATTGGAAATGCATCAACACCGCCTAAATATTTGAAGAGTAAAGCTTTTCCTTCCATAACAGGTAATGAAGAATATGGTCCTATATCTCCTAGACCTAATGTCCTCGAGCCATCAGAAACGATGGCTACTGTATTTCCTTTATTCGTATATTTAAATAACTTAGAAAAATCTTTTGAAATTTCTTTAGCGATTGAAGCAACACCAGGAGTATACCAAATAGAAAAGTCTCTATATGAAGAAATTTGGACTTTGGGTATAATTTCAATCTTACCACCGTAAAATTCATGAAGAGCAGGTGAAACCTCTGTAGGAATGTTTGCTCTTTTTTCTAATTCTTCTTCTGTAGGTTTTATCAAGAACCTTTGTGCGAATATTCCTATAATTTTTCCATTTTTACCTACGACAGGCATCCTTCTAAAGCCATAAATACTCATTTTCCTTAAAGCTTCTTCAATCGTATCGTCAGCTCTAACAGTAATAAGCGGTGATGACATTATTTCTCCAACTTTTACTTTTTTTTGGATCTTTACCTTCGCCAACAACTTTCAAAAGTATATCTCTTTCTGTTATTATACCAACAGGTTTATCATTCAATTTAACTATTACACTTCCAACATCGTGTGCTTTCATAATTTTCGAAGCTTCATAGACTGTGGCATCGAAATCGACATAATAAACACTTCTTCGCATGAAATCCTTCACATATCCTTGAGAAATAACCTTCGCCATCAACTATATTTAATCTTTTTATTATTAAAATGATAACAACTTTAATTACTTTATTAGAATAATTTCTTCTTGGATGCTCATGCTTAGTGAACAGACAGCTCATTCATGTCTCTTACCAATTTTTCCAAAATTCAATTATTGACAGTTAATAAAACGAGTTTCCTCTTTACGTCTTGAATTATCAAACGCTAAATATGATCATATACACTTAATTTTGAAAACTTTTATATAATAAATAATTTATAAAAATTCACAATTAATATAATATGATTATTTGGAATTAAATTTAAAAGATACAAAGTTAAAAAGTATTAAATAAACAAAATAAAGCATTCCTAGCTAGCTCTATATCTTCTCATCGTAGAGAATAATAGAGCTCCCACTAATGATGTTATGCTTGATAGTATGGCAAGCTGTATTATTAAACCATTTTGAGCCAAATAACCAACTATATATCCTCCAGCTGCAGATGCTAAGCCATAAACTAAGTGATAATATCCATATGCGATAGCTTCTTTATCTTTAGCAATATCTCCAACGATAGCTCTCTGTATGCTTTCCTCTAAAGCTAGAACAATTCCTATTAACAAGAAAAATAGTTGATTTATAAGAAAACCCAAAGTTATGAGCGGTGCAATTAAATAATAAACGTAAATAGCCTTCATACCTATTTTATCATAAAGCTCTCCAAGTGCTAAAGAACCTAGTATTTGTATAAATTGAATAACAATGAAATATATTGTTCCTAACACAGGATCTTCTCTACCAATCCAATATATTGCTATGAATATAGAAACAAGACCAATAGCTGGCATTGAAACAGAGATTACATACCTAGTAAGAGGCCCTCGAAGAATACCTAGCGAAATTTTTCTGGGTGTAGTTTCAATATCTTTAGGATATATCGCTCTTGTATATAAGAGAATGATTACTGAAATGAAGGCAAAAGTTGAGAGTGTCATAAAAAGTATAGGCGAAAAATTATGCATATACAAAATATAAGCAGCTATCGAAGGTCCTATGATTGCTCCTATTTGATCTAAAGCTCCATGAATCCCAAACGCTCTACCACTTCTTCCTTGTTGAGCTATCTTGCTTAAAAGAGCATCTCTAGGAGGTGTTCTAAGACCTTTCGCTATTCTTTCTGTTATCGTTAATATCGATGCAGAAAGCCAGCTCGTTGCTATGGATAACAAGGCTATTGAGAAACCAGTTAAAGCATAGCCTGTAATAGTTAAACCCCATAGAAGCCCATATCTAGATGCTATCATGCCTGAAGCAAATCTTAGAAGATAGCTCGAAAATTCTCCAATACCTCCCAAAAAACCAACAAAAGCTAAATCAGCTCCAAGATAACCGAGATATTGTGGAATAACAGATCTCGCCCCTTCATATGTTGTATCAGCAAGCATGCTCACAAAACCAAATAGGATAATAATCGTTATGTATCTCTTCATCTATGTTTATCTACTAGATTCATTTCTTCTTTTAAAAACTTAAGAGTAGAATTTCAAAACTCAAAATAAGATAACAAAACCTGCAGAATAATCAAAGTATTCCGTGATCATGATTTAACTGAAAATATGATTTATTTTACAAAATGCATCTATAATTAATTTTCATTAAGAAATTTTTGTTTGAATAACGGCTAATAAAAGCGGAAGGCTAGGTCCTCATTGAATAATAAGATTAATAATTCAGATAATGGAAAGTCTGATATAAATTAGGAATTTAGGTTAATTTATTGAAATGTATTATAGAAACGTGCATGTTTGTTAAAATAATTTTCGGAAATTCAGAAAACATGAAAGAAATAAATAGTGGAACTGTTCATTTGGTTGTAACGTCGCCGCCTTATTACAATGCTCCTTTTGATTTTCCCAATCTTTATAATTCTTATGAGGAATTTCTTAGAACAATTGAAAAAGTAGGTAAAGAAATTTTCAGGATTCTTCAAAATGGTAGGATGGCTTGCTTTGTAACACAAGACGTTAGAATAAACGGAAAACTTTACCCTATTGTTTCAGATTTAACAAGAATAATGCAAGATATAGGATTCGAATATCAAGAAAGAATCATATGGAGAAAACCTGAAGGATATATTAGGATCTCAAGAAGAAGCGGTGTCATTATTCAACATCCTTATCCTATGTATTATTTTCCAGATAATATATACGAAGATATAATCATATTTAAAAAACCTGGAAAGTTCGAGAAAAACATCTTACCTGATGAAATAAAACAAAAAAGCAAGATCGATCTAAAAAAATTCCAAGAAGAAAAATGGTATCTGTCTGTTTGGGATATAAAAAACGTTCTTCCAAGTGAAAAATGGAGTAAATATACTGCAGCATTTCCAGAGGAGCTTGTTGAGAGGATCATAACTTTGTATAGTTATTATGGAGAAACAGTATTGGAGCCTTTCTTAGGTACAGGTACTACATGCATAGTTGCTAAAAGACTTGGAAGAAATTTTATTGGATATGAAATAGATCTTGAACTAAAAGATGTAATAGAAGAGAGGATAGGAATAAAAAATCTTCAATTGACAGAGTATCTAGGACTACAGGAAAAAATTGAAATTGTAGTTAGAGAAGATGCAAAAAGGTTAAGATCTAAGTTAAGATCAGAGATTGAGAAGAAGTTAGCTGAAAAATAATAATCATCTTCTTTTAAGTAGCAGTTTTTGATATTCATTAGTAGGTAATTTATCAAGAATATTCTTTCGCTTTCTTAAGTGAAGCATAGAGATAATTTGGCTCTATTTCAATATAGTGATATTTGTTGATGTGTTGGCAATGTACTAAGTTTCCTCTTCCTTTTCCCTCTATTTCGTTTTTAATTAAACCTCGAATCTTTTTAGGCGATACCGAAGCAAGTCATTAGTCAATTGAATTTCCTCGTCGCTTTTAAGATTTCTTAGAATTACTTGAAAATTTTCATCTCCTTCTTTATCCTTTAAGTACAATATCTCTTTACCGCTATGAGAGAAATTAGGATTTAGATAAGAATCTTTGCCAGACGTTATTTTGCGAATCTGTTTTTCTTTGAAATCATAAATATATACATCCCATTTTCCTTCCTTATTCCAGTTAAAGCTTAATGCACGAGTATTGGAATTACCATTTAAATTTGCAATTCTTTTTATGCTTGCTACTATCTCATGTAACTTATCTTCCATATCTCCTAAACTTTAGACTTTAATAAAAACTAGATTAACATCAGACTTTAGAAAATAAGAAAACAGCTAATTAATTATGATGAGATCGCTTATAGATTATTCAGCAACTCAAGCTAGTTCGACCAGATATATCACTGTCATGAAGACAAGAAACAACTTATATGCTTATTAGAAATTATTGGTTAATGAATTCAGAAGAAGCAATAAAGCTTAGTGAATCGATAGATTACGAAAAAGCTGTAAGAATTTTTCATGAATTAAATGAAGAAGAAATTTTTAAAATCGCTTCATCCATACGTGATACTTATAAAGGAAATATCATCACATATTCTAGGAAAGTATTTATACCCATTACAACGCTTTGTAAAGATCATTGCTTATATTGTATATACAAAAAAGAACCAGAAGAAGGTGGTCGCTATCTAGAGCTAAACGAAATTATTGAAACTGCAAGAAAGGGTATAGAATTAGGATGCACCGAAGCATTATTGGTAACAGGTGAGAGGCCTGAGGCAAAGTATAAAGAAGCAATCGTCTTTCTAAAAAATAAAAATCTAACAAGCACAATTGAATGGCTTTATGATGTTTCAAAAACATTATTAGAATTGGGAATACTTCCACATACAAACGCTGGGCTTTTAACTGGATATGAAATGGAAAAACTAAAACGATACAATGCAAGTCTAGGTCTTATGTTGGAAAATATAAGTGAAAGATTGATGCAAAAAGGTATGCCTCATGAATTCGCACCTAGCAAAAATCCAAAGTTAAGAATCAAGGTGATCGAAGAAGCTGGTAAATTAAGAATTCCCTTCACTACAGGTATACTTCTAGGAATAGGAGAAACATTGGAAGAAGCAATCAGATCTGTATTTGCAATAAAAGAAATTCACGAAAGATATGGTCATATACAAGAGGTCATAATTCAACCTTTCATGCCCAAAAAAGGAACAATGATGGAAAACTTCTCCCCTCCTTCTGAACATTATTTCTTGAAATTTTTAGCTTTGACTAGAATTATATTAGGAGAAATGAATCTTCAAGCTCCTCCGAATTTGTACTTGAACGTTAGGAAGCTCGTTAGAGCAGGCATAAATGATTTGGGTGGCATTTCACCTTTAACGATTGATTATGTAAATCCTGAAAAACCTTGGCCGCACATCGAATTTATAAGAAGAGAGCTTGCAAAAGAAGGATTTATTCTAAAACAAAGATTACCAGTGTATCCCGAATATCTGAATAAAAAAGATTTCTTATCTGAACAAGTTAAAGAGATTGCTTCGAAATTAGTAGATGAAAAAGGATATGTGTTGGAAAAGCCGCTATGAAGCTTGAATCAATTGAAAAAATCGCAGATCCTGAAATTGTAAGTATTGTAGAAAGAGCTCTATCGCATAAAGATCTCAATCTTGAAGAAGTAGAAAAACTCCTGAAATGTAGGGGGATAGAATTATATTTAATTTGTTTGGCCGCTGATATTTTAAGAAGAGAAACAGTAGGAGATATCGTTACGTATGTAATAAACAGAAACATAAATTTTACGAATGTTTGTATTATGAGTTGCGGTTTCTGTGCATTTAGCAAAGATTTTAGAAGTGAAGAAACTTACTTTTTACCGATCGAAGAAATAGTTAGAAGAGCGAAAGAAGCATACGAACTTGGTGCTACTGAAGTATGTATCCAAGGAGGATTACCTCCAAAGCTGGATTGGGAATTCTATCCTAAAATAATCAGAGCTATAAAGAAGGAACTTCCTCTAATACATATACATGCTTTTTCTCCTATTGAAATTTGGTACGGAGCAAATCTTGCAAGACTTTCTTATGAAGAATATTTGAAAGTGCTGAAAGAAGCTGGCTTGGATTCTATACCAGGAACAGCCGCTGAAATTTTAGATGACGAAATAAGACAAATTATATCGCCAGGTAGGATTTCTGCATCAGAATGGATAAAAATAATTAAAACTGCACATAAATTAGGCATCCCTTCAACTTCAACAATAATGTATGGGCATGTCGAAAAAGAAATCCATCGAGCTAAGCATTTATTGATACTCAGAGAAATTCAGAGAGAGACAAAAGGTTTTACTGAATTCGTACCTTTGAGCTTTATATATGAAGAAGCTCCGATGTATAAATATAAGCTTATCAATGGAATTAAACCGGGGCCGTCGGGAGAAGAAATAGTTGCTTTGTATGCAACTTCTAGACTTGTTTTAAATGACTACATAAGAAATATTCAGGTTTCATGGGTTAAAGAAGGACAAAAATTTGCCCAATTTTTGTTGAATTGTGGAGCTAACGATTTCGGAGGAACTCTCATAAATGAAAGCATATCTTCTGCAGCTGGAGCTAAATATGGTCAATTCATGTCACCCATGGAGATAAGAAGGTTAATTTTCGATGCGAAAAGGATTCCTGCACAAAGAACAACTACTTATAAGATCATCAAAATATTTAATAGTCCTGAAGAAAAAGGCTCAGAACAAATAGAAAATATTGTATGGAGCGAGGAAAGATTCGGTTCATATTTTAAGCTCATAAAGGATGAAAGATTCAAATATAGAAGAGAAATGAGATAGAGTAAATTTATTGAGAAACTTATGGAAAATTTGCATTCTAAAGATGAAAAAGAAATTAAAGCGAGGTTTGCGTTACTTGATGACTTTGAATTTCACGAAAACATATCAATGGTTATTGAAGACGGAATAATTAAAAAGATAGAAAGAGGAAAAGAAGGTAACTTTCCTTCTATAATAATAACGCCTCCTTTTGTTAATGCCCATGTTCATACAGGAGATTCCTGTTTCTCGGATATTGGTTATGATTTAACTTTAGAAGAGCTGGTAAAACCTGTCACTGGTCTAAAACATAAAATGCTTGAGAAAATTGATAAAGCATTACTTAAAGAAACTAGAATTAAATGGGTGAAAAACCTCATTCGACTAGGTTATTCAATCATAGCAGATTTTGTTGAAGGAGGATTTAAAGGTGCTAGCGAAGCGACTGAAAAGTTTCATGAAAGATATTTAATACTAGGAAGACCTTCAAAATTAAATATAGAGGATGAACTCAAGAAACTTTATTATTATGCTGATGGCTTAGGTATTCCAGATTCTTTCGCATATAACGAGGATGAAATGAGATTGATGAGAGAAATATTCAAAGATAAATTCATACATATACATGTAAGCGAAACAAAAGGAAATCATGATAACAAAGACTTTTGGATAGCTTTAGATAACTTAAATCCTGATGCATTCGTACATTGTACGCACCTGAATCTTGATGAAATAAGGAAGATTAAGGAATTAAAAAAATTCATTATCATCTGTCCTAGATCGAATCTTTGGTTCAATGTAGGTTTTCCTGATGTCATAAGTTTACTTAAAGAAGAAGCCGATGTTGCCATAGGTACCGATAATATAGGTTGGGTTTCACCATACATTTGGAGAGAGATTGAAACTTTGATGATTAGAATAAGGAATTTAACTAGAATAGATTACACTAAGCAATTGATTAAATGGGCAACTATTAATGGATACAAACTCTTCAATAAGAAAGGGGGAATAATTAAAGAAGGATATCCTGCTGACTTTTTGATTGTCTCTAATGAAAGAATAGGATTGGATAAATCTTATAATAAGTTATTGACTTTTATAAAAAGAATCGATAGTAGCTCAATTATTGAAATATATATTAATGGAAATAGAATCAGATTCTAATTATACTAAGAAATATTGAACTATAAAAATTTATTAGAGCAATTTCTATTAAAAAAACTAGAGTTAATTAAGTTAGAATGTATTGTTTTATAAATAGATATGCTAGAAATTTTAAACTTAAAGCTTAAGCTTTTCATTAAGAATAATTGACTTTATAAATTAAATGGACTTCATTGCCGCATTCGCAAATTTCATAGCTTTTCAATTCAAACTTAGGACTTTCTGAAGTATTAGAATAACCTTCACCATCAAATACGCTCCTTCCTTTCCCGAAAACATAAGGAGATATTGTTATTCTTAGCTCATCAACCAATTTTGAGTTGAGCAAATTCCAATTCAATACACCTCCTCCCTCAACCATTATTTTCTTTAAGCCTAGCTCATACAACTTATTCAATACTTCCCTTAAATTCAGAATCTTTGTTTCAAATTGAAAAACTCTAACACCTTTTTCTTTTAATGCCCTTATTTTTTCTTCATCCGCAAATTTAGAAGTAAATAATATAGCTTTTTCAGGATTGATAGTAAAAACTCTAGCAGATATGGGTACTCTTAATAAACCATCTATAATTATTTTATATGGATCATCTCCTTTAAAGTACTTCAATCTCAATGAAGGATCATCTTTTATGACAGTTTCAGCTCCAATCATTACGGCACCTGTTTCAGCTCTTAGCTTATGCAACCTCTCTAGATCCTTTGGACAGCTTAAATTAGAAAACCATGTTTTACTTGCAATCCTGCCATCTATTGTCATAGTGGAGAAGATTATCAAATAAGGCTTTCTAAAGTTTTCTTTATCCATAAATAAGATAACAGTAATAAATTAATTGAATTTTTGTAAATAATTAATTTTTACGTATCTGATTATGACATTTTAACAGTTATTGATGTTCAGAACGAAGATACATGAGATGGGGCTTTACTAATAATTCTTAGCGGTAGGTGCTCTAGTTCTCACGTATTATAATAATAGTTACACAATCAATGGCCAATCTTGAGTATGGAACAAAAGGTTTTCTTGGTTATATATGGTACAGACTTTAATCCTTTTCTGAGTTTAAGACATTAAATCTCATATCTTAACTCTTGCTTCTATTCCTCTAGGATGCAAATATTACTACATCTTCCATCTCGAATTAATTCAAGGGCTTGTGTAGCCTGAACAACCCACTCCCTATCGAAACCTAACAGTTTTATCCAGTTCTCATAATCTTTTAATTGTATTACACCTAAGCGTATCATATCTCTACAATCCCTTCAATTTTTCCATGTTCGCTAAGTTTCCTCATCTTATAAACCATCTCTACAGCTGCTTCGACTGCTCTCTTCGAATAATCATCTATCCTCTCCTGTGCTACTTACTGTCTCTCATATGCGATATGTAATTCCAATCTATGGTGGGAACAATGAATCGCTTTGGAAAGAGAGCCCTTGCCTTTTCAAGGCGTGGAGAAAGATAGATATAACAGAAAGCCTAGTCTTTTAGGGGTTCTAAGCTATGTAGTCTTAAATCGACTTACATAATACTTGGGATTCAACGGCCTAGAGCTTCTCTCGAGTTCATTGAAGCTCTCATAAGCCTCTTCCCCTGTCAGGATGAACCCATTCCTTCCCTTCATAAGCTCATTAAAGAGCTTTGGAGAAGGAGAAAGACCCTCCTCTGAAGCTCCAGATTTTGCTTCTCCATTAATGCATTGATTACTATTAATATTCATTTAACTGCTTTGTGGGTTTTTGAATTATCTCAGATGTTAAGCTTATCGAGTTAATTAAAACTCAAGATCATTCGTCGAATTGAAAGAAAGCTTTATGTAAGCTCTGATAAAAATTGAACAACCCTACAAAGCAAAGCCGAGATAATAATCTAAATAGCTAGTATTTACGGAATTTACTGTTAATAATTTAACAACAAATATAAAAACGGGCAAACAGTAATTTGTGTTGTGGAGGAGCTTATTAAAAGACTGGAGGAGAAAGGGATAAATGTTGAGGATTTGCTCATCAACGCTTTAGCAAAGGAAGACCCCCAAGAGGGTATTAAACTGAGAGTTTCTTTAGCAGAGAAGTACATGAGTGAGGCAGAAGAATATGTAAAAAAAGGTGATGTTGTTCAGGCTTCCGAAAAGGTTTATAAGGTAGCTGAAGAGGTAATTAAGGCTTTATCTGAGAAGTTTAATTTGCAAGAATATCAACAAGCAATTAGAGAAGGTAGGTGGTATACTTATTTGCTTGTAAGCGCAAGTGAGGTGTTGTCAACCAAGCTGGGTGACTGGGTAATTGATGGTTGGAGTTCTGCATACATATTACATGTTTGGGGATTTCATGAAGGTAAATTGCCCATTAACAGAATAGAAGGCTATATAAGTAAAGTTAGGAAGATGCTCGAAGAGGCTAAGAAAACACTCTACTGACCTCCTCACTGCTCTAGAAGGTTGAGGGTTCTACTTCTAGAGAAGCTCATTGGTTTCCAGCATTGATTCGGAGCTACATCTCGCATTTGCTGGACACTAGAGGGGTCAAGCTTTTCCCATATTATCTGGTTTAAATAAAAGAAACCTTCATTAAAAGGGCAGCCAGCCCTATATCTGGATTCTAATAAGAATTCTTCATTAAAAAGAGATGCTGAATGCTCCTTCCTAAGTCCCATAAACCCTCTATCAAGCTTAGGAGGAGCTTTACTGAACTTCCTAAGAGAAATTTATAAAATAAATATTTAAGTATTTTCATTCCAGCCCTGAAGGGCAAGTTTTTCATTTGTAATAAAAGAACTAAATTTAGTTAATAAATATTGAATCTAAAGCCAAATGAAATTGAATTTATTTTAAGTCTCTTTTGTTTTTTATATTTATCTTCTTTGTTAAACCATAATCATCTCTTAAGACTATGCATTTGGCAAGTACGTCCCATATTATTGGATCATTATTTTCCAAAGCAATCCAAAACTCTTGCTCTGTTAAAGCAATGACTTCATAGCCTGCAGGGAAATCTAAATTTAAAAGCCTTTTTAGAGGATTTTCATCCATGAAATCTCCAATTAAAAGGATGTCCACATCGCTTCCGGTATTGAAATCTCCCCTTGCATATGAACCTATTAAAAAGGCGGTATACTTTCCTTTTAATGAAAATACAAATTTCTTTGCCTCGTTAATGATTTTGTTTCTTTTTTCTATACGTTTTTTGATAATTTCTTCCATGCTTCCTCAACAAAATCAATTATTTCCTTCGCATAATTGATAGCTTGTTCAGCTTCATTTAAAGTATAATAGAAATCTGGGGTTCCAGAATGCCAAGAATTTGGATATCGGGTTGGAATATACATTTTATCTAAAAATTTAGCCTTATTTATCAAGTCAATATGTACATTAGGCATTGATTGCAACAAATAAGCTATTGAATGGCCTATTTTAGGTTCCCCTATTCCATAAAAGTATGCCTTAGTTGCAAGTTCTGCTGCTTGTTGAGCCTTAAAACATGCCCAGTTATAATAACCATTATCCTTATCCAATTTAGCGCTTTCGAGAGTATGTTTAGCAGTTTTAATCCATCTAATAAATTCTTTTTCGTTTAACATTACTAAGATTATTAATTTTAATGAGCTTTTTATCGTTATCCTAAAAAAACTAAGCGTTCATAAAGTTAGTTTTAACAATAAAAGCTTCACTTATTGCCTTGTCAGATTGAACATTTATCAATCTTCTGAGAAGCTAGAGTTCAATACATTATAGCTTTTTACTCGCATTCTACTATAAGATCAATTTGTCTCACCTTTCAACGATAAAAGAGGAAGCTTCCGTTGAGGTAATTAAGGAAGTCGTTGCTAAATTAAAAATCTTAAGAGACTCTTCATAGACAATGAACTTCCGATCCAAAGAGAAACTTTATTAATTATTTATCTATTTGATTTTTATATATAAAATCCTTAAAATATATCGTAAAAATATAATATATTAGCTAATCCTTTTTAAAATATTTATTTATATAAAGATTTAGACAATTTATAATAAAATTTTTAGATAGTCAATTAAAACAAAATTATAACTTTGAAATATGATACTATAATTATGTTTAGTATGATGAAGAATAATAAAATGGAATAAAGCGACAGCGCGCTTAATGTTTCACACCCCAATTATGGAACAGTGCGATAGAAGGAATAAGAGCTATGCTGACAAAGAAAACGTATACATATTCAGATTAGTTGATTAATTAAATAAGGCTTCCTAAAGCTTTCTTTATCCATGTCAAATCATTATTGCGATAATAGAATTTTCATTAAATAATTAATTTCCTTAATCTATTTCTTCTTATGACATTTTCCATAGTTATTTATGATCCAAATGAAGAAGCATGGGGCGTAGGCGTTGCGAGTAAATTTTTAGCAGTAGGCGCTTTTGTTCCTTGGGTTAAAGCAAAAGTTGGAGCAATAGCTACGCAATCTCTAGCTAATCTCGAATACGGAACAAAAGGTTTAGATTTATTAACTAGATACAACGCAGAAGAAACTTTAAAGATATTAATAAGCAATGATGCCTTTAAAGAGAAAAGACAGGTAGGAATAGTAGATTCGAAAGGTAATGTAGCCGCATTTACAGGCAAAGAATGTTATCCTTATGCGGGTCATATCATAGGAAATTATTATTCCGTTCAGGGAAATATCCTTGCAGGTAAAGAAGTAATAGAAGCAATGGCTAAAGAAGCTGAAGGAAGAGGAAAAATATATGAGAAAATCATAAGAGCTTTGAAAGCAGGAGAACAAAAAGGAGGAGATATAAGAGGTAAGCAAAGCGCTGCTATCATAATAGCTAAGAAAGTTGATGAGAGCGAAAAAGAATTTGACCCTTTAATCGTTGGAAAATATTTCGATTTACGTGTTGATGATCATCCTGATCCTATAAAAGAATTAGAAAGAATCATGAATATTTGGATTGCTACTTTCATTGAAGAAGAAATGGTTGACATTGATGATTACAAATTAGAAATAGAAGATGCGCTCAGAAAACTAGGATATAAGGATTTAAAAACATGGGTTGAAATGAATAATTTCGAAGGAAAATTTACTGGTTATAAAATCGGTAAAAGTGTACTGAAGATATTAATTGAACAAGCAAAAAATAAATGAAAGTATGCTTGCTGAAATAATACTCGTTATAATAATAACCTTGACAGGAGAATTAATAGTTGCGCTACCTCTAGCCCTAGCAATGGGCTTTAATCCTGTATTTGCACTATTTCTAATATTAATTATAAATATAATTCCTGCTTATCCAATCTTTAAATTGTTTGAAAAAATTTATAAAAAAGAAAATAGAGTAGTAAAATTCTTTATAAAAAGAGGAGAGTATTTAAAAAGTAAAGCTAAAAGAGGATTGGATTTTGCAATAATTATATTTACTCCAATTGTAGGAGTTTATGCAACATCTCTTTTTTTAGCATTAATAAAATTTCCTACTAGAAAAGGCATAGTATTACAAACCCTAAGTTTATTAGTTTATGGTTTAATAATAATTTTAGGATATTATTTCCTAAATATACTATTTTAATTTTTTAATTTCTAGTCGAAATAAAGGTAAACACCTATATATACCTATCTTTTTTCTTTATCTCAAATGGGAGCGATTGGTAAAACAGGTCTTGAAGAAAAAGTAAAAGTTAATACAAGAGTTGAAACAGTAGCAGGCATAACGACTTTTCTGACAATGGCATATATAATTTTTGTAAATCCTATCATTGTAGGTGCAGGTTTCGAAATTGCATTAAAAAATGCTTTAGGTACTCAGAATTTAACCCCTGATCAAATTGCGCTAGTAAATAGTGTAAAAATAGGAATTGCTACAGCTACGATGATAGCAGCTGCATTCGGTTCAATATTGATGGGTTTGCTTGCAAGATTACCTCTAGGTCTAGCTCCTGGAATGGGAGAAAATAGTTTCATAGCTTTTACTGTGATTCCGGCATTCACATCAACACTTTTAACCTTAGGAATAAAAGGAGTAGATGCCGCTACAATAGCCTTATTCGTTGCTCTCTTCTGTGTTTTCGTAGACGGTTTAATTTTCTTATTCGCTTCATGGAGTGGTATAAGAGAAGCAATATTGCGTTCAATATCTCCAAGCTTAGCATATGGAATAAGCGTTGGAATTGGAATATTCATTACGTTAATAGGCCTTGCAAATAGCGGACTGATAAGCTCATTACCTGAGACACCCCTCTTGCAATTTAATTTTAAAGCTTTTGTTACTCCAAGCACACTACTTGCTTTAGGAGGATTCTTTTTAGCAGCTTATCTTTATGTTAAGAAATTCCCGCCAGCTTTTTTATTGACAATAATTGTTTTAACAGCATTAGGCATGATCTTAGGTATCACGCCAGTGCCAACTCAGATCTTTCAAACTCCCGCATTCACCACTTCTTTAATTCCCAATTTTCCAAATAATTTAAGGTTTTACATTGAGCTTATAGCACTATCTTTTCCTATAGCATTCACTTTATTCTTCGTAGAGTTTTTCGATGCTTTAGGTTCTATTACAGGAATCACAGCTAAAGCTGGGCTCGTAGATGAAAAAGGTAGACCACATAATATAGATAAAGCATTATATACTGATGCAGCAGCTACTGTAGTTGGAGCCCTAGCAGGTACGACAACAACAGTTGTTTATATTGAGTCAGCTTCAGGAGTCGAGGCAGGAGGTAGGACAGGATTGACAGCCATAGTGGTAGGTTTATTATTCTTATTATCTTTACCTCTTGCACCACTTGTTACGGCGATACCTGCTTTCGCTACAGCGCCCGTGTTAATTCTTGTTGGCCTGATGTTCATTTCCTTAATTAGAAGAGTAGACTTTGAAGACCTAACCGAAGCCATACCTGCATTCATAGCAATAATAGGAATACCTTTGACAGGGAGTATTGCTGATGGAATAGGATTAGCTTTCATAACTTATACAATTATAAAACTACTGGCAAGAAGATTCAGGGATATAAACATAGCCACATTAATTGTTACAGTAATATTCATAATATATTTCGTGATGGCTTCATATCTCCATACTTAATTTAATTTTTTTAAATAAATCAGCTTTACATTATAAATTAAAGTTTACTAATCCGATTTAGACCTTATATTTATCCATGGTTCCTCTTTAAAAGTTATCCATTTTAAATAGAGTTAGATTTAGAAAAAAGTAAACTTTATATATTTATAAGTAATAGAGCGAATATGGCTGGCGTAAAGGATGCGAAGCTTTTAGGAGGAATCGGTTCAATACTCTTGATTTTCCCTTACACAGATATAGTTGGATTCATACTTATACTAATAGCTCTCAAGTTCATATCTGACGATACCAAAAAACCCAGCATATTCAATAATGCCCTCTATGCTATTATTATGGGAATAATCGGCTTAGCAATACTATCCTTCTCTATATTCTCTTTGGTAGGTGCTTTTTTCACTTTTGATATATTTGCTACGCTTTTTTCCTTGATCCTAGTTGTTATAGCTGCTGTATTATTAATAATTGGCATGTGGTTCTTTAAAAGGAGCTTAGATGAAACAGGAGATACTTTAAATGTAGGATATTTCAAGACAGCAGGTTTGTTATTTTTCATAGGAGCAATCCTTGCTTTAACTATAATAGGAGCAATTGTTACTCTTATCCTATTCTTCATAGGCGCGATATTTCTGATAATTGCATTCTTCTCTTTACCTGAGCAATATCAACCTCCTCAAGTACCTGCAGAACCTATTTAAGCAATTTTTTTATTTAAATTAGATTAATGCAAACAGATTTCTTCCTAGCGCTATTAATATTCGTAGCGACTTACTCTGCAATAATTGCTAGCAATCTAAAGAAAAGCGGTTTCCCTATTTGGTTAATCATGAGCATTGGTGCGGTATTAATGGTTCTTTCTGGAATAATAAGTGTTGAAGAAGCATATTCATCTATCAATCTTCGCGTTATTGTTTTCTTATTCAGCATGTTAGTATTCGCCGCAAGTCTTGAAATCTCAGGTGCTATAGAAATTTTTGCAATATATTTATTGAGCAAAGCAAGAAATGCGAAGATGGTTTTGTTAATGATTCTATTAGGTATAGGCTTACTATCGGCAATATTAATGAATGATACATTAGCATTGATAGGGACGCCATTAATGCTAGAATTAGCAAAAAGGATGAAAATATCTCCCCAGCCTGTGTTGATAACGCTTGCTTTTTCTGTCACAATTGGAAGCGTAATGACACCTATAGGCAATCCACAAAATTTACTCATAGCCTTAGAAAGTAATATGAGGGCTCCTTTTGTTTATTTTCTTTATTATTTGACGGCTCCTACCTTAATAAATATATTTATAACTTATTTGATACTTTCAAGATATTTTTCTAAAGAGATATCAATTTCAAAAATAAATTTCAAAGAAACGTTTGAATTTGATAAAAAAATATATAAATATAAAGATGAAAATTTAGCAAAGATTTCATTTATTATATTAACAATAACTATCTTAGCAATTTTAACAATGAACGTCTTTGAATTACTCGGATATAACTTTGAATTTAGTATCGCAGAGATATCATTAGTTGGAGCGATAATTCTTTTGGCTTTTTCCAATAGAAGAAGAGAAATATTAACTAGGCTTGATTTGAGTATTCTTGTACTTTTTGCAGCGCTTTTTGTTTTAATGCAAGCATTATCAAAAGCAGGAATAATATCTTTTTTGAGCAATTTTTTACCTGCTTTGAACCCTAAAGATAGCGCATCGATATCTCATATATTAATTGCAAGCGTATTGCTAAGTCAAGTTTTGAGTAATGTACCATTTGTGACCATTTATTTACCGATTCTTAAAGAAGTTGGTTATACCTCTACAGATGTTAGCGCATGGATAGCATTAGCTGCAGGAAGTACGCTTGCAGGTAATTTAACAATAATAGGTGCAGCCAGCAATTTAATAATTCTGGAAAGCGCTGAAAATAGAAGGATATAAGCTGAGCTTTCTGGATTTTTTCAAAATAGGTTGGATAGTGACTTTAGTCAATGTGATTGTAATCTTCGTATTTTTAAATATACTTTAAATTTTTGTATATGAAATATCATATAAACAAAATTGTTTATAAAAATTTTGGAAAATTTTTATTTATAGCAAAATTTAAGTAAAATTTTTATTTTATTAAAAATAAATATTTTTATATTTTAAGTAAGAAACTTTATCATAATAAAGTTATATACGCTCTTTCGTTTCATTTAGAAATTTTTCAGCAACGCTATATACATGCTTTGCAGCTTCTAATGCTTTTCTTGCAATAACTCTCTGTATAATAGTGTAGGCGGTATTCCTTCCCTTTCATCACCATATAATGAAGGTTCCCTCTCTAAGCCATCTAGAAATATCTGCAATGATATTTGCTTCATTTCTAAATCATGTAGGTAATCGATCTATGTATTCTATCAAATCCTTCCAGGATCATGAGTTTTTGGATATTCTATACCTCGAGTCTTGAACAAGCCTTAATAGAAAGTTCAACTGCTTCTTGGCAAATTCTTATACAAAATGCATAATCTTTATCTTCATTAAGACTTAATTCAGCATATTTTTTCTAATTTTTGCTTCCTTTAAATAAGCTTCAGCAATTTCTAAGCTATTCATATTTTATGATCTGACCGGGTTGGAAGTTATTTATTATAACATAATACGTGCTTCCCCGTTTGATCCTCTTTGCACCTAATTCTTCTAATCTTTTCTTCACTTTTTCAATGGTATTTTTCATAATATCGTCTTTATCATATTTCATAATATCGTCTTTATCATAGAGTATCTTGGCATCGAAGACTATATCTATATACAATGGTCTAAATCTTGTTGCGTTTTCCACATCTAAAAAAACAGGAGAAATGTAAGGATCAAATCCCTTCTCTCTTAACTTTTTATAAAAACTTTGTTCCAGTATTTTTTCAACTTGAATAAATTTTTGAATACCTCGTATCTGTCATCAATTTTCTTAAGAACAACCAACAAATCAATATCGCTGGATTTTTTCTATTCTCCCCTAGCATAAGAACCATAGAGAACCAAGGCTACCAATTCATCTTTAAAAACTTGGCAAAAAGCATTAACTACTTCTTCCTCTTTTTCAAATAATATGTGCTAAGGTTATAAAGACTTAATTAATAATGAATAGAGTTATTTAAAAGCTTATTTCTAAGATATTTATAAAATTTCTTAATATTTGTTTGTTAATTTTATATAAGAAGTGCGATAAAAAAGCTTTTTTAGGATTATTAAAGAAAAATATTGAATTTTATTATATGATAAACGATCATTTAAGACATTTTGAAATAATTAAAAATGGATTGATTTATAAAAGAACCATGTAAAGAAGTCTGAATGCTAAGAAGACTTTTCAAAATTCAAAGAGAATCTATGCTTAGGTTT
Source organism: Thermoproteota archaeon (assembly GCA_032249235.1). Lineage (GTDB taxonomy): Archaea > Thermoproteota > Thermoprotei > Gearchaeales > Gearchaeaceae > DSFO01. The sequence continues at coordinate 52,709 of JAVVGF010000003.1, read as the reverse complement.
AAGGATGTTATATTTAAGCGCCACTTTAGAACTGTTAGAAAGGTTGCAGAGGAATCTTTCAATGTTGAAATTGAAGATTCCTAAATTATGATGAAAAGATTTTACTTAGCCTCATCTCGATAGGCAATCTTTGTATTTTTAACATGCTTAAATAAAGCTCATTTATATTAAAATTGTGAAGAAAAAACAAAGAAATCTAATTATAGCTCTCGTCATAATAGCATTTATTGCAGGTATAATTGTCTTAAATTTACAAGGATTCTCAGGCACTTCATCATCGAGCAAGGCGATCGACTTTGAGTTACCTATAATAGATGCAAATGGCTTGACAGGAAGTAGCGCAAAGCTTTCAGATTATAAAGGAAAAGTCATTTTATTAGAGTTCGCAGTAGAATGGTGTCCTCATTGTAGAAATATGGTTAGTGTTATCAAACAAATAAATCAAGACTTCCAAAGTAAAGGAGTTGTTGTAATAACAGTTATGTTAAGCGCGAATACTGACGTGGCTAGGACAGCTTTATTTATAAGAACATATAATACGAATTGGCTTCATGTTTATGATATAAACGGGGAAGTAATGAATAAGTATGGTGTTACGGCTACACCCACATATTTTATTATAGATAAAAACTTCAATATTGTTGATAGATTTCAGGGTGAAAATAGCTATGACTACATTGCTAGTAAACTCTTAAAATACTTGTCTTAAAACTCTTGAATAAAATTTTTGTGACTTTCTCTTGTCCATCCATGGACATGCTTGACCTCATTTCAATTAAATTGAAACACTCCAAACTTCTTAGAACAATTAGGTGGGAGAACGGCTCTAATCCAAAGATCCAAATTATGAATGATGAAGAACTACGAAAATTTAAAACTAAAATCTTAACATAATATAAATCATATAACACAATATGGTTTCTAAAAGTATTTATTTGCTCATTGTGTATTATTAAAAGGGAGAATTTTAGAGAATGCTGAATGTGAATGAGAAATTAATCGAGAAGCTTAAAGAGAAAGGTATAGATATAAATGATGTCTTATTAGACGTGTTAAGCAGAGAAGATCCAACCGAAAGTAGTAAGGAGAGAATAGAATATGCGGAGAGATATTTAGAGGAATGTAAACAGTATATTCAGAGGAAAGATCCGGTTCAAGCTTCTGAAAAAGCGTATAAAGTAGCTGAGGAGGTCGTTAAGGCTTTAGCAGAGAAATTTAAGACAAATGAGTATGAGGAGTTTCTGAGAGAAGGAAGATGGTATACTTATTTGCTGGGTAAGGCTAGTAAAACTTTATCAAAAAAGCTTGGTTATTGGATTTTAGAAGGTTGGAGTGTAGCTTATGATTTGCATGTTTGGGGATTTCATGAAAAGAAATATTCAATAGATGATGTAGTTGTGTCAATTAAGAAAATAGAAGATATGTTAAATGAGGCGAAAAACATAATTCGATTTAACTCTTAAATAAGAATTTTTTGTCATTAGTTTTTTGATTGCTATAAGATCCATATCTTGGACAAAATACTAGCTATCTTGAAAAGCTCAGAACATGTTAACTGACTTGAAATAAGATCAAGGATATCCGCTAATAAGCAAGAGAAGCTAAGCTACAAAATCTTATTAAAAGAGTGTGTCTTAATTTTCAGATAAAACAGAAGCTTAGCTTTTACTTGATGTGATCAATACTTGTCATGTAATAGCTCTATAAACAAGACTTTAAACAAGTTGTTCATCTCTCTTAAAAATAGTTTAAGTTAAATAAGCATGTACGCATCTTGTTTAAAAAATTGTTATCGTTGTTTTTAGATAAACGTTATCAATTCTACATATATATTAATTAATTGAGAGTGAAGGAGGAAGTTGTTACAATACATAAAGGCGAAGTGTTGCTGGTTAGAGGACCAGCTTCGGCTAAGTCATTTCAGGGTAAAGTATTCTGCTTAGCAAAAGATTTTAAAGAACTGATTATTAGGAAAGGTAAAGCTCTTCCCATAGAGACTTTTGAAGAATCAGCTTCCATTAAATTATTGTTATACGAAGATGCGACATACGAAATACGAAGAGGAGATTTAGGATATGCTATATGGGCTGAAGAAATCGAGAAATGCAAGTCAAAAATAGGGAATGAATATAAGAAAATAATGATCTTAGGTCCTACAGATTCAGGAAAAAGCACTCTTGCAGTTCTATTATCAAACATAGCACTATCAATGAATAAGAAAGTAGGAATTCTCGATGGCGATGTAGGTCAAGCTGATTTAACTCCTCCTGCTTTTATAGGTTGTAAGATACTTAAAGAAGGAATATTTGATCTAAGGGATGTATATGCAGACTTCGTTATACCTATTGGTTTAATAGACGTAAGTGTAGATGAAGAACTCATAATAAAAAGCATGAAAAAAGCATTGGAATATTTTAAAGACGTTGATACAGTAATAATCAATACCGATGGTTATATTGAAGGTCCAGGTATTGCATACAAAATTAAGTTAATTAAAGAAATGAATCCTAATGCCATATTTTTAATAGGAAATGAAGAATTAAAAACAAAGTTTTCAAGCTTGAACTGTGAAATTGTTAATCTTAAAATACCACCAGCTATTGGAAAAGATAGGACTACGAGAGTTTTGAGAAGAGAAATGCAATATGCTAAATTCATTTCCACGAATTCTAGAATAAACATAGATTTGAAAACACTAAGTTTTGGCTTCTTAGGAAGAATATATAAAAATCTAAAGTACGAATTGGGCTCGATCAGTCTTGAGAGTGAAGAAGGTTATAAAATTAGAATATTTTCATCAAGAGAGTTTTCAATCGTCATAAACGAAGCATTCAAGACAGTTTACATTCCAATTGAAGTTCTTGAAGGTATGCTAGTTGGTTTAGAAAAAGATGGAAATATTGTAAGTTATGGAATGATAGAAAAAATAATTGATTCAAAAGCAAGAATTGCTACAAGCGCTAAACCTGTATTAGATGCAATATGGTTAACTCTAATTAGATTTGTAAATAATAATGAACAAAAAATTAAATTATTAAAAATTTAAAAGCTTAGTCAGATCGAAATTTTCATCTGAAAATATATTAATATCTTCAGCTTTAAATCTTCTTTTTATTAATTCTTTCGCAATGTTTAAGTCTTTGAATGTATTAACAGATAATACTGAATTCAAAGTTCCATTCTCGAAATAAAACTTAAGAAAACCTTTTTTCAAATCTGGTAATCCTCTCCTAACACTTATGTATTTATTGCTAAGCTCTCCATATACATATATACTCAATTCTGCCATGTATGAAAAGAAATAAGGTAATTCATTAAAAGGTTCTTTCTTACCTGCCATATTCTTTCCTGCAACTTTTCCATGTTTTAATGCTACATCATAATGTTCTACGCGTAAATATTTGTTAAAAATGGGACTGAAGAATAACGCAATATCTCCAGCCGCATATATATCAGGAATACTTGTTTCTAAATATTCGTTTGTAATTATTCCATTATCTGTTTTAACACCTGCATCTTTTGCTAACTCAATGTTGGGAATTATCCCTACACCTATCAAAGCCATATCAGCTTCAATAACATCTCCATTATTAGTTTGCACAGCTTTTATTTTTCCATTTTCTCCAATTATTCTGCTAGCAGAAGAATTCGTCATTATTTTGATTCCTTTACTTTTTAAGAAGTTCTCAATGAATATGGACATTTCTTCATCCAATACTCTTGAAAGCAAATGAGGCGTAAGTTCTAGAATTGTTGTATCGATATTTTTAGAAGCTAAAACGGAAGCTACTTCGCATCCAATAAAACCTCCTCCAATTATTACAGCTTTCTTTGTTGAACTCAGCCATTCTATTATCGAATCACAATCATCTAAAGATCTGAGATAAAAAACCCCTTTCAATTCTGAACCTTCTATCTTTAGCTTTCTGGGTTCTCCTCCTGTTGCAATTAGTAACTTATCAAAACCTATCCAACTACCATCATCTAACTTAACCTTTTTATTTTGTGCATCTAGTTTCTCAGCTTTTCTTCCTAGAATCAATTCAATCTTATTCTTTTCATAGAAATCTTTCTTTTTTATGAAAATACTTTCTCTTTTGATCTTTCCTTGAAGATAACCCTTTGAAAGAACCGTTCTATCATAAGGTAAATGCACTTCTTTAGAAATGATAGCGATGCTCCCTTCTTTATCTACTTCTCTTATAGATTGAGCAGCATAACAACCAGCAATTCCTCCTCCTAAAATTAAGTATTTGTAATTCATTCAAGCTTAAAGCCTTTCCAAATATCTCTATCTCCCCATAATCCTAAACGCCATGCATTGAATTCAACTATCTGAGAATGATCTATGAAAACATTCACATCTTTTGCTACATTTTTTAAATACCACTTAAACACTGGAGGATCAGCTGCTTCAAACATTAGCTTTTCATAACCGAATTTTTCGATTAATAGTTTAATAACATCTATTCGCCATTTTTCAGGAGGCAAATCTTCTGTTAAACCTTCAGACTCTATCATTAGCATGTCAGCTCCATTATCTAACAAGATTTTGCATTCACTTAGAAAATCTTCTAAGCTTCTAGTTTCAATCTCATATCCTATTACATGCGTACCTCCTCCTGCACCTTTCATTATCGATACTTCAGGTTTCGCTTTCATTGAACGCTTTTGGACTTCTTTTATCAATCTTGCTTTATAACTTATTGGCATCTCTATGAAACCACTTGATATTTCTACTACATCAAATTCTAAGCTTTTGCATTCTTCTAAGTATTTTTCAACAGCTTTCTCTCCTTGAATTATAACTCTTTCTATCATACCTCCCGTTGAAACATAAACATTGTGATCATGACATAGTTTAATTATTGCTTTGACTTTTTCATAATCCAATAATCTTTGAGAACCCCCTGCAAACTTAAATCCGTCGAAATATTCTCCCCAGTCTTCTAGCAAACTTTTCAAATAGCTAAAAGTTACTGGTGTATAATATGGACCTCTTATTTCAACAATTCCTTTCTTTCTAGGCTTAGGAGGAAGTTCATTTATATTTAAGAAATCGAAGGCTTTTTTCATCATATAATTGAACTAAAGCGTATTTTTAAAATACTTTTCAAAGAATAGTTTATTGGCATTGAAAGTGGTTTTTTTGCACACTTCTTCGAGCGGTATTTTCTTAAGCTTAGATATCATGCCTGCAGATATTATGACGTTTGAAGGAGTATTTCTTATTCCTCTTTCAGGACCTAAAACAGGCGAATCACTTTCAAGCATTAAATTTTCTAATGAAAGATGTTTTGCGAGCTTCTGCTTCTGTTCAGATCTAACGATTGAAGGAGGAATGGAAAAATAAAAGCCATGCTTTGCACCTTGTATTGCATATCCTACTGATCCATCGAATGCATGCATCAATACTTTTTCTATGCCTGATTGAATGAGTATTTCTATTGCATACTTTCCAGCACTTCTTGAATGAACTACTAATGGTAAATCAACTTCCATTGCAAAATCAATCCACTTCTTAAATACAGCCTTGTTCTTTTCTTGTAAACTAGCATTTTTAAATATGAAGAAATCTAGACCTACTTCGCCTATTCCAATGATCTTATCTTTGTTCTTTCTTATCAAATCCATTACGTTTTGTATTCTTTCTTCATCTAATACTGAATAGTCCAAGCCAATAGTTGAAAAAACAAATCCTTTATATTTTTCGGTTATCTCCTCTGTTCTTTGAAGAGATTTTTCATATATACAAGAAGTGATTATTTTGGTAACTCCTACTTTTCTCGCATTTTCTATAACTAAATCTAGGTCTTTGTTGAATGCATCATCGTCTAAATGACAATGAACATCAATTAATTCAACCATATCTCTTAATTAGAAATATTTTTTAATATATTAGAACTATTAGCTATAAAATGATAGCTGAAATCATATATTTCTTACAAGGATATATTTACGGATTTTCGTTAGCTGCACCTCCAGGACCAATGAATGCTTTGATAGCTAGTAGGTCATTGAATTCTTTTAAAGAAGGATTCATAACAGGATTGGGTGCTATGACTGCAGATTTCATTTTTATGATTCTCACTTTAATGGCTTTCAGTTTAATAAAAAATCTTCCTTTGTTCCCTTTTTATTTTATAGGTAGCTTTTATATGCTCTATCTTGCAATTCGAATATATACAAGCAAAACAGAAGAATTAAACAAAGTTTCGAGTGAAACATTAAGAAAAAGCTCAACCTTTTTAATTTCTTTAGCATTGGGCATATCTAATCCTTACCAAATATTATGGTGGTTAACAGCTGGTCTTTCCTTCATGGCTTTATTTGGAATTATTGCAGTAGCTGGATTGTTTTCAGCCATATTATCATGGATAATATTGTTCCCAGCTAGTATTAGAATGGGTTATAGCTTCAAAAGAAAATTAACTATCATGATAGTGAAATTATTTTCATTCTTAACTCTCTTGGTTTTTTCAATTATAATACTTTATAACGCATTTCTAGAGTTTTTTAAGCTTTAAATCAATGAAGTAATAAGCTATTGATATGGAGCTTAATTATTCAATCACAAAAGAAAAAGATCATTTAGTATATCAAAAAGGTGAAAAGAAAATTGAAATACCTAGTAATTTAACAATAAAAGAATTTCCCATTCTTAGTATAAACGAAGCAATAACAGAGTATTTCGGCATAGTCTTTGAACAACCGATATATATTGGTGAAGAACAAGAAGTAAAGCTATACGTTAAGTTACCATTAGATATCGGAATATATGTCAGCGATGGTTCAAATTACAAACTAATCGATGTAATAGAAATTTATACTAAAAAGTATGCTCTTTATGGTACAATAGGAGAAGGTGTTATTTATAGATACTGGAAAACCAATGCGTTTTTAGTGCTACCTATTACTTCAGTAAATGAAGCAATAACATTAATAGAAATTATAAACAAAGCTGGAAGCGTAGGTAGCATATCTAAAATAATATTTAACACGAAATTTTTTTCTCTTTATACTAAAGAGGGGAAATTTTATGGTGAAAGAATACGCGTTACAAGACTTCAAAAAGGACTTGCGCTTGTTAGATTAATGAATAAACCGACAATTGAGGATGCTGAAATAATTCCTACTACAATTTCAAAAGGAATTGGAGGCCAATTTGAGATGAAATTTGGAACATGATATCTATTACGTTATCTGATTTCTGGAATTATATTATACAATATCAAGGAGTAATAGAAGCAGTAATCGCTATCATCATCGCAGTGATCATTGCGAAGTATTTAACAGTAATGATTAGAAGAAGATTGCATGAAAAAGTTCCTTCGCATATCATATCTAACATAAACAAACTCGTTTATTACATAATCATTCTAATAGGCATAGCTGTTGCTATACGTCTTCTAAATATACCTGGTTTAACATTAACTGAATTGCTAGTTGCAGGAGGCTTCACAGCTATAGTTATAGGTTTAGCTGCTCAGCAAACACTATCAAATTTCTTTGCAGGAATATTATTGATGACAGAAAGACCTTTCAAAATAGGTGATTACATTAATTACAATAACAACATAGGAATGGTTGTCGACATTGGTCTATTGTCTACGAAGATACAGAGTTGGGAAGGATATTACATAAGAATACCGAATAGCGAATTATTTAATTCTCCACTCATAAATTATAGCAACTCAGTAGCTAGGCTTGTGAGAGTTCAATTTGTAATACCTTATGAATACGATGTAAACAAAGTTATTGAAACGTTAATTAAAGAATTTGAAGCACAATGGTATGTTCTTGCAGAACCTGCACCAAGCGTATTTGTAGCACAATTTGATGAGAAGGGTATTTTAATGGAAGCAAGAGCATGGACTGCAGGAAAGACCTGGTTTGATTTGTACTCTAACATGCCTAGAATCATTGAAGAAACCTTGAAGAAATTAGGTATGCCTTATTCATATCCAAAAAGGATCTTATTCATATCCAAAAAGGATATAACTGAAGACCAACCCTTAAAATAATGAATGAATTAAAAGCAATAGAATTTAGAGAAGTTTCAAAATATTATGGAAAGGTTTTAGCATTGGACAATGTAACTTTCGAAATACCACTTAATTCTAGATTTGCCTTGCTAGGACCTAACGGAGCAGGAAAGACTACGACGCTTAAATTGATAGCTGGCTTATTAAGACCTAATCAAGGCTACATAAAAATAATGGGTTATGAGCCAGAAACAATAGAAGCAAAAAGACTGTTGGGTTATTTACCTGAAGATGCTCAACCTTATAGAACACTTTCAGTTAGAGAAAATCTTGAATACATAGGTGCTTTGAGAAATGTTGAAAACCTAGATGATAGAATAGATGAATTATTAGATTTGTTAAGTTTGAGAGAATATGAAAAAGCAAAAGTCGGAAGGTTATCTAGAGGTAATGTACAAAAGTTAGCCATAGCACTAGCTATAATACATAAACCTAAAATTCTCCTGCTCGATGAACCTTTGAACTATTTAGATATACCAACACAAGAAATTGTAATTAAAATTTTGAATTCGATGAATTCAACAATGCTAGTTTCTACTCATATTATGTCCATTGCTTCAAGACTAGCAGAAAATGTGTTGATGATTGCAAAAGGAAAGCTTATATGGAGCGGTAAAATCAACGATTTGAGAAAACTTGGAAATGAAGATGAACCTCTTGAAACGATTGTTTCAAGAATGATGAAAAGTTAAACTGAAATTATTAAGTTTATTACATTTTTATAGCAAGTTATATTATGGCTCACTATTTGATTTTAGCTAAACCCTATATGAAATCGATCAATGAACTTTATGAAAAGCTCATGAAAAATGAAATAACTCAAATTAAGCCTTTCGGAAAAGCTATGAATCATAGTTTAAGATTAGCAAGAATCATTGATGAAAGCACGGTAGGATGGGAAGAAGAAGATTACTGCAATCCTCCATTAGCACAGGAAAGAGAATACGTGCTAGACAAATATTTTGAAATTTTGAAAATCGAAAAGATAAAAGAAGGAGAAGGATGGAATAAAATAGCTTCAAAGTTTCCATTTTGGCTAGCATGCTTTGGTTTACCTAAGCGAGAAGGAGAGCACCCAATAACCAGTTATAAAATGCCTCATCAGCAATTGAGTCAGAATCCTTCATTAGAGATTTACAAAATGCTCTCTAGTCTTATATTCTCTCTACCATTTATAATCGAAAGTGAAAGCTTAGTATCTGTTCCGGGAGCAAGAGCTGCATGGATAAGAGATGAAGTTAACAATGCTAAAAGAGAAGTAATGTGGGGAGGGCTTGAATTCGCTCACATTCATCCTCCATATGATGGAAGTTTGCATTTAGTTTTGCCCAAAGAATGGGAAGATGAAATTATAAGCAAAGGTTGGGGTGAAGCCCATCCTGTATATGAGAGAAAATTAATCGATTTACCTTTCTATATGATATATGCACCAAGGAGTATAGATGAAGTTTACATCGTTTTCAATATTTTCTTGATATCCTATTCGTATGTCTTAGGAGAAAAAATTTGGAGGCCTGTAGAGCTATTAGCTCATAATTAAGATAGAGCCCCGATCTCAAATATCACTGATTATAAAATATAGTAGAGATGAGCTTAGAAAATCTTTTTGAAAAACTCGAACCTAAAAGCAAAGGACAGGAAGAACTAAAGAAGGCATTACAATCAGATAAGGATTTAATAGGCATATTTGGTCCTACCGGAACAGGTAAGAGTCTCTTCGCAATAACTTATTCTCTTTCAACAGTTAATGAAGGGAATTATAAACGCATAATACTATCTAGACCTATCATAGATATTGTAAGCGGTAAAGAAATAACATTATTTAACGAACCTGAAAATTATGTCAAATACGCTTCTGAATATCTTAAAGACATCCTTGTGGGCTTCGTTGAAGAAAAAACCATTGAGGAGTTAATCAAGAATGGTAAACTTTTACTTGCTGACCCGCATTTTCTTAGAGGAAGAACTTTTGATGATTCAATCATCATCTTAGATGATGTTCAAAGCATTCCTGCAGAGACAATCATAGAGATCATTACTAGAATGGGAAGAAATAGCCGTTTAATAATAGCAGGCGACCCAATATTTCAGAGAACTGCTGAATTTGGAAAAGATGGAGCTTCATTAGCAAGAGAAATATTACTTGGAGAAGAAACTGCTACTGTTATCGATTTGGGAATTAAAGATATCGTTAGACCTGGAGCCAAAAGAGGCGTTCAATTATTACTAGAGTTGCAAATGAGAAAAAGAGAGCTAGATGAAAATGAAAGAAAAGTTAAAGAAGTAGCTAAGATATATGCGCCTGATGCAGACATAATTACAGTAGTAAATCTTACAGAATATAAGCGAAAATTCAACATAACAAGTGAAAACGTGCCAGATGGTTTGGTAATAGTAAAAGAAAAGCATGTCGGAAGGTTAGTTGGAGTAAAAGGAGAGAGAATTCAAAATATAGAAAAAGAAACAAATCAAAGATTAAGAGTTATCGGTTTAACCCTTGATCTAAAAGAAATAATAAGAGCAATACATCCTGTATCTTGGATTCATAAATATGTAGTAGACTTCGACTTCGCAGGAAATACATTGAGATTGCTAGTTGATAAGAAAGAAATAGGGGCTATGATTGGACAAAAAGGAATGTTCGTGAGATTTATCGATGAGGTCTTTAAGAAATTGCTAGGCGTAGGAATTCATGTTGAGGAAACAGAACAGGCAACTAAAGAACCAAAGAAAAAAAAGTAATGAAAATTATCATTTGATTTTTTAAACTATAGTTTATCTTTAATTGTGAATCATAAAAGATATTTATACAAAATAAAAATAACCAACAAAGCTATAAATAAAAATAAATAAGCGCTAAATAGAGGATTTATTAAGAATAAAGGTTTAATAAATATTATTGCTACATTAGAAAAAGAAAATGATAAAATAAAGATAAAGAATTCAAATTTAAGTTTATTTACTAAGTTTCTCCTTAATTCGCTCATTAAATTAGGAGATAATTTATTAAAATTTCTAAAGATACCATTTAAGTTAGAAATAAATGAGAAAAATTCAGAGTAAAAAATTAGAAGTAAAATAAATAAATATAATAGACTAATATCAGATGATAAAAATATAATAGAAACGAATATGCCGATGATAGCAATATAATTTGAAAGTTTTATTAAGAAATTATAATTTAAGATTAGATAAGATAAAAATGTAGATAATGTCAAAACTAATATTATAATTAAAATGCCTGAAAGTTGATTAATATTCAATAAAAAATATAATAGAATAAGAATCTCTGAAAAATAAAGATAATAAATAGTGTACTTAGCTAACGATGAATAGCTGATCTCAACCATGCTTCAGATACCTTTTTCAATTCTATATCTAACGGCTTATCAACATCCCATTCAAGAACTTTAGAAAATCTTTTGAGCATAGCGAGATAATTTTCCCTTTCGATTCTTATTATTCTATCAACAATGTCCATTTCACTTAAAGGCTTTCTTTCAAATGGATTTGGCACTATGCTAATTATATCATATCCTTTCTTAGCTAACTCAGCTATAGCCAAAGTTATCTCGTAATCTAGAATTGGAGATATCAAAATTATTTGAGTTGTTATAGGAAAAACCAAGGAAACAAGATCCTTAAGTAACCTAAGATCGCTTAGCTTTCCAGGTTCAGATTCTAGAACAGAAAAAATTATTCTATCAAATTGTTTCCTGCCAAATGAAGGCTTTAGCCTATGAATTTCCTCACCTAAAACTAACAGTCCTACGCGATGTTTATCTCTGAGCAATCTATACGCTAATAATAGTGAAGCACGAGCTGAATGTAAAAGTAGAGATTTATCTTTGAATTTTATATCGTTAACAGCTCTATAGTCAAGAATGATTAAAACGTCTGAGCTCAATTCAGCATGATAAACATTTTTCATTAATTTATTAGTTTTAGCGGTAGCCTTCCAATTTATTCTCCTTAAACCTTCACCGCCGAATGATTCAGTAACAGCATAAAATTCATTACCTATTCCTATCGATCTTGATGGAGAATCTCCTGGCCATGGTTTATTATATCGAGGTCTAAGTATGATTTCGCCAAACAAAGATATTTTGGGTGAAACTTTGAAATTGGTATAATCTTCAATGACCTTTTTAAAGACATAAGTTCCTTCAATGTTTGAAGCAATAATTCCTATAGGTCCAAGCTTATACTTTCCTATTTCTCCAACTTTAACAAAATAGCTAAACTCTTTCGTTTCATTTTTATCAATTGATAAGAGCATTGAATTCGAGCCTTTTACTATCTTTACTCCTTCTTGTACCGAATCTGTTACTAAAAGAAAATCTATCTTTTCCCCTTTATTGATTACAGTTATTTTAACTTCTAATTCTTCATCTTCTCTAACAATTTCTTTTGATAAATTCCTTTTAATTTCTAAATTGATTTTTAATTCCTTATAAGTTATTATAGAAATTAGAAAATAAGTAAAGACCGGAATAGATGAAATCAACAAGATTGGATTCCTAATAAAGGATCCGATGAGAACAATGAAAGATGTAGAAAGAGCCAATACCATTAATTTTAAAGATGGCATTAAACCTTAGGGACTGGAATTTGATTTAGAATTCTTTCAATGATGGAATCTGGCTTAACACCGCGTAGCCAATATTCTGTTCTCAATATTAGTCTATGGCGAAGAGCTGGAATAGCTACCCTTTTTATATCATCAGGTATCACGAAATCTCTACCTTCTAAAAATGCTCTAGCTCTTGCAAGCTTTAGAATTGCTAAAGATCCACGAACACTTGCGCCTACTTCTACTTCTGGAGCATTTCTTGTTGCACTAACTATTTTAACAATATAATTTTTTAAGTCATCTTCAATATAGATTTTTTCAACTTCATTTTGAAGATTTAGAACCTCCTTTGGATTGAGGACAGTCTCTATATCTACCTCATCCTTCATTCTTTTTATTCTACGATTTAATATCTCTACTTCTTCTTCAAATCGAGGATATCCTATGTTTATTTTCATTATAAATCTATCAAGTTGTGCTTCAGGTAACGGATATGTACCTTCATATTCTATAGGATTTTGTGTAGCCAATACAATAAATGGTCTATCAAGAATGAAAGTATTACCTTCAACAGAAACCTGTCTTTCTTGCATTGCTTCAAGCAATGCAGATTGCGTTCTTGGCGGTGCTCTGTTTATCTCATCAGCTAAAAGAATATTTGTAAATATTGGTCCTTTCCTAAATTCAAATTTTGAAGTCTCTCTATTTAGGACATAAGAACCTGTTATATCCGAAGGTAACAGATCTGAAGTGAATTGTATCCTCTTAAATTCAAGACCTAAAGCTTTAGCAAAAGACTTAGCCATCAACGTTTTAGCCAGGCCGGGATAATCCTCTATTAGAACATGCGAATCGCATAATATTGCTAACATTACTAATTCAAGTACTTCTCTTTTTCCTACGATTGCTTTCGATACCTCTTCAATTACCTGCATTACCTTTTCGTTATTTACCATGCTAACTCAACTGCTTTACTAAGTGCATTTCTATATTTATCAAGGTCTTTAAAATAGTTTTCATATTCTTGATAGAAAATGACAGCGATGACGTCTTCATCGTTGATGAATTTTTTCGCATTATCTAAATATAACCTTGATCCATATTTTCTTTCAAGAGCTTCTTTTATGATTTCTCCTACTGTTATTCTCGCAATGTTTGAACCTTTCAACGCATTTTCTATCAATTCTCTTTTCCTTTTATATGGATTCTCGTAACTGTATTTAACATAGCGTTTTAGATAGATTTCTTTGAATTTTGTTTTATTTATTATTTCATAAGATATTAAAGAAAAAGGTATAAAAATTAAAGGAAAAATTACATAATAATAGATTAAATTAGGATATAAAATAATAGATAAAAATAAAGGAATAGATATTGATATTAAAAGAATCAATAAAATATTTGCTCTCATCTACTTTCTATTTCATTAATAATTTCTTTAATGAGTTTTCTTGCAAATTCGACTTCTTCCTCACTTATTTTATGTGAGCTATATCTAGCTTCTTCAAAAAGCTTAGTCAGTTCATAAAAGTTTCTTGATTCAAAGCCTAATATTTTGGTAACTTCTTCAGCAAATTCCCTTGCAGTAAGATGCGGTGCATTTTCAACGCCTCTTTTTTCAAGAAACTCGCATATTCTTTTATAAAGCTCCAAAATAGGATTTGAATAAGTCTTATAGCTCGATTCAAATTTAATTAATTCTTCTTGAAATATTTTCTTAAAAGATTCAATGGAAGGTTCTTCATAAGTCTTGGTCATCTTAAATCTAAAAGTAGGTTTTCCTGAAGAGGAATAGAATAAAACAAATAATGCAAAAAATGCAAGACTAATTATCGCAATATACAATAAGTCGCTCAATATCCCAAAATTTATTTTTATATTAAAAATTGATTTATTAGGTTGTTTAGTTGATGTATTTGTGAAAGTTATATTCGAAAACGTAATAGGCGAGGTATTTGTTGGAACATTACTTGTAGTGGTGTTTTTAGGTATTATAGTTATATTTGTAGTAGATGAAGAGAGCAGATCTAAATTGTATATTAAACTAACTATTAATAAAGAAAAAATAGGAATTAAAATTATAAGCCATATTTTATTCATGTAAGATCAGGACTAATACCGAATCTCTTCTTAACTAGACTTCTTATAATTGTTAATCTTTGAATATCATTAGTACCTTCATATATTTCTGTAATTATCGTATCTCTTAGAAAACGTTCTATTCCAGTTTCTCTTACAACACCATAACCGCCATGTATTTTTATTGCATAAATTGAAGCCTTTTCTGCAGCTTCTGTAGCGAATGTCTTTGCAATTGAAGCAGCTAATATAGCATCTTTGCTACCTTTATCCATTAAAGTTGCAGCCCAATATGTCAACAGCCTGGCAGCTTCTAAACTTATTAATATGTCTGCAATTTTAAAAGCTACCGCTTCAAAGCTTAAAATTGGCCTTTCAAAAGCATTTCTCATTGCAGAATAATCTAGCGATCTTTCTAAAAGACCTTGAATGATTCCAACGGCTTGTGCAGCAATTCCTATTCTTCCATGATCATATGTAGAAACTATAGCCTTGAAAGCATTACCCTCTTCACCTACAATGTTCTCTGCAGGTACTTCTACATTATCTAATATTACTTCATATGGTTGTTCTCCTCTAAGACCCATCGTGTTTATTCTTGATGATATTTTCAATCCTGGCATTCCTTTCTCAACTATAAATAAGGATATTCCTTTCCATCTTTCTTTTCTAGAAGGAGGCGGACTGGTTCTAGCTGAAACAACTAGATAATCTGCTCTATTTGCGCCTGTTATGAACATTTTCCTTCCATTTATTATCCATTTATCTCCTTCTTTTCTTGCTGTTGTTTGTATTCCAGCAACATCGCTACCTGCTCCAGGTTCTGTATTAGCATGAGCAGCAAAAGCTTCTCCTTTAGCTATTTTAGGTATATATTTTCTTTTTTGTTGTTCACTTCCAAAAGCAAGTATAGGATAAGCGAATAAATGATTGACAGCAATAGCAGTTGCAAAGGCAGGCAAATATTTTGAAATTTCTTCGATCATTACTGCTATCATTAATGAACCTCCTCCTTGCCCTCCATATTCTTCAGGAATAGCTACTCCAGTTAAACCCAATTCAACTGCTTTTCGAAATACTTCCTCATCTATCTCATTTGTTTCTTCAACTTTGTTAACGATCGGAGCGAGATACTTTTCTGCAAATTCTTTTATTGTATTTCTGAATGCTTCAACCTCTTCAGGTATTTCTATTTTGAAATCCAATGAACTGGTATAGGGAAACATATGTATATTTAAAATACTTAATATATATTTGCAATCATATTAATTTATTAGGCTATCTATATAACTAAAATATATCAATTTTAGATAATCTTTTTAAAGCTAGCATCTTTGAATCTTTATTCAATTTAGATCTAATAATTGCATCTTTGAATATTTCAATAGTTTGCCTATAAACTTTTTTATCAACAGGATAAGGAACTCCATCTTTTCCTCCATGTGCAAAGCTAAATTTTACAGGATCTCTCCAACTTGCAGGAGTACCAAAAATTATTTCAGATACAAGAGCAAGTGCTCTTATCGTCCTAGGCCCCACACCTTGTAATTCGATCAATTCTTCAAATTTCTTTGGCTTAAATTCATATAATTTCTCCATCATCTTCCAATTTATATCCCAAGGCATTTCGTAATGCTTTATTTCTTCGCCTAAAATCCATCTGTCTAAAGGCCCGCGCATGCTTTCTTTAATCATCCTTTTTAGCTTAATAGGATTTTCATTGACGATATCTAAACAAACTTTCCTGCACTCTTCACTTTCTTTAGCAACCATATTCAAAACCTTTTGCTTTACAGGTTCTCCTATGATTGCTTTATGGGGTTCGTTAACAAAACTTTTCAAATCCTTCGATAACCAATGATATCTTCTTGCCTTCAATTCTTCTACATTCATACCTTGTTGTATTACAGCCCAATTACCTTTTTCATCGATGAAAATTGTATGATGATAAAGATTATGGCCTGATTGAATCAAAGTATTATCTACCTTTGCTACAATTTTACTTATTTTAACATATCTTTCAGGATTATCGAGATTTATCTTCTTGGAATATTCTAATATTTCATCTGGAGCTTTTTTCGAAACTGCCCCTTTGCCTCCTGCAACGATTATTCCCAAATCTTCATTATTCAAAACAGTTTTCAAAACACCTGTAACAACTGTTGTAACACCTGATGAATGCCAATCATAGCCTAAAACACAACCTAGTGACTGAAACCACAAAGGATCTGAAATTCTAAGCAAGAATTCCTCGGTTCCGTATTCATTAATTATAATGTAGCTTATTTCATATGCTAAATCTTTCATCATCTCAACTAACCATTTAGGAGCATGACCATCATGAAGTGGTAAATCAATTGTCGCAGATTTTTCCACAATTATTCGAATCTAGGAATTAATATAAAAGGATGTAGATATCGATAAAATTTTTATAATCTACTCAATCAATTAAATAATTTATGAGTTTTAAAATTGAAGAGGTTAAGCCTAGATTCGAGAGAGTTTCATTGCATAGTCACATTAAAGGTTTAGGAGTTAGAGATGGTAAAGTTCAGTTTGCAGCAGATGGATTTGTTGGACAAGTAGAAGCAAGAGAGGCAGCATATTATGTAACAAGGCTTATAAAAGAAGGAAGATTTGGAGGAAAGGGAGTTTTATTTGTTGGTCCTTCTGGCACAGGTAAAACAGCTCTAGCAATAGGTATAGCTAGAGAATTAGGTTACGATACACCATTTGTTCATTTATCTGCGGCAGAGATATTCAGCTTAGAGATTAAGAAAACTGAATTCTTAACAAGAGCATTAAGAAGAGGAGTAGGAGTTAGAATAAAAGAAGTTAGGAAGGTATATGAAGGCGTTGTTAGAAAAATAGATTATAGATTCGGAAGGCATCCATACAATCCTTATGCTCAAATTCCTGTAGCAGCTACAATTACTTTAAGAACTAAACAAGAAGAAAAGACTTTACGTGTTCCACAGGAAATTGCTCAACAATTAGCTGAAAGCAACGTTGAAGTAGGCGATGTAATATGGATTGATGAAGAAACAGGACGTGTATTTGTTCAAGGTAAAACTGAAGAAGAAGGAGGCGAAACTTATGATATATATGTTAGGAAGAAACTTGAAGTTCCTAGCGGACCTGTATATAAGGATAAGGAAATTACAAGATATTTTACATGTCATGATCTTGATGTAATAAATGCAAGACAACAAGGTTTAATAAGCATGTTGATGTTCGGAACTGCTGGTGAAGAAAAAGAAATACCAATCGAGGTCAGAAAAGCAGTCGATGAATTCATAACTAAAACAGTTAATGAAGGAAAAGGTGAACTAATTCCAGGCGTCATATTCATTGATGATGCACATATGTTAGATATCGAAACATGGGCATTCTTGATTAGAGCAATGGAAAGCGAACTAACTCCAATTATGATCTTCGCAACAAATCGTGGATTCACAAAAATAAGAGGAACAGATATCGAATCTCCACATGGAATACCTCTAGATATGCTCGATAGGCTGATAATAATAAAGACGAGATTTTATAATGAACAAGAAATAAAAGAAATAATCAAGATAAGGGCAAGAGAAGAAAAAGTTGATTTAAGTGAAGAGGCTTTGGAAACTCTTACTAAAATAGGAGTTGAGTATAGCTTAAGATATGCGGTTCAATTACTTTCACCTGCATTAATAAGAGCTAGAGAAATGGGAAGAAGCAGGGTAGAAAGAGAAGACGTGGAATACATTAAAAAATTGTTCATAAGTACTAAAGAAAGCGTGGAATACATTAAAGAACAAGAAAAGTACTTCTTAAGATAAAGTTCTCAAGTTATTAAGCTCTAATTTCTCTTTTTTATATGGAAAGCATAAAGGTTACTGGTAGTGATCTTACTCCTTTGAAATTGCATCGCTGTATAAAGAACAATTTAAAAATTGAAATAGCTGAAGAGGCTTTGCGCAAAATAAAACATAGCAGAGAAATTGTTGAAGAGAAACTAAATAAAGGTGAATTGATTTACGGTGTCAATACTAAAGTAGGAGCATTATTACATGAAAAAAGAGAAGAAAACGAATTAGAACTAATCAAGGATCATGCAGTAAGCAAAGGAGAAGTTGAAGAAAAAGAAATTGCAAGAGCAACTTTGCTAATACTTATCAATCAACTCGCTACAGGCAGAAGTACCATTTCTTTAGAAACTTTCAATTTTTTAGTAAATTTTTTCAATACAGGCGCTTACCCTATATTTCATTATGAAGGAAGTTTAGGTGCAAGCGGTGATCTGATTCCATTAGCTAATCTCGTTTTATCATTAATTGAAGGAAAGGTAGAATTAAAAGATAAGGTTGTTAGTTCAAAGGAAGTATTCAAAATAATAGGCGAACCAGAACTTAAAGTTGGAGATGCAATAGCTTTAATAAATTCAACTGCATATACATGTGCAGCTCTAGCTTATTGCAATGTTGAATTGATGAAGCTTTTCGATCTCTCATGTGCAATTGCAGCGCTAGCTACAGAAGTATTGAGATCTAATACAGTACATTTAGAAACAAATGCGCTAAACGTAAAGAAACACCATGATCAAATCATTGTAGGCGAGTACATATCTAATTTGCTAAAAGAAAGCAAACTAATAAACACTTCAAAAAACTTGCAAGAAGCTTATTCTATTCGTTGCATACCTCAAGTTTACGGTGCAATAAGACATGTCATCGATATCGTTGATTACTGTTTGATAAGAGAAATGAATTCATTTTCTGGAAATCCTGTTGTTGATTTAGAAAACAAAAGAATTCTTTATGCAGGCAACTTTCATGCTGAACTGCTTGCTTTTTGTGCAGATATGCTTAGAATAGCTATTGCTTCATGGGCTAGTATGATAGAAAGAAGAATAAATCGGCTTTTAAATCCTAATCTTAATAGGGGATTACCTGCTTTCCTTTCTAATAATAGAACAACTGGCTTAATGCTTTGCCAATATCTTGCAGCATATTACGTCAATGAATTGAGAATGCTAGCTACGCCTTCATGCGTTATGTCAATACCAGTAAGTGCAGATCAAGAGGACTTTGTAAGCATGTCAGGAAATGCTGTTAGCTTACTTAAGAGATCAATTAAAAGTTTGAGGAAAATCATTTCAATAGAATTATTTTGTTGCATTGAAGCAGGTAAATTCTTAGATTATGAACATAATGGAGGAAACTTAAGGTGGATTTATGAAAAGATAAAGCGAAAAATCGATGAAGTTAAAGAAATCAAAGAAAAAATAGATATTATAGAACAGAGTTTAGATGAGATTTGTTTAGAACTAAGAGAAAGATTTGGCTCATGCTTTTTTGAATGAACGCCTCCAAATTACTAGAAAAACTGCAACGATAGCTATTACTACGATTATTATAAGAGATAGCAAAAAGTAATCAATTCCTTGTTGCGGGTTATTAGAGCCAGGCTTATATGACAAATCTACGAGAAAAGTAGCTTTTGAAAAGCCCGTTATTACACCTATATCAGGATGTCCTACTGATACTACTTGTATTTCAACAGTGTAATTACCATATTTAGGAAAAGTAAACAAAGCTTTGTAAACTCCCGTGTCATAATGAACATTTGTGACGCTGCTAATTATTGTTCCACTAGAATCTTTAATGGTAATTGAATAAGTAACATGGTGAACAAGATGAGTTTCTTCTCCTGTACCGTTGAATAGCGCAATAAGTATTGTAGTATTTAAAGAAGGATTTTGAGAATTATAAGGATATATTTCAAGGAGGATTCTTGAACCATGTCCTACTTCAGCGATGAATACTTTTGTATTAGGCGGCTCAATGCCAATATATAAAGGAAGACTTACTTTTGAAAAACCTTTAATTAATTCTCCCATTGAAGCCATGCCAATGGAAACCACTTCAATATTTAAATTATAAATTCCTTTGCCAGGAAAACTCACAACCAATGAGAAAGGTCCATTCATTGAGTGAATTTGCTGATTCGTTCCTAAAATATTAAGGATTTGATTATTTGAATCTAAAACAGTTACATTGTATGTCACATGCATTACAGGCTCAGAATCAGGAGAATATGTATGATTATAAACTGCAAAAGTGGCATTAACAGAATTGTTTGGAGGAAGAATTGGAGGAAGATAATTTTCTAGGATTATAGCTAAAACATATCCTTTTCCTATATCGAAAGTATAAACCTGCGAATAGTGTAGTTGTTCTTCTTCAACATGTGCGCTTAAATATGTAAAATTAATAGATAAGAGCATAGCTATTAAGAAAATTAAAAAGATCTTTACAGATTTCATAAATAATATGTAAGAAAATCTCTTTAAAAGTATTTGTATTTATTTATATAAGCCTATATAAAAATATATATTATTATTTTATAATCGCTTCTAATATGCTTTTTAAAACCACAGCATTGTTATGCTCTCTATCCTTTGCTGAATATAATAATGTCACATTCTTTTTCTCAATTATTATTTTTATTAATTTATTTAAATTTTCATTTTTCTTTATTTCTTCTTCATACTTCTTTTTGAATTCATCCCATTTTGAAGGATCGTGCGCAAACCATTTTCTCAGCTCATCAGTAGGTGCAATTTCTTTAAACCATAAGTCAACTTTAGCTTCCTTTTTCTTCAATCCTCTAGGCCATAAGCGATCTACAAGAATTCTGAAACCGTCGCTTTCTTCATATTTATCATATACTCTTTTAATTTTTATTGAAATACTCATAATATTATTGAGCAATTCGAACTAATTAACTTGCTATTTGTTTTATCTTTTCTTTTACGATTTCTGCTATTTTAGATGAATCAGCTTTACCTCTAAGTTTGCTCATCACGATTTTCATCGCAAACTCAAACATTCTATCTTTATTCTCTTTTAATTTATCGATATTTTCAGATATCACTACCTCTATAGCTTTTTTAAGTTCTTCTTCTGATAACAATTTAAGACCTAGTTTTTCAATCAGTTCATTAAGACTCATTGAAGGGGATTTTATCCACTCAGAGAAGATTAATTCTATCGATTCTTTAGCTATCTTACCATCTTTCATTGCTAAGAAAGCTTCCCAAAAATGTCTCTCTGTTAAATTTTCAATATTCAAGCCAGATCTTTTTAAATATTTCAAAGTTTGGGTTAAAGTAGTTGCAGCTATAGTTGGTTTAATTCCTATCGAAACTATTTTCTCGAATAATTGCTCAGATTGTGAATCAATTAATTCTTGAGCAAGTTGAGAACTTAAATTATACTTGCTTTGAAGTTCGGCAATTCTATCTTCTATTTTTAAAGGAAGATTAAATCTAACCTTTTCTATTAAATTATTCGTTACAACGAAAGGAGGAATGTCTGTTTCAACGTACATCCTTGCAGAACCAGGTCTTATTCTTGCAAATCTTGTTGTTCCATCTGGCATTGCATTCCTCGTTTCTTCTGGTACTTTAACGAATGCTACGTTTATCCTTTCAATTATGACATCGATAGCTTTATCACATTCTTCTTTTTCACCAATGACCATTATGAAGGCATCTTCATCTGCTAGATTCAAACGTTCATATATTGATTTAACCTCTAAATCAGTAATACCATAAGCAGGCAATTCATCACTATGAATTAAACCTTCAAGTTTTGTCCAAGCCTTTACGTAATCAGCCAGCTCACTTGCAAATCTCCTATTCGGCTGAACTTCAAATTTAAGCAAACCTTTCATTTTCTTCAAAGGTAATGCCAAGATTATTTCGCATGCTTCCAAATGCTTCCTTATTAAATTGCTACGAGTATTTTTGAATAAATCTGTTATATCATAGACTTTCTTTTCAGGCTTAGGAACATTCTTTGAAATTAATAAGTCTTTTAATTCAAGCAATTTTAGTTGCCTCATTACTTCATATTCTATAACTTTAGGTATCATGCTCAATTCTTGAATGCCTTTTATCTCGGTCTTAGCCCCATTAGAAATTGAAAGATTTATATCTTGTCTAATAGTACCTAAGCTTCTTCTTGCCTTCCCTGTGCTATATACGAGCATTCCTATTTTATATGCTACTCTTCTTGCTTGTTCTGGATCTTTAATTCGAGGAGCAGTAGCTATTTCTATAAGAGGAATACCTTGTCTATCTAATCTATAAACGATCATCTTAGAATCTTCTTTGATTTTTCTACATGAATCTTCTTCAAGCGTTATCGTTTGAATATCTATCTTTTCTTCGCCATCCATTATGTATCCTCCAAGAGCTACGATTGCTGTCCTTTGAAAGCCTGTTGTATTACTTCCATCTATCACTTCTTTCCTCATTACATGAACTTCATCAACTATTTTACTATTCATTAATAACGCACATGCAATTGCGATCTCTACCGCTTCTTGATTTATAGGATGAGGAGGCTCCTCATCTAGTTCAACTAAGCATGAAGTATTAGGAGTTATTTGATAAACATAAGTTCTATCACGCGAAAATTCCATGAGTGCAGCAGGATCATATTCGCCTAGCTCACTTTTAGTAGGTCTTAGCTTTCTTGAAAATTCACCTATTACTTCATCTTCAAGCATGTTTTTGCATGAACAAAATAACTTATAGCGAGTTTCAAGCTGTTGATGAACTTCTAAGCCGACTTTTAAGCCTAATTCAGCATAGTTTATTTTCATATGCTGGTATATTCATTCAAGAATAAAATTATTTAATTTAAGTTCAATAAAAATTCTTTCAGAACTACATAACATTTATTCAAATCTTCAATGAGTACATGTTCATCGTATACATGAGCTTGTCCAAGCTTTCCAGGACCATAAATTATAACAGGTATTCCTTTTTCCCTGAAATATCTTCCATCTGTAGCTCCTGTTATTATTATTTCCATAGCTTTCGTAGCTAATTTCTTCTCGATTATCATCTTCAATTTTTGAACATATTCATTGTTTGGCGAAGTATAATTTGGATTCGATTTCTGTATTATTTCAACAGAACTATGAGTGATGAAAGACTTTGCTTTTTCATAGGCTTCATCAAAAGTTATGCCAGGAGGAATGCGCATATCCACTTCTGCTTCACAATAATCTGCTACTACATTAACTTTAACTCCGCCTTTTATCAAACCAATATTGAAGGATATTGCTTTGACTTCTTTAAGTTCTTTTCCAAGCTCTTCTTTTAGCCTAATGATTGTATTTTCTAAAATTTGTCTCAGTTCTTGTGAAATGTTCAGCTCAATCTTTGAAATATTGCTTAAGCTTAACAAGTCTTTTATTAATAATTCTATTGCATTAACACCCATTGAAGGTATACTACCATGAGCCGGGATTCCTTTTGATTTTAATCTTAATTGTAAAAGACCTTTTTCTCCTATTATTATAGAATTAGGGCCAGAAGGTTCTGTTATTAGAACTAAGTCTGGATTGTATTCTTGTGAAATGAACTTTGAACAATTAAAGCCACCAGTTTCTTCATCAGAAACACCTGTAAATACTAACTTATAATTTATTTTATCCGCTAATTCTCTTAATAGTATCATTGCAAGAGCAACACCACTCTTCATATCGCTAGCTCCTCTTCCGAATATTTTCCCTTCAATAATTTCTCCTCCAAAAGGCTTTTTCTTCCACGAATTCTCATCTCCTGTTGGAACTACATCAAAGTGACCATTCATTAAAACTGTTTTCTCTCCCTTTCCTATCTCTGCAATCACTGTAGGCCATCCTTTTTGATATTCTTTTATCCTAGCTTCTATACCATTCTCTTTAAACCAATCCTTTATATAAGCTGCAATATTTCGCATGTTTTCTTCACTTTTTGGTGGATTTATCGATGGAAATTGAATTAACTTAGAAGTAAGGCTAGAGAGTTCTTCCATATAATTAAATTCGATTTTTACTTAAATTTATAGAAGAAAAAATAGGATATGGAAAGATTAAAAGGTTCTATTGTGCCCCTTGTAACACCTTATGATGAAGAATTGAAAATAGATATACCTACATTTAGAAAGTTGATAGAATGGCAAATAGAAAACAAAAGTCATGGAATTTCTATTGCAGGAAGCACTGGAGAAATGACTTTGTTAAGTCGAGAAGAGAAAGAAACATTATTTGAAATAGCTGTTCAAGAAGCTTCAGGAAAAGTACCTGTTGTTGCAAGCACAGGATCTTCAAATCTTTCTGAAACAATTGATTTAAGTAAAAAAGCAGAAAGGATAGGATGCGATGCATTACTCATTGCTGTACCATATTATTCAAGACCTAATCAAGAAGGCATCTTTGAGTATTTCAAAAAAATAGCAGAAAGTGTTTCTTTGCCAATCATAATTTATAACATACCTGCAAGAACAGGAACTAATATTGAACCCAAGACTTTGAAGAGATTAAAAGAAAGTTGTAAAAATATTGTTGGAGTTAAAGAAGCTAATACAAATTTCGATCAAATGAGTAAAGATATTCTTGAATGCGGTGAAGATTTTCTTGTTTATTCAGGAATCGAATCTTTGTGCTATCCTTTACTTGCAATAGGCGGTGCAGGATATTTCAGTGCAACTGCCAACTTGCTACCTAGGGAATTAGCAGATCTATATGAATTAGTGAAACAAGGAAAATATGAAGAAGCTAAAAAATTGCATTACAAACTATTGCCTATAAATGAAGCTTTATTCATTGATACAAATCCTATACCGCTAAAAACTGCTATGGGTATGCTAGGTATGATAAAGCCATATTTTAGACCCCCTTTAGTTCCTTTATCAGATGAGAAGAAAAGAAAACTTATCGAAGTTTTAAGATTATATTTCAAGATATGAAAATTGCAAGATTGAAAATTGATGACAAAATATATAGTGGATTTATTGAAGAAAAATATTTAATAACAAAAGAAGGCGCAATTAAAATAGAAAATGCTAAATGGCTTCCTCCTTGCGAACCTAGTAAGATAATAGGTCTTGCTTTGAATTTTAAGGAACATGCAGAAGAACTAGGTTTAAGCATAACTGAAGATCCAATCATATTTCTTAAGCCTAATAATACGCTTGTAGGTCATTTAGAAAACATAATATATCCTAAAGGAGCAAAATTTGTTCATTATGAAGGAGAACTTGCTGTTGTTATCGGTTCAAGATGTAGGAATGTAAAAGAAAGCGAGGCGATGAATTATGTTTTAGGCTATACCATTGCTAATGATGTGACAGCAAGAGATTTCATAACTAGCTTTTTCAGACCGCCAATAAAAGCAAAAGGTTTCGATACCTTTTTGCCTTTAGGACCATTCATCGTAACAAGAGATGAAATTGGCGAAGAAACAGAATTTGAGATAATAACAAAGGTAAATGGAGAATTGAAACAAAAAGGGAATACGAGATCATTCATACATCCTATTCCTAAAGTAATAGCATTTTTGAGTTCTTTCATGACTTTATATCCTGGTGATGTAATTCTAATGGGAACACCAAGAGGAATATCTCCTTTGAAACCAAATGACTTAATAGAAATAACAATAGACAAGATAGGTACATTGACTAATAAAATAGTAGAAGAAAATTAAATCAACATAAACAAAGTTTTATTGTGGATATTAAAGAAGCGCTAAGACTGGTAATGAGAATATATCCTCAAGGTGTAACTGTAGTTACTACAAAAAAAGATAACAGATTTTTTGGTTTAACAGTTAGCGCATTTACTAGCATATCGCTCGATCCTCCTTTAGTCATGGTTTCAATTTCTAAGCAATCAAGTATACACAATATTATGCTTGAATCTGAATTCTTCACTATTAACTTCCTTGCAGAAGATCAAAAAATTGTATCAGACATATTTTCAGGAAGAGTTAAGGTAAAAGATAGATTTGAAGCCGTTGAATATTTCTTTGATAAGACAGGATGCCCAATAATTAAAGGTGTGAGGGCTTATATTGAATGCAAAAAATATTCAATTTACGATGGCGGTGATCATTCAATTTTTTTAGGTGAAGTAATAAATGCCAAAAAGCTTAGCGATAAAAATCCTCTCATATATTATAATCAGCAATATATCACGTTGATAAGCCCTGAAAAACTTGAAATAATCGAAGATTGGTGGTTTTAATGAGTTACCTCTAAATATTTTGGCTTAATCGGTAATGAAGGCTCATTCAAAGGCATAGTTTCATTGTTTTTCAAATTTAAAACAAGAGAAGATTCTTCGAACCAGCTTGCTGGTGCAGGCATTCCCCAAAGTGTTTGTCTTTTAGGATCATGAAACTTCCAAATAATAGGTTCCCAATCTGGATCAGAACTCAAATAGTCTCCTGTATATAATTCAATCCTATGACCGTCAGGATCTCTTAAGTAGAAGAAGAAAGCATTCGTTATCCCATGTCTTCCAGGCCCTCTTTCCATATTCTTTATATAATCTTTCGAAGCAAGGATATCTGCTGCATCCAATATTGCTAGCCTGTCTGGCACGTAGAAGGCAATATGATGAAGTCTTGGACCGTATCCGTTTGTCAAAGCAATATCATGCGATGTATGTTTTCTTCTAAGCCATGCTGCCCAAATTCTCGGAGGTTCTTCTTCTGTTTCAGTTATTTCCGTGACTACGAAACCTAGTTTTTTATACCATTCAAAAGCCTTCTTAACATCATGAACATGAATGTTAAAATGATCAATTCGCAATATTTTAGCACCTCTGTACTCATGATATTTTTGCAAAGACCATTCAGCTTTTTGCATTTCACTATAAAATTCTACAGGAAATCCTAGAGGGTCTTGAATTCTTATTGCCTTGCCCAAGCCTAATTCAAAGTCTTTTTCAATCCATGTAACCTCAATATCATTCTTCAAAAAGAAATTTTCAAGTTCTTTTAAATCTTCAAAGCTTCTTACTTTGAATGCTATGTGATGTGCAGCTGCTTTATTAGATTTAGTTAGGCATAGGGAATGATGATATCTTTCCTCATATCCCCTTAAGTATATATGATCACTATCTTCATATACAAGCTTAAAGCCTAAGGTATCTACATAGAAGTCATATGATTTGTTTAAATCTCTGACAAGCAATTCTGCATGACCAGCTCTTATAATGTCGAAGCTCATTTTATGTTATCTAAGAAATCCTTTACTCTTTTCTTATATTCATCTTTTCTAGTATACCAATTGTAAAGGTTAGAAGCCATTCTAAATGGATCACCAAAGAAGAAATATTCATATAAATCTTGTCTACTTCCAAAGGAACTACCTACGAAATCCCATGCAAGCTTAAACAACTTAATTCTTTCTTCTGCATTTGCCATTTTAGCTTGATAGTATTTATCGATATACTGTCTAATTTCTGAATTCAATGCCTCAGCAGGAGGTATAGCCATCAAGCCGCTTGCGCCTAATTGTCTAATTGTAAGATTTAAAGTATGTGCTACTCTGGGCCAAAGATTTCTAGCAGCATGTAAAAATGCATGATCAGGAGTCATTATTCCCCATTTGTTAAGCCTTGCACTAGCTTCGCTTGCAACCAGAAAAGCACGCATGGTTTCTGTTAGCATTATTAATTCTGCTATTTTCTCTTGAACATTTGGATATTGATCAATTCCTATCGTTTCTGCAATAAGAGTAGCTAAGCCTAATACGAATTCGCATTTAGATAATTCTCTTACCAAAGATTGATGAGCCATGAATATAACTGCGCTTGTTGCTTCAGCATACATGTTACATTTTTCAGGATCTTCCATTATGAATATCCTTTCCCATGGAACTAGGACATCGTCGAAAACGACTACAGCATCTTGTTCATCAAATCTTGAAGCTAAAGGATGATCGAAACTTGAATTATGAGCAAAGCTTTCTCTGCAAATGAATTTCAAGCCAGGCGTATCTACAGGAAGAGCAAAAGCCATTGCATAAGGTGCATCATCTTGTCCAGATTTCAGAACTGTTGATGGAAAAACTAAAATTTCATCAGCCAAAGGAAGCGTTGCAAGCATTCTTGCTCCTCTTATTACAACTCCTTCAGATGTTTTTTCTAAAATTCTTGCAGCAATATAAGGATCTGGTAGCTTTGAAGGACTTGTTATTGATCTATTGACTTGCGGATTTATTAATGTATGAGTTAAACAAAGATCATTTTCGCGAACATATTCATAATATCTTCTTATATTTTCTGCAAAGTCAACTTTACCTTTTCCGAAAAATTCAGCAGCTGCAGCCATAGCCATTAAAGCACTATTCAAGTAATCTGGCGTTCTTCCCAATAAGCCAAAACTATGATCTGCCCAAATCTTCATCATCATAGTCCTTTTAGCTAAATCTTCTTTCGTTTTAGGTTGTAAGAAGCTCATTCCAACCCTTTCTCCTGTTGTGGGTGATATATATGTCATTATATCCCTAAGTTCAGGATCATGTTGCAAATCATATAGCTTAGCAAGCGTATTAGCAACACCTTTGAAAGCTGGATGTTTAGTTATGTTATAGGTTATTTTTTCATTACCGTACCATATTTCTCTTTTCTTGCTATCCATTTCTTCTAAAAACCTTTTACCTGTCCTCGCGCCCATTTCAGCTCAGCCCAAAGGTTGGGATCTTATGCGTACCTAAAGCAACTTGGATAGTCTTTATTTCCATATAGAAATCGAAGCTGTATTTGCCTCCCTCTCTACCTATTCCACTATATTTTGCTCCACCGAATGGCGTGCGAAGATCTCTTACATTATGAGAATTTATCCATACCATACCAGCTTCAATTGCTTTGGCTAATCTATTTGCTCTTTGAATATCTTTTGTCCAAATGTACGCAGTTAAGCCATATATCACATCGTTAGCTAAAGAAATTGCTTCCTCTTCGTCTTTGAATTTTACTGCAAGAAGAACTGGACCAAATATTTCTTCTTTAAATATTTTCATTTCTCTATTTCCATCAGCAAATAAAGTCGGCATTAGATAATTACCTCTTTCGAATCCTTTAGGTCTATCACCACCATAGATTAGTTTTGCTCCTTCTTTTATCCCAATATCAATGTAATTTTTTACTCTTTGCCAATGTTCAGGTCTTACTAAAGGCCCTAGTTCAGTTTTTTCATCAAAAGGATCTCCTATTCTAATCCTCTTAACTCTTTCATATAGCATATCAACGAATTCCTCATAGATGGATTCCTCAATCAATACCCTAGAATTCGCTGTGCATCTTTCACCGTTTAAAGAATAAGCCATAAATATTACTGCATCCAATGCTTTTTTCAAATCTGCATCTGAAAAGATTATTGCAGGATTTTTACCACCTAGCTCAAATGAAAATCTTTTAAGTGTAGATGCACCGTTTCGCATTATTTCCATACCAGTTACCGTTTCTCCAGTGAAGGAAATTAGCCTAACATCTGGATGAGCTACAAGAGAAGCTCCGCTTATTTCACCTATTCCATGAACTATATTAAATACTCCTGAAGGCAATCCTGCTTCTTGCATAATCTCAGCTAACTTGTTAGCGCTTAATGGAGTCCATTCAGCAGGCTTTAAAACACAAGTATCTCCTGCAGCTAAACAAGGAGCGATCTTCCAAGTTTCTAGCATTAAAGGAGTGTTCCAAGGAGTTATCAATCCTGCAACACCAATAGGGGTTCTAATGACATAGTTTATGAATTTATCATCATCTACGAAGACTTCATCACTTAGCTTTGTTACCATGTCTGCAAAAAAATCGAAATTTTCAGCTGCTCTATCTATTTGACTTCTAACTTGCGTAATAGGTATTCCAGTATTGAGCGTTTCCAATCTTGAAAGCTCTTCTTTATTTTTCCTTATAAGTTTTGCTATTTCATGAAGTATTTCTGATCTTTTCGAAACACTTGTCTTGCTCCAAGTTTCAAAAGCTTTTTTAGCAGCCTTGACTGCCAAATCCACATCTTCCTTACATCCAACAGGAATTGTTCCTATTATCTCATTATTAGAAGGATTTAAGAATTCAAATTTTTCATTTCTAAAGGAATCAACGAATTCGCCATTTATGAAATGCTTTAGATGTTCACTCATTAATAATTTAATGGATTATGAATTATAAATCTTGACGCTAACCCTTTATTTTTCAATAACTATTAAATTATGATGAGCGTAAAAGAAAGAATTGCACTTTTGCTATCAATTAAAGAGAAAGGTAAATTAGTTGATTTTGATCATATCTTCGAAAAAGTCTCTAGAGATGTAAAATTCTTTGAAAAAAGAGATTTGAGCAAAGATGAGATAATCTCAAATTTAAAAATTCTAGAAGAAGAAGGATTAATTAAGAATGTTAATGGTAAATATATGCCTGAAGATAAAATTCATGAATATATTTTTAATTTAATTCGTGAAAAAGAAAAGATATTAAATAGATCATACATTTTAGTTTGGAAAGCAAAGCATTATTATCCTGTCGTTGGAAATTTAATGCTTCCTTATTTAAAAGATAGACCTACAAGCGTAGTTAAAATCTTCTCTGGAAAGAACAACCCTATTGAGGAAATTGATCCTATATTTGTTAGATATGCTAAATATAAACCAAAGCCACAGCATATTATAATAAATTCTTTAGAAAAGCTAATGGAATATGTTCATGACCACTGTATTGATTTCATACCATATGTACATAAATTAAATGCGAATGAACCAGATTTATTCGTTTTGGATCTAGATGCTGGAAAGAAAATATTCGAGAAAGAAAGAGGATTTGAATTCTTGAAATTCGTAACAAAGGAACTTTATGAAATGCTCGTTGAACTTGAAATAAAACCAATGATTAAATTCAGCGGTTCAAGGGGTTTTCAAATTTGGGCTAGATTTGATAATTCAAAATTCAAAACAAAGGAAGATCTATTTGCTGAGTATAGGAAATTAGCAGTTAAAATTCAAAATGTACTAGAGAAAAGGTTGCAAAATAAAAGAAAAATAATAGAAGAGAAATATCCTGATTTTAAAGATTTGAAACAATTCACGACTTCCCAAGTTGCTCATAAAGAAGAGAGAGAAGATAAAATATTAGTTGACTGGTCTTCAATGAAACCACAAGGTGATGTAAGAGCACCATTTTCCATACATTATAAAACTGGCTTAGCTTCAATACCACTATTTAAAGAAGAGATCGATGATTTCTCTCCTTTACAAGCTGAACCATTAAACATTATCAAAAAAATAAATGAAAATAAAAAATTCCCAGAATTAGAAAAATCTGATCCTAGCAAGCTTTTATCTTTAATAACCTAGATTACTTAAGTCCTAAATATAATCTTCCAAGTTCACTATGTTCTAATAAATCCTTAGAAGTGCCTTCAAACGCTACTTTACCTCCCACTAATAAATAAGCCTTGTCAGAAATTTCTAACGCTCTTAATGCATTCTGTTCAGCAAGCACAACTGTAATGCCATTATCTCTAACTAGCTTGACTATAGTATCAAGTATTTGATTCACAATAATAGGAGCTAGGTTACCTGTTGGTTCATCGAAAAGCATTAGTTTTGGTCTTCTAATCAAGTTCATTGCAATGGCGAGCATTTGTCTCTCGCCACCGCTCATATAAAGTGCTTTAGTCTTGAATTTCTTATTCAATACTGGAAATAATTCCAAAACTTCTTTTATTCTTTCTCTTGCTTCCCTTTCTTCAAGAGTATACGCAGCCATCTTTAAATTTTCTTCAATAGTCAATTCAGTAAAAGCATTATCCAACTGGGGTAAATATGCAATTCCCATTCTTGCAACTTCATGAGGTTTTATTCGTGTAATATCTTTTCCTTCGAATTTTATTTCACCTGAATAAATATTTGTCAGACCAAAGATGGTTTTGAGCAAGGTAGATTTTCCGCTTCCATTTGGACCAACAATTGCAGTTAATTTATTTCTCTCAATTTTCAAGTTAACATCAAATAACACTTGCAATTTACCATATCCTGCATTTAGCTTATTTATTTCAAGCACCTCTTCTCCCCAAATAACTTTCTATAACTTTTTCATTATTTAATACCTCATAAGGATTTCCTTCTGCAATGACTTTGCCATTGTGCATTGCATATGCATAATCAGCAAAATCTAAGGCTATATCAAGTCTATGCTCAACTACTAACACAGTAAGATTCAATTTGATTGTTACATCCTTAAGAGTCTTGAATAGCTCTTTTGCAATAAAAGGAGCCATTCCTGCACCTGGCTCATCAAGCAAAATAACTTTTGCATTACACATGAGTGCTCTTCCAAACTCTAAAAGTTTTATTTGGCCTCCGCTAAGCTTATAGCTCTCTTGATTGTATAAATTATCCAACTTTAATTGTTGCAATAAATACATTGCAGTTTCATAAGCTTCTTTCTCTTTATCAATCCATTTGCTCTTTAAAGGAGCATATATAAAACGCTCTCCAGGATTGTCTCTCGCTGCAATGAGCATGTTCTCTATAACTGTAAGCTTGGTAAAAGGCTTTGGAATTTGGAAAGTTCTAACAATTCCTAACTTGAATTTTTCATGCATTGGTAACTTAGTTACATCTTTTCCTTCATAGATTATCTTACCCTCGTCGGGAATATAATAACCTGTTATTGTATTTATTAACGTAGTTTTACCACTTCCATTTGGTCCTATTAATAACGTAAATTTTCCTCTTTCTAAAGAAATATTTACATCATCCAATGCATATAAGCCTCCAAAATGTTTTTTGATTCCTTTGCATATCAGAGTTGCTTCATTCATACCTATAAGTTATTCTTATGCCCTTATAAATAAGCCTTATTTGACAACCCCAAATAATTTTCCAGAATTAGGACTTAATGTTAAAGTTTTAAATCATTCGAATATTTTAAAATTAAGAAAAAAGGATATTTCTTAAACACAGAGTAGATGTTATATATCAAGTATTTTTAACGAGTACAAAGAGGTAGAAAATCATTTGATGCATATTGAAAAATAATTTAATAATATTATACATTATATTTAAAACTTAAAAAGCAACAATATAATTTATGGATAATATATTAAAAAACAAAAACATAATTTTAATAAAAATTTACTTATATTTATCTAACAATGTGACTGACTTTGTAGCTTGGAGATATTTTCCTGCATCCGTCCATTGCCAAGTATTGTTAATATAATCGATAACTCTTAGAACATATGCAACAGGCACTCTATCTCCACTATCCTCGAAAGCTATAGGTCCGCTTGCACCTACATATCCTTGAGCTACTATAGGTAATACTTGTTTTACTTTATTTACATCATAACCTACGCTTAGTATAGCCCAGAAATATAACCAGAATGCATCGTAAACATTATAAGCATATGAATCAGGTTCTCTACCTAATCTTTGTTTAACATAATTCTTTACTTTTTGTGTTATCTCGTTTTCAGTAGCAGGAGCAGTTATTGTATTTAAGAATTTTGTATCTGCGCAGAATTTAGCTACGTCAGGATCTTCTGTTAATTTAGCTGAATCTGCAGTACCATCTGAACCAAACCATCTCACCTTTCTTAGAACTTGATCGTATTGAGGATTCTGTACTATTGTTTTTATCAATACAGCAGCTTCTTCGAATGCAACGAGCTCAACACCTACTTTCTTAGGATCGCCTACTTGGTTAATTGCATTTTGAACATATTGTACTAAAGTTGCAACTTGAGCTGTGAATTCAGTAGCTTTAGGATCGTAAGGTATTAAATCACTAGTTTGACCTCCTAATGCACGGAAATTATCCATAACTGATTGAGCTAATCCTTTTCCATATACGTCATTTCTATGAATGATTACAACATATTGAATCCCAACTGTTTTCATTGTTACAGCTAAAGCTACGCCTTGCGCAGCATCGTTAGGTGTGATTCTGTATAAATTATCACCCGGAATAGCTAAATCTACAGCTGTTGAAGATTGGCTCAATAATAACAAATTGTTATCATTTGCATACTTTAATATATTTCTTGCTTCTGCACTAGATAAAGGACCTATGTAGAACTTTATTCCTTGAGCAGCTAATGCTTGAAGCTTTTGCAAAGCAGTATTTGGATCAGTTGCTGTATCTTCAACATACACCTTTACAGTTGATGGAATTCCAGCCTTCTGTAAATATGCATTTGCTTCTTGTTGTGCTAATTCTAGTACTACCTGATGATCTTTTCCGAAAGTTTCAAGTTCACCAGAAAGTGTTAATAAAGCACCAATTTTAATTTCTGGTGGAAGCGAAACACCTCCAGTTGGTGATACCGTAGGATATAAGAAGTATCCTACTGCTATTCCTATTACTAGTCCTACTATTAGAAATGCTATTGCTCTTGTAAGCCATGAACTTGTTTGAGCCATACATAAAAAAGCTTTTATATATATTTAAACCTTTTTAATAATCATGATTGACCCTTTAATTCAAACATCAATATATGTTTCGCTTATAACTATATTTGCTTCGATGGGTTTAACTTTAACATATATGACTACTAAGGTTCCAAACTTTTCACAGGGTAGTTTTTTAACTCTAGGAGCATATGTAGGAGTTTATGCTCAAGAAGTCCTAAATATAAGTCCTTTATATTTTTTACCTATATCTTTTTTATTGGTAGGTCTTTATTCTTTTGTTTTTTATAAATTAGTTATAAAGCCTTTATTAAATCGTGGAGCAAACATAGTTTTGCTGATGATTGCAACATTAACGCTGAATATTTTTTCTTTTAGCTTTATTAACATTATGGCAAGTTATTTGTCAAAAACATTTAAAATATCTGTAACTTATGTAACTTTTAAAAAAACTGATTTCTTATTATTAGGTTTTCCATTTTCTTTTCTAGCTATACTTTTAATTACTATAAGTTTTATCATTTTACTTTATTGGATGTTAACTAAAACTAAATTTGGCATAGCGATGAGAGCAACTATAGAAAATTCTTCTTTAGCTTCAGTAGTAGGTATAAATACAGATAGAGTGTATTCATTTGCATGGTTTTTAAGCGGTGCATTATCTGGTATTGCAGGAATATTTTACGGTTATTACCAATCAATAGATACTGCAGCAGGAGACAAATTCTTACCTATTATATTCGCAACAACTATACTTGGAGGGGTAAACAGCTTATTCGGAACAATTCCTGCAGGTTTAATCATAGGATTTTCAATGATAGAATTAACTTATTCCCTTGCTAGATATGTTTACATAATATTCCTCCCATTACAATTCATAATACCCTTGATCATAATGAGCATTGTTTTAATAGTATTTCCAAAAGGATTAGGAGGTATTTTAGAACAAATCAGAACAAACCTGTTTAGAAAACAATGGTAGATTCCATTTTATTTGTAATAATAAGAGACATCATTCCTTGGGTAGCTATTTATTTTATAATTAACTTGAGTTTAAATTTAGAATTCGGATACCTAGGTTTGCCTAATTTTGGAAAATTATTAGCTGTTGCAGGAGGTGCGTTCGTTGTTGGTAGCGTCCCAGGATTAATCCTAGCTTCTTTGCTTGACATTTATTCTAAAGGCTTAGATTATTACGAAGATAATAATTACGTTGTCTACGCAATATTTAATAAATTTTTAGAATCTAATCCAACGTTTTCCATCTCTTTATTAATACTATCTTTAATTTTAGCCATGCTAGTAGGTGCAGCATTAGGTTTTATTAGCAGTTATCCTGCATTAAGATTGAAAGAAGATTATTTAGGTATGACTTTATTAGCCTTTGCAGAAATAATAGTTGCATTGGGTATAAATTATAAATACCCTGTTAATGGAACAATCGGTGTTACAATTCCCGATTTCTTCGTATGGATAAAAGATGTGAATTTAAGACAATGGGTTGTTGTAGGCACAACAGTCCTTCTTGCATTAGCTGTATTCTTGATAGTGAATAAGTTTGTTAATTCACCATTAGGAAGAGTCTTGAGAGCAATTCGAGATAATGAAGTTCTTGCACAAACATTTGGCAAGGATTTAGTAGCCTATCGAAGAAACGTTTTCGTATTTGCAGGCACATTAGCAGGATTGGCAGGTGGATTATTCGCTATATACTTTTCTTCAGTATTAGCAGTGGGATATACGAGATTAAACTTTACATTTCTTCCATGGGTAATGGTAGTTGTCGGAGGATTAGCTAACAATACTGGAACTTTTGTAGGAACAACTGTTTTTATGGTAGCTTTAAGATTGACAGATATTTATAAAAGTTATATTGCCTCTTATTTACCATTCGATGTCACATGGTTTACTCCCTTGTTAATTAGCATTATCTTAACATTAATGCTCATATATAGACCTTCAGGCTTAATTCCTGAAAGACCATCAAAGACGCTATCAGAAAAAGAAATTATTAGTATTCTAAACAATCTAAAAAATAAAAAATAGTTTTAAAAATGAATCTAAATCGATTATTTTTGTTTAATTCAATAATTAATTAAACTGATCATTCGAGAAAATATCCAATATAAGTTTATTTATAATTATATTATTAAAGATTGCAAAATTTGATCTTTCTAATTAATATATAAATAAAACAAACTTTCACAAAATAGTAGATAAACCGTCTCAGATTAGATCAGTTTGCCCTCTTCCACTCTCCTAAAATTAACTGAAACCAGCTTAAATGGATAACCACATTTAATAGATATAGAGTAAATAGGTATCATTGCGAGAGAAAAAAGTGCTACGATAATTACGGGAAATGCTAGACATTTTAAAAGAATAAGAAACTTAAAGGTTATTGAATATAAGAGAGCTAAGAATTAACTCATAAATTAGAAAAATTTGAATTTAAACAGAGATCTGGTCTCAAAACTTTGATGCACTAACTTCTTTCCAATCAAATATTTTTTAAAAGCAAAGTAACAAAATTCTTTGTGATGACGAATATTGAATTAAATTCTTGAAAATTTAAAAGATAAAAATTTTAATTTTATAAACTTAAATGTTGTTATTATTTTATTCAATATCTTTTCTATATCTATTATAAACAATAATATGCCCAATATTGTAAAAATAACTGAAGATATGATACCTAATAATAAAGGTTCAAATCTTAAATGTCTTCCTATTGATATTATTCCATAAACTTCTAGCGGTATTTCAAATCCGCTTTTGATTATTTTGGCAGAAAAAGTGATAGAAAGCATTCTGATTAATGAAGCTTTTGAAGTAC
Source organism: Thermoproteota archaeon (assembly GCA_032249235.1). Classification (GTDB taxonomy): domain Archaea; phylum Thermoproteota; class Thermoprotei; order Gearchaeales; family Gearchaeaceae; genus DSFO01. The sequence continues at coordinate 14,936 of JAVVGF010000003.1, read as the reverse complement.
CTCCAATCAAAAAGAAATAGTCATCAAAAGGGAAAAAAGGCAAAATTGCAGTGATGAACAAACCAATGAAGAATGGTCTTTTGCTCACATACTTCATAAAAAATTTTACATTTTTATTTTGCCTGAGTGGCTTTCGTAAACCAACACCTATGATGAACATTATAGTTTTTGCTAATGTAGCTCCTAATGCTGAAATGATGATCCCTTCGATGATTGCTTCTATGCTTGCTCCATGTCTTATTATGATAGTAGAAGTTATGATCGTATAAGGTGCACCAAAAAAAGGAGTTGCGTTGGTTATAAACGAAACTATAAAAATGAAAATTAGTTCTCTTATTTCCACAAGTTAATCTTTCTTTTTTAGCAGTAGAAAATATATAACGAAGGGTATTAATGTCCAAGCTAAGCCTGCTATTATCAAATTAATTAAAGTTATTCCAAATTCAGCTGGAATTATCGGAGTACCAAATGTTCCAAAAGTTACAAATCTGTTGTTCATATATATTGCAAGCAAGCTATAATAAGATATAGGATTTATAAAATATGAACGAATGAGTATAGAAATGAAATCTTTTGAAAAAGGCTCGATGCCTAAAGCGAAAGATATCGCAATTAATATTGTATTCCAGAACATACCAAAGATTATCCATATAACTATTGAAACCGCTAACAACGAACCTGTAGATTTTAAAATAGAGGAAAAGATCATTGATAAGCCCAATAAAGCAGCAGAACTTACTAATAAGCCAATAGTACTATTTAGCCAAAAATCAAATGTTAAACCCTGACCAAGCTTTATATAAAGTAATAAATCCGCAAAACCTAAAGATAACATTATCGCTACAAATGTCATCAGTAGAATGGAAAGATATCGTGATAACCCTAACATGGTTCTTGTTATAGGTAAGGATAAAATGAAATCTAAAACGCCGCCTATCTTATCTTTACCGTATAGGTTGTAACTTGCTAAAATGACTAAAAGAGGAATTAATAAAACTAGAATACCGGCAATTGCAGCATTCGCTATATCTATTGCATTTACTTCGCTTTGAGATATTTCTAAATCAATGATGCCTTGACGCAAGATATTATTATCCTTTCTAAGTTCAACTGTAGCTAAAGGGCCATTGAATTTCTTGGGATCTAATCTGAATATTTTCACATAATCGTTTAAAGTACCTAGCTTTATGAAATCTCCATTAGGAGATGCATAAACATCTATACCTGTTGGTCTAGTTCCATTTTCTTCAACATAAAATATTAGCAGAGAAGAACGGGAAGAATTGCTAGAATCTACAATTCGATTTATTGGAGAAGAAATATATACACCAGCCCCGGTCTTTGTTAGAATATCTAAACTAAAGGAAATGCTTGCACGTATGCTTCCTTGACCATATTGAATTCTTATATATTTCGCTTCAGAAATTTTAGGAAAAGCCATTGAAAGATAGCCTGATGAGTTTGTAGATGATTCTTGTGAAAATAAAACAGTAGCATTACGGTTAAAAATTGGATTTTCTTTAAGCAATTCTACCTTCACATTTAAACCTGCTATAGGATCTCCAAAGGCATTAAACCCATAACCAAATAAAACGTAATTTGAATCTTTTCCATAAATCGCATATACAAAATTTTGCATAGATAGAATAGGAGTAGGAGAACTGATGAAAGCAATGACAGATGAACCTAAAAGAATTATTATGAGTGTGATGATTATCATAGTTTTGCTTCTAAGAGCTCTTTTGAAATCGTAGAAAAATTGATTCAAAACGTATCTACCTGACATTTTTCTCACCTACTAATGATAAGAAGTAATCTTCTAAACCTGTTTTTTGATAATTGAAAGATTCAATTAAATAACCCATTTTGCTTAATTCTAAATTTATTTCGGCAGGTTCTCCTTTGAAATTGCTCAAAATCACTACGTTATGATTTTCAATTCTGACATCCCCGTAGCTTTTTAAAACATCGATAAGCCTATTATCAATGTTCTTAATCACGATTTTTAGTGTTTTAGTACCAATATTTGCTAATTCTGAAGCATCGATAACTTTTATTATCTTGCCTTTATGAATTATTACGATTCTATCAGCTAAATTTTCTACTTCTGAGAGAATGTGTGAAGAAAACAGAATAGCTTTACCTTTTTTCTTGAATTCCTGAGCAATATTTCTGAAGAAATTTATGCCTGCTGGATCAAGACCATTTAAGACTTCATCAAAAAGATAATTAGAAGGATCAGCAATCATTGAAGCCGCTAAAGCAAATCTTTTTCGCATACCTTGAGAAAATGTTCCCAATTTCCTATTTTCCAAGCCAGCTAAACCTACATCTTTCAACAATTCTAATGCCCTTTTTTCCGCAGCTTCACCAGTTATGTTATGAAAACCAGCAATATATTTCAAAAGACTTAAAGCTCTTGCATTGGGATCAAATATTGGTATCTCAGGTAACCATCCTACCCTTCTTGAAGCTTCAATTTTTTCTCTTAATATATCGTACCCATCTACATAAACAGTGCCTGAATTAGGAATAAGGACACCGCATGAAATCTTAATTGTAGTAGTCTTTCCTGCACCGTTTAAACCAACAAATCCTACAATTTCGCCATTGTTAACTTGAAAGTTTACGTTGTTAACAGCTACTACTTTTCCTCCATAAATCTTAGTTACTCCTTTAATATCTAGCATCATTATATTATAGTAAGACTTTATTTAAAACTAAGCAAAAAGCGCTTTAATTCCGTCTATTATGAATTCAATCGCAATAGCCGCTGTGAATATAGCCATTATTTTGGTTATTACTAAAGAGCCAAGTCTTCCTAGCAATTTATAAATAGTATTAATGAATTTGAAAACGATTGCAGTAAAAAGTATTGCAATCAAAGCAGAAAGTAATCCTATTAAAAAACCATATTTTTGTAAGGATAGCATTAAAATAGTTATTGAACCAGGACCAACGAGTAGAGGAAAGGCTAATGGAACTGCACCTATCTCAAATCCTTTAGCAACTTCAAATCCTTTCAACAGTAATTCTAAGGAAAGTATTAAAAGCAAAAGGCCTCCGGCAATGCTGAAATGTGCTAAAGATATTGAGAAAAGATTGAGAAGTTGTTGACCTGCAAGTGCAAAGACTATCAATATAGCCGAAGCTGTATAGAGCGTCGTGTTCAAAATCCGTTTTTGCTCTTCAAGAGACATTTCAGCTGTAAGAGAAATTATAATAGGTATTAAACCGACAGGATCCATCACTACTATCAAAGCAATCGTTGCTCTAAGAAGTTCTTCTAGCATTTTGTTAGCTTTTTTTAAAATATACTTATAAAGCTTATGCGAGAAAATAAAACGTGTCTATATTAAAGCATATAATAAACTATTTCGTTGAGGGAACAAGACCTATAAGGGCAATCGAGGGTATTTTACTAGTTTCTTCAATGTTAGTATTTTCATCATTCATATTCTTTTATGAATTAAAAGGCTCGATAATTCTACTCAGCATACCTTTAGCTTTAGTATCAATCTTTGCTTCTATTCATTTGAAAGGTTGCAGAGGGTTCTATGAAATGTATCTTTATGAATACGAAACTATAAGAGAAAAAGAAGATTTATTTCATAGATTCATAATATTTATAACACATATTTTCGAAACTTATTTATTAATATTTGCTGCATTTTTATTTTTATTTCTTACAATTAGTTATCTTGGTTATAATTTAATATTAGACATAAAGTTAATCGTAGGAACAACAGCTATAATTTATGCATTTATATCTTTCCTTGGTCATACTATGAGATTAATATTATATAGGAAAATAAAAAATAATATGATAAAAAAGAATATTAACGAAATATCTATAAATTAATTAAAAAGATATTTTTGCTTCAAACTTCCATTCTTCTTTATTTTTCATTTCTTCAATAAACTTCGATAATAATGTATCTGGAATCTTTCTCATGAATGCTAGTATATGCTTACAAAGAATAATTTCATTCTTCGAGACATTATTTATCCAATCTTGGCATTCATGCTTTATTATCTTTTCTTTAAAGTTTATTTCAATGAAATATCCAGAGACCCAGCCACGCAATTTCTCATCACTAATTCCAGCTATGTTGATTTCTTTTTCATCTATAGCCATTGCTCTTTCATATCTCGATTCAGTAGTTAAAGGCTTTAACTCTTCAATTTTATTATCCTTCTTTTCTACGAAGCTTAGCAATCCATGATACTCTATTTTTAGAGAAGCTTTTAGCTTATTGAGCATTTCTTCATGTTCTTTTTTACCCATTCCAAGCTTTTTCAGAAGTTGCAAAGCATTCGTTACTGCAAAAGCTCTGTAATGGTTGTTAAAATATACATAAGTTTCTTTTGACTTCTTACTTACTTCGAATATTTTTGAAGACCATTCATCAATCTCTTCCTCGCTATACAAGTAATTATACCAAATGCTTTTACCTCTTCCATGAAATCTGAAGACTGAAACTTGAGATGTTGTTTGTATGACTTTTGGCAAAATAGGTTCATCTACTATTGTATAAGCAACGTTATATTTTTCAAGAATTTTAAATGTGCTTTCTTCAATCCAGCTTACGTTTCTAAATTCTACTGCCCAATTGTAACTATTATTCAAATTCGACAAAAAAGTCTGAAACCTATCTAAATACTTATCTTTGTTGAATGAAGGAGGTAGCTGAACGAGTAAAACTCCTAATTTATTTTTCAAAGGTTCAATTAAATCGAGAAATTTATTCAATTCTATTAAGGATGAAGCGCTCAATCTTTCTTCATGCGTTATTATTTTGGGTATTTTCAAAGAAAATTTGAACCCTTCAGGAGTATTCTTATACCAAGCCTCGACTAACTGTTTTGTAGGAAATGAATAAAAAGTAGAATCTACTTCAACAGTATTAAAAAATTTTGAGTAAAATTGAAGCTTATTCTTTTCTCCTATTGAATAAAAAAGACCTTCCCATGCCTCATATGACCAACCTGATGAACCAATCCTGATTTCCATCAATAATAATATAAACTTCTATCTTCAAATTTGTTTAAAGATAAAAGCTCATTTGAATAGGAATCATAAAGTTTGTTATCATCTAAAGACAAATAAACTTCTTTTAAAGGAATTTTCCTATTATCTTTGACAATAATTAAAGAAGATTTTTCTTCAAAATTCTTTGGATTTGTTATAATATTGTATGCATCGTATGATTGATTTCTTACCAGAATTGGTTGATTATAAATTGATTTTTTTAGAACAGTTAAATTTGTTTCTCTATCAATCACGTATTGAAGCCTCAAGTTATCATCCAATATGAAAGGAATACGATTGAAAGAAATGAATATATAATCTCCTGTAAGTATGTTTATTGCTCTGAGCAAACCTTTTATGCGAAGAGGGTTTTCAAGATAATAATCTACAAGTTCTATTGACTTAGCATATAGTTTCATTCCATAAACCAAGTCTTTGAATTTGCATTCTTTAGTTATGAGCATCATAGTTCCTAAAATTTGACCTTTGTTTATAACAGTACATTTAAAAATTCGATTAAAAAGCATCGCATATGGGCTATTTTCAATTTCTTCTATTTCCTTATCTATGTAATGAACTTCTTCTTCGAATTGTTTAAGAACTCTTTCAAACTCGTTATATTTCATTTAACGGCTTCTATAATCTTCAAGATACCTTCATTGCTCAATTCTGCTTTGAAATACTTTGTACTTAATTGTTTAAGTGTTTCATTATCACCACCTACCATTATAGAAATTAGAGAAACATTATTTCTTTCAAGCCACTCTTTCTGAGTAGTTACAGTATCTTCTCCATCGGTAATTATTATCAACGTATTAGTATATTGATCCAGTTTATTTCTTATGAGATTATTCATAGCAACATAAATCGCATTATCTATATCTGTACCTCCTGAATTCTCAACTCTTAATAAGCATTCAAGAATTTCTTCTGGATTGTCTAATGGTCTATATGGATAGACATACGTATCAAAGAATTGCAGAAAGTATTTTCTCTTTTTTCTCCTAGATAACTTGAACAATGCTAATGCTAAAGATCTTGAATATATGATTTTTGTTTCATTACTCATTGAGCCTGATTTATCAATTAAGATGTAATAAGCGCCTTCTGCAACATTGTGCTTTATTAAACTAGTAAAGCTTGAGGAAGCGAACTTATATAAGAAAAGCTCATCAGGCAATGAGAAATCAGCAATCCTTGCCTCAAATATATCTCTCGTTATTCCATATTCAGAGAGTTCTTGGCCATGTTTATCTTTTATTTTAGTTATCTTAACAAATGTCGGTAATTCGGTTTGAATCTTCTTACCTTCTGTTATTATTTTGTATAATAAAGTATTGTTTATTATCTTATCAGACAAGTCCAAAACTTTTCTGAAATCTGTTCCACTTTTACCTGCACTCAGCTCAGAAAGAAAATCTTTAATTTCGCTCAGCTTCTTAGTATTATCTAAGGCTTCTCTTTGGGCCAGCTCAACTTTTTGCTTGGATGATTCTGATGAGAAAAACCTAAGTATAATTTGATTTAATACACTCTCCATATCGTTTTGCGCATAATTCTGCATTTCTTTTTCAAGCTCTTGCTTTAGTTCATTCAACAAGGCTTTTGTGAAATAATACGTATAAGCTAAACTAAGAGTATCATCCAATGTTGTTAAAGCTTTTATTTTTGCATATTCTTCTTTTTTTACATACTTTTTCTGGAATTCTAAAACCTTATTCAAAATATAATCTTCGTTATTTTCTATCAAAATGGGATATAATGAATAATGTAGAAAATAATTATCGGTACATATTATACTCAAATAATGAGAAGATCTCATAAGCTGTCTTAACTCGCTATCTAAAAGATCTTCAATTTGAGCTTGCTTTATTGGATATATCGCATCTGTGATTTTTACATTCTTTAAATTATTCCTTATCACAGATCTTCTTCACCACCAAATATATCTATTTTCTTCTTTTTAATAAGCTCTCTTGCATCATGCATAACGTTTAACAATTCCCTTAAATAGGGTGCAAGTCTAGGATTCTTTGGCAAAGATGAAACCTCAAAATATGTCCTTTTATACAAAGCACTTAAAAGTCTTAGATTCTCAATACTATAATTACCTGTTCTTCTCATTTCATCTAATCTATTTTGCAACTCAGCTTTCAAAGTAAGTATTTTGTTTATATGAACATAATAAGAACTCAATTGAAGCTTTTGAATTATTTGCTCAACCTTCCTTAAATCTCCTTCTTCATGAACACAAGTAAGTCTTAAAGTATCTGCAAGTGTATCTAAAGTAGGTTCATTTTCATTATAAATTATCGATAAAGCAGATATTACTTTTAAAATTTTTACTTTTCTTCTATCTGAAATTACAATACTATTCATTTTTAACTCCATTAGAGCTTCCAAATATTTATTCATTAACTTTTGATTTTGATTAATAAGTTCAAGTTTATTTAATACTTCTTTTTGAAAAACTAATAAATCTTGTTTATCTAATACTGGAGAAATATCTTTATTTATTTCAAATTTTATACCAGTTTCAAGCAAATCAGGAATAGCATCGTCAGAAACATATTTCGTAAACGCCCTTATGAGCATTCTATCATATATTGCTTGGTCCTCGCTATCTGTACTGATTTCATTAGATGCACAGTAAAACGCTAATAGCTTAATCGGTTTATATTCAACGCCTGTATAAAATCTTTTATTTAGAATTATATCCAACAATATGTTTCTTATTGCAGAGCTTGCTTTGAAGATCTCATCCAAAAATACAATATCGCTATCAGGTAATTTATGTTTGACAATCCTTTCATAAACTCCTTCTCTTAACTTGCTTATATCAAGAGGACCTATTATTTCATCAGGTTCAGTAAATCTTGTCAAAAGATAATAGAAATAGGATGCTGAAATCGATTTAGCTAAAGTTTCAATCAGCATGGTTTTAGCTGTGCCAGGAGGACCGATGAAAATGCATGGCTCACCCGAAAGCAAGGTTGCAAGCGCAGCAGTTACTTCTTGCTCTTTTTGAACGAATAATCCAAGCAACCTATCTTTAAGCTCAGTTAGTTTATTCAGATTTTGCATATCTAGAATAACCTCTTTTCATTATTCCACCTATCCAGCTACGATATAGGAGTCTCAATTCTAATGTTCTTTATTCAGAAACCCAAATAAAAGCTTAACTATTAATTTATTATTCGTGGAAATATACGTCCTTAGATTAGGTCATAGAAGAATAAGAGATAAAAGAGTTACGACACATTGTGCTCTTGTTTCAAGAGCTTTTCTAGCAAAGAAAATGTACTATAGTGGTGAAAAAGACCCATTGCTAGAAGAGAAAATTAAAAAGGTTAACGAAACGTTTGGAGGAGATTTTTCTGTTGAATACATTCATGATTGGAAGATTTTAATAAAAGAATTTCAAGGATTAAAAGTTCATCTGACGATGTATGGAATACCTTTGATAGAAAAGCTGCAAGAAATAAAAAAGAACGAAAAAATTCTTGTCATCGTAGGCTCTACTAAAGTTCCTAGAGAAGTATATTTTTTAAGCGACATGAACTTAGCGATAACGAACCAACCACATTCAGAAATAGCTGCATTAGCTATTTTTCTAGATAAAATCAATGAAGAAAGAGAATTTTTCAAAGAGTTCAGCAATGCTAAAATAAGGATTATACCTAGTGAAAGAGGTAAAAAGGTAATGAGATTAATACAATAACTTTATCATACCGCATCCAGCTGTTCTATTTGAACCTACATTAATTATTTCTCCATACTTTAACAAAGCATAAGCTATTCGCATGTATTTTTCATTGATATGTCTAAAAGCAAAATTCACCTTTCCTATAAATCCTTTAAAAAATTTCTTAGAAGTTTTATGTTCGTATATAACCATTGTCTTGATTCCTTCTTCAAAGCCTGATATAACAATACTTTCCAAGTCAAGCCAATCGTTAAAGCTCTCTAAATCAAAATCAATTTGCTCATAAACTTCGAGAATCTTAATCGTATTGTAAAATAGAAGTTTGATATCAGGTAAAGGATATGTTACGCCTCTTCTGTTCTTAATGGTTGCTATTAGATCAATTGTTTCTTTATCTTTTCTAGCAGTTCTCATTTTTAATCTTTTATAAACATGACAATGCTTACAGCAACTCGTAACTGGCAATCTAAAAGCAGTGGGTGTTAAGAAATCGATTAAGAACTTTCTCGGCAGTTCTTGAATGGATTTTTCCAAGTCTTTGAAGCTTATTCTCCTAACTTTTATTTCATGAACGATAAAAGGCTTGTCTGATATTGAGAAACTTTCAATCAAGAATTTGTCTCTAAAACGTTCATAAAGATCTTCTTTTAAAAAGATAAAAGAAAAACGCGTTAATACGTTAGCTTTTATTTTATTAAAAACAACTTTATTGCTATTCAATTCCTCTAGAGGTTTTATAGAATATGGAGCTATCTTCTTCGATTCATGTATTTGCGTAGCAATATTTGGATCTGAATCCTTCAATATTTTAAAGAAGGCCCCTCTTAAAAAGAAACCAGGAAAAGTTGAAAACTCTGTATATTGAGTAGGTCGAGCGTAATATTCAACAACGTACATAATAATATTCAAACAAAAAGAGATTTATAGCTGTATTAAAATTTTTATTTAGCTAAAAGAGTTAGACATGGCTAAATATTTTAGTCATTTCAAAAAAATCATACTCATAGGTCCAGCTACAATAGTTAGCGTAGCCTATATTGATCCAGGCAATTTTGGAAGCAACATCGAAGCAGGAGCAACATTTGGTCTTTCTTTATTATGGGTTGTATGGCTTTCAAGTTTTATGGCGATGTTATTTCAATACTTATCAGGCAAACTTGGTATTGTTACAAAAAAGTCACTACTCGAATTCATGGATGAAAAATTAAGTAATTCCTTGATGAGATTTTCATTCTTTTCTCCTATGATATTATTAGTCTTCGCAACAGATATGGCTGAATTTCTAGGAATTGTTTTAGGCTTGACATTTTTATTAGGTATTCCTATCGAAGTCTCGATATTAATCGGAATAATAGACGTTTTTGTTTTAATGATCGCAGCAGATAAGAAGAAGATTTTCGAAATGATAATAGCAAGCCTTGTTGCAATAGTAGGAATAAGCTATCTCTTAGAGCTTTATATAGTAAAAGCAAATATTGAGGAAATTCTAACGCATAGCTTTATTCCCAGCTTAAGTGGGTCGCATCAAGCTTTACTAGCAATAAGTATTATAGGTGCTACGATAATGCCCCATGCTGTAATCCTTCATTCATATCTCACCAAAGAAAACAATGACATGGGCCTTGATAGACATAAGATTGAAACTATTGCTAATCTAATTATCGCTAGCCTAATCAATGTAGCAATACAAGTACTTGCGTATTATTCTTACTATGGCAAGGTCAGCGAAGTAGACATGAATATTGCTTACTACACCTTAATTCCTCTTTATGGAATCAATGCAGCTGTAATATTTGCTATTGCATTGCTTGCTTCAGGTTTATCTTCATCTATGGTTAGCGTTTTAGCTGGACAGAAAATATTTGAGACTGCTTTTAAAAGAAAGTTTAAAGCATGGAAGACAAGGGCAATAGTTAGACTTATTAATATCTCTCCTTTGGCAATAGCTATCTATTCAGGAATTAAAACAATCGATATATTAGTTTATAGCCAAGCAATTTTATCATTAACTCTACCTGTCGTTTTATTTGCTTTGATTTACGTAACAAGCAACTCTAGAATAATGCAAGGCTTCAATAACAAACTTTATACCAACGTTGTTGCAATAATATCAACTATTTTGATAACTTTCTTCAACCTATTATTTTTGACTTTAAGCTTTTATTCTTTGTCTCTTTAATCATTTTGAATTGAGTAAAATCGAAATTTTAGAAAAAATCAATAAAATTAAAAAAACTAAAATCGCTAGTGCAAAGGAGGAAGATTATCTCGAAGTAATATATGAGTTAATGAAAGCAAAAGGTTATGCAAAGCCACGCGATATCTCTAAAATCTTGAATGTAAAAGCTTCAAGTGTAACTAAAATGCTTAAAAAACTTGCAAGTAAAGAAATGATCAACTACGAGAAATATGGAGGTGTATCTTTAACGAGCAAAGGTATGAAAGTTGCTCAAGACATTATTGAAAAGCACAAAAAACTAATCGATTTTTTAATGCTTCTTGGCGTTGATGAAAAAAGTGCAAATATAGAAGCAGAAAGTCTAGAGCATGTTATAAGCGAAGAGACTTTAAAGAAATTATATTCATTATACAAGTTCATTATGGAAAACGAATCAATAAAAAAAGGACTTGTAAATTATTTAAATAAAAAATAGACCAAATATTTTACTAAAGGTGCTGAAATTCCGAGTAAAAAATATTGTAAGTACAAATTTATACTTTTTAAGTATAATAAAGGTAGTGCAACTATTATCCATATAATAATTGATATGATATTAGTTCTTTGCGATTTTGTTTTATCTTTTATAAAAAAATGTAACACTCCAAATCCTAATGAAAAGAAAGATGTACTAGCGAAGTTTTCATCTTTATAAATTAGATAGCCTACTAGAGATAAAATAAATATTAAAAAGAATAGGATGGTATAGTTGTCGAATAATTTTGTTTTATTATTTTTTGGTATATGAATAAATAAAAGGGCAATGATAAATCCTATTATAGCGCCCCCTATTACGTCTATAGGATAATGAACATTCAAAACAATTCTTGAATAACAAATGAATACCGTATATACAATTCCTAAAATCATCAAATATAATGAACGAAACTTGAAATTTGCCATAGTCCAGAATGTCGCTGAGCTTTGTGCATGATTGCTAGGAAAAGAAGGTCCGCTTTCTAAGATTTTAGGATTTGGAGGTCTCGGTAAGTTAAATAACCATTTAATGAAGAAGTTAATCATACCGCTGAATAGAATTACAAGTAAAAGAGAAATTCCTATATTTGGATATAGAAAATAAAGTACAATCGAAATAAAAATATAGACTCGTTCATCACCGATGTTCGTTAATAATGACCAAAGTCTAATAGATGTCTCTTCGCTAACTAGAAACGTTACAGCGAAGGAAAGCAATATTAAAACTAGAACTAAAATGAATAAAAAATCGATTTTGCTCATGCAACTTTAAGCAGAATCCTTCCTAAAGATGATTTCGTTTTCATCAATTCATGAACTTTATTGACATCCTTTAGATCATAGATACCATGGATTATTGCTTTAATCTTTCCTTTCCTTGTTAAATCGATTGCTTCTTGAATATTTCTTTTAGTGGAAGATAAATTTCCAAGAATTGAAACTTCTCTTAAAATTATTAAGCCAAGATTCAATGAAACAGGCTGAACATTGACATTTCCGATAACTACTATTCTGCCTCCCCATCTTACGCTTCGTAAGCTTTGCTCAAAAGTCGGCTGACCAACTGTATCAATTACGATGTCCGCTCCTTCGCCTTCGGTTAATTTCTTAATTTGTTCTAGAACGTTCTCTTTAGCTATAATTACTTCGTCAGCACCAACTTCCTTTATCTTATTAGCTTTCCATTCTGAACTTGTCAATGCAATTACTTTTGCACCTAAAGCTTTCGCTATTTGAACAGCATGAATTCCTACTCCTCCACCTGCACCTGTTACTAAAACAGTTTCGCCTTCTTTCAAGCTTGCTCTATCTTTAATGCCATGAATTAGCATACCAGTAACGCATGCAGCTATGACTGCAGCTTCTAGAGGAGTATCTGAAGGGATCTTAACTAGACTATTTACATGTGCTTTAACGTATTCTGCATAGGATCCATTTATATCTTCTCCATATTGAAGTTTCCTTCTGCAAATATTTTCCATACCAGCTTTACAGTATTTACACTCACCGCATGGTATGTAAATTAAAGAAACAACATAATCTCCTTCTTTAAAATCTTTAACATCGCTACCTACTTTTACAATCTTTCCTGCTATTTCATGACCTGGAATTAAAGGTAATTTAGCTCTAGGAAAAAATCCTTCGGCAGTTAGTATATCTCTGTAGCAAACTCCAGTTAGTTCTTGTTTTATCAATACTTCTTTAGGACCTAATTCCTCCTTTAACTCAACTTCTTTTACTACTAAAGGCTTCTTAACCTCTTCAATAAATGCTGCTCTCATTGTTAAAAAATTAGATTTCTAGCTTATATAGCTTTCTTAAAATTCTATATTTTAAAAACTAATTTTCCACCTATATATGTTTCCAAAACTTTTATGTTTTTTATATCATAATCATTTGTATTAAAAGGATCTTTATCAACAATTATGAAATCAGCAATTTTATTATTTTCCAAAGTGCCTAAAATATTTTCATCATGCATAATATATGCACTGCCAGAGGTATAACAATGTAGAGCTTCCTCTAGTTCTAGCTTTTCATGAATTGTATCTTTGTAATATTCTATGCCCTCATACTTACCTCTCGTTATGCTAGCATATACAGTTTCCCATGGATTTAAAGGTTCAACAGGAGAATCAGTAGATAATCCTATTTTTATGTTATTATTCAGCATGCTTTTGAAAGCATATAGCCATTTTATTCGCTCAGCTCCTACACGCTCTTTAGCCCACCAATCTGAAATTATAAATCTTGGCTGGACAGCTACTCCTATACCAAGCTCTGCAATTTTTTTAATTTGATCATCTCTTAACAAAGAAGCATGCTCAATCCTATGTCTCAATTTATTTAAATTCTTTACTCTACTGTAAGCTTCAATTACTAAATCACAAGCTTTATCGCCTATTGCATGAATAGCAATTTGTAAATTTGCTTCATCAGCTTCTCTTACGATTTGAAATAAACTACTAGCATCTAAGTTTAATTGCCCATAATGATTGGGCATATCGCTATATGGCTGAGATAAATATGCTGACCTAATTCCTAAAGCTCCATCAAGTATTATCTTAAACCCCATTATCTTTAACATGTCATCACCGAAACCGCATTGAATTCCTGCATTTTTTATTAAATCTTGAACTAATTTGTTCCCATTCAGCCTAATGTATGCTCTAACTCGAATTTTTTGTTTCTTTTCCGTATTCAATTTTATCAATAATTTCAATATGCGCATGCTGCATCCTGCTAGACCGATAGTTGTAACTCCTTGGGAAGCACAATAGTTCATGGCATCTATCAAGAATTTTTCCAATTCTTCATCACTTAACGAATCTCTATATTTTTCTATAGCCTTGCTTATCGCGTTTTCTTTAATAATGCCTGTTACTTCGTTTCTTTCATCCCTCAAGACATCCTCATTCTCTTGAACTAATAGATTAGATGCTGAAAGAGCTTTTGTGTTCAATAAAGCCATATGACCGCAGACTCTAGAAAGCATGACTGGTTTATCTTTTACTACTTCCTCTATATCCCATCTTGTTGGTAATCTTTTCTCTTTGAATAGTTCATGATCCCATCCTCTTCCATATATCCAGTTAGATTTAGATTTCAAAGAAAATTCTTGCAATCTTTTCTTCAATTCTTCAATGCTTCTAGTATTCCTCAAATCCAATTGATTCAGCGTTTCCCCTATCCAATCTAAATGAACATGTGCATCGATGAATCCAGGTAATATAACTTCATTCTTTAGCTCTTTCTTTTCTCCACCGAATTCATCGCATATTCTTTCTGCTACATCTACACCTCCATTATAAATAATCCTTTCATTATATATGAGCAAAGCTTGAGCTATTTTTAAAGGTTTAAAAGATACGTAGATTTTGCCTATGAAGCATTTGAACATAAAATAATAAAAATAATTCAGTATTTAGTCTTAAAGATCTAAACCTTTAGGATAAACAATCTTGATTAACTCATCGATTTTATGTTTAACTTCTTGAATTGTA
>JAVVGF010000002.1:0-223474 GCA_032249235.1 Thermoproteota archaeon | reverse complement strand
AATTCTTCATTCTTTAATCGTTGAATCTTTGTTTCTTGCTTAACGATCCAATTTTTTCTAAAAGGCATATTTAAAAACCTAGCAAAGAAATCATGCTTAAATTGCTGATGTTTTAAAATATACTAAGAAGGATGTATGTAGCGAAGAAGCGCTGCATAAGCTATCTTGACCTAAAAAAGTAGATTATGAAGAATAGAACTTTTAATTTTACAAGAAAATCCTATAAAAACTAGCAAAGCTAATTAAGTTTTGAGATTTAGAGCTTTCTTGAAAAGAACATCATAAAAAAGAACTTTTAAATATATAAATTATTCAAAGCCTATTATTTTAATAGTATTAAAAGTGGAAAATACAAAATTAATTCATCATAAAATACTATATTTATTATTTTATCTAAATAATATCGCTAAAATTATAGTAACCCATGTTGTTATTTGAACACCTAAAATCCAAAGAAATCTATTATCTAATTTTTTATCAACCCCATTCATTCTATTTTCAATACTGTTTATTCTATTTTCAACCCCATTCATTCTATTATTCATTTCACTTCTTAAAGAATCTATCCTATTACTTAAGGAATCTATTCTGGTATTAAGTTCATTTCTTGTAGCAATTATTTCATTACGCAAAGAATTAATATCGCTCTTTAAATCATCCATTCTTTTGGATAATTCTTCAACCCTTCTTTCCGATCTTGATAGTCCTTCCGCCTTCACAATGCTCACAATTATATCAATAAACGAACTATAAAAGCTTGCATTATGATGTAAAAGCTTTTTAGTTATAAGTCATATTCTAAACTTTTTATTTAAACTTCTTCTCTATAAGTAATATTAAAAAATTGTTTATGTAGAAATTCTATTTTAAATAGCTTAATTTTTTAATGAATTTGTGTCGGAAATATTTTAATAATTAACTTTAATTAATGTTATATGATAGGAAAAATTTTGTTAAGGAAAGCTGATGAAAAAGGTAGAATTTAATTTCGGAATTTAAGGAAAAAGAAGTTTATTTAGTAAATTTAGGTTCAGGATATTTTGTTACCAATAATAAAAGCATCGCCGAGAAAGTTGCGTAGAATGCTTCGAAGGCTCTTGATGAAGAATTTTAAAATTAGTCGAGGAACTTGGTATCAGCGAAGAGGAAGTGGAGAAGATTTTAGAAAAAGAGATATTAAAGGAAGTTTTGTGAAGAAAAATACCTTCTAGATACGGATTAATTTACGTTGAAAATAACTTAGCTTATGGTTAACTCTATTAGTCTTTTTATTAAAGGAATTCATGCTTTAACATTTTCTACTTCAAGCTTTTCTTCATGAAAACCAAAACATGAAGGTAGTTTGCAGCATCCCAGCCCAGTTGAGCGTCTATGCTTATTTTATCAGAAGGCTTTCTTACACTTTTTCAAGCAAAGTAACCGTCCACCTTCCTTTCTCTTCAGCTTCCTTCACTTCAGGAAGGTTAAAGCGCTCAGATAATAATTTAATGCATTCCTCTGCTGCCTTATATAGTTTCTCAGAGGATTGAATGGCATCTCCCTTAGCTAAATATTCTTCAGCTTCTGTAAACAAATTCTTAATGATCTCAATTCTCTTAGATACCACTATTGTTACATAATAAACAATTCCTGTATGTAATTTAATGAATAAAAGTTGCTTCGTAATCTATTTCTTCATTAACATCTAGTTAGTATATTTTCTAGAAAGTAAGGAAAATATTAAAGGAAGTTAATGAATTCCTCCAAAAATAAATGAAAAAAGCAGCTAGAAATATTATAATACTAAAGCTAGCAAATTACTGGCTAGATAAATATTCCTCTTTAAATTCTTCGTATGATTTCACGTGAATTTTAAATCTCTCGAATAGCACACTAGTGTTTATGAAGCATCGATCAGAAGAGATTAAGTAAACTTCGCTTCCTTCTTTACTTCTCTTAAAAGCTAGTTTTGCAAGTTTCTTATCAAATTCATCAGCATTATTATTCTCTAATTGATCTTCAATATAGTCTGGTAACTGCACGTTTTCAAGACTCGATTTTATATGAAACTTCTTCTCAAGTTTTCTTAAATAACTATATATATTAAATTTATGTTTCCAAAAAATCGCCCTCTTAATTCCTTATAAATGTTATTAGGGACATAAATTCGATCGCACTTTTTAACTACGTTATCGATAAACCTTTGTGCATCCTTATCGATAAATATCCTAAAGGCATTTGTATCTAATATTATGTCCGGCACTACTCTTTGCTTATAAACTTTTCTAATATTTCTCTTTCAACGTTTATGAAGGAAGGTATTCCTTCTTTTAAGCCTCTTTCATCGAGTTCTAATTTCTCAACCTTTGTATAGCCTTCTTTTTCATCCCTTATAACATGATAAACTGCAATATCACTAGGCAAGAGCTTAACTTCGTAACTCCTTAAACCCCTTGTTGTTTGCCCCTCAAGCCTATATCCTTCCAAAACAAGGTCAAGTGAAAGTACGAAATAGCTACTATGAGTTGTTACTAATATCTGTTTTCCTTCATTAACTGCTCTCCCAAAGAGGACTGGAAGTAATCTTTGATAACTTGGATGAAGACTAATTTCTGGCTCCTCGATAAGGATAACGTCGCTTGGATTACTGTAAGACAGCTGTGCTATGATGGGAAGTAATTGCCTTGAACCGTATCCTAGCGATGGGAATTTATGAGCGCTGCCTAGGTATGGATCAGCGTAATCTGATGTAAGATAGTTACTACGATCCCATCCAACCCACATATTTTTAATCCCAAACTTTTCACATAATATCTCATAAGGTAATCTTTTATTCTCATTAGCTGGCTTCATGAGCTCTGCTAGAATCTCCAGAGTGTATTCGCCTTTCTTACCCACCCATCCGTGCTTTGCAGCTCCAACTGGATAATACCAGGGGATATTACCCCTCTCCGCAGATATGTAGTAAACTTTAGAAAGTCTCCCCTTTATGATTTCTACTAGCTTTTGAGAAAAAAAGCTGTTAAGATTGAATATTGAGTAGGGAGATAAAACGGCATCACCAAGGCTTGCTCTTAATTCAAATTCGCTGGGCAGATTTATTGGTTTGTCATATTCAGAATTGTATCCATAAGTTATTTTGTTCCCCTCTATAATATAGGAATGCAAATAGTGTGATTTACTCGTGCTGTAAACATATTCAATATTGAAAACCTCCTTATTTAAGTTTAGACTTTGCAAAAATTTCAGATATGCAAATAAGGCATTTGATTCTTTTATGTATGGAGGTTGTGGAGGCTTCTTGGTTATCTCTGAAAATACATCCAGTTCTTTAATTATACTAGGTTTTATCTCCTCGACAGGTATATTTACTGTGATGCCTAAGGATAGTTCTATCTCGTCTAGTCCTCTATGGAAAATGCTTCTAAATTCACCATATTCTACAAGTGCATCCTCCCCTCCCTCTATAGCCTTTCCACTCCTGATAGATGCATTCCTTTTACTACATTGGCTCATTAAAGCTAAGGCTTCTAAGATACTGGACTTTCCAGAACCGTTAGGCCCTACAAAAATGGTTAAAGGTGCCAGTTCGATCTCCAAATCTTTAATGCTCTTAAAGTTACTTATAATTATTTTCTTTATAGTTGTGGTAGACATGGTATCAGCACATCAATATACTATTTTGTAATGTAAGAATCTTTATTCCAGTCGAATACTCATTTATATCTGCTCTATTAAGTATATCTATGAACGGTTTCATTGGCTCCTTTAAGGCTTCTTTATAAAGAGTTTCTATAGTACCTAGCATATAATTATATATAAGAGGATTCATGGCATTATCATGAGAATTATTTATGTTAAACCTTAAAAGATGATAGAGTCCTGTAACGCAAGTAAGCTCCTTATTAGCTAAATTATTTGCGATCTCCTTCACCTTATCAAACATGAATCATCATGATTAATAAGTATTTTAATTATTTAAATTTTATAAATTTTTCATAAACTTCTAAATTAAAAAGCTTATATATTTTAATACTTAAATTTTTTCAAGAAACTTCCATGGCAAAACAAGTTAAGGTTACTAATAAAAATAAAGTAAAGCTTAATAAGCGGGCAAAAGAGAAGAATGCTTGTTTTTCTATTAATTATAATTGATTTATGATATCCGAAAAACAAAAAGTATACGTTAAAGCTGGATGGCTTTCAGTAAGAGAGGTAGCTATGAAATACGGAAAACACTTAACGGTTACACCAATTGAAATTTTAAAATGGTTAAGAGAAAAAGGTGAACCTGTATATTTCTTAGATTTTGTTAAAGAATTAAATCTAAATAAAATTACAGCATATTATACTTTAAGAAAACTTGAAGCAAAAGGATTAATACTAAGAATAGGTAAAAGGAATCCATTAATAGGATTAACAGAAAAAGGTTATTATGAAATAGAGTCGGCTACCTTTAAGATTAAACCATCCATAATCGATGTTAAAGATCTTACCTCATTGCGAATGGAAATAGAAAATGTATTGAAAATGCTTGAAATAGGCGAGCTTGATGCGGTTAATCAATATTTCAAAGAACGCGCTACGGATTTTAAAATCAATACATATAATCTAGAAGGAGCATACAGACTTATCGCAACTGGCTTATCTGAATACATGTTCAAAATATTAGCTGTTGATGAGTCTTTCAAGAAGAAAAGTCATATAAACAAGTTATTACAATTCATTGATAAAGCTAAAGGAATCTTAGAAGTTGCAACGTCTCTTAACATTGATCTATCCACCGAATTAAAGCTTAGAAAAATAGGCGAACTTGATAGAAGGCCAATACTCTATCTTAAATATGGATAAGAAAGGGCGATCCGGAGAAAGTTCTTGTAGAGAAAGACATTATATGTGGTCATAAAGTATCAATTTAAATTCAGAAACATGATAAGAAGAAAGTAAGGAAAATATTAAATTAAAACAGAATATAAATTAGAGAATGAAAAACGAACATGCTATTGCTGAAGTTATACTCAAATATGGTGAAAAGAGTGTTAAGCTTAAATGTCTTGTAGATACAGGAGTTAGCAGAAGTGTAGTTTCAAAGAGGATTGTAGAACATTTAGGAGCCTTTATTCCTTTAAAAAAGCCCTATGAGTTAAGAACTTCTGATAAGGAGGGAAAGCTAAGAATTATAGGATACTGCAACCTCGATATAGCATTTCCAGGAGCTGAAGTTCCTGGCGGAGCAAGATTTGAAGTTGCAGAAAATTTAAGGGAAGGCTTGGATTTGATCATAGGAAGACCAGAAATAGATGCTTGGGACATCATATTTACTCCAGAAGGCCCGAAGCCAAGAAAGGTTCCAATAGAATTTGAGATAGTTTAATTATTGTGCAATCTAATCGAGGAATTTTGATATTAATGCTTAATTTTATAATTGGCTTTGAATTACAATTTTTATATCCATTTACCTACAAAACTAATATATTTTGATGGCTGTAGGTGTGTCATTAAATTACTATAATACATTTATTTAGATTTTCAATCAGCCATCATATGATTTCATCAATTTTAAATTCAGAAACATGATAAGCTTTAATTGATGGATTTTTGATTCTAATTTTTCTTATAAAATTTTCTTCATCTAAAGAAATCAATATCGAGTTAAAATTCAAGGCTGTTTTAAGATATAAAGCATATATTGGATATATTCCATATTCATAACATAAAGTATATGCTTCTTTGCAAAAACTTTTATCACAATTGATTATTAGATCATCATGAAGAATTGTATCTAAAAATATCTCAGCTTTTCTTGAAGCTTCGATATCTACTTTCCTAGCTAATACTCCGCATACTTCTTGATAAATTATACTAGGTTCAACTAATATGAAAGATTCTATAGCTTTACGTAAGAGGTTAGCGCAATCATTGCTGTATTTTTCATCACGCTTTAATGCAGCTATAAAATATTGGAATCAAGCGTTAAGATTCTTTCATTCATGGTTTCTGGCTTTTCTGAATTCTTCTAAAACACTCCCTTCCTTCCATTTTCTTGTTACTTCTTCACCCATTTTAAGAAATTCATCAACAGCTCTCTTAGCTTTTTCTCTATATTTCTCATCTATTATTACTATCTGTTTATTAGCTCTAATTTTTACAAGATATTCCAATAGCTCTGCCCATGTTTTGCATCCTGCTTCAGCTTTAATTTTCTTGAGTTTCTTCAATAATTCATCAGAAACATTCTTAATTAATAAGGTATGCATTATCTATAATATAATTAATTTTTATTATCATTATCCAAATTATCTAAGCGGATTGCTTAGAATAGCGGCGTAGTTAAATACGAATCTCATGGCCTTATCGCGGAACTCTTTTACTTGAATTTATTATGAAGAAGAATTCGCTGAATATGCAAAAGAAGTAACTATTATTCAATAAAAAAGGATTGAAAGAATCATGGTTACGAGCATTATACATTCGAGATTTAAGAATACATTACCCTACATATTTAATGATTTAATAATTTATATATTAAACAATATTTATTATTCGTGAAGGAAGCTATTTCAAGAGAAAATTACGAAGACTTCTGGGTTTTTTCTCTCGACCCTAATAATCGTAAGAAAATGGACATAATAGCTAAAGGTGCAAAAATATTCGCAACAAAATTAAAAGTAGCCTTTGATAGAGAAAAAGAGAATCAAAGTGATAATGAGACTATTCAATATGTAGAATATGAGGCATATCCTATGGATACTTTTAGCGTAATAGTTAGTTTTGGTATCGGAAATAGACACATATCGCTTAACTTAGAAGATATTAAATTCTTAGGAATTGAATTCGAGGCTGAGCAAAGAATTTATGTATGGTCAGAAAATGGAGAAAGAAAAGTCGAACATTTTCCTTCTGAAAGAAAGAGATACAGATTAGAATTGTCAGAAGTTGAAAAGGCCTTCAAGGAAATGTATGAAAGAATAAGCAGGACTCTCAAACTTCCTAATCTTTGATGTCATACGTTCCAGATTATAATTATTGGAGTAATTCTGGGATATTTCCAAAAATAAGTCAAGGTTTGATTTTAAAATATGATAAAATAAAACGTTTAGATACCAAATTCTATATTTACAGATATACAAACAGTGATAGTGAAGTGGAATTTATTAAGCAAAGAAGGATGATATTTTCGACCAACCCCTATGGAACCTATTGGACTACACTCTTAACTGATGACCCAAAAGAAGCTATGGAACTTTTAGCATTACCAAAGGAACCTAAATACAGAGTGGGAGGCGTTCCAATTAAGAGCATAGATTATGCTATAATTAAATATCAAGGAAGAGTAAAGCCCAAGTATGGTCGCAGAGGAGGAGCATGGGAGATAGTAATAACAGCGCCTATCATGATAGTATCACTTTGTGATATAAGTCAGACACCGCCAAAAATAGTTGAGCTCTGGTAAAATAATGCATGTATAATTTGAAATCTTCTCATTTATCTTTTAGAGAGACCCTTATATCATTTTCTCATGACATTTTGGAAAAGTTATTTTAATAATTAAATTTATTCCTTGTATTTATATAGTTAAATTATATTCTCATTTCACTTTATATCCGTTTCTTAATTAATCAATAAGGTCAAGTAACATCTTTATTCAAAATTTTAACTTTACTTTTTATCTAAAACTTTTTATAGATTTCTAAGATTTCATTAAAGTAATTAGTTAAAATGAATAATACATTATATAAAAATTCTAATATCTTCAGCTTTTTCTTTGCTTTTAGAAATAAGAACTTTGTTGTAAATATTAACTAACTCCTTATTTGTTCTTGAGAAGGCATAATAAAATTTCTATTATTGCATGTGATTAAATTGGCCTCGTTTAATTCTTTCTATAAGTTCTAATACTCTATTCTTTATTTCATCTCTTATTTTTCTCGCTTCTTCTAAGGACATTTTGGCCGGATCTTGAATATTCCATTCTTCAACATGTTTTGCATAGACTACAGGACATTCGTTGCCGCTACATACGATTATTGCTATGTCAGCTTTTCTTTGAAGTTCTCTTGTCATAAGCTGAGGTTTTTTCTGACTTATATCAATGCCATCTTCGAGCATAAGTAAAACAGCGTTCTGATTCACTTTATCTGCTGGCTTTGTGCCAGCGCTAATAGCTTTCCAGCCGTTTGGTGCATACTTATTAAAGTATGCTTCAGCTATCTGACTCCTAAATGAATTCTCAACGCAGGCAAATAAAACTATTTTCAATTGCATATTATTTATTAATTTTTATTAATAAATCCAATCTACATTAGATGAAAGTGAAGAGTAAGACGAACGCACTGAACCATTAAACAACTTATGGCTAAAGCGAAAATCATCCTACACTAAGATACTTCTAATAATATTTAAGTATCAGGGTTGTTACTAAGTAATATGGGTGTTACTTATGCTATTTGATCCTAGACCTAAAAGTCAAAGAAAAGAGTTATTCGATAGAGAGAAAGAAATCTATGAGCTTAAGGAATCTCTTCTTAGGTTACCATTAACACTTTTATTAGGTATTAGAAGAATTGGCAAGACTTCTGTATTGAAAGTTGCTTTAAATGAGCTGGATCTTCCTTACGTTTATTTAGATCTAAGAATGTTAGAAGAAGAAGGTTACAGCAAAATAGCATTTTACAGGTTATTGTCAGATGCTTTTTCTTCTACAGTATCTAGATGGGGCAAAATCATTAATTATCTTAAAACTCTTAAAGGAATTGAAGCTTATGGACTTAAAATAGAATTCAATTGGCGTGAGGAATCATTAACTTTTATAAGAATTCTCAACAAATTAAATCAATTTGCAGAAAAGGATAAAGAAATAAATATTTTTGTGGTTGCGTTCGATGAAGCACAGGTTTTAAGAAATTTTAGCGGAGGAAAAGGTAGAATAAACTTCGTAAATATTTTAGCTTATGCCTATGATAACTTACCCAACTTAAGATTCGTTTTAACAGGATCTGAAGTAGGTCTTTTATTAAATATGCTCAAACTAGACGATGCTTCAAGTCCTTTGTATGGTAGATTTGTTAAGATGATCAAGCTTGAAAGATTTGATGATAAGAAATCTCTTGATTTTCTCATGAAAGGCTTTGAAGAATTCAATATGAAAGTTGATGAAGAAATTCTTCATGAGATATATGAAAAAGTTGATGGAATCGTAGGCTGGCTCACTTATTTTGGGTGTTCAATTGTAGAATCAAGAAAGCCTATTATAGAAGCATTAAACGAAACAACTGAAAAAGCATTAAAGCTTGTAGAAGAAGAATTAGATAAAGTTTTCAAAAGATCGAAATACTATGCTTATGTACTTAAAGCTATATCTTTAGGCATTGATACATGGTCAGGAATAAAGAAAGCAATTGAGGCATGGCTTGGTAGGCCTTTGCAAAATGCACAGATTTCAAGACTTCTAAATACCCTCTTAGATCTAGGCATTTTAGAAAAGAAAAACGAACATTATGTTATATCTGATCCTTTAGTAGCTGAGTATTCTAAGAAACTTTGAAGTTAATTTCGCTTTGATAGAATATTCTATTATTATGAAGCATCTTTTTATGAATTCAAAAATTCATCTGGTTTAAAACAACAAATTTATGGTTTATTTATGAAGACTCAAATAAGAGAGGAAAATCAACGAGTAACTGGAGAAATATTATTAGTTTTTAGAAACTCTTCTAATTTAGCAGCTTTCACTCCTATCTTTTTAGCCTTATCTAAGAGCTCACTATCGTTCGTAATAAGTATTTTATCAGTTGACTTTGCAACATGTAAATAAGATGCATCGTAAAAAGTTAATTTCAAATCTAAAGCTATTTGCATGACACCTATTACATCTTCTTTTTCTAACTTTTTGACATCCATTAACGCAATTATTTCAGTTAAATCTTTTATTTTGTCTATAGCTTCGTCGCGGTTTATCATCTTCTTCAAAGTACATTCTTTCCAAATGAAGTTGCCTAACTCATATATTGCGAGATCCAACGTAGATGCTTCTTCTAAAAATTCAACAGCTTTCTCTTTTATTTTTCCGAGCAATATTGCTATTGAGCTTGCATCTATAAGATATTTTATCTCTCTTTCCTCGAAGTCTTTATCCATTCAACAATCTCCTCCTCAGAAATCTTAGAGAAAAATTCTCCTAAACGTTTTGCAGCTTCTTTAGTTTCTTCTAGTTTCTTCTTCCTTAATTCTTCTTCTAAAGCTTTCCTTACGACATAGCTTATGTTAATTCCATATTTCTTAATTTCCTCTTTGAGCTTTTTGGGAATTCTTACAGATATTGTAACACTCATATGTAATATAAGAGTTGTAATACATATAAGCCTCACACTGTACAAATAATATTCAAATTACCTTTCAAGAAAAATTCTTTAAGCCTTGAACTCTTGCTTTAGATTTTCTATTCTCAATATTTTAATTAGAAGTCACGCTAGGTAAGAATAATCATAATCTGCTACGTTAATTAAGTACCGAATACAAAAGCTGTAACTTCTTCAAGAAGAACTCAAACAAAAAATTAATTCTTTTTTGTAATGTGAAAAGATTACTTAATTTTTGCGAATAAATAAACAATTAACCTTATAATAAGCCATTTATTAAGAGCCTTAATAAAGCTTAAGTTCAGGGAAAGTTTTTTATTAAGAGCTCCATCCTAATCAAAGAAAATTTTTAAAATAGATAAGGTTATATTCCTATAGGATATATACAGTATATATGAAAACTATAATGATAAGAGATGATGTTTACAATAAATTAGCTAGAATTAAGGGCGACAAAAGTTTTAGCGATATAATAGAAGAGTTAATAGAAGAGTCTATAAGTCTACGAAGGAAAAAGATCGAAAAATATTTCGGAATACTTAAAGAGGAAGAAGCAGAAGAATTAAAAAAGGAAATTTATGAAGCGAGAAGAATTTATAAACTTTAAATTTTATATATTAAATAATACTCGTTTTAATTAACGGTTAAGAAAAAACGAATGCATTCTTACAATAGCTTTAAACTAATCATAAAGATATATACTTTATATAAAGGAGTTTTTTTAATAAAATAAGATTTAATAATGTTCAATGATAATAAATATGTGAATATTATAAAAAAGCTATCCAAAGTTTTAGATAAAGATTCGTTGTAAAAAACTGATTCCTTATTCAAGAGACACACCTTGTTTAAGGAATTTTTGTTCATGGCTGTAGTAATTCCTAATAATGTTAGCGAGGATGATTGATTGCATCGTAAAAATAATTAATGAAATCAAGAATAGGCTCATAGCTTCGTCATGTTTTGATGCACTACGTATTGTTCAAGAAACTCTGGATTAAGTAATGTTCAACTTGATACTAACTCATTATAGCCTATTGTGTTAATACTAGCCTTCAATATGATAAAGCGGTAAAAGTTATTGAGAAACCAAAGCAGAAAGGAGATAAATTCTAGGATAGCTTACCAATTTTAATTAGAAAAATAATGAAATTTTATGAAAGAATTATATGAGAAAATATTCAAGGAAATAGATTCGAAATATGAAGAACATTTAAAGCATGTTCAAAGATTAATAAGGCAGCCTTCTGTCAGTCCTTTAAACATTGGAGTTAGAGATTGTGCAGAATTAGTTAAGGAAATGTTTTTAGAAATAGGTTGTTCAGAAGCTAGACTCGTTGAGACTAGTGGTAATCCTGTAGTTTTCGCTAAATACAATGCTAATGCTGAAAAGACTGTTCTTGTTTATATGATGTATGATACGATGCCTGCAGATGAAGAAGGATGGATTGTACCTCCTTTTGAAGGAAAAATAATCGATATGCCACCTTTCGGTGCTACACTTGTTGCTAGAGGTGCAGTGAATACTAAAGGACCATTAGCAGCTTTTCTAAATGCTGTTGAATCAATAAAAGATGTTGCAGGAGAATTACCTGTAAACTTGATATTTGCTGCTGAAGGTGAAGAAGAATTAGGAAGCAGGCATCTTCCTGAATTCATTCAAAAATATCAATCTGAACTCAAGAAAGCAGATGTTCTATTTTTCCCTACAGCTTCTGAAAATAGGAGAGGAAAGCCAATAATACATCTTGGAGTTAAAGGAATAGTTTATTTCGAATTAGAGTTGTCAGGAGAAAAATGGGGTAAAGGACCTACAAAGTTCGGAATACATGGAAGCAATAAAGCATGGATTGATAGCCCAGTTTGGCGTTTTATTCATGCTTTAGCTACGATGACTACAAGCGATGGGAATAAAGTATTGATTGAAGGTTTCTATGATAAAGTAGCAGTTCCGAATGAAGAAGATGAGTACTTGCTTAAAGAATTAGCGAAAACTTTTGACGAAGAAGCTATTAAAGAACAGCTACAAATTAAGCAGTTCATTGATGATAAGCATGGTATCGATGCGCTTAGAATGTATTTATTTTCTCCTACTTTAAATATTAATGGTATTTGGAGCGGTTATATTCAAGAAGGAACTAAAACACTTCTGCCTCATAAAATAACTGCAAAGATGGATGTAAGACTTGTTCCTAATATGAGAGCTGAAGATGTATTACCAATGATAAGGAAGCATTTGGATAAACATGGATTTAAAGAAATAGAAATAAGGATGCTTGAAGTAGGATACAATCCTGCAAGGATGAGTTACAAAGACAAATACGTTCAAGCATTGATAAAAGCTATCGAAGAAATGAACAAAAAACCAGAAATCTGGCCAACAATTGCTGGAAGCGCACCTTTTTCAATGTTCCATGATCCTCCGCTTAATTTGCCATTTATTGAAGGAGGCTTAGGTCATGGCGGTTTAGCTCACAGTCCAAATGAATACTTAGTAGTAGGTGAAGGAGGTCCTACAAGTGGCTTAAGAACTCTAGAAAAGTCCTATGTAACAATTCTTTATAACATAGCTAAAGCAAAGTGAGTAAAGTTTTTCAATAAATTTCTATAAATCATTTCATATGAGTAAAAAGAAAAAGGACTTATTCGATGAGCTTTTCAAGGATATTTTTGAAGAATTTGAGTCATTTCAAGAATTTGGAGGAGGATATTCAATAAGCGTCGTAAGCTCAGGAGGTAAAACAAAAGTCCATGTAAAAGCAGATAAGAACACTGATGTCAAAAAACTTAGAAGAGAACTTGAAAGAATGTATCCTGGTGCAGAAATAATAATTGAAGGAGGTAAGATAGAGATAGAAGAAGGAGAAGAATTAGAACACGAAGCTACTCCAAAAAAGAAATCTTTAATCGAAGTAATTGAAGAAAGAAAAATAGATGAAGAAGAAAATAAATAATAAAATTCTTAAATATAAAGAATAGGGCCCGTAGCTTAGCTAGGTAGAGCACCCGGCTCATAACCGGGGGGTCCTGGGTTCAAATCCCAGCGGGCCCATGTTTTAGAATTCTTACTTTGTTGTTTTCAACTTTTAATCTTCCTTCCATGAACAATTTTATACCTTCTATTAGGATTTCTTGTTCAGCTTTTTGAACTCTTTCTTTTAAGCTTTCAACGGTATCATCTTCTAAAACTTCAACGGCTTTTTGAAGTATTATAGGCCCAGCATCTAGCTTTTCATCAACGAAATGTAATGTGCAACCTGTGACTTTGCATCCGTAATCTAATACAGCTTTATGAACTTCTTTATCCCATCCAGGAAAAGCAGGCAATAATGAAGGATGTATGTTCATAATCCTGTTTCTATATTCATCGATCAATACTTTAGTTATGTACTTATTATATCCTATGAGCAAAACTAAGTCAACATTTCTTTTCTTCAATTCATTCAAGATTTCTTTATCATATTCTTCAGGTGTTTTACCTTTCGGATCTATGAAAATAGCTTCAATTCCATGCATTCTTGCTCTTTCAAGAGCATAGGCATCTTTTTTATTGCTTATTACACATGCAATTTCAGCATTCAATTCCCCGCTTTTTATTTTATCTATTATTGCTTGCATATCTGTAGCTCTTGTAGATGCTAATACCGCAATCCTTAATTTTTTACTCATTCAATCCTAGCTGTAATTCTGTGCAAGTTATTAAATTTTTAACGAGCATCGCAACTGTCATAGGCCCAACTCCTCCAGGTGTTGGTGTTATTAAGCTACATAGATCTTTTACTTCTTCAAAGTCAACATCTCCTACAGGCTTTTCATTTATTTTTGTAAAGCCTGCATCTATTAAAACAACTCCTTTCTTAATATGTTCTTTTTTTATAAGCTTAGGTACACCTGTTGCAGTTATCAAGATATCAGCTTTGCTTGTATGAGCTTTTAAGTCTTTAGTTTTTACATGACATAAAGTTACAGTTGCAAATCTATTTGTAAGCATTATAGAAAGAGGTTTACCTATTAAAATGCTATTGTTCACTATTACGACTTCTTTTCCTTCTAGTTCGATTTTCTCACTTTCAAGTATATCGATTATCCCTTTAGGAGTACAAGGAGCTATTGTTTCATCATTATACATTAATTTTCCGAGATTCTCTTCTGTAAGACAATCAACATCTTTTATTGGTTCAATCTCATTAAGTATTTTTTTAGCATTCAAATAACTCGGCAAAGGCATTTGGATTAATATTCCGTTCGTATCCTTTTCGTTGAGTTCTTTAATCAATTCAATTAAATCTTTTTCTTCGATTTTTTCGAAATCATAAAGCTCATATTCAAGATTTAGCTTTTTCAAAGCTTGAATTTTCATCTTAATATAACTCAAAGAAGCAGGATTCTTGCCAACGTTTACTATTGAAAGCTTTGGATTTATTCCTTTTCTTCTTATCTTTTCTATTCTTGGCTTTAATGAATTGAGAATTTCTTCCTTTCTTTTATTACCATCGAAAATTATTACCATTAAAGAATTCCCAATCTTTTCAAATTCTCAATCCGTTTATTTATCAATTTCTCCGTACCTATATCTCTCCTATAGAACAATTCACCTTTTACATAAGCTGTAGCTTTATAGCATAACTTGCTTGCCTCTTGAATTTCCTCAGATTTAGCGAGCAAAGCTAAGCTTCTAGAACCTGTTGTATAAAGCTTATTTCCAACCTCTTTCAAAGAAGCGTAATACAATTCGACTCCTAATTCTTTTATCTTATCTTCTTGAACTTCTACAATCATATCTTTCATCGGATTGCTTGGATATCCTCTTGGTACAAGATAAACGCATACTGTAGATAACTTTTCAAAATCGATTTTTTTCTCACTTAAATTTCCTTCAATGATGTCATAGCAGATTTCTAGAAAGTTAGATCTTAATAAAGAAAGAACGTTTATTGCTTCAGGATCTCCAAATCTAACATTATATTCAATTATTAAAGGTCCTTTTCTTGTAAGCATGAATTGACCATATATTATGCCTTTGTATTTCAATCCTTTTTCTTTTTCTAATGCAAGCATTGTTTCTTTTAAAATTCTTAAGGATCTATCTAGAACTGCTTCACTAATGAATGGAAGTAAATGACTCTTATGAGATATAGAACCCATTCCACCTGTATTCTCTCCCTTATCATCATCTAATGCTCTTTTATGATCTTGAACAAGAGGCATTGGAACCAAAGTTTTACCATCGTAAAAGCATTGCAATACGAATTCTTCTCCTTCAACTCTTTCTTCGATTACAATTTTCTTATGCAACGGGAGTATTTGTTCACAATATTTGATCGCTTCTTCCTTATTGAAGAAATGTTCGCCTAATACTTTTACTCCTTTTCCTCCTGTAAGTCCATCAGGCTTGATTACATAATCCTTAATTTCTTCTATTGCTTTTTCACATTCTTCTAGGCTTAAAGCAATCTTGAATTCAGGATAAGCATTAATTTTGTATTTCCTCATCAATTCTCTAGCAAAAGATTTACTCCCTTCTATCATGGCTACTTCTCTTCTAGGTCCTACAAATGGAATTCCTCTATCTTCAAAATAGTCAGCTATGCCATGTACCAAAGGTGCTTCAGGACCTGATATTGCGAAGTCGACATTGTTTTCTTTCGCAAATTTGTATGCAGATTCAAAATCCAATAATGAACCGATGTAGAATTTTTCAGAAATTCTCGCTATTCCTGCATTCTTGAAGGACATGAAAGAATATAATTTTGCTCCACTCTCATGCAAACTCTTAGCAATTGCAGCTTCTCTTCCTCCTTCACCAATTAATAAGACTTTATACATTAAGCTCTATTTCCCAATATCTTTCTTTTACCTCCTTATTCCTTAATTCATTAGATAGTTTTTGTGCAAGGGGCGTAGGATATGTACCAGTTAAACAACTTAAGCAAATATTATCTCCAAGTCCTATTGCTCTTTTAAGTCCTTCAATTGTTTGATAGCATAGTTCATCAGCTCCTATTTCTTTTCTTATTTCTTCAATTGTCTTGCTGCTTGCTATCAATTCTCCATGTATAGCAATGTCTATGCCATAGAAACAGGGAGAAATGATTGGAGGGCAAGTTATCCAGACATATACTTTTTCAGCACCTGCTTTCCTAACAATTTCAACAATCCTTTTTATTGTCGTTCCTCTTACAAGGCTATCATCTATGAGAAGAACTTTCTTTCCTCTTATTAATGATTTAACAGGATTGAGCTTTAATTTTACATTTTTCTCTCTTTGCTCTTGTTTAGGCATGATGAAAGTCCTTCCTATATATCTATTCTTTATCAATCCTTCAACTACAGGTATTCCTGTTTCTCTTGAGATTGCTTCTGCAGCAGGTCTAGATGAATCGGGTATTGGAACTATGACATCTGCATCAGTCTTATAAGTCTTTGCTAGTTCTTTTCCTAAATTCCACCTAACTTCATAAATAGTTTTGTTCTCAAATATGCTATCAGGTCTGCTGAAATAAACGAATTCAAACATACAATGATACCTTTTCTCTACTTTTTTGAGAGTTTTAATCTCAGGCTTTCCTTCATTAATTAAAACCATTTCTCCTGGCTTTATCGATGAAAATTCTTGAAAATCATTTGCATCGAATGCAACTGTCTCAGATGCTATCAAGATATTTCCTGAGTTATCAAAACCAATATTAAGCGGTCTAAAGCCGTATGGATCTCTAAAAGCAACTAAATAACCATCGTTACTTAAGAAAGTTGTAGAGTATGCTCCTTCAACTTCTTCATAAACTCTGCCTATTGTCTTCTCAATATCTTTTCCTTCTTTAAGGCTTTCTAAAATGAATGCAGCTAATACTTCACCATCTCCATTTCCTTTAAACAAATATCCTTTTTCTTTTAGCTTCTTTCTAAGCTCCATAAAATTTACGATATTTCCATTGAAGCACAATGCAATCTTTAAATTAGAATTTTCACAATATGAAGGCTGAGCATCTTCTAGCGTAGTATCTCCAGTCGTTGAATATCTCACATGGGCTATAACTTTGTTTGTTTGTTCTCTTAAATTCTCTTTAATCAATTTATAATTGACAAGACCGAGTTCTTTGCTAACAAGTATTTCATTTCCTAATAATGAAGCAATACCAAACGATTCCTGTCCTCTATGTTGCAAAGAAATAAGTGCATTGTAAATTACTTGTGAAGGATCTTTATGATTTAGAAAATAAGCTCCTACTACACCACAATGTTCTTTTATCATTTCTTTAGGCAATAACTAATTTTCTACCTTTATATTTTACGTATACTCCGTAGTTATCAATAACTCTTCCAATTATGCTTGCCTTAATCTTATGTTTGGAGAAGATGTCTAGCGCTCTTTCAGCGTATTTTTTATCTAAAATCACACACATTCCAATTCCGCAATTGAATGTTCTGAACATTTCAGCAATCGATATTTTTCCAGTCTTCATTATCAATCTAAATATTGCAGGCATAGGTGGGAACTTATCGAGCAAAAATCCAATCTTCTTGTTCTTAGCAAGTCTGAGAAGCTTCGTAAAGCTACCTCCTGTTATATGTGCAATTCCTTTAATTGGAATTTCAGCTTTTGCTTCAAGAATTGGCTTGACATATATTTTAGTTGGCTTCAATAATTCTTCACCTAAAATACCGCCTAGCTCTGGTATCTTTTCTGTTAAGCTATATTTTTCAAGCAATATCTTCCTTGCTAAAGTATATCCATTACTATGAAGTCCGCTGCTTTCTAAGCCAATGATCACATCGTCTTTAGCTATCTTGCTTCCATCGATCAATTCATGCTTCTTTAAATAACCAAACGTCATCCCAACCAGATCGAAACCTATTTGTTTCCTCGCGCCTTTAATTATCTCTGGCATTATTGCTGTTTCTCCTCCTATAACATAAACTCCACTTTCTTCCGCAGCTTTGCTTATTCCCTTTGCTATTTGAGTTATTAGTTTTTTGTTCACTTTTTCAACTGCTAAATAATCTAAGAAGGCTACAGGCTTGGCTCCTATGCAAATTATATCATTAACTCCCATAGCTACGCAATCATAACCTATTGGTTCGAAATAGTTCATCATTTGGGCTACTAATATCTTCGTACCTACACCGTCAACATGCAAAGCAAAACAATGTTCTCCATATTCAACTACTCCAGCATAATGTCCTATTTGAAGTAGTGGTTTAAATTCTGAATACTCTTCTTTAGCTTTAAATATATTCCCTAGTTCTTCATGGACTTCTTTGACTGCTTTTATATCTACTCCTGCTTCTTTATATGTTCTAGGTAATTTTTTGACCGCTGATCCTTTCATAAGCCTCAACGTACCTCTTTTTAACTTCTTCAATCAACCATTCAGGTAAAGGTGGAGGATCAGGTATTTTCATTCCAAGCTTTCTAGCTTCTTCCAATTTATCTCTATAGCCTATTTTTATTAGCCAATCTCTAATTGGTTGTTTATCGAAGCTTTCTTGAATTCTTCCTTCTTGATATTTTTCTTTAGGCCATAATCTAAACTCATCTGGACCTATGCTATCAGCCAATAATATATTTCCGTATTCATCTTTACCGAATTCGAATTTTATATCAGCTAGGATAAAACCTGCATTTAGAGCACGTTCATACATTTTATTATATAACTCGATGCATGTTTTTTTCAAAAATTCATACTCTTCATCGCTTATCCATCCTCTTTTAATCGCTTCTATTTTTGAAATAGGTACATCCTTCTCTTCATATTTAGTTGTGGTTTCAAAAAATGGTTCTTTAAGCTTTCTAGCTAATACTGGTTCGACATCTAATTCGATTTCTCTTTTTAGAAGTCTTTCATATAATGAACCGTATATGTAACCTCTTACAATGAATTCTAAAGGAATCATTTTGAGTTTTTTAACTATCATAATATTCGGTTCTTTAACTTCGAGCATGTGATTTGGATAATTTAAATAATTAAACCAAAACTGCGAGAATTTTAACAATACATAACCCTTCATGGGTATAACTGAAGGAAGAACGACATCAAAAGCTGAAACTCTATCCGAAAAAATGAACATGAGCCTTTTCTCATCTAATTCATAAACATCTTTAACTTTTCCTCTTCTAAGCAATTTCAATTCCACAATTTTTAAATAATCATCATGGAATTTAATCTTTCGATCAAATTTTTAACGTAAATTTGAGCATAATAGCTATGAAACGTTATGCTTTATTTTCCTTGTCCAAAAAATCCAAAGAATTCGTTGATCTGGCTAGAATATTAATCGATAAGGGTTTTTCAATAATAGCAACTGAAGGGACTTTGAGATTTTTGAAAGAAAATGGAATAAATGCTTCATCAACAAGCATATTGACTGGCTTTCAAAGCTTAATGCATGAAAAAGTCAAGACTTTAAATCAATTGATCCATGCAATGATTTTGTGCAATAGGGAAAATAAAGAAGAGCTTGAGCAAATAAGCAACGTAGGTCTTATTGATTTGATTGCTTTGAATTTTTATGAAACTTCATTCGAAAGTTTAGATGAATTTTTAAGTTCTTTAGATATAGGAGGAAGAGCTTTGGTGAATTCTGCAATCAAGAATTTCAAATATGTTACGATAATAATTGATGAGAAAGATTGCATAGATATAATAAAAGAGATAAAAGAAAAAAATGAAATAACATATGAAACAAAGAAAAAATTAGCAATTAAGGCTTTTGAATATTTAATAAATTATGAAGCAAGAGCTTTTTCATATTTTTATGAAAAATTGACAAACGATGTTTCTTTATTTTTATTTTTAAAAGATGGAATAAAATTAAAATATGGTGAAAATCCACATCAAAAAGCTTATTTCTTTAAATATTCTACTGATGAACAACTTGAATATGAAATTCTGAAAGGCGAATTATCTTATAATAACTTCCTTGATTTAAATAGAGTAATTTGCTTATTAGGCGATTTGGGAGAAAATCACTGTGCGATAATAAAACATACAAGCCCCTGCGGGGTTGCGAGGGGTCAAAATGCTAAAGATGCTTTTCTAAAAGCTTATTCATCAGATCCTCAATCAGCATACGGAGGAGTTTTAGGGATTAGCTCTATAATAGATAAAGAGCTTGCAGAAATTATTTATAATTACTTCTTTGATTTGATAATTGCTAAAGATTTCGATGAAGAAGCTTTTAAAATATTAAATAAAAAGAAAAAAACTCGCTTGATTAAAGTTGCTAACTTAGGTATTAAATTAAAAAAAGGTTACAACATAAGAGATGTCGTAAATGGTATATTGATCCAAGAAAGAGATTTAAAAGATATCGAAGTTCATGAAATGAAATTTGTATCGAACAAAAAACCAAATCAAGAAGAAATAAAAGATGCTCTGTTTGCATGGAAAGTAGTTAAGCATGTATTTTCAAACGCGATAGTAGTTGCGAAGAATGAAATGACTTTAGGAATTGGATCTGGACAACCAAATAGATTTTATTCAACAAAAATAGCTCTTGAAAAAGCAAGTGAAAAAGCAAATGGTGCTGTATTGGCATCTGATGGCTTCTTTCCTTTTAGAGATAGTATTGACCTAGCAGCAAACAAAGGTATAACTACAATAATAGAGCCTGGCGGTTCTATAAGAGATAATGAAATAATAGATGCTGCAAACGAACATGGAATTGCTTTAATATTTACTGGTATAAGATGTTTTAGACATTAATGGCTAGATTCGAAAACTACGCAGAATTTTTGAACTGGCTATATAATTTAAAAAGATTCGGGATGAGCTATGGAGTTGATAACATAAGGAAGCTATTAAAGCTCATTGACAATCCACATGAAAAAATCAACTGTGTTTTAATTACAGGCAGCGGTGGAAAAGGCTCAGTTACATTTCTATTATCAAAGCTACTTGAAGCCCATGGTTATAAAACAGGTAGATTCATGAAACCTCATCTTCATAGATATACTGAAAGGATAGCGATTAATTCGAAAGAAATAAGCAAAGAAAGACTGCTCGATATTGCTAATTTTCTTTATGATAAAATTCAAAATAGCGATTATCATCCTACATTTTTTGAATTCACCACTGCATTATCCATGTTGTATTTCCTTGAAGAAAATGTAGATATTTGCGTTTATGAAGTAGGGATAGGAGGCCGCTATGATGCCACAAATGTTCTTAATCCTTGTATATCTGCAATTACAACAGTATATCTTGAGCATACCAACATTTTGGGAAATACTTATGAAGAAATAGCTTGGAATAAAGTAGGAATTGCAAGAAAAGATGCTTATCTCGTATTAGGAAAAACCAATGAAAATGCTACTAAAATAGTTGAAAAAGAATGTTCATGCATAGGATGCGAGTTGATAAAAGTAAGTGATGAAAAAAATGCTGATGTAAGATTTGAAATATTGAAAAGTGATTTGAAATCAAATATTTTCAACTACTTTGGTTTGAATTCAGAATTTAAAGAGTTAGAAACTTCTATGCTAGGTTATCATCAATTCAATAACTGTTCTGTAGCCTTATGCATATTTGAACTTCTTCATATGCTAGGTTATGATTTTAAAGACTCGTTGATTAGAGATACCTTAAAAAGAATCTATTTTCCAGGAAGATTGGAATTTGTAAATAATAGTAACAACATCATAATTTTAGATTGTGCAAAGGATCCTTTCGCAATTCAATCCTTATGCAATTTTTTGAAAGATAATTTCAAAGAAAAATTTATTGTTATTATGAGTATATCAAGCGATAAAGATTATAGAAGCATGATTAAAAATATATCTGAAATAACAGAGAAATTTATATTTTGTGAGCACAAAGTTATGTCAAGAGCGGTAAATAATGAATTACTGAAAAAAGCAGTCGTTGATTTAGGCTTGAATATACCTTCTATTTTAATTAAAGATGTAAAGGAGGCTGTGAATTT
Source organism: Thermoproteota archaeon (assembly GCA_032249235.1). Classification (GTDB taxonomy): domain Archaea; phylum Thermoproteota; class Thermoprotei; order Gearchaeales; family Gearchaeaceae; genus DSFO01. The sequence continues at coordinate 201,212 of JAVVGF010000002.1, read as the reverse complement.
CGCTCTAAGCAACTATAATCTTCCTATCTTAATCACCGGTTCTGTATTTACTGTTGCTGAAGCAAGAGAGTTCTTGTTTAATGAAGAAGTGGACGATTTGTCTGTAAGCGATCCCGTCAATATAAGATGAGTAATATTTCAATAACTTCATATAATAAAAGGTTTAATATTAAAATTGAAGAAATTGAAGAGCAAAATCTTCCAATTATTACAAAGTATTTTAAAAATATAAAATTAATAGAGAAATTTGATCATAAGATTACAGTTTTAATTGAAGATCTTTTAGAAGATTATATAGTTACATTAGAAGAAAATGAGGAGATAATTAAGAAGATAAAGCAGGCTTTCAAGAACTATTTAAGTTATCCTCCTTCAATGAGAATAGGTAATAGAGTATTTGATTTTGAAAAGAAAGTTTACATCATGGCTATAATCAATGTTACTCCAGATTCTTTCTATGATGGCGGTTTGTATTTAGACTTTGAAAAAGCGAAGAAAAGATTGGAGCAATGCTATAAGGAAGGAGCACATATCATCGATATCGGCGGCGAATCTACAAGACCTGGCTCTTTGAGAATTTCTGTTGAAGAAGAATTGAGAAGAGTCATACCTTTGATTAAATATGCTAGCAAAGAATTCGACGTTCCTATTTCAGTCGATACTTACAAAAGTAAAGTCGCTGAAGAGGCTATTGTTTGCGGTGCTTCTATGATCAACGATATAAGCGGTCTCATTGCTGATGAGAAAATGTTCGAAGTTGCTAAGAATTATGATGTTCCTATCGTTATCATGCATATAAGAGGGAATCCTTCAATCATGCAAAAAGAACCAATAATTTATGAAGATGTGGTAAGCGATGTTTTGCGTTCACTAAGAACTAAGATTCATTATGCTAAAATTATGGGTTTGAAGGAAGATAAGATCATCATAGATCCAGGTATTGGCTTTGGCAAATCTTTGGGTCATAACATAGCCTTGATATTAAGACTTAATGAATTAAAATGCCTCGGAAGACCTATTTTAATAGGTGCTTCAAGGAAATCTTTTATAGGTAAAATACTAAACTTACCTCCTGAAGAAAGGCTTGAAGGTTCTTTAGCTATACTTTCAATTGCTATTATGAATGGAGCAAACATAGCTAGAGTTCATGATGTGAAAGAATCTCTGCGCGTTGCAGAAATTTCTTCATATTTGAGAAATAAAATAAATAGAATTTAGACCACAAAAAATTATGGAAGGATTCAAGAAAACAAATTTAAAAGCTAGCGATGTCAAAGAAGGACAACTGGTGAAGACAGAAGTAGATGGCGAAGAAATTGTAATAGCAAACGTTAAAGGTAAGTTCTATGGAATTTACGCATATTGTAAACATGAAGAATGGGATTTATCGGAAGGAGAATTGATAGATACGAAAATTAAATGTGCAGGCCATGGTTCAATTTGGGATTTAGAAACTGGAAAAGCAGAATTCGTTGAACCGTTAGAAGATGAGCCAATTTACGAGGTTAAAGTAATAAACGGATATCTATATGTAAGAAGGAAGACTAATGTTGCTGAAAAGTGAACTTAAGCTTGAAGGCGTAAATAAAGAAGATCTTTTCCTTTTTCTTTCTGATCCTTTAAATATAGAAAAAGTTTATCCTAAGCAATTAAAAGCAAAAGTAAGAAAGCAAGATGATCGTTATTCTGTTGAAATATATCTTCTTGGTCAATTCTTCAATTTTGATCTAATCATAAAGGAAACTAGAAAATATGAATTAATTATCGATGAATTAAGAGGACCTTTATTCAAAAAATGGATAAATGTTCATAGAATCGTAGAAAAAGGAAAAGAACTGCTGATGATAGATGAAATCGAATTTGAAACAAAATTGGGCTTTATTGGAGATTTTTTCGCCAGGAAAGTTATTGAAAGGATAATAAATTATAGAAATCAATCACTTTTGAAAATATTCGGAAAAGAAAGCAATCCAATATTCATTAATCCTTTGCAGATTGATTTGGTTAAAGGTACTTCTTTATTGGCATTTCTAACTATTTTCGCACTTGTTATTCTAATATTACTTCCTCTAAATGCTATAATCGATTTAATACTCGGTTTAATTTCTTGGGTACTGCTTTGGTACAGTGCGCATGACCTTTTTCATCTCATATTTGGAAACATATTAGGCATTCGTTTTTCTTACTATTACATAGGTTTTTCGAATTTGATTAGAATAAGCTGGATTCCTGAAAGAATAAGATTATTAGCTATAACTTTCGGAATAAAAATTAATAGGAAGAAGAGTAAGGCATCAAAACTAGGTTTTGCGATCATGTATTTTGCAGGTCCATTAGCAAGTATGCTTATGCCTTTCATACCAGCTATTTATTTATTAATGAAGCATTCAATGATTGCAGGATATTTCTTATTATTCATTTCATTGTTCAACTTAATTTTCACCTCCTATTTCAGTCCTAAATATGGTTGTATTTCAAAGGGATTAAGAGTGCTCAGAAAATGAGTTTATATATAATAGTTGCAGAAAAAGGAAGTGTAGCTAAAGCCTTAAGATCTTTCTTCACAAGTATGAAAATAAATGCTGTAGTAACCAGCGTTCGCGGTCATGTTTTCGAAGCAGATCTACCTTTAAGCTTTAGAAACTGGAATCAAGTCGATCCTTCTGAGATATTCAAAATAAGCAAAGTAGTGACAGTGATTAGAGATAAGGAAGCTTACAATAACTTACAAAAGATTTTCAGGACATATCAAGGAGTCTTAGTAATTGCAACGGATAACGATCATGAAGGAGAGTTAATAGGTTTCGAAATACTTTCGATATACAGATCTGTTAGAGGTCCTTTGGCAAAATTCTATAGAATGCGTTTTAATTCTGTTAGCAAATCTGAATTCAAAAGAGCTTGGGCTAATCTTGAAAACGATTTGAATTGGAAATGGGTAGATAAAGCTATCTTTCGTAGAGACTTCGATTTAATAACAGGGGCATCTTTTACTCGCTTATTGACTTTGGAGAGTAGTAAGAAGGGTTATAAAGGATTGATAAGCTGGGGATCATGTCAAACATGCACTTTGTATTTTATTGTTGAAAGAGAAAAACAAATCCAAAATTTCAAACCTGAAAAATATTGGTATCTAAGGTTAACTCTAGAAAAAGACGGTATAAAATTCAAGGCGTATAGCGATCATATAAAAAATAGACAAGCTGCGATTGAATTATACAATAAAATAAAATCTTCATTCTATACTATTGTTAAGGATTATTCAGAGGATTTGAAAATAATTCAACGTCCTCTTCCATTGAGGACTGACGATGCCTTGAAAGACTTGACTAAGATAACAAAGCTTTCTGCTTCAAAAATTTTATCAATAATGGAAAAACTCTATTCTGAAGGATATATATCTTATCCAAGAACTGATACTAATAAATACAGATCTGATTTCGATTTCTTTTCTCCATTATTAGCTGTGAGACAATCTGGAATATTAGGTAGCTTAAAAATTAATGGTAGCGTAAATCCTAGAAACGGAGATCAAGATGATGGTGCTCATCCTCCCATTTATCCCATTTCGCCTTATAAGGCTAGAGACGCTGCTAAACCTATTTGGGATTATATTGCAAAGCGCTTCGTAGCGAATGCTTTCATGGATGATGCTATTCTTGTATATCAAAAAGCAGAATTAATTTTATCTAATCTAATATTTAGAAGCGAAGGAAAGTATATAAAAAAGGAAGGCTTTCTTTCACTTTACGATTATTTTAAGCCAAAGGAAGAGAAAATGCCTATTCTGATTCAGGGAGAGAAGGTAAAAATAATTGAGATCAAGCTCATAGAAGATGAAACAAAGCCTCCAAGTAGATTGAGCGAATCTGAATTGTTAGATTTAATGGAGAAACATGGTATAGGAACCGATGCTACGAGAGCAATATTTCCATCTCTGATAGTTGAAAGAGGATTTGCAATAAAACAAAAGGGCGTTTTTAAACCTACGGCTCTTGGAATTTCTCTTATAGAGGCGCTTAAATCTGTAGATGAAAGACTCGTAACTCCTGCTACGAGAAAAATGGTTGAAGATAAAATGAAGTTGATCGAGATGAACAAGCTTGATAAAAATGAGGCTTTGATTTCTTCTCTTTCAATTTATCATTCACTATTTGAGAAGTGTAAATCCAGGATTGATGAAATTTCGACAAATCTTGTTAAATCCATAAAAAAGTAGTTCAGCAATACCAGCATTCATCATCTTATATCAGGGTTCAGGACGTTCATCCTCAATCTTTATTAACTAAACTCTTATTTGTGTTTTTGGGTATTCGCAATATTCGAATAATTTACACGAATTGCATAATGGATTTTTGGCTTTGCATATTTTCCTACCATGGGCTATGAATAAAAGATGAATATCATGCCATGTTTCTTGAGGAAAGATTTCTTCTAAAGCTTTTCTTATTTCTTCATATTTTGCTTCCTTTCTTACAATACCTAATCTTTTCGATACCCTTTCAATATGCGTATCAACTGGTAATATGTTTTTATTAAAAGTTGCAAGCACAACATCTGCAGTTTTATATCCTATTTTAGGAAGCTCCATTAGCTTTTCTCTAGCATTCTTTAGATCTTTTTCTAACAATTCTTTCAGGTTAATGTCTCTAAGTCTCTTTGCAATTTCTTTGATAGCTATCGCTTTCTGATTTTGCAATCCTGATTCCTTAATCGCTTCTCTGATATCATCTATGCTTGCTTTTGCTAAATTCTCAGGTTCGATCCCAATCTTTTCATTTAGTCTTTTAAAGGATTTCAAAGCTGCTTTATCAGTTGAGCTTTGTGAAAGGATTGTAGCTATCAAAACTTTAAAAGGATCTTTATAAGTAACATAAGCCCAAAGTGAAACATAATCCTCAATTTCTATTTTATATTCTTTTTTCAATATTTCATAGATCTTTTTTGCAGTTTCTTTATTCCATAGCATTGTTTTATCTAAAATAAAGCTCAAATTATTTTATGATAACGCTTGGAATAGATGAAGCTGGAAGAGGCCCGCTAATAGGACCGATGGTAATAGCAGGTATATGTTTTGATTCATCCAATTTATTTAAGCTCAAAGAATTAGGAGTTAAGGATTCAAAGCTACTTTCGCCTTCGAAAAGAGAAGAGCTTTACTCCAAAATATTGAATTTATCGCTCTCATATAAAATCTATAAAATAGATGCTAAGGAAATAGATGAAGCTGTACTTTCTTCATTGAAAATCACAGGTCTCGAAGCAAAATACATGGCTAAAATCATTGAAGAATTGCAACCTGAAAAAGTCTATATCGATTCTCCAATGCGAAACACTCAGAAATATCTTGAATTGTTGAAGAAACATCTAAAAAGAGATTTCGAAATAATTTGCGAAATTAAAGCTGATCAAAAATATTTAGAAGTTTCAGCTGCATCGATAATAGCTAAAGTAGAAAGAGATAAAGAAATAAAGATATTGCATGAAAAATACGGAAATTTTGGCTCAGGTTATCCTAGTGATCCTAGAACCTTAGCATTCTTAAAGGAGTGCCTTTCAAAGAATTTCATTCCTCAAGAAATGAGAAAATCTTGGAAGAGCATAAAAAAGTTTATAAGAGATTCAGAGAGTTTACAAAAATTCTTTTAAATTAAGTCCCAATTGTCCAACTTTTGAGATATTCTTCTTGTTCTTTAGTTAAACTATCGATTTCAATTCCCAAGCTTTTCAGTTTCAATTCTGCAACTCTGCGATCTATCTCATAAGGTACTCTATGTACTTTAATCTCTAGTTTATCAGCATGCTCTGCGAGATATTTAACAGATAAAGCTTGAAGTGAAAAGGATAAATCCATAACTTCACTAGGATGTCCTTCTGCGCAGGCTAAATTTACAAGTCTTCCTTCAGCTAAAAGATAAACTCTATTTCCTCCCTTTAAAGTATATTCAGTAACGTTTTCCCTAATTTCTCTCTTAGCAACACTGAGCTCTTCCAAATCTTTAATCGAAATTTCGACATTGAAATGTCCTGCATTAGCTAATATTGCACCATCTTTCATTGATTCGAAATGTTCTCTTCTTATCACATTTATGTCTCCTGTTGCAGTGACGAAAATGTCTCCTATTCTTGAAGCTTCTTTTAAGCTCATTACCCTATATCCATCCATCGCAGCTTCCAATGCTTTTATGGGATCCACTTCTGTTACTATAACTTCTGCACCCATTCCTTTTGCTCTTAATGCTATTCCTCTTCCAACCCATCCGTATCCGCATACTACGAATTTTTTACCAGCGATCAACGTAGAAGTTGCTCTCATTATACCATCTATCGTGCTTTGCCCTGTTCCATATCTATTATCGAATAAGAATTTAGTATAAGCATCATTAACGCTTATTATAGGATATCTTAATTCTCCGCTCCTTTCAAGTGCTCTAAGTCTTATAACTCCTGTAGTTGTTTCTTCAGTGCCTCCTTTAACTTTTATTCTTTTTTTATGAATTTCAGCAGTTAAGTCTGCACCGTCATCAAGAGTTATAACAGGATTCGAAGCAATAACTTGTTCAATACACCAATAATATTCTTCAGTTGTTTGTTTTCTCCAAGCGAAAACATTAATCCCTTTTTTTACAAGCGCTGCAGCTACATGATCTTGTGTTGATAATGGATTCGAACCCGCAAGATATACATCTGCTCCTCCAGCTTTAAGAGTCAATGCTAAAACTGCTGTTTCTTTTGTAACATGTAAGCAAGCTCCTATAGTTAAAGATTTAAGAGGTTTCGTTTCTTCGAATTCTCTTTTTATTAAGTTTAATACTGGCATCCTTGACGAAGCCCAAGAAATATCCAGTTCGCCTTTATCTGCTAAATTTATATCTTTGATTTTAAAAGGCATGAAAAATAATTGAAGAAAAAAATTATTAAGGTTGTTTTAGTAGTTCCTTGTTGCTCCTTTGTAGAATTCTCTCTCTATGAAGAATGTTGATAAGAAGCTTACCAATGCGAATAGTGCAGTAATCAAGCCTGGTGTAGCAATTCCTAGTGGTATGCTATATGCATTTAGAGGAAAATAGGCTAAGAAAGTAGGTCCTAAGTCATAGGCATCTTGCAACACTGAAAATAAAACCATTAATGTTCCGCCTACTCCTATTGTGAATCCCAGAACACCTAATTTCCTCTGTACCAATATTGCTACAATTGCAAATATTAGTATCCATGCAACTACATTTGCGAGATATATGCTTGTTATCATTTCAAAGGTAGTTTTCTGAAATTAATATAAATGATAATATCCTATGGAAATTTCAGAAATTTTCTCCTTTTAACCATTATTTTTTATGATTTTTTCCGCAAGATCAATGATTTTTTCTGCAGGATTTATTTGAGTTACTTTTTGGAATTCTACCCAAATAGGAGATGCGTTAACTTCTAAAATATAGTATCTTCCATTTTCTTCAGCTATGTCTATTCCGCTATATAAGAGACCTAGTTCTTTATTTACTTTTACAGCTAATCTTTCAAGTTCACCACTAATTTCAATAAGTCTTCCTTTAGCGCCTTGATAAACATTTGTCTTCCAATTATCTGATTCCCTAGCCATACCTCCAATAACTTCATCGCCTACGACAAAGACTCTCAGATCTCTTCCAGGCTTATTCACATATCTTTGAATATATAACGCATATCCTTTTTCCCTCAATTCTTGAAGTCTTCTAAATGCAATGTCTGCATCTTCTACCAAAAAGCTTCCAATACCTCGTGAGCCCATCATTGGTTTAACTACACATTTACCCATTTTCTTAATGAATTCATAAGCTATGAATTCATTTTCGGTTATCAATGTTTCAGGAACGTTAATATTTTTAGAAGCCAACAGACTTAGACAACTGAATTTGTTTCTAGCATTTAAATATCCCGTAACAGGATTTATTATAACCTTTTTCATACTTTCTAAGCTTTTTAATAAATTTATTCGATATTCAAATCTCTCAGAATTCAAGATATTTCCAATAGCTCTTAAAAAAAAGCAATCGATTATTTTTAAAGCTTTATCTTGGAATCTTACTTCTACTCCGTTATTTGTGATTATGCACGAAAGCTTATCAATAGGTAAATAATATGCATGATGCGATCTTTGTTTAAGAGCTCTTAAAATACTTAAACTAGTATACGTAGGAGTCGTATTATGATCAATAATTGCTGCGTGCATGGGCATGCAAAGATTAACTTTGCATTTACTTAAACTTTTGTTATCTTATCGATTGAAATAATATACGTTTCATCATCAATTTCCCAGTCTCTGATTAAAATACCTTTCATCTCGATCTCTTTAGAATTAATCTCGATTTCTTCAGAAAGCGTTTCATTTTTTATGTAATCATATTTGAGTTTAATTAACGCCTCTTCTTCTTCAGAAGGAACCTTGATTTGAACTTTTATTTTATCTGTGACATTAAGATTTGCTATTTTTCGCATCATTTGTATTCTTCTAACGATCTCTTTCGCTAAACTTTCTGCTGCGATTTCTGTAGTTATTCTGAAGTCAATGAATATTTTTCCATACATTGTATCTATGCTTCCATATCCTTCTTCTAATTCCTCATAAAAACTCAACATATCTTTGCTAATCTTTAAAGGTTTATTATCAATCTCTATCGTTATTTCTCCTTTTTCTTCAAGTATTCTTTTCAAACTTTTTGTATCTGCGCTCTTCAAGTAGTTAATAAATTTATTGAGCATTCCTTTAAGAACCGGGCCTGCTATTTCATAGTTGACTTTAGCTAATAATTTTTTGATATTCTCTATTCTGCTTTCATCTTTTTCTATTTGTAGTTCTTTCGTATTCAGTTGGTCTTTTATTAACTTTGAATATTTGTTTATGATTGCTTCTACATATTCATCTTTAGGTATTATAATAGTCCTCATAACCGGTCTTCTTAACTTCACTCCTTTCTTCATTCTAAGCGAGAAAGATTTAGAAACTATTTCTCTTATCACTTCCATTTCTTTTAATGCGTTCTCATCAAACTTTTCCATCGACGGCCATTCCATCAGATGAATACTTTCTTGTTCTTCAATTTCTCTAAAGACTTTTTGATATATAGCCTCAGATATGAAAGGTGCAAATGGAGCAAACATGATTAGCCAATCTCTTAGTGATTTGTATAAAGTATAATAAACAGCATCTTTGCTAGGATCTTCTTTCTCTATCCATACCCTTCTTCTTATTAATCTAATATACCATCTGCTTACATCTTCTATGATGAAGTTTAAAAGCAGTCTCAATGCTTCAAATGATTCAAATTTAGAGAAAGCCTCATCTACTTTCGCTTTTATTTCATTTATTCTGTTTATTAACCATACATCTTCAGGCTCTAGATATTCAAAAGCCTTGAATTTTTTAGGATCAAATGCATCGATATTCATGTATAATGAACAAAAATAGAAGGTATTCCAAATTATATTAACGATCTTGAAATATTCTTGTAACTTCGACATCGAAAACTTCAAATCTTCCCATGTAGTATTAGAAAGTTCATATATTCGAAGCGTATCTCTTCCGAATTTTGGGATTACATCTTCTGGATTGATTACATTTCCTAGACTCTTATGCATTGCTCTACCTGTTTCATCCAGAGACCAACCATGAATCAATACATTCCTCATAGGAGCTTTGTCAATTGTTACAACACCAGTAACTAGCAAACTATAAAACCAACCTCTTATTTGATCAGGTCCTTCTATAATCAAATCTGCAGGGAATAAACGATTGAAGTTCTCAAATTTTCCAGGATAACCTAAGCTAGACCATGAAGCCGCTCCTGAATCAACCCATACGTCTAGCACATCTGGTATCCTTTTTGAATTTGAACCACATTTTTCGCATTTTATTTCAACACCATCAACCCAAGGTTTATGAAGGTCTATATCTGAAGAAGGCAATTTTATTGCTTTGCTTAAAAGTTCTTGTAATGAACCTATTACTTGAATATGTCCACAATTTTCGCATATCCAAATAGGCAAAGGTATGCCCCAGTATCTTTGTCTGCTCAAAGCCCATTCATGAGCATTTGAAAGCCAAGGTATGACTCTGTTTTCTAAAGATCCAGAAGGAACCCAATTTATTTTTCTTGCTTCTTCAATCAAAATATCCTTTATTTTTGGAACGTCTAAGAACCATTGATCTGAAAGTCTTAAAATTAAAGGATTCTTACATCTCCAACAATGCGGATATCTATGCGTTATTTTTCCAGCATAAAATAGAGCATTCAGAGACTTTAAATCTTGGATTATTAAATCATTAGCCTCAAATACATACATTCCAGCATATCTTTCAATTTCTTCTTCAAATTTTCCTGAAGCATCTACAGGCGATAATACTTTAAGACCATAAATTTTACCTAATTGAAAGTCTTCTATACCATGTCCAGGAGCCATATGAACACAGCCTGTACCTTCAAGCGTTGTAACGAATTCTTCACTGGTAACTATTTTGTGTTCAATCTGCTTCTGTACTTTTAGAATAGCTTCTAAGGGCATTATGTATTTTCTTCCTTGAAGCTCTGAACCTTTAATTTTCTTCAAGACTTTAAGCTTTTTACCTGTTTCTTCTTCAACTGCTTCTAGTCTTTTTTCAGCAAGTATTAAGACATCTCCACTTTCATCCATCGCATAAACATAATCTTCCTTAGGATGCACTGCTACTGCTACGTTAGAAGGTAATGTCCATGGTGTCGTTGTCCAAATTAATATGTATGCATTTTCATCAACTAATTTGAATTTAACATATATTGAAGGATCCTCTTTTTCTTTATATCCCTCAGCAACTTCATATCCAGCTAAGACAGTTTCACACCTAGGACACCAATGAACTACTTGGTTTCCTTTAAACAATAAACCCTTTTCATGAGCGCGTTTTATGAAATACCATACTCCTTCTATATATTCATTTTTGATCGTCATATAGGCGTTTTCCCAATCCATCATGACTCCAAGTTCTTTGAACTGTTTCTCCTGTATTGAAAGATTTTTTAAAGCATAATTTTTACATTCAAAAATGAATTTATCGATTCCAAACTTTTCTAAATCTTTCTTAGTTTTTATCTTCAGTAATTGTTCAACTTGTACTTCGATAGGAAGACCATGCATATCGAAGCCAGGTATATCCCAGACATCATATCCTTTCATTCTAAAGTATCGCAAATATGAATCTTTGATTATTTTGTTCCATGCTGTTCCTACATGAATTGGATTTGTTACGTAAGGCGGCCCGTCAAGAAAATAAAATTTCGCTTTTCCTTTATTCTTGTTTTTTATCTTTTTATATATATCGTGCTCTGACCAAAATTTGAATACATTTTCTTCTATTGCTACGGGATCATACTTATTTTCTAAGACCTTAATTTTCATATTATAAATCATAATTATATCTTGTCATTTAAATGTCAGCTAGATCTAAAGGAAAAAGATATGAGAGAAAGCTAGTAGAATATTTGAAACAAAAAGGTTGGAAAAGTAAAAGGGTTCCTGCAAGCGTTATTGATGTAATAGCTACCAAGGCTGATAGAATTGCAATATTTGAGGTTAAGTATAAAAAGAATAAAGTGAAAAGCGTTCAAGTCAAAAGATTATTTGAATGGCTTGACTTGTTTGATGCATATAAGCAAAGAGAAGCCGTCCTAGCGATTTATAATGGCAATTGGTTATTTATGAAGGTTAATGAAATAAAAGATTATGTAGTTAAAGAAAGCAACTGGATGCCATGAGGATACACATTTATTCAACAAACATGATATATGAAGAATTAAAAGAAATCATAAAAGAAGAAATCGGTGATGTAGAAATTCTATTTGATAAAATAAAGCTTGACTTGAAGCCAGCCTTCAATAAGGAGAGAAATCAGTATAACGCCTTAAAACTCTTTGATTTATTCGGTGAATCTGGAAATGATTATTATCTTTTAATTATTGATGAAGACATATTCGTGCCAGCTTTTAACTATTGTTTTGGTGTTGCATATACAAACAAAGGAATAGTTTCGACAGCTAGACTAAAGCAAAGTTTTTATGGCTTAGAAGATGATCCTGTTCTATTTCAAGAAAGATTAAAAAAAGAAGTTATGCATGAATTAGGTCATATGCTAGGATTAAGTCATTGTAAAAATAAATCATGTGTAATGTATTTCAGCAATTCAATTGAGGATACTGATAGAAAATCTTATAGATACTGCAATTCCTGTAAAAGATTACTTGGTAAATATAGAAGTAAGAGCCAATAAAATATTGGATCTTTTCTCTCTTATTCTTCGATATACATAATCTTTCCAAGAAGGCCCGTAAGGAATATATTCTACAACTTTGAATCCTTCTTTCACTAACCAGCTCTTTAAATCGTTCCTTATCCCTCTTAAAAAAGCGAATTCTATATTATGCTTTGTTTTGAGAATGAGCTTTATAGCATTGTAAACAAGTTTTTCATCATGAGTCCCTAATTCCAATCTTATCCTTTTTTCGAATAAGTATTGCATTATTTCATTAAAGTTTCTGTTAATTTCCTCTTTCGAAGTATAAACTATTGAACTAGGTTCCTTATAGGCTCCTTTTACTAATCTTATCATTCCATCATTTGCTGCTACTAATTTCGCAAGTTCAAAACCTCTTTTCAGATATGCCTGTATTGCTACACCGATTTCATCGTATTCTTTCAAAAATTCCAAGTAGATCTTTATTGTTTTATCTGTATATTTAGAGTTTTCCATATCTATCCAAACAGTAAGCTTGTTATTTTTAGCATACTTGACTATTTCATTTAAATTATCTTCACATAGACTTTCATTTAATGATAATCCCAATTGAGTTAATTTCAAAGCTATGGCAGCATTTATTTTTTCCCTTCTTATTACATCTATTATTTTTTTATATTCGAGGACGGTATGCCTGATTTGCTTTTCATCTGTGATCTCTTCACCTAGATAATTTAAAACGACATAATAGCCTTTCATATTTGCTTGTCTTGCAACGATCAAAGCTTCATCTAAAGTTTTACCTGCAACCCATCTTTTCACTAGAGGTATTAAATAATCGTAGTTCACCAATCAATTTTGAATGCTAAATTTAAAAAACTTGACTTATTCTATTGAATAATGAGAATTGCAGTATTTGTAAAACCTATTGCGATTGGCGAATTAAATCAAGCATACAGATTTAGCATAAACGCTTCAGAAAAAGTCGCTTTAGCTGAGGCCTCTAAGATTATAAAACTTAGAGGAGGGGATGTAGTGGTATTTTCGATAGGAGATAAACAATTTATTCCTTATTTAAATGAATTGTATGGAGCCACTGAAGCCTATTTAATTACCGACCCATTATTTTCAAATATAGATGTATTTGCAAAGTCTGAAGTTTTATTAGCTGCTATAAGGAAATCAAAACCTTTTGATGTCTTAATGTTCGGTGAATTTTCTCAAGATACAAGTGATTGGATTTTGCCTTATTTGATAGCAGAAAAGCTTAATTTACCCCATATTTCTAGAGCAATCAAAGCATGGTCTGAAGATAGCAGAATAGTTTGTGAATGCGTTTATTATGGTGATTTATATGTTAAAGAAGCTCGTATGCCGCTTGTGGTTAGCATGTTAGATGCGCTAGCTTATAATGCTAGGCCTATTCGGGATTTTAAGCCTAAGGAAGTAAAGATTTGGGATGCAAATTTTCTTGGAATCAAGGCTATAACCAACAAAACGAAGACTCTAAGTGTGAAAGTTTTAAATCAACGAAAGCCTAAACTTATTGAATATAATTCATATGATGATTTAGCAGATAAATTATGTGATTTAATAATTAACAATTTAAAATGAAGATCGCTTGCTTTTCTAAAGATATAGCATCATTAAATAGATTATTGGTAAAAATAAATAAATTAAAGAAAAAAGATGATGAAATATTTCTTATACTTTTCAAATATTTTTATAAAGATGATATAATAGAAAGCTTTAAGCTTGCACCAGTTAATAAATTAATCTTGGTTACTAATATAAATTTAATAAATTATGATTTAGAGGCATTTACAAGTGCAATTTCTGAATGTTATAAAAAATATAAATTTGACTTAATAGTATTCGGTGAATCCTTAGAAGATAAAGAAGTTGCTGCAAGACTTTCTGCAAGATTGAATATTCCTGCTCTAATAAATTGCCTCGATTTCAAGATTGAAGGAAATAAACTAATCGCTAATAAAATATATCAAAGTGGTATAGCTGTTTTAGAGCTCGAAACTGTTCTTCCAGCAATTGTTGAATTGTATGAGCTTGAAGAAGGAGAGATTGAAAGAAATTCACAAGCTCAAATTGAAGAAATTAAGATTCCTATTGCAGTTTCTAGAGTTATCGTTAGAGACAAAACAAAATTATCTGAAAGATATAATGAATTGTTGAAATCAAACTACATAATTTGCATTGGAGAGAATATTCATGAAGAAAAAGAGCTTAAGGGAATAAATGATCTCGCTAATTTAATCGGTGCCCGCGTAATCGCGGATAAAACAGGTTTCGCTAGGAATTGGTTTAAAGAATGGATTGGCGTATCAAATTTAAGAATCTCGCCTAAGCTTTGCTTATCGATAGGCGTTAAGGGAGATCTAGATCATATAGGGGGCATAATAAATTCATCAATGATTATTTCTTTGAATGAAGATCCTGAAAGTCCTATCTTTAATTTCAGCGACTATTATGCAGTAGTAGATATTCACAAGCTAATAGAGAAACTTATCAAAAAACTAAAAAAGAGAATTAAACGCTAATTATTCCTTGTAAGGCACGAATTCTTTTCCTAATATTTCTCTTCCGATTATTATTCTCATAATATTTGCCGCTCCCTCTGCTCCTACGTAATAGGAGATTACACCTCTTAACGCCATTTCGATTTCGGCTTCTTTAGTGTATCCATAACCTCCTAACCATGTCATTACTTCTTCAATGGTCTCGATCGCTAATTTTGGAGCAAGAAGCTTACTCATTGCTGAATATTTCGTTACTTCTTTATAGCTTGCTTTTCCCTTTCTCATTTCATCATAAAGCCAAGCAGCTTTGTAAATCAATAGTTTAACTGCTTCTATTCTAGAATACAAATCAACCATTGGGAATTGGATTCCTTCATATTTTGCTAAAGTAATACCGAAAGCTTTTCTGTTTTTTGTATATTCAATCCCTCTTTCCAATACAGCTTCAGCTGCTCCAATGCATGATGCAGCGACTAATATTCTAGCAGTGACGAATCCCTCCATTGCATAATAAAAACCCTTATTCTCCTCACCAATTAGATACTTTTCATCTACAGATGAACCTTTGAATCTTATTATTGAAGTAGATATTCCCATTCTTCCCATATTTTCTAGATAGCTCACTTCGATGTTGTCTAATTTTTTCAAAGGGAGAAAGAACATGCTTATTCCTTTATGTCTTAATTCTGGTTTAGTTTTAGCCAGAGTTAATAATCCTCCATCGTTTTCTAATATCTCCCTAACTTCACTTATGTATATCTTTTCTCCTTCGATATAGTAATTATTCCCATTCTTCTTTGCCAAGGTACTTATTGAAGCAACATCAGATCCTCCACTCGGTTCTGTAGAACATATTCCTACAAATGCTTCACCTTTAACTAACCTAGGTATGACTTCTTGAACAACTTCTTCTTTTCCATACTTTTCAAGTATATAGCTCCATGCTGTATTCAGTAAATAAAAAACTGCTGTAGCTAAACTTATGTCGTTTTTACCAATTTCTTCAGCAAGAATTGTAGCCATCTTCATGTTAGCTCCTGCTCCGCTATATTTCGGAGAATTTAATAAACCCAAGTACCCTTGCGAGGCAAATTTCTTTATGAAATCTTTAGGTATCCTTTTCTCTTCATCTATTTTTCGAGCAATAGGTCTCAATTCTTTTTTTAAGAATTCGCTAGCAGTTTCTTGGAATATCCTTTCTTCTTCACTTAATTCAAATTCCATAATAAATACATATCATTATTATCTAAAATTCATCGTTTCCTTAATCTAATCCTTGAGCGTAATTAAACAAGATGAAAGAAGAAGTAGCTATAATAGGACGCGGCGTAATTGGACTTTCCATTGCTTACAGATTGGTAGAAGAAGGATACGAAGTTAAAATAATAGATGAAAATCCTTTCTATAAAGCGGCTTCATGGAATAATGCAGGATTGATTTCTCCAACTTTTAGTGCTCTTTCACCTTCTATAGGCAATTTAAGAGATATTCTTAAATGGATTTTTATAGAACATTCAGGTATAAGGATATCGTTCAAATCTTTATTTAAAAATGCTCGCTGGGTATTGAGATTTATTAAAGAAAGCAAGAAAGCTGCAGAGTTGCAAAATATGAAATTAATCTATGATATGATTTCAGAAGCTATAAGCTGGTATGAGAATCTGTCAAATAAAATATTCATAAATTTTAAAAAAGATGGACTACTAGAAGTATTTCTAGATAAATTGAAATTTGATAAAAGAATTGCTTTTATAAAAAAATATCCAGAATTTAATAAATATATTATCCTTTCAGAAAAAGAAATATTGGAATTAGAAAAAAGCCTAAACCAAAATGTGTGTGGCGGTATTTATTATTATGAAGAATATAGTTTAGATCCTAGATTGCTTATGAAAAATTTTACAGAACTGTTGAAGAAGTTAAATGTATCTTTTATAAATGAAAAAGCTGAATATTTCGAGCTCAGTGGAAATTATATTGATTATCTAATTACAAATAAAAGTAAAATTAAAGCAGATATATATGTCATTGCAACAGGGGCTTATAGGGATATTTATAAATCGCTTAAGATTCGCCTACCCATCATAGCAGGTAGAGGTTATGCAATAATAACTAATTCGAAGTTAAAATTGGAACATCATGTTTTGGGAGGCGATCACCGTATATCTTTTGCTAATACTTACGAAGGAAATTTAAAAGCTACGGGATTTTTAGAACTTGCAGATGTTAATGATGAACCAATGCGGAAATGCTATGATTTTCTTGAAAAGACACTCATAAAATATTTTCCCTCTGCAAAAGGTTTCGGGATCATTGATAAATGGGTTGGTTCAAGGCCTTGTACACCTGATTTAATGCCTATCATTGATAAGCTGAAAGAAAATCTCTTAGTTTGTGTAGGGCATTGTAGAATAGGTGTTTGTCTTGCTCCTTATTCTTCAAAATTAATTTTAGATTTAATTGAAAGAGGTAAGCATGATATTGAACAGTTTCTCTTAAAACGTTTCTTATGATTTTTATGCATGATTTCACAAAAAATATTAATGGATAGAAGGTTCTTCATAGCAAAAGAAGAAGAGATACTATCAGGAAAGGTAACCGACATATATTATGTAAGGACATACAAAATTTTAGAGAAAAAAGGAAAACTTGATACAAACGTCACGATGGATGTTCATTCTTATAATTTTCCAAAAAATTATGAATGGGCAGTTTTTTGTGGTCTTCCAGAAGTACTGAATATTTTCATCGGGAAAGATGTTGATGTTTATGCAATGGATGAGGGTACTATTTTCAGGTTATATGAACCTGTTTTCAGTATTTCTGGTCCATATAAAGAATTTGGTATCTATGAGCCTGTTATTGATGGAATATTTAGACATTACGTTAGCATCGCTACTAAAGCTGCCAGAATAAAACTAGCAGCAGGAGATAAAAAAGTAATTTTCTTCGGTATTAGATCTTTGCATCCTGCTTTAGCACCTTTAGCAGATAGAGCGGCATATATAGGAGGTTGTGATGCAGTATCAGGTGTTCTTGGAGCTGAGTTATTAAAAGAACAACCAGTTGGCACAATGCCACATGAGTTAACATTGATATTTGATAAAGTAGAAGATGCTTGGTTAGCATTTGATGAAGTGATGCCAAATGATGTTCCTAGATATCTGCTATGCGACACAATGTATGATGAAAGAACAGAAGTTTGGTTAGCTGCTAAAACATTAGGTTCAAAGCTTGCAGGTGTGAGATTAGATACGCCTAGCTCAAGAAGAGGAGATATAAGAAAACTTTTACAAGAGGTAAGATGGATTTTAGATATTAACGGGTTAAAAGATGCAAAAATAATCCTTAGCAGCGGTGTTGATGAAGATACTATCCTACTGACAAGGGATTTGGTCGACATCTATGGCGTAGGAACTTCAATAGCTTTTCCTCCGTCAATAGATTTAGCTTTTGATATCGTCGAAAAAGAAGGTAAGCCATATTCAAAGAGAGCTAAGCTTCCAGGTAGAAAGCAAGTATATCGTTGCAAGCAATGTTTCAAAGACGAAATAAAACTATTTTACGAAGCTCCTCCTGAAAAATGTAAATATTGCGGAGGAGAAGTCGAACCTTTATTGAAAAAATATATAGAGAAAGGAAAATTGGTAAGGGAATTAAAGAATGAGAAAGAAATTAAAAAATATGTCTTGAACCAACTAGACAGGCTGGTTAAAGGTTAAGTTCTCTTTTTGGACTTCTAGATATAATTTCCAAACTTTTTTGACGTTTATATGCCCTGTATAAAAACCCTTTCTTTTTAGTATAGCAGCGACTTCTTCACATAATTTAAAAGGAGGATAGTCGCCTTTTGTTAGAGCCTCCCTAATTGCTTGCTTTATATCCTCATGGAGAGGATAACCCCTCCGATTCATCTTCCAGTGAGGCATTATGAATTATAAGAAATTTTATTTTTAAATTTATCGTTAAATTTGATAAGTAGGATCAAGATTTTTAATTATTTTTGGTATAAACTCAATTAAATCTGTGGCTTTTATTTGATTACCATATTCCCTTGTAGCGAGTTCGCCAGCTTTTTTATTTATATATGAGGCCGCAATTGAAGCTTCGAAAGCAAATTTTGTTCTAGCAATTAAACCAGTGCAAAGACCTGCAAGCACATCGCCCGTTCCTCCAACAGTCATAGCTTGCGTTCCTCCTCTGCAAATTTTAACTTTTTCACCGTCTGATATTACGTCATAATGACCCTTCACGAGGAAAATAACTCCTAACTTTTTGCTAGCCTCTTTTATTATTTCAATTCTCTTATTCATTTCTTCATAAGGAGGCAATTCAATTCCAGTAATAGCTTTAAATTCTCCAGCATGAGGTGTATAAACTACTTTAATTTTTCTTGCTTTTTTGACTGCATTTGTTTTTAAAGCATCAGCATCAGCTATCAAAAATTTCTTTTTTTCTTCAACAGCATTAAATATTATTTCTACAGCATCATCGTGCCCTAAACCAAGACCATTACCTATTAGAACAGCATCGACTTTTTCAATGAATTCTATAATCTCTTTTGCAGATTTCTCGTTGAATTCTTCTTCTTTGTAAGGTATTACGATGAATTCAGGCGCCATACTTCTAGCAATCGAGGCAATTTTTTCAGGCAAGTATAAATATACTAAATCTACTCCGCTTCTTAAAGCAGCTAAACCTGCAAGAATAGGGGCTCCGTGATATATATTTGAGCCTCCTATTATTAGAATTCTTCCACTATCTCCTTTTTTAGAATACGGTGATTTTACGCTGAATAAGGCTTTTACATCACCTATTCCTGCAAACATCTCAAGTTCTCGCGGTATTCCTATGTTTGCTTCGATGATTTCAAATTCTTTCAAGTATCTCAGTAGCCCCTTCTTTATTTTGTGCATAGTAATTACTACGTTTGCCCTAACATACTCACCATAATTATCACCTGTATCAGGATCGATTCCAGTAGGTATATCTATTGCTAACACAAAACGATTACTTTCATTTATTAACTTTATAAGTCTTGATATTTTTTGAGAAGGTTTCCCTTTTAAGCCTGTTCCTATTAAACCATCAATCACAACATTTGCATTTTTCAAGATATTTGCAATATCGATATCTGATAAATTCTCAGAGTAGTAAATTTTTACACTTGGCATTTTCTTTAAGAATTCGAAGTTTTCTCTTGCTTCTTGCGTTTTTATATTTTCTTCTTTTTCCAATAATATTATCTTGCAACTTCCGCCATATGCAAGAATATGTCTTAATGCTACGAATCCATCGCCTGCTTTATTACCTGTTCCCGCTACCAATACAACATTCTCGATAATACCTTTTGATTTTAGAAAGTCAGCTATCGCAGAGCCTGCATTTTCCATTAATAATCTCCTATTCAAACCCAACTCTTCTACATTATCTTCAATAATTCTCATCTCTTTAGCAGTAATCATAACAAATTAATCGAGAATAGACATTTAAACAGCATTAAATTTATATGATGATGAAAGATTAAACAATGCGATGGTGACCTGCCCTAAATGCGGTAATGATGTAGAAAATCCAATAAAAACATGGACTCTCGCTCCTAAAGGTAAGAAATCACAAACAATAGGATTGTTTAAATGTACAAAATGCGGAGCTTATTTCAGAAAAGGTATCAAATAAAATTTCTTTTATTTAAGTAAATATAAGCAAGAACGCTATAACTAAACCATAAATTGCTAGCGCCTCAGACAAACCTAATATTATGAAACTCCAAGCTCTCATGCCTGGTTTTTCAGCAACCACTGCAATAGAAGCTGCACCTGAATAACCTATTGCTAAGCCTGCTCCAACTGCTGCAAGACCGAAAGCCAATCCTGCAGCTACGAGCTTCAAACCTTCTCCAGTAGAAAGTCCTTGTGCATTTACTAGATTCAATGTTGCGCTTGCAATGAGGACACCAATCAATATATAAGCATATTTTAAAGACATATTAAGATAAGGTTTTTTCTAGTTCTTTAAAAACCTTTGCTTTCAATTCTTCGATTTTTCTCTCTATTTCCTTTATATTTTCTTCCTTCATTTTCTTAAATTCTTCTCTTATCGATTCAAATTCTTCTTTAATCTTGGCCTCCATGTTTAGTTTTTCTTTCTAATATGGCTTTTATCTTTTTAAGTCTTACGAAATCTTCTCTTTCTCTTTCTTCTAAAGCATTACCAATATTATAAATCATTTTTTCATAATTTGGGATGATAACGTATTTCAAAGCATTGACTTGTCTTTGCGTTTTCTTCAATTCTTCTGCCAGTCTATAAATTGCATTTTCTTTTTCAGCATTACTTATTAGCATAGGTAAAATTTCTTGAAACTTTTTAACAGCTTTATCAAGAGCACTAGACGAATCTAAAAATCCGTACTGCGGATTTTTTTCTAAATTGACTAGCTTAATTCTTGGAACTTTTACTCCCATTAGATTTTCTTCTTTCATCTCAATTGCCAATTTTTGAGGTGTCGTGATGGCTAGCGAATTAACATTTAAAGGACCCATACTCATGTAAGCAGAATATAAAGCATCGTAAGCTTCAAAAAGAGAATCCCATACTTTCTTACTTTCTTCTGATATTTCATCAATTAATTTCTCTAATTCATGCAATATGACTTCTCTTTTATCTTCAAGTATCTTTTTTACCCTTCTAGCAAAAGCTAGACTTCTTCTGAGTCTAATCAGATTTATCTTTGTAGGTAAAGCCCTACCTCCAAATCCTTGAGACATGCTATTCTGCTTTTTTCTTATAATATTGTTTGATAAACTTCTCTTTTACTCTGGTCAATTCTTGTTCGGGTAACATGGATAAAACTTCCCATGCAATATCCAAGGTCTTGAAAATATCTCTGTTTTCATAATATCCTTGAGACAAGAATTTCTTCTCAAATGCTTCAGCATATCTTAGATATTTAAGGTCAACCGGAGTTAAGCTAGATTCTCCTACTATAAGAGCTAATGCTCTTAATTCTTGAGCTCTTGCATAAGAAGCATATAACTGGCTTGCAACATCAGGATGATCTGCTCTTGTTTTTCCTTCGCCTATTCCATCTCTCATCAATCTGCTTAAGCTCATGAGAACGTTAATAGGAGGATATATTCCAACCCTATGCAATTCTCTACCTAATACTATTTGTCCTTCTGTGATATAAGCAGTTAAATCTGGTATAGGATGACTTATATCATCGTTAGGCATTGTCAATATTGGCATTTGCGTTATGCTTCCTTTCTTTCCCTTAATTCTTCCTGCTCTTTCATATATTGTAGCTAAATCCGTATATAAGTATCCAGGATATCCTTTCCTTCCAGGCACCTCTTCTCTTGCTGCACTAATTTCTCTTAGAGCTTCACCGTAGTTAGTCATATCCGTAATAATTACTAAAACATGCATGTCTTTTTCGAATGCCAAATATTCAGCTAATGTTAAAGCAATCCTTGGAGTGATGACCCTTTCAAAAGCTGGATCATCAGCTAAGTTCAAAAATAATGCACTTCGTTTTATTGCACCTGTCTCTTCTAAACTTTTCTTAAAGAAAGAGGCTTCATCGTTTTGAACACCAATAGCTGCAAATATAACTGCAAATTCTTCTTCTTGGCCTAGAACTGTAGCTTGTCTCGCTATTTGTGCAGCAATTTTGTTATGAGGTAAGCCAGCACCTGAAAATATAGGTAACTTTTGTCCTCTTATTAACGTATTCATGCCATCTATTGCAGAAATTCCTGTTTGTATGAAGTTAGTAGGATAATCTCTTCTTTCCGGATTTATAGGCGAGCCGTTAACATCTAGTCTATCTCTAGGAATTGGGGGTGGTAAGCCATCAATAGGTCTTCCTAGCCCATCAAATATTCTTCCAAGCATATCCTCGCTGACAGGGACTTCCATAGTTCTTCCTAAGAACTTTGCTTTTGTCCCTTTTACTGAAAGACCCGTTGTTCCCTCAAATACTTGTACAATTGCAATTCCATAACCAACTTCTAGAACTTTTCCTAATCTTTTCTCTCCTGTTCCAGTTTCTATTTCTAAAAGTTCATCATATGCTACGTTTTTAACACCTTCTACTACTAATAATGGTCCTTTAATTTCTCTAACTGAATAATATTCTAATCCTCCACTAGCCACTCTTTATCCCCTCTAATAATTTATTAATCGATTGATTAATCTCTTCAATTAAATTATCTATCTCGACATATTTCTCGTTAGGAATTGTGTATCTTGCTCTCATCATTTTAGTTATTACAGGCATAGCTCTTATCGAAGATAAAGGTACTCCTTTATCTAGAGCAATTTTGGCTTTTTGATAAAATTCAATGAACATCTTCAGCATCTTGTATTGCTTTTGTACTGAACAATATGTATCAACAGGATCGAATGCGTTTTGCTGCAAAAATCCTTCTCTAATGATGCGTGCTACATCTAAAATTAACTTTTCGCTATCGGGAAGAGCTTCAGGACCTAGGAGCTTTACAATTTCTTTCAATTCGTCTTCTTTTTGTAATATTTCAAGCATTGTTCTTCTTAGTTCTGGCCATCCTTTTTCGACTTCTTTTTCCCACCATTTGGCTACAGCATCAACATATAATGAATAACTGATTATCCAATTTATTGCAGGATAGTGCCTTGAATATGCTAGTGCACTATCTAAGCCCCAAAATGCTCTAACGAATCTCAAAGTATGAACTGTTACGGGTTCAGAAAAGTCTCCTCCAGGAGGAGAAACTGCACCTACTACTGTTACTGAACCAATAGACCTGTTTTGATTTAGTGTTATTACTCTTCCCGCTCTTTCATAAAACTCAGCTAGTCTCGAAGCTAAATATGAAGGGAATCCTTCTTCAGCAGGCATTTCTTCAAGTCTTCCGCTAATTTCTCTTAATGCTTCTGCCCATCTACTTGTAGAATCTGCTACAAGAACTACATCATATCCCATATCTCTATAATATTCAGCGAGGGTTATTCCTGTGTATATGCTTGCTTCTCTAGCTGAAATTGGCATGTTGCTCGTGTTAGCAATTAATATCGTTCTTTCCATTAATGGTCTTCCGCTATAAGGATCAGTCAATTCGGGGAATTTCACAAGCACTTCAGCCATTTCATTTCCTCTTTCTCCACATCCTATGTAGATCACAACCCTAGCATCACACCATGCTGCGATTTGATGCAATGTTACAGTCTTACCTGTCCCAAATCCTCCTGGAATTGCAGCTGTTCCTCCTTTTGCTACAGGAAATAATGTATCGATTATTCTCATTCCAGTTATCAGAGGAACTTCAGGTTCTAGTCTTTGGACATACGGTCTCGGTTTTCTAACAGGCCAACGATGATATAATCTCAATTGATAAGTTTCGGAATCATGTTCAACCTCAGCTATGATATCATTAGCTGTGTATTCTCCTTCTTTTACTATGTATTTTATTCTTCCTTTTATTTCAGGATGGACAAGTATAGCATGTCTAATTAGAGGAGTTTCTTGAACAAAGCCTAATATATACCCGCCTTCTACTTTATCTCCCTTCTTTAAAATTGGTTCAAAATACCATTTTTTATCTAATGGAATAGGATCTACTTGAATTCCTCTTTTAACAAAAGGTCCAATTTTGGTGGCGATGACATCTAAAGGTCTTTGAACACCGTCATAAGTTCTTCCTATAATGCCAGGTCCTAACATTACAGATAAAGGTTCTCCTGATCTATATACTGGTTCTCCTGGTCTAAGACCACTTGTAGTTTCGTATACTTGAATGACCGCTCTATCGCCTGAGACAGCTATGACTTCTCCAATCAGTCTTTCTTCTCCTACATAGACAACCTCATACATCTTGACACCTTCAAGACCTTCTGCTCTTACAGTTGGACCACTTATCCAAGTAATCCTACCCGGTGCAGTTGTCATGTTATTCCCTTAAAATATCTCCCACTATTTTTCTTATATTTTCTTTCATTCTTTCTAATCTAGCTTCAATTGTATTATTATAAACGACTGTTTCGCTTTCATTTGTTGCGATCACGCCTCCGTACTCACTTATTTTCTTTTCTTTAATCTCAATTCGTATGTTTTTCTCTCTTGAAATCTTCTTAGCTATTTTTTCAATGTCGTTCTTGTCTTCAGGATTGCAATATATTTTTACTTTATTTTCTCCTATGTTCTCAATAGCTTCAAGTAAGAGTTTATCTAAGCCCTTCAAGTAAATTTCCCTATTGTTATGTATCTCTTCAAGTGCTAGAGATATAGCTTTATCTACGTATTCACTATAAAGCTTTAATAATGAATTTCTGACATTCATTTCTGCATTGCTAACTATCATTTTCTTAAGCGAATCGATTTTTCTCGAATATTCATCTTCAATTTCTTTTAATTTTCCGATTGTAAGTTGAACGTTTTTATCTATTAACTTATTTATTTGAGCCGTTAATTTTTCAATTTCATTTATAGATTTAATCTTAGTCACTTCAGCATTTTCTTCAATCATTTTTTTAAGAACTTCCATTGCTTAGAATCCCAAAATTTGCCTTATTAACTTTCTGTAATCTTCAGTCTTTTTAACGCTACCTGGGCCCGGAACCTCATATATTAACGGGGAATTGGTTTTCAGTTTAATTTCTTGAATTTCTTTCTTTATATTTTGAGTAAGTTTATCATTTACTAGTATTAGCCCTATTTCTTGGTTATTTATGAGCTCTTTTATTAAACGCAGTATTTTATCAGGTCTTTCTTCAATATATCCTTCGCAACCTACTAATGAAAATCCTAATACAAATTCCTCGTCTCCTATCGCAACAATCTTTTTCATAAAACAATTTTGAAGTTAATTTTTAATAATCTTAATGGATAGAATAGCATCGTGCCTGTCGAAAAATTAATCAAAGCAACACTACTGACTGATAGGCATAGATTTGATAGTGTTATAACGAAGCTCATTGACTTCAAGCTTTTTCATACAATTGAAGTAGGGCAAGATAGGATAGAGAATACAGAGGAATATATACAGACATTAAGCAGAATTTCTGCAGAAATAGAAAATTTGGCTAATGAATTAGGGATAAAAAGAGAGTTTGGGGTTATGGACTATTTAACTAATAAGGTCCAGGTCAAGACTTATTCTTATGAGTTCAAAGACTTTAGAGAATTAGTTGAGGAATTAAAAAAGAAAATCGGCGAGTTACAAACGAATCTTTATCCTTTGATAGAAAGTAGAAGGAAATTCAACAAAGAACTTAACGAAGCTTTGAATTACAAACAAAATCTTGAATTTATAAGTAAAATAGGAATCGACTTTGAAACAATTAAATACCTAAAAAGGTTCTTCGTATTGTTCGTTGTAGTAAATTCCAAAATCTTACTTGAATTGAAAAGAAGCCTTCCTGAAGATGTCTTATTGATAAGCGAGAAGGTAAAAGAAGATGTAAATATAGCTTTGATTTTATCAAAGACTGAATATGCAGAAAAGATTTCTAGAATAATTGGAGGTTTAGAATTGATCCAAATTAAAGTGCCTGAAGAGAAAATTTCAATAAATGAAGAAATCGAAAGATTAGAAAAAAAGATAAGAGAGTTGAGGCAGAAAATAACTGAGGTCGAACTCAAAATAAGTTATGAAAGCAAAATGAGATATTATGATATCATTTCTTTGTATGAACTTGCTTCTCTTCAATATCTAAACATTTTGAATATAAAAATCTCAAGGCCTTTGAAGAATTTTGTTATATTAGAAGGATATATTCCCAAGAGATACAAGAATGATTTCGAAAAAATATTCTCCAACGATTGTTTTCTCGAATTTGAAGATGTGAAGGAAAAAGATGCACCAACTTTAATAGTTAATAAGCCCATCATCAAATCTTTCGAAAATATTACTTATATGCAAGGACCTGCAAACTATCATGAAATCGATCCTACACCCTTTGTTTTCTTCTTTTTCACTTTGTTTTATGGTTTCATGTATGCAGATTTAGGTGGCGGTTTATTAATCATCGCACTTGGCTTATTCTTTTACTTAAGATCCGCAGGAAATTTAAGACAATGGGGAATCCTATTGGTATCTATAGGCTGTGCTAGTGCAATATTTGGTATACTTCATAATGAGTTCTTTGGTTTTCCTATACCATTTGTTCATTATCAACCAGTCATAGAATTGGTTAAGCATGGCGAGGGCTTGAATCCTGAAGGCTTAACTTTTGTTCTCCAGATCAGTATTATTATAGGCATAGTCCATTTGATACTTGGAATTCTCCTAAGACTAATAAATGGCATAATAGCTTCGAATAAAGAAGATTTAATCTTAGCAATAGCCTATCTAACGTTTTATATTTCAGGCGTATTTTTGCTGTATGGATTGTGGGTTTTCGGTATGAATATAGGTGCTTATTCTTCAAGTCAACAAGTTATTTTAGGAATACCTGCATATCTTTATTCAAAAATCTTCTCTGTCTCAGCATTGATTGGTTTAATACTAATTTTATTAGCTAGATATATAGCTAAAAAGCTTGAAGGAGAAGAGCATATTGAAACTAAGGAATTATTGGGTGAAGGAGCGATGGAAGTGTTCGATTCTATAACTCGATTACTTTCGAATACAATCAGCTACTTGAGACTCGCAATATTAGTAATTGTTCATTCAGTATTTTTGCTTTACCTTGGTTCAGTAGTGAATCTATATTTGGGCAATCCGATAATAACAACGATTGTAGTAGGGATTGCATTAGTATTAGGAAATTTGGGTATTGCACTTCTTGAAGGTTTCGTTGTATTTATACAAGCTCTAAGGCTTCATCTTTATGAATGGTTTACCAAATTTTACTATGGAGAAGGAAAGCCATTTAGAACTTTCAATAATGAAGGTTTAATTACTAAAGTTAAATTTAAAATTAGATAAACAATTTTTCTAGAATTTTCGAAGGCGATATTCCATTTTCTATTCCGAACAATATTGTTACTATATTGTGAATTTCGAATTCTTTTAGCTTTATATATGCTAGTACCTCACCAAGACTAAGTGGATTTTTCACGAATTTAGATTCTGATGTCCTGTAAATCAATTTCTTAAAATTCTCTTCTAGCTTCTCTAAATCTTCTTTACCTTTTATTTCTTCAGTAATTATATTTCTATAATATGTATTTCTTAATAGTTGAATGCAAGCCTCTATAGATTCAGTTATTATTATATTAGAGAGAACATCTTGTTCTATATAGAACGATTTCTTTGCAATAATGTCTCTCTGAATAGCGCTGCTTAATCCTATATATTTCGCTCTCAATAGAGCCAACACATTATAGCTATCCACATCAAAACCTACTAGATCTTTTGTATCTTCTCTATCTCTTATGTTCACACGATTATGCGCATCTATGAGCATGTTTATCCAAGACTTATCTAAAATTATATCAAACGCTGCTAGATTGTTGCTATCCTTGAAGGCATTATATGCTAGGTTTATTTCTTTACCAAAAGAGTACCTACTCAAAAGCTGAATGGCTTCTTCAAGGCTTGGCGCTTCTAGCGTCTTGATAATTATATCTCTCCTACCAAGATAAGCCTCTGCATCTAGTATAATGCTATTATAAAGCTCATCATATTTTCTATTTAATGCCTTTCCTTTTAAAACAATCTTTAGATTTCTAATTATATATTTATTAAAATACGCTAATAAAATTTCAGAATAAACACTACTAGTAATTAATTCATAAAAATGTCTTAACATATTTTTTATCAATGCCTGTTCAATATTGATAATCTTATAAGGTTGTTGTAATTCCAAAATTTCTTTCTTGTAATCGGTTGATTTTAAAATTTCAATAGCGTCTTCGATAGTCTTTTGTTCTATCAATCCTTGAAACGTTTCTCTTGGTAATAGATATCCTTTTTTAACTCTTGCTCTTGTAGTCCTGTAAAAATTACTCATAATAAAGCTTCTAAGACCTTTTTCTTGGCAATTTCCAATTTCTTTTCCAGTTCCTTCTTTTTCTCAGCGATTAACTCATCGCCTCTTTTTAAAATATCTTCAGCCTCTTTTCTAGCTTTTTCTTCTTCTTTCTTTAATTCCATCTCTTTTTCAGACCTGAATTTTTCTATTATATTCATCGATTTGGTGTTCGCCAATGCTTCAAGTTCATCTAAAAGTTTCAGTTTCATTTCTTCCACTATTTTTTCAATGTTATCTAATTCTTTCTCAAACAATGCTAGTATCTCGACAACATTTTTAATTTTACTCATTTATCTTGAGTTTAGTTTGGAAGTTTATTAAGGTTTTCTTAAAATAATAAGATATGGGAGGAAAAGGAAAGAAAGGAATATCGCAATTAGCTAAACGGCAAGAGAGAGCCTTAAAACAAGCTGCTCAAAAACAGAAGAAAGAAGGGCCTAAAGCGGTTGAAAAGAAAGAAAAGCAAACTATTGCAATAATTAGTCCTCAATTAATTGAAAGCGTCAAGTCTGAGATAAAAAATAATCCTTACTTATCGCCTTGGCTTATCTCCAGTAAATATGGTATAACTATGGGAGAAGCTAAAAGAATTTTACAATCTTTAGAGCGTGAAGGATTCATCAAGTATGCGTATAAATCTTCAAGAAATCCTATATTTGTAGCGGCTTAAAATACATCAAGAAAACTTTTAGTTTTCTTGTATTCACTAAGCAATTTATCACTAGCTGTTATAACACCCAATTCCCTATCCCAAATTATTAATCCTTTTTCTTCAAGACTTCTTAATATAGGGTCTAGTTCCTTTATTTTTGATGAAAAATCTAACCTAAGCCTTAATTCACCAACGCTGTAATAGCGTGCAAGATATTCTATAACCTTTGTTTCAATTTCATTTTTTGTTTCTTTTCTCTCAACTTTCATGGCGGAGGGCTTTACTTCTATAGCGGTTACAAGTTCAATCTTCTGCGGTAATGGAAAAAGTGGTTCAGATTTTTCCCAAACACCTATTTTTTTGATTAAATTCCTACTTTCTAACTCAGAAATCACTGCACTTAAAACTAGGTTACTCGCTTTTTTTGATTTAATCCATTCTATCAGTTCTTGGATGGTAAGACTGCCTTTATTCTTTAAAATTTCCAGCAATTCCTTTGATAATTCGTTTAACTGATCAGCGCTCATCGACTCGTCTATTTATAAATGTCTTAAAATAAATCTTTGTGAAAAAGAAGCCGAACTATAAGCTAAAAGAGGAAATACTATTTTTAATTTATGAATTCAGAAAAAATTACGATTTCTATATATCTCATGGAAGACTAAACAGCGAAGGTAAAAAACTGCAAAGCCAAATTATAAAGAAGTTCTATTCTTTTACGAATGACAAATCTATATTGAAGTTCATTAAGAAAAGCGATGAACATGATTTGGCAAAAATGATAAATTATATAGAAAAAGTTTTGGAAGAAAGTTTCCTATTTGTAGAACGATAGTGGCCCCTTCTTAGTAGGAGGCATTTTATAAACGTATATCTTATGAGTTCTTCCTGAATCGTATATTTCTTCAACTTTGAAAGGAACCCATCCTGGCATTTCAAAATCGTGTGTTACAACTCTAGCTCCTGGTTTCAATTCTTTCTCAAGTTTTGGTTTCAATTTTTCATTTACACTTGTTAATAAGTACAAAGTTACAACATCTGCATCATTTAATGGATAATCATACATATTTCCATGGACTATCTCGATCACATTATCTAGATTTAACTTCTTGATTTTCTCTTTGGCGCTCTTAACAAGCTCAGATCTTATTTCAACACCAATACAACGTATTGCCTTGAATTCTGTTGCACCTATAATCAATACTCTACCATCGCCCGCACCTAAATCTACAAGTTTTTCATTTGGCTTAAGTTCTGCTAGTAAAAGCATTTTTCTGACAACATTCTCAGGAGTTGGTACAAAGGGGACTTCGGGAATATAACTATCTGTCATTTCTATTTTAGTTTTTAAATACTGTTTCTTAAAAATTTTCCTTTGAATAAGTTTAAATACGCTGTTAATTAATAAATTGTCATACATGGCTTTCAACGAAACTTTCGTGAGGAGCATGCAAGATTGGGTTAATGAGCAGAAGAAAATTCTTGAAATAGCTGTCAAAAGTTTTGAGTCTAAGAATTATAAGGAAGCTGACAGGTTGAATTTATTGTTAGCATCAAGAACTGCATGCCAACATATTAGCAGAACTATAAAAGGTTTCGAGAATTGGCTTCAAAATCCAGCAATCATTTCAGTCATGCCTAAAGAAATGTTGGAAGAGATATATGTCAAAATATGGAAGTTAATGATCGAACTTATCGAATTTGACATAAAACACACCAGTGATTTCCTCAACCACGTAAAAGATAAACAAAAATTGGACATCTCATCTCTGTTGATTAGAGAGGAAAGAACCGATAGAAGCCCAATATATTCTCTTTAACTTTTTCTTCTAAAATAAACAACTAGTGCAATTGCTAATATAGATATGCCCAAAATTAGTGCTACTTCTCTACCTAAATTTATTTCAGGAGTTAAATATTGTGAGCCACTAACGTATATCTCATTTTCTTTACTCCATCCCGTTATTGAATTATAAGTTCTCGCTGAGATGTAAGTAGGACCATTTATTTTCAAGTTAATGTAGATGTATTTAGGAAATGTTTCGTTTTCGTTAAAATAATAAACTCTGAAAAGGGTTCTATTCACATAAACCTCTAGTATCAAAGGTTTATCATTTGAATTTATTCCATAGTTAACTGTCAAAATTATGCTTTTTTTATCGAAACTATAATCGACTAGAACATCAGCTTTTATTACGGTTATAGAGTTGAGAACAATTACTAGGATTAGCACTACCAATAGAGGCTTTGTTCGCATATCATTAACCATTTTTTTATCTATATAAGAGCTTTAAAACATATGCGTATAGTTCTCGATGAGGGTGAGGTATATAAAAATCTGTTTCCACTAACGTTGAGCAGACCCGCTTTTAAACTCGTAGTAGGCGCGTTATCAATTATAGATAGACTAAGAATTTTTGGCAAGGAAGAAATAGAAGTCGTCATTAGAAATCCTATCCTGAGAGGTAAAGATCTGCTTAAAGAAGAAGGGGACGTTGTTTTATTTTCGAATTTTATAATCGATAACAAATTCTTAGAAAAATTAATCTCGAAGAAAAGCAAAAATTTCTTAATACAATGCAAAGATATCCTTCTAGGCTATGCAGGCAACTTGGAAGAAGCTAAAACTAAAAATGAGGTCTTGAATGTAGAGGTCAGAATTATTGAAAAACCATATGATTTAATTAGACACAATAAGGAAACTTTATTCGAAGACCTAATTTATTTTTCAAGCGTTTATGAAGCTGTAAAATTAAGTAATAATGTTGTAGGTAAATATCCTGTGATTTCTAATGGAGTTTTCAACATTGAGGGTAACGTTATGTTCGATACGCGTGAAGGACCGATATTCGTAGGTGATGCGGCATACATTCAAGCGTTTTCAAGGATTGAAGGGCCCTCATA
Source organism: Thermoproteota archaeon (assembly GCA_032249235.1). Classification (GTDB taxonomy): domain Archaea; phylum Thermoproteota; class Thermoprotei; order Gearchaeales; family Gearchaeaceae; genus DSFO01. The sequence continues at coordinate 168,925 of JAVVGF010000002.1, read as the reverse complement.
CATAGGCGATTCAACGCTTGTAGTAACCGGTTCAAATATACGTAGATCTTACATAGGTAAGCATTGTACAATAGGAGGAGAGGTAACCAATTCAATCATTTTAGACTATACTAATAGCAGGCATCAAAGCTACATAGGCGATTCTTATATAGGTGAATGGGTAAATATAGGTGCCCATACAGTTTTTTCTAATATCAAGAATACATATGGCGAAATCAAATATGATAATCTAAAAGGTTTGGAAAGAACGGGTATGCGTAAATTAGGCGCTTTCCTAGGAGATCATTCCAAGACTTCTATTTCGGCGATGATCTTTAGCGGTTTGAGTGTAGGATTTTCTTCTCATGTTCTTTATTTTCTAGATAGATCGATTCCCAGCTTTACGATGTGGTCGGGATATGAAAAAGAAGGCTATGAGATTTATCTTGAATCAGCAATTGAAACAGCTAAGCGTTTCATGGAAAGTAAGAAAATTAAATTTACTGAGGGGCATGAAAAGCTTTTCAAAAATATTTTCGAATATACTGAAGAAGAAAGAAGAGAAGCGGGAATAAAGAAGGAAACTTTTAAGAAAAGGTAATGGTGTAAGATATACCTTTTATTTTCTCGCTTGCTCTCTCTCCAATACCTTCCTTTTTAATTTGTAAATCCTCAATTCTAAGCACATTTTTGATATCTTCATAACCTTCTTCTAATATTTCTACGAAATTCTCTGCATATATCGCGAGGCTTTTTAATGGTTCTGCTAAAGATATTCTAGAAGCAACTTTTATTCTTCGCAGTTCTGAAATAATGGCTACTAATATGTTTCCATTTTCTATAGCTTTTTCATCAACAGGCATGTTCTCAGGGTATTTTTTAAGGTGTATGCTTTCTTTATATCCTAATTTCTCAAACAGTTCTTCTGTTATATACGGAGCGAAAGGAGCAAGCAATAACAAGATATTTTCTAAAACATATCTAGCTACATAATAAGCGACTTTATCTTCTCTTGCTGTTCTATATTTTATAGCTTCAAGATATTCATCGCAGAATTTATCCCAAACAAAACTTCTTAATTCATTCAAAGCTTCAAAGAATTGAAATTCTTCCATATAACTATTGATTTTATTAATTGTGCGATGTAATTCGTTAATAATCCATTTATCCATCAACTTTTTTATCTCAACTTGTTCGCTAACAGGTTTTGTGTAGATGAGAACATATTTAGCAGCATTCCATAATTTTATGAGGAATCTTTTATTGTAATCTAAATCTTCAAATCTAACAGTCACATCAGAACCTGTTTTAACTGAACCTGTTGCCCACAGCCTAAAAGCATCAGCTCCATATCTATCCAAAAGTTCATTAAGAGGAATTACGTTACCATAACTTTTATGCATCATCCTTCCATCTGTACCTCTAACCATTCCGTTTATTAATGCTACTTTGAAAGCAGGTTTATCAAATAGCGCAAGATGTCTTACCAGCAAGTAATAATCCCAAGTTCTAATAATATCATAACCATTCGGTTGCAAGTCTGCAGGGAACAATCTTTCATCAAACTTATCCGGCCATCCAGCATGGATGGCACAGGTTATACTTGAATCCATCCATGTATCCATAACATCTTTTTCTCCTTCAAACTCATTGTAACCACAATTTGGGCATTTTTCAATTTTTGGAGGCTGAATTCTAGGATCTACTGGTAACCAATCTTCTTCTGCAACTATAATGTAGTTACAATTTTTACAATACCATATTGGTATTGGTGTAGCGAATACTCTTTGTCTTGAAATGACCCAGTCCCAATCAAGTGAGTTTACCCAATCTTCTAATCTTTTGTATTGATATTCAGGCACCCACTTTATTTCTTTTTTTGCAACCTCTAAAACTCTATTAGCTAATTTAGTTGAAGCAACAAACCATTGTTTTTCAGGTATTATCTCTACAGGAGTATGACATCTCCAACAAGAACCCTGCTCACTTGTTATCTTTTCTTCTTTTACGATTAAATTATTCTCTTTCAATATCTCAACGATCTTTTTTCTCGCTTCATTAATTCTTAATCCTTTTATCCAAATCCCTTCTTCTGAAATAATGCCGTTTTTAGTTACTAATTTAATGACAGGAAGCTTAAATCTTTTCTGGATTTTGACATCGCGTTTATCACCATAAGTACAAATCATCATTGCTCCTGAACCAAAGCTTGGATCGACTTCGGTAGATGCTATAATAGGAACCTCTTTTTCATACAAGGGCACTTTTGCTTTTCTACCTATTATATCTTTATATCTATCGTCATCAGGATGAACAGCAACAGCAACAATTGCAGCTAAAAGTTCGGGTCTTGTCGTTGCTATTATTAGTTCTTTTTCATCGACTTTGAACCTTATATAATAAAGATTTTTTTCAACTACGTTATATTCAACTTCTGCTTCTGCAATAGCTGTTTCGCATCTAGTGCACCAAAAAACAGGATGTTCCGCCTTATATATTAAACCTTTTTTATACATCAAAATAAAAGAAAGTTGTACTTTTCTCCAATAAGAAGGATCTTTTGTTACATATTTTAAATTCCAGTCGAAAGAGATCCCTAGCCGTTTATAATCTTTTTCCATTGCTTCAATCCATGCATCAGTATATTTTGAACATAGCTCCTTGAATTCTCTCCAATCAACTTCACTTCTTCTTTTACCTATTATGTTTTCTACCCTTACTTCTGTAGGAAGACCATGACAGTCGAATCCGATAGGTAAATGTACCGAATAACCTTTCATCCGCTTATATCTCGCCACAACATCGAGATAAATGTAGTTGAGTGCATTTCCAGGCGTTAGTTCTCCTGTGGGATAGGGCGGCGGTGTGTCAATAGAATAGAGTTTATCTTTACTTGCATCAAATCTATATATCTGTTTTTCTTCCCAAATTTTTCTCCATTTTTCCTCTATGAGTTTATAATCATAATTTTTCAGCATTATAGGAAAAGAATATCAGATTAAAGATAAAAGTTTGTGAGAAAATCCTTTTATATTTCGGCTATTTTTTAATAGCCGTGAACGAAGATTTTTTAGCAAAATATTATAGAATTGCATCCAATGAGACTTCTAGAAAGCTCATCTTCTTACTTGGTGAGTATGAAAGCTTTAAAGCTACCGAACTTATAGAGAAGCTGGATATATCTCCAGGAACATTTTATGATGCCTTAAAAAGACTAAAAGGAATTATAGAAAAAGCAGATGATGGAAGATACAGATTAACGAATACAGGAAAAAGGATATATTACATGCTATTGGAGGAAAGTAAAGGTTTTCATACTATCCCTTCCTCAATGACTTCTTTTGTTTTTTCATTACCTTATCTCTTTCCAATTTCTTTCTTCAAAAATATTGATAGACAAGGCATTCTTATGTTAATAATCATAAGTAACTTAGTTCTTGTGGGTGGAATGATCGGAATGATGATGAGTGGATTAATCCCCGTTGTTCTAATGATGCTACCGCCTTATCTTTCTATTTCATCAATTAGTCAGATTATTCTATTCTTAGTGAATTCTGCATTAGTAATTTCGCTTTCGTACTTTTTATCAAGCATTTTCGGCTACGTTAAGAACTCGATAAGACTTTGTTTAGGTGTACTGGTAAGTTTCATACCAATAGTTATATTTTCTATTTTATATTATGTATTTTACAATAATTTTTTTATTAAAATATTTTTTATATATTATTTCCTAATTTATCTCATACCACTATTTTTCTCATTTACATTACTAACAACATGCATTTTTTATTATGTAAATCTAAGAATTGAAGCTGCCTTTATGATTTCTTTGATTTTATTACTTATATCTTTAATAGCTTCTTTGTTTTTTTTAAATATAATAATGCCAGGATATACATTTTAATCGAATGAGAATAGCATATGATTTTGAAAAATATATGGGCATTGAATATTTTATAACGGATACAATTCCTTTATTAGGCAAAATTAAGTTCAAGGCTGATGATTTCATCGTTGAAGAAATTCTAAAAGATGGTACAATTCTAGCATATAATAAGAAAATAAACTTAAACTTACCTAACAAGGGCAGATATCTATATCTCATAGTGAAAAAAAGGAATATAACAACGAACGACGTTATACATCTTTTCTTGCAGAAATACAGATTAAAACTTTCTGACATAGGGGTATATGGTATAAAAGATAGAAGAGCAATTGCAGTCCAGTGTTTTTCTTTAAGAAATGTAAAAGCTGAAGAGATAATCAATTCAAAATTTAAAAATATAGAAATTTTAGGCCATTCTTATGCTTATGGTCCAGCTAGACTCGGTCATCATTTGGGTAATAATTTCACTTTACTTATAAGAGACGTAAGATTAGATGAGAATTCGATAAAAGAAGTCCTTGAAAAGATCACCATACAAGAATTTATACCCAACTATTTCGGCTATCAACGTTTTGGAATCCCTAGGCCTGTAACTCATAAAATAGGTGAAGCGATAATAAAAAATGATTACGAAAAAGCTGTAGATGAATTGATAGGAACTATCGATCCTTTAGAATCAGAAGAACGAATATTAGCTAGAAAGATATTTTTAGATACTCACGATCCAAAAGAAGCTCTAAAATATTTTCCAGAGGAATTGTTGTATGAACGAATAGTTCTCGAACATCTTCTACATAATCCAAACGACTATCTCGGTGCCTTAGCTAAATTACCTACACCTGCATTGAGATTATTTATTGAAGCCTATTCATCTTATCTCTTTAATCGCTTCTTATCTAAAAGATTATCACTGGGAATGCTCAATATAGAAGAAGGCGATTTAGTATCTCCTATAGATTCAGGTGTGCCAGTATTCTTTTCATTAACCGTAGGAAGCGGAATAACTAAAGAGAGAGCTAAAGAGTTATTAAGTAAAGATAAAATAGCTATAGTATTGCCTGTCTTAGGTTATAAAGTTAAAATTAGCAGTGGAATCATGGGTGATTTGATTCGTGAAATTCTAATCGAGGAAGGTATTAGACCTCAAGACTTTAAGATTTGGTTAGGTAATAAGTTCATTGGACTAAAGGGTTCATATAGGAGGATAGATTTGAAGCCACTAATAAAGCTTAGTTATAATATAATTAAAGACGATATTTTTAACACGAACACTGTCCAGTTAAATTTTGCTCTTTATAGAGGTTGCTATGCAACTGTACTTCTACGTGAAATAATGAAACACCCTTTTCCAGGTTCCTATTTCGGAAAGGTTCTTAAAGGTTCTTGATTAAATACTCATAAAGTTTTTGAAGATAACTGTATATTTCATCAAGATTCTTTTCAACTTTTTCAACTCTTCTTGAGAGTTCCTCTACTTTATTATCTATTTCATTCGTTTTTTTAGATTCATCTTTCACTTGAGCTAATTCTGTGTTTATTTTAATGATTTCAGAGGAAACTAGCTGTAATCTTTCTTCTAAATCTTTTAGTGTTAATCTTTTTATTGTCACGAATAAAGTTTTCTCTAATAATATTAAATTAATTACCTCATGGAATTTTAACAATAATTTCTTTATTTTCCATCAAGTAATTTTATAAAAACCAATTCTCTCTAAAGCATAAGAAATGATTTGAAGTATAGTAAATACGCTCATCCATGCTAGTAATACAACGAACAATAAAGAGAATGAGCGTATACCCTTATCTGCTCTTAGATAATAATATTGCAATGTGAGAGACCAAGTTATTGATATTACTAATATCAATTGAGTAATTAGAAGAATTAAAGGAATATTGTATAGAAACAAATAGATGTAACTTAAAGAAATATTTACAATGTATAATATATTTTTAATCGAAAAGCTATAACATATTAAAGAAAAATCTCTTTTTAAATAAATTTTTATTTTGTATATGCTAATAAACGCTAATAAAATTAGAGGCGTAAGTATAATTTCTATTAAATTCAATAATCCATTTAAGAGTATAATAGTATAATCTAATTTTATTGTAATTGTTCTTAATATAGTAAATAAAATTCCGAGGAAAAAATAAATGACGCCCAGTATTAAGGGCCCTACCATATCATATTCTATGTTAAATTCTATCAAAAAGGAAGCTGGTCTGAGCCATGATTTTATTATTCTTCTAAAAGCCCTTTTTATTATAAAAATATTACTCAATTTTTTACTCTTCCTAATTTCTCGTGGGATCTTGCTAACTCATTCTTAGCTAATGCTATTAAAAGAGATAGCTCTCCAGCTAAACATGCACCAGCTATTATTTCTGCGAATTTTTTAGCGTTATAACCTGCGTATATTCCCGCTCCTTCGCAACCCATAATCCTTAAAGCTTCTCTTTGAGTCGGTAGATGCGTACCGCCCCCTACTGTTCCGATTTCTAAAGAAGGTAAATAAACGGATATGTACAAGCCTTTATCATTAGCCTCTACATAGGTTATACCCATTGAAGATTCGGTTATTTGAGCTGCATCTTGGCCTGTCGCTAAGAAAATAGCAGCTATTACGTTTGCCATGTGCGCATTCAATCCATAAGCATGTGCGAAAGCGCTGCCTAGTATATTTTTTCTATTGTTTACCTCTTCTATTTGCTTCGGTGCGACTTTTAATTTATTTTCTAGTATCTCTTTAGCAATGAAAGCTTCAGCGATGACACTTTTACCTCTACCTAACAGCCAATTGATTGAACCGGCTTTTTTATCAGTACATAAATTTCCACTTAACGCTACCAGTTCCAGATCGGGATTTTTTTCGATCAAAAATTTAGCAAATCTATCGCTGGCTATCGTTACCATATTCATGCCCATTGCGTCTCCAGTTTCTGCTTCAAGTCTTAACCAGAGATTAGTACCGATTATCCAAGGTTTTATTGCCTTTAATTTAAGATGTCTCGATCCTTCTTCAAATTTCTCTTTTAATTCTTGAAAATGTTCATTTATCCACTCAACAATTTCCAAAGCTCTACTTATGTTCTTTACTTTAAAAAGAGGGGCTCTTGTCATTTTGTCTTCTAGGATCTTTGTTCTAACACCTTCAGAAGCTGTTAAAATAGAGCAACCTCTGTTCACACTCGCTACCAAGGCACCTTCTGTTGTTGCAAGAGGAATATAATAAAATCCTTTTGCATAATCCCCATTTACCAATAAAGGTCCTGCAATTCCCAAAGGTATTTGTACACAACCTATTGCGTTTTCAATATTCTTTCTATAAGTCAAATTCAAATCTATCGAATATTTTCCAAGGTATTCTAGGCTTATTTTTAGTGTTTCTTCAAGAAACTTTCTTCTAATTTCACTCGCCTTATTAACATCTTTCGTAAATTCCTCTATTTCATAAAGCTTTAATTCTCCTTTCTTTAATTTTTCTAATAATTCTTCCACTCGATATTAATAGCATAGTAAAAAATATTCTTTCGTAATTCTTATTTTATGAGAGCTTATGTAGTTGGGGGTGGGGTTGCTGGTATCAATGCATCTTTGATTTTAGCTTACAATGGAATCAAAACTTACTTAATAGATGAAACAATTGGAGGTAACTTTTTAAATAAAACATGTATCCCTAGTAAAATTTTGATTGAAGCAAGTAAAAAAGAGAAAAATTTAGATAAAATAATAAAATATGCAAATCATATAATTATAAATTTAAGGAAAAAATATGAAAATACATTAGAAAGAAATGATGTAAAAGTGATCGCCGATAAAGCTATTGTTTATGATTATAAGTTGGTTTTGAAAGATGAAACTATCTTTTATGATAAAAATGATAAAATAATTCTTTGTACAGGTTCTTTACCGATCAGACTAGATTTTAATTTTCCAGATCTTATTCGTTATAGCGATGAACTTCTTTCTCTAGAAGGTTCATTCGAAAATGTTGTAGTAGTAGGTGCAGGGCCTGAGGGAATAGAAATTGCAGAAATTTTTAATAATCTAGGCTCAAAAGTCACGATAATAGAGAAGAAAGAGAGGATACTAAGTCTTGAAGATGAAGATATATCTCTATTTTACTTAGAGTTGCTCAAGAACAAAGGAATCAATGTTATCTTAAATAAAGAAATTAAAAAGATCCAGCATAATAAGGATTTTTATGTGGAGTTTGAAGGAGGTAAAATTAAAGCCAACTTGGTTTTTTCTTGTATCGGTTGGAAACCTAATACAAATTCTTTAAATTTGAATAGCTTGCAATTCGATGAGTATTTGCGGATAAAAGAAAATATGTTTGTAGCAGGCGATTTGGTTAGCGCTGGAGTAGCAAATATTGCAAAACTCCAAGGAAAGATTGCTGCGCTTAATGCAATTGGTAAAACAGTAAAATTTATTGATAAACTTCATCCTTATGTTATAAATACAGATCCAAAGATTGCTTCTTTCGGTTTGAAAGAAAAGGATGTTCAATTAGCTAAGGTCTATAAAATACGTTTCGATGAATCCATAAAAAGTATGATAGATAATTCTGTGGGTTATCTGAAATTGATAGTTGCTGACGATGGTAGAATTCTTGGAGGAAGTTGTGTGTCAAAAAAAGCTGACGAAATAATTAATATACTTTATGCACTATCAAAATTAAATGTAAATATTGATCAGTTAAATTCTTTTTATCCATCAACCCCTTCATATTTTGATGATGTAATAGATGCAATTGGTCAAGAGTTTAGGCGATAAAAAATTTATTATCACCACCATTATTATTCTAGCTGCCTTCCTACGCTTATACAACTTAATGTTAAAGCCTCCTTTTATTCCTGATGAAGAAGTTTATTTCAGAACTGCAGAGTATTATGCCTTTGGAAAGACAAACCCGCTTTATACCCAGTTAGTAGGTGATACTGTTCTTATTTCCCAACCTAACCATGTTAATTACGAGCACCCTTTGTTAGGCAAGTTAATTTTTGCATTTTCTCTCAGACTTTTCGGTGATTCACTTTTCAGCGCAAGATTAATTTCAGCTTTGTTCAATATTGTATTAGTCTACATATCCTATTTAATCGCCAAGAAAATAGTAAGAGAAGATAAAGCGCTTTTATTTTCTTTTCTTATATCGATCGATCCTTTAAATGTATCTCTGTCTAGATCTGCTATGCTTGATTCATTTTGCTTATTCTTTTTCGCCTCTGGAATATTGGCTTATTTGTATGCAAGAGATAAAAACTTAGGATTTATTCTTCTTTCTGTATTCTTCGGTCTTGCTATTGCAGTGAAGCTTACAATGCTACCTTTGATTATAACTTTAATTTTATTTTCAATCTTTGAAATAAAAAGAAATAAGATATTATCGATTCCATTATCATTATCAATCGTTTTCTTGGTCTTTATAATAACATATTTACCATACTTTTATTTAAGTACAAACGAAAAAATATTACCACAGGAATATCATCATTTAGATTATGGAACCCATAATTGGAATGATTTTATCAATTTATTAAACTGGATTTTTCTATATAACTTTTATTGGCATCTAGAGAAGAATTTTTATCCTTATTTGTTTGAAAATCCATTTTTTTATACTATACAGCAAAATGGCGCATATCAAATGTTTAATGCTAATCCTTTAATAGTTTATGCAGGTATTGCATTGTTACTTATTTATCCTTATTATAATACATACATTAAAAAGATAAATGAGAATTATAGGATGCTTCTTTGGTTATTTTTACCTCAAGCAATATTGCTATTCATACGAGGTCTTGCTTGGTATTTGATTATATTCGATTATCTTTCTTTGCTAATAATGTTTACTTTTTCTCCTAAGCATGGAACAGTGTCGGAATTCTTCTACTTATTGTATCTATTGCTTGTATTTGTTGTCGATACAATACTATTAGTTGCCTATTTTTTATTTTAGAAGATGATATAAAACAGAATAAGCGCCCCGTACTGCGTTATTACTTTTTTCGCTACATGAAATTAAAATGACGTCATTATCGTTTAAATTAAATTCTTTAAGCAGGAATTCTTTGAATTTTGCGTACTCTTCTCCTAAAGGATAACCATCAGGAAATAAAATACTATCTTGTTTGAAAATAAGCGTGACTAAGGCTTGTGCTCCATATTTTATGGCGATATCTCTTTCCTCTATTCCTTTTTTTATTTTATGAGCTAATTTTTTTAAAATCATCAAATAGTTAAATTTAGCAAGCGCTAATTTATAGATAACTTTTTCATCTATAAATCCTTCAAATAAAATTATATCGTTTAAAATTTTAGCGATATCTTTGCCTTTTGAATTTAATCTTATCCCAGATCTAATAACCTCAATAATATGGGACTGTTTTAAATGTCTGATCATTGTTCTTATCGCTCCTTCACCTATTTCGAGTTCTTTTGAAATTTTAGTTCTTGAAATTAAATAATACTTATCAACGATCCGTATCATGAGTAAAACATCTATAGGTGTAAAAGATGGTTTCGCGCCTCTTTTTTTAGGTTTGGCTATCTCTTCAATGATTGTCAGCATTGCCCACTTTATTTATATCGTTTTATAAAAGATATAGTTGGTCACCCTTATTCTAAGCAATAAGATCCGTAAGATTTAAATATTGGATAAATATTCCAATAACAATGGAACAGAAAAATCATACTTTAAAAATTAGTGTTACGGCAATTCTAATAGTTATTGCTTTAGTGACAAACTATTCCTTAATCTGGCTACCACAAGTAAAGCTTATGGATGCGATCATGTTTCTAATAGCTTACTACTTTGGATGGAGATATGGCACTATTGCTGTTTTAGTTACAAGATTTATATATGGGATTATTAATCCATACGGTTTCGAAATATTCTCTCTATTTATGGTGATTAGTGGTGAGTTAGCATTTGTTGCTTTAGCACAAATATTCAGAAAAATTATTCCGCCTAACCGTTTATTGTATGAAAAAGCAAGCATTACTTTACTAGCTTTCTTTGTTGTTTTAGCAACATTTATTTTCGATATTTATACAAACGCATTGGTAGGTGCATTATGGTATCGTTCAATAATTCTAGGCATCGTTGTCGGTGTTCCTTTTGCTTTAATGCACGAAATAGCGAATTTGATTATAGCACCGATTATAGTTCCACTATGTATATATCTATTTACAAGAATGGGTCTTTAAAATGAGCGCGAAATCTAGAACTTGGATTTATGCTACAAGCGTGTTAGGAATATTAGTCATCATCTTATTGTCTACAACTCTTTATTATTATTATCAATATACTGATATTTCTTCAAAATATAATGAGCTAATTAAGAGTAAACCCGTCTATATTCATGTAAGTTTATTAATAGATTTCGGAAACGGAACTAAAAGATGGTATAATGGAACCACACCTGCAGGTTCTACATTTTTAGATTACCTTATACAAGTTACTAACGGTCAAGTAGAATGGGTAGATTATAGCAATCCTGCAAGGCCAACATACACAGGTGCTCAAGGTCCTGCAGACAAATCGATGGCCTTCGTAATATCAATATTAGGAGTAAAGAATACGAAAGACCATTATTGGCTCTTTTATTATTATAGCACTTTTGAAAAGAATTGGGTAATGTTACCTGTAGGAGCGGGTCAATACGTATTAGGGAATAATTCAATGATTTCTTGCGTTTACTCAACTTTATCCTAGAATTTTTTTATAACTAGTTTTAAGTATTTATAGAATTTAGGATGTTTCTATCAAGATGAAGGAGTGTATCGAATGTAAAAGCAAAAATATTCGATTCGAAAGAGGAAGAAAGTTATTCGTTTGTGAAAATTGTGGTTTCGCTATCTCTTTATCAGAATATTATAAATTAATCGAAAAAACAAATGAAAAGCAATCTAAGAGTAGAGAGCAACAAAGAATGGAACTTTATAAATGGCTAATTTCTAAAAAAGAATGATTTTTTCTGAAATAGTTGTAGTAGGAAGGGAAATTTTACAGGGAAGGGTTTTGGATACGAATTCAAATTGGATTGCGATTCAATTAAGAAATTTAGGCATAAGGGTTAGAAGAATTTTTGTAGTAGATGATGTAAAAGAAGAAATAATCGATGTGGTGCATAGTATAGTGGCTAGAAAGCCTAATATTGCTATATTTACTGGCGGTCTAGGACCTACTTTTGATGATATAACTACAAGTTCGGTAGCGGAGGCATTAGGATTAGAGCTTGTAGAAGATGAATTGGCTTTAAAGTATATTTCAGAAATGTGTTCAAGAAGGAATTTACCTTTAACGAAAGAAAGAAGGAAAATGGCTTTGCTTCCTAGAGGCGCAAAAGCTTTGAAAAACGAGATAGGAATGGCTCCAGGAGTTTATTTTAAACATAATAATATAGATTTCTTTCTTTTGCCCGGCGTTCCAGTTGAAATGAAATACATATTCGAAAATGAAGTTTTGAATTATCTTAAAAATCTTGAAGGAAGAGAATTTTACAAAGAAATTTATATCGAAGTACATGGTATACCTGAATCAGATCTAGCACCTATAATTAAGAGCTATAAAGAAAAATACGAACCTGTTTATATTAAATCGCATCCTCGCGGATACGAGTCTGGTTTGGGTTATATAGTATTGCATTTATCAATATTCACTGGTGAAGAAAAAGAATTGAAATTATTAGATGAACTTAAAGAAGATTTGATAGAAAATTTAAAAAAGAAGGCTAAAAAAATAGCAATAGTTGATTCATTAAAATGACAAACTTCGTTTATGTTTTAGGTACAGCTGGTTCAGGCAAATCAACTTTAGTTTCTGCATTATCAGATTACTTAGAGAAGTTTGGAAAGTATTGCATTACTGTTAATTTAGATCCAGGTGCTGAAGTTTTGAGTTATGAGCCAGTCGTAGATATTAGAAATCATATAACTCTTGAAGAAGTAATGCAAAAATACAAGCTAGGACCTAATGGTGCATTGATCGTAGCTACAGATCTAATAGTGAATTATTTGCCTGAAGTCAAAAAAATAATAGCTGATGAAAATCCGGATTACGTACTTGTAGATACGCCAGGTCAATTAGAACTTTTTGCTTTTAGAGAAACAGGGCCTGCTGTAATTTCTTCCTTTTCAACTAAGAATTCTTTAATCCTTTTTTTAATAGATGCATTTTTAGCTCAGCATAGCTATACTTTTACTTCATTACTCTTATTATCTGCATCTATTCAAGCCCGTTTTCTATTGCCTTATTTATTAATTCTTTCCAAATCTGATTTGCTTTCTACCTCTTCGATGGAAAAAATAATTGGTTGGTCGGAAGACCTTTCAAACTTACAGGAAGATTTAGAGAATGAAACAAACGTCTTCAATAGAGAAATAGCGCTAAATCTTATTCCTCTTATAAGTAATTTAAGCATTCCTTCTTTAATACCTGTTTCTTCTATTACCATGTCTGGATTTATTGAACTTTATGCAGAGATGCAAAGAATATTAGGTAAAGAAGATGAGGTTTCTTTAGAAGAATAAAAAAGTAAAAATAAAATATATATACATGGCTTAAAACCTATATCAAGAGGGAATTTTATAGTATGTCAACAACCAAAGAAAAGAACGAAGGTCTCTCTTTGTCTTTAGATAAACTCTCAGAAGAAGAACTAGAGGAAAAGTTATCTGAAATTAAATCTCTAATGTTATACAAGAAAAAAGAAATCTACACTTTAATTCAAAAAAGGTCTGAGCTAGTAAGGGAAGCTGGAAACTTAAAAAAAGAAATATTGAAGCTCAAAGAAGCAGTATCTGCACAAGTTCAGAGATCTGAGAGCATAAGAAAAGAGCTTGAAAATTATAAAACATCTAGGCTTTATTTGGCTGAAGAGAAAAAGAGATTATATCAACAATTGAAAAGCTTACAAACTCAAATAAGGGATGATAAGGATAAGCTTCTAAGTCGGTTGGCAAAATTAGAATGGATCCAGCAAACTACGCCTTTACCGCCTGATGAAGAGCTGAATTTGATAGATAAAATAATTGAACTAGAAAGAAAAAGTCTACTGCTTGAAAAAGGTGAAAGGTTTAAGGAAAAAACAAAAGAGGTCAACTTAAAGATAAATGAGCTTTTAGCTAAAAGAGAAGCTTTAATCGAAGAGCTAGTTAAGGTTAACCAAATTATAAAAGAATTCAAAAAGCAAATAAGAGAGCTTATGAATCAACTAATCAATAAAAGCAGAGAAATAGATAAAATCAAAGAAAATCTGTTGAATGTTATAAAAGAATACGCAGAAATAAAAGATCAGTACAACAAGATAAGGGAAGAGATTGCAAGAAGAAGATTATCTATAAGGGCTAGAGTCTCTGAACAAACTGTAAATATTGAGCAAGAGCTTGCCAAAAAAGCCCTTGAAAAATTTAAACGTGGTGAAAAATTGGAATTGAGTGAGTTACAAATATTGTACAAACAATATGGAGAAACCCTCGGGGCTACCGAATAATTTTAATTATTTTTTTAAAGAATTTGAATTTTAAATTTTCGTTATAATAAAAAGATTAGTGACTGCTAAATCCAAGCGTGTATTGATACTATACGTTGATAAAGATGGGGATATAACTAAAGTTACTAATATACCTACACCTATAATTGGCAGAGATAAAAATTATGAAGCTGCTTTATCTTTTGCTTTATCTTCTCCTGAAGATTCGGATTTGAATGCTTTGTTTTATGCGATCAAACTTTATGATGAATTAAACACTAAGAAAGTTTTTGATGAATGTCAAATAGCAACGATATCTGGTGAAGTTGAAGAAGGCATTGAATCAGATATTAGAATAAGAGAGGAACTTGAAACGGTTTTGAGTAAATTTAATGCTGATGGCGCAATATTTGTCAGTGATGGAGGGAGAGATGAGCTAGTAATACCTATTGTTTCATCAATCTTACCTATTATTTCCATAAAACGTGTTATCGTAGGCCAATCAGAAGGTGTTGAAGAAACGTTCGTTATACTATCGAGATATATTAGGAAAATTTTAAATGAACCATATTTACGTAGATTAATAGTAGGAATACCAGGAATATTATTTATATTATACGCTCTTCTCTCTTTCCTAAACTTAAGTCAATTGTTCTCGATTGCGATAATCTTATTTCTAGGTATAATTGCTTTCGTTAAAGGTTTCAATATAGACGACGTAGTGATAGAAGCTTGGTCAAAATACAAATTACAATCAACATCATTCGTTTTGGCATCCATCCTAATTTTATTAGCACTTTATAATGGATATAATGTTGCATACGAGATTTATATTTCAAAACAGAACATTTCTCCTCTTCAACTTATAGGAGAATTTATATTAGCACCTTTTACACCTTATTTAAATACTGTCTTGGTATGCGCCATCGCTTTGATTATTTTCTTGAGTTCAAGAATGCTTGAGCATTATCTAGCTTTTAAACCAGTAAGACAAGATTTCATAGGAATATTTTTTGTAATATCGATGGGATTAATACTCACATATATTGGAAATGTCCTCAAACAGCCATCATATGATTTCAAAATATTCGGCATAAATGCTCTATTTCTTGTTCTATTACTATTCTTATTGAATCTAGTTGTTATAATACTGGAAAAAATATATTAATAATCTAAAGGAAACTCGGTAAGAATTTCTGCTTTATTTTTTCTAACCACAACATCTTGTTCCAATCTTATTCCATACTTTCCTGGAAAATAAACTCCTGGTTCTATTGTTATTACATAGCCGCTAAGCAATATATCTTCTGAAGCGCTATTCACTGAAGGATATTCATGTACATCAAGACCTATGCCATGTCCTAAGCCATGATTGAAGTATTTCTCTAAACCGTATTTGGACAAAATTTTTCTAGCTATTCCATCAACTTCCTTAGCCTTGACACCTTCATAGATTGAATCTATTGCACTGAGCAATGCTTCTTTAACTACTTCGAATATTTTTCTATCTTCTTCAGATATTTTACCTTTAGCGAAGGTTCTTGTTATGTCAGCACAATAACCTCCTGCTTTATCACGACCACCTATATCAACGATTGTGAATGTATTTTCTTTTATAGGTTTATCAGTAGGTATAGCATGAGGAAAAGCTCCGTTTTCGCCTGAGGCTATGATTGGTTCGAAAGCAAACCATTCACAACCATTTTCGATTAGCAATTTCATACATTTCAAAGCGGCTTCTTTCTCAGTAATTTTACTGGAATTTATCAATTCCTTGACCTTTTCCAATGTTCTTTCAGTCTTTTCTATTGCTTTTTTTATTTCATTTATTTCTTCTTCATCTTTGATTGCTCTAATCTTTGCAATTTCTCTAGATAAATCTTCAAGCTTGAATTTCGTAGCTAATCTTTCACCTAAAAAATATGATAAAGTAGTATACTCGACTCCGAGTTTTGCATCCTTTCCTAAAATTTTCTCTAAAATCTCTTCTAACTTTATGTTTGATCTTAATTCTATAATCTCACAATTTTTAGCTTCGCTTTTTACTGATTCGATTTCTAGAGGGTAAGTTAAAACATAAAATTTATCCTTTGTTGCTAGAAGATATACCGAGCGTTCAGGATATCTGTTCGCTATTACATCTGTAAAATATCTTACGTTTGAAGGATTTGTGCTGAAAAAGGCATCTGTACCTTTTATCTCTAATACCTCAAATAGCTTTTTCTGTCTTCCTAAGATTTTCATTATTTAATTTAATCATTAATTTATTTAAACAAAGTTTGCGATTAAACCGATCTTTTTCTTATAGTTTTTTACCATTTCATCTTTGATCATCAAATCTATTAAATTGATCAGATCTTTTCTCTTAACTCTCTTGCTCAATAAATTTCTGTTTGCGTTAAATAAGGAATAATACCCTTTTTGTTTAAACTTGCGAATCGCCAATCTATATTCATTAAGCAATACAGAATGGATTAATTCAATCTGGTTCGTTGCATAGCTGGGTATTTCAATCCGCTCAATGTAATCTACATCAAATCTGATATAGAATAAATACAGTCTTTCCTTAAGATATGGGTTATCTATGATATGGTTTGTATAATGAAATAATGGTGTTCTTTCTTCAGTTTTTAACTTGCCAGCTAAGAAAAGTTTATCGTTAATCAATTCAATATCTATAAACTCTTCCTTTCTTCCCATTTTCTCTAATGTATGAAGAATAGTTGAAAGGACAGGCGAACCGTTGTATTTATTAATGGAAATGGGTATTACTCCTAAGCTTTTAAGAGTAACCAATAAATTTTGAACAATCTCGAATATTTTATCTCTTTCCTCTTTTGGCATATTAAAAGCTTGTGTGCATGAAAAAGGTATTTCACTAATTAAAATCTTTACTTTATCTTCAAATTCTCTTTCATGAGATAAGAAATCTATGATTAATTCAAATATTTCCTTTAGAAAATCACTTTGTAGATACAGTTCATTATCTTTGGAGATTTTTTTAAGAAACTTAATCCTATAAAGATTGTAGTTCTTTTCAGTTTTCTTCCATTTCTTGAATATGCTCAATTCGTAAAGCTGGAAAGGCGGTAATATTTCTTGAAAGTTTTCAATATTATAACTAAAGGAGATTATTTCGAGGTTTTCCAAACTTGGCGTTTTTAAAGGAATTGAAATATTTTCGAGATCCTCTATGCTTTTAGGCCAAGCAATCTCATTTGCTTTAAATAATAAAAAGGGATCTTCAATTATGAAATTTTCGTAATCAAACAATTTTAGGCTTGAAAAAGAGAGGCTATCTAAATATTTTAAGCTTCTTGATATCGAGTTTAGACGTTCATTGAATATTTTGAATTTGCTTCTTAATTCATTGTACAAACCATCGATGAGCGTAATTTTTTGAACTTTCATATTTGAATTTATATTTATCGAATAAAAAGATAAAAGTAACTATACTTATAAAACCATAAAGCTATGGCTAAACCTAGTTTACATGTCTCTCTTGGTGTTCTTGATGTAGATAAATGCATAAAATTAGCAACAAAGGCTTTTTTGAGCGGTGCTGAAGTTATAGAAATAAGCAATTCACTCTTGAAGAAGCATGGAATATATATAATTTCAGAGATAAGAAGAGCGCTACCTAAAGCAAAAATCTATGCAGATACTAAGACTATTGATAATATCGAGGAAGAAGGAAAAATAATATATGAAGCAGGCGCTGATGTATTTTCAATTCATGCTTCAGTTGATGAAGAAGAAGTTTTAAATCGCCTAAGCTATATTCGAAAATTAGGCCTTGAATTCAGCCTGGATCTGACAGGCTTTAAAGATGTCTTAAGTAAAGTTCTTTCGATATCCTATTTAACTCCAGATTATTTTTATTATAAAATTCCTGAAAATATAAGTAAAAATATAAGCGATCATCCAGAAATTTTTAGAATAATAAAAGATTTAGTACGCATTTCCTCTGCTCCTTTAATAATTGCAGGCTTAAATGATCCTCAATCGTATTCTATTTGTGTAAGATTAGGGGTTGGTTCTTTATCTATACTTATTGATGAGAGGAATATTAATAACATAGAAGAATTAGTTAAGGAGTTTAAGAAAGCAATTGAAATTTCTTTTCCATAATTTCTTCGAAATATACAGAATAATCTTTTATTAAATAAGGTCTATTAAGCGCTTTAATGAAAATTTCTTCTCTTTTCAAACTATCATATAGATTTTCAATCTTGAATGTGGATCTATAAAACTTAGGAATACAAGCAAGTTTATAATTATTGTTCGGGATAAGACCTTCATTTGTTAAATAAACTGCAGCACCTCTTAATATCTTATATATTTCATATATTGGAATAAAACGGTCACTTACTATATTCAATGTAACTGATCTACCTTCATTTAGATTTATCATTATATGACCATAATTTGGTGGTATCATAATCCATTCATCTTTAGACAATTCAACGATCATGATATCTTCTACTTTTTCTAAGTCATTTTTCTGCAAAATAAAGCATACTTTTCCTTCTAGTACCTTATATATTTCAGGAAAGGATCTTCCTGGTGCAGCTTCAGGATGATGATGTCCATGCGTCTTGTTCCTTTCTTTCCCTACTTTTATGTTTTCCATTACTGTTAAATCTATTCTTAATTGTTTGTTTTCGAAAAAATCCTTCAATTGAGGAATTATAATATTTCTGAATACATAATACATTACTGTATTATCATCGATATTTGATGTTTCAAGATAAAGAAATTTTAAATCTTTAAATAATTTTTTATTTGGTATATATTTATTGTCTTCAAAAATTAATTCGTTAACATTATCAATATCAGTTAAACTGAAATCTTTGTTTAATATCATTAACTGATCTTTTCATCAATGAACTCTCTTATTAATTTTATCCCTTTTTCAATTCTATCTTCAGGCTCTCCAACAAAAGTAAATCTTATATGATTCTTACCTTTTTCTCCGAAAGAACTTCCAGCCACAACGGCAACATGTTTTTCTTTTATTAGCTTGACCATAAATTCTTGGTCGCTTAAGTTCATTTTGTCGAAATAGTTTTTCATATTTGCAAATAAGTACATGGCACCTTCAGGTTTTATTGTAACCGCTTCAGGCAAATATTGCCTTACTGCTTCATACATTTTATCTCTTCTGCTCTTGTATATTCGGAGCGTGTATTCAAGTATTCTCTTTTTAACTTCAGGCTTAAGATAGTAGACTGCAGCAATTTGTGCAGGCGTATTCGAGCTTAAAGTCAAATATTGCTTAAATTTTTCGATAGCTGTAATTACTTCTTTTGGACCATAAACATATCCCAATCTAAAGCCCGTCATTGCAGGATCTTTTGAAAACGTATTGACGCATATTGTCCTTTCTCTTGCTCTATCTTCTCTCCAGAACCAAAAATGTTCACCTTCATAAATTAAGTGTTTGTATGCCTCATCGATAACAAGCCATATATCATGGTCCTCTGAAATATCTATTAAAGCCTTAGCTACATCTTTCCTCAATATTCTACCTGTTGGATTGTCTGGAGTAGCAATAAGAATAGCTTTAGTTTTTGGCGTTATATGTTCTAAAATTCTATTAATGTTTGGTTGAAAACCTTCTTCTATATTTTCTTCAACGAAAACTGGCTTTGCACCAGCTATTATTGCATCTTGGGGATAACTAACATAACTTGGATCCATGATTATCAGTTCATCGTCTCTATCAAGTATTGTAAGTGCTGTCAACAATAATCCTTCCGTTGCTCCTTCAGTTATCACGAGCTCATTTAACGCTACATCTATATTTCCAAATACTTTCAAATCATTCTGAATTGCTTCTAAAACACTTCTCAAACCTTTTGTAGGAGTATATGAACTAACTAGTAGCCTATTTTTCCTCATCTCTTCTATTAAATATTCTAATACTTCTTCATCAACAGGTAAGCTAGGTTGTCCTGTTGAAAGCTGAATTATATCATAGCCTTTTAATCTCAGTTCCGCAACTTCTTTAAGCATTTCTCTGATTGCTGAATGTTTTACTCTCTCAACTAGTGAAGATAATTTCCTCACTTTCCGAACCTCCTATTTCTTCTTTGATATGTTCTGATCGCTCTATATAAGTCTATTGCCCTAAATTCAGGCCAGTAAACTTCTAGAAAGCATAGCTCACTATAAGCTGATTGCCAAAGTAAGAAGCCAGAGAGTCTTTCTTCACCACTAGTTCTTATTATAAGATCTGGATAGGGATTTGGTAAGTGATAAGTATATAGTCTTTTTTCTATTTCCTCTTCTGTTATGTCTTCGATTTTTACTTTGCCATTTATTAAATCACTCACAAGTTTTTTAACAGCATCAACTATTTCAGTCCTACCCCCATATGCCATTGCTATGTTAAGGAAATGCTTAGTAAAGTGTTTTGTTCTTTCTTCAACTTCATCAAATTTCTTGATGAGGGATTCTGGTAACAGTTCTCTTCTACCGAGCAATTTTACTCTTACTTCATTTTCATAAATTTCCTTAGAGTTGATTATTTCTTCAAGTTTTTCTTCGGCTATTTTCATAATTTCTTCAATTTCTCTTTTGCTTCTTTGAAAGTTTTCGATCGAAAAAGCATATACCGTTAAAGTCTTTATTCCAAGTTTAAGACATTCTCTTAGTAATAACTTTACATTCTCTGCTCCTTTTCTATGACCCATCCAAGGCGGTAAATTATTTTCCATAGCCCATCTTCTATTTCCATCTAGTATAACTGCGACATGTGAAGGCATTGGTTTATTTTTTATTTGTTTGAGCAAATTCCATTGATAAAATTTATAGATCCCCAAATGAATAAGCAACCATCTGAGCATTATTCAATAAATTTGGGAGAATAGATTTATAAGCATTTAAAAGAGATAGTTTTCAATATGGTCTCTGATAGAGTAATTGGCGGCGCAATATTAATTGTTTCAGTAATAATAATAATAATTTATCTAATAGGATTACTATTAGTGCCACTTGCTCCAAATGCCATTCCGGCTTTAACATGGTTGAATGATAGAGAAGTTCAACTTTGGTTGATCAGGATACCGATAATTGTAGCGATCGTAGGTATAGGTGCTATTGCTGCTTGGATTGGTTGGACCATTTTGACAACACCACCTCCTAAACCCATAGAAGAAATACAAAAAGAATTAGAAGAAGCTGCAAAACAAGCTACCCAAGAAACAAGTAAAGAGCAGCCTCCACCACCACCAGAGAAAAAATAAAGAAGTTATTTCATAAAAGTTTATGGATAGTTTTTTCTACTTAATGATAGGCTAAGAAATGAAATTCATAAACTAGGTTATATAAGACCTACTCTTATTCAAGAGAAATCGATACCTGTTGTTTTATTTAAAGAGACAAATTTGTTAATATCTTCTCCAACAGGTTCAGGAAAAACAGAAGCTGTGTTTTTTCCAATTATAGATATCATAATGAGAAGGAATCTTCAAGGTTTAAGGGCCATCTATGTAACTCCTCTACGAGCTTTAAATAGAGATATATTTAGAAGAATGGCTACGTTATGCGAAAACTTAGGGGTCAAAATAAAAGTTCGCCATGGCGATTCTCCATCTTCAGAAAGATCTAACTTATTGCAATCTCCACCTCATATACTTATAACTACTCCTGAAACTCTTGACGCTTTATGTGTAATAGAAGGATTCAATAAGTATTTCAAAGATTTAGAGTTTTTAATAATAGATGAAGTACATGAACTTCTTGAAGGTAGAAGAGGTATTCATTTATTGCTTACAATTGAGAGATTGAAAGAGTTCAAAAATAGTTTCCGTATAATAGGTTTGTCTGCAACAATTATCGAGGCGAATATTTTAGCTGAATTGCTCTTTGGAAATAAAAGCTATGTAATTATAAATGAAAGCTCTGAAAGAATGGCAAATGTTGTTATTAGATTTTCAAAAAACTTAAACGATTTTGCATTAAAAGTTGAGAAAATACTTGAAGAGCACAACTCAGCTATAATATTCGCTAATACTAGAAGCATGGCTGAACATCTTGCATATTTTTTAAAAGAGAAACAAAATCTTAACATTGAAGCTCATCATAGCAGCTTAGGTAAAGAAGTTAGAGAAGAAGTTGAAACTAAATTAAAAGAAGGTAAGTTAAAAGCCGTAGTTGCTACAAGTTCTTTAGAATATGGCTTAGATATTCCGTTTGTAGATATTGTTATACAATATGGTTCTCCTATTCAAGCTAAGATATTTAAGCAAAGGGTCGGAAGATCCCAGCATAAATTTGGATTGAATGCAAGAGGAGAAATCTTTGTAACAGACCCAATTGAAGCACTAGAAGCTTATGTAATTGCTAATAATTCTAATAATGATATCTTAGAAAAAGAAAAAATTGTTAATACTTACGATATTTTAATACATCATATTATAGGTTTATTATTAATTAATGGATCAATTAGTGTATATGATCTATATTCTAAAATCAAAAATATAAATTTATATAAAAATCTTTCTAATGAAGAACTAGAAAATATTCTTAATAATTTATCTAATAGTAGATTGATTACAATAAAAAATGAAAATATATATCCGATTAGAATAAAAGCTATACCTTATTATTTTAATACAATATCTACGATATTTGAAGAACCTTTGTATAGTTGTATTGATATTCATTCAAGAAAGTTGATAGGTAAAGTTGATGGACGTATACTTTTCGAATGTTATGAAGATAATGTTCCATTGGTTCTTGCAGGTAAAGCTTGGAAAGTTGTATCTATAAATGAAGAGAAAAATATAGCTGAGCTTTTAGAAGTTTCTTCTGAAGCAGAAATACCCATATGGATAGGCGAGCTATTACCTGTTAGCAAAGAAGTTGCAGAAAATGTTTTCGAATTGCTAAAGGAGTTAATTAAATTCAAACAATTCACAAAGCTAAATCAAGGATATGTTACTATAGATCAAGAATTATTGAAGGAAATTGAATCATTTACTAAAGAAATCATAATTAATTCACCTTTTATTCCTTCTAAAGATCTTTTAATCGTAGAAAAATTTGAAAACTTTTTTATTATAATAAATCCTCGTGGTACAAAAATAAATAGAGCGCTGGCAACTCTTTTAAAAGGCATTCTTCGAAACAAAATAACTGAAACAATATCAACAGCTTATGGTGTTGTAATGCAAATAAAAGAGCAAATAACTTTTGATCAACTCCTTAGATACGTAAACATGATTCCAAAAATTTATAATGATAGGGATTTCATAGCGAATTTCTTATACGATGATTATGTTTTTCTTTCCATCCTAAAACAAGTTTCAGTTTTTACGGGCGTTTTCAAGAAAGAATCTTTTAAAGAAATAACACCAAAGATTCTCAGATCATTAAGAAATACATTCTCTGAAGAAGAAGCAATAAAATGGTATTTCCAATACTACTTAAATATAGATGAACTGTTAGACTTTGTTAATAACCTCAGTAGAGATATTAAGGTGCTTTGTTTCGAAACTAGAAATCCGTCTCCTATAGCTTCTAAACTTTTATCACGCTTTCCTATATTCAAAGAAATAATTGATAAACCTGCGCTTTCATTAGTCGAGGCTGTTGAGAAGCGTTTGCTTGATGAAGAATTACTGTTTATTTGCTTTGCATGCAAATACGAAATCAAAAAGAAAGTAAGTGAGCTAGAGGAGAATCCTCGTTGTTTTAGATGCGGTTCTGTAAAGATAGCTGTTGTAAATCCATATGATGAAGGTATGATGAAAGTTGTTGAAGCTTTTAAGAGATCAAGGATAAAGGAACTGAAAAAGTTAGACAATGACTTTAACCGTTTCATTTTAAGTTCAGAACTAATGGCTAGATTTGGAAAAATCGCTGCTTTAGTTATGGCTGGTAGAGGTATAGGTCCTGAATTCGCTAGAAGGATTTTGATAAATTGGAATGGAAATAAAAATGATTTGATTAAAAGAATTATAGAATATGAAATCAACTATGCTAGAACTAAGAAGTACTGGGCTGATAACTCTTCAACGCATTGAAAAAAGCTTTTCTCGTTATATAATACCATAAAGCTAGCCATATAATAAGAAGCACGACGCCGATAATTGAATTAAATATGTTATGAAAAAGATCTTTATCATAACCTAAATGTATGATATAAGCTATAATTGATGAGAAAAACAAAAACAATATCCATGAAACTAACAATAATGAAATTACGAACAAAACATTCTTTATCAAATCAGCTTCACCTTTGTAAGAAATTCAGTGACTACAGCTAGAATTGAAGATGTGCATGAAAGAATGAACAAAATTGTTGCTGCTTGTTTTTCAGTTAAGGGCCCCTTTGCTACGATAATTCTTAGAAGTGTCATAGGTGCTTGCTTATTTAATGAAGCATTTAAAAGATTGTTCCTGAAAATTACAGGTTTATCTTTAATTTCTTTTCTCTCGAATAATCTTCCTACCGAAGATAGTGCATAAAATCCATTCATGATATATGGAAACATTGCTACTAGGACTGCTACCTCTAAGCTGAATACAATCGCTATGGCTCCTAAAAAAGCACCCAAATAGAAATCTCCACAATTGCCCATGAAGATTTTTGCTGGATATTTATTAAAGATGTAAAAAGCAATAAGCGATCCTAAAATTAAAGTCGCTATGGGCAAGACTGAGATGTTTCCGAATATTAATGAAATAGCGATTAGCGCTAGAAAAATAGGAATTAATAAAAGTGGTGTCGCTCCATTTATCACGTCAAGCATATTGACGGCATTAGAAGCTACTGCCATACCAATGGGTATTAAGATAGGATATAAGATTGTAAGCTGAGTTGAAGGTATGAAAGGAAGTGCAGGTCTTGGATAATATAATCCTAAGGCTAATATTGGAATAGAAGTAAGAAGCGTTAATATAGGCTTCAATTTTCCTCCCAAATCAATGAGATCATCTAATAAGCCTATAATTCCACCGATTATTGCGGCTCCAATTATAGCTAGATATTTCAAATCTTTAGTAAAAACATAAAGAATTATGCCTAATATAGATGCTGTGATTATTATTGAAACTCCTCCCATTTCAGGTATATGCGGCTTGTTTTCTTTATGGATATCTATTCCAGTTTTACCAATTTTTATGAAGTATTTAATCCAATAAGGAATTTGCAGAGAGACAGATAGAAAGGATATGATAAATAGAATTATTGATAACTCAATTAACACTTTAATGCTTTTTCACTATTAGAATTTAAATCTTTCGTTATGCGGACGCCGGGATTTGAACCCGGGTTCCCAGCGTGGCAGGCTGATGTCCTAACCAAGCTAGACGACGTCCGCCTAATATCTAATATAAATAAGAATTAATGGGTCTTAAAATGTTTTGATGCTCAACCAAATGCCTTTTCTTCATTTTTACTCAGTGTAACTCTGTTATATCATCGCTATTACAATTATCTTCGATTTGTTATATAGGTATTATCTCAATAGCTGCATCGTATTTCGTAGCTATCTTCTTAAGTTTTTTGGAAGCTAAATGTTGAATTCTAGTGTAATATTTCATAGGTACTTTTACAATATACGCTCCTTCCCTTTTCTCCACTTCTATTTCTACACTTGGAACATATTTGCGCAACGTCTTGATTATTCCTTTTTTTGTTTCATCATAAGTTTCATATTCTTTTTTAATTGGAACAACGAAAGTTCTCTCACCAAACACGTATATTTCATATTCTGGTTCTTCAGTCTCAAAATCTTTCACTAGCACAACTGGTCTAGTTAAATCAGCTTCTGTCAATCCATGAGGTACTTTGACTGCGGTTTCCAGAGTATAAACTTTGTTTATTTCACCGTATTTTATGAAAATTACAGTATCTATTATTGAAGGGATCATACCTAGCTCTACTCTATTAATAAATCTTTGTATTGCATCTATTGGGGTTGTTGCATGTATTACACCAACCATGCCGATACCTGCAAGTCTTAAATCTGTATAAAGTTCAAAGTCTTTCGTGTCACGCATTTCATCGAATATTGTATAATCTGGTCTTGATAGCAATAATATATCGTGAAGTTCCTCTGATGTTCCATGGGTCTTTGAATACTGAGTGATTTCAACAGGTAAATTCATATCTCTTGGTGATTCAACAGTCTTTACGATTTTATTTTTTCTAAGATAAAATTCAGCCAATGCTTGTGCAAAAGTTGTTTTACCCATACCAGGTGCACCAGCAATGAGTATCCCCTCAGCCTGCTCTTCTAATCTCTTCATTAACCTCTCAGATATCTTGTAGTCCTCTAATCTCAAAGTCTTAACTGGGCGTACTATTGTTATTTCCATACCATCAGATAAAGGCGGTTTAACGAAAACAATTCTATAGTGACCCAGTTGTGCTATAAGTGAAGACTTCCTGTCTATTTCCTTTACTTGCTCGTAAGAAGTTTTTGCAATTTCATATATTTCTCTTGCTATATTTTCCAATTCGGCTCGTGTTAGAATCTTATCATCTATCTTCTCTAAAACCCATTTTCCTGGTTTACCTCTTTTAACATAAGGATAAGATCCCTCTTTAAGATGTAAGCTCATAACATCTTCTGTAAAGTATTTAGTAAATGAAGGAATTCTCTTTTCAGGTTCCTTATAAATGCATTTTATTCTAGAAGCTTTCGTCATTTGTGCTAGAATAGGATCACTAGTTATTATTATGCAATCTAGTTCAATGGCCAAACTTATCAAAAAGTGATTTTTATCTGAATATAAGTCATCAATCTTTAAGCCTTTAGGAATATGGCTAATCAATTCAGCGGTGACATCTTCATATAAAGAGCTTAAGTTTGTGATCTCCATAATAGATTCAGCTATGCTACGAAGTTCCTCTTCTGAACTAACGTTTTTGAAATATCCAGTATGAATATATAACTTACCTCTAACAGTTCCATCGATAATCAAGTCTCTCAATGTAGATGATGAGACTGTTTGTAGATCAACTATGTATTTTTCAGGCATTATTTAATGTCTATCCTATCAACTACTATTTAATCTTTTAATTATCGAAATTTATGTTTTTAACTGTATTTTCCTACCAAGCAATTCTTTAATCTTTCAATTCAAAGTAGTATGTAAGTTTCCAATTTACAGTGCTGTAGATAACGCTAAAACATTGTTTACATCATCTAGCTTTTATTCAAACCACTTGAAAAGATAGTAGCTTATTCGATAGCTTTTTGGCTCCACAGTAGCGATTATAAGTCTTTTCTTGACACTATGGGAAAGCCTACCGGCTCTTAGTATTTCTAACACTTCCATATTTTCAGCTTGTTTTATAACATGAACCAAGAACGGAGCATGATCTATACCAGGTCCATACTCATATACTAGATATGTAACGCCATATTTCATTCCCGGTTTGGGAATATATCCTTTATTCCTTAAATCTTCGTAGACTGCAAATTTTATATCGAAATTATCAATGTAGTTGCTTGCTTCTTTTAATATTTCCTCTTCCTTTATTTCATTACCTAGACTATCCAATATCTTTAAGTCCTTCTTCCGCTTAAGATATAATGCTTCATAGAAGCTCAGAATCATTTTTGCTTTGAAAATAGGCGTTTTAGGTTTATCTATGCCCAAAGGTTTACCGTAGAAACCTTCTCTGTATAGTTCTGGTCCATTCTCTTCATCTAGTAATACAAAAAATCCTCCTGCATAAATTGCTGTTTTTCCCATTTTCAAACTTAAATTGTTCTATTCATTAATTAAAGAGAACATGCTAAAAACTTTATTGCGCTTAATTATAACACTAGTTATTTTATTATTATTCATCTTTTTACTCATTAATTTAGGGCCCTATAGGATTTTGTCAATTATCCTAGAAAGTAATTGGGTTATTCTCATGATGATTCTTTTATCTAATTTTTTAGCGGTAGTTTTTTTCTTTTTGGCTTGGCATTCATTACTGATAAAATTAGAAAAGATTTCGCTATATGAAAGCTTCAAGTCAACATGTATTGCAATATTTTTTAATCTGATTGTTCCTTCATTTTCGCTCAGTGGTGAGTATGCAAGAATTGTTTATCTAAACAAGAATCATAATATATCTAACGAAAAACTTCTTGCTACGCTTAGCATAAATAAGTTTCAATACGGTCTTGCTATGAGTTTGTTTCTCATTATAGGATTAATTTTGATGTTTTTCTCTAATTTAGAAATTTCGGTTTTGTTATTTTCATTATATATTGTATTTATTTTAATAACTCTATTATTACTATTTATATTATTCCCTAATTTCTCTAAAAAAATAATTAGATTCATATTAAAAAAATTTGTAAAAAATAATAAAAAAATTAGGCCAAAATATGATTATTTAGTAAAGAAATCAGAAAAATTTATCGATGATTTTTCTTATTTTGGGCGTTATCTTTTGAAAAGCCCTTCCTCCATGATTGCCTTAATCTTTATGATTATTCAGTGGTTTTTTAATTCGCTCAGCTTTTATTTAGCTTTTCTAGCAGTAGGATATCCAGCAAACCTTGGAATTTTAATATTCACTTTTCCAATTGTAGCTCTTTTAACAACATCCGCAGTTCTTTTGCCTGCCAACATTGGAGTAGTTGAGCCCATCATGATAGGAATATATTCAGGTTTTGGTATCAATCCTATAATATCTGCGGCTGCAATTTTAATAGGCAGAACAATAATTATCCTTGAAGATCTTTTATTAACCTTTCCTTTTGCTATGGGTTTCGGATTGAAAATTAAGCTTTTCTGATAGTTGCTATAGTATTATCTGCTATTCCATTAGCCTTAGCTAATAAAGTATTTATAAAAACATTTTCTTCAGGTATTTCTGATGATAAAAGTGCATCTAGGATAAGTTTTTTCTTTCCTCCTACTACAATTTCTACCTTATCCGTAATCTCTAATTCTTTCGCTATTTTTTCATTTATCAGTAGTTTTCCTTCTTTTACATCGTCCTTAAGTTTTATCCTTAACCTTTTTTCTTTTCTAGGTTTTTGACTCATCATTTTAAAATTTCAAATAAAGGGCTTTTAAGCTTAAATAGCCATGATAGTAGGATTCATTAATGCTTAAGGCATCAATCTTATTGGTAGTAATTCCATCCAGCCCTATATTGGATTTTTCTCATAACTCCCAGATAGTATTGGCTGATCAACCAAATCTAATCGAAGAATTAAATATTTATCATACTTATAATTAAACGATATTCTCTCTAAATTTAATATATTATAATAATACAGATATATTGAAGTTAGGTAATTATTTGAGTCATATTAATAATTATACAATTATTATATTTAATTTAAATCAAACCGAAAGATTGCTTCGTTGTTTTTTAAGTCCATTAAATCCAATTTCTACTTTTGATTTTTTTATAGAAAAAGGAATAGTAATATAGATATACTACGATTCTATTAGTAATATTAATATAAACGATTTAATTTATAAAGCAAATATAGCTTTAAAGACAAAATTTCTCGCTTTAAATGTAACTAATAATTTTATATTATTAGTAAGCGGAGGCAATTATACTAATTTGATTTCTAATACTTTAAAATTGATAAATTATAAATATAACCATTACTGACGGAAAAGCTGTGTGGCCGGGATATATAGGTAACTTCACAGCGAAAGTCATTTATCAAGGGGTCAATGTTTTAACGCAACAGATCGTAGTTACATCTTCTAATACCACCTTTTCTCTTAGGACATATATATATTTGATCTAAAAATCAAACTAACCGATTTATTAGGTCTTCCTATAAAAAATGCGGATGTAAAAGTTATAGGAAATTTAACACAGGTCTTATCTTATTCTGATGGATTTTATACGCTTAACAATATACCCAAAGGAATGTATTTGTTAGTTATTAAAGTAGGTAGCTACGAATATAAGGTTCCTATAGTAATTGATGAATCTACGAATACAAAAATAGAAATATCTCTTTCAATTATCGATATTGAAGGATTTACTATAGATTTCTCCTTAATTATAGGCGTATTAATTATTTTATTCATAGCATTATTCGCCTACTATTATTTGAGAAAACCGTCTTCTTCTACTTAATCAATGGTCCGGCTTCTTCAAACTTTATCTCATCATTCAATAAAGCTTTTAATTTGGTAGTGAGATCTTTTAAGCTAACCCTGATTTGTCTCCACGAATCTCTATCACGAATAGTTACAGTATTATCTTCCAAGCTTTGATAATCTATTGTTATGACGTAGGGAACTCCTATTTCATCCGCTTTGGCGTATACTTTACCGATGTATTCTGTAGTATCTAAGGCTACATCTATTTTATCTCTTTTCATTTTTAAGTATACATCCTTTGAAAATTCAACCAAACTTTCCTTTTTAGTTAATGGAGCTACGATTGCATCATAAGGCGCAATTTGTTTAGGCAACTTTAGAATAATTCTGTTATTGTTTTCGCTATAAGCTGCATCCAACGTTACCAGAAGGAGTCTTTCAAGCCCGAAGGAAGGCTCTACTACATAAGGATAGAACTTTTCTTTAACTTTTCCGTTTTCAATTCTTTCAGCATACAATTGTACTCCGCTTTTTTCGCTATGATTCTTTAAATCGTAATCCGTTCTAAAAGCAAAACCTGCAACTTCTATATGTGTTGAATCGCTCATTATAACCATATGATCAAATGTTTGAGAGGAATAGTGTGCCCTTTCTTCAGGTGCTTTTTCAAGGAAGTATTGTTTGTGATAGTTTATTCCTAGCCTTTTAAGAAATTCTTTAGATAAAAACATA
Organism: Thermoproteota archaeon; assembly: GCA_032249235.1. Classification (GTDB taxonomy): domain Archaea; phylum Thermoproteota; class Thermoprotei; order Gearchaeales; family Gearchaeaceae; genus DSFO01. Next base: position 137,805 of record JAVVGF010000002.1, on the reverse strand, counting down.
AAATAAGCCATCCACTCATTCAAAATGATTTCTTCATTGATTAAATCCTCTACAGAAAGCTCCGATATTTCCTTATTTTTTGCTCTCATTATTCTCAGTTTCTCATTTCTGATATTAGCTAGGTAATTACATGAGGGATTTTCTTTGTCAAAAAAGAATTCTAAGTCAATTATAGTGAACTCCCTCATTCTATGAAGACCTTTTCTTGGAGAAATTTCATTTCTTTGTACTTTTCCGATTTGGAAAATACCGAACGGTAGCTTTTTACCATTGTATTCATATAATCTTTTAAAATTGATGAATATTCCTTGAGCTGCTTCAGGTCTTAGATATCCAATGTCTGCTGAATATGGTCCTATGTTCGTTTTCATCAATAAATTAAATTTGTAAGGTTTATCGAAATCACCTCCACATTCAGGACATTTTAGATTTTTATCTTTTATATAACCTTCAATTTTTTCTAATTCCCAACCTTCAATTCCTTCTTCTTCAATTATGTTATCTACTCTGTATTTTCTATTGCATTTTAAACAACTCAAAACTATATCAGTAAAATGATCAACGTGGCCTGAAGCCTTTAGCACAATTTCTGGCATTACAATCGGTGTTGAAATCTCGAATATGAAATCGTGATTTTCCTGAAAAATTTTCCTCCATTCATTTTCTATTTTTTTAAGGATCTTAACACCTATTGGACCAAAATCTATGAATCCGCTTACACCTCCATATATTTCAAATGATTGCCAAAATATACCTCTCCTTTTAGCTAACTCTACTAATTTAGGATTCATCTTCAATTCAATAATATCTTCCTCGAATAATTTATATACTATTACTTAAAAAAATTAAGGGGAAAACCATAACGAGAAGAATAGCAATCCTTATACTTCTTTCATTGTTGATTGCTTACTTTTCTCTTTCCCTTCAAAACTTTTTGCACCTATAATGAATAAACTTCGCTAATATCTATCTTAATATGGCTTGATATCCTTATGCGAATAATAGCACTTTTCAATTATTAATTTGTAAAAATTAAAATAAGAATATGTCAATTTTTGAATATTCGCAGATATATCTCACGAAAGCATACAAGGAATTTGGCGGTATTCAAAAATCTCCAAGAAATGCGTTATTCATTATCGTAGGAATGCCTTATGATAGTACAACTACCTTTAGGCCTGGGACTCGGTTTGCTCCATCTGCGATCAGAGAAGCATCTATAAATATTGAAACAAATAGCCTTTTATCTACCACGTTTCTAGAAGATGTTGAATTTTACGATGTAGGAGATTTAGATTTAATAGGTCTCGATATAAGAGAAGCACTAAGAAGAATTACTTCGATTTCTCAAGAAGCGGTCTCGATGAAGAAAATTCTCCTTTCTATAGGGGGTGAACACACAATCACATATGGAATTCTTAAAGGAATGAAGTTTGATACTTTATTTATTTTCGATGCTCATCTCGATTTAAGAGATGAATATCCAGCAGGAGTAAAATATGGCCATGCTACAGTGATACGAAGAATTTACGAAGAATTCAGACCAGCTAAGCTATTTATAATTGGAGCAAGAGCGTTTTCGAAGGAGGAAAGAAAGTTTGCAGAAAATAACAACATCAACATTCTCGACATAAGATATATTAAAGAGAATTTTAATGAGTGCATTCAAAAAATTAAAGGTGCTACAGAGAATTCTTCAAGAATCTATATTTCCATTGATATGGACGTCTTTGATCCTGCCTATGCTCCAGCTGTTAGTAATCCGGAACCATTTGGTTTATCTCTAAGTGAATTTCTCAATCTTATCAAGAGTATGTTATCGAGGAAAGTAGTAGGTGTAGACCTAGTCGAGGTATCCCCTCTTTACGACAATGGCAATACAGCTATTTTAGCTTCCAAAATTTTACTTGAATGTATGGCTACAATATGGTCTAGTCAGCCCTAACAATCTTTGCAGCAGGCCTTTTACTTTTTACAAGTATTCTTGAGTTACAATACATACATGCAAAATTCCTTACCGTAATACTTCTCTCTTTAATTTGCTGATACGTCATTTTCCTTCCACATTTTATGCAAACGTATTCCATACCTACTTCTCCTATTGGCTTACTTATATATCTGTATTAGGAAATCTTTAAATATTTCTTCTAGAAATGTATGATTATCTGATGAGAAATTATAAAATAAGAACTGGAATGGTATCGCTAGGCGAAATATTAACATGGGTGGTGAACTTTTGAACTCTGGTGGTGAAGAGGACATATTTTCCATTGGAGAGATATTAGAGAGTTTAGATAAAGAACAAAGGAAAATAAAAATCAGATCAGAGAAAAGGAAATTCGGTAAAGACGTAACTGTAATTGAAGGAATATCTGAGGATGCTGCTCCTGAAATAACCAAACATTTAAAATCTAAATTAGCTTGTGGCGGAACTTATAAAAATGGTAGAATAGAATTACAAGGGGCTCATAAATTAGCTGTAAAACAAATTTTACAATCACTAGGTTATCCTGAAGAAAATATTATTTTAGTCGATTGATGTCGCTCAAAGATATTTTCAGGAATGCAAAAAGAGGCGGTAAATATAACTTATGTTGCCCTGTGTGTGGTAGCAAACAGATCTATAAACTCCATTCTTTAGAATGGCTAATGCCTCAACAATATTACTGTGCAGTATGCGGTTATTCAGGTTCTTTTTTAATAGATATCAGAGAAGAAACTAAAGATGATACGGAAGTCCATTCCTAAGTATATTTTCAGGTACTTTTTCTTTCCATTTTTCTAAAAACTCTTTATCTTCCTTTTCTTTTCTTAATTCATCGGGTAGCATTACGGGGATTTCTTCTATTATTGGGTACCATCTATTACATCTCTCACAAATAATGATTCCATCAGTAATCTCTTTTTTTGTGCATTCTGTACAATCAAGCTCTGCAATATTGATATTTTGTAAATAATTAAGTCTTAAGGCACAATAATCTCTGCAAAAAGGCGTTTTAACTTTTAGATCCTTATACTCATATCTAGTTTCATTAAAAACAATGAATTTCAACGGCCAATTTTTGCATATTGGACATGCCAAAATATCTAACAATCTATATTTCATGAAATATTTAATGAGATTTTCTCTATTTAACTATTGATTAGTAACGATAGCTTAGGTAATTCAACGGTTCCTAAACCTTCATACAATACAAACGGTATTCCCTCTTCGATTAAAGCATATTTCTTTGTTATTTCAGAAAGCAAACTTTCTTTATTGAAGATATTTCCGCCAGCGTACTTAGAGAATGGTGGTAAAATTACTAAAACATTACCTAAAATTGTAGGTAAAAATAAAAATGATAGAAATTTACTGTATTGACCATTGTTATCTTTTAGTAATAAAGCTGGGTGTTCATGTCCAATTATAATTATCTCGCTGTCTTTAACCAAATTTAATTGTTCTTTATGTCCATGCAATATTAGAATTCCTTTTTCATAAAAGAACTCTAATAGTTCAATTCCAAAATTCTTTAGAATAGGCTTAAGATAATTATCATGATTTCCTCTTATAGCGATTATTGTTTCGTAATAATTGAAAGCATGCAATAAGAAAATTTCCAATTCTTTTTTCTGAACATTAGTTATTTTACCGAACCCATGCCTTATGTCTCCATTAATTATCAATTTTTTTGTGTTTATTGTTTCTTGAATTTTATCAATTTCTTTGATTATTTCTTCAAGTTGGGTTCTCTTTAGTAAAATGCCTTTTTTTACAAGTTCTTCCTCATATCCTAAATGTAAGTCGCTTATTACTGTAGCATTGAGAGAAGGAATATAAACAGCAGGTATTCCATTGAAAGGTATTACTTCTTTAAGGACTACTGTTCTAATATCTTTCATCAAACAGCTTTTAGCTTTTCTCTAATTCTTTTGAAGGTCCATTTCAGTGAGCTATTCAAGCTCCTAAGTTCTTGTTCGTTATGTACATCTATATTTTTAAGACTTATTTCTACTATATTTCCTAAATCATCTTTTTTTAGAGAGTAATTAAATGCTTTCTCAGGCGGCCTTCCTTCTTCGATATCATTTGACCTTTTACCTTCAAAGACTTTTTTGATTAGAAAATTCTTGAACGGTGAAATGTCTTCTTTAAATTTGATTTCTGGATTGGGGATTATATCAATATGATTATCATCGTATATGTTTAAGGTTGCTAGTTCAAAACCGTCTATATCAAGCATCTTCTCTGATCTTAATAGATTAGGTTTGGGTTTCTCCTCAACTTTAGGAAGTGGTTTTTGTTCAACTTTTTCCTCTTTGGTTTTAAGAAGTGTATCAGCAGTTACGAAACTCCTTTCTGTTATTGCTGCATTTATAACGCTCAAGTTAAAATTAATTAGTTCGAGTTCTTTTTCCAGACTAGCTTTTTTATTCTCTAATTCCTTTTTTAATTCGATTAATTTTTTTAATTGTTCTTCACTCATCTACCCTACTTTATTAATTTTAATACCTAAATATCTACTCACTTTCTATTTTCTTAAGTTGCATTTTATACATGCGAATTATTTCATCTTCTGTAGTTGCATCTTCTGGTTTTTTGTCGTCTCTAAATCTTCCAGTGAATCTCGGAAATCTTATTGCTAAACCTGCGTTCTTGGCTATAACATCATATGCAGCGGTGTGGATGGGGCTAATAGTTATTTCATCACCTATTATTTCAATTACTTTAGCAGGGGTATACCATACATCTGCTTCTATTTTACTTATAACTCTAGGATGTGGGTGATCGATCTTATAAGGCTCTAAAATTTTTGGGAGATTTTCTAAATCTTCGTCTGTGAAACCAGTTCCAAGCTTACAAATCGTTTTAAAAGTATCAGTTTTTGGATCATAAATTGCAACTAATAACCCTCCTAACTTGCCTGCTCTTTTTCCTGTACCGTAGAATCCTCCGACTATGCAAACATCGATTGGTTCTACCATTTTCGATTGATATGATCTTTTGAGCTTTATCCATAAAAATCCTCGAGAACCTGCTTGATAAACAGAATCGCTAGCTAGTGATTTACACATTAATCCTTCGCAACCAGCTGAAACTGCTTCATTAAGTATTTCCAATAATTCTTCTGGCGTTTTTGCAAATCTTTTTTCAGATAACCTAATCCAATAATCTGTCTTTACAACTTTCTCTAAAATTTCTCTTCTTTCTTTTAAAGGTAAGTCAATCAATTCTTGACCGTCTAAGTAGAGTATATCGAATAAGAAAACGACTGTAGGATATTCCTCTGCTGCCTTTTCTATATCATATTTTCTTCTTCTATGCATCAACTCTTGAAAAGGAAGCATTTCTCCACTTTCTTGTATTGCAACAATTTCACCTTCTAATATGGCTGTTTCAGCGTTAATATTGTTTCTTATATGTTCGATCACATCAGGATAATGATGGGTTATATTTTCTAACGATCTTGAAAATAAAATGAATTTATCTTTTTCTTTATGTATTTGTACTCTTTCACCATCATATTTATATTCAACCATAAATGCCTGATCAAGTCTATCAAATATCTCTTTTTCTGAACTCGCCCTTTCAGCAAGCATTGGTCGTATAGGAATACCTATTCGTATTTTGACTTCCTTCAATCCTTCTTTACCTTTTTCTAATGCTACTTTCGCAACGTAACCTAAATCCCCTGAAACATTGTATGCTCTCTCTACTAAAGGTCTCATATCTTTGCTACCTAGATATGCTATTGCAATAGCATCAAGTATCGTCATATCAGCAAGACCTAATCTCAACGTACCGAGTACAGTTCTCGTAATATATTTTGCTTCACTAGGTGTAGCTTTCTTTAAAAGGCCTGCTAAAAGTCTTACCTTCGAATCCTGTGAACCTTCGCCGCTAATTTTTGCAACCTTATCTAATGTTTCATAAACTTCTTTAACAGTTAATTGTTCCTTTGCCTCAGAAATGAATTCTAATAAACCTGCTTGCTTTTTTCCGCTTATTACTTCTTGTGCTACTAACCCTAGATCTCCTTTTTTCTTTAACATATCTAAAATTTTATCTGTTGAAACTCCTGATGCCAATGCAATAGCTCTTGCCATGAATTTTTCGGCAACACCGAGCTCTATACCTACGTAATCTGGATACAATTTACCTTGGGTTAAATATATGACTTTATCAACCTCCTCTAAGCTGGTTTTTCTTAATAGTCTAACAAGAATATCTGTGATCTCTAATCTACTAGTCGTTGATGATATTTCATCATAAATTTTTACAATCTCTGCATAAGGTAAACTCATCAAAATAATCTCTTTTGCTTAAAATAAATAAATAACTCTCGGTTTTAAGTCTAAAGCTTAGAATTGTGAATGTAAAACTTAATTCCTTCCGTATAGTAACGCGCTACTAAAATTTTCTCAGCGTCACTTTGTCTGATTAAAAGTTCTACTGCATCTTTAAGATTTTCATTTTTTGCAGTTAAAACTTTATATTTATTAATATTAATTAATTGGAAGCTATTAATTTTTTCTTTCTTAAATATAATATTTTCAAGCGATTTAAGTTTATATTTATCTTCATCATATTTAATAACAAAATAATCTACATCAATCTTTTTTAAGCTGTCAATCGTTTTATTCTCTCTATTATATATAATTCCTCTTTTATACTTGTATGCAATAAAAGGTAGATCAAATATCTCAAACTCTGCAGCCATTGCAACGCATTTTGTTATCACTTTATCAATTAATATTTCCTTATTTTCTTGGAATTCAGAAAATAAAGTAAACCCTACGATTATAGCGTGTATTATATTAAATTGCCATAACAGAGGTACTTCACTATAAATAATTAAGCCGTATTTTGTATTTTTAAATAGACTTTTAAATATTTCATATAACTCATATTGTATTTTTATATCTTTAATATTTATAAGATCTAAGTTTTCGCTTTTATTAATATACCCAATTACTCCTTTATTAATAGGTATTAAACTAAAATTTTTAGTATCGTTTATATAATATATTTGGGAAGGTATGAAAAAAGAACAAATTAAATCACTTTTGCTCATAATTTATATTCATAATATTTAAAATCTCAATGTTTTTATTATATTGTTTTATTTTATTTACATTAGAAATATATTGATTTATATTTTGAATCATTTCATTTACTGAATTTTTTAAAAATTCGGGATTTAATTCATCCAAATATAACATTAAGCCACAACCAAGCTGGGAAATTTTCAAAGCATTCTTTTGTTTTTCGGTATGTGCTCTCGGTACAATAAATAGCATTGGCTTGGAATTAACTATTGCTTTCATTATAGATGAATGCCCACCAGTCAAAATTAAAAGCTTAGCTTCGGAAATCAGATTCGTCAACTCCTCTTCTTCAATCCATGGTAAAATTTCGATATTTTTATTTGTTATCTTTTTTATTTTATGTAAACCTGTTAATATTCTAAATTTTATATTTGAATTAATTAAAGGATGAATATTTTGTAGAATTCTTTTAATGGCAATCAATCTTTCTTGTATGGTTCCTGAGGGCATTATTAGAATCGCATTAAAGTTATTTTGTGTACTATTGTTATTAACATTTATCAATGGTCCTATGAATTTGATCTTTTTCAAATCTTTAGAGCTTTTAACAGCTAAAGTATTGCTAGATATCGTGAATGGTGGTTCAAAATCAGGAATTAATATTAGATCAGATTTATTGCATGCCCAAAACCATAGTTCAAAAAATATTCTTTCTGATAATCGTTTAAGATGTCTTAACAAAATATTCATCGGTGCAATTCTCGGTATTTCAACGTAAAGTTGATTAACTATTATGAAACTTTTCTTCTTAAGTAATTTACTCGCTAGTATGGTTGAAAATCTACTATCTGATATTACCAATTCAGGATCAATCTCTTTTAAATTTCTTATTTCTAAAGCAAGGTGCAATGGAAATATGATTAAAAATTTTGGAAGACCATATACTATTGTCTTCTTAAAAGATAACTTACCTTCCTCATCAAAATAATAATTTATTCCATTGGTTTTGAAAATATTTTTAAAATAGTTAGAAAGATAAATATAACCTTCATTGTATGTTGAAACATATATAGCATATCCTTTTTTAAGAAATAATTTAATTAATTGCAATATTCTCGAAGCGTGTCCATATCCTATACCGTTTATACTAAAGTAAATTCTTTTCAATTCTTTTGTGTATTTCCTTTTTTATTATTTTTCCATTAGGTTCAAGTTCACCGAATATTTCAGCTTGAAAAACATAAATTTTTGTTTTTTTCCATAGCCATGCATCAGGTGGCAGGTTTGCTTTTAAGCATGCATTGCACAAGAATGTTTCCTCATCCCATTCGTTTTCAACAGCAACTTGAGGCAAGAGTAGGCCGCTATTAAGTCCATGTTCAATTATTAAGCCGTCTCTTCCTACTTTGATGTACTTGACAATTTCCTTTTTATCTACATTTAGGAGCTTTGGTTCTGTGAGAATTGAAACTTCAAAAGTCACCTTGTTTAATTCATCAATTTCTAATGGAGGAAATCTTGGATCTTCAAAAGCAGCAAGCAAGGCTGATTTCATAACAGCTTCAGCCAGCCCATATATAGGTTGGGGAAATCCGATACACCCTCTTAGTTCTCTGTTAATTCTATCTCCTATTTTTTCAAACGTTTCTATCGTAGTAAAAACTCCTTTTTTCTCAAGTAATTTTTCATCATCAATTTTCATCTTCTTTAGTTTATTTGTTCGTAAGTACTCTTCAACAGTACTCCTAGCTAATCTAACAAGAAAAGCTCCTTTTTGAATTGAATAAGCCATACTATGCTAATATTTCATTAAGTTCTTTTTCTATATTCCTCCAGTGAGAACCATACCAGTATATTTTATCGCATTTATCGCAATACCAAAATTCATCGTTATTCTCGATGACCTTCTTAGGTAACTTATTAGAAATTAAATTTTTGTCTATAGGTTTAAGTAAATTATTGCAACGAATGCACCTAGAACCAATTTCCAGATTATTTTTATTTATATTCAACTCAGATAGTACCTTTTTAATCATGTATTTTTTTGTAAGTTTATTTTTTAAAAGTATAACTTTGATATTTTTTCTGAACGCCTTAAAACTTAATTCTTCATCTCCTGTGATTAAAATCGCATTGTATTTACTTGCTAGTTCTATCAATTTATCATCTTCTAAGTCTCTTTCGTAGTATGTATCGATTCCTAATAATCTAAGCCATTTAGCAACATTACCTAGCATTCCATCTACTATTATTTTAGTCATTTCGCAATCAAAGCTACAATATCTCTTTTCGAAATGAGACCTACTATTTCTCCAATTTCATTTATTACTGGTAAAGCTGGTATATCATAACTAAGTAAGTAGTTTACTGCTTTAGATACGCTATCTGTTTCATTTATAGCAATATCTATTGCATACATAATATCGGCTGCTGTTTTATCTACTCTTACTTTAGTATGTTCTGAAGTTCCTCTTATATATTTAAGATTACCTTTTAGAAATTCATCTTCTTCTAAATAAGCAATACTTGAAAGAGTTATCACGCCGATAGGCTTTTTATTATCCTCGACGATTAAGACGTCTATTCCTCCTTTAAATTTCTCTATAATCTTTTTTATGCTAGATATTTTGTTAATCTTTTCGAAATCCTTATTCATTACATCTTTAACTTTTAATCCAGGAATTGGATTTTCGCTATACACCTTACAAGCATCAGTAGGGGTAAATATTCCAGCCAACTTTTCTTCTTTTGTAATTAAGATGCTACCTATTTTCTTATCATGCATAAGCTTGCATGCTTCCCTGACGTTGCGATTAACGTCTAATGTTATAACATTTCGTGTAGCAACATTTTTAACCAAAATTTCATCTAACGATCTTTCAATTTCGCTCCCTAATTTCGTTAGAATGTTTGCTATATCTCTTAAAGAAATGATTCCAAAAATTTTTTCTCCTTCAATAACTACTAGTTTCGAAATGTTATTTCTAAACATGATTTTTCTTGCATATGCTAATGTATCATTAGGTGTAACTACATAAACCTCTCTGTTAGTGAAATTTTGCAAAAGTATTCTTTCGTAAATATTCTTCGTAGCAGGCTCAAACATATCTACTATGCACTTATGTTTTATGAACTTTTTAAATTTAGATCTTAAAAGTATTAGAGAGTATCAGATAAAAGTTCTAAGAGAATTCTTCTATGTATAACACCGATTAAGTTACCATCATCATCGACAACAGGCAATCTTCCTATTCTATATTTTAATAATTGTTTTGCGGCTTCTAGTATGGTTACATTTTCTTTAATTGAATGAACATGCTTATTCATCAAATCAGAAACAAATAGTACATGGGAACCGTTTTCAGACTTCAACGCTAAAGGAAGCCATGATACTTTAGAGGAAAGAAGGTCATGATGAGTTATTACGCCTATAACCTTTTTATCATCATTTACTACAATTAAACCTGTTTGCTTTGTTTCAATCATCTTTTTCCATGCCTTATTTATCGTATCATTTGATTTTATATGAGGAAAGTTTCTATCCATAACCTCCTTAACTGTTCTATTGAGATTTTTGCTACCTAATTTTGTAATAGCATCCAGAATTGTTTCGCTCGTTACCAAACCTCCATATTGTAATTTTTCTTTATTTTCTACAGCAGGGATGCAGTCTTCTCTTTCTTTCAGCATTATTTGCATAACATATTTAACTTCATCATATAAAGTAGCATAGAATTTGACTTCTTCTGATAAATCTTTCAAAAGAATAGTATTCATTTGAATAGAAGATAACTCGATTAATTTCTCACGACTAACGCAACCTAGTATCCTATCAGATTCGCCTTCAACCACAGCTATCTTTCTTAAACCTCTACTTTTGATGAAAGATTTTGCTTTTGTAACGAGTTCATCATGAGGCATGGCTTTTATCGTTGGATCACACACTTCATATACTCTCATCACATAACTACAACCTTTTTTGTTGTTCCTCATTCCCTACAATTTTCACATAAGTATTGATCGTCAACTAGAACTAAAAAATCGCTCCACTGTCCACATCCATCACAATATCCAGCAATAGTTTCCTCCTTGGTTAGATTAACAGTTAACTTTTCTTGCATGATTTCTATAAAAGATGGTGTAATTCTTAGAATGTCAGAAACACTAATTAAACCAATAACCTTATGCTCGTTTACTACAATCAATCTTCTGATATTATGAGATAGCATTTTTTTCATTGCAGTTAAAATATCATCTTGTGCAGTAATAGTTATAACAGGTGTAGACATTATGTCTTCAGCCTTAACTTCTTCTGGATTAAGCTTTTTAGCCAAAACTTTAGTAAGCAAGTCTTTTTCAGTTATTATACCTATGGGTTTCTCATCTTCTACAACGATCACCGCTTCAACATTCTTTTTGCTCATTATTTCAGCGAGGGTTGAAACATTTATGCTTTTATCGACGCATACAGGTTTATCGTTCATTACTTCCCCGACAAGAATCCGGGGCGCTCGTTCACTCTTCATTCCCATACTAAGCATATTACGCAAGGCAATTATTTATTTTTTGTAAGCATGAAAGTATTTTTCAATATATCAAAGCCTCCTTTTGGCAAGTTTCTATTTAGAAACTCTCTTGCTTGCTTTTCGTCAAATTCAATGTTCGCTTCTTTCAATATTTTCATAATTTTTTCTATAACTTTTTCTTTTTCCATAATTCCTGGTACTAAAATTATCTTTTGTCTTTCCTCTACACGCGCCGAAGGTAATATTATAAGATTTTTATTTTCATCTATGACGATAGCTAGCTCTAATGGAACATTTTTAACGTAATTCTTTTTTCCATAAATCATAAACGATCCCTTGGGCAAATATGTTCCCGAGGGAGCTTGTTTAGAAACCTGTTCAGGCTTTACCCAGTATACATCAACTGCTCTGAGACCTCCCTTCCAAGCACTTGAATAAGAAGCTACAAATTGAGCAGCTTCAAATATATCTTTATCGCTTACATTCTTACCTTTAGCTTTCAATAATAAAAAAGGTGAACCATGAATATCAGCATGAAACACTAGATCTTCTTCTTCGATCCTTTTCTTTATAAGCGATTCATTTTGCGAACTATCTCTGCCAGCAACAGCAAGAATTCCAGAAGTTGTGATAAACCATAGATAATTTTCATACCAATACTTTCTTGTGATTTCTTTCAATTTTATTACTTTACTTTCTTTTATTTCTTCTGTTTCTTTCAGTTCAATTAATTTATTCTCAATTTTATTTATTTTTCGTTTGTTCTCTTTGATTTTACTATATAACTCATTAATATTTTCATATAAATTTTTTAATAAATCTAAATAAATCGATGTTTCCTTATAGTTTAGTCTTATCTTTTTAGACTTCAAATCTATTTCATCGATTGGGAGTTTAATTCTAAGCTCGTTATTTATTATCTCTTTTACACTCTCCCAATCTTTATTATTAATTTTTTCTTGAATCTTTTTGAATATATTATCATAAAGATCATAATTTGAGTTTAAATAATCTATGAATTCTTTAATTTTTTTGTTTTCTTCGTTTAAAGAATTTATTGTAGATTTTAATTCTTCAATCAATTTGACTTTTTTCTCAAATACTTTTTCTTTTTCCTTCATTTCTTCATGTTTTATCTTATATTCTTTATATTTTAAAAAGTATTCTTCTATAGCTTTGTTAAAGTTTTCAAAAAAGATTTTATTGTATTCGCTAAAAATTTTTAAATCGTTATTAAGTACAGTCTCGTATTGTTGATTAGAATCAAGCACTATTATAGGGTTCGAACTCTTTAAATAATTATCTATCAATTCTTTAATCTTGTTAAGAAGAATTGTAAGTTTTTCTTTTTCAAAATTTTTTGGCAATAGATTTTTATCTATGTTTAATTCATAACAAGCTTCATTTGATATTTCTGGCGGTATACCTAAGATTTTCCATAAAGACGCTATTAAATTACCTTTCGAACTTAACAATTCAGTAATTATATCTTCAATGTTGAGTTCATAAGGATTGTATTTATTTAATGTAGGCAAAGTATACTGTGAGTTAACTTTAAATCTTTTTCTATCAAGTTTGTAATCTGTTTTAACAATTCCTTTTTCTGTTAAAACTATATTTCCTCCACGCATAAACTCAATATGCAGCGAAAGATCATTTTCAAAATCAATTCTTATGTAGCGATCAAAGTATGGAGTTGCGATGTCTATAATTTTTTTACCCTCTAACATTTTTCTAATCATTCTTATGAATTCGTTCGAAATAGTTTCTTCTGGCAAATATTTTGTAAGGAAAAACCAACCTTCAGGATCTATTAATAATAAATAATCTTGATCTTCTTTTCTCAGTCTTAGTATTAACCCTAGGTTAGTTAAATAAGCCTTCGATAAAAAAGAATATATTAACATATTCTTTATAGATTTCACTAGCGATAAGATATCAAGAGTGTTTAACGATGTCTTCGAAAAAGCCATCTCCTAAGACACAAGAGAGATTAGATGATAAAACTTTAGATAAACTATACTATTTACGTTTCTTATTCGGTTCATTAGCAGGTATATTAAGCGGTTTAATTCCGCCTCAACTAGGCACATTTTCAATTATCTTAGTTATCTTATTCTATTTATTATCAAATAGTTATATGCGAAGCGTTGTATTGAAAAATAAAGCTGATCCTCCAACGACACATGGTATAGGCGTATATATTTTAGGGTGGATTTTTTTCTACGGGTTTACTGCTACTATAATCAATGCTATCGGTATTTGGGGTTAAGAATTCAATCGCATCTCTTAATGCCTTCTTGAAACCGACTATCCATGGATCATCATAAAATCTAATTTCCATTAAATACCTGAGTTTCTCATAGTTCTTATCAATGAGGACTATTTTATAGAGGCTATTTTTAAAAATTCTATAATTCGGGTCTTTCCAATAATTTAAAAGTCCTTCAATAAATGCTAAATAGCCCTTTTCTTCTAAGCTTAATGCGTTATCTTTTTTTAAGTTATTCAAAAATTCAGAATCTAACTTTTTGTTTTTCAATACTTCAATGAGAACATCCCTTAAATTATATTTCATATTTAATTCTTTCGCTGTAACCTATAAACCCTTTACTTGTGATTCTGAACGTTTCGCTTCTTTTTGGAAGAGGTTTCTCTATTGTGCATTTTATTCTATTTTCAATTCTTTCAAGATTTAATTTATAATCGACAACATAATCTATCATTTTACTTCCTACCGGTAATAAAGCATTTTCTTTTGTAGTCACTTGATTAGTAAATATTATAAATGAACCATTATTTGCTAAGGATCGTAATTTAAGTAGAATCTCTTTCAAATATGAAGTGTATTCTTTCATCGTTAGATGGCGTAAATGTGTGACCAGCGTATCTATCGCTATAAACTTTGCTTTTAAAGCTTCGAGGTATTGTAATGCCTCGATGAACTGTTCAACTGTTATTGGTCTTGAGATATAAATTCTATTTAAAAGATCTTTGTTGAATTGTGAAAATCTACTACCTATATCCTCCAATACATTGGGTCTAAAACTCCCTTCATTATCGATTAAATAAACGTTTTCACTAACTAGTTTGATCGATGCAGTTAAAAGCAATTGATGAATTAATCTAGTCTTTCCTGAACCTGAAGCTCCATAAATTTCCACAATTGAATAATTTCTAAATCCTCCTTCAAGTAACTTATCTAGTGAAGCAGAGCCTGTAGGTATAATTTTTATCTTTTTTGCTATGTTATTTATTTCATCTACGTTGTATCTTCTTATGACCAATATTTTCAACAATATTATGGATTATAGTTGAATAAAAATATGGAAGCCGTAATTTTAGCAGCAGGGATCGGGAGAAGAATGAAACCTCTTAGCTATACACTGCCTAAACCTTTATTGAGATTAGGCGATAGGTCAATAATTGAACATATAATTGATTGGTTCTTAAAAAATGATATCAAAACTATTAAAATTATACTTTCAGATTTTGGTAGATTAATTGAGCTATATTTGAAGGACAAATACTCTAACATCGAATTTATTTATTCTAAACCACTAGGAACTGCAGGCCAACTTAGCGTTCTAAAAGATAGGATGAAGGATACGTTTGTAATATGCTATTCTGATGTTATTTCAAATTTCGATTTAAAAGACATGATAACATATCATAAAAGCAAAAAATCTGATCTAACTATTGCAACTACTGAAATATCCTTGCCTATCAAATATGGAGTAATAACCAATGATAAAGAAGGAAGATTAACTGAATGGACTGAAAAACCTAGCTTGATGATAAGGATCAATTCAGGCATCTATGTAGCTGAACCTGTAATTTTTGATTATTTAAAAAGCGATATTATGCAAATGAATGAATTAGCTAAGCTTCTAATCGCTTCAAAGAGAAATGTTTTTGTATATCATATGAAAGGCGAGTATTATGATTTAGGAAATATGGAGGAATATGAAAAAGTAAATAAAATTTTTGAGGAGAGATTAGGAAATATATGATTGTATGAGCTACTTATCATTAATCAGCTTAGGCGGATTAGTTTTCCTTTTGGCAGTATTATTGATCTTTGTTGGGTTCTTGATATTGTTATTTTACGCATTCCTTAAAAGAAAAGAACAACCTTATTCAAAGACGGAAGGTGGGATCTTTGTTCTAATAGGACCTTTGCCTATAGTTATAGCGTCGAATAAGAAACTTGCATATGCGTTGTTAATAGTAGGAATTATAGTAGCTATAACTTTCCTTGCATTGATATGGTGGACAAGTTATTTCTTTTAGGTTTTTTGTTAATTTTAATAGGCTTTTTAGCATTATTTTTAGCCCTTCTTCTTTACTTTCCTAATATCGAAACTTCAGGAGCTTTTGTAATAACAATATTCTTCATACCTATTGCAGGTAGCTTCGGAAAATATGGAGAAATATTGTTAATATTTCTTGTAGTACTCACAATACTATTGCTAATAATTAATTTCTTTTTCCTAAGGAGAAAAGCTTAGCCTTCTACGTCTTTTATTCCTCCTTCGTGAATTAGAAATACTGTTTCACTCTCAGGATGTATTGGAGAATCAAATATCTTCACGATTCTTTGATTTTCTCTACCTTTCCTTAGCATCAAACGATATGTACAACCATGAGCCACGATATTTCCTCCAACGGGCCTGTTTGGATTCCCAAAAAACACATCGGGTGCAGCGACTATTTGGTTAGTTACCACTATTGCTGCATTGTAAAGGTTGGCAATTCTATGTAGATCATGAATATGTTTATTAAGTCTTTGTTGTCTCACAACAAGATTTTCTCTTCCTGGATATTCACTTCTAAAATGACTTACTATGCTATCAATTATCACAAGTCTTGCATTGAATTTTGGCATTTTCTCAATCAATTCTTCAACGATTAATATTTGATGGTCGCTATTATATGCTCTTGTGTAGTATATTCTTTTTAAAGTTTCTGCAGGATCTAATTTCATATAGTTAGCGATTTGAATAATTCTTTCAGGTCTAAAAGTTCCTTCAGTATCTATGTAAACAGCATTTGCTCCCAATCCTCCTTTATCTTTTGGCAGTTGAACATTAACAGCAAGTTGATGGCAAAGTTGAGTTTTTCCTGTACCAAATTCTCCAATAAGTTCGGTGATAGCTTGTGTTTCTATTCCTCCACCTAACAAATTATCAAGTGCCTTACTTCCTGTCGTTATGTAACCTATATCCTGTCTTTTCTTGTAATATTCTTCTGCTGTGATAAAGCCTATGCCTAGTAGCTTTCTAGCATTTTCTGTAATTTCTAAAGCTTTTTCATAACTCAATCCAGTAGCTTCCTCAATTTCTTTTGCAGAAGCAAAAGCTAATGATTCAACTGTTAGATAACCAGCCTCCTTTAATTTAGCTTCTGTAGCAGGACCTATTCCTTCAACATCTCTTAATGATATACCTTTTTCTTTCATCACACTATAATTAAAAATCGATATAAAAGAGTATTTTTGCTTAAGTTTATATGTAATATTGCCTTTTTATTGTAGAATGGCAACAAAACTATCTTCAAGCGAGCAACTTACTCCGTTAAAATTAATGTTTAGGTGTATTAATGACACGATAACTGTCTATTTGAAGGACAATACTCAATATAGGGGGATTTTAATAAGTGCTGACCAAAATATGAATCTGATCTTAGATGAAGCTGAGGAATTAAACAGTAATGGTGAGACAAAAATTAAATATGGAAAAATTTTGGTTCGTGGAAACAATATCTTATATATCAGCGTACCTCCTTCTGTTTTAGTCTGATTCCTTGATATCACCTTCAATTAATATGTAATCGCTGAATATTTTATTCAGTTCTTCCTTGATAGTTCTTGAGAAATCACTATAGATGCACCACATATTGAAACCTCTAATTTTTTGTGCACCAATTAAATAGGTTATTTCTTTTCCGAAAATGTTGTTTCGAATAACTTCTGCTTTGGTTAATTTGGTTATTTCTTCGGGAACTTCTTCTATGATACCACATTCGAAAGGAAATTCATCAGGTTTGCTGGAATACACATATACTATGCCATCTGCTATAAATTTTACTTGAATTGTTCTTTTGTTTTTATCTATATTATAGAAAACAACTCTCTCTTTTTTTAGATCCAGTGCCTTTTTGAAATTTTCCCAGTCATTTGTGTAAACATACTTCATACAATACCTAAAGATTAGGGGTTTAAATCTTCAACTTTCTGTATTCTTCAAATAGCTTAGCTATCTTCTCCCTTTCTTCTTTATTAACTTCTTTGCGCGCTTTTTTCTTCAAAGTTATTAAGTTTTGTAAAGCTGCTTTATCTACAATGATGAATTTGTCGATTTCAATATAAGGAAGCTCATCTAACTTAATTACAAAAATGTCATTCTTCTCTAAATAATTTAAGCTAAACTCATCAGCTTTATCCCTGTAAATTATCGCTTTCAATTTGCTCTTAATTAAGAGGTTAAGTTCTTTGACTTCTAATCTTGGGATTGAATCAAAGCATCTTATATCTTTGTTATTTGACTCTTGAATTTCTTCTATACTTTCCTTTTTTAGAATTTCAGCCTTATTCATGTAGAGCATTTCAAATGCTTTGTAGATGTTATTTAATTCTTCCTTATGTTTTTCAATTTCTTTCAACAGTCTTTTATTTTCCTCTGTTAAAGCATCTACTTTTTGTTTTAATACTACAATTTCATTGCTTGCTTTGATTTTTAGCCTTTCCTCATTTTTCAATCTTTCTATTTTTTCGCTAAGTTCAGAGATTTTTTGGTTTTTCTCATCTATAATGCTTTGAAGTGCCTTTAGTAATCTTTTAGTTTCTTCCAATTGCTTTTTGATTTTATCTACTTCGTTTTTCCATACTTCTTGCTTTGGTTCCTGTAGGATAACTTCTTCGCTTTTTTCACTCATTTCTTTTATTTCGTTAATTATTTCCTTGATATTTCTCTTTGTTTTTATTACTTTCTCGAATACTGTTTGAGGGTTGATGTGCTCAATATTTCTTTCTTTCAATTCTCTTTCGATCGATTGATAAATTGGATAATATTTTCTGAAAGCAAGAATTGCCGCTGCCAAAGAATCTCTTTTGTGAGTATCTAATTTTATTTCTTCATATTTTATTTCTTCGATGAAATCTCTTGCAATGCTCTTCTTTTCTTCAATCGATAAATCCCTTTGAGGTTTCCAAATTTCTGCATTAAATGTTGCTGCAAGCTTATTTATCATAGCAGAAATCGTTGCCTTATCTGTAGCTATTATTACAGGATTTCCTATTCTTGCAATCTTTTCTCTGATTTCATCCAATCCTGCATATCTTAGACTTTCAAGCAGCAAAATATTTCCCTTTAAATCCATTGCACATATTCCTACAGTGATTCCAGGATCATATCCAACAATCAAAGGTCTTGAAATATTCCTAATTTCTTCTTTAGTTATTATTCTATTTCTAACAACGGGTAAAATTCTAATTCTAATTCCGTATCCTTCATAAGGTTTAATATATCGCTTAACTATTTCTCTCTGTGCTTGTACTATGAATATTCCTCCTTCATTTGAATGTTTGGAAGGGAAAAAGTCAAATAGGAAATTATTACTCGTAAGAATGCTTTTGATATGAGAAATCGCATGCAGAATATTAGTGTAAATCCTGCGCTTATATCTATTTAAGCTCATCCCCCCTGCAGAAGGTTCAGTTGCTTTAGTTACCAAAATAAAAGTTTCGTCTTCTCTTAGTTTTATCTTATATCCTTCTCCTTTTAGAGCTAGCTTAGCTGCCAATATCGCTGTCTCTATAGGGGAAAGCTTATTGCTAACTTCTATGCCTTTAGTCTTAGCTATATTTACTAACGTATCCAATGGATTTGAAGGATTTCCGGTAACTTGAACCAGTATCGTTTTATCAGGCAAAAGAAATGCGAGCTTTTTTATTTCTATTTCATCCTTTGCTAATTCAAAAACATTGTCAGTAGCTAATATATCAGGCTTAAACTTTCGTGTATATCTTAATAATTCCTTGTATGTTATTTTTTCTGCTGTAAAAACTACTTCTTCTCCTTTAACGAGCGCAATCGAGTATAAACGATTCAAGTCTTTAAGACCTGAAGGATCTATATCTACTCCTAATGCGCTCTGATAATTTGTCACTAATAAGAATTATTGTTTATTTCAAAAAAAGCTTAAACAAGTTTCTCCAGTATATTAGGGATATCACTAAGAAAATCTGCAACATAAATATTAGCCCTTTTGAAACTTTCGATTTTTGATTGAGCGCTTCCCATTCCCATCGATATTATTGCGCCCGCATGCCCCATCCTTTTTCCTTCAGGTGCTGATTTCCCAGCTATGAATGCTACGACTGGTTTTTTATTTTTCAATTGAGAATAATATTGTGCAAATCTTTCTTCAAGATCTCCTCCTATTTCTCCTATTAAAACTATAGCATCTGTATCTTTATCTTCCATAAACAATGAATATATCTCAATGAAGTCAGTTCCTATTATTGCATCTCCTCCTATTCCTACAGCTGTGCTTATCCCTAGCCCTCTTTGTGATAGGCGATAAGCTACCTCATAAGTTAATGTTCCGCTTCTTGAAATTATCCCTATTCTACCCGGTTTAAATACATGGCCTGGCATTATACCTACTTTTGAATAAGGTGGAGATATTATTCCCGGACAATTTGGACCAATTATCGTTGCACCTTTTGCTCTTGCATAATTCACAAACATTATTTCGTCATGCATAGGTATTCTCTCAGTTATTACAACGATTAATTTAATTCCAGCATTAATTGCTTCGAAGATAGCTTCGGTTGCAAATTGTGCAGGAACAAAAACTATAGAGGTATTTATCTCAGGATGTTCTTTCATAGCTTCATCAACTGTATCATATACTGGAATACCATGCACAGTTTGGCCTCCTTTTCCTGGGGTGACTCCTGCAAGTACTTTTGTGCCGTAATCTAACATGAGCTTTGTATGAAAAGATCCTTGTTTGCCAGTTATTCCTTGAACTAAAACTTTGGTATTCGAATTAACTAATATTGCCATGTTAACGTGTTAATTCAACTATTTCTTTTGCGGCGCTTTCCATGCTATCATGCAGTTTTATTCCTTCTTTTGCAAGCAAAGCTCTTCCCTCTTCCTCATTTGTACCCATGATTCTTATACTTATTTTTTTATCAGTTTTGTATTCTTTCAATGCACGGATTATACCCTTTGCAACTTCATCGCATCTAGTTATTCCACCCATTATATTTATTAGAATACCTTTTGTTCTTGGATGTTTGAGTTGAAGCATTAAAGCGTTATATACAACATCTGCGCTAGCTCCTCCTCCTATATCGAGGAAATTCGCAGGTTTACCTCCGTATATTTGTACTATATCCATAGTTGCCATTGTTAAGCCAGCTCCATTACTTATAATACCAATATCTCCATCGCTTTCGACATAATTGAAACCTATTTCTAAAGCTTTTTGTTCGAATTCATTCAATTCCTTTTCTGTTCTGCTCTTGAATTCTTTTTGTCTAAAAAGCGCAGAATCATCGATTATAATTTTCGCATCTACAGCTACTAGTTCGTTTTTATCGCTTAAAGCTAAGGGATTTATTTCTACTAATTCACAATCATATTTTTTAAATATTTCGAACATTGAAAGAACTATGCTAGATATTTCTTTAGTTTCGAAGAATTTTTCCAATCTTCTTAAATGATACTCCCTTACTCCTAAGAAGGGATCTATTTTCAATCTAAGAATCTTAGAAGGATCAGCCTTTGCTATTTCTTCTATATCTATTCCTCCTTCTTTTGAAGCCAAAATTAAGGGAGCCTTGTTACTTCTATCAACAATTATTGCTATATACATTTCTTTTTTTATTTCAACTAGCTTAGAAATTATGACATTCTCTACTTTATTTCCTTTTATTTCTAAATTCAATACGTATCTCGTTTTTTCAATTAATTCCTGTTCATCTTTAGCAAATTGTATCCCTCCAGCTTTTCCTCTCCCTCCAACAAGCACTTGCGCCTTAATTACTACAGGATAGCCTAATGATTTTGCAATATTTTTTGCCTCTTCAACATTGCTAGCCAAACCGTATTCTGGCACTTTTATACCAAACTTTTTAAATATTTCTTTAGCCTCGTATTCGAATAGTTTCATTAACAATTATAAATCTAAAGATAGTTTTAACCTTTAGTATGCTAATAACCTTTGATTATCATATTCATTCTTATTACTCTTTTGATTCTTTGAATAAGCCACTCGAGATAATTAAAACTGCTCTTAAAAAAGGTATCAATGCGATTTCGGTGACAGACCACGATACTATTAAGGGTTCTTTAGAAGCCAAGAAACTTTCAAAGCAGTATAATATTTTGGTAATAACTGGAATTGAACTTAAAACAGATGCAGGGGATCTAATAATACTTGGAATAGATGAGGAGTTGAAAAATTACAATTTCTATGAAATTATTGATATCGCATATTCAAATCAATGGTTAACAATATTACCTCATCCTTACGTAAGACATCATTTAAGCGACGATTTCATTAAAATCGTTGAAAAGAAAGTTAGTGCGATTGAAGGGTTTAATTGTAGAGCGTTCAGTATATCTAATTCTAAAGCTATTAAGCTTGCTGAGACCCTAAAAAAACCTATTACTGCAGGGAGCGATGCACATTTGCTTAAAGAAATCGGAAATGGCATTAATTACATTTTAGTAAATACGATCTCTGAGGAAGATTTATTTAAAGGAATAAAGAATGGATGGATTAGGATAGAAGCCAGACACTCAAATCCACTATACCATTTTTCATCATCATTGATAAAAGTTCCAAAATTTTTTCTTAGAGCTATTTAAGCTTATTTAATTAAAAATTACAAACGTGTTTTGTTTTAAGTTGAATGATGAAAATTTAAATCTAACGAAGAATAAGATACATGAGTAATTTAATGAGTATTAGCTATAGCCTGAATAACAATTGGAACAATGCTTTGAAGGCTTCTTCGTTAGTGTTACTTCAATTTATAATCCTCAACTTAACTGGTATTGTATATCTAGCAGTAGCAGCAAGATTCTTAGCTAAATTCGATATGAGTTTGCTTTTAATGGCTAGCGTATTGATTAATGGATTTACTACAATCTTTACTTTAGCTTATAACTATACAGCAGCAAAATATATTGCAGATTTACTTGGTTCAAATAAAGTATATCAAGCCAAACACTTCGGGAAATTAATTGTCTACCTTGGCCTTTTATGCTCCATTATTAGCTTAGGAATCGGTTATTTGGTTGCCTACCTAATATTTCTACCTTTCAATTTATCCTATCAATACATTTTGCTGATAAGCATCGATGGTGCCATTAATTGTTTGCTATTTTTCTTTTATGGAATACTTTTAGGATTTTTTGAATTTAAGAAAGCTGTTTTCTCTTTTTCTCTCGCTTCAGCTTCACGCTTTTTATTATCCGTAGTTGTGATATTATTTTATAGTAATGTTAATATGGTTTTACAAATATGGATTTTAGGCGATAGTCTAGGATTGATTTCATTTCTTGTTTTCTCTAAGGATATTATTTTTAAAAAATATAATAAAGATAAAGAAGTATTTTCGTTAGTGAGAAAGTCTATTTTATTTTCACTACCGATCTATATATCATCTTTAATTACATATCTTTATTTGTATATAGATAGATACTTAGTTTTATATAACGCGGGCTTAGAAAATTATGCAATTTATGGTACTGCAATAACTGCAAGCTTAATTTTAATGAATTTACCTCAATTAATATCAAATGCCTTATTGCCGCACTTCTCTTATATTTTATCTGAAAATAAACAATTGTTTTTAGAAACGGTGAATTCAACAATTCGAGTAATATGCACCGCGTTGTCTCCTTTTATTATTGCTATTGCTATGCTAGCTGAACCCATAATGAGTGTTTTTGCAGGAATTAAGTATACTGAAGGGTGGTTTATCTTCTTCATCGTAACTCTTGCAATAGGAATTACCTTTCCTATAGCTTCCCTCACTTCAGCTTTATTGGCATTAGATAAATCCAAAATAATCATGTATTCAAACATTGTTGCTATAGCAATAGGAACAGCGCTAACACAATTATTCTATCAGAATTATGGTATTAACGGAGCTGCTTTCGGAAGAGCATCTTTATTCATATTAAGTTTTTTATTTATTTCAAGCTGGTTTTATAAGAGGGAAAGATCTGCTTACAATGCGAGTTTTCACATAAAAACTGCTTTAGTTTCTCTTCTTCTCTTTTCTCCGATGCTCCTACTTAATATTTATAGAATTAATCTAAGTTTGCCATTACTAATTCTATTCATTATATCATCGATTTTGTTATATCTCTATTTAATTACCAAATATAGATTATTAAATGAAATTGATATAAAAAACTTATCTATTTTAATTCCTTCTCCATTTGATAAGTTTTTCTATAATTTCTTTACAAGTTTAATTAAACCGCCTAAAATTGAAAAAACTATTCCTAATGTAAAGTATACAATTCCTTCTTCTTATATGTATATCTATGTTTATGTTAAACCTCATATGCAATGAATAAAAAGGTTTCAGTTATAATACCTACCTACAATGAAAAAGATAATATATTGATCTTGCTTCCTCGTTTATTGCAAAAAAACTGTGTTGCTCAAATAATCATAGTAGATGATGGCAGTAAGGATGGTACGATTGAAGTCATCAATGATTATATGAGAAAAGATTCGCGTGTTTTATTAATAGAAAGAGGTTTTAAGCAAGGAATCGGCAGTGCATATAAGGAAGGTATAAAGAAAGCAACTTGTGATTTCATTATTACTATGGATGCAGACTTAAGTCATGATCCTTCAGATATTGAAAGATTTTTGAAAGAAATAGAGGATGCGGATGTTGTAATTGGTAGTAGGCATGTAAATGGTGCTCAAATAATCGGTTGGAATGTTTATAGATATTTAACGCATTATATTGCGAATCTGCTTGCTAAAATTCTTCTCAACATAAATTGTTCTGATGTGACCTCAGGTTATAGAGCTTATAAGAGAAATATAATTAAGAGTGTTATAAAAATTGTAAAAAGTGAAAAATTCAACTTTCAATTGGAAACAATCTTTTATATTAACAAACTAAATTTTAAAATAAAAGAGGTACCAATAAAATTTATAAATAGAAGAAAAGGTAAATCAAAATTTAATATTAATGAAGCAATTGATTTCTTAAAATTACTTATTTACTTGTTTCCTATACGTTTTAAATAACTTCTACTCTTTTAAGTAATTTTTCTGCTGTATTATAACTTATATCTGATTCACCTAGTATAGTATATCTATCTTTTCTTATTTTATTACTCAGCATAACAGCCTTAATAAGATATTCTTTTTCAATTCCTATTTCCTCGCTATTTGTAGGCGCATTTATTTTTTTAAGCAGTTGTTTAACTTTTTTATAATTCATTCCATGTAGTTGGCTCATTATAATCGTTCCAAGACCGCATTGCAAACCATGCAATTCATTTTTAAAACCATACTTCTCTGCTAGAATATCTAAAGCATGGCTGAATAGATGTTCTGAACCGCTTGCTGGCCTAGAAGATCCTGCTACGCTTATTCCTATTCCGCTTCCTATTAAAGCTTTTAAAACAATGGAAAATGCTTTTTCATCAAATTTTGATATTTCTGAAATATTATCTTCAATAAGTTTTGCACTCATAAGAGCCATAGATGCGGCATATTCGCTGTATTCTTCTCCTCTTAGCATATGTGCTAGTTGCCAGTCTTTTACAGCGATTTTTTTGGCTATCAAATCGCCTACACCTGCTATTAAGCTCTTTTTAGGGCATTTCATTATGAAGTTTAAATCAGCAAGGATTGCTACAGGTGCTTTTAATTCTATTTTCAGATCATATTTACTTCTGAGATAGAGGCTCAATACAAAAGATATCACAGGGGAAGATACACCGTCATGAGAGGCATTCGTAGGTATGCTCATGAAGCGCTTATTGGAAATCGAGGCTAAAAGTTTCGCTGAATCTATCGCTTTTCCACCACCGATTCCCAAGATGATTCTAGGGTCTGATTCTTTAATTTTATGTATGTGTTCATGAATATTTTCGACAAAATCCTTCATATCTTTAATGAAAATTGAATCGACTTCCAACCCTTCTCTTTCTAAAACAGGCTTAATTGAATCTTGAGAAATTTTTTGTGTTTCATTTGAACCGCTTATGAGCATCACTCTAGCTTTTGATACTGCTAAAGAATTCAAAACTATAGGAAGCTCTTTTATTATACCTGGACCTGTATAAACATATCTTGGAAGTATAATTTTATTAAATCCAATACTCATTCACCTTTTAAACTACTTCTTAAAAGTAAATAAACTTATAAATTTTGATGAGATGAAACTTTATGCTTGGTAAGCTTATTTATATTATTCTAGACGGTGCTTCAGACGGTATTGAATATGATAAAACTGTTTTAGATATAGCTAATACATCAAACTTAGCAAAATTAGCTTCTCTATCCAAAGGAGGGATAGTATATCCTATAGAGAAGGGAATTGCTCCAGAGAGCGATGCTGCTACTTTATCCATGCTAGGTTATAATCCTAAAGAATTGAAAATAGCTAGGGGTGTTCTTGAAGCTCTAGGCGCGGGTATAAATTTTGAAGAAGGAGATCTTGCATTGAGAGGTAATTTCGCTACTGTAAGAGATAATGAAGTTATTGATCGTAGAGTTGGAAGGAGCTTAAGCGATTCGGAAGCTAAAATTCTTATTGAAGAAGTCCGATCCAATCTAAAAGATATTAAAGGCTATAAATATGAACTTGTTCATACGATAGGTCATCGATGTGTTTTAGTTATAAAGAAAAAAGATAGACCGCTTGCATCTAAAATTACAAATATTGATCCTGCATATGTTAGAATTGGAGATGTTACGCATGCGATGACTGAACCAAAAAAAGAAATAGAACTCTGCAAACCTTTATCAGAAGATTCGTTAGAAGCTGCAGAACTCGTTAATATTTTTTTCTTAGAATCAAAGAGGATATTGAGCAATAGTGAAATAAACATTAAAAGAAAAATAAGTGGAAAGCTAGAAGCTAATGCTATATTATTGCGTGATGCAGGTTCAAATATTCCAAAAGTTCAGAATTTTAGCAACAAATATGGTTTTCACCCTATTTGCATTGCAGATATGCCTGTTGAGTTAGGTATTGCAAGACTTCTTGGAATGGATTATGTTTGGAGCTATGGATTATCTTATAAAGAAAAAGCTGAGCTCGTTATTAAGCAACTAGAAAACTATGATTTCGTATTTGTACATTTAAAGGGTGCCGACGAACCTGGGCACGATGGAGATTTTAATGGAAAATTAAAAGCTATTGAATCAATAGATAATTCTTTTTTCAAACCCTTACTTGAAAATTTAGATCTAAACAAAACAGCAATATTAGTTACTTGCGATCACTCGACTCCTCCTGAATTAAAAGCACATAGTGATTCTCCTGTTCCTTTCATTTTCTATAATCCGAGTAATAGAGCGGATTCGTTGAAGAAGTTTTCGGAAAAAGAATGCATGAAAGGATCTTTCGGCGTTATTCAACATGGTTATTTATTATTAGATAAACTGCTTAAATCTACCTAGTTATTTCAAATTTTTTGATCGTATCTACTAGTTCCTTATTTTCAGGTATTTCAAAATACTTCCTTATTGGTTCAAGAATTAAATTTAACTCTCTAGCAATTGCTTCCTTTAGATCTAAAGGATGAATTTCCCCCTTAGAGTACTTTTCTTCTAATTCTTTATAAGAGTTAATTTCGATAGTTCCTCCATACTTGCTCTCTCTTTCTATAATTAGGCTTTCTTTTCTTCTGAATACAATGTATTTAGCTATCTCCAATACTGGATTCATTTCAACTTGCCTTTCAGGGCACCAAGCTTTTCTTAATTTCTTTCTTATTTCTTCTTCACTATCGTGTATATAAATCGCAGTCCAAGGCTTAGATTTGCTCATTTTTACAGCTACGACCATTTCCATTTTGTCTTTTGTATTGATTTTAGGTGGTTCTGCTAGACCTGGTAAAAGATGATGATGAATAGCTATTGGTTTCTTCCATCCTAGTTTCGGAAAAACCTCTCTGCATAGCACATGTATTTTTCTCTGATCCATTCCACCATGAGCAATATCTTTTCCTATATGCTTTACATCTACAGCTTGCATTATTGGATAGAAGTATTGAGCCATTGAAAGTTCTTCTTTCTCACTTCTTCCCATTATAGTTAATGTCCTAACAGTTCTCGCATAAGTTATTTGTGAAGCAAATCTCATCACGTCTTTCCAATATTCATCATTACCTTCGTAGAACTTACTACCTAGAAGAATATTAGCCTTTGGGCAATAAAATCTAAAGGCTTTTTCATAATATTTTGAAGCTTTGATTATACTATCCCAATTTCCTCCTAATTTTTTATTTATAAAGCTGTGCCAATCAGCTAAATAAACAGTGCAGTTAATACCAGCCTCACATAAATCGTTTATTTTATCTCCACAAATTATGAGTGTGCCTAAATGCAATAATCCAGATATTTCAAAACCTATATAATGAGAGGGTTTATCGTTTGTGGATAAAAGTTCCCTTAAATCATCTTCTTGAATTATTTCCTCAGTTGGCGGCCTTTTTATTAAATCTATTTTCGTTTCTATATCCATTAGCTATATTCAAGCCATTCATCTAATTTCTTGCAATTTATAGGTGTTAGATTACCCGTTTCGCTACAAAATCCATAATCATTACAAGGTATGCATGGTAGATCTTTTACGGATTCAATCGGTATCATTTTAAGCTTTTTCATTGGTAATCTCAAATATTGAACCTTTTTTCCATCAATGTATTCTTCAGTTTGTATTATCTTACCATTTTTTATCAATTCCAGAAGAGCTTTAGTACCTATTTCACTTTTAATTTTCGAAGTCTTCCATAGATCTTTTCTCCTTATTCCTTCTTTCCTTTTTCTAATAGTTTCTAAAATCTTTTGTTTGAGTTCTTCCTTGTTAATCTTCTTTTTCACAACTCTATATTAATGTCTAAGCTTCTAATAAGTTCTTTGCTTCTATTTCTAATTGTAACTTCAGTTACACCTGTAGCTTCTGCAATCTGTCTTTGCGTTCTTTTGTTATCAGTTAAAGAGCATGCAATATAAACTGCTGCAGCAGCAAGGCTTAATGGTGACTTTCCTGCTATGAATCCACTTGACAAAGCTTTTTCTAAAATATTCTTAGATGTGACCTCAACTTCACTTCCTAAACCTAGTTTCCTGACAATATCGGGTATGTGATTAATGCTTGTATTTGTTTTCATTTTAGCATTTGTCTCTTTCGGCAAGAATTCTGTAACTATTTGATAATACTTAGAGAACGTCCTGCTTTTTACATTGAATGTTTCCAATATATTCTTAAGTCCAACAGGGTAATCGCATATTTTTGATGCAGCATATATTGAGACTGCTAAAAGTCCTTTAATTGATTTACCTTTACTATTCATTGAGCTAATAGCTTTTCTATATATGAATGCCGCTGTTTCCCTAACTCTTTCAGGCAAGTTTAATTTCTTCGAAATTTCATCTAACATTATGAATGCTATATACATGTTCCTCTCATTCGAATTGCTCACTCTTATTCTCTTTTGATATTTTGAAAAAAGCAATGCTCTTTCTAAAGCTACTCTATTAGATTTATCTTTTGAAACCAGCTTTACATCAGTAGTTATACCTTTATCATGGATAGCAAATTTAATAGGTGCACCAGTTCTCGTACCTACATCATCACTATCTCCAAAGAAGATTCTCCATTCTCTACCTAGGTCTATCATGTTTTGTTTTATTACATTCCCGCATTGTTTACAAACAAGGGAACCTTCATCCTTATTTATAATGATATCACTAGAACCACAAAGATCGCATGTGCGAACAGAATAATCAAATGTTGTCATTTCAAGAAAAGCTCTGCTTCTTTAAATTTTTCCAAATCAGCTTTATCATAAGGCTTAACTGCTACAAAAGGTGAGCTGACAGGTCCTAAGATATCGATTACCTTTCCTATAGGCTTTTGCTCTTTATCATAAACCTCGCTGAATAGTTTAGGTATAGTTTCTGCCTTGACTATTAATCTCCCTCTTTTTGATATGTGGGACACGAAACCGAGTCGTTTCATTAGAAGACCGCAAATTTCCATTGTAATATAAGTATTTAAGGCTTTCGATTTTATGATGCATGGCTTCAATATATTGTTTTAATGGTGCGATTTTGAGAAATTAAAAGATGTACTCTTTTATAATATCTTAAGAAATTTCGAGATTCTTTTGCTAAAGAATGTTTAGGGTATAAAAAACGTTATCTAAAGGAATGGCTAAGGATACTTTTGCTTCTATTTTCTTTAATTCTAATGGCTATTTTTTTAAGCAAATCATTCTTCTTCTCTTTTTTAGGATATAATTTTACACAACCTTTGATCCACCAGCAACGCGGATAAGCTTTATCTGGAATAATTTCTGCTTTATAGTTAAGTTGAGAGGCAGCAAGTGCTATTTCTTCTATCCTTACTTTTTCTATTGCAATCTTTAAAGGAACCCTTCTACCTTCCTTCCTAGAAATGCTTGCTTCAAGATAAACAGGCCATATAATTATGAAATCTCTTACTTTCACTTAATCAATAACTTTGCATTTATTATACCATCCTGACCAGGTCTAGAAGTTATCACAGCCTCTCCAATACTAGTCTTTATTATAGCACCTTTAGTAATTATCTTTCTCTTATCAAATTCTGCATTTGTTGGGTTGCTTATTACTGCTAGAATTTCAGCCTTTTGTACTTTGTTAGACTTAGGATCTGCTACATTAGCGAATCTTGCTTCTTTAAGTCTAATTTTATAGTTTCTACCGTAAACTCTTTCTCTTACTCTAAAATCTTCTTTTGATAAAATTGTAAGAGTTGGTTCGCTACCTAATTCGTATCTTCTAGTCTTTCTACTACTTCCTTTTTTTCCTCCTGTTGGCTTAACTAGATCGTTGGAGTGTTTTTGTACCATATGATTTCACATTATGCTTAAGCTTATTTATTTTATGCCTCGGGCGGGATTTGAACCCGCGATCCCCGGCTTGAGAGGCCGGTATTCTTATCCGGACTAAACTACCGAGGCATCCAAGAAAATACTTATTAAAAAAATCTTTTAAAGCTACTTCTTTAAAAGATAATAATAGGTAGGCAAATCATCTGCAAAATGAGAGTGACTGAACACCATATCGCGCCCCCATAGTTTAGCCCGGATAAGAATACTGGCCTTTCGAGCCAGGGATCGCGGGTTCAAATCCCGCTGGGGGCACTGAAATCTAAAAGATTTCTTTGCGTCAAAAAACGTTCTAAGATGAATTTATGGGCTTTTTCCAAAGCTCTCCTTAAATTTTCTCTCAACAACTTTCTTGCTTCTTCAAAATCAGCCCATTTATAGTTTGCATGTTCATAAGAAATTTTTACATTTTCATTCTTTGTTTTAGCAAGCAAAAGAATGACCTCTTTATGAACAATCTCCTTTCCTTTCCTATAAAAATAAGTGACTTTTTCGTTATATCCATCTATTAATTCTATATCTTCTAATCCAGTCTCCTCCTTAATTTCTCTTAGTGCAGTTTGTTTAGGCTCTTCATCTTTTTCTATCAAACCTTTGGGAAATTCCCAATATTCACTTTTATACTTTCCTTTTAATAATAGGTAGTAGGGCTTTTTATTTTCTATTTTGAATATGATCGCTCCAGCAGATCTTTCATCTATCATATCTTAGAAATGATTTAAACTCAATAAATTATTACGCCTCCATCTGCGATTATTGTTTGACCTGTGACGAAGGAAAAGCTATCGCTTATAAGACTACAAACCAATTTAGCTATTTCCTCAGGTCTCCCCCATCTTTTCAAAGAAGTTTCTTCTGCTAGTATCTTTCTTTCTGATTTAGAAAGTTGATTATATGTTCCATATGTCATAATGCTTCCTAAGGCGATCGTGTAAGCTCTTATATTATAAATTCCGTAAGTTCTCGCAATATTCTTTGTAAGAGCTATTACAGCACTTTTGGAAAAAGTATATGCGGCTCCTTCCACATCACCCGATAAGCTAGGAATGGATGATATATTAATAATTACACCATACCTTTGATTTATCATATGAGGCAAACATTCTCTTACCATCCTGAAAGATCCCATAAAATCAACGTTGAATATTTTTAAAATCGAATCCTCATCTAGCTCATGTATTTTCTTTTTCCATAGCTCAATTACTAAAGGATAACCAGCAAAATTTATTAAATAGTCTATTCTTCCAAACTTCTTAATAACTTCCTCAACCGCCTTTTTTACTTCGCTACTATTTCCAACGTCTGTTTTGATTGCAATAGTTTCTACATTATATTTATCGTTTATATCCTTTGAGATCTTCTTAATTTTCGAAAAACTTCTCGCAATTAAACTTACATTAATACCGTTTTTAGCTATTTCATATGCGGTCGCTTTACCTATTCCTTTAGAAGCGCCAGTTATTATCGCTACACGCTTTTCTTCCATTAACTAATTAAATTCTTTTTTCTTAGAATATCTAATGGTATTTTAAGCCAAGGTGAAATCTTTTCATTCGCTAAACTTTTTTCTATCTCATCAATGTCTAAGAATCTATATTCTTCAGCTTCCTCTTTATTAAGTTTAATTTCTCCTTCGTACTTACATTTAAATACTACACAAAATTCATTCTCAACATCTTGTTCCCTTTCACCTTTAAACTCATACGTAAAATGGAATAATTTTTGAAATTCATTCACTCCATCTATTCCTAGTTCTCTTTTTAAAGTTCTTTTCAATGCTTCTTGCCAAGTTTCTCCCACGAATAGATGACTTGCAGGCAATTCCCAATAGCCTGGAAATCTTTTGTTTTTTGCCCTCTTTTGAACTAAGATTTTATTATCTTTCTCTATTATTAAGACGAAAGCTAAATGTCTTTTTCCTTCTCCGCTATGAGCATCTTCAACGCTTGTTTCACCTAATGGTTTACCTTCGTCATTGCAGAGTATAACATTGGGCATAATTTCTCTTTCCCACTTAATATTAAATAAATTTTATGCGACCGCCGGGATTTGAACCCGGGTCCTCGGCTCGGGAAGCCGATATCCTACCGCTAGACTACGGTCGCCCAAAAAATTAATGAGATGTTATTTCTTTTAAGTTTTAATTTTGTGCATTATTTTTCGATTATATTGTAGAATAGCTAAAATCTTAGCTAAAAAATCGAATCTAAATTAAAAGATCAAATGTTACTACTCTACGAAATCTTCGTATCTAGGAAGCTCGAGTTTTAATCCTTTCCTTTCTCTTATTTTCATAATTATATCCATAGCCATACTTTCAGGTACAGGTTGCCATTTCAAGAATTCTGTAGCCCAGAACGCTTTTCCTGCTGTTGCATTTCTCATTTCATCAGCAAGTTCTGTAGTTTCAGCAACAGGAATTTCACCTTTTACTATAGCGAGATTTCCTTGTTGTTCAAGCATGTTTATTTTTCCTCTCTTCGTAGTGATTATTTTCAAAACGTTTCCCATATATTCTTGACTCACTTTAACTTCAATTTTGTATATTGGTTCTAAAAGAACTGGTCTAGATATCATGAAGGCTCCTAATATAGCATTCTTTAAGGCTGGCATTAGCTGAGCAGGCCCTCTGTGAACAGGATCCTCATGTATTGTTGCATCTAATAATCTAACGAGTATACCTCTTATCGGCTCGTGGCATAAAGGCCCTTCAGAAGTTGTCCATTTAAAACCGTTTATCAGCGTATCCTTAACTTCTTTTAGGTATTGGACACCTTTAGTATTATCTACGAAAATGTTCAAATTATCGTCGATTGCCCAAATATTTCTAGCATCATCAGCATCCCAACCCGCTTCTTCCCTTAGTATTTTCGCTCTTACCCTCCATTCTTGATCCTCGGTTACTTTTCCTTCTGCAAGCAATTCTAAAGTTTTTTCGTTTAGAGGTTCTATTGCGACCACCACTCTGTTATGTCTATTAGGACTCTTCGTTTCGACTGGTTTCGATTTTTCTCTAATGCTCTCTCTATATATAACCAAAGGCTTGCTAGTTACGAAATCTATATTAGTTCTTTGTTTCAAATCCCATAGAACTATTTCTAAATGTAATGTTCCCATACCGCTTATTAGATATTCGCCAGTTTCCTTGTTTATTTTCAACCTTAACGTAGGATCTTCAATGGCCATTTTTTGCAATGTATCGATAAGCTTGACCAAATCGCTAGTCTTTTTAGGTTCAATAGAAATGGTAACGACAGGTTCGCTTATGTATTTTAATATTTCGAATGGGACCATTGCATTTGCAATCCTCTTTTCAACTATAGTTTCACCAGCTCTTGCATGTTCTAAGCCTAGAATTGCAGCTATATTTCCCGCAGGTACTTCATATGTATTTTCTCTATAAGGACCCATGTAAATTCCAACTTGTAATGCTCTTTCAACTCTTTTACTTCTTAAAAGATAAACCTCTTGTCCGCTGTATATTCTACCGCTAAATACTCTTCCTGTTGTCACCAAGCCTGCATGCGGGTCTTCAACAACCTTAGTAACTGCCATTATAGTAGGTCCGTCTGGATCACATTCTAATAGAGCTTTTCCTATCTCAGTATTCAAATCTCCTTGCCAAATTTTCTTAATCCTATACTTTTGTGCTACATTAGGAGGAGGCACGTGTTCTATTACCATTGTAAGTATAGCTTCATAAAGAGGTGCTGTCCTTGCAAGCTCTTCAACAGCTTCGCTTCCTTTGCTATATGCTTCAATTATATCGCTGAATTTCAATCCTTTCTTTTGTGCTAAAGGAATCGTTAAACCCCACTTATGTAAAGCAGCTCCGAAAGCCATTTGACCTTTTGCAGGATCGATTTTCCAAGCTTTTTTAAATTCAGGATCCGCATACATCTCAATGAGTGCATTGAATTCCTTTATTATATCAAGCATTCTCTTTTGGATCTCCTCAGGAGTGAGCCTTAGTTCTTTAATAAGTCTATCGATTTTGTTTATATAAAGAAGAGGTCTAACACGTTCTTCAAGTCCTTGTCTTAATACTGTTTCTGTTTGGGTCATAATACCTTCAACTGCATCTACAACATTAATACTGCCATCCATTGCTCTCAAGCTCCTTGTAACATGACCACTAAAGTCAATATGTCCTGGCGTATCTATGAGATTAATTACAAATGGTTTTCCTTCGTATTCATGGTAAAGGCTAACATTTGCAGCCTTTATTGTCATTTGTCTAAGCTGTTCTATTTGAACATAATCTAATGCCAATGCTTGCCCAGCAACTTTAGGTGAAATTAGACCAGCAGCTAAAAGTAGAGAATCGCTTAAAGTAGTTTTACCATGATCAACATGAGCTAAAGTTCCTATATTTCTAACTCTTTCTATATTTGTCATCAACTTGACTATTTCTTCAGTTTGTTTGAATCTTACCATATTTTCCAACCAATATGCGTTATTCTATAAAACTCAATATAAATCTTCATCTCTAGCTACCACCCATCTTCTCCTTTATCTTATTCCTTACCTCGTCAGCCAATCTTTTGTTCTCTTCAATTATTTTGTTGAATTTTTCAATATCATTTCCTATTATTTTCAGAATTGCCTCTTCTAATAGTCTCTGCATTTCTTTTATGTCTTTAGTAACTAATGCATCTACCTCCCAGCTTTCATCTCCAAATTCTTTATTATACCATTTGAATCTTGGATCAGTTTCTTTCGCAGGATTTGGAGGCAAATTATAATCAACAATTTGTTTAGCAGTCAAAGCTACTCTTAATTCATTCAGGTTGAAATGATGAAATACTTTCAATAAAGCCATGTAAAATCTATTAATATCTAGTCCGCTAGGATCATGATCGCTAATAACTAAAGCCCATACTTCTTGGCCTTTATCTAATCTTTCTTTTATCTTTGGTGCTATTTTGCTTATCCTCGTCCATACTGCACCATATCCTTTGAAGCTAATCAAAGGAACGTAATATTTAGCGCATATACTATTAATTTGCCCAAATAACTCTCTTTTTTCAGTAAAAACATAAATATACTTATTTATCTCATCCCAAGGATCTTTACCCATTGAAGGCATTGATTCGATGATTTTATTTATAGCTTCATCTATGTTTGTAACACCTGCAATGATTGGCTCATACATCAAGCTTTCAGTTTCAGTAATCATTCCCCAATCAAGCTCTCCAACAATTCTTGCTTTCAATATGAAGTCTACTAATTTGTTATAGTGCTTCAAATCATTTCTATAATCTGGAAGTTCTAAACCAACTAAGTAATAGTGAATTTGCCTAACTGTTACAGGCTGCCCTAATTCCTTATAAGCTCTTTTAACGAAGTCAATTGCTCTTCTTTGCCACTCTGTTGTTGTTTTCAATTGCTTCTTCTTTGGAACAGTCCTAGTTACGTCTTTTTGTTTCCTGCCATATATCTTTTGAAGCCATTTGAGCTGATAATCAACCGTCAAATGCTTAAGTAAACGCTCATTTGCTGACATGGCAATGGTTTAGATTTCTATTTCATGATTGCGGGTATATATTTTTTATGCCCCCTTATAAGTTTAAAAATATAACTAGCATATAATAAACTAAGCTTCACATTCATTATTATATTTATCATCTAAATATAATTTAATTTAAATAAAGAATATAACGTTATAAGCGGTTAAATAATCATGAAAAAAGTAGCAGGAATAGATCTTGCAGGAAGCGAAAAAAGATATAGTGGAGTCTGTATTATGGACGAGTCTCTTAATTCTAGAACATTATTGCTTAGGAAGGATGAAGAAATCATTTCTTATATGATGAAAGAGAATCCTGTAGTAATCGCTATCGACGCTCCTCTTTCTTTACCTTTAGGTAGAAAATCTTTAGAAGAGCCTGCACATATTCATCTCAGGGAATGTGATAAAGCTTTGCTCAGAATGGGAATCAAGCTATTTCCAGCTTCTTTAGGACCTATGAGAAAATTAACGAATAGAGGAATTAAGTTGAGGAGAATATTTGAAGAAAAAGGTTTCGAGGTAATAGAAGTTTTACCTGGAGCCACTCAAGATTTGCTTGGTATACCTAGAAAGCATCAGAACATCAAAGCATTAGCTAAAGGTTTGAAAGAGTTAGGGATAAAAGGTATAGAAGAAAATATGAGCGGAGACGAATTAGATGCCATTACTTGTGCCTATACAGCAGTGTTGTATTTAAAAGGAGACTGTTATAGTGTAGGTAATGAAGAAGAAGGCTTAATAATCATACCAAAAATTTTTATCTGAGTTGATTTATGCAAGGCTATGAAAGTTCAAAAAGTAATTTTTGTAAAAGCTAATTGGTGTCCTCATTGCAAAGTTTCTGAAAAATATGTAAATTTAATAGCTAAAGAATTGAACGCAGAAATTCTTTACTTAGATATAGATAAGAAGGAGGATGAGAAACTAGCAGATGAAATTGTTAAGAAGTTCGGAGACTGGTCTGCTGATTATTTAATACCACAAGTATTTCTACAATTTAAAGATGGAACTATAAAACATATCCTCACAGGGGATCCAAGAGGTGTCGATTTCACTATTAAAAGATGGAATGATTTTATATTAAGTAACTTTTATAGAGAGTTGAAATCATCTGCTTAACTTAGAAGGTCACCAATTCCATTTTTTAGCTATTAAGGTTATCGAAAGCCATAATCTATAATAAGCCTATGATATTTTTTCACGAAGTAAGAGTAGCTTTCCATTTCATCTATTTATATTATTCCCTTTATTTAATTTGATGAAATTCATCATTGAGTTGAGAGAAAAGAGAATAAGCAAGTGGTTACAATTAGAGATTGAGCATTCTTCACTTATTGTGGGTAAAGAAAACTTAGTGCTTACAAATGTGCGCTATAAAAGTCACATGCGAGTTTTAAAAAAATATGGGAAGGTATTAAGAGATAGCATTATAGATCTAAAGGAATTGCATGACAAAATAATCATTCTAGATCCAAAAGCGAAAGAAGTACTAAAGCCTGATGAGGCAAAAGAAGCTATTCTTGTAATAGGAGGCATAATGGGTGACTTTCCACCTAGAGGTAGAACTTTTAAATACATAACATCTAAATTGAAGAACGTCAGAGCAAGAAATATTGGTAAACATCAATTTTCTATAGATGGAGCAATATTTGTTGCAAAGATGATAGCCGAGGGTAAAAAATTGGAGGAGATACCTTATGTTAAAAAAGTATCTATTCAGGTCGATCCTTTCCATGAAATAATTTTACCTTTTGCTTATCCTTTAGTTAACGGTAAACCCTTAATTTATGATAAGCTAGTTGAATATCTTAAAATGGAAATTGAAAAAGACGAAGAAGAGCTAATTATGAAATCTATGCAAAAATAGCTTTCTTCCTCTCATATATTTCTTTAACTTTTTCAATCGAATCTATTTCATTAGGAGATTTATCCCATCTTATTCTCTTTATTCTAGGAAATCTGAGAGCAAAACCGCTATCATGTCTGTCACTTACCTGAATTGAATCAAAAGCTACCTCCAATACTATTTCAGGCCTGACAATTATCTTATAACCTAAGTCTTCTATTGTTATTTCTCTTAATTTCCTATCGAGAATTTCCATTTCTTCATCTGTCAAGCCAGAATAGGCTTTACCTATAATTTTTAGTTCATCATTATCTTTTACAGCAAATGTATAATCAGAAAGTATACCTGCTCTTTTACCGTGACCATATTCAGCTGCTACGATTACAACATCTAATGTATCGAATTCTTTTTTTAATTTAACCCATGCTTTACCACGCTTTCCAGGTGTGTAAGGAGAATCAGGATCTTTGATCATTAGACCTTCAAAGCCTTTATTCAGACTTTCTTCAAATAATTTAGAAATTTCAGCAGAATTCCTTACCAATTTGAAAAAGCCTATTTCTATTTTATCTTGCAAATCAATATCTTTCAATAATTCTTTTCTTTCTCTTAAGGGCAATTTGTATACTTGTTTACCATTATAAAAGAGAATATCATATACAATTGCTCTTAAAGGAATTTCTTCTATCAATTTCTTATCAATATTTTTTCTTCTTAATCTTCTCTGTAAGATATTAAATGGCACAACTTTGTTGTTCTTAATTGATATTATTTCTGAATCGAGAATGAAATCGCCTTTTATTCTTGATATGGAATCTACAATTTCTGGAAGGTAAAAGCTGATCTCATCTAATCTTCTCGAAAATATCCGTATATTATTACCTTTTTTATGAATTTGTGCTCTTATTCCGTCATACTTATATTCTGCGATCAATTCCTTATTGAAGTAATTCGCTATTTCTTCTGGTGAAGACATCGGCTCAGCAAGCATAAAACTTGTTGGTCTCAAGAGCTCCAAATCTATTTCTTCATATTTTCCATTTCTTATTTTTATTGCGACTTCAGCTAAGTCAGGAAGTATTAGGACCTTTTCTCTTAGATTACTGAGAGGAATTCCCAGAGCATATGCTAGGGATTCCTCTAATAAGCCCTCTGATAAACCAATCCTTAGTTCTCCTGTTATTATTTTAACCAAATATTTTGCTTCAATCGGAGAAGCATTAATAAATAGATTAAGAAGAGAGTTCTTTTTGCTTTGGTAAGAACCTTCTCCTGAATATTCTGAAGTTTTTAATAATGTCTTGTAAACCTTCAGAATCGTTAACTTCTCTTGAATTAAAGGATTGAGAGCTTTTCCTTTCTTTAATAATTCTTCTGCGGTTTCTCCAAGATCCCCATGTTTGATATATACTTTGAAGAATTCTTCTTTGCTTGAACCAGAGATTTCAAGAATTATAGAAGATAAAGTCGAGTATCCTACTTGTATTTCTTTGTTATACCAAGGCGGTAATATTTCTGAATTTAAAAGTCTTATTGTAGCTGACAGTTCTTCGTCGTTTAAATTTTTCAAAAAATTTCCTAGTTTACTAATTTTTTCAAGTTTACTTGTTGTTTCTTTGATTTTCTCACATACTTCAGCTAATTCTACGAAGAGTCTACCATTCACTTTGATAATATGCTAGCTTGGGCAGCAGCTAGTCTTGCTATTAAAATTCTATAAGGAGATGCACTCACGTAATCTAAGCCTGCTTTATGTAAGAACATAATACTATCAGGATCGCCTCCATGCTCACCACAAATTCCTATTTTTAAATTTTTATTTACCTTTCTTCCTTTTTCAACAGCGATCTCAATTAAAGCTCCTACTCCTTTTACGTCTAGTTTTTCAAATGGGTTCACTTCAAGTATTTTATTTTCAAGATAATAAGGAAGGAATTTATTTTCAGCATCATCTCTACTGAAGCTGAAAGTTGCTTGTGTCAAGTCGTTTGTACCGAAACTGAAGAAATCACAAATTCCTGCCAATTCATCTGCTACAAGACAAGCTCTCACGACTTCTATCATAGTTCCGAATTTATATGGCACATCGACTCCTTTTTCTTTTTTGACTTCTTCATGTACCTTTTCAATTACGTCCTTCTTTATTTTCAGCAATTCTCTATATTCAGAGACTTGCGGTATCATTATCTCAAGGTTTACAGGTATCTTTTCTTCAATTAATTCCGCAGAAGCTAAGAATATAGCCTTAGCTTGTGTTTCATATATTTCAGGATTCGTAATACCTAATCTTACACCGCGATGACCCATCATTGGATTGGCTTCTTGAAGCTTTCTCACGATTTTATATAATTTTTCCCATTCTTTTCTTTCCCCTTCATTCATGCTAGTATAAATTTTCTCTAAGATTTCTTCTGGTTTAGGCAAGAACTCATGTAAAGGAGGATCGAATAACCTTATTGTTACTGGATATGGAGACATGATTCTTAAAATTTCCTTAAAGTCTTCTTTCAATAAAGGAAGCAATTTCTTTAAAGCTTCTTCTCTTACTTCTTTATTTTCAGCTATAATGACATTCCTAAATATTTCGAGCCTTCTAGGAGCTCTGAACATTCTTTCTGTTCTCAAAAGTCCAATTCCTTCAGCTCCGAATTCTCTTGCTATTTTTGCTTCCTCAGGAGTATCTGCATTAGCTCTTACTCCTAGTTTCCTTACTTCATCAACATATTTCATGAATTCCTCGAATTCTTTAATCGGTTTGAAATAGATTTTTGGTTGTTCACCTAAATAAACTTCTCCTTCTAAACCATCGATGGTTATTATATCGCCTTCTTTAACTATAATATCTTTTACTCTGAAAACTTTCTTTTCATAATCGATCTTGATGTCTTCAGCTCCAACTACACATGGTTTTCCTATTGATCTAGCAACGACTGCTGCATGGCTAGTCATGCCTCCTTTCGCAGTTAATATACCTACAGCTGCATAGAAACCATGCACGTCATCAGGCTTCGTTTCTTCTCTTACTAATATTACTTTTTCACCTCTTCTAGACCATTCTACTGCATCATCAGCATTAAAAACAACCTTACCGCTAACTGCACCAGGCGAAGATGGTAGACCTTTAGCAATGGGCTTATCCTTTATCTTCTCTTTATCTATTCTTGGATACAGTAATTGCAAAATATCCTTTGGTTTAACGCGCATGATCATCTCTTCTTTCGTAATAATTCCTTCTTTGAACATGTCAACTCCTGTTTTAATTAATGCAATACTGTTCATCTTCGCATTCCTGGCTTGGAGCATGTAGAGCTTACCATCTTCTATCGTGAATTCTATATCTTGTACTTCTTTTTCATGTCTTTCAAGTTCTTTGGCAAATTTGTATAGCCTTTCATAAACTTCTGGCATCATATCTTTCAATTCCTTTATAGGCCTAGGTGTTCTAATACCAGCAACAACATCTTCTCCTTGTGCGAGTGTTAGAAATTCTCCATATAGCTCGTTTTCTCCATTCGATGGGTTTCTAGTGAACAATACTCCTGTGGCTGATTTTTCATTAATATTTCCGAATACCATAGCTACGATATTAACTGCCGTACCATCAGCGATATCTGGCGTTATATTATTAACCTGTCTGTAGTATCTTGCTCTTGGAGATTCCCAAGAATCAAAAACTGCAGCTATAGCATACTCAAGTTGCTTCCAAGGATTTTTAAGGATTTCTTTGATTTCCTCAGTGCTTAGATTTAAATTCTTAGAAACTTCTCTAATAATTATTTCTTTGTATTCTTCGCAAAGAAGTTTCAGGGCTTCTGCTGGCAGTTCACTATCATATTTTACTCCAAATCTATTTTTGTACTCTTCTAATTTTTCAGAAAACAATTTTTCATCCACTTTTAGTACTATTTTTCCGAACATGCTTAGGAATCTCCTATATGCATCATAAGCAAACCTCTCAGAGTACAATCTAGCTAACGATTCAGCGATTTCATCATTCATACCTAAATTTAGAACTGTATCCATCATTCCTGGCATCGATATAGCTGCACCTGATCTTACTGAAACTAATAATGGATTGCTTGGGTCTCCGAACTTCTTACCCATTTTATTTTCTATGTATTTCATCCCCTCAATTACTTCTTTCATTAAGTTATCTGGCAGCTTTCTTCCGTTTTTATAATACTCTTTACATACAGTGGTAGGAATTATAATTCCTGCAGGTACATCAAACCCCAATTTAGTCATTAAAATTAAACTTGCTCCTTTACCTCCAAAGAGTTTTTTATTTCTATGATCGGCTTCCTCAAAAGTATAAACAAATTTTTCAACCATAAGAATAATGACTTCTTAAAAACTTTTAAGTGTTACAGGAGGGTCTTTAGTTTTTCAACAAAAGATTCTGGTAACTTAGTTGATTTAAAGCTAGTTTTATCTATGCATACAACGACAACATATCCTTCAGCAACTAATTCTTTATTGTTATTGAAGATTTGGAATTCATACTTGAAATGCTTTTCGCCTATTTCTCCTATTTTGAGCTGAACTTTGACTATATCGCCAAACCTTAACGGTTTGTAATATTTACATTTTGCTTCGACCCTTGGTATTGCAAATCCTCTTTTAAAAATCTCATTGTAATCTAATCCAGCTTTTCTTAAGAATTCGGTTTCCGCTCTTTCGAAATATCTGAAATAATTTGTGAAATGAACAATACCTAAAGCATCCGTATCAACCCAGTCTACTGGAAATTCAATTTCAAAAGGCATCAATTAGCTTACAGCCTTAACCGCTATTAATACTTTCGCTATATTAGGAAATCTACTTTTAATCTTTTCTTCATAATTCTTTGATATTTCATGCAAGTCTTCTACTGGAATATCGCCATCTACTTCCAATTCTATTTCTACTGCTATTTTGTACCCCATTCTTCTAAAGTTTACTGATAAAATCCTTGTAATATGTGGAAAGCCTTTAGCAAGTTCTATAATTTTTTGTTTGAGTTGAGGATTATTATATACATCTATCAATATTAATGTGCTTTCCCTTATCACAGGTATACTAGCTGTAGCCAGAAATGCAGCTATTATGACAGCAAAAATAGTATCGAATATAGTAAAAGTAAGTGTTGAAAGATATATACCTAAAGCTGCAAAGAATGATCCTATTGTATCTTTTATTGAATTCGTTGAATCTATTTTTAAAGAAAGCAAGCCATATTTTTTAGCATATTCGTACTTCTTTACAGTAATTATTAATGAAATTATTCCGAAGCTAATAGCACTCAAAACACCAATTTCACCTTCCTTAATAATATATCCTACGTGAAATCTATTTATTGAAGTATAAACTATGTAGCCAGCTAAAAGGATAGCGATAATAGCGACTGTAAATGCGCTCAAGACTTCAATTTTGAAATAATTCAAATTGGCATTTTCTTCAGAAAGTCTATCCGCATATAATACACCTATGAAAACAATGAGGGTAATTAGCATATTAATTAAAGAATCCAACGAATCTGCTAAGAGTGCACTGCTACTTGTTCTTAGAGAAATATAAATGCCTATAATTGCCATGCTCAAGTAAGCAATGATTGAAACAATAAGTAACGTTCTTATATAAATAAGTTGGCTACGTTGCCCCATTTAAATTACAATTATTATATTATCACAAACAACTAAAAAAGTTTGATGATAAAAGGCTTCATTAAAATAGAAAAGGATGAATTTAATTTAGATCATACTTTCTCATCAGGTCAAATCTTTAGATGGAAAAAGTATAGTTCATATTGGATAGGAGTGTGTTATGGTAGCATCGTTGCGTTGAAGTATGAAGGAAATCTTCTTAATTATAAAATAGAAGGAAATATCGATGAAACCAAATTAAAAGAATTTCTAGGATTAGATCATAATTATGAAGAAATTAAAAATGCAATCTGTGAAGATCCGCTTGTTAACGATCTTTATCATAAATATAAAGGATTGAGGGTATTGAAGCAAAATAAAAGAGAATGCTTAGTTTCCTATCTCAGTGTCAGTTTTAATAATATAAAGCGAGCTAATCAAATGCTTGAAAAACTTTCTAAATTCTCAAAGAGGAAACTAAAATTGGGAGATTTTCTGATATACGATTATCCTAATTTTGCTGAATTGAAAAAAATAAATGAAAAGCAATTAAGAAAAATTGGATATGGCTTCAGATCCAGCTATATTATATCATTTTCAAAAAAATTTGAAAACGATGAGGAATTAGAAG
Organism: Thermoproteota archaeon; assembly: GCA_032249235.1. Lineage (GTDB taxonomy): Archaea > Thermoproteota > Thermoprotei > Gearchaeales > Gearchaeaceae > DSFO01. Next base: position 93,465 of record JAVVGF010000002.1, on the reverse strand, counting down.
AACTAAGTAAAATGCCTACTATAGATTTGGAAAAAAGTTTGATGAAAATAAAGGGTGTAGGAATAAAGACGGCTAGCTGTGTATCATTATATAGTTATTCTAGATTTGAAAGTATACCAATTGATACATGGATCACAAAGATACTAGTTCTCTTTTATAAGGATTATTTCAACTACATATCTCTTGAAAAGCTCAAAAAGAATTACTATAAAATTAGAGATGTACTTAATGAAATATTTAAAAATTATGGAGGATATGCTCAACTTTTTTTATATAAATTTGCTAGGGATTCTTTTAAATATTTATTATAAATTTGCTTATATCTTCGTGGGAATCTAATTTATTTAAATTTATATCAAGATATGCTGCTTTCTCGTTGAAATAAGGTGCGCCTTTTCTGGAAAAAACAGTAACAACCTTTCCATTATGTGACAAGAAGTATCCAAATCTAGCGGGTTCATGACCTCTTATAACAACTAGTAGATTGTTTCTTTTAAGAAAGTTTTCTGTTATATCTGGACCGAATAATTTTCCTGCTCCTCTATATGATTCTCTTATACCATATTCATCCATCGGATCATTCCAAAGTATTTCTTCTAGAAGCCTCTTTTTCGGATGAATTTTTCTTGCGATTGCTATATCCTCTAATGATAAAGCATTGCTAGGAATTCCACCATGTAAAGCAATTAGCTTGTTTAATACTACGAAAGCCAAATAGAATTTCTCGAATAACTTTTTTATTCTTAAGTAAAAAGTATAACCTTCTTGCCCATATCTTTCTATGAAGAATAAAGGTAAATCATGTGGTTGTGCAAGCAGATCATCGGGCCCTTCATGATTACCCCTTAGTAAAACGATTTTCTCTTTAAGTATTGTTTTCAATTTGAATAAAAGATAGTAAACTTCGAGCGATTTTTCGCCTCTATCTCCATAATCTCCCAAAAAGACAACAACAGCTTTTTGTTCTTTAATTTTTTCAATGTCAATCCTTTCAGCAATTTCCAATAAGGTATCCAAATCTCCATGAATATCACCGATGATTATACAGCGTTCGATAGATGAAGATGTACAATATACTAAATCTTCATTAACAAATAGCCCATCAAGTTTCTTCAAAAGTCTTTCTTTTTCCAATTGATTAGAAACTTCTTGAAGCAATTCATTGAATCGGTTTAAATCCAATGTTTGTAATTCTTGCAGAAGTTTTTCCATCATTTTCATGATATATTATTTAAATTACAAGAGCAATAATCTTAATTACACCTTATAGGTTCGTTAACTATTGTCCCAAAATATAAATAGGTAATTCTCTATGGATAAGATGAAGGCGAGGATGTTAGAGATAAGAAATCTCAAGACTTATTTCTTTACTACAAGGGGTATTGTAAAAGCCGTCGATGATGTCTCTTTATTTGTTGATAAAGGCGAAGTCTTGGGTATAGCAGGCGAGTCTGGTTGTGGTAAGAGTACGTTAGCCTACTCAATTATTAGGCTTGTTCCTCCTCCTGGAATGATAGTAGATGGAAAAATAATCTTTGAAGGAACAAATATCTTAGAAATTGACAATGAAACTTTTAGAAAAGAATATAGAATGAAAAAGATTGCAATGGTCTTTCAAGGTGCGATGCAAGCGTTGACTCCAGTTTATACGATTGAAGAGCAACTTTATGAAGTATTCAAATATCATATGGATATTAGCTTCAATGAAGCAAAGAGTATTATGAGTGAGCATCTTAAATCAGTTGCACTTGACCCTGCTATTCTTAAACGTTATCCTCATGAATTAAGCGGGGGACAAAAACAAAGAATTGTTATAGCGATGGCTTTATTATTAAAACCTAAGCTCTTGATTGCTGATGAACCTACAACAGCATTAGATGTAATAGTACAAGCTCAAATATTGAATCTCTTAAAACAACTTCAATCCAAATATGGAACCTCAATGATATTAATATCTCACGATTTGAGCATAATAGCGGAGCTAGCTGATAAAGTAGCCATAATGTATGCAGGGAAAATCGTTGAAGTAGCAAAATCTCTTGACTTATATAAAGAACCCTTGCATCCATATACTCAAAAGTTATTAAAGAGTATACCTAGACTGAGAGAGAAAATTGAAAAATTAGAGTTCATTCCTGGTGTACCTCCTGATTTAAGAAATCCTCCTCCCGGTTGTAGATTCCATCCCAGATGTCCTTACGTAATGGATATATGCAAAAAGGTAGAACCTCAATTAGTCGAGGTTAAACCAAATCATTTCGTTGCTTGTCATTTATATAATGAAGCAAAAACAAATAAGTGAACTACTATGAATAAACCTCTCGTACTGGCATATAGATTAGCTAAATGGTTTCCTTTACCTAGAGGAGTAAAGGGAGCTCTACAAAGATTTCCTATTATTTATTCAAGAGCTGTTGACATTATTGATTTCTCAATTTATCAAGGAGAGACTTTTGCATTGGTGGGCGAATCAGGTAGTGGTAAAACAACAACGGGGAGATTATTGCTAAAACTAATCGACGTTACTTCGGGGGAGATCTACTTCGGTGGAATACCTTTGAAAGATTTAATGGGATACCCTTTAAAAGTTTTCAGAAGACAAGCACAGATGATATTTCAAGATCCCTACAGTTCATTGGACCCTAGATTTACAATAGGTGCTTCTCTTGAAGAACCATTGATAATACATAGGATAACGAAAAGTGAAGAAGAAAGAAAAGAGCTCGTCGCGAAAATATTGGAAGATGTTCGTCTAATCCCTCCTGAAGAATTCACATGGCGATTTCCTCATCAATTAAGTGGAGGTCAGAGACAAAGAGTTGCTATTGCAAGAGCATTAATCCTAAGACCAAAGTTTATAGTTGCAGATGAACCTGTATCAATGCTTGATGTATCGATTAGGGCTGAAATCCTTGAATTGATGCGTTCTCTAAAAGAAAAGTATAATCTAACATATTTGTATATTACTCATGATCTCTCTACAGCTAGATATATTGCCGACAGAATCGCTGTGATGTATTTAGGAAAAATTATCGAATTGGGAAGTTCTGATGAGGTTATTGAAGATCCTTTGCATCCGTATACGCAAGCACTAGTAGCTGCAGTACCTGAACCGAATCCAGAGCTGAGATTTAAATTGAAGGAAATAAAGATAATAGGAGAAATACCTAGCTCAGTATTTATTCCTCCCGGTTGTAGATTCCATCCCAGATGTCCTTACGTAATGGATATATGCAAAAAGGTAGAACCTCAATTAGTCGAGGTTAAACCAAATCATTTCGTTGCTTGTCATTTATATAGCGGCAATAAGCCGTATCAAGAAATAGTTCGGGAAGAGATTCAAAAGAATATTAAACCTCTTTAAGAAGAAGCAAAGAATAATCTTCTTAGAACCTTAGTAAATTTACTCCCGATTCCTTCTTTATTGATCTTCCTTTCTTCTATATTAATTCCTTTCACCATATCAGTATAAGAAAATCCTATAGGGTTTTGATAATAATGTATCGCTCGTATATGTAATTCCTCAAGTTCTTCATCGCTTAGATAATCGAGCGGTATTCCTTTGCCACCCCCATTCTCCCATAAACTATATGCTTTCTTCATTAAATTATTGACTGTTAAATCTGAATAGAAAGAAAGCTTAACATTTAAGTTCTCATTCTCATCTATTAGCTCGATTATATCTTTTATGTAAGCTTTTCTTCGAGCTTCACTCATAAGAAATAATTAAAGAAGAAATATATAACAGTGTTTCATCTTTATTTTAATGCATACTTTTGGACAAGGAGAATTCTTGAATCTAAATTACGCTTTTAATAATTCTGCTTTTAGTGTTTTTAATATTAGCTGCGATTTGATATCTATTCATTCATATGAAACCTTAAGCAATGGTTTAATTTATCCCTTACTGGACATATGGTATAAATGGGAAAAAGGAAAGAAATTAACGTTTTACATACCTTTCAATGCAAGACCTAGTTATGAGGGAAAGAATACTTCTATAAAATGGACTATCGAAGCTTATAAGAAAAAGACAAAAGTTTTTGAAAAAACTATAAAAATTGTATCGTATCCTCTGAAAATAAATTTTGAAGTTGAAATAAATAAAGATAAAATAATTAAAATAATAAGAAATAACAAAACGCGAGTATCTATAAAACCTATAAAAGATAAAAACATAAAGACTATAAAATTTTTAATTAAAGAGAATATAAATAATAATTCGAATATAATTTTTGAAAAAGAGATGGATTATGTTATCGAGCAAAATAAAGCACATATAAATTTTGATCTTTCAAATTTACCTCTCACTTATAGAGGATTTAAATCGAATTTAGAAGCCTTGTTATTTTTAATTACTAGCGATGAAACTATTGACTTCCGAGTAGAGATTTATGATTTTGATATATTTGAAGCGATAAAGTTAGGCGATGCTTTAGAAGCTGCAATATTTAGGCACTTGGCAATTTTTGGGCCACAAACACTAGGCTCTCTTGTTTCAAGGATCGCTTTATTAGATAAAATTAGAGTTAAATCTATGGATGTTAAAGAATCTTGCAGAGATATGTTTGAAAGAGGTTTGTTAGAAAAAGATGATAGAGATTGGAATTCAGCCACATATTATTTAAATGCTAGGATCTATGAACGGTTTATTAAGGGATAAAGATTTTATAAAATGCGGTAATATCTTTTCCCAAGTTATAGGATACTTGCATCCTAAAGATTATGTAATAGCAATTCCTAGATACGTCAAAGTCGATTATGCAACAATTTGGAGGGATCATTCATATTACGATAGGGCCTTAAAGGAATATAGTAGCTCAGAACTTCGAAGAACCTTATCTAAATATTATTCAAAGTATCTAAGATATGATACCAATATGGATTCTATTCTTCCTTTGATAGCTCATAAAGAGATCGATAAAATATTTTTAACTTCAAAAGGATTCGACTATCTAACAAGAGAGAACTCGTTGGCTAAACGCGCATACGAAATCTTAGACTTACTTTCTAATAATGCTAACATACCTAAATACGAATTCGGTTTGACAGGAACATTGTTGGTAGGAATATACAATGTCATATATTCTGATATAGATATTGTAGTTTATGGTAAAAACAATGTAGAAAAGATAAAAGATTTTCTAAAAGAAAGAAAGGAATTTTTAATAAAAGATTCAGAAATCATAAAAGGATTAGATAAAAAGTCATATAGTATAATTTCGAAAAGAAAATGGAATAAATGCATATATAAGAATAGACATTTTTCTATTAATCCTGTATTAAAATTTGATGAAGTTAAAATAAGTTATGATGAAGTTAAGATAAAAAATCTAGGAATCATAGAAACTAAAGTCGAGATTATTGAGAAACTAGATCCTTATTTTTATCCACTTAGATATAAAATTAAACCTTATGAAACAAAATATGAAATAAAAGAATTAGTTATATTTGAGAATTATTATTTGGATGCATTTGAAGAAGGAGACAAGGTTCAAATTAAGGCAATACTTCAAAAATATAGAGAAAAAGATGATGAATATTTTAGGCTTGCTTATGGTGTTAGAGAAATTGAAGACCAATATCTTCGAATTTTAGCTTAGAATTGGTAAATATTCTTCTGCAAACGACTTTAAATCTATATTGAATGCATACTTTACTTCTTGGTAGTTCTTTCTAAATTCTAAAACAGTTTGTTTAATCTCTTCAATAGATGTTTTTCTAATTAATGCTTTATAGAACAATTCTGCAATATATTTCATTTCGCTAGCTCCCATTCCTAATCTTGTCATTTCCTGAACACCTAATCTAAGTCCAGATGGATTCCTGACCATTTCTGGCGTATCTCCAGGTATCATGTTCTTATTGGTTATAATATTGCATTTTTCTAGATACTCAGCAACATATGTTCCTCCACCAAATTCTTTTACATTCAATACTACTTGATGAGTTTCAGTGAAACCGTTTTTCTCACCCAATACTTTAAATCCATAAGCATGAAGTTCTTCAGCTAAAGTTTTTGCATTTTTTATTATGTTCGATGCATATTCTTCGCCGAAATATTTCATTTCATAAGCTGTGATTAAAGTGGCTGCGAGTCTATGCAAATGATGGTTCGATACAAATACTGGAAAGATTACTTTCTTAAATCTTTTAAAGACTTCTTCATCATTTGAGAAAACTACACCTCCTTGAGGACCTGGAAAAGTCTTATGTGTTGAACTCGTAACTAGATGTGCTCCTTCAAGAACAGGATTTTGGAATCTATTACCTGCGATTAGTCCTAGTACATGAGCGGCATCATAGATTATGTATCCTCCATTTTCTTCTACTACTTCTATTAATTCTTTAACAGGATGTCTGAACAGTATTACTGTACCACCGAGTATGACTATCTTAGGCTTTATTTCTCTTATCTTCTTTTTTGTATTCTCAACATCGATGACCATGTCTTCTCCATTGAAAGGCATTTCTTCCTCGATTATCCCTAATGCTCCTAAAATTCCAAATTTCGTATGACTTACATGTGATCCTGCATATACAGGCAATACAAGCGCTTTATCTCCTCTGTTTGCTAAAGCATAAAAAGCAGCACCGTTAGCAGTTGTTCCAGATATAGGTCTAACATCAACGAATTTGGCATTGAACAATTCTCCTAGTACTTGATTAGTTTTTTCTTCAATTTCATCGATGAATTTCGTTCCTTGATAAAATCTTTTGAAAGGTGTTCCTTCGGCATATCTATGCATTGCATCACTTAGATAAACAGCATCTACAAGAGGCGATGTTATATTCTCAGAAGCTATTAGGTTAATACATTCTTTTCTTCTCCACCTGTTATGTTCTTTAATTAATTTCAACGTAGCATATATTTCATTTAGATTCATCGAGAATTAATCGAATTACTTTTATATTACTTTAGTTTTTTAATTACTCAATATCTTTTGAAATATGGAAGAAATTCTCCTTAAAAATTGCAAGCTGATATTAGATGCCGTGTGTCTAAGAAAAAACAAAGACATCTTGATTAGAGAAGGAAAGATTGAAGAAATAGGCGAAGGATTATCTACAAGCGGTATAAGTATAGATTGCAAGAATCTTCTCGTAATTCCGTGTTTCTTCAATGGGCATACACACTCTCCAATGAGCTTATTTCGAGGTATTGCCGAGGATCTGCCTTTACATAAATGGCTAGAAGAAAAGGTGTGGCCTTTAGAAAAAAGGTTGAATGCTGAACATATGTATATTGGGGCAAAATTCTCTGCAATGGAAATGTTGAAAAGCGGTTTCTCAGGTTGTGCTGATATGTATTTTAATATGGACTATGTAGCGAAGGCATTCATAGAATTGAACTTTAGAGGTGTTTTATGCGAAGGAATTTTTGATTTCTTTGATAAAAGTGAAACAGATAAAAAAGCCAAAATAGCTTTGGATATGCATAAACGCTTAATTTCATTAAATTCTAAACTTATAAAATCTAGTTTTGGGCCTCATGCTACATATACATGTTCAAGAGAATTACTAGAAATTATAGCTGAATATTCCCAAGAGTATAATTCTTTAGTTCAAATACATGTTGCTGAGACGATGGAAGAACAAAATCAATGCATTGAAAGATATGGGATGAGAGAGGTTGAATTGTTAGACAAAGTAGGGTTGTGTAATGAAAGGTGCGTTTATGCTCATGGTAATTGGTTTAGTGAAAAAGAATATGAGTTGATGAAAAAAGGAAAAGTAGCTATAGTTCAAAACACAATTTCTAATCTCAAACTAGCATCAGGTTCAACGGCTGATTTAAGACGTCTTATCAATGAAGGTATTAGATGTTGTTTAGGTACCGACGGCCCAGCAAGTAACAATTCTTTAGATCCTTTCGAAATGATGAAATTTTCTTCTTTGTTACAAAAGTATATGCATAAAGATCCTTCAGTTTTATCTTCAAAAGATATCTTCAGACTTGCTACTTATGAAGCATATAAAATCTTTTATCCTGAAATAAAGATTGGCTTGATCGAAAAAAGCTACGTAGCAGATCTTGCTTTATATGATTTAAATGAAATTCGAATGAAACCGCTCATTTCTGATGATGGGCAACATATTATAAATCATCTTGTATATTCATGCTCTGGTATGAAAGCAAAATATGTCATTGTAAATGGAGAAATCTCAGTATTCGATTATAGGCTAGCGAAAGAAAATGAAGATGAAATCATTAAAAAATTTGAAAAGGCTTTTGAGGATTTAATAATCAACTTTTGATATCTTTCAATACTAATTTGATTTGCCATTTAGGTAACTTAATCGATTGCAGTTTCTCTATTATTTCTTCTTCTTTCATTCCTTCTTTAATCCATCTATTCCAAAGCTTTTTTATTGTTTCCTTTATTTCGTAAGGATATATTATCCATCCATCAAATTCTTTGACATAATAATGAGGAACATATTTTGTCCATGGTTTTATGTAAACAGTTGCAGTTTTGATTTCCAATGGTCTTTTCTCTTTAAGATATCCCAATACTTTTATGAGCGATTCACCTGTATCGCTTACATCATCAATAACTAGAACTCTTTTATCTGAAACATCCTTACCTAAATCCTCTAGGATTATTGGTTCTTTTTTTGTTCTATTAATGTCTGTATAAAAAGAGACATGCATGTCTGTTATTTGGTCAATTTCAAGCATATCCGAAACGATTCTTGCAATCACCCATCCTCCTCTAGCTAAAGCTACTAATATATCAGGCTTATAATTATCTTGTTTTATTAAAGAGCATAACTTTATTACATCTCGATATAGCTGGTTCCATGTAATAACATAGAATTTTTCCACATGTTTTTTAAATTCAATATTTAATAAATTTTAAATGTATGCTAAGACCTCATTCATAGCTTGGGGTCATGAATTAATCAAAGCATCGCATAAGAAAACTTTTGAAATAACAAAGGATGAATACTTAACTGAAAGGGGTGATTGCATAATAGCTATTAAATCAGAAAAAGCTTGTTCAGATCTAGATGCAGAAGTTGTTAAGATAATAAAAAATGATGAATCCTTAGTAAAGATTACGCTTGAATGCCAAGGAATTCATGAAGAAGTATTAGCACATGGTTCGAGCAAGCTTTTGTTATCTAATAATAGGAGTATTGTGGTGAGGAAAAGCGATTATATCGATGATAGAACGCTTGCTATTAAAGCAAATAAAGCAGCTGCAGACTTTGATCGTTCTTTTATAAGGATCATCTCTAAAAGGGATTCTAAAATAATGGTAACTATTGAAGTCTTCTTACAAAAATTTAAACCTCTTTTATCAAAATAATTTCTGGTGCTAGGGTGGCGGAGTGGTAACGCGCTGGTCTCGAAAACCAGTGGGCGTAACGCCCGTGTGGGTTCGAATCCCACCCCTAGCGCTTAAAAACTTTTCTAAAATTCTTTACGAGGCCTTTCACTCCTTCTTTTTCTAGTATTGTGTATGTATTATACCAATTTATTTTAAGTAGCAAAATAGTAAGGATTATTGCAAAAATTATTGCGATGATTGTCACTTGAAAATTTAAACTTTCTCCAGCTATATCTTTAGCTATATTGTAATAAGTTTTTGATAGAAATCCTACAATCATTACAAGTAAAATCTTACCTAGCATATTGGCAAAGAAGAATCTTTTAAAATCAAACTTTCCTACACCTAAAGGAAAATATAAAATATCATCTGGTAAAGGAGTTATGGCGAATATGAAAACTCCGATTGTGCCATATTTTCTAGTTATTTTCCTAAAGAATTCAAGCTGTTTCTTTTTTTCCTCACTTAAAGCAAGATTTGTAGTTCTTCCTAGATAATATGTTGTCAATTTTCCTATCGATCCTCCTAATCCAGCCATTAAGCAATAAATGAATAAATCTAAGTAATCATATTGGCTCGCAGTTAATACCACCAATATCAAATAAGGTAATGGAAGAAAAGGAATTGAGCTCGCTATAAGTGAGATTAGGAAAATTCCTACATAACCTAGACCAATTATTTGTTCGATAAAGTTCCTAAATAAATCAGACAAATCCATAAGCATCTTCTTAGATTATTAATTTAAATCTTTGTGACTTTGTTTTTAGACATTCTAATTCTCTTATTGATAAGGAATTTCAAATAATTATATAATCGAGTTATTTATTAATTAAATTCCTTTCTAAAGTCTAGCATGAGCTCATTACTCAAGGGTTGAAAATAACTTAAGGCGTGGTAAAATTGATATCTACCAATATATAGGAAAACCTTTATATTTTAAACTCAAAAAATTTCATTTCGATGGAAACAAAAAGGATAACTCTTTCAGGAATATTTGCTGCATTAACATTTGTAGTGACATATGTAACTGGAAGTTTTATAAAGACTCCTGTACCTGGCGGCTATTTAAATGTAGGTGATGCAGTAATTTTTCTTGCAGGTTTACTTTACGGACCTCTTGTAGGCTTTATTGCAGGTTCAATCGGTTCAAGTTTATCTGATATAGCATTAGGCTCTCCACATTTTGCACCTGGAACTTTTTTCATAAAGGGTATAGAAGGTTTGTTGGTTGGTATAGTTTTTTATAATTTTAGGAATAAAATAAAATTATTCTCCATACTTGTTATCATTATTGGATTAGCTGCGTTAACTTTCTCTGTATTTGGTCTGTTTAACTTTAGTTTGGATAGCGATCAAAGAAATTCTTTGATTGCATTTTCGATAATTGGAATTGCTTTCTTTATTACTGGTATTTCAGGAAATATTGCGAAGAATAATGATGAGCTAATTGCAATTTATTCAATGATTCTAGGAGGAATCGAAATGGTTGTAGGATACTATCTTTATGAATTTTTCATCTTGAAATACGTTGCTATATTAGAAGCTCCTTTTAACGCTCTTCAAGCAACGATAAGTCTGATCGTAGCATATATAATTTATAAATCTATTAGAAGGATAAGCTAATTTTTTATCTAACCTCTTTAAATTAGCTCAATGGAAAATCCTTATTTTATCGAAAAAGTTAGAACTCTCGAAATAAAAGAAAGAAAGATATCTGAACTTTTGAACGAAATCAAGGACACTGCATATCAAGGAAGGAAATTAGGAGAAGCTTTTGAAGTTTATAAAACAATGCTTCAAGATGAAGATACGACTATAATTATGGGTCTGGCAGGTTCTATGAGTACTGCAGGAATGTGGAAAATAGTCAGATGGTTAATTTTAAATAACTACATAGACGTTTTAGTCTCAACAGGTGCGAATATTTCAGAAGACATATATGAATGCATTGGGGCTTCATATTGGAAAGGTTCTCCTTTTGTTGACGATGCTGAACTTTATGAATATAAAATAGACAGATTCTATGATGTCTATGCTAGTGAAGAAGATTATAGAAGAATGGAGAGGTTAATTGAAGAATTTGCTGATACGATTGATGATAAGAAAATTTATTCATCAAGATCCTTTTTATGGGAATTTGGTCGATATTTAGATGGTAAGGGAATTCATAGCATTGTGCATGCTTCTTATGTAAAAAAAATACCGATTTATTCACCTGCAATAGCAGATAGTGCTTACGGTATAGCTCTTGTTAGATTAAAAAGAAAAAAAGGTAAATTGATAACTATTGATGCAACGCTTGATTTAGAGGAATTGACAAAAATTTTAGCATACAGCAAGAAAACTGGTGTATTATATATTGGAGGCGGTGTGCCTAAAGATTTTGTTCAAATATCTACTTATTTAGCTCCTGTATTTGGAATAAATGCTCGTAGCAAACCTCATGAATATGCGATTCAAATAACAACTGATAGCCCGCAATGGGGAGGACTTTCAGGATGTACTTTAGAAGAAGCAGTTAGCTGGGGTAAGATTTCAGCAAAAGCAAAAAAGGTTACATGTTATTGCGATGCTACTATAGCTCTTCCTATAATCACTCAAGCTATTTCCGAATTAAAAATTAATAGAAAGCCTCCAGTGAATTTTGAAAAATTATTGGCTGAAAAATGAATTAAAAATTCAGCAATTTTTAAATAAATGTTGATCTTATTTTTAAATTATGTCTGATGAAGAATTTCCTTTTTGGTGGAGAAGAAGAAGATATTTTGATGATCTGTTTAAGGAAATTGAAAAATGGTTTGAAGAAGCTTTAAAAGAAATGGAAAGAGATTTCGAATTCTTTCCAAGAGATCTTGTTCGTGAAAAGAAAGTAGGATCAAAAACTATCAGAGAGTTTGGACCGTTTGTATATGGTTATTCAATAACTATAGGTCCTGATGGAAAACCGATAATTAGAGAATTTGGAAATGTAAGACCTCGTGGAGGGATTAAGCCTATTGAGGTCACGGAAGAGCGAGAACCACTTGTGGATGTAATAGAAGAACAAGATAAAATTAGAGTTATTGCTGAAGTTCCAGGGGCTTCCAAAGAGGAAATTAACATTGAAGTCGTAGACGGCAATAAGCTTAAAATTAGTACTACGGGCAAAAGAAAATATTATAAAGAAGTACTTTTAGGTGCAGATGTTGAGCCTGACAGCGCCAAAGCAACTTATTCTAATGGCGTTCTTGAAGTAGTTCTTAAGAAGAAAGGAGAGGCTAAAGAAGGAAAGAAAATAAAAATAGAATAATCAAGATATAAAATTTAAGATTTTTTTAATTAACATATCTAAGTTATATTTATAATATGCTGATATATGGATACTTTCATTGACAAAATAATTTTTAGTTATTTTGATTTTATTCATTAAATCTTCTTTATCTATTAAATCTGTTTTATTTAATATTGGAATTATTTTTTTATCTTCTATTTCTAATTCTCGTAAAATATTTAGATTTGTTTTTATTTTTTCTTCAAAAACAATTTCATCATCACTTGCATCTAATACTAGTAAATTTAAATTCGCCTCTTTTAGATCTTCTAAAGTAACCTCGAAGCTCTTTATTATCAATGGATCTATATCGAATGCAAATCCAATCGTATCCATTATGATTAAACTTTTTCCCTCTCTTTTAATCATGTAATTCTTACTAGATAATGTAGTGAAGGGTATTCCTTTAACTTCTTTATTTAAATTCGTTAAAGCATTGAAAAGCGTTGTTTTACCAGCTCCATAAAAACCGCATAGAGCTACGATAGGTATATTTAGCTCCTTTCTTTTTTCTCTTTGAATTTTTTTGAAGAGTCTATATTTTTCCAATTTTTCTTTTATTCGTTTTTTTCTTGAAGTTAGTTGAGCTATTGTTTTATGATAAGCATACTCACCCAAACTTCTAGGTCCAGGTCTATCTCTAAAATACATGATTGAAGCTCTTTTTCTTACATAAGGAATCATTCTCTCTATTCTTGCTAGTTCTATTTGAAACTTTGAAATTGAATCTCCTGCATTAAGTTCAAAAATCTCTAATATTAAATCATACCTATCCAAAACTTTTACATTTAAATAATCTTCTAAATTTATTTTTTGCATGCTATTTAAAACATTATAAATTAATAAACTATCTACTCCATATTCATTTATTAAAAATTTTAACTCTTCAATTTTACCTTTACCAAAAACATAACTACTATCAATTTTCGAATTTGTTTGAATTATCTCATCTACAACTTCGTATCCTAAAGCTTTAGCTATCTTATTAAATTCATCGAGCTTTATCCTATAGAGTATTTTATCTTTAAAATCTGTTTTAACAAAACCTATTATTGCTTTGTTCACTTAAATCGATTTCATCTGTTTAGTATTTAACTTTAAATGGCAGGAAGTTTAAAACCTACTCCTACAGCCTTTAAATTTATCTGGCATATTATTGGGCCTTTTCTTTTATGTTCATTACTCTTAATTATTTCTTTTATTCTCCTAACTGTTTCTATATCTATATTCAATCTATTTGCAATACTTTGCGAGTCTAATTCTAATTCTACTAAGCCATAAAGTATCTTATCTAATAATTCATATGAGATTCCTAATTCACTTTCAGCTTCCTGACCTGCCCAAAGCCTTGGACTGCTCTTTTTGTTAACTATTCTTTCACTCAAACCTAGATATCTTCCTAGTTCTCTAACTTGTGTTTTGTACAAATCGCCTATAGGTAATACATCAACTCCTCCATCTCCATATTTAGTGAAGTACCCAATTAATATTTCGCTTTTATCGCCTGTGCCTAGAACTAATAAATTGTATGAATTCGCAAAATAATAAAGAATACTCATCCTTATTCTTGCACTGAGATTACCTATAGCTTTAATGTTACTTGAAAAACCTAGATTTTTTAAATATGATTCTTTTATTTGATTTATCGGAATTATTTTATATTCAATATTTAATGATTCACAAAGCTCTTTCGCATCTTTAATATCTTCTATAGGTGTTATTCCTTCTTCAGGCATAATCAAAGCTTTAACTTTATTTCCTAAGCTTCTAGCTGCTAATGTTGCAGAAACTGAAGAATCTATTCCTCCACTAACACCTACAACGTAACCTTCAGCTTTCGCATTTTCAAGTGCTCTAAATAAGAAATTTGAAATCTGTTTTAATACATCTTCATAATTCAATTTAGGCAAGCTTATCATTAAGTTATTATTAGATGATGATTAATAAATGAAATATGAACATGAATTCAATGAAAATAGCCCTAGCTCAAATCTCTCCAGTTCTAGGTAATGTTGAGCTAAATCTAGATAAGATACTAAAAGGTATCAAGAGGGCTAAGGATGAAGGATGCAATATGGTTATTTTTCCTGAATTATCCCTAACAGGGTATTACATAAGAGATTTAGTATATGAGCTTGCTGAGACTGTACCAGGTAAAAGCTTCAATATAATAAAAGAATCTGCTATTCAAAATTCTTTACATGTAATTTTTGGGATGCCTGAGCGTGCATCACCTTATTCTGAAATTATATATAATTCAGCAGTTTGGATTAAACCTAATGGCGATCATGAAGTTTATAGAAAAATTTATCTACCGACTTATAGGATGTTTGAAGAACAAAAATATTTCAGAAACGGATCAAAACCTGTTTTCGTAGATACTGAATTTGGAAGATTTGGGCTAACAATCTGTTTTGATGCTTTCTTTCCTGAATTGAATAGGTATTTAGCAATAAAAGGTTGTCACACGATTATTAACATTTCTGCTTCACCAAATCCTAGCAGACCTTATTTTGAAACTATTTTGAAAGCGAGAGCTTTAGAGAATACAATTAATGTAATATACGTAAATATGACAGGAGTTCAAGAAGGAGTGAACTTTTGGGGAGGTAGCTTTGCTTATACTTCACGCGGTGAAGTAATTGCAAACTGTAAATATTACGAAGAAGATTTCATAACCTTTAAAATTTATCTAGACGAGCTTATTGGCTCTAAGAAAAACAGACCTGTTTTGAAGCATTTAAATAAGGAAATTTTCAAGTTATGCTATGATGCATTAGCTAATGAATAAAGTATTGTTTCTAGACATCGACGGCACTATAACTGATGAATTAGGATTGTTGCCTTTTTCTTCAATTGAAAAAATAAGAGAGCTAAGAAGGAGCAATTTCATTGTTATAGCATGTTCTGCGAATGCTTACTATACAGTAAGAATTCTTAATAGATACTTTGATATTTTTGATTACATTATTGCAGAAAATGGAGGCGTCATAGATAATGGGAAGAACTTAACTATTCTTGCAGATAAACAAATTGCAATTAAAGCATTGAACGCTATAAAGCAAAATTTTCCTCAAGTTATTGAACATTGGAGCAATCCGATTAGGTTATCAGATCAAGCATTGATGAAAGTAAATGATTCTAGAATAATTAATAACATAAAAGATTTCATACTCTCAAATCCTCAACTGGATGTGAAAATATTAGATACTGGTTATTCTTTGATAATAAATCAAAGACATATATCAAAGGCTTCTGCAGCAAAGTTGTTATTGGAAAAATTAAATTTAAAAAGTTGTGAAAGTTATGCCATTGGAGATAGCGAGGTCGATATTGATATATTTGAATTTGTAGATTTTCCTATTGCGCTTTCAAATTCGTATGGAAAGCTAAAAGAAAAAGCTAAACTGGTTTCAAATGAGGGATATTACAAAGGATTTATAGAAATTGCAAAAAGACTTATAGAAATGTAATACTTAAACAATTTTATACAATGAGCTTTAACAAAGTTGAAGAAGTATTTGCGCTAGAAGAAGGAAAAAAAGTTAGATTAAGAGGATGGATATATAATGCTAGAATACAAGGAGGACTTGCTTTCATTGATTTAAGAGATGGCACAGGTATTGTTCAAGTTACAATAAAGAAACATGAACTAAAGCATCCTAGTTTTGATACAATTGTTGATGAACTAAAGAGAGAAGCCTCAATAAGTATTGAGGGATATGTAAAAAAGGATCCTAGAGCTCCTAAAGGGGTAGAGATTTTATGTGAAAGCCTAGAAATAATCGGTAAAAGCGAAGAATATCCAATAAAGAAAGGTGTAGGTGTAAAATTCCTGTTAGATCATAGACATTTATATTTGAGAAGAGAAAAGTTTCAAGCAATATTGAGAATTAGAGAAAAAGTTGTAGAGGCTGCTGAAGAATGGTTTAGAAGGAATGGTTTCCATTTGGTACATTGCCCCAGCTTTGTTCTTGCCGCATGCGAAGGAGGAGCAACTTTATTTGATGTAAATTATTTTGGAAAAACTGTTCATTTAACTCAAAGTTCTCAACTTTATCTTGAGGCTGCAATATTTGGTTTCGAAAAAGTATATACCATTCAACCTTCGTTTAGAGCTGAAAAATCTAAAACAAGAAAACATCTAACTGAATTTTGGCATATTGAAGCTGAGGTAGCATTTGCCACCCATGAGGATATCATGAATTATGAAGAAGATTTGGTAAGTTACATTGTTGAAAAAGTAATCGATGAAAGCAGTAAAGATTTAGAAATATTAGGAAGAACAATTGAAAAGCCTAAACGTCCTTTTATAAGAATGACTTACGCTCAAGCAGTAGAATTGGTCAACAAAAACGGGATTAGGATGAATTTCGGCGATGATTTCGGTGCTGAAGCTGAGAAAGTGATAGCAAACAGTATCGATAGGCCCGCCTTCGTTATGTTCTTTCCTAAATCAACTAGAGCGTTTTATCATATGCCGCATCCTGATGATGAGAATTTAACTTTAAGCTCAGATTTGTATGCTCCTGGTGAAGGTGAAATAACTACTGGTGGTCAAAGAATACATCATTTGGATCTTTTGTTAAAGAGATTGAAGGAATACAATCTCAATCCAGAAGATTATAAGTGGTATATTGATCTAAGAAGATATGGAAGTGTTCCTCATGCAGGCTTTGGTTTAGGACTTGAAAGAATCGTAAAGTGGATAACTGGCGTAAATCATATAAGGAATACTGTTCCATTTCCAAGGACACCTTTTAGAGTTTATCCTTAGTTTCCATAAAATTTTTCCAAAATTTTTTAATTTATCTGTCATTTTCCATAAGGAGATTTCTTTTTTATTTTAACAAACTAACTATCAAAGGAATGTCAGAAACATTTATGAGGGATTGGGATTATAAAGCTGCCCAAAAGTCTTTTAGCGAACGAATAAAAGACGCAATATATCCACAATCCCCAATTAAAGAGCGAATCGACTATGTTTGTAGAATATTAGATATACAAACAAGTAGAATTGATCAAATATACAATAGGTTATATGAAAGGGATAGAAGACTATTCGAATACTTAGTGAACTTCTACTTGAGAAGAGATATGAGTAGAGTAAAAGTTTATGCTAACGAGCTTGCAGGTATTAGGAAGTTAGAAAAAGTGATATTACATAGCAAATATGCATTACAAGCAGTTCGAATGCGACTTGAATTGATTAAGGATGTAGGAGATGTAGCTGTAACGCTTGCACCTGCTCTAAGAGTCATAGGTAGCGTAAGATCATGGCTTAGCGGTGTATTACCTGAAGCTGAAAGAGAATTGTCTCAAGTTGGTAACGTAATAGGAAATATGTTAACAGAGGTTGGTCATCCTCCATCTTCGCAATTCGTATTTGAAGCTGGAAGCGAAGAAGCAGAAAGAATATTAAACGAAGCTAGAATCATGGTAGAAAGAGAACTTAGAAAAACTTTTGCTGAAATACCCACAACATCGAGCGAAGTAGAAAAGACTAATGTATAGCATGTATTCTAACGAGTTTTCTAAGTATATTGGCTCGCGAATAATAAATGAATTCGACGAAACACTAGGTGTATTAGTTGGTTATACTACTGATGGTATAGGCGAAGTTAAAACAGTTTTAATTCGAAGCGCTATTGACATTCATGAAGTTTCAATCGATAGAATTGAAAAAGTCAGCGAAGATACCTTTAAACTTTTTGGTAATATTTATTATAAATATAGGAATATAGAAAAAAAGATAAAATATGTACATACAAGAATAGAATCAATAAATAAATTTTACGATGACAATGTTAATAAAGAAGTATTTGCTCAAATAAAAAGCAAGACCGAACAATCTCTAAAAGAACTTCTTAATGAGCTTGAAATTTTAAAAAATGAAATTTTATCTAGATTTGAGTATTTAAACAATTTACAAACTAAAGTAGATGAATCAATCATAGAACTAAAATTATCATATATAGAGAACAATATAGATAAATCAAATTATGAAAGCAAATTAGAGCATTTATTATCTACGAAGAATAGAATTTCTAAAGAGATAAATTATTTAAATGACATATTAAATCAAATAAATAATATTGATAAGAGTAGCATTATAGAAGTAAAAATAGTATCTTAAGTTTTATGAAGATATTCAAAAGAGAGCCATCATTAAAGGAAAAACTCTCAAATGTATTAGCGCTTGTTAAAGCTCATCATTCAAGATTACTTTTCATAAAACAAAAACTAAAAAGCAGAGAAAGTATTCTTTTTGAAAAATTAAAGCTGGCTCCTCAGAACGAAATGGCTAAGATTTTAGCTAATGAAATCGCAGAAATAAGAAGGTTGCAAAATAATATTGAGAATATTATTCTTGCGTTAGAGTCATTTATATTGCGAGCTGAAACTATACTAAGCCTAGATGAGTTCGCTAAAGCAATCTCTCCTATTCCAAGAATGATTACTTCAATAAAAGATGAAGCTAGCAAAGTATCTCCGATGTTGGGTAGCGAAATGGATGAATTGGTGAATAATATAGAAAATCTTAGAATTTACTATCCTGATAATAATGTTTATGAAGTTTCAATGAGTGAAGAAGCTGAAGCAATATTAAGGGAGGCAGCTGAAATCGCTTCATCTAGCATTGCAAAGAAATTACCCGAGATACCTTTAGCCAATCAAGAAAAGAAACTTTCAAGCTTAAGATTGATGGAAGCAGAAGGATATGGGACAGGATATGTTGCTACAAAGCACAATAGCTCAGAAATAACTAGCTTAGAGGATAAGCTATTGAGATATGTAATTGAAAATAAAGGGAGGATAGACCTAAAAAGATGTAGTGAAGAATTAGGTATTCCACAATCAAAGTTGAATCAAGTCATTGATGATTTAATTAAACAAGGAAAACTTCAAAGAATAAAGTGAACTATGTCTTTCAATTCAACAGCAGCTTATCTCCAAAATGAAGCAGCGAAATTAATTAATGAAGCAATAAATTATGAAAGGAATGGAAATTACCGAAAAGCAATAGAGAAATACCAAGACGCAATAAACTGCCTATCGAAGCTAATTGAACTAGATCCCAATTATAGACTTAATAGTCTTTATCTTGATAGAATTGCACGATGCCAAGCTAAAATAAATGAACTTACGCAACTTTTAGAAGGGAATGCTGAATATTCTGTATCTGATTCTTTATATAATTTAATTTTAACAGAAGCACCCAATGTTAAGTGGGAAGACGTAATAGGTTTAGAAGAAACTAAAAGAGCGCTCATGGAGGCAATAATATATCCTTCAAAAAGACCAGATTTGTTTCCTCTAGGTTGGCCTAGAAATATATTGCTTTATGGTCCTCCAGGATGCGGAAAAACGCTATTATGTGCAGCTATTGCTAATGAGATAAAATCTGTATTCTTCAATGTAGACTCTGCTTCATTATTTTCCAAATGGCTAGGAGAATCTGAGAAAAATGTGGCGAGATTGTTCAATATGGCTAGGAAATACGAAAGCGAAAACAAAGTAGTGATAATATTTATAGATGAAGCCGATTCGGTATTTGGGATCTCAAATTATGAAGTAGGTGGAGAAATAAGGCTTAGAAATCAATTCCTTAAAGAAATGGACGGATTAATGGAAAAAAATGTCCGAAGAAGAATTTATTTGATAGCAGCCACAAACAAACCTTGGCTTTTGGATTATGCCTTCATAAGGAGATTTCAATTAAGATTGTATGTTCCTCCTCCTGATTATAAAACTCGCATAGAATTATTCAAATTCTATGCCAAACCTTTAAATCCGCTAAACTTGGATTATGAAAAACTGGCAAGTATGACTGAAGGATATAGCGCTAACGATATTAAAGATATATGCGTAAATGTGCAGAACATGCTTGTAAGAGAAGTTTTTGAACAAAAAGGCATTCATTCGAAACTTAGGCAACCTACTACTGAAGATTTCTTGAATGCCATAAATAGACGAAAGCCATCAATTACAGTAGAAATGATCAAAAAATATGAATTATGGTACGAACAGTTTAAGAGTTACTGATTGGTTTAAAATAAGCTATATCTTCTAAACTACCTCTTCTTTGTGATTTTTCTTTAAAAACTGGAATCACTTTCATGCCAATCTTCAATTCTTCTTTTACTTCTCCTAATTTATGTAATAAGCCGCCCTCCACCCCCTTAAATTTTATATAAGCTAAATAGAAAGGTTCTTTAATCTCATTACCTGAGCTATCTAATTTAACTTTTGTGAACGATTCTATGTATCCTTCTTGTTCAATATCTCTCAAAATATTTACTTCTTTACCGCAAAAAATACAGAAAGATCGTACTGGTAAGAATAATTTCTCGCAATAGCTACAAAAAGCCGCTTTAATTTTTCCTTCATCTCTCAAACTCATTAAAAATTTCTCGCCTAGCTCGCCTGCAGTGTAAACATATGCTTCCGCTTCCATATCACCTGGATAGTTTAAAAGTTTCTCTATTCTGTTTTCCATGTCTTATTTAATAGGTTCAAAATATAATATATCGTTAATATCTCCTTTTCTTTCTTTTTCGTCTTTCCATACCGCTTTAACTCTTTTTCCGAATATTTCCCTATTAATTACTTCCTGTTGGTCAACGTTTATTCTATGGAATATTCCTTGCCCTGGTGCGTCAAGAAGTTCTATTACACCTACAACTTCAGGTTTCTCTGCTTTTCTTGCATCGTAAGTTATGTAACTAACCACTGCAGTTACAACAAATCCTTCATCTCTCACATATACCCATTCATCCGTGAATCTAAAGCATTGCTCACAATACATTCTTGGTGGAACGAGAATCCTGTTACATTTATTACATTTCCTTCCTATAATCTTTCCATTTTTAAGTTCCAGAAGGAACCTGCTCAGTGCTTGACCTGCAGAAAATTCATAGCGAACGTATGGCTTATAATATATTGAAAGTATTCGCTTTTCTTCTTCTATACCAACAGCCTTACTATTATAAACCTTCTGCATTTCAACCACTCTTTGCTATAATAACAGTGCTAACCTGCATCAAGTCACCCCAGGCTTGGGCCAAGCCATATCCTCTTCTTATTCTAACTTGTCTTTTACCTGCTTCATATCTAAGTTGCCAGAATAATTCGCAAACTTTCATCATACCTGCTGCAGCTATAGGATTTCCTACGCCTAATAGACCTCCGCTTGGACATATAGGTAAATCTCCATCTCTTTGTGTAACTCCTTCTCTAGTCAATATTGGCGCTTGACCTTTTTCAGCTAATTGCAAACCTTCCATATGATGTAATTCTTTATAATCGAATGGGTCATAAACTTCAGCGAAGTCTAACTGCTTTCTAGGATTATCTATGCCAGCTAACTTATATGCCATTTTTCCTGCTTCTTCCAAATATCTAGGATAGGCTAGTTCTCTTGAAGTCCAATGTGTTGAATCTAAATTCCATCCAACACCTTCTATCCATACCGGTGAATCAGTAATTTTTTTAGCAACTCTTTCACTTGCTAATACTATTGCAGCCGCTCCATCTGAAACAGGGCTTATATCAAGTTTTTGCACAGGCCAAACTAATACTTCACTTTTCAAAACATCTTCAACAGTTATATTTGCTGCCGCTTGAGCAGCAGGATGATCTAAAGCATTCCTTTTATTTTTAACAGCTACAAGTGCAATGTCTTCTTTCTTGATATTATATTTATACATATATCTGTGCATCTCCATTGCAAAAATCCAAATTAAGTTTGGATTTAATGGTCTTTCTATGATTGGATCCCATATGTATTTGAACATGGCTTGCGGATGAGGTCTTGCATCACTCATCTTTTCTTCCGCTACTGCAAGGACAACATCGAACAATCCGGAAGCTACATGCCACCATGCAGCAATTGCAGTAAATACACCAGTAGCTCCGCCTACAAATACACGTTTAAAAGGTTTCAAATAAGCTAAAGAACCATCACTTAAGTGTTCTCCTTTCATGTGAAAACCATCGAAGGCATCAGGCGCTGAGCCTACAACTACCGCTTCAATATCTTTTGCTTCTAATCCTGCTGAATCTAATGCTGCTTTACTTGCTTCAAAAGCTAATTCTTGAGGTGTTTCTTTTAATCTTCTTCTGAATAGCGTCATACCAGCTCCTACTATCGCCACTCTATTCTTTATGTTAATATTTGTCTTCATGCCTAACCACTATTACTTAATATACAAACGCCATATGTAGATGTAGTTATGCCTCTCCAACTCATTATTAAAGCTCTTTTAGCATCTTTTAACTGATTCTTTCCAGCTTCATTTCTTAGTTGAAGGACTGCTTCATAAACCTTCGCAAGCCCTCCTGCATCTAATGGTACGCCTGTAGAGAGATATCCGCCACTAGGATTAATAGGTAAATCTCCATTTATATTGAATCTACCTTGTCTCAAATCTTTGACTAATTCATACTTGTTCGAAATTTTAAGTGCTTCTAAATGCATTAATTCTCTATAACTGAACCTGTCATCTATTTCTGCAAAATCAATTTGTTTAGGATTTATTCCTGTTTTTTCATAAAGTCTTTCTGCTGCCTTTTCCAAAGCCTTCAAGGAATCTAAACTTCTCAAAGTATACCAAACACTTTCTGTACACCAATAAATTCCTTCAATCCAAATCGGCCTCTTGCTAAGTTCTTCAGCCTTTTCTCTTGAAGCTAATACTACAACTAAGAACGCATCAGTAAGCGGTGCAATATCGTGAATTGATAAAGGATCAAATATTTTATTGCTCTTGGATATTGCTTCTATATCAACTTTTGAACTATAACTTCCTCTTGGATTGTTCAAGCCATTTTCTTTATTCTTTTTAATTACGAGAGCTAAATCTTCGTATCTTAACCCTCTTTTTTCCATGTAATACCTAGCTTCTAGTGATGCAAGATAATATGGATGAACGTTCAAGAATCTTTCATATATTGGATCTAAGGATAATTCTAAAATTTTCTCATAACTGCTTATATTGCTAGCCTTTGAATGACTTTCTACAACGACTATATCACAAAGACCTGATTTTATTTGAAGATATCCGCTAGCTAATGCAATTAAACTTTCACTAGTGACAGTTGAAACAGGCTTCAATACTGCTCCTAACTGATCAACGCTAAATTCGTTGCTTATAGCTATTCCTTCGTTATAATCTTCTTCACAGGCTATGAAGCTATCTACATCTTTTCTGGGATCTACATTACATTCGCTATAAGCTCTGCTTGCTGCTATGAAGCTACCTTCTCTAAATGATACTTCATTGGTCGTTGGAGCAAAACCGTAATAACCTATGCCTATAATCGCTACATCTTTCATTTGTCTATAATTAGAAACTTACGTTAAAAACTATTTCCTGAAAATAACTTTTTCCTTAATTATATCAATGAATTCTTCAAGTTTAATATCGCTGAGTTGTTTTCCTTCTCTATCTCTTACGGTGATCGTGTTGTTTTCCAATTCTTTTTTGCCTAATATTATCATGTAAGGCACTTTCATTTTTATAGCATTGAAAATCTTTTTCTCTAAAGTATTATTGCTATCGTCAATCTCTACTCTAAAGTTTGATAGTTTTTCTTTTACACTTCTTGCATAATCTAAAAATTTCTCAGATATAGGAAGAATCCTTATTTGCTCTGGCGAGCACCAAAATGGTAATTTACCTTGATAATGTTCAAGAAGAACGCCGATGAATCTTTCAAGAGAACCTAATATGGCTCTATGTATCATTACAGGTATTTCTGGTTTTCCTTCCTTATTTATATAAGTTAGCTTGAATCTTCTTGGTAAATTGAAGTCGAGTTGAATAGTGGTGCATTGCCAATATCTTCCTAACGAATCCTTTGCATCAATATCTATTTTAGGTCCATAGAATGCTCCTTCTTTTTCTTTTACTTCATAATCTAACTTGTTCTTATCTAAACAATTTTTCAACGCTTTAGTAGCCTTATCCCAAAGTTTTATGCTACCAATATATTGATCAGGCCTTGTAGAAAGTTTTATCTTAAAATCTTTCATTTCGAAGATGGACAATACTTCTAATGCGCTTTTTATTATCGCATTTACCTCCTCTTCAATTTGATCCTCTCTTATGAAAGCATGTCCATCATCTTGCGTTATCGCTCTAACTCTTAATAAGCCTACAAGTTCTCCAGATTGTTCGTTTCTATAAACAGTTCCAAATTCAGAATATCTAACTGGTAAATCTCTATAGCTTCTTACCTCGCTTTTGTACAACAAACAATGTCCTGGACAATTCATTGGTTTAACGGCATATCTTTCATCTTTTGTCCTCAAGATGAACATTCTATCTTTATACTTCCTCAAATGGCCTGAAATCTTCCATAAATCTAACTTGAATAAATGAGGAGTCCAAACTTCTTGATAACCTAATTTCGAGTTAATTTCTCGCATTAATTTTATCAATTCCTCTCTTAGAATGAAACCTTTTGGTTTGAAAAGAGGAAGTCCTGAGCCTCCTTCTTCGGTTATAGTGAAGATATCTAATTCCTGACCTATCTCTAAGTGAGTTTTTGGCATATAAATAGAATAAGTATGAAGATTTAAAGTTTAATATAAAATAACGTTAATATAAACGTTGAATCAATATAAGTTGGGGAATGAAAGAAGCTGTCCTATATGAAAAATTACCAAACGATCGTGTAAGATGCACTGCATGTGCTAGATATTGTAACATTCCTAAAGGTTTGATAGGCTTATGCGGCATTAGGCAAAATATAGATGGTAAATTATATCTCATGGTATATGGCAAAATAATCGCTAGTCATATTGATCCTATAGAAAAGAAACCTTTGGTTCATTTCTATCCTGGTTCAAAAGTTTTATCTATAGCAACAACAGGTTGTAATTGGATGTGTCAATATTGTCAAAATTTTGATATTAGCCAAAGGAGAAAAGTTGAAGGAGTAGATGTTACGCCTGAAGAAGTTGTTGAGATGGCTTTGAAAACAAAATGCGACGGTGTGACTTATACATACAATGAGCCAACAATTTTTATAGAATTTGCTCATGATGTAGGAGTTTTAGCAAGAAAGCATGGTTTATTCAATACTTTTGTATCAAATGGATATTTAACTCCTGAAGCTATATCGATGTTGAGAAACTTTCTTGATGCAATAACCGTTGATTTCAAAGGTAATGGTGAAAAGAAATTCATGCAAAAATATATAATAGTCCCTGGTCCTGAACCTATATTTGAATCATTACTAGAACTGAAAAAAACAAACATACATATTGAAATAACTGATCTTGTAATTCCTGAAATAGGTGATGATTTAGAAGCGGCAAGAAAGCTTGTAAGGTGGATTTATGATAATCTTGGTCCAGATACTCCTATACATTTCTTGAGATTTCATCCTGATTACAAGTTAATGCACTTGCCGTATACGCCTATTGAAACATTAGAGAAACATTATGAAGTAGCTAAGCAAGAAGGTATGAGGTATGTATACATTGGTAACGTTCCTGGACATCCTTACGAGAATACCTATTGTCCAGGCTGTGGAAAAGTAGTTATAAAGCGCTATTCATATGATATATTAGCTTGGAATTTAGATGATCAAAACAGATGTAAATTCTGTGGTTACAAAATACCCATCGTAGGCAAGCTTAGTAAAAACGTCACTAAAATGCGCTTCTTGCCAGTATTTTTTAGCTAAATGAATGATTTTAGAAATATTATTAATTATCTATACTATAATTTTGATTTTAATAAATCTTGCACAACTATATTTATTTAAGATATTACCTTCTTTAAAAGTAAACTCTAAATTAGATGATGAACCACTTGTATCTATAATTATACCTGTAAAAAATGAGGCAAACAAACTTAAAGAGTCATTAGATTCTATTATAAATTTAGATTATAAGAACAAAGAAATAATAGTTGTTTATGGAGAATCGAATGATGGAACAGGAGATATTCTAAAAGAATACAAAGACAAATTAAAAATAATCCAAGAGCCTCCTTTACCAGATGGATGGGTTGGTAAAAACTGGGCATGTTATATAGGTTATAAATACTCTAATGGCGAGTATTTGCTTTTCACAGACGCAGATACCATTCATGATAAAACTTTGCTTAGAACAGCAATAACTAAAATGAAAGAAGAAAAACTTGATTTTATAACTTTAATACCGTCTTTATATATGAAGAGTAAATTTATTAAGATGTTATTACCAATTATAGGACAATTTATTTTTGTTATAAACTTAGCTCCTTATTTCAATAAAAAAAGTAAATATGGAATATTTGGAAATGGACAATATATGTTATTTAAAAGAGATGTTTATGAAAAAATAGGTGGTCATCTAGCTGTAAAAAATAAGATAATAGAAGATTTTAATATGGCAAAAATTTTAAAAAAGGAAGGATATGAAACGAGATTATATAATTCATTAAATTTATTTAGCGTTAGAATGTATGATTCATTTGGTGAACTCTTAGAAGGTTGGGGTAAGAATTTTTATATTGGATTGAAAGCTAACATTTTATATATGTTATTAGCTATTTTTGCATTGATTGTGATATATTTATTTCCATTTGTGATGTTAATGAGCGATATTTATAATCTATTTACTTATCAAAAAATGCTTTATTTTCCTTTTTCAGAAATTCTATATATTTTTTATTTATTTAGGTTTGGTGTTATGTATTATAAACTTGATGTTAATCCAATTTATAGTTTAATTTATTTTTTACCTATAACGTTTATCCTATTCATTATAATTTATTCTTATTATAGATTTAAGAGAGGAATAATTTGGAAAAACAGGGTATATGTAGGTAAAGAGGTCATCTAAAGAAAAATATAAATAACTCTTTAATTACTCTATAAGCAATGGCAGTAGAAATCCAAGAACCAATTGTTACGTTTACAAAGAAAGCAATCGATAAGGTAAAGGAGTTTTTAAAAGAGGAAAATGATCCAAACCTAGGTTTAAGAATATATATTGCAAGTGGAGGCTGTGCAGGCTTCTCTTATGGAATGACTTTCGATACTGAAACGGATGACGATTACGTATATCAAGTTGAAGGCGTAAAAATTATAATCGATAAATATAGTGCTAAGTACTTAAAAGGTGCAAGTGTAGATTATGTTGAAACCTTAATGGCTTCAGGTTTCAAAATAGATAATCCGAATGCAGTATATTCTTGTAGTTGCGGTTCCTCCTTTTCTGTCTAAGCTCTTTTTTCTTTGACTACTTTTAGTAAATAGCCAGCTAAGAATATCAATATTGAGAGAATAGCAATTGCAGGCAACCATGTATTTGTGATAAATTCTTCCCTCTTTATATCTGAAGAATATAATATTGTAATACTTGCTATGTTAGAAATTTCGCCTTCTCCTGCTTCATTATAAGCTGATACAGCAAAATAATAAGTTGAACCATAAGAAATGTTGATATCTGTAAAAGAAGTTTGGTTTGCATCAACAGTTGCAATTTTTTCGAGGTTATTTGGCGAGTCTCCTCTATATATAATAACCTAAAATGGGCATAGTTAAATTATTCAGATCGTTCCATGTAAGAATGGGATAATAACTTGAGTTTATTGATAAGTTTGGTTTTGGAGGTTTCTTTAGAGGTATGTTTGTATGTATTTCTAAATCTTTAACTGAATAAACAGTAGTCCCATCATTTGCTAGAATTTTTAACATGAATATATTTATAAGAAGGTAGATTGCTCAAGGTGAAGTTCGAAAGAATCCCTATTTTGTTTTCATAACTTCTCATCACTATTTTAGCTTTAGGATATTCGCTTGAAGTCATGAAGTAAAGAACGGATTCTTTTAGGTTGAAATTTGAATTGGCTAGCACAGCAGAAGTTCCATAGATTTCAATCGTTGTTTTATTAAGATTATTTATATACTTCACTTCCTGAATGGTACTTATAAAGCTATTGAACTATCTTCTATATTTATATTCGAGATATTGGTATAAAGATTACTAGCAAGCAATTTTGTTTTTCCTTTCAAAAAATTTTGTCATTTATATTCGTTTCATTGATATTTATATATCCATTTATTGAAGTAAACTTTCCTAATATTATGATTGAAGAATTAATTATTGTAAGTTTTGCATTATTATACAATGATATGTTTCCATTAACTCTAAGACTTGATGATCTAATAATTAAGCTGGAATCGCTTTTTAGTTCAATTTTGCAAAAAATCAAATCTTATTTGTTATCTAATTTTACTATTTTACCGATGTTTAAAATTAGATCTTGGCAAGTTTGAGCTAGAGTAGCTTGTGCTGCAATAAAAGTTAGAATTATAAAAAAATAGGAGGAATTCTATAGTTTTCATCTATATGGATTGAATCTTATTATGGCGGTAAGAGAACTACATTTTTACAAACTACGCATCTATAAACTGCCCAAACACCTTCTACTCCAATTTTTTCTTTTTCTGTTACCTTATGGCAATAGGGGCAAAATGATTTAATTTTTTCACCCTCCATTTCTACGTAGAATTTTTATCAAATCAGAAGTAGCTGAAAATCTTTCTGAACAAACATTACACTCATTAATTCTCAAATCTTTCTCATAGAATTGATGAATGGAGCATAAAGCTCTTGTTTTCGTAATGTAATTTACTATTCTAACTATTCCTATAACCAAGTCATCTTTCCCTATCTTATTACTTACAAAATCGTCAGTCAGCTTATTTACCATTTCTTTTATTTCTTCATTTTCAAAGAATTGCTTCATTATAGCTCTTTTATCAGATAGGTAATAACTTATTGCTGCTTGTGTAACGCCCAAAATATTTGCGACTTCTTTTTGATTAAAATGATATCTCTCAACAAGGCGCTTAGCAATCATTGCTCTTATCATAGGATATACTGCTCTTGAAATGATTTCATCAGGCATCAATTTAGGAACAGCCACCATCACTTATTACTTCTTCAATAAATTTAAGTCTGACTAAAAGTTTAAAAATAAGCTTCTTTAAATTAATAATCGAAATGGCATATGCATTGAAGATTTATGTTAAAACGGTTCTTTTAATGGCATTATTAGGAGCGATATTAATAGGTATAGGTTACCTGATTGGAGGTATTGCAGTAGCTTTTGCTTTCCTCATAATGTCCTTAATACTCAATATTATTTTCTACTTTATATCAGATAAGCTTGTACTTTACAGTGCTGGAGCAAGAATAGTAAGCGAAGCTGAAGCTCCTAGATTGCATAGAATCGTTGAAAGAGTTGCTGCGAAAGCAGGAATAAAGAAGCCAAAAGTGGCTATCGTTAATGCACCTCAACCCAATGCTTTTGCTACAGGAAGAGGTCCCGGTCATGCTGTTGTAGCAGCTACTACGGGTTTGTTAACAATAATGAATGATGACGAATTGGAAGCTGTATTCGGTCATGAAATAGGACATGTTGTTAATAGAGACGTGCTAGTTGCTACGATTGCTGCTGCTATTGCTTCAGCAATCACCTGGTTGGCATATTTCTTGTTCTTAGTAGTATTAGCAAGAGGTAGGAATGGAGGTGAAGTAGCGCTAGCGCTAGCAACTTATATTCTTGCACCGTTTACAGCATCTTTGATTCAATTAGCAATATCTAGAGCTAGAGAATATCTTGCTGATTATACTTCTGCAAAATTGACTGGCAAACCTCAAGATTTAATTTCAGCTCTAACTAAAATAGAAAACTACATAATGTCTGGAGCAAGGTTGGATGCTCCACAAACAACGGCATCTCTATGGATAGCAAATCCTTTTAGAAAGGGCATCACTGCTGAGGATGTTATTGAATGGTTCTCAACACATCCTTCAACTAAGAAAAGAATAGAAAGACTAAAACAAATAGCTAAGGAAATGGGCATTTATATAATGTGAAAATAAGAATAAACGAGACTTTTATTTTTAAAGAAACAATTTCTTTTTCTATCTTTAATAAAAAAATTGTAAATTTAGAAATCGATCCTAACGAAAGTATCTTTAATTTAAAAAAGCGTATATTAGAAAAATATAAACTTTCAGATCATCCAGAACTTTTCAAAATAATCTATAAAAACAGGGAAATAGACGATAGTAAAAGAATCAGAGACTTGGACATAAAAGAGAACACAACTTTGCATATTATTTGTAGAGATGCTAAAAAATTGGATGAAATATTAAGAAATAAAGGTCTTTTGTAACATTGTATTATTAGATGAGTTTTGAAAAACTTTGGGTTTGGTCATATGAGAATATAAGAAGGAAATTAAATTGGTATTATGAGGTTTCTATAAATAAGAAGCCTGCAAAATATTTGATTTGCAGACGTATTCCTTGTTCTTTAGTTCTTAGAAATTCTGATGAAGATGAATTATGGAAAGAACATGATAGACTTTCTGAAGAATTCCTTGATTTATTTCAAAAGGTAAAGAATGAAGAAGTTAAAATCGAAAATATACCTGTTGCCCGTCCTAACTTTCTTGATCTTAAAGTTGAATTAGCCAAGCGTCTTTTAAAGCATTGCGAATTTTGTAGATGGAATTGTAGAGTAGATAGAACAAAAGGCGAAAAGCTGGGAACATGTCAATTAGAAGATATTTCCAGAGTAAGTAGCTATTTTCATCATAGAGGAGAGGAATTAGTTTTTCGTGGCACAATGGGCTCTGGCACGATATTCTTCACGAGTTGTAATATGCGCTGTGCTTTTTGTCAAAATGGCGATATTAGTACAGATAGATTCAATGGAATTCCTATAACACCTAGGCAATTAGCTTTAATGATGTGGCAACTAAGAATGGAAGGATGTCATAATATAAATCTTGTAGGAGGTGAACCAACTATTCATTTTCATACAATAATTGAAGCAATAAGAGAACTATGCGAATTGAAACCTTCCCAAAGGGATCTAAATTATATTCTGAATGCATATTCAGATTTCTTCATTTATAAAATGGATCCTCGAAATGCTTATTATAACAACGAATTCAACGCCCCCATCTTGTGGAACTCAAATTTCTTCATGAGCGATAAGCTTATGAAATTATTAAGAGAAATTGTAGATATTTACTTACCTGATTTCAAATTCGGTAATAATAATTGCGCTATAAAGTTGTCACGAACTCCTTGGTATTTCGAAACTGTTTCTAGAAATCATAAATTAGTATATGAATGGGGAGACAATATGGTAATAAGACATTTAATCATGCCAAACCATGTAGAATGTTGCTCAAAACCTGTTTTGAAATGGATAAACGAAAACATGCCAGATGTTTTAGTCAATATTATGTATCAATATCATCCTGATAATTTCTGCAATCCATTATCTTCAAAATATGATAAGAGATATGCAGAAATTGCTAGATATCCTACAAAACAAGAATTATTAGAAGTCTATCGATACGCTCAAGAATTAGGCTTAGATTTTGTTATCGTAAGCTTTGATAAAGTTTTAACAAGTTCAGAAGAAAATCTTGAAGAGCTCGTAGATTCAGTACTTATTTAGTATTCACAATCACAGCCTTAATCGTTTCACCTTTTCTTGTTTTTTCCAATGCTTCTACAGCTTCTTCTAGCTTGAATTTATGTGATATTAGTATCTCAGGTTCGATTATGCTTCTTTCCAATAAAGATATAGATTGCATAATTTCGAATTCGGTAGTAGAATAGGAAGGTATTATCTTGATCTCGTTTATAAAAACATAGCTTAAATCTAAGATTATTTCAGTTCCTTTTTTAGGACTTCCAAATAAACATAGCTTTCCTCCTCTTCTTAAAGATTTCAAAGCTTGTTTAACTGCCTCAACATTACCTGTAGCTACGATTGCAACATCGACGCCTCTTCCATAAGACCATTTTTTTAATTCTTCAACCGTGTCATGTTTTAAAGGGTTAATTAATATTTCAGCACCAACTTTTTGAGCAAATTCTAAGCGTTTTTCATTAATTTCAACGACTGCAACTCTTGCTCCATATACTTTATTTAATAATAACAAATGAAGTAAACCTGCAGGCCCACCACCGAAAATTGCTACGTTTTCTCCTATTTCTGGCTTGATTTTATTAAGAGCCCTTATACAGCAAGCCAATGGCTCGATAAATGTAGCTCTATCATCGCTTATTTTATCGCTTAATGCGAAAACTCCTTTCTTTCTTACTATTTCGCTAGGTACTCTAAAATATTCTGCCAAGCCGCTAGGATCTAGATTAAATTTTATAAACTGTTCGCATAAAGTGAAATCCCCTTTAAGGCAATAATAACAGACTCTACAGGGTACATGATGATGAACAAATACGCGCTGTCCTTTTTTGAATTCTTTAATATCTTCTCCAACTTCATCTATTATTCCAACAGTTTCATGCCCTAAAATAGGAGGTGTTAAAAAATCTCCTTCATATTTTTCTATATCAGTCCCGCAAATTCCGCATTCAAGTAATTTAACCCTTATTTCATCAGCAGATATTTTAGGTATATCTACATCAACAACTCTAGCATCAAGCTTTCCAAAAATCAATACTGCTTTCATTTCAAAATTTTAATAGCCTTACTAAATTCGTCATAGGCTTCTTTTTCTCTAAGAATTATGCTGATCCTTTCAAATTTTATACCTGAATCTATCACATCTTTAATCGCTTTAATCATTGCTTCTGAAGCTTCTTTAAAAGATAACCCTCCTACTCCAGTTCCCATTGCAGGAAAAGCTATGGTTTTTATATTTTTTATATGTGCTGCTTCTAATGCTGCTTTAGTTGCATTATATACTTTATCTTTGGTAGTCAGCATTGCAGGTCTTTCCATTGTAGGCGAATGAATAACGTATTTACTTTTTAACTTTCCTGCACCAGTTACTATAGCTTTTCCTATTGGAACTGGAGCATATTTCAAAGCTTCTTCTTCGATTTCTTTTCCACCTTTATTTTTTATAGCTCCAGCTACACCTCCACCCATTATCATTAATGAATTTGCAGGATTCACTATTGCCTCAGCATTTTCTTCTAATAAATCGCCAATCTTAATTTCAACTTTTACTTCTTTATAATAGGTTTCCATTTAATATTAAGTATTTCTTCTTTCTTTATTTTCCTTAGCAATACATATGTGAGTATCAAATTTATTATTATTGCTGAAATTAGGATTGCATTACTTATATTAACAAACAAAGTTGAAGCTCCTATAGCAGAGCCTGTTAAACCAACCATTATTGCTTGTACTATTGTAAATGTAGCAGCTGTTCCGCAAGCTGGGCATGCAGAAATAGCAGAAGTAGCTAAGGATAAGCCAGCTATGCTTGTGAATGCTCCGCATGTTGCGGTTTTCTTTGCGATGTTTAATTGACCTGCAAGAGATATGTTGATAGAAGAAATGAAGGCAAGTAAAATAAGCAAGAGGAAAGATGTTAAAGTAATAGTTGTGA
The DNA here is from genome assembly GCA_032249235.1 of Thermoproteota archaeon. Classification (GTDB taxonomy): domain Archaea; phylum Thermoproteota; class Thermoprotei; order Gearchaeales; family Gearchaeaceae; genus DSFO01. The sequence goes on along the minus strand of JAVVGF010000002.1, from coordinate 59,415 downwards.
GCCATTCAAAATTAGATTGGCCAGCTACTGTTTGTTTCGAAGCTATCCAAATGATTACAATATCATTATAGCTTGGTATGAATTTAGTCGAATCAGGTCTGCTGAATAAGCCAAAACTTGAAGGTGGATGTTGACTTAAAATCCATTGTATCACTGTTAATGAGACTATATAGGAAATAATAGTAATGAAGAAGCTTATAACAAAAATTTTATTTTTAATAAGTTTTGAAATTCTCATTCCTTGATTAATATTATCATATCTTGTAATAAATCGTTTGGCGACCAAAATCCTGGGTGTCCAAAAGCTACTCTTATCCTTAATTGTTTATCTATTACATATGTGATTGCTGTATGAGTAACAGTATAATTTCCTGTCTTATTAGTAGGTATTTCTACAAATACGCCATAAGCCTTCCATACATTTTGCAATTCTTCTTTTGGTGAAACTAGATAGTGTACATCATCTGGCATACCCATTTCTTCCATAAAACTTTTAGCTTGTATTGCATCTCTGTCAGGATCAACTGATATAAGTAGCATTATATATTTTCCTTTGTATCCTTCTTTATTGAGTTCATCTGCAACTTGTTTAAAATACCTCATTATGATAGGGCATACATCTGGACAATTTCTGTATACAAAAGACATCGCTATTACCTTTCCATAAAGTTGATTCAGCTCTATTTTATTTCCGTTTGTATCATATAAGATAAAATCTGAAGTGTTTAAAGGTGGATTGAAAACAGTCGTGCCAACAAGTTTAGGGCTTTGCTGAGACTGAATATATACCATCAGAACCACAATTGCAGCTATAATAATTGCACCAATAATAATGTAAATCCTCTTATTCACGTCGTGAAAATAAGTTATCCTATTTATAAATCTAAATATTAAAATGTATAAAAAAATATGCTATAAAAATCTATATAAATAAGGCAAAATTAAATCTTTAATTTTGTATTTTTGTTCTTTACTTAAGTATTTAAAGCCCTTTATAACTTTATAACAACTATTTGATCCACAAGAACATATAAACCAATCAGGTCCCATGTCAAATTCAGTAGTATTATAATTATAAGACAGTTCTTCATCTTTTTTAATATCTTTTATAGCAATTAATAGAACTCTATTATTTTCCCATACAATTTTGCAATTCGGTTCACAGGAATGGTTAAGATATTTTCCTTCATTAAAAGGTAAAAAGTACAAACCTACATCGAGCTGTAATACATAAGGATTTGAGATGTTTGAAAGATCTCCTTTTATATATTCACCTTCAAATTCATAAACGAGCTCTTCTTTTTGAAAACTCTTTGCCGAAAATAACCCTTTGCCTTTACAAAGAAGAGAATCCGCAACGTATACGTTTACCCTCTTATTGAGGGTTTTTAATTTTTGCATTGATAACCTTTAATAAAAAATGAAAAATTGCCTTATAAATTTACTTATAAAAAATCCTCAGCTACCCCTGGAATAATCACAAGTCATGTGGAAACCTTTTCATCATTGGCTCTAAATTTTATTCCTTATTTTATTTATATACTTCTTCGCAATTGTTGCAAACTTTAAGGCTTTTTCATAACTTGTTGAAGAAGATATGATATCAAATCCTGCTGCGAAAATAGAGGGTTGAATCAGACATCTCGCTTCGTCATTAATAATTGCAGAGTTTCCTGCATTTTCAATATCTTCCTCTTTTCCTAATTCAGCGATAATTTTTGATATCTTTTCAAGTGGTGCTTCCTCAAATTCATAAACGATGAAATGTTCAGGAAGCATTTCTAGTGCATCTTTTAGCGTATAATTCTTTTTTATTAACAATTTGCTAATTGAAATCGAAGAAGCTATTGCATCGAAATAAGGAATAGGAGAAATACCTATAGCATGAAAAGGTTCAAGGATGATAACATCTTTACTTGTTAAATTTCTACTATAATCTCTAAATATTAAATTTTTTTGAACAATTTCAAATCCTAAACCTTGAAGATATCTCACTGCTTCATCACATAAAAATTTCGGTGCTATTAGGGTTCTTTTGTCAAGGTTTTCTCTAATAGAATAAAGTTCAAGTAAAATTCTTTTTCCTGAATTGATAATTTCTCCCTCATGATTGAGTAAATTTAAACTACTGAAGCTATTATCGCTTTTCACAATTAGACTATCTTTTTTTAATTTATGAATTTTTTTGAAATCATTTACAAAAGATATATTAAAACTTGTTTTTTTAAGTATTGAAAGGAAATTTAATAGTTCCTCTCCTCTTTCCAAAATGAAATATACCTCATTATCGAGATCATTTCCAAATAACTTTTTTAAAACTCTAACATAATACTCTACTATATAATTTATATCAATATTAACAAAATTTCCAATATTTTTTATATCAACTGATCTGAATTCTTCTCTATAAAATAAATTTTCTATTTTCTTTTCTGTTTTTTCATCAATGTTCGAGCCCATTTCATCAAATAGGTGTAGAATAACTTCAGCCGAATTCCTTTCATTTAACAATAGATATATGCCGAATTTTGATTTAGAGGATTGATTAGCTAGTCTTGCCACACTCATTGGTAAAATTCCCAAATTCGCAACATTATTTCCTGCAGAAATTGCTCCAGAAATCATAGGTAAGCCAATCAACTCTAATATTTTTTTAGAACTGGAAGCAATAGAAATCAATTCCCCGCTTTTAATAATATTAGCTATGGTTTTACCAAACTTCGCAGCATATTCAGGCGTTATTTCAGAATTTAATGTTAAACGAATAAGTCCCTGATTGAACATTGATCTAAATATTTTGCTTGCAGTTACAATATTCGATGTAATTATCATATTTTCATCAACGTATTTATCAGGCCATATTCTTACGTTAGGCCTGATTTCCGTTCCTCTACCGATTATCGTTCTTTCTCCTATCACGCAATTCTCGAATATAGTTGTCTTATCATGAATCTTAGCATATTTATCTATTATACTTGATATTATTGAACATCTTTCACCTATGTATGCTCCTTTGCTTATAACGCTTCCACTAATAATCGAATTATTGCCTATTATTACTTCTTCATCTATTATTGTAAATGGTCCTATTTTCGCTCCTTCCTTAATTACAGCCCCCTCATTAACTAAAGAAGGTTCGATCAAATTTGGTATATCTTTTCTTATTTTTTGATTTTTTATTGCAATTTCATATAATTCATGAGATCCTCTTTTAAGCAATTCATGATTGCATTGCAAATATTGTTCAATTGTTCCTATGTCTCTCCAATAGCATTTTGAGTAGAATCCATATATTGGTTCGCCTTTGGATAATAGAATAGGTATCAAATCTCTGCTGAAATCAAATTCGCTAGACTTGGGTATATATTTGAGAACTTCAGGTTCTAAAATATACATACCTGCATTTATATAGTTGCTGAATACTTCAGTAGGCGATGGCTTTTCGAGATATCTAACTATTCTACCTTCTTCATTTAGCTTAGCAATGCCAAACTGGTAAGGTTCTTCAGAATAGCCGAGAGCAATGGTCATAAGGCTACCTCTTTTATTGTGAAATTCCAGCATTTCTTTTAGATTGAAATCTGTTATCAAATCACCGCTTACTACAATGATTTTATCATTGGTATTTCCTACAGCTTCTCTTACACCTCCTGCAGTACCTAATGGTCTTTCTTCTACAGAATATTCGATGTTTAAACCTAAACTTGTACCATCTCCATATTCAGATATAATTAGTTGAGGAAGGTAATGTAGTGTGATTTTTACTTCTTTAATTCCGATATTCTTTATTCTGATTAAATTATAAGTAAGCACAGGAATGTTAAGTACTTTTACTAAAGGCTTTGGCTTAGAAACAGTTAAAGGTCTTAATCTTGTACCTTCTCCACCAGCAAGGAATACCGCAAGCGTCATGCTAAGAAGGTATAACTATTGGTGTCGGCCTTTTCAATTCATAAAATCTTTCAAAGAATTCATCAAGTTTTTTTGTTATCTCTACTTTATTAAGTTCTCCTTTTTCTATACGATCCATAGTTTCTTCAAATTCCCGTGTTAATTTTACATCTGTAACCCATTTGTATTCTTTATTAAGTTTCTTTATTAGTTCTATACCTGTTTTAGTAGGAATCAAGGCTTGTTTATTAGGTGATTTAAAAACATAACCATGCTCTATTAATTTTTTAATAATTATAGCGTATGTAGAAGGCCTCCCTATACCTTCTTTTTTCATTTTACTTATGATTTCCTCTTCTGTAAATAGTGCTTTTTTCTTCTTAATTAGCTGAACGTCTTCAACCTCAAATACATCACCTTTTTTGATGTTTTCCAATTGAGGATAAGTCGGTATCGAATAAATCTTTGCGAAGCTATTCTCATCTGCTTTGATATTTAACTTGATTGGCTTAAGCTTTATTTCTTTCATTTCACCATTGATTGGCACCTTTAATGATTCGAATGAAATTTCATACGTAATTGTTTTTGCCTCTTCCATTTGTGATGCTATAAAAACCCTAAATATTAAGTCATATAGCTGATAATGCTGGGGAGTTAATTGTATAGGTATCCTGATTTGTCCTGTAGCAATAGCGCTTTCTAATTCTGTTCTATCTAACGGTCTAGTTGGTCTAATGCATTCATGTGTAGCTTTTTCACCATATTGACGCTGTTTATGTAATTCAATAAGGTTCTTTTCTTCAAGATACCTTTTTGCTATTTCGAATCCAACATAACTAATATAATGGCTATCAGTTCTATGATATGTTATCAAGCCTGCTTCAAATAGATCTTGAGCTAATTTCATGATTTTGTCTGATGAAGCCTTTATTCGAGGTATTGCATATGTCAATAATTCAGTAGTAGAGAAGGGAACTGGAGGTCTTATTAGTTCTTGTTTCTTTTTAATTTTAGATACTTTTATTTTTATATTTTTAAGTATATTTTTTAAGTTCCTTTTCTTAATATCTATGCTTTTTGATATTATTCTTAATCTTATATCATTTATTTTAGTATGAAATACAGCAATTTTTTTCTTTTCTTTTTTACTTTTTTCATAATTCTTTACTATCCAATGTAATACAGGTCCTTGTACTCTTCCTATACCCAAAGTTCTTCGTTTAAATTCTTGTTGAACTACGTTGCTTAAACTAAATCCTACCCATCTATCACCTATTCTTCTTAGTACTTGAGCTTCAACAAGTTTATCATTTACATCTCTTAAATTATCTAAGGCATCTAAGAAAGCCCTTAAAGTTATTTCATGCATTTCAGCTCTTTTAATTTCTTTAGCGAAAGGCTTAACAGCCAAATAAACATCTTTCGCTATTTTTTCTCCTTCAGAATCAGGATCTGTAGCTATTATTACCAAGTCACATTCCTGTGCTAATTCTTGAAGAGCTTCTACAGTTTTAATTTGATCATCTATTTTATCACTTCCACAATAATTGCATTTTCCTTTTTCTTTTAGATATTCATTAAATTGGGCACCGCAATTGTTGCATTTCTTTATTGTATTGTATATAGGTATGTAACCATCTTTTTTCAATACACCATAATAATACCCATTATTGGGGTCATGTGTGTAAACAAGATCAAATATATGGCCCCTTGTTGCAGTAATATAAAGGATGTATCTATCTGAAACACATTCGTAAACTCTCAACCCTTTAACAAGTCTGACCACAGGTTTACCAAAAAATGAAGATATAGTTCTTGCCTTTGTTGGAGATTCTACAACAAATAAAGCAGTTTTTAGTTCAAGCTTCTTGAGCTCTTTCAATTTCTTTAAATCTCTTTTCTCTATAGCTTCTCTTTCTATTCGTATTAATTCAAGGATTTTTTCTTTTTCTTTTTCAAATTCTTTATAATTTATAAATTTGAAAAGTTCACTTCTTAAATTCAATTGGAATTTCAATCCTTCGAATATATTTTTATCATCAACAAGTATTATCGATAAGCCTGTTGTTATTCCGCCATAGTATAGCCTACTCGTCCTTCCTGAAGCTTGAATGTAAGTTAAGGAGTCAGGAATTAAAAAGAATTTTTCTCCTTTTTCTTCAAGGACTTTAAGTCTATTTTTTTCTTCTAGCTTTCTTACAAGGTTTTCATCTTTTAATGTTTCTTTAAGCAACTCATATAGTTCTTTAGTCAACTTAAATATGCGCATTTGAGTTTCAACTTTCTCGATATGTGCTAAAGCTCTCAAGGCTTCTGGTGTGAATTTTTGTGTTTCGTTTTTCAATTTATTAGCCGTCTCTAGTATAGCTCTTCTTGTATTGAAATCTTCTACGAAGTTAACAACTAAACTTGCTAGCCAAAGAGTTCTTAGAGGATTTCTTTCAAATATTCTAAATGAGAATTTAAATTTAGGCACACCAACAAATAAGGCATATTTTACTTTTGCTGGCATATCTATTCCTCTAACCAAAGGTCCATAGAAAATTGCATTACCAATCAAGACTTTTACTTCACCTTTTTCGAATTTTTCTATGATTTTTTTAGCGTTTGTTTTTCCAGAAACTATTTCACATTTAATACCTTCTTCCTCAAGTTTACTAGCTATTTTTTCAAGATAATCAGAGGGTTTATCTGTTGAAACGAAAATTAATCCGCCTTCTCCTATCTTCTTTACAATATTAATGCAGTCATTAATTTCATTTTTAGTGAACTTATAAACTTCTTTAATGTTTCTGAAAACTTCTAATGATGAGCCAGGTTCAAAGTTTAATAAGTATCTCAATAATCTTAGCCTAGAGGAAGTATACCGTGTAGTTGCGCTTGAGAAAATCAATTGGCCAATCTTTCTTTGTTTCTTATATGCTTCTATCTCCTCTAGCACTTTAGTTTTCGCTTCCGTATCCTCTCTAGAGGTTCTTTTAATTATCTTTCTAAGCTTAGCCTGAATTGATTCTTCGAAACCTAATAAATTTAGGACTATATCGATAGCTTTAGAGCTTTTAAGTAATGCATCAACATCATCGACGAATATCAGATCTGCGATTCCTGTATATTCTTTACTGTTCAATACGTCTTTATTATAAATAAGGAATTTTGGTGTGAAAACAGCTATATTAAATTCTCTATTTCTTAATGAGTTGATTATATCCTCTTTTTTCTCTCCTGATTTTAGGATTTTTAGTTTCAAATCTTTTTTCTCAGCAATTTCTTGAAGTCTTTCTGAAAGTCTTGAAACCAATAACTTAGTCGGTACTATGAAGAAGACTTTCTTTCCATTATCCTTATAAATTGTGTAAAGAGCTAGGAGAACTCCAAAGGAAGTCTTACCTAAACCTGTAGGATAAGTAATTGCAAAACTTTCACTTCTAGAAGCTTTCATGAACCAGCTCCTTTGTGCTGGTGTTAGGCTTTCATATACTACTTTTGAAAATTCTTCAAATTCTCTTAGTTTAGCTTCTAACTCTTCATAATCTTTAAGTTTGCCTTCTAGCAGATTTCTTTCTTCTAAATATTTAATGAGTTCTTCATGCGATTGAATAGAATGAGCATAAGATTCAGGAAGACATTTTTCACAAACAAGCCCCTTCTCAAGTCTACTCGAAATTATATCATTTCCATCATTGGGGCATAACGCTTTGTAAATGAATTGCACTAAGAATGTTTAAAATACAAAGGTTATTAAAAGTTTATTTATTCAAGAATCCTTTCTCGAATACTCTTAATTCTTAGCGTTCTCATTGAAATGCCAGGTCTTCTATATGCGTGGATATCTGTAGCTATGGATATGCTAATTTTCCTGTAATCAAACGTTAGTTTACTCAGACAACTTGGGCATTTGAATGAATATCTTCTCAATATATCTGCAGGTGAAGTTATATCCTCTTTATCGTTGAAAAACTTGAAACCACATGTTGAGCATTTTATTATGCAAGGCATAGGGAAACTCTCACCTTATTTAAAAGCAATTTTTGATCATTCTATTCAAAAAAAGCCTTTGCAATGGATTAATTAATTATAGGCATGCATGATTGAAAGCATCTAATTAGCGTATCTAACCTTTTTTTGCACGATCATGCAAAAAGAAAGTTAAAGAATCTTTTTAATCAATTACAATATCATTAGTACTTTCTAATCTTTCCTTTTTTCATGAGCGTAATACAGAGTTGTCCTCTATACTTATAGGCATATGCTTTCTCGACTTTCAGAACAGTTCCTATCGTCAATTTCTCGTTTAGCAGCATTGTGATTTTGCCAGTACCATCTTCTAATATCGTTTTATATTTTCCATTTTGAACAGTTTCCTGATCTTTTACCGTAGCTATTATCGATACATTTATCATCCCAGCTTCTACTTGGTAAATTTTCATAAGAGGCATGACAAACTTTTAAAAAGTAAGTTTTGATTGTGACTTTATCGCAAAATCGTATTACCTCGGTATCTATTCTGACCCCTTCATAGAAAAGCGAGGTCGCCTTTTAGAGAGATTCATTGATTCAAAGCATCGATTCGTGGCTACATATCCCATTTGCTGGAATTATAGCTCAGAGCTTCCGCATATCATCGAGTCCTAAAAGTAACCTTTAACAAGAAAATTGCCAAGCCAAAATCTTGATTCTATTAAGAATCCTTCACTAAAGAGCAACGCTGATCGCTTCTTCTTAATTCCCATCAAGCTCTCTAGAGCCTAGGAGGAGCGTCGCTGAAATTCCTAAAATTTTTATAATAAATATTTAAGGCTATTCATACCGTCCTTAAAGGCAGTCTTTAATCTCTGTAATTGTGTGCTCAATAGGTTTTTCTAAACTTTCTTATTAATGATTTTAGGTGAAAAGAAGCCTTTTTAAAACCATAATTCTACTGTTTGTAGCATGCGAGAAAAATTTATATACTTGTATATCATATGTTTCTTATGCAGAAAAAATTACTAGCAATTTTGCTCGTTTCAATAATAACACCTATGTTATGGATGTATTCTGTGAACATAAATAATCAATCTATAACACTTGCTTTTTTTGATAAAAATGCTAATTTAATTAAAAACGTTTTTGTTCAACTTTATATTTTTTATCCTTCAGAAAATGGAACAATTTTTAAGGAAATTTATCATGGAATTTTAAACCAATTTTTATCAATTCCAGCTTCTTCGATTAAAGAAGCAGCTAAAGCATGGGCTAATGAATATGGTAGCTTAATCCATCCTTCTTTGATTGGATTTGCAAGCTATTCAAAAAATGTTAGTGGCTCAACGATTATATATAGCCAAAGTTTCACTGTTGAATATGATCCTATTAAAATATTGAATGGATATAGCATTTCAAAAGCAATTGTTTTCAATCAACCTAAAGTCTTTAATTTAACAAGAATTCAAAAAGAATTCAAGAGTTCAGATCAAACGATAACAACAACTACTAGCTCTAGCGTACCAAACTACTACTGTAAAGATACATATAAATATGTATATACCTGTTACAATTTGAATTCAGTTACATATTATCCTTCTAGCAATTCATTTGGGATCATACCTTTAATGGAAGCAGATGCAAGTTCGGTATATAGTCAAGGTTATCAGAATTACATTGATGGATCTATTAATGTTTATATCATTTCGTCTTCTCAAACAACTTTTCAAATAGATATTTCAGAAGCCTTTGAAGATGAATCCGGGAGCACATCCTACTCAATTCCAGGACCGTCAATGACAATATCTAGCAGTTCAGTTTCCGTAAATTCGTATATAGGTTTTGGTACTGCACTTAGTAATTATCCTTCAAAAGTCATGATTTACGAAAAAGGTCAATTAGCTCTTGCAAATTATACTGAATTTCTTATGGTGCCTTGGTGGGGAGCAGTCCCTTTTGGATATTCATATCAACTTTTCCAAACAGGCTTAGAAGTATTGCAATCTGGAAATTCAAAAGCTCCTAATCTTTACGCTACATCAGGTAATTTCATACCTTTTAATGATGCTTATTCGAAATATTATGGAACGTTGAGTCCAGGACAACTAATATATATTCACGGGACACAAATTGAACAAAGCGAGTTACCATCATTAACAATCAGCATACCTGTCGCCCTCTTAATTGCTGCTGTAGCTCCTGAAGTGGCTTCCGCTTTAGCTCCCATATTACCTAACATAGATCTTATCTGGCAAACATCAAATCTATCTTATGTGGATTCAATTTTCTACCTTCATGTAAGCTCATCTTCACCTCAAAGTATGGTTATTAGGTATGATGAAACGGGTGTTCAATATCAGTATCAAGGATCTAATTACACTGTTCCAACAACAATATTTTCTGTCGAACCATTTTCAAATTATTGTAAACTAGGCAACATCAATCCTACTTACTGTTAAATTAATTTTTTATCATTCTTTATTTAATAGTTAATCATGAATTTAGAGGTTCCTGCTTATAAAATAGCTGAGAAAGTAGATTTAGAAAGCAAGTCTACTGCTTTGATCATCGTTGATATGCAAAACGACTTTTCACATCCTAAAGGTAAGCTATTTGTACCTAGCTCATTGAATACAATCCCAGTAATAAAAAAACTAATAGAAAAAGCAAGGATGAAGAATGTCTTAATAGTTTATACTCAAGATTGGCATATGAAAAATGATCCAGAATTCGCTATTTGGGGAGAACATGCTGTTCAAAATACTTGGGGTGCAGAAATATTGGATGAATTAAAACCTAAAGAAGGAGACATTCTAATTAAGAAGTTAAGATATGATGCTTTTTATGGAACATCTTTAGATCATGTACTAAGAATACATAACATAAAGAATACTGTTATAACTGGAACGGTAGCGAATATCTGTGTTTTGCACACCGCAGGTAGCGCAGCTTTGAGATGGTATAAAGTAATAGTTCCTATCGATGCGATATCTGCTTTAAATGATTTCGATTATTATTTAGCTTTGAGGCAAATCGATTTCTTATACAAAGGTATATTGACTAAATCAGAAAATATTGAATTTATCTAATGGAAATAATAGATTTCCACGTTCATCCTCCCACTAAAGAATTTGTAAATGCCTTAGGTAAGTATTATGAAACAACAGTAAATTATTTCAGGTCTAAATCAAAAATTCTAGCAATCAATGAATTTATAGAAGATTTGAAGAAGCAAGGAATAACGAAAGCAGTATTGTTGCCTTTATTTTCAACACTTCCAGGCTATGGTTCAATTCCGAACGAGCATATAAAGGAAATAATGAAGGCTGACGAAGACTTATTTATAGGTTTCGCAGGTTTTAGCTTGCAAAATCCGATTGAAGATTTAAAGTATGCTATTGAAGTTTTAGGCTTAAAAGGAATAAAGATTCATCCTCAGTTGTTAGGAATAAAACCTGATGATGAAATTTTGAATAAAATATATGAATATGCTTCAAGAAAAGAATTGCCAATAGTGATTCATACTGGAATAACAGGAATAGGAGCTGGAAATAGAGGAGGCGGAGGAATAATGCTAGATTTAGGAAGACCTATATATATTGATAACGTTGCTTCAAAGTTCGATAACGTTGATTTCATCATGGCCCATTTTGGATGGCCTTGGTATGAGGAAGCGCTAGCTGTTGCTTATCATAAAGCAAATGTTTACATAGATATAAGCGGATGGTCTCCGAAATATATACCTAGTATTGTTTTTAAATATGCTGACTCTCTAATTCAAGATAAAGTATTATTCGGTAGTGACTATCCAATGTTAAATCCTAGTAGGATAATTGAAGAACTTAAACAGATAAATTTAAAGGAGGAAACAATTAAAAAAATATTTTTTCAAAATGCAAGAAAATTATTAAAAATTTAATTTTATAATATATTGTGAGCGAGATAAGTGAGGTATATGAAATAAACACAGGTGTTATTCCTGCAGCTATATTTGCAGATAAGGTTAGAAGGACAGCATTAGCGATATTGAAAAAGATAGCACCTTCAGAAGTAATAATTCGAGATGTCGCGGATTTTAATAAATCCCTTTATGGTAAAATAGTAGAAGAGCTCAAGATTGATAAGGCAGATCCTATAAGATTAACTGTAAAAGTCCAATATGATAAAAATAATAATAAACTAATCTTTAGCGATCTTAAAATCATAAGATATGTTTCTGAAGAGCAAATTAAGAAGAAATATGAAGAGGAAATAAGAAGACTTGGTGAACAACTTCAAAAATTAGATAAAATTATAGAAGAACAAAGGAAAAACTATGAAGCTGAAATTAATACAATGAGAGACCGTTTAGAAAATTATAAAAAAGAAGTAGAAGAATTGAGGAAATACAAGGAAAGTTATGAAAATCTCAGAACTTTAATATTGAAGATTAAAGAAGAAATTTCCTCTTTGATTCGATCTGTTTCTTAGGGGAAATAGCGTAAAGATTTTCAGCGCTATTGACGGGTATATATTCTATCTCGATTCCAAGCTTCTCCTTAGCTAATTTGCTCAGAATTTCAATGTTTTGCTTTCCTAAAGGAACGATTAATTTCCTAAAACTTCCTTTTTCGTGCATCATTTCTATTCTCTTTAAATATCTCTCTATTACTGGAAGTATTTCTTCTTCTGGTAGCTTAACTTTTCTCGCACTTATATCTGAGCGTTTTTCTATGTGCATATCCTAATTATTCTTAATGAATGAATCTATTTTAAAGCTTGAGGATATCTTTAAAGCGAAAAAAAGAATATCTAAACTCGCTATCGAGACGCCTTTAATTAAAAGTAATATTCTTTCTCAATTGTTTGACATAAACCTGTATTTAAAATGTGAATTCATCCAAGAAGTAGGATCTTTTAAGATAAGGGGTGCTTCAAACAAAGCATTATATGAAATCGAAAACGGTTTTGAAGGAGATCTTTTAGTGACAGCATCAAGTGGAAATCATGGGATTGCAGTGGCTTATTTAGCGAAGAAATTAAATAAAAAAGCTGTCATTTTTGCACCTAAAGTAGCAACACCATATAAGTTGTCTTTAATACAATCTTATGGCGGAGAAATCATTTATAAAGGAGAATATTCTGATCAAGCTGCAATTTTCGCGAAAGAGTATGCAAAAGAAAGGAATGGGCTTTTCATTCATGCTTTTGATGACTTAAGAATAATTGAAGGACAGGCAACAATTGGGTTAGAATTGATAGAGCAACTAAAGAATATAGATTATCTTCTCATACCTGTAGGAGGTGGTGGCTTAATTGCTGGTATTTCTTTCGTAATTAAAGAAATGAGTAAAAAAACTAAGATTATTGGTATTCAACCTGAAGGAAATCCATCATTATACAGCGCATTGAAAGCTGGAGAAATAATCACAACAAAAGGAACTAATACTGTAGCTGAAGGTTTGGCTGTGAGAAGAATAGGAGATTTAGTATTCAAGATTGTTAAAGATAAAATCGATGAAGTAGCTCTGGTGAGTGATGAAGAAATAATCAAGGCTACTAAATTACTATTCGAAAAAGAAAGAATATTAGTCGAGCCGAGCGCAGGTGCAGCAATATCCTATTTATTGAATCATAAATTAGAAAAAGGAAGTAATGTAGTTGCAATATTGACGGGTAGAAATTTATCTAATGAACATATAGAAAAAATATTTTCTTATTCGGGTTGAAGGATGTGAACTTCTACTTCTTTAGGTGCATTATTTTTGAAATAAACAGCATCTTGTTCTGTTCCTACAATTGTTCCATAATGCATTGGAATAGCGATTTTAGGCATGATATCTTTAACAGCTTGGACTGCTTCTTCTTTGGTCATAACATATGTTCCACTAACAGGTAATAGGGCAATATCAGGTTTGAGACCTTTGACTTCTGGTATATTATCAGTATCACCTGCATGGTAAATAGTTACACCACCTAAGTTTAGAACAAATCCTATTTTATTATCATTTTTAGGATGAAATACCACTCCAGGGCTTCTAAATTTATTAATGTTGTATGCAGGGACTGCTTTTATTTTTATACCTTCTACTTCTATCTCCTGACCAGGCAACAAGTAGATTTTTTTATTCTTCTTAAACTTATCAAATTCATCCTTACATTCCTGTGCTCCTATTAAGACTGTCTTATCAACAACTAATTTTTTTAAGTCATTGTAGCTTAAGTGATCGAAGTGGTTATGCGAAACACATATGACATCAGCTGGCTCATAGCTCTTTTTTAAATTGTATGGATCTATATATATTACTTTACCTTGGAATTTTATCCTAAAACTATCATGTCCTAGCCAAGATATGTTAATTCCTTTATATTCGAAAGGCATGATTAAAAAAATAATTACGAAAAATTTATTCTTTATTCGATAATCTTCAGTGATAATATTTCATCGATTGCTTTCCTTATTGTATTAACGCTTGTATTAAATCTTGATTTTTCTTCTTCATTTAGATCCAATTCAATAATTCTTTCAATTCCGTTTCTTCCTATTATTGCTGGTACTCCTATACATACATCTTTCACTCCATATTCTCCTTGCAAATATGCAGAAACAGGCAATATTTCTCTTTTGTCTTTAACTATATTCTCTACCAATGTAGCAATACAACTTATTGGTGCAAATACTGTTGCTCCTTTTAGAGCGATCACTTCTGCAGCTATTTTTCTCGTCTTTTCTTCAGCTTCTTTTATTTTCTCTGAATCTAGTATTTCCGAGACTCTTTTGTAACCTACGAATGAGAATCTAGGGATTGGAAACATGGTTTCGCCATGCTCTCCTATAACTAATGCTTTTACCACAGATCTTGAAACATTAAGCATTTGGCTGAGTATTTCTCTATATCTAGCTGAATCCAATTGGCCCCCCATACCCATAACTCTATTTCTTTCGAAGTTGCTAGTTTTGAGTGCAACATAAGTCATTACATCCATAGGATTTGTAACCACTATTACTATGGAATCTTTTGCATACTTTACTATTTCTTTCGTAACATCTCTAACTATAGGTGCATTCGTTTTCAATAAATCCATTCTTGTCATTCCAGGCTTCCTCGCAACACCTGCGGTGATTATTACAATCGATGAGTCTTTGATATCTTTATAATCATTCGAGCCATATACAATTGTATTTTTACCTTTTTCTGCACTCATTTGATTTAAATCCATCGCTTCTCCTTGGGGAAGATTGGGTATGATATCTACTAATACTATCTCGCTAGCTAATTCTCTATTTATTAATTCAAAAGCTGTTGTGCTACCTAATCTTCCAGAACCTATAATTGATATTTTCATAAATAATGAATCATTACGATATAGATAAGCCTATCCGTATCTATATCCTATGCCTTTACCCCATCTAGGATATCTGAATGAAATATTTGAATATGGACATACAATTCTGCAAGAACCACATTCAACACAATTGTCGTATGAAACTATTAACCTATCTTCTTCCCAATGATATACATCTGCAGGACAAACAATAATGCAGGGTTTATCCTTACATTTTAAGCATTTCTGATTATCCAATATTACTAAATGTGAGACGTCATCCCTTTTGTATCTAGCAAGGAATAATTTAGCCTCTACTTTCATGCTAGGTTTTGCTTGTTGCACAAACAAATTTATAATATGGAGTATTTAATGTTAAGCTTTTCAGAGAAATAAAGCTCTTGTTATGTCAATAACATCCTTTAACAATTGAAGTATATTTCTTCTTTGTAAAACTGTGTTTCTCATTTGTTTTAATTTGATTTCTTTAGGAATACCATCTACTGTGTGCCAAATATGAAGTAAGTCATTGAGAATATCAGGATAAACACTGAATAGGGCTTTGTTACTCCTTAATAATAATGGTACTCTTCTAAACTTTCTCAAATCTCTCAAAACAAAGCAGTTTCTTAATTTCATTTCATAGTTTCTTAACACATTTATACTGAAGTCTTTAAGCTTATGGGCTTCGATTGCGGTTTCACCTGCATGTATACCTGATTCAACTGCGAAGTTTGTTCCTTCCCATCCTACGACATTAACAAGCATAGCCGCATCGCCAGCTACCATGAATCCGTTTGTATATAGTTTAGGAATTGAATGATAACCTCCTTCAGGTATTAAATGAGCAGCATATTCTTTCAATGTGCTGTCTTTTATGAAAGGATAAATAGAAGGATGTCTCTTAAATTCCTCTAACAAATCATTAGGTCTTTTCTTCGTTCTTACTATATCGCTCAATAATGCTCCAACTCCTACAGATAAAGTTTCTCTATTGGTATATAAGAATCCTCCTCCTGTCATACCCTTTAAAGGTCCTCCAATTATGGTTACTGCAATACCCTCATCCATTCCCAGTTTGAATGTCTCTTCAATTTTTACTCTACCTACTTCTATAACTTCCTTAACTCCTAAGACCATTTCGTATGGTTTCCATTCTTCATGTAAACCTAGTTCTTTAGCTAATAATGAGTTTGCTCCGTCTGCTGCGATTACTATATTGCCATAAACTTCGCCGCGATCTGTTTCTACCCCTATAACTTTTCCTTCTTTCACTATTGGCTTTAATGCTTGCGTTCTAGTTATTATCATTGCCCCTGCTTCTTCAGCTTTTTTGGCATACCATGGATCGAATTTAGCTCTCAATGCTGTGTAACCACTAGGATTTTTAGCTAATCTTTCATCTCTATACACTATTTTTATATGCCCAGTATCTGTAAGTATCCAATACTGATATTCTATTACTTTTCTTTCTAAAGGTGCTGTTTTAACGAAATCAGGTATTAATTTTTCAAAGGCATGTCTAAAAATCACACCTCCGAACATGTTCTTTTCTCCAGGAATGCCTCCTCTCTCTATTACGACAGTATTTAGTTTTGCTCTTGCAGTAGTTATTGCTGCAGAAATACCTGCAGGACCTGCGCCTACAATTACAACGTCAAATTTTTCAGGCAATCTTAACCACCTTGCTTAATTCTTCAGTCAAAATAGGAACAATTTTAAACAAATCACCTATTATTCCGTAATCTGCAACGTTAAATATAGGTGCTTCTGGATCTATATTAATAGCTACGATTATGTCAGAATTTTGAATTCCTACAACGTGTTGTATTGCACCCGATATTCCAATAGCAAAATATAGCCTAGGTCTTACTGTTAATCCTGTTTGACCTATCTGTCTATCTTTAGATATCCATCCTGAATAAACAACTGCCCTCGTAGCGCCTATTTCTGCATTTAATACTTTAGCTAATTCTTCAATATAATGAATATTTTTTGGCGATCCAAGACCTTTGCCAAAGCTAACTATGATATTTGCTTCTTCTAATTTTAATTTTTCTCTAGGTTTAAACTCCAAGAGTTCAGTGTGTATTCTTGAAATATCGATTTGAATATCTTCCTTTATCACTTCAACTTCAGGATTTAGCCTTTTAGGAGGTATTTTGAAAACCTTTGGTCTAATCGTAGCCATTTGGGGTTTATGATTAGGACATACTATAGTAGACATTTCATTACCGCCAAAATCTGGTCTAGTTGCTAATAACATACCTGTTGCAGGATCTATATCCATTTGAGTCACATCTGCAACCAATCCTGTTGGAATAAGGGTTGCAACATAACCTGCACAATCTCTTCCATTTTGCGTGCCTGACATTAAAAGGATATCTGGCTTATACTTTAAACAAAGTTCTGTCAAAACTATTGAATATGGTTCTGTTCTGTAATCCTTTAATATTGGAGAATCTACGTAGTATATCTTATCTGCTCCATAGCTTGCTGCTTCATCAATTAAATCAGTTACTTGATAACCTACTATTACTGCACCACATTTCACTCCTAATAATCTTGATAATCTTCTTGCTTCACCTAACAATTCCCATGAAACAGGATCTGCTTTTCCATATCTATGCTCTACAACACTCCAAACTTCGCCAAATCTCTTCGTTTTATCAAAAGCTATAGGTAATGGTTTAGGTTCTTCATAAGTTTCAGCAATCTTTTCTCCAAAAGCATTTAGCTTTAACAATTGGTCTATTAACCACTTTACAGCTTCTCTTTCTCTTCCCCTTCCATCAAATATTTGACCTTTCTTTCTAGGAGGAGGAGGAAATACTCTCTTAATCCATGTAGGCGAACCTTTAAGACCTATTTTATCATCTTCAAGATTCAAATCATTTTTATTCCATTTAGTTATCTTTGCTTTGTATGCTCTTATAATATCGTCGATAGTAGGTATTCTTGGTGTATTCGCTTCTTCAGTTATGCTTAACGCAGCTGGTAAAGTTGCTTTTACTTTCTCTAAGCCATCGTATACTTTTCTCACTCCGATAATGTATCCTTTTTCTAAATTCAGCTCTTCAATTTTGATTGTATATGTAATAATCGGTATACCAAATCTTGCAGCAACACCAGGACCAACTTGCCCTGTTTCTCCATCAATTGCTTGTCTTCCAAAAAATATTAAAGTGAATGGACCGTGAATTTCACATATTTTCTTTATTCCCTTCCATAAAGTATAAGATGTCGCTAGTGTATCAGAGCCAGCTAATGCTCTATCTGAAATGTGATAAGCGTAATCGACTCCCATAGCTAATAATTCCCTTAATGTGCTTTCTGCTTGTAATGGTCCCATCGTTAAAGCAGTAACTATTGCTCCGTATTTCTCTTTAATTCTCAAAGCTTCCTCTGTAGCATGCAAATCAGGCGGGTTGGTTATTGAAGGTACACCTTCTCTTATTAAATTATTTGTTTTAGGATCTATTCTCATATCTGTCGAATCTGGAACTTGTTTAGTGCAAACTATTATGTGCATTTCATGAGTTATTAGTCATATTGGTTTAAAAAGCATTTAAGAGTAACAGAAAAAGTTATAAAGATAAATTTATCCATCATATTGTGTTCATAGGAAAATCTCTCTTACCTGATTATTTACAAAAACATGAATTCAAGTTTTATGTATTAGTGCTGTTCATATCAAGGGTTTTAATACCCCTTTTATTTTTTGAACTAGCTACAGTATTCACTGCTTGGTTGTACAATATAGCCTTACTAATGAACTATACAAGAGTGGATGGCATATGGACTCCTTATCCGTTCTTGACCAATTTTTTAATTTATTTTATGTATTCAATAACATTCAACGACTATGTTTCATTTTCATTTTTATTCTTTTTATTTAATTCTTTATCTGATATTATAAATGGAATTATTATTTGGACTCTATTAAAAAAATCTAAATATAAATTTACACCTATAATGAGATGGTTATATGCATATTCTCCTATTCCAGTCATGTATATATCTCTCCAATTCATCTTCGATCCTTATATAGTAATGATTCTTCTTTTTTCAATTTATTTCATTAAAATTAAAAAAATATTTTCATCTAGTTTATTAACATCTATAGGAACATCTTTGAAATTATTTCCAATATTTGCTATTTTATCATATTTTCTTATGCCAAATAAAAAGGAAAAGAAATTCTTATTTTACTCATTAATGCTTTTACTTTCTTTAAATATAATATTATTGCTAAATCCTGAACTTTTTCTTTCGAGTTATTATTGGCAATTGAGCAGACCTGCATGGGGTTCTGTATTTGGCTTTCTAAGTATATTCTTGATAGGTAATGATATAAGCTTAGGAACTTTATTTAATGAGTTCTTCAGCAGTAGTTTAACTCTTGAATTAATTAAATATGGTATAATAGGAATAACTCCAGACCCAACTTTACTTCAAAATTATGTACCTCTTCAGTTATCATATATAAAAATTTTATCATTTATAACAATTTTATCATCAATATTAATATTTTCTTATTTTGCAAGAAGAAAAAATTTATCTTTTGAAGAAATTCTAATAAGCGTTTTATCACTATTTTTTGTATTTTCATTTGGATTTTCTCCTCAGTATTTAATTTATATATTGATATTGCTATTTGTTGTTTTCAAACCAAGCTATAATTATGTAATTTTTATCATTTTATTGCAAATCTTATCATTATTAGAATATCCTATTATACTTATTTTATACTTTTTAAATATTCTTTCATTAAACATTGTTATTATTTTATTTTATTTAATTGTTTTATTAAGAGATGCCTTTTTGTTATATATACCTGTTCAGTTCTTAATTGGAAAACATGAATAATTATTTTGTTAAGAAAATTAGTGAAATAAGTAAAACAAAAAAGAGTAAAATTATACTAGCTATTGATGAATCTGAGATAAATTTTAATTTATTATCTCAGCTAGAACCTTATTTGGTAGGCTTAAAAATAGGTGCCGTACCGATTATATCTTCTTCTATTGAAACGAAAGAGTTATGCAGAAAATTCTCCGATAAACTAGTTTTAATAGCAGATTTGAAAATTGCAGACATTCCGTATATTTCTAGGAAAATAGGTAAGATGATGAAAGATTTTGGTTTCGATGCTATAATAGCGCATGCTTTTGTAGGAGAAGACGTCCTTAAAGAATTGAATGATGAAATCCCAACAATAGCTGTTGTATGCATGACTAATGAAGGTTCATATCTATTAAATGAAAATTTCAGATTGCTTACTCAAATCTCTAATAAGTTAAATTTAGCAGGGATAGTAGCGCCAGCTACAAAGCCTGATATACTAAGAGAGGTCAGGAAAATGACTAGCTTGTTGATTTTTTCTCCAGGAATAGGTGCTCAAGGTATGCCATATGGTTCAGCTATAAAAAATGGTGCAGACTTTGAAATAATAGGAAGAGCTATACTTAAATCATCTGATCCTTTATTAGAAATTAAGAAAGCAATCAAAATGATTGAGCATGAGCAAAATAGCTGATCTATTAATTAAATTTGGTGCAGTAAAATACGGCGATTTCATTTTATCTTCGGGTAAAAGAAGTAGCATTTACATCGATTTGAGAAATGTTATATCTCATCCTCAGGTCTATAAAGAAATAGTCAAAGAATCAATATCTATAATCAAGAATTTGAATTTCGATGCTATAGCAGGCATTCCTACAGGGGGTCTTATTTGGGCATCGCTTATTGCATATGAATTGTCTAAACCTTTATGTTATGTTAGAAAAGAAGAGAAAGGTCATGGAACTTCAAAAATCGTTGAAGGAGATTTGAACAAAGAGAGTAAAATCATCATAATAGATGATGTAGCAACCACAGGTTCAAGTATTCTATATGCTGCAGAGAAACTTATTGAAAACGGATTTGTTGTAAAAGACGCCTTTGTTATCGTTGATCGTGAAGAAGGTGCTCGTAATTCTTTAGAAAGCAAAGGCATTGCTTTGCATTCTCTCTTAAAACTTAGAGATCTATTATCAAGAAGTTTTTAATTTTAACAAACATAATTTTAGCGATGGGTTGGAAAGGTAGGGATGTAATCTCTATAGATGATTTTACAATTGAAGATCTAGAAATATTATTTAAAAAAACTGAGGAATTTGAAAAGAATATTCCTTCAAATTTGTTAAAAGGAGTGATAATAGGAAATATTTTTTTAGAATACAGCACAAGAACAAGGATTAGCTTCGAAGTAGCAGCTAAAAAATTAGGAGCTGAAGTGATAAATTTAGTTGCAGAATATTCTTCAATAAAAAAAGGAGAAAGTCTCTATGATACTCTTCATATGATGGATGTATATAGTGATTTATTAGTTATTAGGAGTCCGATTGAAGGGACTGCAAAGTTTGCTGCAGATGTTTGCAAGCATCCTGTTATAAATGCAGGAGATGGTTATCTTAATCATCCAACACAAGCAATGATAGACCTTTATACGATAAGAAAACTTAAAGGCAGGCTTGATGATCTAAAAATCGGCATACTAGGAGATTTAAGATATGGTAGGGCTGCTGTTTCCTTTATGTTTGGTATCGCTAAATATTCTAACAAAATATATGCGATTTCACCACCTCAACTTTCAATGAGAGAAGATGTTAGAAATAAATTAATTGAAGCCAAAGTAGATTTTGAAGAACTGAGTAGTCTAGAAAAGGTTATACACGAGCTCGATGTACTTTATGTTACAAGAATACAGAAAGAAAGATTTCCTGATATCGCTGAATATGAAAAAATTAAGGGATCATACAAAGTAGATTTGAAAGTTTTACAGAATTCTAAGAAAGATCTTATTGTAATGCATCCCTTACCGCGCGTCGATGAATTGAGCTATGAAATAGACAATACGCCTATGCAAGCATATTTTAAACAAGCAGAATATGGAATTTATGTTCGAATGGCTATATTGAGTTTGATACTTAGAGGTGAGTAACATGGAAGAGGTTGAAATGAAAGTAGCGAAGATAAGAAACGGAACGGTAATCGATCATATTCCAAGCGGTAAAGCTTTAGTTGTATTAAGGTTACTTGGTCTTACTAAAAAAGTCGAGAACACTCTAACGATTGCAATGAATGTTAAAAGTAAAAAATTAGGAGTGAAAGATATCATTAAAGTAGAAAACCTTGAGCTTGATCCTTCTTTAGTTAGTATACTTGCTCTTATTGCTCCAATGGCTACGATCAATGTAATAAGAGATTATAAAGTTTATGAAAAAAGCAAAGTAGTTTTACCTGAATATGTTGAGGGCATATTAAAATGTCCAAATCCAACATGCATTACTAGGCAGCAAAATGAACCTATTGTATCTAAGTTTAAAGTTATAGAGAAAAGTCCTTTGAAGCTTCAATGCATGTATTGCTATAGGTATGTTTATGAGAATGAAGTAATTGAACAACTTGTCGAAGGAAAATAATCGTTATCAAATAATAGGAAAAGCATTTCTAGAAAATGATTTTCTAGAATGTGCAATACTTATAGAGGATGAACGAATAAAAAAGATATCAAGGATTGAATTTAATGATGCTAAACCAATAAGATTCGGTAGCGGTCATCTAATATTACCTGCTGGAATTGATTTGCATGTTCATTTCAGAGATTGGTTTCAATCATATAAAGAAACAATAGAAACTGGATCTAAAGCAGCTATTGCAGGTGGAATAACTACAGTTTTGGATATGCCGAATACTAATCCTCCAATAAATAAGCTTGAATTACTAAAGAAGCGTTTTGAGGATTTTAAGAAAAAATCTTTCGTAGATTTCGGCTTGCATTCTAAGCCTTTAGATCCTAAAGAAATAGAAGAAGCTAGGAATTTTGCTTTTGGCTTTAAATTCTATGAAGAAGATTTATATTCTCTTCCTAATTATGTCGATTTTTTAAAAAAAGATAGACTTGTATTTCATGCTCAATTCGGTCAAGATGAAGTAAGCGCTGTAGAATTCGTTTTGAAATATACAAACAATTGCGAGAATGTTAGAATAGCTCATGTTTCTAGAAAAGAATCAATATGCTTAATAAATAACGCAAGAAAACAAAATAGAAGAATATATATTGAGGTGACTCCACATCATACTTTTTTATCAAGAGAAGATGCGAGAAATGATAAAGCTATACTATCTGTTAGACCTCCATTATCGACAAGAGAGGATAATATTGCTATTATTCAGTCAATAAATAATGGTTCAGTTGATTTCATCGCTACAGATCATGCACCCCATAGTATTGAAGAAAAACTTTCTGAAAATCCTCCACCTGGATATCCTTCGCTTGAAATAGTTATTCCCATTTTTTTAACTTTCGCTTTAAAGGGAATATTAGATATAAGAAAGGTGATTTCTTGTTTTACTTCAAACCCAGCGAAATACTTAAAAATAAACAAAGGAGTTATAAAAGAAGGCTACTATGCAGATATAACTGTAGTAAATACGAATAACTTCTTTAAAATCGATCCAACAAAATTCATAAGTATGTCTAAGTTCTCACCTTTTTCAGGTTGGGAAGTATGTTGTAAGCCTGTAATGACAATTTTAAGAGGTAATCTCGTTTATGTTAACGGAGATTTCTTAGCAAATAAGCCGAATCCGAAAAGCATTTTCGAATTAGCATAACTTTATATCTTGTTTGGATTTTAAGAATAAAGCGTGGACGAAGTAGTAAGAACAATCAATCTAACAAGGGTTTTTGGAAATACTGTTGCTCTAGATAATGTAAATATAACTATAAGGAGAAACGAGATATTTGGTTTACTAGGACCAAATGGTTCAGGGAAATCAACATTGATTAAAATATTAGCAACACTCTTACTTCCTTCAGCAGGCGATGCATATGTTCTTGGTTATGATGTCAAGAAGGATTACATGCAAATAAGGAAACATATTAATATAGTTGCAGGCGATGAAAGGCCAGGATATGGGATTTTGAAAGTTAAAGAAAATCTTTGGTTCTTTTCGCAGCTATATGGTTATGGAGTTAGAGAAGGATGGAAAATAGTAAATGAACTAATAGAGGAATTTGGAATGCAAGATTTTGCAGATAAAAAGTTGAATAGGGTTTCTTCAGGAATGTTCCAGAAGTATAATTTCGTTAGAGGTATTTTGAACAATCCTAGGTTATTGTTTTTAGACGAACCTACTGTCGGTCTAGACGTTGAGATCTCAAGAGAAATAAGAAATTATGTTAAATCTTGGATAAGAAAAGATCCTGATAGAACAATTCTTTTGACAACGCATTACATGATCGAAGCACAAGAACTATGCGATAGAATAGCTATAATTCATAAAGGTAAAATCATAAAAGTTGATACAGTTGAAAACTTGCTAAAATTAGTATCTAATGAGCATGTCTTTGAGATCAAAACCTTTTATATAGATGATTTATCAATCTCTGAAATAAAGAAGATTCAAGGAATCAAATCGTTATATTCAGATAATGACCCTGCGAGTGGCATTACAAAAATAAGAATAGTTGTAGAAGAAGAATCACCGATAGCTGATATTTTAAGCGTTTTAAAGGAAAAAGGAATAAAAGTTATAGCGCTAAGTAAGGAGGAACCTAATCTTGAAGATGTCTTTTTATATTTAGTTGGTAGCAGATTGAGATGATAAAAGAAATATTCAAAACAGCATATGCTAGAGCTTATGTAAGAATAAAAGGTGTGAATAGAGACGTTACACATTTAATTATAGACATAATCTTACCTTTGTTGGGTATTTCTGCTATCTTGTTTGCTTATAAAGCTTTAAATGCACCGAATGAGTTTTTGGCAATTGCAGCTATCGGCGGTGCTATGATAGCTTTCTGGTATAACGTATTGTGGAGTATGGCTTCTCAACTGTATTGGGAAAGGGAAACAGGAAACTTACCCTTATACATAGCAAGTGGCGCACCGATGACTGGAATATTGCTAGGTATGGCTCTTGGAGGAGCTTTTAATATGACCTTAAGAGCTCTCGGCGTTTTATTTGCTACAGTATATTTATTTAACATTAAAATATACGTAAATCAAGCGTTGCCAGCTTTTATTATATTTGTCTTGACACTCTTCGCTCTATATTCTTTGGGCATGGTATTTGCCTCATCTTTTTTGAGATTCGGTAGATCAATAAGCAAAGTGAATGAGCTTTTAGGAGAACCTATACTTTTCTTTTCAGGAGTTTATTTTCCGATTAGAGTCTTTCCGTTTACTATCCAAATTTTAGTTTCGATTATACCTCTAGCACTTGGCATAGAAGGCATGAGACAATTGTTGGTCTTTGGCAATCCTCCTATAACTATACTTTGGATATATCTTTCTTTATTAATGTTAGGAATAGTATTCTTCTACATTGCTACCAAAATGATTAAATTAATGGAAGAAAAAGGAAAGATAACAGGTACACTAACTTTGAAATGGGAGTAATCGATTCCATCAGAAAAATAAGAGTATTAATTTGGTTAGCTTTCGAAATAGAAGCGAACTGGACAAGACTTCCAGTTTACTTATTATACATTAGCATAAGGCCAACTTTTACACTCTTACTAATGCTTTTCATAGTTATTGCTGTGAGACCGAATCCTCAACTTGGATTTTTTATACTGGTAGGACAAGCTTTTTATAACATTGTAGGAAGCGGAATAATGGGTGTAGCTTATACATTATGGGATGATAGAGAGCATTATAGATCGCTGAAATATGTATATTTGACCCCTAACAATCTTGCATTTTATCTTATAGGTCGTGGTCTATACAAGTTCATCGAAGGTTTAATACCTTTATCGATAGCGTTTTTTGTTGGTGCTCTAATAATAAACTATCCTATATTCAGTTTAGTTCCTAACTGGTTACTCTTAATAACTAACTATTTACTAGGAATGGTATGGATAATAGTCCTCGGTTTAATGGTAGCTTCTTTCCTGATCTTCACTACAGACTATGGTTGGGTAGCAGTTGAATCGATAGTTAGTTCATTATTATTATTCGGTAACGTAATATTTCCAGCTAATTTATTGCCCTATCCTTTAAATGAGGTAGCGAAATACTTGCCTATTAGTTATTGGATGGATATTAATAGGTATGCTTTACAAGGTTTTTACTTTGAAAGTGTTTCAAATGAACTCATTATTTTGTTGGAAATGAGCATAGCATACTTGATTGTATCATTATTACTTTTGAGAACTTGCGAAACAATTGCGAGAAGAAAAGGATTAATAGATATTACTACTGCCCATTAGTATATCAATTCGTCGCTTACTTTCAATAATCTCGAAATCGAGAAATGAACATCCTTTAAATTTCTCTTTTTCAATAAACTATAAGCTAAAACTTGTCCGTATATCGAGCCTATCAAAAAGTTCGTAGGATTCTTTTCTCCAAATACTTCATACTTGCAATATGTTATGTAATTTTTTATTTTATCGTATAATAACCTACATCTTCTATCCTCGATTCCTAATATTAGAACAGAATCGTTTTCGCTTAATGCAAATAAATCCATATGCATGAACTGTTCGCATCTTTCAACTATTACTTTTGAGCCTATCATTTCTATAAGCTTAGCTTTCCAATAAATTGAAAGAGGAAAATACGATGGTGAAGATATGATAAAGAAACTTTCACCTTTTGCTTCTTCAAATTCTTCAAAAGCTTTTTCTATTAATTTTTCATTTATTTTTGAAAAATCGACATTCAATCCGAAAGTAACATATAAAGCGATTAGTGATTTTGTAAAACTCAATGTACCAGGAAGAACTATCGGTTCCTTATATTCTATGTCTATTAAATAATCTGCGAGCTTAGCTAGTTTACTTTCAGGATTGCCGGTTATAACATAAATCTTCAAACCTTTCTTCTTGGCTTTTTCTGCTAAATTAATGTTTGCTATAGTTTTACCTGAAACCGAGACTATAACTAATGGATTATGTATTTCTTTAAGACTCAGTTCATATGGATCTTCGGCTCTTACGCCAACTAATTCGTTTAACATTAGTGAAGCCGCATATGAATCTCCACATCCAGTAACTATGACTTCTGAAGCATTCAACATTGAAAAATACAATTCTTTTATTTTCTCATAAAATTCCCTGAGTGAATGAGCTTGTTCTCTTATTTCTTTCTCTATCAACTCTATTCTATTCATGTATTAATATGAAATCTAATTAATTAAAAACTGGATTGCTGAATGGGAATTAATTCTAATTCAAGAATATCTCCATCTTTTAAGCCTAATTCTTTTCTTAAATTATGAGGACTTATTACCTCGATCACTGTTTCATCATAATGAGTTCTTTCTAGAGTTATGACGCAAGCTTTATATTTACCATTAATTATTGCAGGATAACATTTAACCCATCCGTATGTTCTGTATTTTGTTTTAGTTCCAGGTATAAATATATATGGTTGAGATTCAAGAGCTACTCTTGTCTTTGGTTCGATGAGTCTTAGGTTCAATGTACCAGGATAAGGTTTAAATCCAAGTTTTGAGAGAAATTGTGTTTCATAATATTTTCTTGTGACATAATATGCGCCTTCACCTATACCTGTGAATACTATGCCTTTGATGATCATACTCTTTCCTTCTTCTAAGTTTCTTTTTAAAAGTAAATAAATCTCCTCTAGAAATTTCCTGCCTTCCTTAGTAAGAAAGATAGTTTCTCCTCTTCCATCTATTTCTCTTCTAATCATCCCTTCTTTTTCTAATTCTATCAAGTGTCTCGATGCAGTTTGTTGAGTTGTTCCCAAAGCTTTAGCAAGTTTACTAGTTGAAATCCTTATAGATCCCTTCAGTATTCCAAACTCTACTAGTTTAATCAAAGTCAAATAATATATTTTCATTACTTATTTTTTTGTAGCTACATATAAATATTTTAAATTCTATCTGAGCTTATGCGTAGCGTAAAAATAGCGATCATTGCTTTATTAGCGGCAATAGTTTATATTCTTTCTACAACAGTTTCTAAATTTATTTCTTTTCCTATTTTACCTTACTTGAAGTTTGATCCTGCAGAAATTATTGTATTACTATCTTTATTTCTGTTCGGGCCTTTCGTAGCAATTATCTTATCGATACTTCACTTTATTTTACTTCATTTTCCATATACTGAATACCCAATAATTGGACCTGGGCTAAAGTTATTAGCAGAATTAACAACAGTATTTTCTGCTTATTTTGCTTTCAAATTTATTAAGAGTAATAATTTGAATATTAGATTGATTTATGCAATAATTCTCGCTATAATTATCAGAAATGCAGTGATGACTTTCGCTAATTATGTAGTTCTGACCACCATCTTCTCTGGTTTCATAAATTATCTCTACAATACAATTCCTCAAATAACAGGATTAAGTGCTGCAACTTTTGAAGGTAAATTGTTGTTAATACTTTTGTTTACATCTGTTTATAATACTCTTCATGTCTTCATAACTTTACTTCCAGCATTTTGGTTATCTACAATTCCCAGCATGCCGCAATTAGTTGCACCAATTAATAAACACTGGCTATATTCTTTAATTAGCGATAATGGGAGCAGAACTAGAAAGAACTAAAATAATACAATTGATATTAGATGGAAAGACTGAGCAAGCATTAGAGATTCTTTCGCAACATTATAGAGTTGAAAAACCAAAAATTAAAGTAGGATTGCCTAAAGGCAAAGCTTATGTACTTGCTTGTTATGTTCCTAAAAACAATACAATTTATTTTAAGAAAGGCGAATATATTTATAATCCCTTTATTGTTTTACATGAATTTTATCATGTAATAAGATATTCTATGAAAAAACATAGAGGTAATGAAAAGCTTGCTGATAAATTTGCAATTGAATTTCTAAAAAAATTATGAAAAATTTATTTAAGGATAGGCTATTGTTAGAGTTAATGTTGAGTTTATACTTCCAAATATAAAAGCTCTTAATGTGTAATTCCCTGCACTAAGATTTACTGAAATGGTATCTCCTACCTTAGGATTCAATTTAAACCAGCTAAATCCTTCTCTAGGTTTATTATGATCGAACAGCAAAATTCCAATCGCCTTCACATTTCCGCTAACATTTGTTATAGTAATCGTCCAACCTCCAGCCGTTACGTTCATGAAGTTTTCCTTTACAAAAGCAAATCTTCTATGTTCAATAGTTAAAGTTATTTGTTTAGTTTGTTGTTGTTGAGCTAAGGCAGATTGCATTGCAGGCACTATTAGAGCATAACCTACTGTTATAGCAATCGCTACAATCGCTATTACTGCTACAAGTATCTTTTTGTTCATATGCTATTCATCTTTACTCCTCTATAAAAAATAACCTTTTTGTACTTATTGTTCAATTCTCTTAAACGTCTCTAAATATTTCTCTCCAAAGCTAGTTAAAGATCTAATGTTTGTTTTTCTATTTTTAATGATTTGTATGTTTGAAGATATTAAATTTAATTCTTCTAATTCTTTTAAATGTTCATATAAAGTAGATAATTTGATGTTAATATTAAATTCTTTTAGTTTTTTCCACAATTCATAACCGCTCATGCTTTTTTCCTTAAGCAATTCTAAGATTTTCAATTTGGTAAAGCCAAGTTCATGACCTACTTTTATTTTCTTAATAGGACGTTTATTTAAAAGGACCATGCTTCCTATTTCTTTCAATCCTGAACCTGTTAAAACAATGAGAACTCTTGAGTTATCCTTTATTAGTTGTTTCTTTCTTAATTTGTATAAAACAGATAATGCTATTGAACTAATAGGTTCAACTAAGAGGCCTTCTTCTCTTGCAAAAATCGACATCGAGTTTATCATTTCTTCTTTGCTCGCAACCTCTTCGATAAACATGTCTTCTCTTTTGATTTCTTTAATTAAAGATTCACAGTATAAAAAAGAAGGATCTAAATCAATGAAAGTTTTTGCAGCTTCTGAATTTGGCTTTGCACCAACGAATAATGGTTTTTTCTTAATTTGTCCGATTTTGCTCAACTCCTTATAAGCTTTGAAATAAGAATATATGTTGGCACCAGAACCTATAGGCAAAATGATATAATCTGGTATTTCTTCTTTAAAATATTCGAAAACCTCATACATTTGCGTTTTAAGACCTTCGATGAATAAAGGATCAGCTTGGGTTATCAAATTCTTTTCATTCATAATTAACTTATCGTATCCCATCTTGATTTTTGCACCGAACCAAACCATTTGCAATAATTTAAAATGATTCGCTTTTTCATGTACGAAAATTTCACATTCTAGACCAGCTTTTGATGAATATGCAGCTATCGAACACCCGAAGTTTCCAGTAGTAAAACATTTAACTTCTTTTACTCCTATGTCTTTTAAAAAAGAAATATATATTGCAGAGCCTCTGTCCATAAATGTTCCCGTGGGGTTCAATCCTTCATTTTTTAAGTAAACTTCTAATCCTAACTCTTTACTCAGCTTTATAGCCTTAAGAATCGGCGTTTTTCCTTCACCTAAGCTTATTCTAGAACTTATTTTAGGGAAGAAACGTTTATACCTCCAAATTCCAACTTCTTTATCTTCTACAACCAATTCAGATGGAATTTTATCTAGTTCGAGGATTAGGAAGCCATTACAATTTGGGCATCTTTTCAATGATAAATCTGAGCTTTGAAATTTACAATTTGTACATCTGAGGAACATCAAAAATTATTTATATACTATTACTTAAATATGGAAGATATTGCTAAAGATTTCTTCGATAAATCCATTAATGAAAAAGAAAGAGCCATATTCGAGCTAGGTATAGCATTAGGCTTCGTATATCACCAATTTCTAGGTATTCCTTTTAGAAGAAAAAATAAGAAATACATAGAAAAGGCTATTGAGGAAGCAATCCTTTCTCAGCCATTCAGAATTTATGCAAATGTTAAACTTAAGAGTAAGGTTAAAAAAGAAAATACATATTATTACAACGAAATATCAAAAGATAACATCGATGTGGTTATAAAAGTTAAATATGGTAAAATAATTGCAACAGGTCGTTTAAAATTCATAAAAGAATTAAACTACCCTTTAATGTATATTGAAAAAATTGAGGATTAAGAATAAACTATTTTTATAAATTCTTTAATATTTATTCTCTTAAATCCTTCAATTTCGACACCTCCATTTGTGAGATTAAATAATTGTATTTCGTTGCCCTTTTCTATGTTTTTCTTTGCAAATAGCTCCAATAATTCCTTCGCTATCTTTAATTTTTGAATCTTTTTAGTTCTATCGAAAATTATTGGCTTTGAAAATTTACCGACTTCTTCTTCTAAGTTCATCCCTACTAAAGTAATGCTTTTAGGTTTAAAATAACCTGCAATGTATACTGCTCTGTCTCCATCTGTAAACCCTCCAAAGTTGTATACCTTTTCTTTTGGTTTCACTTGCGTTGTACCCATTACTTTTTCTAATTTTGGAACATACGTAGCAATTTCCATTTTATTATCTCCATGTGCATGTACTATTGCTATACTGCCAGATTTTGAACAAAGAACTTGCTCTTTCGGATATCCATCTAAATCTGTAACTATGATATCAGGATGGGTTTCAAAAACTTCCATAAACGCTTTTGTAGCACCATCACAAGTTATGAATACGAGATTTTCTCTTTTAATTCTTTTTAAGCTTTCAAGATCTTCAAGCACAGAAGGACCAGCACCAACAACGATTGCATGTTTTCCCACAATTAGAGGCTTTATTTGAGAAGGTTCTAATCCCCTATTTCTTATTAAAACATTTAGCATTTCTGCTGCTCTTTCATCTTCCACAGGTGATAATCTTAAGCGTTTTGCAATGTCCTCATATATCTTTAACCATTCATCAAGAGTTAACATTACACAATATATTATGAAAATTATCTATTAATTCATATCTTCTTAATCCTGTATCCATAATTATCTGCTATAGCAATTTTAATTTCTACATCTTTTGATAATTTCTCTTTTAGTATGTTTATTTTTAGATTATCTTTTTGATAAAGAGCATAAACCAAAGGACCCCAAGAGCTTTGGCCAGCTCCATAAGCTCCATTTTTAAGTAAAAAGTCAACATATTCCTGAATAATAGGTGAAGAAAAGATTCCTCCTTGTGCTTCTTTAAAATTAAAACCAACTAAATATTGGAATCTAGTTAACGATTTACCAAACTTTTCAATATCTTTTTCTTTCATCGCATCTTTCATGCTCTGCAATAGATCATACATTTCCTCGATATTCTCTTTTCTTGTAGCAGGAAGTCTCTTGATGATTTCATACTCTACTTCTTCTGATAACCCTTTTTTCAATCTTTTATCCAAAATTAAAAGGAATACCCAATCTTCTGGAAAATTGCATCTGAATTCAACATTTGCAATATCGTCATCTTTATTTTTACCAGAATCTATAATGAAGCCACCGTTAATGAATGCCGCAATTCCTATTCCAGAAATATTTCCTAGCTTTAACTTTTTAGCTTCTTTGTATGGATCAAAATATTTCTTGTTAACATTATGCAAGGAATAGGAAAAGCTTAAGCAAATTTGTGTAGTAGAACCTAATCCTGCATGGCTTGGGATTTCGCTTAAAATTCTGAATTTTACTTTCTTATTGAATTCCTTCGCATATTCAATAAATCTTTCAATTAATTCTCTTCTGTTGATTCCTTCGATTATCAATTCATCATTTTCTTCAAACGAAGCTACAAGTCTAGGTTCTTGGATAGCACAGCCAGCACACTTATAGAGTGGATAATTTATGTTATTTATGTTGACAATTCCAAAATGAAGCCTCGAGGGTGTTTCAATTATCACTTTTGAATTTTAATAAATCTTCTACTATTTTGCTTATTTTTTCCATTATTTCTTGATATTTTGTATTAGGAGCAATTCTGCGAACTAATTTTTCATAATGATCTATCAAAGAAATCATCCTCTCAACTTCGTCGTATACCTTCATATTTAAAAATACTCTGATTCTTGTAGAATGTATAAGAGTTTCAATAACCGCAAATTCAACACGAGTAAAAGGTCTTTCATAAACCTTCTTTGCATAAACATATACTGGTTCTAATATGAAACTAGCTCTAACATCATCTTCTTTTATTTCTTTTAACTGTGTTTCTATGTAAAGATTAGAAACCTTAAGTCTAGGAATTTTGAGTTTGTATGAAGGTTGAAATTCGTCTGGAGAAAATTCTCCGTATGTAGCTTTAAAAAATAATTCTACATCATTTACAATATTCATCACCGCCTTCTTCTTCTCCTTAATGTATTTGTAACTTTGCGTATCTTTAAACGGTCTTACAATCATATCAAATTCATTGTTGAATAAAAATCCCATCGATGCCATATGAGGCAATCCGTTTTCTTTTTCAAAAGTTATTATACCTTCATAAATAATGTTAGGCTGAAATATGAGTTTCAGTTTCTCTTTAATAGGCATAAGTATATTATCTAAATTGTATATCTTATTTTAAACGGCGTTATATGGTTATTTTGCTAGTAACAGGTCAATTAGCCAGTAAAATAGTTGAAGAACAGGCTAGAAAATGCAATAAACCAGTTAAGGTCGTAGTTCTCAACTTTCCTGTCGCTTCTCTTATGAGACCTGCTTATATTCTTAGAGAAATAAAGTCGCATATAACCCGAGATATTGAATGTATAATGGTACCGGGCTTAGTAAGAGGAGATCTAAGTATTATTGAAAAAGAACTCGGAATAAAAGTTGTTAAAGGACCTAAGCATGCATATGACATTCCTCTTGTCATCAACAACTTTAATATTAGCGAACTTTCTAAGGAAATACCTGCTGACGAACTAATAAAAGAACGATTAAAGAAGTTTGTTGAAGATGAAATATCTAAGATAGAACATGATTCAAAAATAGCTAATAAGGAAGGAAATTATGAAATAAGAGGATTAAAATATGGAATAGATTTCCCTGTTAGAATTATAGCAGAAATTGTCGACGCTCCTGAGTTATCTTTAAATGAACTAAAGGCTAAAGCTTTGTATTATGCAAATTCAGGAGCGAATATAATCGATATTGGAATGATTGCGAGCGAAAACAATGCTGATAAAATTAAAAAAATTATAGAAGCTTTAAGGGAAGTAACAAATTTACCTCTAAGCATTGATTCCATGGAAGCTGAAGAGATAAACGAAGCGATCAAGGCAGGTATAGATATGGTTATAAGTTTAGATTTAAGTTTATTAGATAAAGTAATTGTAAAAGACAATGTTCATTATGTAGTAGTTCCTATTGACTTATCAACATCATATTTTCCTAAGTTTCATGAAGAGAGAGTAGAATTATTGGAGAAAATTATTCTCAATGCGAGAAATAAAGGTTATAAAAATCTCATAGCTGATGTGATCCTCGATCCTCCTTTTTCTAAATCCTTTATAGATTCTTTAGTTGCGTATAGAATTTTAAGGCAAAGAAATCCAAGTTTACCCATACTCATAGGTACGGGTAATATAACAGAATTAATCGATGCAGATACTCCAGGAATGAATGCTTTATTAACTATGATGGCATATGAGCTAAGAGCTTCTTTTATTTTGAGTACAGAGGTTAGCGATAAATGCCGAGGCGTTATCAAAGAATTAGGCATAGCAACCAAAATGGGCTTCATATCAAGATTAAAGAATACTTATCCTAAAGGAATTGGTTATGACTTATTAATATTAAGAGACAAAAAATTGAAAGACGAAATTCCAGAAGAAGAGAATGCTGAAGTTATTTATGTCGAAGGAAATGAAGGCTATTATATACATGATCCTAAAGGTTGGTTTAAAATATACATAGATAGAAATAAACAAGAAATAATTGTTCATTATAAGGCATCGTACAGAGATGCTAGGACTACGCTTATAATAAGAGGTAAGAATCCTTCAGCGATTTATAGAAAAATTTCTGAAATGGGCCTAATTTCAAAAATAGATCATGCTGCATATTTGGGTTCTGAACTTCAGAAAGCTTATATTGCATTGAAATTGGGCAAAAGTTATGTTCAAGATTCAGATCTTTTTTGATTAAATTGTTTAAACATCTATAACTAAGTATAAAAAAGTCTTTTGAAATTTTTTATCTTATGCAATTAAGAAGAACAAGATTTATAGCATTAACTGCGATGTGTGCTGCATTATATGCTGTTTCAATCGTTGCATTTTCCATGATACCAACTCCATGGGGCATTGGACACTTCAGACCAACCGTAGTGATACCAGCTTTCTTTGCATTCATAGGCGGCCCGTGGGTGGCTGCAATAGGTGCAGCAATAGGCACTTTTCTAGGCGATGTTGCAGGTTTATGGCCTATGCATCTTAGCAATCCTTTGCTTTCCTTAGCTGCTGGAGTTCCAGCAAACTTTATAGGATTCTTATTGTTTGGTTATCTTATAAAGAGATATAATACTTTGCAAGATTTTGTATGGGTTACTTTAGTTACTTTAATTGTAGGGAATTTCATTGCAGGTATAGGAGTAGCTTTTTCTTTAGGAATACTTATTCAAGCTATAGGAGATTTATCTTTGACAGGTAGGCTAATATTAGCAATTGGTTTGATGCTTTACTGGGTTGTTACCATGCTACCTTTCATGTATGTGATCGTGCCTTTATTGGTAAGATATCTTTCACCAATCATGCCCATGGCTATAAAAATGCAATCTGGAAACGTTCCAATTGTAAGCATGTTGGCAATTTTTATTGGTATAATACTAATAGTTTTCTCTTATTTGGTAGGTTTTCCATTGAAGGATTTCTTCGTCTCTTATTTTAACGTTGGAGAAGCTGCTATATTTAGCTTTATTGCAGGAATATTATCTATAGTGCTAGGTGCTATAAGTCCTAGAGTTTATGAAAGAAAGATCTAGAACAGTTTATGTTCCAGCAGGTCTTTCAAGCATTTTTCAAATTTGTTATGAAGGAAACAGAGATTTAGAATTAGAAGGTGCTAAAGGTGGCGGTTTTAGGCTTAAATTAGGAACTTATACTTATGCTGAGATAAGTGAAGTTGATGAGGTTTTCATAAACGGAATTAAGGAAGAGGGAAAGACTAGCTTAAAAGTCATTGAATTATTCAAAAAGAAATTTCAAATTAATGAAAATGTTCGTTTAGTTCATAAAATAGAAGTACCTATAGGATGCGGCTTTGGAACAAGCGGCTCTGGTGCTTTAGGTGCTGTTTTTGCAATTGCCGATTTATTCGATATTAAAGCTCCTTATTGTGAACTTGCTAATATAGCTCATGAAGCAGAGATTTTGTCCTTAACAGGTTTAGGTACCGTAGCCGGCTTATCTTCATTCAAAGGTTCTTGCGGATTAATCATTGAAGCAGGAGGACCTTGTATTTGTAAAACTAAAGAACTCAAAGTTGATCAAAATGATGTTTTGGTATCGATTGTAATTTCTAATATAGATAAAGCAACTATTTTGCAATCTGAAGAGAAGAAAAAAATTGTTAATGCTTTAGCTGAAGATTTAATGAAACATATAGATGATGCCTATTCATTGCTCGATAAAGCAAGAATATTTGCAATTAAAGCAGGCTTTGCAGATAACTATCTTCAATACTTGATGAACTTCATGCTTAAAATTGGTTTCAAAGGAGTTGCTCAAAATATGATTGGAAAGGCTGTTCATGGCTTAATAGACAAGGATCATCTAGAGCGTGTTATAAAAGAATTATCAAAAAATCTGAATGGCAAAATAGTAGTATCAGAACTACAAGAAAAAAATCATTTATTAGATTATTATAGTAACGTATAATGCTATAATTATAAAAATAATAGCAATTCCTAGCATTAATATTTCAATTTGATTTTCAAATTTAGGTACTTGTTCTTGTAATATCGCTTTAAAACGATAGAATCCATGATATATTCCAGATGCAATTATTATAAAAAATATTACTCTAAAGATTATATTATTTATGATTTGATTGATTAGTCTTGTTATATCATAACCAAAATATTGCATTATTTCTAAATAAAATAATAATGCAGGAAATAGTAAAGCAGCTATTGTTGCTGTTGCAGCAAATAATGCCCAAGTGATTGCATGAGATCTACTCATATTAATGCAATTATTAAAATTATTGAAATTAATATGAAAATCAACAAAGATGAAGCAAATATTATTTCGCTATTTATATATTTTTTATTTATTTTAATTCTAATTATTTTAGGCATTAAATAAAACCAAGATATAGAATGGATCAATGCAAAAATCATTACTATGATAGCTATAGCAATTTGCAGAGGGCTTGAAAATAGAATCATATATGATTTATTGTTGTAAGATAAGAGTTTAAGCAACAAATATATGCCATAAAGTGCAATTACGAAGCTTGAGATTTCTCTTAAAAATTTGAATGTATATCTAGCATTCCTAAAATATCCAACTTTTGTCTTCATCTCAATGATTTAATAGCAAGCATTAATTTTAATCTTTGAATTGAAAAAGCAGGATCAACACCTTTAGGACATGCATTTGAACATTCGCCCCAAAAACTGCATTTCCATACAGCATCTTTATTATTCGCAATTTTAAGTCTTTCTTCTTCAGCTTGGTCTATAGGATCCATCAGGTATCTATATAACAATGAAAGAGCGGCAGGTCCTTTGAACGTTTGATCATAACCAAATACTGGGCATGCTGCATAGCATAACATGCAATTTATACATGCGCTAGGATTAGCTATCACCTCTTGTTCTTCTGGTTTTATTATTACTTCCTTCAATTCCTCTTTCCTTATTATATACGGTTTCATTTCCTTAAGATAGTCCATGAAAATTTCAAAGTCTACAACCAAGTCTTTGATAATATCGAAGTTATAAAGCGGCTCTACAACAATTGGTTCTTTTAATTCCTTTATTCTTGTTTGGCATGCTAGCAAAGGTTTTCCATTTATCACCATTCCACAACTACCGCATATTCCCATTCTGCATGAATATCTAAATGTTAAGGTCCTATCTATTTTATTCTTTATATGAATTAAAGCATCTAGAACCATTGTGTCATCTTCAGCTAAGACCTTATATTCGCTAATATATGTTTTTTTAGAATCAGGATCAAAACGTTTGACTAATATTTTTACTTCGCTCATCTCAATACTTCCTTTCTATAGGTTGCCATCTAGTTATTACAACAGGTAAAAGTTCTATTCTCGGTTCATATTCTGTCTTATAGATCAATTGATGTGCTAAGAAATGTTCATCATCTCTTTTAGGATAATCAATTCTATAATGCGCTCCTCTAGATTCCTTTCTTTTCAAAGCTGAATAAGTTATGGCTTCTGCAACATCTAGCATGAAATCTAATTCCAAAACTTGTATAAAATCAGTATTGTAGATTTTGCTTTTGTCCAAAACGCTTACTTGCTTGAACTTTTCCTTTAGCTTCATTATGTTTGCGAAAGCTTCTTCAAGTTCTTTTCCATTTCTAATTATTCCTACTTTTTCCTCCATTGTGTCTTTCAATTCAAAAATTATCTCTGAAGCAGGTATACCGTTTTCTTTTTTAAGCAATCCTTCAAATATTCTTTTTTCTTCATTCAATACTTCCTCTTTATTTACTTCGACATAATCGTGTCTTAATGCAAAGTTAGCTGCGTTTCTTCCAGCTATTGCCCCGAAAACAAGACATTCTGTTAAGGAATTTGATCCCAATCTATTTGCTCCATTTATGCTAACACATGCAGCTTCACCTGCAGCATACAATCCTGCTATTGGAGTTTCTGCATTCTTATTTGTATGAACTCCTCCCATCATGTAATGCATTGTAGGTCTTACAGGTATCAATTCATTGTATGGATCAACTCCTGCATATTTTTCAGCCATCTCCTTAACTGTAGGTAATTTCTTCTCTATGACTTCTTTTCCTAAATGTCTAATATCAAGTCCGACATAAGCTCCATATTTTCCTTCAAAACCTCTTCCTTCTTTTATCTCGTAATATATAGCCCTTGAAACCACATCTCTTGCTGCAAGTTCCAGTTTTTCAGGTGCATATTTTTTCATGAATCTTTCATATTTGTTGTTCAAAAGATATCCTCCTTCACCTCTTGCAGCTTCAGTTATTAAAAAACCTTTTCCAGGAAGACCTGTTGGATGGAATTGAACAAATTCCATATCTTTTAGCGGCGCGCCTACTCTATAAGCAAGAGCCATACCATCACCAGTATTTATTGCACCGTTAGATGTCGTCTTATAAAGTTGTCCAATACCTCCTGTGCATATTATTGCAGCCTTACCTTCAAAGTAATGTAGTGTGCCGTTTTTTATATCTATTGCAGTCAATCCTTTAAATCTTCCTTTTTCAACAATTAAAGAAGTAACGAACCATTCATCATATCTTT
Organism: Thermoproteota archaeon; assembly: GCA_032249235.1. GTDB lineage: Archaea > Thermoproteota > Thermoprotei > Gearchaeales > Gearchaeaceae > DSFO01. The sequence continues at coordinate 19,912 of JAVVGF010000002.1, read as the reverse complement.
CAATATTATCATACATCAGAGATCTTTGAAATAGAGTGTGAAGAATGTAAAATCCTGTTTTGTCTGCAGCAAAGAATGTTCTTTTAACAGACATACCTCCAAATGCCCTTGCAGCCATCCTTCCATTTTCATCTCTTGCCCATGGAAGACCCCATTTCTCTAAATTCAAAAGTTCTTGAGGAGCTAGTCTGACGAATAACTCAACAGCATCTTGATCTGCTAGGAAATCACTACCTTTAATTGTATCATAAGCATGCGAATCAAAATTATCATATTCTTTTATTACAGCAGCGGCACCTCCTTCTGCAGAAACTGTATGACTTCTCATAGGATATACCTTTGAAATCAGTGCTATTCTCAATTTAGAATCAATGCTTGCAGCTTCTATTGCGGCTCTCAATCCTGCAGCTCCAGCTCCTATCACTATTACGTCAGCTCTTATCTTATCCACAAACTAATATAACGCAGAGGTTAAAGAATATTAACCTGATAATTGAAGAAATCATGATGCTAGATTTCATTGCCCTTGCTATTGCTCTGATAATATCTTTAACATTTGCAATTCTAGTAATATATCTAAACTATAAATTAACCCATAAGCCGAGCAAATCGGAGATCAAGCTTTCAACATATGAATGTGGAGAAGAACTATTAGGAGAAGCTCAGGTAAGAATGAATGTTCAATATTACATTTATGGTATAGCATATCTTGTAGCTGACATAATTGCTATTTTAACACTAATTTGGGCTATTGAATCGATACAATTGAGCTTGATAGGTTTAATAGGCATGATATCGCTCCTATTAGTAACCATCTTTAGCGTTATTTATACTTTGAAGAAGAAAATGCTAAAATGGGTCTAAGTATAAATAACAGAAGTTGCACTATTCTATTAAGCTCATGAGATTACTCGATATTTGGCAAGATTTCAAGATATGGATTGTAGATCCTAAAAAGCTACCTTTTGTAGATAAATTGCTCATATGGGGAAGAAGGAATTCACTTTGGCTTTTGGTATTTGGAATAAAATGCTGTACAATTGAAGGTTTAATGGTTGCAGGCGCTTCTAATTATGATTTTGAAAGATTTGGTGTTTTACCAAGAAATAGCCCAAGACAATGTGATTTATTAATAATTACAGGTCCTATATCTCATAAGCTTGCACCAGTAGTTAAGACTTTATATGAGCAAATGGCTGAGCCAAGATATGTGATATCATATGGAGAATGCTCTATATGCGGAGGACCTTGGAAAGGAATGTATAGCATCGTCGATGGTGTTGACCAAGTGATACCTGTAGATGTTTATGTTCCAGGATGTCCTCCAAGACCAGAAGCTTTGATCGAAGCAATTATAAAATTAGAGGAGAAAATAATGAAAGGAGAAATAAGAAGGAAATTTTTGCCTAAGGAAGGTTATCCTATAGTAAAGGAAGATTGGAGAGTATGAGTCAAGATTTAGAGAAAAAATTGAAAGAGATTTTACCATATGCTGAGCTATACAAAATATACAAGAACAAATACTATGCTAAGATACCTAAAGATAAATGGTTGGAATCTGCGAAGAAATTGAAAGAAGCAGGTTTTGTCTTACTTTCTGCTGTAACAGCTGTAGATAGGTTGAATTCAATTGAAGTAATGTTCATTTGCAGAAAGTTAGAAGCTAACGGTCTTGTAATAGTAGGCACGCTTATCGATAGAAATGATCCAAGAATACCTTCACTCGTTCCAGTTTGGGAAGGAGCTCATTTCCATGAAAGAGAAACCTTCGATCTTATGGGAGTTTATTTTGAAGGTAATCCTGATCTAAGAAGGATTTTATTACCTGATCATTGGATTGGATATCCTTTGAGAAAAGATTACAAATGGTGAGTATGCAAGAAAAAACTGTAGGCAGAGAAGTAAGGAAATTAGTCATTAACGTAGGCCCTCAACATCCTTCAACGCATGGTCCAATGGATTTAATAATAACTGTTGAAGGAGAAACAATCATCGATGTAGATGTAAAACTAGGTTATATTCATAGAGGAATAGAGAAACTATGCGAGCTCAGAAATTACTTCCAGATACCGATTTATCTGAATAGACTTTGTTATGTAAGCGGAATGTTTTGGGAATATGGTTTCGTCAAAGCTGTTGAAGAAATAATGGATGCGAAAGTACCTGAAAGAGCTGAATGGTTAAGAGTAATAGCATGCGAACTTACAAGGATTGCAAGCCATTTAGTTTGGTTCTCTGCATTCGTTGCAGATGTAGGTTTATTTACCGCATTTCCATGGGGTTTAAGAGATAGAGACAGAATTCTAGATCTATTGGAAATGATGAGCGGTCAAAGAATGACTTTCGGTTATTTTAGAGTTGGCGGTGTGAGGTATGATTTGCCTACTGGCTTCAATGATTATGCAGAAAAAGCTCTTAATTATGTTGAAAGAAATCTGAAAGATTATGAGAAATTAATTTATGAAAATCCTGTTTTTCTTGCAAGAACTGTTGATATTTGCCCTGTACCTGCATCGAAAGCAATCGAGCTGGGTTGGACAGGACCAATGCTAAGAGCGAGTGGTGTAAAAAGAGATTTAAGGAGAGATGAACCTTATGCTGCATATGAAGCTATTGATTTCGAAATACCTGTAGGTAAGAAAGGTGATACTTTTGATAGGGTATATGTAAGATTAGAAGAAATAAAGCAAAGCATCAATATTGTTAGACAAGCATTGAAAAGATTGCCATCTGGTCCTTACCAACATAGAGCTCTTCTTTATCCTCCACCAGGTATAGGCTATGGATATGTTGAAGATTCAAGAGGAGAATGTGGTTACATGATTGTAAGCGATGGATCGCCTAAGCCATATAGAGTTAAAATAAGAAGCCCTGCATATGTTCATGTAATGAGTTTACCTAATGTAATGAAAGGCTCAAAAATAGCCGATCTATATGCAATTCTTGGTTCTTTCGATCCATGTTTAGGAGAAATTGATCGATAAAATGATAGATAGCATAATAACTTTTTTAAAATCTTATCCTTTGCTCATCGACGCTTTAAGAGTTATCGTAGCTATGATACTTGCTATAATATTCATTCTAATAAACGCTTTAATTTTCATTTATGTTGAAAGAAAGGTCTGGGCAAGAACTATGCAACGCATGGGGCCCACATATGTTGGAAAATGGGGAATTTTGCAGCTCATAGCAGATTTCGTGAAAGTATTGAATAAAGAAATAATTGTACCTGCAAAAGCGAACAGAATAGCTTTTCTCTCGATGCCTGTTTTTATTACTGGTGTTTCTTTGCTCTTAATAATTATAATGCCTTATGATTATGTAGTTGCGAATACTTTGCTTATTTTCGAACCATTCATAAGTTGGTTTGGATTGTTTAAATATGCAATTGTATCTCAATATTTTCAAGTAGGTGTTCTATTAATATTCGTAATACTTAGCTTTAATCCCATTTTCATTTTGCTTACTGGTTGGATTAGTAATAATAAATACAGCGTAATCGGAGGCTTTAGAGCTGCTGCACAGCTTTTGAGCTTTGAAATTCCTTTCTTACTATCTGTAGCTGCTGTTGTAGTGCTAACAGGAACGCTTAATCTTTATGAAATAGTAGAAAGGCAAAAGAATATGTGGTTAATATTCCTAGCACCTCTTACTTTCATATTATTTTTAATTACAGCTATTGCTGAAGCAGAAAGGACTCCTTTTGATATACCTGATGCAGAATCCGAAATAATTGCTGGTTGGAATACAGAATATAGTGCTTCTCCATTCTTACTTTTAATTATGGGCATGTATGTGAGAGCATTCGTAAGCGCAACCTTACTAGCTATTTTCTTTTTTGGAGGCTGGTTAGGCCCAACACTTCCAGGTATATTGGCGCCGATGAGCGGGCCTTTATGGCTAATGATAAAAACCTATTTCTTCATGGTTCTGTACATACTGATAAGAGCAGCTTTTCCACGTTATAGAATAGATCAGTTATTAAATCTTAGCTGGACGAAACTTCTACCTTTATCGATTGCCAACTTATTAATAGTAATTGTTCTTAAGTATTATCTTGTTAGCATTGGATTCATGAGCTAATAAGTTTATATCGACGTTGATAGAAGAATGATTGAGGTGTATCCTAAACAAACATTCAAAGAAAAATTAAAGAAAACAATTCTAGGACCTTTAATAGCGTTTTTCACCGTATCAAAGTATGTATTCTTCAAACGTCCGACGATTGAATATCCTACTAAAACGATAATATTCCCAGAAAGATTTAGAGGAGCCTTAGAAGTTGACGATGAGTTATGTATAGGTTGTGGTATATGTGCAAAAGTATGTCCTAATACGTGTATCTTCATGGTTCCATATGAAAAGGGAAAGCCTGCAATGATACCTGAAATTGATCTACAACATTGCATGTATTGCGGTTTGTGTGTAGATTATTGTCCTCCACAAGCAATTTATCATACGCACGTAGTGAGCATAGTTGGCTTTAAGAGGGAAGACTTGTATCTAGATCAAAAGAAAGTAACACGTGTTCAAGAATTAGAATACAGATGAATATTGAGGGATGCATATTTCCTGAAGACTTACTGTATAATTTAGATAATAATACTTGGCTAAGAAATGATAATGGGGGCTTCCTAATAGGAATAAATTCTTTTCTAGCTTGGTTTTCTGGAAAATTTATTAATGTTCGTTTTTTCGAAAGCAAGATACTTGAATTTAATTCTATAATTTGTTCTTTGGAAGCCGTTAGGAGATTCGATGTTATTCGTGCACCTTTTAAATGTGAATTGTTAGAAGTGAATAAAGATTTGTTAACTAAACCAATACTGTTAAATAAAGATCCTTATGGCAAAGGATGGATCGCTAAACTAAAACCTCTTGAATCAACAATTCGAATCTCTTATAAAAATATTAATGAATTGAAAGAAGAAATATGGAGGAAAATAAGCGATTATAAAATCAAGTGTTTTTCTGAATATCCAGATTATGAGTTTTTTGAAATAGGCGTTGAATGCTCTTTGGTATTGGCTAAATTAAACGAGCTCTTCTCTAATTCAGAAATAGGAACAGTTGTTCATATTGTTTCAGATGATCCTACTGCACCCATAGAAATGATGAGATGGCAAGAACAAACTGGACAAAAATTTGTTGAGTACAAAAAAGAAGGAAATTTATATCATTTAATAGCTAAAAAAATAAAGTGATTATTTTTCGATTGGATTTTTAATTATACTTCCCCATTCAGTCCAAGATCCATCGTAATTCTTTACATGCGGATAACCTAGGAGATATTTCAATACAAACCATGTAACAGATGCTCTTTCACCTATTCTGCAATAAGTGACAATTTCCTTATCAGGTGTTATTCCTCTACTTCTGTATATTTCTTCTAATTCTTTTCTCGGTTTAAATGTACCGTCTTCTTCTCTAACAGCTAAAGACCAAGGTATATTAATAGCACCAGGAATATGGCCTCCTCTTTGTGCTTTTTCTTCAGGATATTCAGGAGGTGCAAGGATTTCACCTGTATATTCCTTAGGGCTTCTAACATCTACAAGTACATGATCTTTCATCTTCAATATTGCTCTAACATAATCCATGTATACCCTTATCGTTTCATCAGGTTCTTTAGCTTTAAACACTGCTCTAGGATATTTAGGTATTTCTTTTGTGAGCGGTCTTCCTTCTAAGATCCATTTCTTTCTACCTCCATCCATCAATTTTACCTTTTCAACACCATAGTATTTTAGTATCCAGAATGCAAAAGCAGCAAACCAATTATTATAGTCACCATAAAGTATTATTGTAGTTTCATTGGATATTCCATTTCTCGATAACAAGTCTTCAAGTTGTTCTTTAGTTAAAATATCTCTTATAACAGGATGATTCATGTCTTTTTTCCAATCAAATAGAACTGCACCAGGAATGTGTCCTTCATAATAGTTTGCTATTGGATCATAGTCTACTTCAACAATTCTTATGCTTGGATCATTAAGGTGTGTATTTACCCATTCTGTGCTTACTAGAACATCAGGATGTGCATATTCTTTAAACTTTTCCTCTGACATAATATAACAGTGTTATAAGTTGAATATAAAATTTGTTAAGCTTTGGCAATAAAAATATAAATCGGCGAATTGTGATATATGCGACAATGGATTTAATGATCGATAACAATGCTTTGCTTTATCTTGTAGCGATTGCATGGGCTACGTTCTTTTCATATCTTGCAATAAAAACAAGAGACATACTATATTCAGCTGTATTTTTAGTTGGAATGTATGTTGCAAGTGCATGGGCTCTAATTCAAATAGGTGCATGGTTTTTAGCTTTAATCTATCTTTTTGTGAATGCAGGAGGTGTATTAGTATTAATAATATTCGCAGCGATGCTAACAAGACCTACTATAGATATTCCTCCTACTAAAGAACTATCTAGAGTAGCTTTCATAAACGCTTTGTTAATAGTAGTACTAATCGCTTCGTTGATATTAATCTCCAAAAGCGATTTTTATACATCTTTTTCATCGAATCTTTCTCTAATAATAAAATTGTTATTCAATGACTATGGTATTGCTTTATTCATTCTATCATTGGCTGCATTAGCAATTTATTTAGGAGCAATTTACGTTGCTAGCGAAGAAAAATGAATGCGATAATAGCTTTAATTGCAGTACTTCCTTTATTACTTATAGGAATATACGGTATTCTTGCAAGAAGACATCTTATAAGAATAATAATATCTATAGAAATTGCAATGAGTGCAGTGATATTAAGCATTGGTACATTGGCAACTGTAAAAGGTTCTTTAGGTGAAGTTTTGGGCGTATTAGTTATTATAATTATCGCTTTAGAAGCTGCATTAGGCTTAGCAATCGCTATAGAAATGGATAGAACATATGGAAGTGTTGATATTCTTGAGATTAGAAAACTAAAAGAGGAAGAAGCAAAATAACATGCCGCTAATCATAGATCAAGATCTTTATAGCTTCGCTTATTATTTTTCTCCCATTATCATTCTTCTATTTGGAGCAATAGTCGTAGCTCTTATAACACTTGTCAAGAAAATTATGCTTGCGAAAACATTATCCTATATTTTCATGCTATTTTCACTTTCTTTATCTTTCTATTTCTTATCTAGAAATGTTGAAGTTTTATTCTTCAATAATTTAATAAGCGTAGATAATTTCTCTATAGTTTCATGGATAGCTTTAATCGTTGGCGCTATCATATCGCTTTCAGCATTGAGTGAGGAACTTCTCAAAAGAGAAGCCCAGCCACTGCTTTTATTATCGTTGGCTGCTTCGCTTATCGCAGTATCGACAAGAGATCTCATTTTACTTTTCTTAGCTGTAGAGGCCAGCGTTTTTCCTGCATATGTTTTAGTAGCACAATTCAAGAGAGATTATTTTTCGCTTGAAGCAACTGTGAAATTTTTCATATTCGGAGTATTATCTACTTTGTTCTTTGCATATGGATTAGCAATAATTTATGGAATCGCTGGAGGCACTTCATTCATTTCTTTATATAGCTTTTTTGAAAACGGCTTGTTAGGTTCTGAAAAATCTTTTGTAATACTAGGTATTTTATTAATAATCGCTTCTCTAGGAATAAAATCAACATTGGTCCCATTGCATGTTTGGGCAATCGATGCATATCAAGGTTCTCCTACAAGCATAGCAGCATACTTGTCATCGACTGCAAAATTAACAGGGATAATAGCTATTGCTTTGTTATTAAGCACAGCTTTTAAACCAATATTCTACCTAGAACCTTGGTTTAGGTACATCTTGGCATTTCTTGCCTTAATTACAATGGTAGTGCCTAACATCATAGCATTAGTTCAAAGGAATATTAAGCGGCTTTTAGCTTATTCTTCTGTAGCACATGCAGGATATATGGCATTAGTCTTTGTATTTCCTTCAGAAACCCTACCTCTTTTAGGATTCTATGTTCTGACTTATAGCATTGCAAAAGCTATAAGTTTCTTAGTCGCAAATCGTATTACTGGTGAAGGTAGTGAAAGTCCTTACGATAAGTTGTTATCACTCTTCAGAATAGATCCCTTAGCTGCAACAACCTTTACCGTAGCACTATTATCTTTAGCAGGAATACCTCCTTTTGCTGGATTCATGGCTAAATTTTTACTATTCCTGAATGTGGCTTTTAGTAGCATACTAGGTGTTTATCTAGCCTTGGTAGCATTGATAATGAGCGGCATCTCTGTGTATTATTATGCATATTTAATAAGGCTTGAAGTTATTTCTGAAACAAATTCTTCGCTTAAAACTAATAAAACTTTAGAGACTGATATTATTATGATAATATCTATAATTGCACTATTGTTATTGACTTTCTTTCCTTCATACTTCTATTATCAGAAAATCCTTTTTTAAGGATACATTATTAAATCACAAATATCTACGTTGAAATCAATTATTTCTTTTAATATATTCAATATAATTATTTCGTGATAACTCGAATTTTCGCTAAGCTGAGTTAATTCATCTTTTAATTTAAGAAGTTCTGATTTTATTTCTTCAACATTTCCTTTTTTCCTAACGAAATATACTAGGCTTTTTTCTTGAAGAATTTGTAAATTAGACGCTACATCAAGTAAATTCTTTAAAAATTGAGCTTTAATTTTTTCGTTATTTAAACCTAGAATTTCTGCTAATCTCGCAGCTTCGTCTCCTATCTTCTCTATGAAATGCGCAGCTATTCTCAAATCTAAACAATCTAACAATGTCAATTCAAGCTTACTTAGCAAATGTGGCCTCAATATCAATGTCCTAAGTTGTCTGACTAGTAGAAAATATAACCTATCGACTTCTTCATCTCTCTTATAAACAATTTCTAAAATTTCTCCTTTGTTAAAGGCTTCTTTTATCGCATCAACATACATTGTAGAAGTTATTGCGCTCATTCTAAATAATAACTTGATAGGATTTATCGAAGATTCATCTATTAAGTTTTGTAAAGTTATCAGATCTCTTCTTTCATCCACAATTTCCAATCCGCTTAACTTCCTTGATATTTTAATTATATCATCCCTTTCTTCAGTTTTGAATCCTTCTTCATTTACGATTTTAATTATGTTATATCCTATGAGATAATAGCTCAGTATTTTCTTTTCTATTGTGTTTTTATCGTAATTCAACGTTACTTCTTTTTCTTCTAAACTTTCTTCTATAATAGGTGATACAACTAGCTTCCCATCTTCTTTCATTTCTAGCTTAAGTTCAGTTCCTTTGTTTATGCTATATTCCTTAATCCATTTCGAAGGTAATGCTATGTAATATGAATTACCTATTTTTTGAACTTTTCTTATCATTCTATAATAAAATCAGATATCTAAATGAAAAAGATGAGAAAAGCCTTTAAATAATTCTGTTATTTTTCTCGTGGATTTACCTGAACCCGCTCTTGAGTTCCTAGCAAGCCTAATCGGTAAGAGTAAAAATACGAAGAAGACTTATTTGATAGCTATAAAGAAATTTCATAGTTACATAAACAAAGAGGATTTCAATGAATCAGACGTATTGCGCTATTTAACAGAATTGGAATTTAAAGGTATGAAACCATCAACATTAAGATTATATGCAATAATTCTGAAAAAATATTTAAAATTCTTGAATAAAAATGCTTCAAAAATACCTATTCCTTCTTTAAAAAATGAACCAAAACAAATTTATATAAAAGAAGAAGACTTACAAAAGTTTCTTTCATCCTTCGATAATTTACGCGATAAAATAATAGTTAGATTACTTTTGTTTACGGGTTGTAGAGTAGGCGAGATCGCAAATTTACATGTTGAGGATATAGATTTTTCTAGAAGGATAATTAAAATCGTTGATCATGGTCATTACGAAATAAAAAGACCTAGACTAATACCTGTAGATGAACAAACATTAGCTATGCTAAAAGAGTATTTAGGAAGCAAAAAACATGGAAGAATTTTCGATTTAAGCGTAAGAGCAATTCAGAAAATGATCAAAAAACGTGCTCTTAAAGCAGGTCTTTCTTATGCATATCAAATAACGCCTCATAAGTTAAGGCATACAATGGCTATCTATTGGATAACAAAAGGTGGAGATTTGAGAACGTTACAAAGAATATTAGGACATAGCAGTATAAGAACTACAGAGATTTACTTAGATTACGATTTCAACGATATAATGAGAGTTTATGATAAAGTAACAAAAAATTTCATAAATTCATGAAATAGAAAGTCTTTTAAACAAAATTTCAAAGAGTTAGCGATGAGTTATTGGCGTTTTATGAATGAAATAGGTGATGTAGCATATAATTTAGCTGTAAGTGAAGTTCTTTTAAGAAGTGTAGGAAATGAAAGAGCAAGCAATACTTTGAGGATCGCTTATTGTAATCCTAGTTCTGTGATATTAGGTATTCAGCATATACCTCAGAAAGTAATAAACATCCAAGAAATAAGGGCTCTGAAATTCAATATAGGTAGAAGACCTACAAGCGGCCCTATTCTATTCTTCACAGATAAGCAAATGGCAGTGCAATTTTTCTTAAAAGATAATAGACCTACTTCTGATAGTATGAAGAGAAAAATAATAGATATCATGATAAATGCTTTAAGAGAGCTCAATATTAATGCTTCTTATGAAGAACCATACAGTCTTTATGTCAATAAGAGAATGCTTGCATATGTAGATGTATTTAGAATAAATCATGCTTTAGGCATAACATTCTATTTTAACGTTGATAATGATGAAGAATATAGAAAGCGAGTTTTAACGATTAATTCTTTACCTTATGCTACCCCTTCTTATTTCACAAGTTTAAAATATGAATTAGGTCAAGAATACTCTCCCTCAACTTTCATAGAGACTATAAAGTCTGTGATGAAGAGAGAACTTGGAATTAGCTTTACAAATCAAAGACTCACAGATTATGAAGCCATGTTATTAAAATCTCATATAGAAAAACATACCATGAGCGAATGGATTTATGAATATAGAAATAAGAATATCAATGCTTCCTCTGATGTTAAAGCTGTAACTATCGATACAAAGACAGGTTTCATAACTGTTTTAGCTTCAACCGATCGTGGCTTGATAATGAATATACACATATCAGGTGATTTCTACATTTATCCTCCAGAAGCCTTGGAAGCTCTCGAAGCTGGTCTTAAGTTTGCACCTGCTGATGAATCATATATCGAAGAATATGTTAAGAGATACATAAAAGTAGGAAAAGTTGAACTTTATGGAATAGATGAAGAAGAAATTGTTGAAGCAATAAGGAGAGCAACAATTCCTTAATTTCTTTTTAGTTTTATATCTTAGTGGAATCAATTGATGAATTATTAAGAAAATTAAAAGAAGGGAAAATAAACGTTAACGAAGCTAGAACAATTCAAAGATTCATAGCTAAGAATTTGATTAAGAAGGATCCTGAAAATGTTCAAGTCGTAGCAGGTTTAGATTCTGCATACTTAGGTAATAAAATTATCACTGCTATTTCTTTTTATGATATAAATGAGAGAAAAGTCCTGCATGAAGAATATAGCATAGATGAAGTCAAATTCCCTTATATACCTACACTGTTATTCCTGAGAGAAGGGCCTCAAATGGTAAATTTAGCAAAGAAAGCAAGCATGAGGGCTGATGTTTACTTAGTGGATGGACATGGAGAAGCACATCCTTATAGAGCTGGCCTCGCATGTTTTGTAGGATTCATGCTCGATTGGCCTACAATAGGAGTAGCAAAAAGCAGATTATTTGGAAAGATTGAATGGTTTAATGATGAAGGAGTTTTAAAAGACGGTGATGAAGAAATCGCCTTTATAATTAAAGTCTGTAACAGAAAATATTTTGTCAGCGTAGGTCAAAGAGTTACTTTGAAAGGTGCGTTCAATATATTTAAAAGAACCATCGAAGGCTGTGTATCTGTTCCATTAGAGCGTGCTCATATATTAGCTAATACAATAAAATCTAGATATGAAAATAAAGACTCTGATGCTTCCTCCTTTAGACAATAATGTATATATCGTATATGATGAAGAAAAAAAGCAAGCATGTATTATTGATGTAGCGCTTGGTGCAGAAGAAATATATAAATTTGTCAAGAATAAAGGACTGAACGTTAGATACATAATAAATACGCATGCTCATATCGATCATACAGCACATAATAAAAAATTGAAATCTTTACTAAGTAGTTCTATTCTTGCAATTCATGAAAAAGACAAAGATTTGATGAAAGAATTCTTTAATCAAAAATATCCTTATATTACTGAAGATTTAGAATATCAAGAACCAGATATAACTTTGAAAGGTGAAGAAACTTTAGATATTGGTTCTTTTGAATTAAAAGTCATTCATACTCCAGGTCACACACCAGGTTCAATATGTCTTTATAATGATGAGGAAAAAGTTTTGTTCTCAGGCGATACGCTTTTCCTAGGCACATATGGGAGAGTAGATTTTCCTTATAGCAATGAACAAGATATGCTTAATAGCTTAAGAAAGCTTGCTAAATTGCCAAGAGAAACAATTGTTTATCCTGGGCATGGAAGTGAAACAAGAATAGGTCTTGAATATTGGCTTTTTAATTTATAATAAATGATTTAGTTATGAATGTAAAATTAGAATTTATCGAAGAATTCTTAAAAGAAATATTTCATAAAGACGTTAAGTTAGTTAGCGTAGAAGGAATAGAAATAAAAGAAGGATCTTTAAAAGGCTACGGCTATGGCATGCCCATAATCATAACTTTTCAAGTTGAAAAAGAATTGAATAAAGCAGTTCTTGAAACTATGCGGGCTGATAGATTTGGTCATGAATATAGAGCTGATAGATTTCATTCTCTTATTTTGGCTTATGAATCTTATAATAAGTTGCCTAAGCATGCAAGAGCTTTAGCTTTAGGTTATTTTAATGAAGAAGGCAAACTCTTTCCTCTTTTGAAATTCAGCGAACCCTTCATTTTAGTTGAATTCATTAAAGGTAATTTATATTATTTAGATTTAGAAAGAATAAGGGATACAGCTTCTTTAAATGAGCTTGATATAAAGCGTTGTATTTCGCTATCTAATTATCTTGCTGAAATTCATTCAGTCAAGTCAGAGGATAAAGAAATATACGTTCGCAGAATAAGAGAACTTCTAGGTCATGGAGAATGTATTATGGGCTTAATCGATAGTTATCCTACAAAGAGTGAATTTTATGATGAAAACTTTTTCATAAAAATAGAAAAAAGATTAATTGAATGGAGATGGAAATTGAAGAAGCTCATTCATAGAGCTAGTCAAATTCATGGAGACTTCCATCCTTGGAACATATTCTTTGTTGATGAAGCTGATTTTGTTTTAAATGATAGGAGCAGAGGAGAATTTGGAGAACCTGCAGATGATTTAACTGCTCTTACGATAAATTATATTTTCTTCTCTTTACAAAGATGGAATAGACTAGAAGGTCCTTTTGAATTTCTTTATCAAAAATTTTTTGAAAATTATTTAAAGTTAACAAATGATGAAGAAATATTAAGAGTACTGCAGCCGTTTTATGCATGGCGTGCTCTTGTCATAGCGAGTCCTATTTGGTATCCTAATTTGAAATATGAAACAAGAAAGGCTCTCTTCAATTTCATAAACAATGTTCTAGAGAGTGAGCATTTCGACTATAAGTCTGTGAATTCACTCTTTTCATGAAATCTTTTTGTATTTGGCTTACTGGCTTACCTGCTTCAGGTAAATCTACAATTGCTTCTCTACTTAAGAATGCGTTGCAAAACATGGGAATTTCAGTTCAAATTCTTGATTCGGATGAGCTGAGGAAAATATTAACTCCTAAACCTACCTATTCATTAGAAGAAAGAGACTGGTTTTATAGTGTTCTTGTTTATATTGCAAAATTGCTTGTTGATAATGGAGTTAATGTTATAATTGCTGCTACAGGTAATAAAAAGCGCTATAGAGATGAAGCCCGATCTCAAATTAAAAATTTCATTGAAGTTTATTTGAAGTGTGATATTGAAACTTGCATGAAAAGAGACAAGAAAGGAATATATGAAGCTGCTAAAAAAGGCTTAGCATCGACGGTTCCTGGTCTCCAAGATCCTTATGAAGAATCTAACAATGCTGAATTGGTGCTCGAGACTAATAAATTAAATCCTAATGAATGTGTTGAACAAATTATCGATTATCTCATATCTAGAGAGCTTATAAATTCTAAAAAACGTTGAACATTGCGTTCTACAAAATTAGTAAAGTGTCTAAAAGCATTTTGTTATATCGATTTTCTGCATCCAATTTCCTATGATGTCCATACTTAGCAATAAAATAGCGATAATAGCAATAGCGTTGCTTGCAACAATAAGTGTTTCTGTAGGAGTTATGGCATCCCACGGTTACGGTCCATTTGCTTTTATAAGTTATAAAGTACAAGGAGAGGAAGAAGCTCAAATAATTCCTGCTCATTTCGATCTAGGAAAACTTTCTCCAGGAGGAAAAGGAACTATTCAAGATAACGCTACGATAATAATAAAAGATTCAGGTAATTATACTATTGCATTAAAGCATGTTGAGAAATTAAAGAAAGTATTTTCAGAATTTAATATTACAATAACAATTGCAAATAACATAATAAAATTAAACTTAGATAATACTAAGTATACTCTATTTTTAATGAACGGTACATATACTGTAAATATTGTAATAAACTATGTAGTAAGTCAACACCCTAAGTCAGAAGATGTTAAAAACGAGCCTTTATTAATTATACATCCAGCAGGAGAAGAAGATCAAGAAGAAGATTAAAAAATTAAAATAATATTTTTATTTTTTAATTTTTGTTTTACTTAACGTATGTAGCTGGTGAACTATCGAATTTCTTTTTACAGTTTTCAGAGCAGAAATAGTATGTCTTGCCTTTATAATCGCTCTTGAATTTTGCTTTTGAGGTATCTACCTCCATTTTGCAAACAGGATCTATAGCTTTAGCCATATCTTTTTTAGTTTTAATTTTAAAGCTTTATATAAAGTTTACCGCATGTAATTCCGTGGCTAAAGACTTAGTTTGCGGAATGTATGTCGATGAGAACAAAACTCCCTTTAAGATAACACGAAGGGGGACTACTTATTATTTTTGCAGCTCAGGTTGCCTTGAATCTTTTATAGCTCCTTTGAAGGAAATAAGAAATCTAAAAATTCTTACTTTTCTTGCTATCTCATTTGGCATAATAATTTTATTTTTAGAGATCATTAATTTTTCGAATTGGATCCTTTTAATTTTAGCTACGGTTGTTCAATTCTATCCAGGCTTAGTTTTTTACAAGGGCATGATTGATGCTATTAAAGCTAGGCAAGCAAACATGGATACTTTAATTGCAATAGGAACTTCAGCAGCATGGATATATAGTTTAATTTTTGTTCTTCAGAGTTCTAATTTAATTCCTAAAATAATTGAAGCAAACATGGGTTATTTTCTTGAATCTACATTAATAATTGGTTTTGTCTTATTAGGAAGGACGCTAGAGAGAATAATGAAACATAGAGCAGCAGAAGCTCTTGAAAGTCTTTTAGAACTTCAACCTTCAAGAGCAAGGTTATTGAAAGAGGGGAAAGAATTGGAAGTTAATGTAGATGAATTGAACGCAGGAGATATAATATTAGTTAAGCCTGGTGAGAAAATTCCAAGTGATGGAATAGTTATTGATGGTTATTCATATGTAGATCAATCAGCGATAACTGGTGAAAGTATACCTGTCGAGAAAAAAGCAGGCGATGAAGTCATAGGTGGTACTATGAACAAAACAGGCTTCCTAAAAATTAAGGTAACGAAAGTAGGAGCTGAAACGCTTATATCTCAAGTAATTAAAACTGTAGAAGATGCAATATTATCTAGAACACCCATTCAAAGACTTGCAGATAGGATAGCTTCATTTTTTGTTCCTATAGTTGTTTTAATAGCGATACTTTCTTTTGCATTTTGGTATTTGGCTTGGAATTTACCATTAGCAATTTCTCTTTCAATATTAATATCAGTTTTAATAATTGCATGTCCATGTGCTTTAGGAATTGCAACACCTGCAGCATTGTTGATCGCAACTTCAAAAGGAGCTAAGCAAGGTATACTAATTAAAGGAGGAGAGTATTTAGAGAAAATCCATAAAGCAAATGTCGTAATCTTTGATAAAACAGGAACATTGACCTATGGGAAACCAAAAATTTCTGATATAATCATATTTTCTAAAAATGATGAAAGCAGCATTTTAAGCCTTGTAGCTTCATTGGAAAGATTGTCTAACCATCCTTTAGCTCAAGTAATAGTTGATGAAGCAATCAAAAGGAAGCTTGAACTATCTGAACTAGATCACTTTGAAGAAATCGCTGGAGAAGGCGTGAAGGGAAGAATAAAAGATATGGAAATCTATTTCGGAAATGAAAGAATAATTAAAAGGTTAGGAATTGAATTGGATGAAAGAAAAAAGAAGATAATTGAAGATCTAGAAAATCAAGGAAAGACATTATCTTATTTAGTTTTAAACAACCAAATAATTGCGATATTTGCTTTTTCAGATACAATAAGAGAAGAAGCAAGAAGTGCGATTGAAGAGCTTAAAAAGATGAATATTGAAGTGGCTATGATTACAGGAGATAATGAAAGAGTAGCTAATGCAGTAGCAAAAGAATTAGGCATAGACAAGTTCTTCGCAAACGTAATGCCCGTTCAGAAAGCTGATATAGTGAAAAGCTTAAAGAATGAAGGAAAAGTCGTAATCATGGTAGGTGATGGAATAAATGATGCTCCAGCATTAGCTGTTGCAGACGTTGGCATAGCTATAGGAAGCGGTACTGATATCGCTAAAGAAACAGGTGGAATAATATTGCTTAAGAATTCTATATTGGATGTTGTCAAGGCTATCAAATTGAGCAAGAAAACTTATAGTAAAATAAAGCAAAATCTATTTTGGGCTTTCTTTTATAATATTATTCTAATTCCAATCGCTGCAGGTTTGCTTTATCCAATAGCAGGAATATTGCTAAATCCTATTTTTGCTGCAATAGCTATGGCATTTAGTTCAATAAGCGTGGTGAGCAATTCTAGCCTTTTGTTGAAATACAAAATTTAAATCTTTTCAACAATCAATTTGGTTCCTTGAATATTTCTAACTATGACTTTATCTCCTTTCTTTATTTTTCCATTTCTCGATATTGCTGTCCATACTTCGTTTTCTAAATAAACTAAACCTTCATGATTGAAATCAGAAATTGCTTCGCCTGTTTTTCCTATTAAAACTTCTTTGCCTAAAATTGCAGGTTTCTTCAGAACGCTAAGCGCTCTATAAGTTATTGCGCTAATTATGATCAATATAGCTAAAATCAAAGCTATGAACCAACTTGGTAAATAAATACCCAATAAAGGTAAGATTATGAGCAAAACTATTATAAATATGAAATCTTCTATGAGACTTGCAATTAAAGCTAATATCTTATTCATATTTGCCCTTATTAAGAACTGAAATAAATTATATGAATGTTTTTTGAAATTCAATAAACTATTCAAGGATTTTGAGTAATCTAGCTAAATAATGGTTTCTCGAAACTTTTATTCTTAAATATGCTACAATACATTGCTCTTTCAATTAATTCAGGACATTTTCTAAGCTTAAAGCAATTAGCATGTAAGATATAAGTCAATTCTTTGTATCCTTCTTTTTCGAAGACTTCTTTTATTTTATTGTTTATTAAGCTAGCTATGAGTTGAGTTTCAGCTTGTGCTAATTCGCAACATCTATTACCCAAAAATCCTCTAAAATTGAATATATTATATCCATCAATCCTTAATTTACTAACAAAAGCTAAATTAGAAGGTAAAATTAACACTGCATCATTCTGACTTTCATTTCTCAAATCTTCGTACAAGGAAATTGAATTATTCAAATAGTCGACATAGTGATTTATTAGCTTGCTTTGCTTAATCGATGCCGGAATTAAAATTTCAGATCTTTTTGCTACATCATAAATACTTATGCTTTGTTGCTGAATTGTTCGATGTCTTATAATTTGGTGCCTTGCTATTCCGCTTTCCTTTACTGCGAACTCGAATACTATATCGCTGAAATCATTAAACTCACCGTTATTTATTCCTTTTATTATTATGTTTCTTATTTCATCTTTTGTAAAGTATTCAAGAATTTTCAAGTTATAATTTAATAATTTTATTTCGTTTTTTCCATTTATTTCAAAATCTTTTTCTATTTTTTTCATAATATTATTTGTAATTAATGGATATGAATTCGGATAAAATTTTCCAATTTTTATTTCTTTAGCTATATTATAAACAAATTCTTTGTAACTTATTTTATTAACTAATTCTTCAACAAAACATTTCCAAGTAGAAGGTATTGGAATATTGTTTTCTTCATGCACTTTAATTAAGCTAAGCATATGAACAATATGGCTCAAATTCAAGCTTGCTGAAATGAAAGTTCCTATACAAATCGGTAAATGATATCTTGCATCTTCCTCTGGCTTTCTAGTTTCTAAGACATTTAAATTTTGAACTAATTCATTATATAGCTCGAATCCTTTTTCGACATGTTTAATTATTGCATTTTCTTTCGATTTCAAAGAATTAGGTATGAATACATAAGAAAACTTTTCTTTTTCTTCTTTTATTAAAGGAACTGTATATCTTAAGGATTGTTGAAGAAAATTTGCTCCAGTTGAGAAGGATACCAGAGTTAAAGTATCAAGTCTAGGCATTATTGCTTGAACATGTATGTTTGGCATCTCTAATATGGAAGAATAGCCATCTCTTACTGCTTCTTTTATAACTTTCATTTTGTTCTCAAATTCTGCATCATCCATTTCTCTTTCAATTTCCTGAGGAATTTTTTTGCTCCATGTAGATACAGCTTCAGCAATTAAAGTCTTTTGTGAAATATTCTCGATCATATTCAAAATCTTTGATTCTCGTATTACCTTAATCATCAATACTCTAACATTCAAAAGATATAAAAAGAGCATGCATAATATGCTATGTGAAAATAGAAAGAATAACTGAGAACATTTATCTAATTGATACTTTAGCATATAACGAGGAGAAAGCAGTTGCGTGCTATTTGGTCAAATCTGGCGATAAGTTTGCATTGATTGATTTAGGATATGCCTCAACTTACATGAATGTCATTAATGCTTTATTGAGTGTTGGAATTGAACCTAGTAATTTAACTTATATAATACCAACGCATGTTCATTTAGATCATGCAGGAGCAACAGGGCATATTGCTAATATAGCTAAGAAAGCTACGATAATTGCTCATGAAAGAGCGCAAAGACATCTCGTAGATCCTTCAAAGTTAATAGAAAGCGCTAAAGAAATATTCGGCGAAGAAAAGCTTAAAAGCTTTGGATTGCCTTTGCCTGTAAATGCTGAAAGAATTAACATCGTTAAGGATGAACTTGAATTAAAATTAGGAGATTTAACATTGCGATGCATATATGCTCCAGGCCATGCCCCTCATCAAATCTCCATATTGCTAATCGAGAAAAAAGCATTATTCACTGCAGATGCTGTAGGAATTGTTCAACCTAAGCTTAATATCATGATACCTACTACTCCACCTCCTAGCTTCGACCCAATTCAAGCTATGAAAACTGTAGATAATTTATCTTCTTATGAACCTAGAATGCTTTTAGTTCCTCATTTCGGTGTTAGAAATGATCCTCAGAATATCTTTGAATTGACAAAATTGAAGATAAATGAATGGATGGAAGAAATTAAGAAGCTAGTTAAAGCGAATTTTAAAAAAGAAGAAATATTGCAAACCATGTTGAAGAAAGTTAAGAATGAAGCTAAAATAGAAAATCTTCCGAGCTCTGCTATTCAAAGTGTTTATGTAACTGTGAGTGGCATTTTGAATTATTTATCAAA
>JAVVGF010000001.1:0-498894 GCA_032249235.1 Thermoproteota archaeon | reverse complement strand
TGCAGGAGCTTCTTTATCTTTTTCAAGCACATAAAAATCAAAGGGGAATTTCCTAGCTTCTAATATTAACATCCATCCTAATTGACCTCCCCCTAATATTCCTATTTTAACTTTCGAGCTTTGAAGAAAGCGTTTCATTTTTAATATTCTCCATGAAAATTTTAAGCCTATCTCCTATCTCTTTATATTTAATTGATAATATTCTTAAAGCAAGAAGAGCGGCGTTTTTTGCATTGCCGATCGCTACTGTAGCTACAGGAACGCCATAGGGCATTTGTACAATAGAAAATAAAGAATCTAGACCATTCAATTGTTTGGTAGGTATTGGCACACCTATCACAGGCAACGTAGTTAATGAAGCTACCATACCCGGCAAATGTGCAGCTCCTCCTGCACCTGCAATTATTACTTCGAAACCTTCATTTTCCGCATTCTTAGCGAAGTTAAACATGTATTCAGGCGTCCTATGTGCAGAAACAACTTTAGCTTCTACATCAATGTTGAAAGATTTTAAAAGTTCAAATGCTTCCTTCATATATTCCCAATCGCTTTTACTACCCATTATTATCGCTACTTTTGGCATAATAACTAATTTATAATCAAGAATTTAAGTAAGAATGGATTAGTAGCTTTAATGAGGATTGAAGAATTCCTTGATTTAGAAAAGCCTACTCAAGCTCAGAATAGAATATTATGGATTGCCCGTATTTCATGGAGCTTTGTAGCTATGGAGATAATTATAATATCATTTACTTTGCCTCTTTTTATAGAAATCTTTGCTTTAGATAGTCTTAGAGCAGGTATTTTGCTTTCAGGCGTATTAATTGGTGACACGATAGGAGCTGTGATTTTTGGAAGACTATCAGACATGATAGGAAGAAGGAAGCTATTTCAAATTTCACTTATTTGGTACAGCATATTCACAGCTCTTACAGCACTTTCTTTCAATTATGAAAGTCTATTAGCTTTTAGAATCCTAGCTGGTATGGGCTTAGGTGGAATGCTTGTCGTCGATCCTGCACTATTGAGCGAATTTCTACCTAGGAGAAAGAGAGGAAATTTGATGGTTAGCTTAGATTTATTCTGGCCTTTTGGTAGTTTATTAGCTTTGTTGTTAGCATATATATTTCTTGTAGGTTTAGCGAACAATTGGCGAGGATTGTTTTTGACGATCGCCTTTCCAGCTTTCACGATAGGCTTATTCAGACTATACGTTCCTGAATCACCTTTTTATTTAGCTAAAACAGGAAGGCTTCAAGATGCTGCTAACGTGATTTCTCGAATAATTAATAAAGAAGTAAATTCGAAAGAGATTGTATTAGCAATTGAGGAAGAAGGAAGTTATAAAGAGCTCTTTTCAAAATATGCTTTAAGAGTTATAGTAATGCTAATCGCTTGGTGTGTATTGAATTATACTTACTACGGTTTATTTCTTTGGTTGCCTGAGGTTTTAAAAGTTGCTGAGCTATACGGAAATATATGGTTATACTTGATCATTGCCTTCATATTCCAAATACCTGGTTATTTATCTGCTATGTATTTAGTTGAAAAAATTGGAAGAAAAACAACTTTAGTAACTTATTTGTTCTTCACAGGAATAACAGGAATCAGCATGGGAATATTTTATAAAGATCCTTTGCTTTTCTCCTTATCTTTATTAGCTGTTAGCTTCTTTAACTTAGGTGCATGGGGTTCAGTATATCCTTATACAAGCGAATTGTTTCCGACTAAACTAAGAGGAAAAGCATTTGGGTTAGCTGAAGGTATAGGTAAAATAATCGCTACCATAGCGCCTATAATATTTGGTGCATTGATCGGCATAACAAAGGAGGTTACCATTCCTTTAATCGTCATAACAGGCATTTCTGCAATTGCAGCGATTGCAATTTTCATATTGGGGCCTGAAACTAAAAATCTAATTTTCGATTAAATTAATTTAAAAGAAATATAAATAGCTATCCATTTATCACTTGTGAAAAAAGAAAAAGAAATCATTCTTTTCAATTTAATTTCCCATCCTATAAGAATTAAGATTATTGAATTGCTAGCTATGAATGAATCGATGAGTTTTTCTGAATTGAAGAAAGAATTGGGGATAAGCACTGGAAGTATATATCATCATCTTTCAGTTCTGTCTAATTTTATCATACAAGATGAGAAGAAAAGGTATAAGTTGAATGAAGAAGGATATCGCTTATATAAATTCATCAAAAATAGCGAATATAAGCTCACAAGCAGTAAAAACGAGAATAGGATAATAAATATAAATAATATTTTTAATGGAAATACGCTATTTTTACTTTTGATGAATAATAATAAATTAATATTTGCACTCCTTCCATTTTTAGTTATATTTTATCCTGAAATTTATTCATTCTCAAATATCCTTTTAAGAATTTTATTTCTTAAAGATGTAAGAATAGTTCAATTTTCAGATTCATTATTTAACTTTATAATTAACTGGATACTAATATATTTAATTCTAGAAATTATATTCAGTTTATTTTTTAAAAATAGAAGAAATAAGATATATCTATTTACTTTTATACCGTTTGTTTATACACCACTAGTTATTTATTCTATTTTATTCAAATTCATCTCTCTGTTTACTAACGAAATATTTTTAAGATTTTTATTTGCTTTATTTCAAGCATGGACGATAATAATACTCGTTAAGGCTATACAAGTAAGCAAAGGAGAAAGTCTGCAAAACATTCTAATAGCTATTCTCGTGCTTTATATGGTTAGTATAGTATCTTTTTTAAGTTTCTAATTTGCTAGAAATGAAAACATTTAAATCGAAATTCTATAATCTTTCTCTCATGAATTCTTTAGTATGTATCCTTATTATGGCTTTGATCATTTGGAATTTTCCTCATCAAGAAACGAATGATGTTGTTCAAATTGCATTGAATTATCTAATAAGTAGATTCGGTTCAGCAAATTATGAAATTATTTCAATTAGTGAATGGAATTCTCAATACTTAGTCATCGCTTCAGAAGGCAAATACTATTACAATATGATTATAGATATGAATAGAAAAGAAATAAAAAGTTTTGAAGCAAGAGAAATCAACATGAATTTTACCTTACAAATACAGAACGGAACAATACTTATTGATTGTTTAAACAACAATAAAGGAGGCTTTGGTTTAGAAATTGAAAAAGCTACAAAAATAAAGCTAACCTATTATTGGGAAAATTATAAAATTGATGAGGACTTGAAATTAGCGCTTGAAAATCTTTCTTTAGTTGAATATGAAAGTTTCACGAATAAAGTTCTTGAAGAAATAAGTTTGCACCAATTCAGCCCTCAAATGAACATAAATATGCTAAGGCTTTCAAATAATCAAATCGTAGCAATTAATGCTGATTTAAAGTATGACTTGAGCAATTCAACGAAAATAGATATTCTTATTTCAGTTGCACCTTCTTCATTATTGCTAGCAAACTTGACAGGGAGCTATAAAATAAAAAGTTATGCAATATATTTCTATTTCAACGTTTTAAACTATAATATAAAACATGAAAATGCAGCTTTGGGATTAAAAATAGATTTCGATAAAAACTTTGTATCACAAGAAAATGGTAGGAAAATATTTTACAATGATAAATGGATAGAATTAATGATTGAAAATAGCAAAATAATATATGCAAAAAATAATGAAATTCTAATTAAACTCAATACAGAGAATGAAAATGCATTTAATACTTTTAAAATATCTTATATAGTCTTAAGACAATTTACTAGCATTTTATATGATTATTCAACAATTATATTATCGATTATTATTTTAGCATTTGTAACATATTTAATTTTAATTAGAAATAAAAAAATTAAAAAAGAATTAGGCTGAGGAAGATATTTTGGAAAATACATAAGGTAATATTCCACCGTGTTTCATATATTCTAGTTCTACTTTCGTCTCTATTCTAACCAAAGCCTTGAATCTTATTTCCTTTGTTCCATCAACAGCTTTTACTTCAACGACTTGCCTAGGTTTCAATTCTTTCAATCCCTCAATATAATATTCTTCCCTTCCTGTTATGCCTAATTCTCTCCATGGCTTATCTATTTGCAAAGGTAATACTCCCATTGCAACGAGATTTGATCTATGAATTCTTTCAAAGCTTTCAGCAATTACAGCTCTTACTCCTAGCAAGGCGGTTACCTTTGCAGCCCAGTCTCTAGAGCTACCTGCTCCATACTGCTTCCCAGCTATTATTATCAAAGGAATCCCTTCTTTCTTATATCTCATAGCAGCTTCATAAACACTTAAAATTTCATTAGTGGGTAAATACAAAGTATAACCGCCTTGTATATCTACTAAGTAATTTTTAAGCTTTGGATTACTGAAGCCTCCACGTAGCATTACTTCATGATTACCTCTCCTTGCACCGAAAGTGCTTAAGTCTTTTTCTCCTAGAGAAATTAAGTATCGGCCTGCATCGCTATCTTTAGGTATTGGACCTGCAGGAGATATATGATCTGTAGTAACTCTATCTCCTAGCAATAAAAGAACTCTAGCTTTTCTTATATCATTTAAAGGATGAATTTCGTCTAGCCAAGGAGGTTCTTTAATATAAGTTGATTCGGGCCAGTCATAGATCTTGTTAGGTGTTACTTTTAAAGAATTCCAGTTTTCATCTCCTTCAAAAATGTCTTCATAAAGCTTAATATAAAGTTCAGGATCCATTGCAAGATTCAAGTATTCATTTATTTCTTTAGAGGAAGGCCATATGTCTTTTAGATAAACAGGATTTCCATTTGGATCATATCCAATAGGTTCTTCATAGAAGTCAATGTCTATTTTTCCTGCTAAAGCATATGCAACAACGAGCATTGGAGAAGCTAAGAAAGTAGCTTTAAGCAATGGATTAATCCTTCCTTCAAAATTCCTATTACCGCTTATTACTCCTACTGCGAAAATATTATTATTTATTATTTCATCAGCTACCCATTTAGGCAAAGGCCCGCTATTGCCTATGCATGTCGTGCATCCATATCCTACTAGATGAAATCTCAGAGCTTCTAAATAACTCATCAATCCTGCTCTTTTCAAATATTCAACAACTACTCTAGAACCTGGTGCAAGACTTGTCTTAACATAATCTTTTACATTCAATCCATGCTCTACAGCTTTCTTTGCTAGCAATCCAGCCCCTATCATTACCGAAGGATTTGACGTATTTGTACAACTAGTAATTGCTGCAATCACAACACTACCATGAGGAATACGAGGACTATTTTTTATTTTATATTCCTTCATCAACTCTTCAAGGAATTCTTTAGATTTAGCTAAAGGTATTCTTTCTTCAGGATTTCTAGGACCAGCTATGCTAGGTTCTACTAAAGATAAATCAAGAACTATTACTTTATCATAATTGGGTTCTTGTCCATTATAGAACAATCCTTGGTATTTACAATATTTCTCGACTTTTTGAACATGTTCAATACTCCTTCCTGTTCTTTCCAAATACTTAAGTGTTAACTCATCTACTGGGAAGAAACCAATCGTAGCTCCATATTCAGGTGCCATGTTAGCTATCGTTGCTCTATCCTGAGCAGATAAAGTTGAAAGACTTGGACCGAAAAATTCAACAAACTTGCCTACTACATTTTCTTTTCTTAATAGCTCAGTTATGTAAAGAACTAGATCTGTTGGTGTTACTCCTTCTTTCAATTCTCCGACTAATTTGACTCCTACAACTTCTGGAATTGGAAGATAATAAGGCTGGCCTAGCATTACAGCTTCAGCCTCTATTCCTCCTACACCCCAGCCTAGGACTCCAATACCGTTTATCATCGTAGTATGAGAATCAGTCCCTAACAATGTATCAGGAAACAGTATGCCATTTCTTTCATCGATTACTTTTGCTAAATATTCTAAGTTTATTTGATGTATAATTCCTTTTCCTGGAGGAACAATTCTCAAATTATCGAAAGCACTCTGAGCCCATTTCAAAAAAGCATAACGCTCTTTGTTTCTCTCGAATTCATTCTTAAGATTTAAATTAAAGGCGTAAATCGTGCCATAATAATCGACTTGAATTGAATGATCGATAATTAAGTCTACGGGAATTTTTGGATTTATTAACTCTGGCTTATCTTTAAGCTTGCTTCTCATCGCAGCTAAATCTACTAGCAAAGGTATTCCTGTATAGTCTTGAAGAATAACCCTTGAAGGCATGAAAGGTATTTCTTCACCTATTTTCCTTTTAAGAAGCTTTTCAACATCTTCTATGGTTATGATTTGTTCATCTATGTTCCTAATGAGGTTTTCTAAGAGTATTTTTAGAGAAAAAGGAAGTTTCTGGACTTCAGATCCTAGTTCATTAATATCGTATATTTCACCTATATCTAGTTTTTTGCTATATGAAGATTTCACGAAATGATATGATACTTTAACTAATATTAGCTTTTACTTTAACTTCTTCGATAGAAGCTCTATTACTTAAAACAATTCTATAAATTCCTATGAAGCCAATGAATTTCAAGAAATCTGCAATTAATGGAATTAGAGCTAAGTTATATATCAATAAAGGTAAAGTAAGAACATAGATTGCACCTAGCACGTATGTTGAAAATCCTAATGATTTATTGAAATTCATGTAAAACTTAAAAGGAGCAATCCCTCCTATTGGCTCAGATAAATAACCTAACATGATTAAATAAGCACCTTCAAAATATCCAAAAGTCAAGAATAATAATCCTAGGAATACAATAACAAGACCTACAGGTATAGCATACTTATAGAGTCTATAAAAAGGCAAAGGTAATTTCGCATACTCCAAATAAGCAAATATTGCCATAATGAATAGGACATAAAGCAAACCTAAAGTAAAGGGTTCTTTTAAGGCATTAAGACCTTTTAATTGCAATATTATAAGAACGATTAAAATTAGAAAGCCTGCAATAGTGCTGATGAAGGTACCTCGAATTAAGTGCTGATATGTCATAAGCTTACCTATTACTACTCGAATATATTTTTAAAATAAAGAAAATTTTCCTTTTTTCAAAGCGTTTTTAATTATAATATTCTGTACTCTATATGCTATGATAGCCATGATTAGCACTGCGATGATATCGAAAATAAGCATTAAATATTTATCGAAAGGATAATAGCCTGTTGCTGCAGAGATTATAGGACCTATTACATAATAGAATGGTGAATATAATATAACGCTTGCAAAATCCTTGCTGAAAAGCTGTATTGGAATTGCACCGCCAAAAAAAGGTAAAACAAATTGCAAAACCTGATTTGCTACCCAAGGAGATCTTAAGTTAACTACAAAAAAGCTCCATGTAGCACCGAAGAATAAGAAAAATAGTAGTGCTAGAATGATGGAGATAAAAAAGAACAATGGGTCAGCCAAGTATATTTTTGCGCCGAACAATGTTGTGTTTAGCAAAAATATGACAGCTCCTATCGTAAAAGTATCTATCAGACTCATTATAGCCCTACCTACCAAATGTGATACAATACTTGAATTCGTCATTAGCACATATTCAAGTATCCCTTGATGAATTGCAATAACAAGCGTACTACTCATTCCTAAAAAAGTTGAAACAAATACAAAAACAAAAATTCCCCATGTTAATGCTGAAATGACGTTTGGATCTTTAATATATTGCGTTGCATAGAGCATAATACCATACAAAAGCATTAGAACCCAGAAAGGAGTTGAAATTAAATCAGAAATAAGCCAAACCTTATATCTAGTATAAATTGTAAAACCTCTTTCAACTTCTGCAAATATTTTGCTTATGATTCTCTTAATTATTCTACCAACCATAGGTTCCTCTCTTCTTTATAAAGGCTCTTTCGAAGTATTTATAAACGAGAAAGCCAGCCAAAATATAAAGGAAAAGGAAGAAATAAGGTTGCTTAAATATGAGATCTAAATATCCTGTTATTGTAGCTCTAGCATATTCTGCAGCATAATAATAAGGCATTGCTTTACCTATCAGTTGTAAAATAGGAGGTAAAAGCGTTATGGGATAAATTAAGCCAGAAACAGCTCCAATAAAGCTTGCGATCATATTTGATAAAGGTTCTGTTTCTCTAGCTACTATACCTATCGCAAGCATAATCATGCTAAATCCCAAAGCTGGTAGTAATGCAACATATAATATTAAGATAGAAAGCAAAAAATTAAGAATATGAGCAATATCATAAGCTAGAACAGTTGCTACGATTCCAATGATTATATAGTTCAAAAGACCCAATAAACTGCTACTTATCATTGTAGCAACTACTATTACAAAAGGATGTATTGGAGCACTTAACAAATATTCAAGTCTTCCTGTAAGTAATCCTTCTCTAACAAAAGTTGCAGCTGAAAAAGTCATCAATAACGCAATTATAAACATCGAAAGACCTATTAATTGATAAAATAAAAGTTTTGGATCTGCTGGCTTTCCGCTCATTCCTGAACCTAAAGCATAAGCTACAAAGGAAAATATGAATGGGAAAGAGGAAAGACCTAAAAATGCTCCTACTTGTCTCAAGAAAGCTCTAATCTCAGCTTCTACAATTCCAAGAATTTGTTCAATAACTCTCATAACTCGTTTTCAACAATTTTTGCAAAAGCTTCTTCTAAGCTAGGCTCTATTATTTTTATATAACCTACTTGGTAGCCCTTTTCTCGAATTTCATCGACGACTTTTAAGAGATCTTCAGTAGGCTTTTCAGAAGTTAACTTTACAACTGGATAACCTCTTTCGCCTATCGAAGTATTATCGAATTTTGCATCCTCTGCTAATATCTCAACCTCAATCATATACTTGAGCTTAAGCTTTTGTTTAACCTCTGTAGGAGAACCAATTAAAATTATCTTGCCTTTATTTATCATCGCAACTCTATCGCTAAGATTCTCAACTTCCCACATATTATGACTTGTGAGCAAGATAGTTTTGCCTTTAAGCGCTAATTCCTTTATTAAAGATCTTATTTTTCTTGCAGAAAGAGGATCTAAGCCAATCGTAGGTTCATCGAATAATAAGATTGGGGCATCGTTTATTAAGCATTTAGCAATGCTAAGCTTTGCCATCATTCCTAAGCTGTATTCATCAACTGTTCTATATGCATCGTTTCCTAGATTTACCAGTTCTACTAGCTCTTTAGCTCTCTTAAGTGCTTCTTTCTTAGATAATCCATATAATCTACCGTAGTAAACAAGGTTCTCGATACCTGTCAATCTTGAATAAAATCCTTTATTAGGATATAGAACAATTCCCAAATTTTCTCTTACTTTTGAAGGTTCTTTGAGAATACTATAGCCATTAACAAACGCTTCTCCTTTATCTGGCAAAAGCAAAGTTGCGACGATTCTTATCGTAGTTGTCTTACCTGCACCGTTAGGACCGACTAAACTAAAAATTTCTCCTTTGTTTATATGAAAGCTAACGCCATTTAATGCTTTTACATTCTTGATCTTACTTTTGAAAAATCCTTCTCTTACTTTTACTTTGTATTCTTTATACAAATCAATAACTTCAACGATCTTCATAGCATCTCGCCATACATTTCGATTACATCTTTTAAAGCAGTTATAATATAAACAGGATCGAAGTATAAAATTTTTTCTAATGAATTAATTTGCTCATAAATTTTAATTTTAGCAGCATTTATTAAGTCTTCAGCCAATTTCGAATTACTAATTGAATATGATCTTTTACCTGAAATAAATAATATTTTGTTATCACGAACCTTTAACTTGAAATCTGGTGCTTGAACATTTAATTCATTTTTTGACATTTCTATGTCATAGCCTAAATATTCTACTTTTATACTTGTTGGATTTATGATAAATTTATCGCTATTTGTTATGATAATCATTTCTTCGTTACTCAATTTTATTGAATATTTAGGATTTGCGGAGAACAAATACATAATACCTTTATGTTTGCTCTCGGAAGAGATGCGAATCCAAGGTCCAATTCTCACTTCTTCTCTTCCAAGTTCTTCAGCAACATAAATAGGTCCTACTTTAACTCTTTCGCCGAACTCATCACTTTCAACTGATATGAAAGGTAGTTTAACATATTCCCTTTTTCTAAAAGGTATGCTAGATAAAATGGAATTAAGTAGTTTTTGAGCGTCATTGATGAGCGTTGTAGAATCATGAATATTTTTGGCTTTCAATTTAAGAAAAGGTGAGTAAACAAGTAAAGGTGCATTTAATTTAAGATTGATATTTCCGAGATCATTCTTAAATTCTAAATTCATACTATTAAAATTGACAAAGCCAACTTTTCTGCGACCTCTTCTTACTAAAACAATCTTGCTTGATTCATTAGAACTAAGAAGCCATTGTTTTGCATCTACGCTATATGGACCTATTTCTTTTACATGTTTGTCTAGCTGATATTTATCTCTCCTGCTTGTTATTGTAATAAAAGACCAAGAAGCTAATTTCAAAATAATAGCAGCGATGAATAAAGGCAATATCAAATCAGTAAATATTTTTTGTAAACCGAAAAAGCTGAATATGAAGAAAACTATTGCGCTGAAAAGCGCTATATTTCCAGCTTTATTAATGATGCTTGATATTGCAATGAACGTATCTTCTGTTTCTATTGTTAAGAGAGTTGAAAGCGCATAAAATCCAATCGAAGCTAGTATTAAACCATTAGCTATACTTTCTAATGATAATACAGACCTAAGCAACCAAACTACTAGAAACAGTAATGATATAGCAAAAGCAATACTGCTTATTATTCTGATAATTTCCTTAGCTAAACTAGGAGTTGTTATTAGTTTTATACTACTCATAGATCTCACCTCCTAAAGTTTCATGTATTAAAGCGAGAAGGCGAAGTAGCATTTTACCTCTACTAGAGATCCTGTATTTCATTACTGTTTCATCATGAACAATTAGTCCCGTGCTTAATAGTTGTCTTAGATTGTAGGATAGAGAAGAAGATTCCAAATTCAACGTTTCCTTTAATTCACTGAAACTCATAGGATTCTTGTACAAAATTTTGAGCAATTTTATTCTATCTTCATTAGCTAAAGATTTCATTATCATGCTAGCCTTTGATTCAGGGAGATTTAAGATAAGTTCATCTATCATTTCTTCTCCTTTTTCTCGTAAACCCTTTCTTATGCTCTCTTTTAAAATATTTGCAATATCCCTCAAAACAATGTTAGTAGGCTCGACCATTTCAAGATCTTCCTTGCTTAGATTTATTCGCAAGCTAATAGTCTTCATTTGCTTTTCTAGCTCCTTTAGGGTTTCATGTAAGATGGGATCTAGCATTTCTTTAATAGCCTTTTTCAACTCTTCTTTAATCATGTCTTTATTAAATTCAGACATTTGAACTAAGCTAATAATAAAAAAGGAATATTTAAATTTTTTGTACTTAATTCAACGTAAAAAGTACAAAATTTTATACAAACAGCGGATTTCCGAATTTCTCTTGAAACACCAATTCTTCAAGCTTTTTCCTATTCTTTTTACCTATAATTTTCTTCTTAGGATAACCGAAGACAACTACTGCGCTTGGGTATAAATCGTTTGGAATGTTGAAATCTTTCCTTAGTTTTTCATGAACTATTCCTGTAAATATTCCTGAAGCAATACCTAAGCTCCATGCAACTATTTGCATACTTTGCACTACTCTACCTGCATCTAATAAATGGAAAGGATAAACTGGGTTTGTTAAAACTATAACAGCAAATGCTCCATTAACAGCCCATTTGCCAGTTGTGCTATCTTCAGCTAGCTTCTTGAGATTTTCTTTATCTCTGATTAATATGAAACGCCAATGCTGAGTATTTTTACCTGAACCTGTATATCTTGCAGCATCTAATATTTTTAAGATGACTTCAAAAGGAACAGGCTTATCTTCGAATTCTCTAACATCCAACTTACTCTTTACAAAATAAAAAGTATCATAACTTTGCATATAAAATAAATGATTTTTGAAGATTTATTTGTAGGAAATCTCGAGAAAATTGAATTAATGAAGCATTTAAGCTATTATTAATTCTCGAGTAAAAGTAGACTTAAAGAGTAAACCTTATGCTTGAAGCAAATTCTTTATAGCAAGCTAATATTTCTTGAATCCTAATCTATACTGATTGCTCCTTCTTAAGTCACATTATGCACGATTGAGCTTAAGACGGGTGTCGCTGGAATTCCAAGATATTTAAGTCTATTCGTCCCGCCCTAAAGGACGAGGCTTTCATTTATGTAATGACAATCTAGAAGGAAAAATATTATTCAGCTGTCCATTTAGTCAAATAGAGCGAAATGATCAAAAAAGCTATACTTAAAACAGCTAAAATTGGAATAGAAATAGTTGTTAAAATGAAAACTCCTTGAATAATTGACTCCCTTAAAGTTACGGCTAAATAATACAGAGGAGAAAAAGCTGCAATTAGTTGCAAATAGTTAGGCATTGATTCGATAGGAAAGAATACCCCGCTTAAAAACATAAGAGGAAATGCTATTACTGAACCTACTGTTCCAGCAGTATCTGGTTGTTTAAATATTGTTCCTATTACGACTCCAATGAATGTGAAACAAAGCGTTCCTAAAATGATTGCTAATACAGCTACAGAAATATGTATTAAATCTAAAACTGGCGTGACTTTGAAAGCAAAATAACCCACAGCCAACATTATTAAAGTAGCTAGGGAAATCAAAATTAATTGGCTAAAGAAAACGCCAAAGATCCATTCGTATTTTCTTAAAGGTGTTGCAATCACTCTTTTGAATATGCCTCTCCTTCTTAAATCAGCTATAACTCCTGTCAATCCGAATAGGGCATTGCTCATTATTGTAAAAGCTATATAAGAAGGAACATAGTAATCAGAGGCCGATAATGTTCTTACTCCTATTTCTTTTTCTTGAATAGGTATGTTAATACTAATACCTGCTGTAGAAGAGCTGAATTTACTTATGAAATTATTGAATATGTTTATTAGTTGCTCATATGCAGGATCTGCTTTGCTTATGTATATCTCAAGAGAAACGTTTTCAATTTTTATTTGCTTTAACCTATCCTTCATATATTTCAAAAAATTGGAGAGCATCTCTTTTTGAGTTTCATTTAAATAAGTTGAATTAAGCAATATTTGGATTTGGCTAATTCCTTGCTCTAGCTGAGCCTTTTCTGTGCTATTTATTATGAAATCATTAAAGCCCTTAGGTATTACAATAACTCTTCTTTGCTCAAAAATACCGCCTTGTGAACGTGCAAAGTTAAGTGCATCAACATCGTTAGGCAAAATAGAAACTTTGAAAACACCACTCTTATTCAAAGCTTCAATAAATATGCTTGATAACTGACTTGCTTTACCATTACTGTCAACGTCTTTATTTTGAACATATAAACTAAAGGTTATATTTTGAGGGTTGTTGAATATTGAACCAAATATTGAAAGTAAGAGAACAGGAAATATGAGCGAAAAGAAAAGTCCTGATCTGCTTCTTAACCAACTCTTGAAGAATACATTAGCTATAAAAAAAGAATTCCTCATGCTAATTCACCGGCTTCAGTTATTTTAGCTCCTATCATCTTGAGAAAAACATCCTCTAGATTTGGTGTTTTAAGTTCTATTTCTTCAAATCCATTCATTTCTAATTCATAGGCTATCTTCCTAGCAATTAATCTGTTATCAGTTTTAATTGAAAAATATCCATTTTCCTCAATAATTTCTGCTTCATCTTTGATTATACTGAGAACTTTTGGATCCTTCTTCACTTTTACAACATATTTCAGATTAAGACTATTAACTAAATTTCTAGGAGAATCTATTGCCACAATTTTACCTTTGACAATAATGCCAACTCTATCACAAAGTCTTTCAGCTTCTTCAATGTAATGGGTTGTCAAGAAAACAGTCTTACCAACTTCCTTCAATTTTATAATAACTTGCCAAACAGTTCTTCTTATTTCTGGATCTAAGCCTACAGTAGGTTCATCTAGGAAAACTACTTCAGGATCGTTAACTAAAGCCATAGCAATTCCTACTCTTCTTTGAGTCCCGCCAGATAGATCTTCATATTTCCTCTTCCTTATTTCCCAAAGATCTAGAAGATCTAAAACACGCTTTACATCTTCTTTTTTTCTTTTATATATCCTAGCAACCAATGCTACGTTTTCTTCTACTGTGAGCAAATCAAATGCAGCGAAATTCTGAGGCATAACACCAATTCTTTTCTTTATCTCATTAGCTTCTTTTAAATCATATCCCAAAACTCTTGCCCTTCCAGAATCAGGCTTTCTAAGACATTCTAATATTTCTACCGTAGTCGTTTTTCCAGAGCCATTAGGTCCAAGATAACCAAATATCTCACCTTTATTGACATGAAAACTAACATTATCTATGGCAATTATCTTCCCATATTTTTTAGTTAAAGATTCAACCTCAATTACCTTCATGCCGAATTAATGTAGAGAAATTTTTTAAATATAAAAATTTTTAATATTATGTTCTTTTTTAATTTATTAGATTAAACCTGAGATAATTAAAATTGAAATTGACCATGAAGGAATTGCGAGAAGAGCCCAAATTCTTATATCCCAATCGAAGATTTTCTTACCATCCAAAACCCAGATAGGTAAGAGATTAAAAGCTGCAAGCCAAACATTTATAAAAATTCCGTATGAGCATAATATTGCGTAGAAATTCTGAAATGATACAGGAATGAAAGTGTAAAGGTTTGAAGCCAAAAAGAAAACTAAAGCTAATAAAAGATTTGTAATAGGGCCTGCAGCAGATATGATGCCATTTTCTCTCCTTGTTAAACCATAACCGAAAATTGCACCAGCAGGTATTATTACTGTTGCTCCAGGAGCAGCGAAAACAACTTGACCTAGAGTTAAAGCTGAAAATAAAAATGTTAGCAATAATCCTTGTTGAGATATTCTGAATTCAGCCCAATGACCAAAATATCTTGCTGTATATTTATGCGCTAATTCATGCAATATGAAACCTGATCCCACAGCAATTAGGCTTATAACGAAAAACAAAGTGAAAGCTCTAGGACCTGCCCTTACAAAATATCCTATCGAAAATACAAAAGCTAAGCTTATCCATGCAATCAGAAGATGCGTTAGTTCTTCTCTACCTCTCCTCCTTACTCTTAGTCCGAAAACATCTTCAAAATCCATACAAGATATACATTCAATTAAATACATAACTTTTAAATTTAACAAGAAATAAAGAGTTGGTGAAGAAAATACTTTTAGTAATAACCAAAATTTTCTCTATATTAATAGCTGTAATTATGGCAATTTTTGTTATCTCAATTCCTATTTCTGCATCCATGATTCAACTTGAACCTCCTTCTGTAAAATCTGTTAAAGTTAATTTACTTAATGATACCTTGATTTTGTTTACGAACTTCACAGTTAAAAACAACGGCTTTTATGACTTAGAAGATATTAGCATCTCTGTTGCAATTCTCACTTTGAATGATTTACTAATCACTCAAACTCACATAGGCTATCCTTTAGAAAACATAATAATTAAAGCCCATTCCTCCTATAACGGTTCCTTAAAAATAAACTTTAATCTTAGAGAATTGTCTAACCTTGGAATAATCGATGTGATAAAGAAAGATAAGGCTGTGAAAATTCAAATAGCTTCCGAAGGCAGATATGCCTTAGCCTTATTTGGATTCAAACTAAATTATTTCAACAAGTTTTCATTCACTCTACCAATTGAAGAGATCAAGATCTTGATAAATTTTCCACTTATCTTTTCCAAGGAGAATCTAAGAATAATAAACGATGAAATATTTGCCAGAATGCCGGTTATCATTTTATTCAAAGGTTACCTTACACTTGAAAACATCTTTATCAACGGATATGCTATGTACAGCAATATTAAGATGTTTGATTTCAATGCAATAATAGATAAACTTAGTGAAGGAGAAAATAAGGCTTATTTTAATTTAATCATGTCAAAACAGAATTTCATTATTCTTATTTCTAAAGATTTTAATTTAAAACTTTTTTATCAAATAAAAGCAAAGAATATAGATTATGAAACAACATTTGATTATTTCTGGAAAAAACCCTTAGCGATCAGTTTAGAAAATATTAATATTTTATTTACGAATAAAACTCTTGTATCAATTAATTTATTATTTAACGTTAAAAGTAATTTAAGCAGTAATTTGAATATAACCTTTCAAATAAAAATTTACTACCAAGAAACTAATAAGCTTCTAGCTTTAGTCGAAAAAGATATAATAATTATTGCTAATCAAAATAATGAATATAACTTAAATATTTTTATTGGTACCTTAAGCCATAATTCAAAAATTAGAGCAGAACTTTATCTTTTGAAACCTATAATAATAGAACAACCTGTAGCAACACAAATATTTATAATACCATGAAAAGACAGTTTTTCATTGTAATCGTTATCATTCTATTCGGAATACTTATTCCTCATAATTATGTTTTTGCAACAAACCAGAAACCATATGAAATAGGAATTTATTATCCATATTCCGCACTTAACAATATCGATGATGATTTAATAAAGATAAAGGAAGCTGGCTTTAGCGAGATAAGATTTAGTTTCGTATGGAAAGTCATAGAACCACTTAAAGAATCTTTTGACTTCACTTATTATGATAAATTAGTAACGAAAGCTAAAGAGCTTGGATTAAAAATAGTTGGGATTTTAGGAATGGGTACAACAGATATGCTTCCAGATTGGCTTATTAACGGTGTTGATGATCCTAATTACATTAATTATTTGGCTCAATATACAGATTCAGTAACTAAAAGGTATTCAAAGCAAGTAGATATTTGGCAAATAGAAAACGAGTTAAACCATGTAGATTTCTATAAATGGGTTGGTTGGAGAAAAGGCGAATGGTCAACAGATAAAATTCATAAGATATTAAGTACTTTATCTAGCATCGCAAGGGAGAATACTCAAAGTAAGATTATGATAAACGTAATCGTAGACAATCCTAATTGGAAAGACTTTTTGAACAGTATTAAAGACATAGATTATGACATCATAGGTATAGATTATTATCCAAATTATTTAGATGACTATTTTCCTAATGCAGGAGACCCGAAAAAAGGCTTAGAAATTTATAATTACATTCAAGAGGTAAGGAATTGGAACAAAGAGATAGTAGTTGCTGAAACAGGTTATTCAACATATAACTCAATACATACCTACGAAAACCAAGCTGATTTCATCAAAGATGTTTTGGTAGGTGCATTATTTGGAGGCTCGAAGAACGTTATCTTTTATCAATACAAGGACTATGCAAAGGGTAACGATATTGAATCCAATTTCGGTCTCATAGCTTTTGATGGATCTTTAAAGCCGGCTTGGAAAATTATAAAGAATTTATCAGAAGAGTATGCAAACTTAGCTATCAATGCCTACTTAGAGGATAATCCATTCAATGCTACTGTATTCATAAACGGGATTCGAATTCAAACTCCAATAAACATAACGATACCCAAGCTGAATTATAATATGACTTTCGAAGACAACTTGAATAAAAGCAATTATATTATAAAAATTGAAAAGATAAAAATCAATGAGAATAATTATAATAATTTGACTGCGATGATATTTTTAGAAAATGATACTAAAATAGATGTAGAATACTCAATATTTTACAAAATCTTTTTTAAAGTAAAAATAAATAACGAAGAAATACAATTTCCAAATTTAAAAGTTGTTATTAACTCAATACAATACAATATTATTAATGGCACAGCATATCTGAAAAAAGGTTATTACAGCATAATCATACCAAATTATTTAAAAATATTCGATAGAAAAATTATGATAATTAATAATACAAAAAATATTTATATAGATTCGAACCAGAATATAACCTTCCAAGCAAAAGAGATTTTCACTTTAAACATTATAGTCTTTGATTGGTTCGGCAATTTAAAAAATGCCATAATAAACGTTAATGAAAAAGAATACAATGGTTCAAACTTAACTTTGGAATTGCCTCAAGGAAATTACACTGTAAAGGTATCTTCGTTTTATTCCCAGAAAGAAAACATTTACTTAAATAAAGATACAGTCTTGGTATTCTTCGTACCCAACGAGATTGTGCTCGTTCCATTAGCACTTTTCCTCATTATACCTTTCATATTAATTGCAAGGAAAAGAAAAGAAATTGGAATTAGTAAAATTAAAACAATTTTAGATAGCGCACTGGCTTTCTTCTTTTATATCATTTTGCCTTATTATGCTGTTTGGTTTTTATCCATAATATTTTTACAAAAAAACATTGTTTTTTACCAATTTAATGACCTATTACTTTTTGGTCTTCCTATTGTAATCGTGAAATCTCTTCGATTAATTAAAAAATTCTCACTAATTTTCGAAGCACTTTCATCATTTTTAGTTACGCTTTTCATATTCTTCATAATAGGAAGAGCTATTTATGGAGAATTCGGCCTTTATTACATCTCATATATGGGCAATACCGTTGCTATAGATGTGGCACCTTATATCTTTTTGATAGCTATAGCGAATGCGCTGAGAAGTTTATTGAATTTTCTGAATTTATATTACAAATGAGTTTTTTAGCAAAAATAAATAAGATTAGAAGTCGTTCTTTTTGTAAAAAGATCCATGTAAAGCAAAAGAATAATCTCTTAATTTTAGTTCAATCATGAGAGATATCATTAAATTTCAGATACCTTGCTTTTAATGAATTCAACAATTAGCTGAATATCTTTCTTCACGAATTCTTCTCTCGAATATCTAGAAATCTCATTATCGATATCAAAGCCATTATATTGAAATTCATGGAAGTCTAAAGCTATTTCAGTGATGAACCTAAGCTTTTCATCGCCTATAATTGATACTATTTCTTTTAAGCGAGTACTAGACATAACTGCTATAATCCAATCTACTTTTTCAACAACTTTTGTAGGAGAAATTCTTCTTTTACCCGGATAGTATTTTGAAAGGGCTTCTCTATAATCTACTGAAATTCCTGCAATGAAAGCTTTCACAGCCTGATAAGCTTTAGCTGCAGCATTTCTCAAAAGACCATCGTTTAGGAAACGTTCGGCCAATTCTGCCTCATATCTTGCCTCTCTCAATCTATCAGCTTGATATTTCTTAGCATCTATCCAAGGCTTAGCTACCTTGATCTCTGATACATTAAATTATAAAATCCTTTGTAAGATATCCTGTTTTTAAGCGAGCATGCAATAAAAGCAAAAAGGAAAATACATGGGCTTTCAATAAATACGAAGACCTTATTTTTTCAAGGCAATCTTCTTTAATCCGAGCTAACAAAAATAATTTCTAAGAATCGAACTGAATTAAGTATTAATTCTAGATAGATATTTATGAATCAAGAAATAGAGTGTCTTCAAACATTACTGAAGAAAAATATTTTGGGCTGAGCGAGACCTCTATTCCTAAACTTCTTTTGATTAATCATGAGTTTTAAATTGCTCTCTAAAGAGTTGCAAGCATTGTTGAATGAATTAGGCTATAAGGAAGAGACTGAACCTCAAAGAAAAGCAATTCCAGTAATATTGAGCAAGAAAAACGTCCTTTTAATTTCTCCTACGGGAACAGGTAAGACGGAAGCTGCACTTCTTCCAGTTCTAGATATGATAAAAAATGATAAAAGTAAAGGAATAAAGGTTCTCTATATAACTCCTTTAAGATCACTTAATAGGAATTTACTCGATAGGATCGCAATTTGGTGCGGTAAATTAAATCTTAAAGTCGGTATAAGACATGGAGATACGCCTGCAAGTGAGAGAAGAAAGCAATCATTGATGCCACCTGATTTACTAATAACTACACCTGAAACACTTCAAATACTTCTTGTAAGCAAAAACATAAGAGAACAACTCAGAACTTTGAAGCATGTAATAGTAGATGAAATTCATGAATTGGCTGAAAGCAAAAGAGGAACCCAACTTGCCGTAGCTTTAGAAAGGCTAAGGCTCCTGACTGGAGAATTCCAGCTAATCGGATTATCTGCAACGATAGGAGAACCTGAAAAACTAGCTGAATTTCTTGTAGGTAAAGGAAGAAATTGTGAAATCATTTTAGCATACGAAGAAAGACTGATGAAATTCAAAATATCCTATCCTCAACCTAATAAGCTACATGAAGAATTAGCTGAAAAGATTTTAACGTATCCCGAAGTCTTTGCTAGACTAAAAAAGATTGAAGAAGTGCTCAAATCAAAAAGATCTACGCTTATATTTACGAATACAAGAAGCGAAGCAGAAATACTTGCAAGCAGACTAAGATTGCTCGGTTTAAACGTATTTGTTCATCATAGCTCATTATCGAAAGAAGCAAGATTAGATGCAGAAGCTTCATTAAAAGCTGGTGAAATAAATGGAATTGTTTGCACTTCTTCTTTAGAGCTAGGTATTGATATAGGTAGTATCGATTATGTAATCCAATACAATTCACCAAGACAAGCAACAAGATTAGTTCAAAGAGTAGGTAGAAGTGGACATTATTTCAAAGGCATTGCAGAAGGGTTAATAATCGCAACAACGATTGATACTTTTCTTGAATCATATGCTATAGCTGAGAAAGCGATAAAGCAAGAGTTTGAAAAAATTAATATTCCTGAAAAGCCTATGGATGTACTGGCCCATCAGATTACAGGTTTGCTACTTGAATACGGTAGCCTTAAAATAGAAGATGTTTTAGAGCTTGTCAAAAGAGCTTATCCTTATAGGAATTTAACGAGAGAAGAATTGGAGAGATTGATCGAATTTCTTGAAAACTTGAAGCCAAGAATATTGTTTAGAAAAGTCGATACTTTGCAAAAAGCTACTGGCACATACCTTTATTATTTTGAAAACTTAAGCATGATACCTGATCAAGTTCAGTATGGAGTATACAATATTGATAACAATGAATTTATTGGGGTCCTTGATGAAGATTTCATCGCTGAATACGGTGAAGAAGGTACTAAATTTATATTAAAAGGGGAAGCATGGGAAATTATTAAAATCGATGAAGAAAAAAAGAGACTATTTTGTAAAAAAGCAGAAAATATGATTGGAATAGTTCCAACATGGGTAGGTGAAGAAATACCTGTTGAAAAAGAAATAGCAAATAACGCATCGTATTTGAGAAAGCAGCTTTATGAAGGTAAAAATTTGCTTGATGATACACTAATAGATACAGATGAACAACATCGAATATTAAAAATCTTGCAAGAAGATCGTATAAATAACATTCCTATAGCAGATTTCAATGAATTCCTTATTGAGAATTCAAGTGAAGCAATAATATTGAATTCTTGCTACGGTACTAAAATTAATAAAGCACTCGCAAAGATATTATCTTATCTTATTTCTGATAAGTATAAAAGGAATTTCAGAATATATAACGATGCATATCGTGTTTTTATAATAAGCAATGAAATTAATGTAAAAGATATTAAAGATATATTGTTAATATTACCGTATATGGATATAGATAATTTAATGAATAATATTTTTAATGAAAACGATAGTTTGTTTAGATTTAGATTTCTACATGTAGCAAAAAGATTTGGAATTATAAGAAAAAATGCATCAATAGATAAAAAACTACTAATAGAACTTGCTAGACAATATAAGGGAACTCCAGTTTATGATGAAGCACTTAAAGAACTTTTTGATAAAGACTTAGATATCGTAGGCGTTAAAGAGATTGCAAGGAAATTAGCTAAAAAAGAAATTGGAGTTAGAATTTCAGAAAGATTGAGCAACGTTACTAAGGAAGCTTTGAAATATTTAGTTCATGAATCAGCTATTCCAGCTAGCAAAGATCCATCTAAATTTGTCTTAGAAGCATTCAAAACTCGACTGTATAGTAAGATGATAACCATCTTTTGCATTGATTGCCTTGAATACGTGGATACTAAGATAGTTTTGAACATTCAAGAATTGAAATGCCCACTTTGTGGATCTAGTAAGCTTGCTATTTCTAAATTACCACAACAAAAAGTATTGAGATACTTAAGATTGTTAGTCTCAGGAAGCAAGAATAGAAAAGTACTACTATTGAAGAAGAAATGGGAAAGAATTGCTAACGAAATATCAAAGAAAAAATTGCTCGCTATTCTAGCTTTCGCTTCGAATGCAAGCTTTAAAGATATTCTTAAACTATTAAACAAGTACAGTGAAGAGAGTGATGAATTTTATATCTCTTTAATAAAGGCTGAAACAGAAAAATTGAAGAAAGTTTTTGAATATTTCAGTTCAAGATGAACATTATATAGGTTATTGAACAATTAGTATTTAAATTTTTCTTTTTCATTTTTGTTTTTTATGCATAAATTCCTATTCGTAATTTTTGCAATAAACAGCAAAAACTTTATATATTAATCCAAGGGTAATTAATTTCAGAAAAGCCATGGTAACCGCCTACTGTGTAAAGGATAAGAAAGTAGTAGAAATAAAGAACCCAGTCGAAGTAACATTAAAGAACGGCAGACCTGCTGTAAAAGGTACTTGTCCAATCTGCGGAGGAACAGTATTCAGAATAGGTAAATTAAAGAAGTAAAATAAAAGAAATAATTTTATTTTTTTATTTTATTGTTTCTAAAACTTCTTTTACTGCTTGATCTACAATTGATTGATCTTTTTTAACGTACCATTCGATTTTTAAAGTATCATATCGCCATTCTATTTTACCATCTTTTACATCGAAATCAATAACTATTCTAACAACGTCTCCTTTATCACATTTTAATTTCTCCACAATTATCTTATACAAAGTTTGATTCAACATTGCTGCAGCGTATGCTACATCTTCATTTTTTAATTGACCTGTCTCTTGTAGGCTCTTGGTAATTGCAAATAAAGTCCTCCTAACTTTATCTGCATAAGCTCCTGCGATTATAGTTCCAATATTTAGTGTAGGCATATAATTATATGTCGGTCTTAGTTTAAAAAACTTGAAAATTATATTACTTTCAAAGCCTTACCTACTTTTTCGAATGTATTTAGCGCAAAATCCAAATCTTCCTTTGTATGAACAGCTGTTACGATAGTTCTTATCCTTGCTTTACCTTTAGGAACCATAGGATAATAAATTGGAACTCCAAATACTCCCTCTTTAAAAAGCATTTTACTAAATTCTTTCGTTGTTTTGTTCTCGCCTATTATAATTGGCGTTATAGGAGTTTGGCTTTGACCTATATCAAAACCCATTTGTTGAAGAGATTTTTTAAAGTACCTAGTATTATCCCATAATTTTGTGAAAAGCGAGCTATCTTCTTGAACTATCTTTATTGCTTCAAGGCATGCAGCCGCTACAGGAGGAGGTTGAGAACCAGTTAATAAATATGGTCTAACTTTATTTCTAAGATAATCGCATAATAATTTGCTACCGACGATATATCCTCCAACACAACCAAAGGCTTTCGAAAAAGTACCCATTTCAATATCTACTTTATCTTCCAAATGGAAATGATTAGCAATACCTCTTCCATTTTCTCCAAGAACACCATCACCGTGTGCATCATCTACATAAAGTAAAGCATTATATTCATCACAAAGTTTAACTATCTCTGGCAAAGGAGCTATATCGCCATCCATGCTGAATACGCCATCTGTAACTACTAGAATTCTTCTAAATTTCTTCGCTTCCGTAGCCAATATTTTTTCTAAACTAGAAACGTCTCTATGACCATATATTCGCTTTTCAGCCCTACTAAGCCTTATACCATCGATGATACTACCATGATTAAGCTCATCGCTTATTATTAAATCGCCTTGATCTACCAGTTGAGGAATTGATCCCATGTTTGCTGCGAAGCCAGATTGAAATGTTATAGAAGCTTCTTTTCTTTTATATTTAGCCATTTCTTGCTCTAATTCTAGATGAATCTTCATCGTTCCAGCAATAGGTCTAACTGAACCAGAACCAGCACCATATTTTTCTATTGCTTCTATCGCAGCCTTCTTCAGTCTAGGATGATTTGCAAGACCTAAGTAATTGTTTGAGCACATTACTAGAACGCGTTTTCCATTTACTATTGTCCATGTTTCAGAAGGACCTTCTAGGACAAATTCCTCCCATATCAGATAATCCCTTTCCATTTGTTCAAGTGTTTCTTTCATAAAGGATATTTTAGTGCTCATATTGGAAATAATATTCAATATTTATATTAAGTTAAGACTTTAATCATCAATGAAGGCTTTAGCAAAAATTCAACCTGCAAAAGGTTTAACGCTTATTGAAGCTCAAGAACCTAGAATTGAGGAGGAAGATGAGGTAATAGTTGAAATATTGAGTTCTTCAATATGCGGAACAGATATTCATATTTATGAATGGGATGATTGGGCTAAAAATAGGATAGGAATACCAAGAATAATAGGTCATGAAATGGTTGGAAAGGTTATAAAAAAAGGAAAGAATGTGAAAAGTTTAGAGATAGGAGATATCGTAGCAGGGGAATCTCATATCCCTTGCATGAATTGTTATTATTGTAAAACAGGAAGAATGCATATATGCAAAA
Source organism: Thermoproteota archaeon (assembly GCA_032249235.1). GTDB lineage: Archaea > Thermoproteota > Thermoprotei > Gearchaeales > Gearchaeaceae > DSFO01. The sequence goes on along the minus strand of JAVVGF010000001.1, from coordinate 474,420 downwards.
ATCTTAAAGTGCTTGGCGTCGATATAGATGGTTGCTTTGCAGAATATTGCAAAACTAAGGAAATTTCGCTATGGAAGCTTAATTTGAATTTAAACTATGAATATGCTTCTTCCTTAGAACCACTTGGCAATGCTGTTCATGCAATTTCAGAAACAAATCCTATAGGCAAAGACATATTAGTATATGGGTGCGGGCCAATAGGGATAGCTACGATTTATTTCTTGAAAAAACTAGGTGCAAGCCATGTGATAGGGGTTGATATTTCGGATTATAGATTAAAAGTAGCTAAAGTTTTCGGCGCAGATACAGTGATCAATTCTAAAAAAGAAAATGTTGAGCACATTATTAGAAGCGAGGTTGAAGAAGGAGTAGATATCTTGTTTGAAATGTCAGGTTCACAAGATGGATTTACTAAAGGACTTAAACTTTTAAAATCTGGATCAACTGCTATTTTATTTGGAATACCACAACGTGAAATTACTATAGAGATTGCTGAGAATATAATTTTAAAAGAAATCGAGCTTAAAGGTGTATTTGGGAGAAAAATGTTCGAAACATGGTTTTTGTTAGAAAAGTTAATTAAAAAATTTGGATTTCCTTTTGAGGAATTTATAACCCATAGATTTGATTTATTAAATTTTGATAAGGCTTTCGAAACACTAAAAAGTGGAAATTGCATAAAAGTCTTATTAAAACCAAAGTTTAATTAATTATTTTAATAAAAGATTAAATTGGTAAAATAACTATTCAAGTACTTCAGAAATTATAAGTTTCGAAACATCTCTTAACGAAATCATCCCTACGAACTTATTTTCCTTATTTACTACTGGCAGATGTCTTATATTGTTTTCTCTCATCAATAATATTGCTTTTTCAACATATTCATCATAATTAATTGTTACGGGATTTTTTGTCATTACTTTTTCGATTTCAGCATTTAAATTGATTGAATTTGCTACAACCCTTACTAAATCTCTCTCAGTGAAAATACCTATTACTCTATTATTATCATCTACTACAACCACACTTCCAATATTATGCTGTGCCATTTTCTTAACCGCTTCTAGAATTGGGGTCTTAGAGCTAACAGTAACTAGTATATCATGTCTCATTAAATCCTTAACTAAATGTCTTATAACATTTGGCATGAGCTTATAATTTTATTTTCATATTTTAAGGTATCTTGTGGATTCCTACATAACAAACTTGGGATATCTTGAATATTGTACTATCATAAAGAGATTAAATAGATTTACAGTTTTAACGAAAATTGGGGAAAAAGAAGAAAAAGTTTGGCTTACAAATACTGGAAGACTTAATGAAATAGTATTCGAAAACAATATTGGTTTATGCCTAAAAATTGAAAAACCTAAAAAGTTAAGATATGTGCTTGTAGGTACTAAAGTAACCGATGATGAATTTTGCTTAATTGACACAAGACTACAAATGGAATGCTTCGAAATAGCTCATCAAAAAAATTTAATCACATGGTTGAAGGATTTCAAGCTTATTAAAAGAAATATAAGAGTCAATAATTCACTAATAGACTACTTGTTTAAGAAAGACAATGATGAGCTATATCTTGAGGTAAAGTCAGCAGTATTTTTTGATGGATACTATGCTATGTATCCAGATTGTCCTTCGTTAAGAGGAAGAAAGCATGTTGAAGAGCTGATTTCTTTAAATGAAAAAGGCAAAAGAACAATGCTTGTTTTCATAGCAGCTCATCCTCTAGCTAAAGCTTTCAAGCCAAATCATGTTGCAGATCCAATATTAGGAAAACTCATAAAAGAAGCCTATTCAAAAGGGGTAGAAGTTCATTCGATCAAAATGAGCTTAAAACCAAATGGAGATGTTATATTGAAAGATACCGATCTACCTATAGAGTTTTAATCAGCTGGAAACCAGTGTAATAGAAACAAATACTAAAGGCTCGCCTATAATTATTAAAGTAAAGCTAAGATTACTTTCAATCATTCTATTTCCTAACTTAGAAAATCCCTTCCCCGCTTCTTTTATAAAATAAAATAAATTTATTTTGCCTTCATAATGGAAAGTTTTGGTCTCATGCGGTTCTAATACAAAACCTTTACTTAAAGTGTAGATTTCTTTAAAAACCTGTGGATTAAATACAGGAATATATTCTAAATCTCCATTCGGTGAAAACTTGAATACACCTGAAATGAAATATCTTTGCTTACCTTTAAAGCTGAATTCTGAATAAACGAATAGTAGCTTTAATTCTATTGAATCATTGCCAGTATTATTTAAAGCGAAAGATAAGGAAGATGAAGAAAGTGATGCATTAAATATTTCTATTGTATTATATTTGCTCATATTTATTAGATTCTTAATTATGTTGGGATTTCTTATAGGGATTCTTAATTGCTCTTTAATTATTTGTTTTAAATTTATGCTTGTAATGTTAGATATTAGATCATTCACATTGTCGATTATAATAGTTTTTGAATAAGGTATGAAAATAAACTCGTTTTCTTTGGTAGGATTCATGATAACTCTTGGAACGAGTTGAACTAAAAGGGCTTTAGATTTCTCATCGCTTATATCCAGAGGCGGAGAAATCGTAACTGCTAAATCATTCGTTGGTAGTATCGCAGTATAATTCGTTCCTTCATAATCAATAGTAACATTCAAGCTTGTAAATTTCAACAAATCGTATTTACCGCTTGGCAATTTAGCTACGCCTAACACTTGGGCAAAATTGGCTAATCCTTTAAGCTCCAACGTTCCACTACTATTCAATACTAACCAGTTGCCCTTATCTGCATAATGGATATACACATTCTGATAATTCAAATAGATGTTTTCAACTTCGCCTATTGTTAATGGAGGATCCGTAATGCATAGTACAAAATTGTAGTTAAACGAGGTTGGCGTTGTAGTGGAGATAATATTTTCTCTCAGAGGTGAATAAAGTTCAAACACTGCTACTAACATTAGCGCAATCAATATTCCTGCTACACTATACAATACTATTTTATTCACGATATTTGAATGAAAATTCAATGTTTTAAAAATAAAAGTTTTTACGAACTTACAAAACTTTTGAACATTGTTTCACCCGCAAACGAAGCATTAATATACTTAAGGTTATATGCCTAATAAATCTAGAAATGGAGCTTAGGGGTAAAACATTACAGGTTTACCTTTATTTATTAAAAAAAGAAGAAGTAGGTGTTAGAGAGGTTCAAAGAGCATTGGGCTTCAAATCTCCTTCGCTAGCTGAATATCATCTTAAAAGACTCGAAGAAATGGGATTAGCAAAGGAAGAATTAGGGAGATATAAATTAGTAAAAGAGGTTAAACCAGACATTGTGAAAGATTTAATAAAAATAGGTGAGATTTTAATTCCTCGATTATTTCTCTTTGCAGCCTTTTATCTTACGCTATCGTTTTATTTTATTTTCCTTTCCTTATCAACGAGTTTTAACTTGACTTTATTTTTGCCATCTATTTTTCTTTTAAGCGCTGGAATTGTTTTCTTCATTGAAGGATGGAGGACTTATAGAAAGTTTTATTAGTTCAATATTTTGAATCCTAAACGATGAGTAAACCAATTAGACTAGCTGTACTAAAAGGTGATGGCATAGGCCCAGAAGTGGTTGACGCTACACTAAGAGTTCTAGATGCCTTACAAGATAGCATAAAAGGCTTACAGATAAAATATGAATTCGGCGAAGCTGGGTATTATTGCATCGAGAAATACGGCACGAATTTACCAAAAGAGACAATAGAAATCTTAAGGAAAAGTGATTGCGTTCTTAAAGGACCTATGACTACACCAGAAGAAGAAGGTGCTCCTCCAAGCGTTGCAGTTCAAATTAGGAAAATGTTTGATTTGTATGCAAATATTAGACCTGCAAAGGTTTATCCTCGAACAAATCCTATAAGAGAAGATGTAGATCTTGTAATAGTAAGAGAAAATACAGAGGGCCTGTATGCAGGTATCGAGTTTAAACTACCTGATGCTGCAGCCGCATTGAGAGTAATAACTAAAAAAGGTTCGGAAAGAATTGGCAGAGTAGCATTAGAGCTTGCTAAATCTAGGAAGAAACATTTAACAATCGTTCATAAAGCAAATATTCTAAGACTCACGGATGGATTATTTAAGAATACGATTTATGAAATGGCTAAAAGAGAATATCCTGAAGTAACTGTAGATGACGCTCACATTGACATAATGACAGTAAATTTAATAAAAAGACCGCATGAATATGATGTTATCGTTGCCGAGAACATGTTTGGTGATATATTATCTGATGAAGCAGCACATGTAGCTGGCGGAATAGGATTAGCTGCTGCTGCAAATATTGGAGATAACTATGCAATGTTTGAGCCTGTTCATGGATCTGCACCAAAGTATGCAGGCAAGAATGTAGTAAATCCTATAGCTACTATACTTTCGATGAAAATGATGTTTGAATGGTTCAAAATGGATAAAGTTGCTAACATAATAGAGAGAGCAGTTATTGAAGTTCTAAAAGAAGGTAAAACATTAACTTATGATCTTGGAGGCAATGCTAAAACATATGAAGTAGCAGATGCGATAGCTAAAAAAGTCAGAGAGCTTGCAAGTTTATAAATAAATTTGAAGAGGATATCATGATGAGCATGAAAGGTGATTATCCCTGTTAAGCTAGAAGAAATTAGAGAAAACTTAAGATTATACAATACACTTACAAAAGATTTAGAGAAATTCAAGCCCATAGAAGACAATAAAGTAAGGATATATAGCTGTGGCTTAACTGTAAATGACTACATGCATATCGGTCATGCTAGGACTTATACTGTTTGGGATGTTTTAGTTAGATATTTAAGATTTTTAGGTTATGAAGTCTTTCATGTTTCTAATATAACAGATATTTCAATAGATGAAAAAATACTTAAGAGGCTTGAAGAAGAAAAGATAAGCTATCAGCAATTGATCGAAAAATATACCAAAGCTTATTTTGAAGACAGAGCTGCATTGGGAATAGAGAGAGCAAATGTGCATCCTTTAGCTACACAGCATATACAAGAAATGATTGAACTGATTGAAAAATTAATAGCTAAAGGTTTTGCATATGTAGCTGAAGATGGTGTTTACTTTAGCATACAGAAATTTAAAGATTATGGAAAACTCTCTGGAATAAAAAAGGAAGCATTATTAGTTGGAGCAAGCGGAAGGATTGCAAAAGACGAATATGACAAAGAATATATTGGAGATTTTGCTTTATGGAAAGCTACCAAACCTAATGAGCCATACTGGTATTCTCCATGGGGTAAAGGAAGACCTGGTTGGCATATTGAATGTTCAGCAATGTCAATGAAATATTTGGGCGAAAGTTTCGATATTCATACAGGTGGCGAGGATAATATTTTTCCACATCATGAAAATGAGCTTGCACAAAGCGAAGCAGCTACAGGAAAACCTTTCGTTAGATACTGGCTACATACTAGACATGTATTGCTAGGAGGAGAAAAGATGTCTAAATCTTATAAGAGACTTATTTACTTACGGGATGCTATAAAGAAATACGGCGCTACAAATTTGCGATTATACTTGCTTTCAACGCATTATAGGAAACAATTGTTATTCGATGAAAAAGGTATTGAAGAAGCTAAGTTGATTGTTGAAAGAGTATCTAAGGCAGTTCAGTTCTTAATAAAATCGAGAAAAATGAACATAAAAGAAGAGAAAAGCATCAACTTATTGAAAACTATCGAGGAAAACTTCATTAAGTTTTTAGAAGCTATGAATGATGACCTGAATACTCCGCTTGCAATAAAGCATCTAGACGAAATGGCGAGAATTATTATAACTTATGTGGAAAATAACGGATATCTAGATTCCACAATCGCAGAGAAATTACTTAACATGATAGATCCAATAGGTGAAATCATCTTCGGCGATCTATACAAAAAAGAAATGCGTGTTGAATTGAACGAAGATTTCGAAAAATTCATCGAGGAACTTATAAAAAAGAGAGAAGAACTAAGAAAACAAGCAAATTATAGTGAGGCAGATAAAATAAGGGAAAAACTAAGGAAACTAGGTATTGAAGTTGAAGATGCAAAGGTTGGTACCCTATGGTTTGTTAAGCAGTTGTCTCTTATGAGAGAATAAAATCTTATAAAGAATAGTATAGAATTTAGCTGTGGATGTTAAAGAGGAATTAAACTACATTATCGAAATTACTAATTCTGTTATTCAAAAAAGAATAGACCCATTTAAGATAAATATTAAAGAATTGCTTGAACGTTTGAATAAAATATTTGTCAAAATTAAAGATGTAGAAGAATTTTTAATGGATGCTGAAGCATTGCATGGTATAACTAATGTTTTAAAAGAACAAACTAATGAATTAAACTATAAGGCAGTTTTTCTTTATTCGTCTCCAGACTTACTATTAGAGAAGGTTAAAAAAATGAATGTGATAGAGCTATCTAACTTGACGTTGCTAACTCTGCATCCTTTAATGAATACGAATTTTATAAACATAGAGGCTTTGAATCATGCTCTTGAATACTGGTCTTCAATTAAAGAAAGAAACCGCTTAAGAGAAAAACCTAGCTTGAGTTATAAGGAGATTACAACTGAAGATCTTCAAATTCAAGAAAAAGAAATATTGAAAAAAATTGAAAATTTATATAACGATTTAAATAATAAAGTTCCAATTAGGATTTCAGAAATTTTAAAAAATAAAAGTTTTGAAGAGAAAATAGAAATTCTTTACTTCATATCTTATTTGATTTCATTGAATAAGCTTTATATCGAAGAAACTGAAGATGGAATGATTTTAAAGAAAGGAGGAGGAAATATTAAAGGCTCAATTATAATCCCTGCATCAAAATGGGCAAAAGAGTAGAGAAAAGAAGAGCTACTTTATATGAAAAGATGAAGAAAGCACTCCATTTAATCCTAATTCAAAGAAGAAGTATACCCGGAGCTACAGGCTATGAATTAAAGAAATTCATTGGCAGGAAATACCTTTATATCATTAAATTACTTAACAGCGAACTAGATAGTTTTGGATTGATGGTGAAAATAGTTTTACCTCAAGACATAAAAGATCCAAAAAATCCTTCAGAAGATGATTATCTTAGAGCTCATTATTACATTGTGAGTAAAGAACCTATACTGGGATTAAACATGAAAGGAAACTTCAACATAGAAGAACTAGCATGTTTATCAGCATGCATTGTTCAAATATTAGCAAGATCGAACAATGCTAACTTCAATGAACTTAAAGAATTACTAGAGAGTAAAGTAGGAAAAATAAAAGCATCAAGATACATTGAAAAATTCAGAAAGTTAGGTTATTTAGAAATAAATAATGAAGGCATCGTTAAGCTAGGTTGGAGGACAATGGCAGAAATAAATATTGAAAACCTATTGAAGTTTCTTGCTATTTACAAAATATAATTATTTCGTCTTCATTCTAATGATTACCCAAATCGTTATTGCTATACCAGATGCAAGTACAATAGATAATAAAAGATTTCGTAATTGGCTAGAAAATAAGTTTGTATATTGAACTTGAGCACCTGAAGTTGCATAATATTCTAATATAGTTCGAAGAGATGTAGTAGTAATGGTAATCGTTGGTTGAATAAAAGGCACCTTAGTGATTGCTTGCAATATGAATTCCCTAAAACTTTGAGGTAATTCAGCGCTTAAATTTTGCATATTAATACTCACACTTGATTGATTACCAGATATTAAGCTTACTCCCAATGCTTCAATTGATTTATTTAATGATATTGTTTCAAGGCTAATATTTCCTTCAAAAACCACAAACAATGTAGGGAATGAAACTAAGGAAATACTTATTGAACTTACTTGCAAATCAATCAACATTCTATTCCATTGAATTAGATTGAAAATAAATAAGTGATGAATTCTAGCCAAATTCGATGTATTTATGAATATCTGTACTTGCTTAGATGTGAAATCGCTTACAGGCTTTAATTGTAATGTCACATTCTTAGTCGTAGAGTTTACATAAAATTCAGCATATCCTGCATAATCAATTTCAAAAGGATATTTAGAAGCTTCAGAAAGATTCAGTGAAGATAAATCAAAATTCGAAGGATTAAGGAGCTTATATAAAAGAGTTATAGCTAAATATTTACCTTCTTCGAGATTCAAGTTCAATGGATGATTAACTTTGCTAACCTCGAAATAGCTAAAAGTACTATTTTTGAATAAACTTGAAACGAGAAAATCATATATAGTTAAGTTAGATTTTAAAACAATATAAATATAACCCATATTTTCATCGGTGTAGTAATTTGATATTGTAAATATATTAATATTTTCAATTTTTAAAATAGGTTTCTTTATGACAAAAAAATCTAGACTATTAATTATTTTACTTTGGTCAAAAACAAAGATCGAATAAACTTTATAAGAATCAGGCTTTAAGTTTGAATATTTAAGATTGAAATTTCTCAGAATATTTTCTCCTCTAATAAAAAAAGAAAACTTCTTCTCGTCATGGTATCCTGTCAACGCTCCTTCAAGACTAATATATAATGATGAATTATAGACATTTTTTAAATTTTGACCAATTAAAGTTACATTCAAAAATACATCTTCATCCTCCTTATATATTGGTTTATTAAGTTGTAATTTCAACGTAAAAGGTAGAACTGTAATCATTTTTTGCGAATAAACTTCTGGATGATTTACTAGATATGCATAGATTAAAAACTTGCCTGGTATCGTAGCATTCCAATAGAATGTTTCAGCAATATTCTCATATGCTTTTAAAACGATCTCTCTATTAAACCAAAGAATAGGGACATTTTTCGAATATTCATAAGTATAGTTATTATCTAAACCTTTTATTTGGAAATCGAAAGTTAAAGAATTTTGAAATTCTAATTTTAGTGTTTCGTTGCTCAAGTTAAATAGCGCAATAAGAATCTTCACATTGCTTAAAAGAGGATATTCATCCGCATCAGTCAAGATGTTAAGCTTAAGAGTCTTTGAATAATCAGTCTGAGCATTTATAAGTGCTAAAACTGAAAATGTGAATATCAAAATAAATAAGAACGAAACTAACTTTTTATGCATAGTATTTCTTTGCATGCTTCGCTTTTATTTCTAAAATTTTTAATAGATTTAAATAATTTTGATGAAAGTATTGCTTAATGAATACTCTCATTACTTTACTTTTTTGGCTTTTTATTATCATTGTTTCAAGCTACTTTCTTGCTGAAGGTGCTGATAGACTAGGATTTAAAATAGGAAGAAGATTTATGGGCCGAACAATATTAGGAATTGCTACAACCTTGCCAGAAATTGCAATTGTTTTCGTAGCAGCTTCAAAAGGTATACTAGATGTTGGAATAGGGGCTACATTTGGAAGCAATGTCTTAATGATAACACTTGGACTTTCGTTAATGGTTTTGATCGCTACCACAAAACTGAGTCTCAATCCTGCAAAAGAATTGAATGTATCTTTCTTTAAACTTGATTTTTATTATCTTCTCCTTACTGCAGTTGTAGCAGTTATAACTTTCATGAATGGATATGATATATATGATGCGATCATATTTGCAGGATTGTATATCGGTTATGTTTACCAAAGCTACAAAGAGTCACATAAAGAAAGAACAGAATCGATAAATGAAGGTATACTAACTAGAAAACAAATATTACTTTATAGCCTTTTCATCATTTTTGGCTCTTTAGGAATATTTGTTGGAGCAGGCCCTTTCACAGAAAATTTAAAGAAATATTCAATAGAAATAGGTGTGCCAGCAGTCATTCTAGCTCTCATTATTGCTCCTATCGGAGGAGAAATGCCAGAAAAGCTTTCTATGATGCTTCTTGCAAGAAAGGGAGGAAAATCCGTTGAGATATCTATAGGAAATGTCTTCGGCTCAAAAATATTGAACAATACATTGCTAATAACTTTCTTCATACTCGGTGCATTGACATATGGTCATTCTGTAATACCTTCAGAACCTATTTCTTTTACACTCGTCGCTATGACATCAATTTTAACATCATTATCTATGTTAACTTTTGTAGATAGAAAACTAGACAAAAAAGATGGGTTTATCCTTTTCGTCTTATATGTAGTTGCTATTCTGATTCAAATTTTAATCGTTGAATTCAAAATATTTCATTAAATTATTTACCAGCTATTTTTGCTTTTTCGACATAAATGTAAGGTATACAGTTATTAGAAATCCATCTAGGATCGCTACTCAATTCAACAACATTCTTGAATAAATCTCTTAAAGAAGTTGCTAATCCAGTTTGTATGAGCGCATGCTTAATTTCGCCATTTTCAATATAAAAGCCCTCATTTATCATGCCGGAAAATTCTCCTGTTATGACGTTTGGAGTATCGAATGTACTCCTGACATAAATACCTCTTTTGATTTCTTGAATTATATCTTCTGATTTTCTTTTTCCTGTACTAAATACTAGATTTCTTGAGCTTATTGAAGGTAAACTTCTGAATCCATTTCTCACAGCGTTTCCTGTACTTTCCTTATTTTCTTTGTTCGCAGTATAGACATCATACATGAAGTTTTTCAGCACTCCTTTTTCTATCAAAACATTTCTTTGAGATGGCACGCCTTCACCATCAAAGCTAAAGCTACCAATAGCACCTTCAATTAAAGCATCATCTATTACAGTAAGATTATCGCTTGCAATTTGTTCATTAAGAGCTTCGCTTAAAAAACTTCTCTTTCTTTGAACCATATCTGCATTTAGTGCGCTATTCAAAGCTATTGCTATTATATATAAAGAAGCCCATGGATCCAGATATATAGGATATTCACCACTCTCTATCATTTTTTTGTTTAAGCCTTTTATTGCAAAAGAATGCGCTTTATCTATTAGAAGAGAAATTTCAAGATCTTTAAGAAATCTAGAACTTGAAGCTTCAAAACCGCCGCTATATTTATCGCCTTCGCTTGCTGAAAGCTCGATGAAAAATGAAGCGATGGTAGCTCTTTCACTAGCTTGTATACCTAAAGAGTTTGCTATAGCTTCTTCATAAACTGACAAGGCGAGCTCTGAATTTACTGACTTAATTCTTTTATCATAATCTCTTTTAATTATTTCTTTAAGAATTTCGGAAATTTCTTCTTGAGAAATTTCTTCAATTCTTTTATCGTAAATATTATTTATATGAGGATAGGGCTTCTTAGAAGCTAAGGATATGAAATTAGGATCAGGGACGCCCGCTTTCGCTAACTTATATGCTTCCAAAACAGCTTTCTCAATATCCTTCAAATTCGTTGTATAATAGAATCCTAAAGATTTGTTGATTATCAGTCTAATTGCAATACCTTCATCTATAACGTTTTCATATCTTTTAATTTCTCCTTTCCTTATCACTGCTTTTATCGATTTTTCTTTGTAATAGAAACATTCAGCCTGATTAGCACCTAGACCTTCTGCAATTCTTAAAGCTTTTTTACAAATTTCTTCACTCATTCCACTCCACCTACAACAACACCCTTAACTCTTAAATGCGGACCGCCATCTCCTACTCTTACCCACTGACCATCTTTACCGCAATGCCCAATACTTTTTATTTCTAAATCCTTACCTACAAGATCGATGTTCTTCAATGTTTCTAAAATAATTCCGCTTATCGATAAGTCTCTTAGAGGTTTTGTTAAATTGCCTTTCTCTATTAAATAGCCGCTTTCACATTTAAAAGTGAACTGACCATTGTTAGGCATCACGTAACCATATTCGAATCCTTTTGCATATATTCCTAGTTCTATATCTTCAAGCATTTCTTCAAAACTTGCATCACCTTTATCAAAATAAATATTGCTCATTCTAACTAATGGAGGATTTAAATACGAATCAGCTCTAGCTGCTGCATTGTTCTCTAGTCTTAAGATTGAACTGGTTTCCATGTTATGAAGATATTCATTGAGGATGCCATTCTTTATGATATATCTTGGCCTTGCAGGAAATCCTTCATCATCGTAATCAAAAGAGCCGAAGCATTTTTCAAGCAACGGATTGTCTATAATCGTGACATTTTCGCTGGCAATCTTTTCTCCTAATTTTCCCTCTAGTACAGAGTTTTTATCTACAATGCTATCAGCTTCTGAAGGATGTCCGATTCCTTCATGAGCAAATACGCCAACTAATATTGGATCCATTATGCAAGTATAAGACCCAGCTTTAGCACTTGTTGCATATAATTGTTCAATAGCTTTTTTTGCGCTTAATATTCCTATTTCTTCTACATTGAATTCCTTCAACAACTCATATCCTCCTGTTCCTCCTCTTGCTACATAACCCCTTCCTCTTTTTCCAGCTTCTAAAGAAATCGACAACGCGCTAACGCTCACATAAATCTCTTTTTTGAATACTTCAGTACCAAAAGAGTTCATAATTAAGATTTCATCTTGACTTTCGTTATATCTTACTGTATCGCTTTTTATTCTATTATCAAAAGATCTTATTGAATCATCTAAATATTTTACTAAATTAATCTTTTGCTCATATGATATATCATCAAAATTAATTTTAAATTTAGTTGATACATTTGCTTTAATAGATTTAGATTCTTTAATTTTATATCTTTCTTTTATATAATTTGAAGAAATTCGAGCTATTTTGTAAGCTTGCTCAATAGCATTCAAAATGCTTTCATAAGCTAAAGAGGATGTTGAAGAAAAACCCCAAGCACCATTATAAAATATTCTTATAGCTAATCCTTCATCGCTATTCGATGAAAAATTCTTCAATGTTCCATCAGTATATTGAATAGATGTATCTTTAGACTTCATGTATCTAAGCTCTACGAATTCAGCGCCTAGTTTCAAACCTTTTTCTATAAAAGTCTGAAATTCCATTGAATTTATTATTATAATAGGTTTTTATAATTAAGCGAAAATTCAAGCGTAGCAGAAATCAATTTTTGTATTTCTGAATCAGTATGAGCATAACAAATCGTTCCAACATGACCTGGAAGAAAGAAAATATTATGAAAAGTCATCAAATAAAGATAATAAAGATGTTGAAGCTTTTTATCACATAGTTGGGCATCTTCCGCACTCTTTATTACTTCTACGTTTTCAGTTAAGAAATGTGTTAAGAGAAGAGAACCGATACCAGTTGTTTGGGTTAAAAGCCCAGCTTCTGAAAATATTTTATCGATGCTTTTTCTCGCTATTTCGCCTAAGCTGTTTATTTTGTTATAAACGCTTGAAGAATTTTCGATTAAATACTTTAGCGTTAAATATCCCGCTCTCATGGAAACAGGATTTTCAGAAAAAGTGCCTCCTCCTATCCTTGCTGATTTCTCTCTTTTAGGATTAGCCATTTCCATTATTTCTGACTTACCTGCTATTGCCCCAATAGGAAAGCCTCCTCCTATTATTTTACCTAAGGTTATGAGATCAGCATTTATTTTATAAAATTCTTGAGCACCGCCAAGTCCTAATCTAAAGCCCGTAATTATTTCATCGAAAATCAAGATTGCATTGTATTTTTCTGTCTCCTCTCTCACTATTCTGAGAAAATCTCTTTCTGCAGGTATTACGCCTCCTGCACCTAATACTGGTTCAATTATAACTCCAGCTATGTCATTCTTAATTTCTTTTATTTTGCTTTCAAAAGAATCTATATCATTAAATTTGAATGTGCTTACATACTTAGTTTCTTCTTCAATTAAGCCAAGAATCTCTTTATTCCATACTTTTTTGATAAGATTAGTATTATATCCATGCCAACCTCCTGATGTTTTTAAAATAAATTTCTTTCCTGTATAGGCTCTAGCTAATCTTATTGCATACATCGTTGCTTCTGAACCAGAGTTGCAAAATCTTATTTTCTCAGCATTAGGAACATATTTATTAATTAACTCAGCTAGTTCAATTGCATACTCATTAGGCATACCAAGTATAGTGCCGTTTTTTATTAGCTCTCTTATTTCCTCTATGACAAATTCAGGCGAGTGACCTAGGATTAAACTAGCATGTCCTAACCAGAAATCAATATATTCGTTGCCATCAGCATCCCATACTCTAGAACCCTTACCTCTTTTCAAGAAAATCGGATAAGGTTCATAATATCTTATGTCATGGCTTACGCCATTTATGAAGAATTTTTTAGCTCTCTCATAAAGTTTAGATGAATTAATAGTTTTATTTCTATACGCCTCGAAAACATTCATTAAATCTTATAAGTATTGAATATTAAAAAAGCTTGTATGGAAGAAATACCGAAAGAAATCTTTATTTCCTTTTCATTGGCTTCCTTCTTCGCTCTTGCCATGTTTACTTTTGGGCTATCTTCCATTGTTAATCTGCAAATAAGCCCAGTCAGTGTAGCAATGCTTATTGTAGCATTATTCCAAATATATTTACTAAGAAATATATATTTTTCATTAAAAGAAAAGAATTATAATAAAGCAATAAGTGAATTGAACAATTTAGGAATTATAAATTTAATATTGTCTGTTATTTTCATTTTCTTAATATCTGCAAGTATATGGCTAGAACTTCAATCTTCGCCTGAATTAGGCTTAGACTTAGCAATACTTTATGAAATTTATTATGTAGCTTTTTTCATAGGCTTAGGTTTTTCTTCAGGATTATATTCATGGATTGCAGCTTCCAAGCTGAAAGGTTAAAGTTTATTTACTATCTCGAATAAAAAAAATTATTCGATGAATAGAAGAGTAATATCATTGCTTTCATCAGTAATTTTCCTTTTAATGATCGGTTCTTCGATGACTACACCTATATTACCTATTTTCTTATCTTATTTAGATGCAAGTAGCATTCTTATAGGAATAGTCATCTCCTTATATGGATTAATAAGAGCGCCTTTAAATCTACCCTTAAGCTTTTTTCTCGTAAACAAAAACCCATTTTTTTCTGCTCTTATAGGATTGATGCTAGTTATTGTAGCTGCAATAATCATGGGATTTTCCTTCACACCTATTGAGGTTGGAATTGGTAAAATTATTGAAGGAATAGGAATCATATTGTACGTAATATCTGCATTAAGAATACTTGCAGAATTTTCATCTAAAGAAGAAAGAGGAGGAACGATGGGCATATACACCGCATCTTTATTGCTAGGTGCAGCGATAGGGCCTCTTCCAGGTGGTTACATCGCAGAACATTTCGGGGCAAGGATGGTTTTCTTTGTTTATGCTCTATTAGTTAGCGCTTCAAGCTCTATCTTATTTTTTGCTTTGAAGAAAATAAAATATGAAAATACTTCAAGGAATTTTTCTAAGGAAATTTTTTTGAAAACGTTAAAGGACAGATCAATATTAATTGTAAGCTATGTAATTTCAAGCTTTTTCATAGTAAGAGTGGCATTAACAAATATTATACTTCCTCTTTTATTATCTGAAACTTATAACTTAAAAGAAGGATCTATTGGTTTAATAATTTCCTCATTTTGGTTTGCAACAACAATACCTAATTTTGTAGCAGGAAGATTAAGTGATAAATTAGGAAGAAAATTTACATTATCAGTATGCTTAATTGGTTCATCTCTTTCTTTATTCGCTTTATATTTTGTTCATGATTTTAATCAATTCATTATAATTCTTGTTTGTTTAGCAATTTCTACAGGTATTTCAGGACCAGTTAGTGCATATATCATCGACTTGTCTACAAAAGAAAATCTGCCTATTTCATTAGGTATTTTCAGAACATTCGTAGATTTGAGTTTCTTTATTGGACCGAATTTAGGAGGCTTTTTATTAGCTACTTTCGAAACAGATCACATCATTTTTCTTTTATTATCAATTTATTTACTAAGTTCACTACTACTTTTGCAATTTGCAAGATCAAAATAAGCTAATGAGCTTCTTTCATATGCCTTCTATAGTTCTTTCTTCCTTGAATTCTAGCACCGCATTTCCTGCATATAAACGTTCTAGGACCTTTGCTACTTATCATTATATGAGCAGGCGGAGGTGTTCTACAAGCCGCAATATGTATTTGATAATAACTCGCTTTTAATCTTCTCCTGCAACTAGGACAAACTCTTCTCATTTTGCCTACATTACTTATACTACTTAAAAAATTTTTCCATTTAAGATTTATTTTTAATAAGCTAATGTTTTAAGTTGTGAAATTCGGTGTAGCATCACTTCATCATGATGAATATGCAAATAAAGAATCAATCAATAAAATAGCAGAAGAAGCAGAAAAACTTGAATACGATTCAATTTGGGTTTCTGACCATATAATAACTCCAGTTTACCAAGGTAAAACATATGGATACATTTATGAATCACTTATTACACTATCTTATTTAGCAGCCAAAACAGAAAATCTGAAATTAGGTACTTCAATCCTTGTTCTTCCTTTGAGAGAACCTGTTTTGGTAGCAAAGCAACTTGCAACGCTTGATCAATTAAGCAATGGAAGGCTTATCGTTGGCTTAGGTGCTGGGTGGCTTAAAGAAGAATTTGACTTTTTAAAAAAAGACTTTAAAGAAAGAGGCAAGAAAATGGATGAATATATAATTTTTATGAAGAAGTTATGGAGTGAAGGAACAATAAAACAAAAGAATGAAAAAGAAATCGAGTATTATTTCGAACCCAAACCCTTGCAAAAAGGGGGACCTAGAATACTTATAGGCGGTAATTCGAAAAGAGCAATTATAAGAGCAGTTAAATTAGGAGACGGATGGAATCCTGTAGCTCTTTCTCCCTCAATATTAGAGAAAAAGATATCATTATTAAGAAAAGTAAGCGATACAAGAAAAATGGTGTTCTTAAGAATAGGTATTTTACCTGAAGTAACGCATGGTTTGAGAATAGTCAAGACTGATCAAAGTTACTATCTAAGCGGTTCAATAAGGGATATCACAGAGGATTTGGAAAAATACTACAGGCTTAATGTCGATCATATAATTGCATACTTCGGTTCTGTGAAAATAGATAATTATATTGAAAGAATGAAGAAATTCAGAGATATAATGAGATCATTTCAATCTTGAATAACTCTGCTTATATTGCTTGAACCTTCTTGTTTTGTAACAATTATGATATTTGAATCTTTAAAATACTTTATCATAGGATCAGGAGTTATGAATATGTATTGTACTTCAGGATTATCTTTAGGTAAGGAAGAAAGCAAAATGGATATTCTCTCTTTATTTAAGGGATCCATATGAACATCGAACTCATCTACTGCCCTTATGCTTGATTTCATGTATTGCTGACATGCAAGTAAGAAAGCCATCACAGCTACTGTTTTCTCTCCTCCGCTTTGCAATAAGCTGCTTAGCGTAACTGGCGAAGTTCCTTTAAATCCCACGCTAATATCTAAAGAAGATTTATTGATATCTTCTAAGTTGCTTAATGATAAATAACCTATGCCATCAACCTTAGAAAGTATATTTTGAAAGATTTCATTGACTTTACTCACACTTTCTGTAATGATTTTTCTCCAAGTTTCTGTGCGTACTTTAAGCTCCTCCTTTGTTTTTTCTTTATTCTCCTCAATTTCTTTAGATTTGTTCTTAGTATCCTCGTATATTTGTAAATATTCTTTATATCTCAAAGGCACTTCTTCACTTATGTCTTCCAATGTTTTCAATTCAGCTTGAAGATCCCTTATTTCTTCTTCTATTTCTTGAGAACTCTTTTTAGTTTCTACATATTCTCCTTTCTTCTTTTTTTCTATCTTTGCAAATTCTTCTTCTAACTCCTTTAGTATAGGTAGCCTAGAATTTACTTCTTCTTCCAGAAGCTGTATCTTAAATAAGTTAATTGCAAGATTTGCTTTCATGTCAGAATATTTCTCAATATCAAGCAATAATTCATCAAGGATATAGTTGCTTTTAAGTTTATTTTTTAAATAGTCTGAAAAATTTTTTATCTTAACTTTTAATTCATATACATAGCTTTCAATCTTATTTTTTTCGTTTGTTTTTAAATCTATTTCATATTTTATTTTCTGAAGTTTATTTTTAATCTCATTATATTTTGACCAGAAAAGTTCATTTTTTAATCGTGATATTTGTTCAATTAATTTAATTTTTCTCTCATATTTTTGATATAAATTCTTCCAATATTTCAAATTAACTTCTGCACTTTGTAGAGATTGATGTATACTCTTTGCACCTTTTTCTATTTCTTCTAATTTCGATAAAGAATTTAATACATGTTTTCTATAATCTCCAATGCCTAGTGCTTCTTCAAATAATCTTAATCTCTCAATAGGATCCTTAGCAATGAACTCCTCAATCATATGCTGATGCATTATTATCATTTCATTATCAGGATTTACTCCTAATCTTTTCAGCATTCTTTGCAACTGATACTTCTCAATTATTTCTTGATTAAACTCAAACCAGTAAGTCCCGTCTTTTCTAATTATTCGTGTTACCAAAACTTGATTAAGGCTTGATGAAGGAAACGGTCTCTTACCATCCTTAGGTGTATTATCCATTATCAAACTTACTCTTGCTACTTCTTCGCCAAAATAAATCAGATCTGAAAGTTTTCTTGATCTTTCAGTATAAGTTTGGCCTAGTGCAACAGATATGCCAAGTAATATGCTCGATTTTCCACTACCATTGGGCCCTGTTATCAAATTTACACCTTTACTAAGAGGTATTCTTGAATAGCGATGCGAAAGAAAATTTTCCAATATTATTTCTTTAATATATGTGCTCAATTCTATTAAAAATATTTGAATAAACAAATAAAATTAACCAATGGTAGTTTCGGCGAAAATCTTTTTAGTGAATGAAGATACTACGCTTGATGAAATTAGAAGGAAATTGAAAGATTATAAAATAGAAAAAATGGAAGAGCATGAAGGAAAAGCTCTTAAATTAGAAACTAAAATAGAGAATTTATCTTTAAAAGAAAATGTACTTGAAGGAATTTTCATCAAAGATATGGTAATCTATGTCAATCAACGTGGCTTTAAGAATCCTGTAATAAGGACTTTTGAGACAAATTTCAAGTTCATTCAAGAAACGAAACTATTTCTAATAATTTTCGAAAAGAAAAGAATGGCTAATTTCATAGCAAATGAATTGAGTAAGCTATTGTTCATAAAAACTGGTAAAATAGTTGAAGCTAGAATAGAACCTTCAATAATGTTAAAATACCATGAAGAAAATAAAGAGAATACTAAAGTGATTTTCTTCGACGACGTAGATATACCTTCAATAGAAAAACTCTCGCTATATGGCGAAAAACTTGCTGATACTGAGCTTTATCAGGAGTATTTAAAGCATGGAAAGATTTGGTATTTAGTGTATGTATCTAAAACAACTGGAAAAACCGTTGGTTTAACGAGAAATGGAATCGTTGTACATTTTGATAAAATTTCTATAGAAGATTTCTTTTCATTTGTAAAAAACGAAATTTTGAGATTAATATCAGGAGTTTGAAAATATAGATTTTATTCTCTCATCTATCTTTTTGATTTTTATATATTCTGCTATTTTAAAAGGTACATATTTCTCCCATTCTAATCCTTTGTAGATAGCTTCTCGTATTTTTGTCGCCTCATATTTATCTCTATCAAAAAAAGGTATGCTTCTTACATCATAACCGTTTTCTATAAAAAGCAATCTTGTCAGATTATCATTAGAAAAAACAACTTTAAATTCTGGGCAATATTGTTTAACGACTGCAACCCATTGACTATGAATTCCTACGTCTGGAACAGCTGTTATTATAACCCTATGTAAAAGGTTATCATATCTTAATTGATTCCAAATGCATTCAATTCTCTCTCCTACAGTCATAGGATTCTCTTTTGTATGGCTATATTGCGCTGAACCTATAGCTAAGACTACTTCATCAAATTGGCTCAGAATCCACTTCAAAGCGTTGTAATGTCCATTATGGAAAGGTTGAAACCTACCAATGTATAGTGCTCTCTCAACTGGCATTGATAATATAAAAATTTTAAATTAAAATTAGTTTGTTTTCTTTAAAATAATTTCACTTTCTCTAAATTTGTGTTTATGTAATTCTGAATCGCCCAATAGTTGCTTGAGTTCCTTATAACGATTTCTTAGAGTGGCTTCAGTTATGAAAGCTTTCGCAGCTATTTCTTTTTGAGTTATTGCGACTTTTAACTTTTTACTGGCATAATATACGGCTGCTGCAGCAATGCTGACAGGATTTCTACCTGCTACCAATCCTCTATTTTTAGCCTCTTCAACAATCTCTATTGCCTTCTCCTTAATTCTTTCATTTAAACCTAATAAATCTACTAAACGTTCTACATACTTATTAACTGAAGGTTTTGAGGTTTTTCTGAACTTTTGAACAATGGTAGAGTATACTAATAGTGTTCTTTTAATTTCCTTTTTATTCAGACCCATTGCATAACAAACTTCTTTAAATAAAATAGGATAACCTTGTTCTTTGCAGGCTATATAAAGAATTGAAGCTGCAAAAGCCTTAGGAGAAAATTTTCTTCCTAACTTTTTTCCTATTATTTCTTGAGCCATTGATAGTGCTTCATTCAATGTAGAATAAGGAAGTTGTAATCTTTCAATACCTCTTGTAAGCTCTTTTGCAAGGATGATAGCCTTCTCTTTTGTAGAAATTCTATGCATATTATTCAGCAGGTATGCCTGTTATGTTTAACTTAGACATTAACTCCTTGAATCTATTCCTTACCGTTACTTCAGTAACATTTGCAGCCTTAGCTACATCTTTTTGCGTGATCTTTTCTCCTTGTAATGTAGCAGCAATATAGACAGCTGCAGCAGCCAATCCTGCAGGATCTTTACCTGCTGTTAGCCCTCTTTCTTTTGCCTTCATTATGATGTCTTTAGCCATCGGATAAACAGTTGGCTTGATATTTAGCATATGAATTAATCTTTCGATGAAATCGATTGGGTCTGCAATATCTACTTTGATATTTGCATCTTTAATGAGAAATCTATAGCATCTTGCAATATCTTTTCTATCACTTACTTCTGTATACTTTGCAAATTCATCTAAAGTTATAGGTATCTTTAGCCTTCTGCATGCAGCATATAGAGCTGCTGCAACAACGCTACTTATTGACCTTCCTTTCACCAAACCTTTATTTATTGCAGTTTTATAGATTAAGAAGGCTTCATCTCTTACATTTGTAGGTAATCCAATTTTGCTAGCTAATCTATCTAATTCTTCAACAGCTTGGACAAGATTCCTTTCAACACTTGAACTAATGCTAACTTTATGCCATTTCCTTAATCTTATCATGTCGAATCTTTGCTTTGTACTGAGCTTCCTTCCAAAAGCATCTTTACCGCTCCAGTCAATAGTAGCAGAGGTTGCTGAAGGTGTTACTAATGAAGGTTTAACTGGAGGACCTGTTCTGCTTCTTCTTTCCTTTTCTTCTGCAGTGAAAGCTCTCCAATCAGGCCCTCTATCTAATCTATTTATGGATACAACAGAACCACAGTCAACGCAGGCAATTTCTCCTCTATCATAGCTGAAAAATAACCTTCTACTACCACAATAGGGGCATGCTTCAGGTTCGGCAGAAACAATTTCAATATCCTTTTTAATAGAGGTTTTAGACATAGCAGAGCACCTTTATTTCTACTCCATCTAATATATAAATTTTTCGGTCTATCATGAAAATTCATCATCAAATTTTTAGCTAATAGAAAAGCTTTATAAATGAAAAAACTTAAAAAGGTTATTCATGTTATGTTGCCTAAAATGAAAGGAATTATAGTATTATGCATGATAACAATGATTTTAATCTTGAGCAATGCTACAATTCCTAATGTAGAAGGCTATACAGCTACTTTCGACAGCAAATTAGCTCTTAAAGTCATCCAAGAACTACCTTATAATTGGTATTATAGCTTCAATTCGTATTCAACAGGTATAAATGTTGGAATATCACTTGCGAGGAATGAAAACGTTACATTATTTTATAGCCCTGATAATGCTACAGGTCCATTGATCGATAATTCAGTTTTGGCTTATAACAATTTAATAAAACAGCTAGATAACGGCGATATTAAGAGTGCTGTCGTCGAATTTGGAAAACTTGTGAGCTATGTAATTTACTTATCAGACCCATTTAGAACTAACAATTTAAAGAATGTTACACTTGCCCAGAAGTTTGAAAGTCTTATTTTAGAAAATGATGTTAATAACGTAATAATTAGCAAAAATATCACGGTGACAAATATAGCAAAGACATTAGCAAGCATCGGAATTAAAGCTGTTGAACTTTCAAATAATTTAAACAAAACAGCTTTAGCTAAAAGCATAAGAGATGACAGTTACTCAAAATTCATATCTCAAATAATGAGCTATACAGCTTCTGTTTTATATGCAATATTAATGAAAGCTATAAATGAACATGCTAACAACACGAGCACTAAAAACCTTTATTATACAATAGCATTCACAGGCATCATTTTGGCTCTTGTGATATTTGCGAATAGGAATAGGTTAAAATCTATAAGAAAGAAATAGCATTAAATAATTAGCTCGGTGGGGTAGCGGTCAATCCTTTGGGGCTCTGGACCCCAAGACGTGGGTTCGAATCCCACCCGAGCTACTTTTTAGTAAGATGTAAATTGAAATGCCAAGCATTATAAAATCTCTTATTATTGCACACATAGTTGGAAAAGCATAATATGACAAAGAACCACCTAATTCGTCTGGAGGATAATAGCCAAATAACAATAAACCTATTTCTTTATATTTAAACCAAGTCAATATGACAAGAGCATTTAAAAAGTCCATAATGTATATAACTATTAAAGATATCGATCTAAGTAATAATAATAAGGGTAAAAATAAAAGTTGTTGTTGAGGAGTATGAATATAGCTTGAAAATATCGATAAAGCCATTATTAAATATGATGACTCAATTATTCTATATTCTCTATTTACGTAATTTTTAATTTGAGTAAAAAATATAGTTAAAAGATAAAAAAAAGTAACTAAAGATAATGACAAAATCTGTGCATTATGATTAAATGGATTCCCATATAATAAAACAAGCCATGATCCTTCAATATACCAATTTATATGATAATTTATTAAACTATCGTACCAAACCTTATAATTTACTATCATGAAAGGCAAATTATATAATATAACAAGAGTAATAGTAAGAGAAATATATGAGAAAAACTTCAATAACGATTGTTTATTAATATTCACAATAAATTCCCTGGCTAAAACAAACAATAACAACAATGGATATAATTTGGCTATAATAGCTAATGAAAGCATTATAGAACTTAGAATAAATCTATTATCTACAAAGTATTTGATTGAACGCAAAGCTAGAGCTATAGTTATGAGATCCCAATTGTAAATCCCGTATACTAATAAAGTAGGTAATGCAGGGAAAAGTAATATTCGAGAAAAATCTGCATATGTCTTCTTAGATAACTCATACATGTCTTTTATTAGGAAATATCCTGCAACAAAGTTGAATATTGAGATAATTATATAGAAAGTCAGTTGACCTTGCGGATTTATATAAGGACCATAAGCTGGATGTAAAGACCAAGCAATAGCTGCAGCTATATATGTTAAAATTCCATCGAGAACAGGATACTCATAAAGATAGTCAATATAAGGAATACCTAAATAATTTGTTCCTATACCTGATCTAGGATAAATGGAATAAACGATATCGCTATATAGCGAGAATCCAAATGGATTCGCAGAAAAGGGCAAATGTAAAAGAAAACCTACGAACATCGTTAGTGCATAAAAGAAACGCAGAGAAAACCAATCGCTTGAAAATTTTTTTGAAAGAAATCCTGAATAATATTTTATCATATCTAAAGCGTTCTGTTTAAAACTTGGAATCAACATCTCCAGAAGATTCACGGGAAATATTGAATATACCATAGGAATTAAGGCAAATGCATAAAAACTGTATAATGTGTTGTTACCAAGAATAGGGAGAATTGAATAACCTAGAAACATTGCTAATAACCATAAAGAGGGCAATGAAAACTCATGAGATTTCTTCGCTATTAAATAGGGAGTAAATATTAGGAAAATGAAAGTCATTATATAGATCGGAACAGTTACAGAAGCAGAATAAGTGGGGTTGAAATGGAAATAAAAGGGATTTTTGTTATATAACCATTCCCAGGGAAGTGATGTTGGAGGCCCTACAGGTCTTGATGTCGTATGCCAACTTAAAGCACCTAAAACACTTTGAAACCAGTTCTTTATTCCTAATTTTAAAATGATTGGAACATTTACTAAAAACCATGTAAAGAAAGGAATTATGTAAGAAAGCAATATTATTCTTTTTCTATCATAATTTGTATAAAAAGATAGATATATTAGAATCGCAAAAACTAAAAAAGCTCCACTGATTTTAATTGATGCTGCTAAACCAATAAATATTGAACTTAAAAGATATTTTTTATATAATGCAAATAATAAAGATAACGAAATAAAAAATGCTAAATAAACATCCAATAATGCTAAAAAGCCCTCATTAAATAAAAGAGCATCAAATAAAATAAATAAAGAGGATAAAGCAGCAAATAGATTATTAGAAAATCTTCTTACTATAAAGAATATAATGATTGGCAATGATGCACTCGTTATTATAGAAGGCAATCGCCATGCTAAAGGATAATCCCCAACAAGAAGAATGGAAATACCTATAATGAACTTACCCAATGGAGGGTGCTCAAGATTATAATAACTCATAATCGCATTGACATCAGGATATGGATATCCCTTTGCAATTGCAGTTACGCCATTTAACTCAAGATCAAATTTTTCATTAGCTGGTAATTTTATTGAAATTGCAGGTATTGCTAGATATACATGATCTATCGAACCCTTTCTTTCTTGAACGAAATTAAGTATTTTATCGAATTGTGCGAATCTTGAAGAATCATTGGTAAATAGAATTGTATAATAAACGTATCCATCTTTATCTACATAAGTAGGATTTAAGCCAAAAAAATCTCTAAAAATATTTCTAGCTGAATTAACATACCAAATTTCATCACTAACATAACCTTGATTCCCTATTAATGTAGGATCTGTTGCCTCGTTATAAAGTTGTAAAAAGATTACAAAAGATGAAATAATTGAAACTAGAAGACATGCGATAAATAGTACCCGTTCCTTATTCATACCAAACATTCAAGCTATTAAGTTATAAACTTAGATTTAAATATCATTCTTTGGAATTATATTCTGCAGTATGTTACCTAAAATTCAGAGAATTTCTGAAGTAGTTTGGGAAATACCTAAAGGATATAGAAGCGACATGCGTGTTCCAGTTAGAATATATGCTACTGAAAAATTACTAAGAGAAATGGATGAAATGGTATTCACACAAGCATTGAACGTTTCAACTTTACCAGGTATCTTAAAATATTCATATGTAATGCCTGATGGACACTCAGGATATGGCTTTCCAATAGGAGGTGTAGCAGCAATGGATGCAGAAAACGGCGTAATATCACCTGGAGGAATTGGTTTTGATATAAACTGCGGAATGAGAATGGTATTAACAAATTTAACATACAACGAAGTAAGACCAAAATTAAGAGAACTCGTAGATATGCTATTTCAACGCGTTCCAGCAGGCGTAGGCGCAACAGGATTTCTTAAGTTAACTCATTCACAATTCATTGAAGTATTACAAGCAGGAGCTAAATGGTGCGTAGAACAAGGATATGGTTGGGAAGAGGATCTTGAAAGAACAGAAGAAAATGGTTGCATTAAAGGAGCAGATCCATCCAAGATAAGCCAAAAAGCAATCAATAGAGGCATTGATCAAATCGGAACACTTGGTTCAGGAAATCATTATTTGGAAATCCAATGGGTTAAGCCTGAAAATATCGCCGATCCAGAAATGGCTAAAAGATTGGGAATATTTGAAAATCAAATTGTAATCATGTTTCATTGCGGAAGCAGAGGTTTCGGTCATCAAGTTGCTACAGACTATTTACAAGTATTCTTGAATGTAATGGAAAGAAAATATGGTATTAAAATACTAGATAGAGAATTAGCATGCGCACCTTTCAACTCTAAAGAAGGACAAGATTATTTCGCAGCTATGAAATGTGGTATAAACATGTCTTTTGCTAACAGGCAAGTAATATTGCATAGAATCAGAGAAGTCTTTTCTAAAATATTCAACAGCGATCCTGAAAAACTAGGATTGCACCAAGTTTATGATGTAGCACACAATACTGCAAAACTTGAAGAACACATCGTTGATGGAAAAAGGATGAAAGTTTTAGTTCATAGAAAAGGAGCTACAAGAGCATTCGGACCTGGAAGTGAAGACATTCCTGCAATGTATAAAGAAATTGGACAACCAGTAATAATAGGAGGAAGCATGGAGACAGGTTCATATCTTTTATTAGGAACGAATAAAGCAATGCAGGAAACATTTGGAACAACATGTCACGGAAGCGGAAGAACAATGAGTAGAACAAAAGCAAGACAGCTAGTTAGAGGAGAACAATTGATTAAAGATATGGAAAAAAGAGGAATAATAGTAAGAAGTGTATCTTATTCTGGGGTAGCAGAAGAATTTGGTGGTGCATACAAATCCATAGATGAAGTGGTAGATGCTGTAGCAAGAGCTGAATTATCTAAGAAAGTTGTAAGGCTCGTGCCTATAGGTAACATAAAAGGATAAGCTCATGAGGATACCAATCATAATTGTTTCTGGATATCTAGGTGCAGGTAAAACAACTTTTCTTAGAAGAATAATAGATAACTTAGATCGAATAAACAGAAAAATAGCTATAATAATGAATGAATTTGGGGAAATAGCTATAGATGCAGAAGTAATAAAAGGAAAAGCTGTGAACATGATTGAGTTGCAAGGAGGTTGTGTTTGTTGTTCATTAACAGGCGAGTTCGAATATGCAATAAAAGAGATTAAAGAAAAGGTTAAGCCAGATTATATAATCGTAGAAACAACAGGTATTGCAGAACCAGATGCTCTCCTAGTGAATTTAGAAAACATCCAAGAAGTCATTCTAGATAACATCATAACTATTGTTGACGCAGATAGCATGGTAAGATTTCCTGAAATAGGATATACAGGAAGGATACAAATAGAAATGGCTGACTTCATATTGATTAATAAAATAGATTTAGTTAGCGAAGATGATTTAAAAATTGTTGAATCTAAAGTTAGATCAATAAACGATAGAGCGGTGTTATTTAAAACTAAATATTGTAATGGTGATCTTGATTATTCAATGTTTTTCGGTTATTTCATTGAAAAAGAAGTTAAAAAAAGAGAATTTATAGTTCATGATGAAATATACGATAGCATATACATTGAATTCAAAGGAATTTTAGATAAAGAAAAATTTGAAAATTTCTTATTAGGTTTACCAAAAAGAGTATATAGAGGTAAAGGTTTTGTAATATTTCAAGAAGGAAGCTACTTATTCAATTACGTAGCAGGAAGGATAAGCTATGAAAAATTTGATTATAGTTCAAACAGAATACTGTTTGTAGGAGAGAAAATTAAGGAATTTGAGAAAGAAATTGAGAATAATTTAAAAGAGTGCATCATAAATGAACGAAGGCTATAAATTTTTGGAAGATATAGCGATTGCAGATTTAGCTTTTGAAGTTAATGCAAGAAGTATTGAAGATCTATTCAGATATGCGGGAAAAGCAATAACAAATGCAATGGTATTGAATTTAGATTCTATAGAAAGGAAAGAAGTAAGGGAATTTGAAGTCATAGCACAAGATTTAGAATTATTGCTATTTAATTTTCTTCAAGAACTAATTTATTATAAAGATACTGAAAACATCTTATTTTCTGAATTTGAAATAAAAATTTATACAAATGATAAAAAAATTGCAAAGGTTAAAGCATATGGAGAAAAATTGGATCCAAAAAAACATGATACGCTTGTAGATGTTAAAGCTGTAACGATGCATATGTTTGAACTAAAAGAAAAAAATGGAAATTGGTTTGCTAGAGTTATTTTAGATGTCTAGAAGTGAATACCGCAATAACTTGCTATTACTCCTGCTAAGTTGAAGTAAACTATAGCTAATACGAAAACCCAAACTATATCTACAAAGTGCCAATAAATTGTAGCAGATTCGACCATTGCCTTCCTTTCTAAGCTCAAAAATCCTTTTAACAACATAGCAATTAGCGCTACCATGAATACTAAACCTATTATTACGTGGAAACCGTGTAAACCTGTTATTAGATAGAAGGTACTTCCATAAATTGTATCAGATATCGATAGACCAGAAGTAATATATTCTCTTATTTGTCCTGCTATGAATATTGAGCCTAGTATAAAGGTTAAATATAACAAAATCCTGAATCTCTTAATATTGCCTTTAGAGAAGCTGAGATAAGCAAAATGCATCGTAAATCCGCTTGTGAATAAGAAAATGGAATTTACCAGTACTGGGAATGTTTCAACCAAATGAACACCTACAGGAGGCCATTGACCAAATCTCGCAACGTAGGATGCTCGGAGGAAGAAATATGCAGTGAAAGCTGTACCGAAAATCATGGCTTCTGAGAATATAAACCATAAAGTACCAACTAAAGCATCGCTCCTTCTTGCTCTTTCAAGCTTTTCTAATGATAACTCTGCTAAGTATCTTGCTAGCTTTGAGAAGCTGCTAAGATAATCTTTTGCGAACCAATATACAAGAGCTATTAAGAATGCAGTAATAGCCATGAAACCAAATGCATAATTACCTATTAAGAGGAAATATCCTCCTACTGTTGCCACAGAAGAAAGTAAACCTACAATTGCAGGATATGGATGAGGATAGTGATATTCAAAAGCTGAACCATTCAAAGCTATTGTATGCTTCACAGGTGCGAAATCGGGAATTCCTAACTTCGCAGCTCCCCATGGGTCTTCTTTGTTTGCAACAGGCTTACCATTCCTTATGCTCCTTAGTATATCAACAATGAAAACTAATATTCCAGTTATTATGAAGAATGTAAAGATTGTAGATATTTGTTGCCAGAAATCATATTCTGAAGGATAAGAATAATATCTTCTTGGCATTCCTAGAAGTCCTAATTGAATCCATGGTAAATAAGTCCCTAAGACTCCAATTACTAATAAAACAAAGCTAACTTTACTTAATTTTTCACTGAACATTTTACCTGTCATGTATGGGAAGTAATAATATATGCCTGATATGAATGCAAAAACAATAGGCCATACAACGAAGTGGAAGTGTGCTAATACAAAGTAAGTTCCATGAACAGCATAATCAAAAGGAATCCATGCGAGCCATACACCAGTTATTCCTCCTATGATGAATATTCCCACAAAAGCTAATGAGAATACCATGGGTGAACAAACTCTTATTCTACCTCCATAAAGCGTTGCAACCCAGTTAAAGACTTTTATACCTGTTGGAACGGCTACAGCTACGGTAGTTACCATGAAAGCTATATCAATAGCTAAGGAGGTTGGGGTAGTGAACATATGATGAACCCAAACAAAATAAGATATGAAAGCGATGAGTATTGAAGATAATGCTATAGCTCTTCTACCATATATTGGCTTCCTTGCCATTCTTGGTATTACTTCAGAAACAACACCAAATGCAGGCAAAACTAATATGTAAACTTCAGGATGACCGAAGAACCAGAAAATATGCGGCCATAATAAAGAGTCGCCCGTACCCATGAAGAATTGAGCACCCCAGTGCCTTTCCAATACAAGCATAATTCCTCCGATAGCTAGTGGAGGAAGTGCAACTATCATTAATAATATGGTTGCCAAAAAAGCCCAAACGAATAAAGGTAATGTTGAAAGTGAGAATTTAACACTAGGATGTCTTAATCTTATTATAGTCATCAAGAAGTTTATAGCACTGATTACCGTACTTATACCCACTAAAACTACTGCTAAGATAACTATATCAACGCCAGGATCGGGAATTATTATTGAATTAGGTGGATAGAGTGTCCAGCCTAAGGGTGCATAGCCAATGAGCAAACTTGACCATAATAATGCTGAAGCTGAAGCGAACATCCAATAAGCAAGAGCATTTATTTTTGGCCAATATAAATCTGGTGCACCTATCATTTTAGGTAAAACATAGTTTGCCAATCCAGTGAAAGCAGGAGGAACGAAGAACAATAGCATTGCTAATCCATGCAAAGTAACTAAACTGTAATAAGTATCAGGAGTCACAATACCGTTCAACCCTCCTAATTGGAGACGCATTATCGATGCCGAAGCTCCTGCTAATAAAAAGTTGATGAAAGCTGTCCAGAGATATAATATTCCTATTTCAGTATGATGCGTTGTTGATAGGAGAGTTCGCCAATTCTTATAAAACTTAAAGTTTTCGTGTTCCATCTTAACTCACCACAGTTATTATCGTAATCATAGTATGATGCCCTGTACCGCAATATTCAGTACAATACACATGATATATACCTGGTTGCGTAATATTAAGCCATATTCTTGTAGTATAATTAGGATAAGCATCTTGCTTTAAACCTAATTCTGGAATGAAAAATGAATGTATTACATCTGCAGAAGTTATTTCGAGCAAATACATTTGATTAGCTTTTATCTTAAGACTCGGTGCTGTAGTACCGTTAGGATACTTGAATTCCCAATAGAATTGATGTGCAACTACCTTAATAGTTTCAAAGTTATTGTTGTTATTATTGCCCGATGCAGACGCCAAAGGATAATTTATTTGATATAGTATTATAGCAGAAATGATTGATAGAGCTAAGAATAATGCAGAAGCTCCTATTATCGTAGTCCATTCAAATATCTTAGCTAACCCCATCTTTCTCACCTCTATCCCAAAATCTTAAAGTAAAATATATTAAAGCCCCTACGAAAAGAGAAAAGATAACTCCTGCAGCATAATACGTTACCTTATATATGAAAGCAATTTTTTCAGTGGACTGCGATACTGGTTCGAAGATGTTGCCGAAATTTCCTAGATACAAATATAATAATAGCAACAAAACGACCGTTGCAAAGTATAATATGTAGTCCTTTATATTAAATCCATTACTCTTATCTTTTGACATTCTTAAAATGAAGTGCATTACCACTAATTAAATTTTTTGTATCTATTTATATGAATTTTTATACCTTCAAAAACTTAAAAAGGCATATTCACTTACTATCCTATGCAAAGAAAAATAAGAGTAGCAATTATCGGGGTAGGTAATTCTGCCTCCGCCTTAGTTCAAGGTGTTCATTATTACAAGAACGTTGATGATGACAAGTTCGTACCAGGTTTGATGCATGTTAGACTTGGAGGATATCATGTTGGGGATATAGAATTTGTGGCAGCCTTTGATATCGATAAGAACAAGGTAGGAAAGGATTTAAGCGAAGCTATTTTTCAACCTCCTAATTGTACTATAAAATTTGCTGAAGTACCAAAATTAGGAGTTGAAGTTATGCGAGGTATGACACATGATAGTTTGGGAAAATATTTGCAAAAGATTATTGAGAAACATCCATCACCAACAGTAGATGTTGCAGATGTATTGAAGAGTTCACAAGCTGATCTCGTAATCAACTACTTACCAGTAGGTAGCGAATCAGCGACTAAATGGTATGTTGAACAAGCCTTGGAAGCAAGAGTAGGATTTATAAATGCCATACCTGTTTTCATTGCAAGAGAAAAAAGATGGCAAGAAATATTTTATAAAAGAAATGTTCCTATTATCGGAGATGATGTTAAATCGCAATTGGGAGCTACAATATTACACAGAACCTTAGTTAAATTGTTTGTTGATAGAGGTATAAAAATAGATAGGACATTCCAGCTGAATATAGGCGGAGATACTGATTTTCTAAACATGCTTGAAAGAGAAAGATTAGAATCTAAGAAGATATCTAAAACTCAGGCTGTTACTTCTTTAATCCCATATGATATTGGGGAAGATAACATTCATATTGGTCCTAGCGATTATGTTAAATGGCTTCAAGGAAGGAAATGGGCATATATAAGAATTGAAGGAAGAGGATTTGGCGATGCTCCTATAAATATTGAACTAAAATTAGAAGTATGGGATGCTCCTAATTCTGCAGGCATTGTAATAGATGCTATAAGATGCATGAAACTAGCTTTAGACAGAGGAATAGGAGGACCTTTAATCAGTCCAAGTGCATACTTTATGAAATCGCCTCCTATTCAATATCCAGATGAGATAGCAAGAACAATGTTAGAGGAGTTTATAGAAGGAAAAAGAGAAAGATGATTACTTTAGCACAACGTCTAGGAAATCTTCGATTTGCTTCTTTTTGACCATTTCTTCATATAATCTCCATATTCTTCTTCTATTCAAAAATGAGACATCAAATCCTTCATCAATTAGAGTTTGCATTATATGATCAGGAAAATCGTGAGGATGCCCTATATAAAATGTAGATTTCCTTATTGCTTCTCTAATATCTTCGTTTCTAGGATACTTCTTTTTCAACTTTCTTTAACTACTGTTTGAGCTTGCTCTCTTAAATACTGCAAGAGATAATAAGGACCTCCTACACCTTTTCCTGTAGCACCAGAAGCCTTCCATCCTACAAAAGTTTGTGCTCCTGGCCATGCACCTGTCGTTGCTCCACCTCTTCTATTAGCATAAACAACTCCGAATTGTATGTTATCGAAGAAATACTTTATCTCCTCTTCCTTTTCGCTAAATATTCCTGCAGTTAAACCATATTCTGTATCATTTGCTTTAGCTAACGCTTCATCTAGAGTATTGAAGGTATCAATTAGAAGAATAGGAACGAATAGTTCTTGCTTAAATAAGTAATGATTATGAGGTAAATCGGTAATTATTGTAGGTTCTACATAAAAACCATAAGCGAAATCTCCTTCTTTTAAAACTTTTCCTCCATATATTATTTTTCCTCCAGCTACAATTGCATCATCGATATATCTTGAGTAATTTTCTACCGCCCTTTTATTTATAACGGGCCCCATGAAAGTTTCTCTTTTCCTTGGATCTCCGACAACTATTTTCTTTGTCCTTTCTATTAGTTTTTGAAGGAAAATATCTTTTATTTCGTTTTGCACATAAACCCTTGATGCAGCACTACATTTTTGATTTGAATAACCGAAAGCAGCTCTAACAATTCCTTCTACAGCCTTATCTAAATCAGCATGCTTCGTAACGATTACTGGATTTTTACTTCCTGTTTCAAGTATAATAGGCTTTGGATATTGAGCATTTGCTGTGAATTTACGATAAAGCTTCATACCTACTTCTCTAGACCCAGTAAAAGCAATACCTGCTATATCTTGGTTCTTTGTTATTTCATCTTCGAAAATAGAACCTGGTCCAGTTAAATAATTAATGACTCCAGCAGGAATGCCTCCTTCCCTATACATTCTATATAATAATAATCCTCCCACCGGAGCTTCAGATGTAGGTTTAAAAACTACAGTATTGCCTGTTAATAGCGCACCTAAGCACATACCATTTGCCAACATAAAGGGGAAATTGAATGGAGAAATTACAACCCATACGCCATATGGCTTAGCTACGCTATAGCATATTTCACCAGGAGCACCAGGCCCCATTTTTTTAACATAACCTTCGTTTTCTTCATATAATTTGCAGTAATATCTAATAGCATCGATTGCTT
The DNA here is from genome assembly GCA_032249235.1 of Thermoproteota archaeon. Lineage (GTDB taxonomy): Archaea > Thermoproteota > Thermoprotei > Gearchaeales > Gearchaeaceae > DSFO01. Next base: position 440,846 of record JAVVGF010000001.1, on the reverse strand, counting down.
CATATACTTCTGCAATTGCTTCTAACCTATTTTTACCTACTTCATAAGTTATCCATGCAGCGATATGATAGAGATTTTTCTCAATCGTATCTGCTACTTTTCTGAATATTCTTATCCTTTCTTTATAATCGTATGAGCTCCAATCTTTAAATGCTTTTTTAGCTACTTCAATAGCCTCCTTTATATGATTGACATTTGCCTGTTGGAAATATCCTAATAAAATTCTAGTATCGATAGGACTTCTTTTTTCAAATTCTTCAGATGAATAAATTTCACCATCACCGATATATAAGGGATGATGCTTTCCGAATTCTTTTTCAACTTCTTTTAAAGCTTTTTCATAATTCGGATGTATTCGCTCGTCTGCAAGCAAAGTAACATAGGTTATTTTTTCACTCATATACTTTAATATCTGAAGCCATAAATATATTTGAATTACTCTTTAATGATAGCATCAATGAAAGGCGTTGGATCAGCTTTTATATTCATATAATAATTTATTAATTTTAATTTATTTTTAAATTCACTTAATAAATATTTTATTTTATTCATTATTTCGTAATATGAATACCAATATTCTAAAAAACTATCCCAATTGTATGCATGATAGGTCTTTGCTTCGAGAATAAATTTTATTTCCTCAAAGCTTTTATATCTTTCTGGGTCAAGATCTTTTTCTGTTATTTCAAAATTATTCTTTATAAAAATAAACTCTTTTGAATTTAGTTTTTTATCTATGTTTCTTCTAACAATATTTAATTTTTTTATTTCATCTTTTAATTCATCTTTTATTTTGAGCATTTCATGATACACATCATTGACTACATGTCTATTGACATTAGAGCTCTTGATCTTTACTCCATAATCTGCGAGTACTTTTTCTAATTCTTGAAACGCCTGTTCAACGTACATCGACGAATATTTCTTAATGTAGTTATTAAAATTTTATCCTAAGCTTTTTAAGAATTCATATATCTCTCTTCCGTGATCAGCAGCATTAACCTTATTGAATACTTTGATTATTTTTCCGTCTTTATCTATTACGAAGGTCACCCTTGAAGCGAATTTCTTGCCAAACATGCTCCTTAAAACACCATAAAGTTCTGAAATCTTTCCACCTTCATCATAAATTAAGTCGAATTGAAGATTATGCTCTTTTGCGAACGATTTATGAGTTTCTATATCATCTAAGCTTACGCCAATAACTTCTGCTCCAAGATTCCTTATTAAGGAATAATAATCCCTAAAGCTACAAGCTTCCTTTGTGCAACCCATAGTGAAATCTTTAGGATAGAAATAAAGTATAGTATACTTGTTTTCTTTCAATACATCATACAATCTAAAGTTTTCACGCCTAATTGATTTTGCTGTGAAATCAGGAGCTATTTGTCCTTCTGTTATTTTTGTCATAATCTCCAATAGATTAAGATCAATTTAACTTTTACTTAAGTATAAATAAATGATAAGAGAAGTAAGATTGAATGCTAAGCAAACATCTTATACAAGAAATTAAGAAAGATTTCCCTATTCTAAATAGAAAGATTAACGATAAAAATTTGGTATATCTTGATAATGCTGCTACCACTCAAAAACCTATTCAAGTTATAAACGCTATAAAACATTATTATGAACACTACAATGCTAATGTTCACAGAGGAGTTTATACATTAGCTGAGGAAGCTACAGCAACATATGAGGAGAGCAGGAAATATGTTGCCGAATTCATAAATGCAAAAAGTTATGAAGAAATCATCTTTGTTAGAAACGCAACTGAAGCAATAAATTTAGTTGCATATGCTTGGGGTAGGAAGAATGTAAATGAAGGCGATGTCATCGTCGTTTCTCAAATGGAACATCATAGCAATTTGGTTCCTTGGCAAATGCTTGCAAAAGAGAAAAAAGCTAAGATGGAATTCATAAGTATAACAGATGAAGGAAAACTTAACGAAGAAGACTTCAATAAAATTAACAAGAAGACTAAAATCGTAGCTATAACGCATGTATCGAATGTATTAGGTACGATAAATCCCGTTGAAAAAATAGCTAAAATTGCACATGAAGAAAATGCATTAATACTAGTAGATGGTGCTCAAAGTGTACCGCATATGCCTGTTGATGTGAGGAAAATTGATTGCGATTTCTTAGCATTTTCAGGACATAAAATGCTAGCGCCTATGGGAATAGGAGTTCTATATGCTAAAAAGGAAATTTTGCAAGAAATGGATCCCTTCTTGACTGGAGGAGAAATGATAAAAAATGTAGATTTCTATGAAAGCACTTGGAATGATCTACCATGGAAATATGAAGCAGGTACACCGAATGTTGAAGGAGCCATAGGACTTGCTGAAGCCATAAAATATCTTAAGAAGATAGGAATGCAAAATATAAGAGAACATGAGAAAACACTTGTTAAATTTGCACTCAATAAATTATCAGATATTAAAGGCCTAACAATATATGGTCCCAAGGATCCTGAAATAAGAGGAGGAGTTATATCTTTTAATTTAGGCGATATCCATGCTCATGATGTTGCCTCAATACTGGATCAAGAAGGAATACAAATAAGAGCTGGCCATCATTGTGCAAAGCTTGTTATGAAAAAATATAACGTTCCTGCAATGGCTAGAGCCAGCTTTTATATATATAATGACGAAGAAGATGTTGAAAAATTATATAATGCGTTACTATTAACTAAAAAAATATTTGGTTTAGATTGATAATTTTTCTAATATTTTACTTATATCAGCAATAGGATAACCTTCTTTGTTAGAAATCAATTGCTTTCCAGGAGGATATATCTTATAATTCGGTATTCTTTTCTCTATCCTATCTTCATATGTATCATATCTTAGATCTCTATAGAATACTCCAATAGGTATTCTATCACCCCACTCATAAGCCTTTACTATCATCTCTGCTACCTTTCTCGATATCTCTTCTTCACTCATATCATTAGTTATCACACAATTGTAACCTGTGCTTTCAAGCTTATAGATTCTAGGTATTTCCTTTCCTGTTTTAGGATCGATATTTCCCTTTCCTGCAAACCAATCTTTTGTATGAATATCATTATATGTAGGACAAGGTTGAATTACATCTATAACAGCGCTACCTTTATGCAATATAGCTTGCTTTATCAATTCTTTAAGATGATTTGTATCATAAGCATATCCTCTCGCAATGAAAGTATACCCGCAGGCGTAAGCCAATAAAATTGGATTAACAGCTTGACTGATATTTGGTTTAGGTAATGATTTAGTTTGCATTCCTAGCTTCAAAGTTGGTGATGCTTGTCCTTTAGTTAATCCATAAACTTCATTATCGAAAATTATAATAGTGAAATCTATATTTCTCCTTCCTGCATTTACGAAATGACCAGCTCCGATACCAAGACCGTCACCATCTCCTACTACCGCAATCACTTCCAAATCAGGTCTTGCTAGCTTAGCTCCTATAGCATAAGGTAATGCTCTACCATGCAAGGTATGAAAACCATATGCATTAACATAATGAGGTGTTTTACCTGAGCATCCTATTCCTGAAAATAAAAGTACATTGCTAGGATCTAATTGAAGTTCATAGAGTGCTTGTTGAAGAGCGCTTAATATACCGAAATCTCCACAACCTGGACACCAGTTGTTATGTACAGTAGTCCTATAATCAGTTAATTTAAATTTAAGCTCCACCTTCTAACACCTGCCTCTCAGGGGCTTTTCCTTCTAATACTCTCTTAACAGCTATATAAAGTTCATCTAGAGATATTTGTCTTCCATTGTACTTGACTATTTGATATCTTGGGAATAAACCTGTTTTCTCTCTAATCAAACCTGCAAGCTGTGCTGAATAATTGTTCTCGATAACTAGCCAATTTTTATTTGCCAAAACTGAGCTGATGAAATTTGAAGGAAGAGGATGAACCATTCTAACTTGTAAAAACTCTATTTTATATCCTTCTTTATCTAGTGTTTCAATTAAATCAATAATTGTGCCTTTTGTAGAACCCCAGCTAACAATAGTCAAATCAGGATTTTCAGCTTTGAAATAAGATATTCTTTCCTCAATTGGGACTTCTTTTTCTATTAAAGAAAGTTTTCCCATTCTTTTTTCCATCATTTTTTGCCTTATTACTGGATCCTCTGTAATATGACCTAATTCATCATGCTCATCACCTGTAGCCCAATACACAGCATACTTAGTTCCTGCAAAGACTCTCGGAGAAATTCCTGATTCGGTAAACTTAAATCTTTTGTATTGCTCTCCTATTTCTTTTAATTTCAGTAATTCTTTCTCGGTCATAACAAAACCGCGATCAATTTTTATTCTCTTAGTATCCAGTCCTTCTAAAGTTATTACAGAATTTGCTATGTATTTATCCAATAAAAGTATTACAGGAAGCTGATATCTTTCTGCATAGTTAAAAGCCCTTATTGTGTCATAGAAAGCTTCTTCAATATCGCCAGAAGCTAAAACAATTCTGGGAAATTCACCATGACCTGCATGAATCACAAATCTTAAATCTCCTTGCTCAGTCCTTGTAGGTAAACCTGTTGAAGGTCCTCCTCTTTGATAGTGCACCACAACGACAGGAACTTCATTCATTCCAGCCCAACCTAAACCTTCAACCATTAATGATAAACCAGGTCCAGAAGTAGATGTTGAAGATCTCACACCTGTTAAAGCAGCACCTGTTGCAGCAGTTATAGCTGCGATTTCATCTTCAGTTTGAAATACTACAATAGAACCACTATTATCAAGTATTTTGCTTTCTTGAATCAAAGGATATTCATCTAAAGTAGGCTGAAGATCAATTATTTCATTATCTTCTAAAAAGAAACTTTCATCAGATGCAGGCGTAATTGGATAGTAAGTTTGGAATCTACAACCTGCTACTAACTTTCCTAAAGCTACTGTTTGATTACCATTTACAAGCAAAAACTTTCCGCTTCTATTTAATTTTCTTAATTTAATGCTGAATGAATTATCGTAACCTCTATTTTTAACTTGCTCATATGTTGCTTCAGCTACGAACATATTTAATTCAACTACTTTCTTTCTTTTTTCGAAGACATAAGCTATTGCATCTTGAAGAGATTCCAAGCTATAGCCCATTAATGCAAGAGAAGCAGAAACAGCAATAACGTTATTTGTCCTTGTCAAAGTAACCATTGGTTCTTTTGTTTTAGCTGAAACCTTTGAAAGTATTTCATTATAATCAATAGGAAAAATTCTGATCCCATAACTTTCTGCTTCATCAAGAATATCTTGAAGAGTTATTTCATTAATTGTCTTCTTAAGTCTTGCTGAAATATCATGAGCGAGCCTTTCTTCAATTGTATGAATTGTCGAAAGCTTTGTGTTTCTATGTAATTGATTAAAAATGATTGCCGAACCTTCTAAGCCTTCTAAACTATGTCTAAAAACTGTTTCAGCATCATAGGCAGCTAAAATGTGGTATCTCTCAATATGAGAATGAACAGGTTTTTCATCAAATCTAACGTAATAATAGCTATGCTCTCCCATTATGTTAGAATAGTATTCCCTTTTTCCAAACACTCTATAACCCCATAAAGCTAAAGCAGAAGCGAAAATACTTGCACCTCTCTCAATTCCTGTTCCTTGAGCCCCTCCTATTAACCATGAATAACCTCTAATATTATTCATTTCATTAAAACATGCTATATCTTCTAAATAAACTTTGAGTTTTATTTCTTAATTCCTTCAAGTTGATATTGACCTGAATAAGAACGCTCAACAGGTTTTTCCGTCCTTATAAAAATAATTTGCGCAACTCTCGAACCTTTTTCTATAATTATTGGATTATAAACGACTAATAAAGCCCTTGACTTTCCTTTATATCCGCTATCCCATAGTGCAGTCCTCAAATCACATCCTGACCTCAATAAAGAAGATCTAGGGAAGCATATTCCTACTGCATTGCTTGGTACTTCTATCGTTTCGAAAAATTCTATTAAATATGCTCCTTTATCTAGAACAAAAACTTCACGTCCTTCAATAGACTCTATTTTCAATTCTTCAAGAGACGGAAGCTTAACTTCGTCGCTAAAAAATGAAGAGAAACTAACAAATTTATATATTTTATGAACACGTAAATCTATGCCATTTATTTGATATTGCTTATCATCCATTCCTAGCTCGCAGCTAATATATTTTTTTAATTCGTCAACTGGTATGACTGCCATTAGCTAAATGATCTCATCAATCTTATTATACCTTTTTCTGTTATGTAGAATCTATCATTTTCTTTATTGACATAACCTTCATTTATAAGCTCTAAAATTGCTTTTTCTATAATCCTAGTATCTTCTTTTATTACACCGATCAAATCATCAAAAGACATCGCTTTATTTGATTGTATTGCCCCCCTTGAATTTAGTATCATTAATATTTTTTCATGAATCGATAGTTCTCTATACATCTTTCAGTTTATAATAAACTTCTAAAGTTTTTTTAGCAATTTCAAACCAGCTAAATAATTTTGATTTATTTCTTGCATTATCGATTATTTTATTTCTCAAAGATTCATTTGTAAGATATTCATTAACAGCATGAGCTATTGCTTCAGGATTTCTTGGAGGAACTTTTAAACCATCAATACCATCATCGATCACTTCTGCTAAGCCTCCTACATTACTCGCTACAATTGGCACACCTGAAACCATTGCTTCTAAAGCAATTATTCCGAATGGTTCATATACTGACGGTATCACTATTACGTCTAAGCTTTTTAGTATTTTTTTAAGTTCTTCATCTTTAACATAACCTGTAAATTTTGTTGCCCAGTCAACGTTCAATTTCTTAGCAAGATCTTTCATTTCGTTTATTTGCCAACCATCTCCTACTATAATAAACCTAGCATCCTTATGATAATTAAGAATATGAGGAATGGCCTGAATGAAATATCTTATTCCTTTTTGTTCTGTTATTCTTCCTATAAAGCCAACCAGCTTGTTTTCTTTCGAGAAGCCTAGCGAAGTTTTTATTTCATCTTTATTTATTTCTATATTGAATTCATCTTCATCAATTCCATTGCTTATTACAAAAATCTTATCTGAGGGTAATCTAAAGTGTTCAATTAATTGATTTTTCATGAAATTTGAAGTAGTTATTACAAATTTTGCTTCATACGTTAACCACCATTCAATGTTATCAATAACTATAGATAAAGGATTAGATAATGATCCTACTCTTCCAATCTCTAAACTGTGAACTGTAGCAACAAGAGGTTTCTTCAAAAAATACTTAGCACTTATCGCAGAAATAGCTACAAGCCAATCATGAGCATGAATTACATCTATATCTTGTATTATCGAAGCAATTTTTTTCTCGAAGAAATGATTAAAGGCATAACACCATGTTAAAAAGTCATACGAAGCTAATTCAACTTTAACTCTGTGAATTCTCAAGTTATCTTTATATTCATCAAGTGTAACATTTGGAAATTCTAAAGTAATCACATACACATCATTACCTAACTTAGCTAGCTCTTTTGAAAGATAATAAACATGTCTTGCTAATCCTCCTACGATTCGTGGAGGGTATTCCCATGTTAAGTGAAGAATTTTCATCTTCTCAATTTTTTATCTCTCAAATCTATCATGTCGAAAACATCTTCGCCTGTACCTATCAAAGTTATAGGTACTCCTATTTCTGCTTCAATGTCTTCAATAAATTTTCTTGCTTCCAAAGGCAATTTTTCATATTCTTTTACCTTATATGCTTCTCTGAATAACCAATCAATTTTTGTTATAGCAACTTGAGTAGCACTATTGAGCATTACGCTTCTTTTTGCTAATTTTTTATTGAAAAGCGCTACTCTTCTAGGCCTTCCGGTAACGGTACCATATTCAAGAAGATTTAATTCTTTGACTTTTTCAAAAGGTAATTCTCCTTCTAAAGGCCCTCCTCCAACACGCGTTATATATGATTTGAAAACAACTATTACCTCATCAACTTTTTTAGGACCTACTCCTACATCTGCACAAGCAGAAGAAGCGGTGGTGTCTTTAGAAGTTACATAAGGATATGTACCATGATATAAGGAAAGAAATGTTCCTTGTGTCCCTTCAATCAATACTTTCTTTTTTTGATCTAAAGCTTCATTTATCCTCAATGCTACATCTTCTAAATATTCCTTAAAAACATCAATATCCTTACATAATTTTGCAACTCTTTTTACTCTATCTTCCATTGCAGGGCCGCATCCTGTTCCAGTAGTACCAATTGTCTTAGATAGGTGTGGATCTCCTTTATCTCTATTTTTATGTTCTTCAAGTATGACAGAACAATTATAGTCGATCCAAATCCTTCCTTTTAATTTCAAATTTTCAACTTCGCTTAAAAAAACTGTAGGATCAACAAGAACACCGCTTCCTATATATAATAATGTTTTTTGATTTATGAATGCAGAAGGAACTTGTCTTAGCTTAAAGATTTTTCCATTGTATGATACAGTGTGACCCGCATTTGTTCCGACACCTGCTCTTGCTGCAACATCAATATCGTCTTTTAAAGATAAATAAGATACTATTTTTCCCTTACCTTCGTCTCCGAACATTCCTCCTACTACTACACTGAGCATTCCACAATAAGATAAATTTAGAACGATTTAAAGCTAATATCTTCTTCTTAAAAAGAATATAGCAAGCAGAGCGAGTATGAAAGCAATGATCGCTATAATGATTATGCTGAAATCAAAAGGTTGAGAAGTAGCTTGGGTAGATTTTATAGCTGTATAGTTATAGAATCCAACATTTGAACCTAAATCAATCTCGATTTCATTTACCGATTGAGTATATTTCAAATTAATCATTGAATAATCTAACAAATATAGAAGATTATATTGCGTGCTTTTGCCATTAATCTTAACATCTATATTTTTTAAGCTAATTGCCAAATTTGGCTTTCCGTAAAATATGCTTAGAAAAGCTTTGCCTGTTCCGTTAGTCTGCATGCTTAATTTACTCCCTGAGATTGAAATTCTTTGTACAGTTGAATTTGTTATAATCGTAAAATTCACTCCTAAATTTGTCTTAAAATTCAATACATTATAATTATTTATTTGTTCTAGGTTATAATTTGTTTGATTTAAAGTTATGTAAGAAAGACTATCTAAAAAGATCACATTCTTTGATTGTGGAGTTGTATAATTTAAGTAAATTGATGTCTTAATTTTGAATTCTATTGGTATATTTTCAACAAGGCTGAAATAATAATCTCCTAGAGAAATCATTGAATAATCTGTTTTAGATTTATTATCAAAAATAGTTCCTGAAGAGTTAAAGAAAGATGCAAGATATACTGAAGGAACATTGTTTTTAGTAACTACACCTTTATAATTTACAACATAATTATAGCTGAAACGAGTGAAGTTATAAGTTTGAGTTGTTGGGCTTGTCGAAGTGACTATCTTCCAAATATCTTTGATTGAGCATAAAATAGTTGAATTTGAGAAATTCAAGTCTCTGGAGAGTTCTTTTGGGGTTAGCAACTTATAATTAACATGTAATTTACCTGAAAATCTGTAGAGAGCTTGATAACAACTCGTATTTATTGGTTTTAATTCAATCATTAATAAGCCAGATAAATTGCCTTCGTATGGGGTTTTGATTATAAAACCGTACTGAGATGAAGTAACATTCCCGCTGAAATGAAAATCAGCAAGATATTTGAAGAATATTGAATTCGAATCAGAAGCAACGACTGAGATTGGCATTGGATATGAGAGTAAAGTGATAATGAATATAATAATAGCGAGTTTCATGCTTTTTTATTTATTTGAAATTTTATATATTTGTTGGTTTTATTTCAGTCATTATTATGACTAAATACATATTCATAACAGGTGGAGTTCTTTCTTCTGTAGGAAAAGGAATCATCACATCTTCCATAGGTAAAATTCTTCAAGTTAGAGGGTATAGAGTAACTGCTATAAAAATTGACCCTTATTTAAACATGGATAGCGGTTCTATGAATCCTTATATGCATGGTGAAGTGTTCGTGACTGAAGATGGTGCCGAAACAGATATGGATATTGGGCATTATGAAAGATTTTTAGATATAAACTTAACTAGGGAACATAACATAACTACAGGCCAAATTTATGAAACTGTTATAACCAAAGAAAGAAGAGGAGATTACTTAGGACAATGTGTACAAATTATTCCTCATATTACAGATGAAATAAAGAGAAGGATAAAGCAATGTAGCTACAAATCTGGTGCAGAAATTGCTATTGTGGAAATAGGTGGAACGGTAGGAGATATAGAAGGACTACCTTTTCTAGAAGCTGCAAGACAAATGAAATTAGAAGAACCCATATTCAATGTTGCATTCGTTCATGTAGCATTAGTTCCTACACTTAAAGCTACAGGTGAACAAAAAACTAAACCTTTGCAACATAGTGTGAATGAATTAAGAAGAATAGGAATTCAGCCTGATATAATTGTTGCTAGAAGCGAAAAACCCATAACACAAGAGGCTAAGAGAAAAATTGCCTTGTTTGGAAATGTGAAAGAAGAATTCGTATTCAATTCATTCGAGCTTGAGAATATTTACGAGTTACCTTTAGTATTGGAAAGACAAGGGATGTCTGAGGCACTTTTAAGACTTTTAGCATTAGAAAGAAGAGATCCTGACTGGAATGAATGGAATAATATTCTAAACTTAGCAAGCAATGCCAAACATAATTTAAAGATCGCTATGGTTGGTAAATATTCGAAGCTAGCAGATGCATATGTGAGTATAAATGAAGCCTTAAAACATGCAGGTTTTCATTTGAGGAGTAAAGTCGAATATCTATTCATCGAGGCTGAGAATATTGAGAGAAATGAAAACGAAGCACTAAATAGCTTACTTGAAGCAGATGGTATAATAATTTTGCCAGGTTTTGGTGCAAGAGGAAGTGAAGGTAAAATAAAAGCAGCAGAAATAGCAAGAACAAACAAAATACCTCTTTTAGGTATTTGTTTCGGCTTTCAATTATCAATAGTAGAATTTGCAAGAAACGTTTGCAAGCTTGAAAATGCAAATAGTACAGAGATAGATCCATATACGCCGCATCCTGTTATCGATTTATTGCCTGAACAAAGAAACATTACCATGAAAGGCGGAACAATGAGATTAGGGGCTTATGAAATAGAGATAAAAGAAAATACTCTTGCTTATAGAATTTATGAACAAAAAATTGTCTATGAAAGACATAGACATAGATATGAATTGAATCCTAAATACATAGATATCCTTTCAAAGCATGGAATGATATTCTCAGGTTTTAGTAAAGATGGAAGAGCAGAATTTGCTGAAATTAATGGACAATTTTATTTCCTGACTCAAGCACATCCTGAATTCAAATCTAGACCAAATAGACCTTCAAGACCTTATTATCATTTTTTAAAAGCAGCTTTAGAATATAAATACGAGACAAAGAGAAAATGATAGACTTAGAAATAATTAGAAAGAAATCTGAGATCGTTGCTGAAGCGCTAAGAAAGAGAAATATAGATTTTCCTTTAAACGAACTCATCGAATATGACAAGCAATACAGAGCAAAATTAAAGGAATTAGATAAGCTAAGACATGAGAAAAACGTACTTACTCTAAAATTCCCAAAAGAAGAAGATAAAGAAAAATTAAAGAGAAACATCGATGAGCTTGACCAAAAAATAAGATTATTAGAAAAAGAAGTGGATGAGATCAAGAATAAAAGGGATTATTTGTTGCATAGACTACCCAACATTCCGCATGAAAGTGTGCCATATGGTAAAGGTCCAGAGGATAATGTAGTAGTGAGAGTTGTAGGAGAACCTAGGAAATTTAGTTTTAAACCTAAGCCACATTATGAACTTGCAGAAGAATTAGATATTATAGATTTTGAAAGAGGAACGAAGTTAGCAGGATCTGGCTTTTATATGCTAAAAGAAGAAGGAGCTATTCTTGAAAGAGCTTTAATCAACTTCATGTTAGATACCCACAAAAAGAAAGGATATAAAGAAATATTCCCTCCTATTTTGATCTTGAGCACAGGAGCATTTGGCACAGGACATCTTCCTAGATTTGCTGAAGACATGTACAAAATAGAAAATGAAGACCTTTGGTTATTACCTACAGCTGAGCTTGCATTGGTTAACATACATGCAAATGAAACCCTTAATTACAAAGATCTTCCTTTGTATTATACAGCATATACGCCATGCTTTAGAAAAGAAGCAGGAAGACACGTAGATTTAAAAGGAATATTAAGAGTTCATCAATTCAATAAAGTTGAATTAGTAAAAATAACTCCTCCAGAGACAAGCTATGAAGAATTAGAGAAGCTTGTAAACGATGCAGAAGATATATTAAAGTTATTAGGAATTCCATATAGAGTAGTTCTGCTTTGCACAGGCGATTTAGGCTTTGCATCAGCCAAGACTTACGATATAGAAGCATGGTTCCCCTCTCAAAATAAGTATATTGAAGTTTCTTCATGCAGTAATTGCGGAGATTTTCAAGCTAGAAGAGCAAATATAAAGTTTGTTGGAGGTGGAAGAAGAAATCCAGAATATGTACATACTTTAAATGGTTCGGGACTAGCTATAGGTAGAACTTTAGCAGCCTTAATTGAAAACTATCAACAAGAAGATGGCTCAATTGTAATTCCAGAAGTTTTGAGGAAGTATACGGGCTTTGATGTAATAAAGAAAAAAGATTAGAGTTTTAAAGCAATTAATAATATGTTTTCTCTTAGAAAGCTTTTTCCGAACAAAAAATAACCAAGTATTTTGAATTTTTTGAATAAAGACACCATTTCATTAACTGAAAAAAGATGGAAGAAGCGATTGTATTTTTTAGCCCAAGATATGTATACATCACCAAATTCAATCCTTTCTCCTTTAACAAAACTCGATACATAGTACCATAAACTTAAAAGGAAATGCTTAGGCTTGATTATGCTCCAACTTGTCATTATTATTATGCCTCTTTTACTCAAGACTCTAAAGCATTCTTCAATAAATTTAATTCTCAATATTTTTGTTGGAATATGATGAATCATAGCTACACTCACGATTCCTGAAATTGAAGAATTTCTTAAAGGTAAATAAGAAGCATCTGCATTAATTGGAAAGAATAAAAATTTTCCTCTAAATCTTTTGTTAGCGATCTTTAGCAAATTAAAAGATATATCTAAACCTATAACTGATTCGCAATATTTGAAAAGATCTTCGCTATGCCTACCATTACCGCAACCTAAGTCGCAAACAACGTTTGATCCAGTAAATAGGCTATAATATTTTACAACATCTTTCCATGGATAAGTTCTAGTATAACTAAAATCTTTAGAAAAAATTTCATAAAAATTCTTAACGCTTTTTCTTATTTCAATAGCTTCGTTAATAGCTAACTAGGCTGTTGCGGAGGAATATTTACATAGATTAATTTAACATACATAGGATTGGAACACTTTGGACATTTATCTTCTACGGTTTTAGTTACATATTCTCCTTCTTTATAGCTTCTTTCTACACTTTCACCGCATACAGGGCATTTTAGCAAAGATAATGGCTTCATGTTTGCTATTTCTTTAAATGTCTCAGCGATTTCTCTTAAACTCATGCTCCGTTACCTACTCCTAAAGTATTTCCTATTCCAACTATTAAAGCAATTCCTCCCTCAGGAACCATTTCTCTAACTAATTTCTCAACCCTATCAATCACTTCATCCACCTTTGTAGCTATTTGCTTTAACATAGGCGAAATTGCTTCATTAAAACCTTGTTTTATGATTATAGCTATTAATGGTATCCTATAAGTTAATGCAGCTTCTTCGATTTTAAACTTTTCAGGACCAGGATCACCAATAGCTGCTCCTATACCTTGTGCTATAGAACCTGTTTCCTCACCTTCAAGTTTTGAAGCAGCATCAATCGTTATTATAACTTTTATTAAATCTTTATGACTTTCAACGATTTGCCTAACAGCAGCACCTGGCTTACCAACTCTTCCAGCAGGTCCTTTTGCCTTAAGCAATAATAACTTCCTATTTTCAAATAAAGCTTCGCCCATTATCATTTCATTTCCAACATCAACTACTTCTTTCACACCATATTTCTTAAACATATTCGCTATTACCATAGGACCTATAGCATCTCCTATAGGAATTTGCTGAGTAGTAGCAGGTAAAGCTTTATAATAATTCTTAGCCAAATCAATCAACATAGGCATTATAAATTCGATTTGCTGAGCAATGTAGAAGTTTTTGAACTTCTTGGCTAGATTGTAATAATGTCTACCTATTTTATTTATCAAATGCAATACATTTGCAACTGCAGCTGTGTTCTCTAAAGTTGACAAGCTTTCTTCATCAGCATTAGGAGCATAATTCTTCAAAAGCGATCTAAATCTATATCTTGATAAATCCAGCATATATTCTAATCTATTTAAAATTCCATACGGATCTCTTTCAACAGGACCAATATCGAAATACTCAACAATCTCTTGAACATACTCATTCATCTTTTCTACATTTCCTCCATATTTCTTCAATTGCTCAGCCAAAGCTTTTCTTCCACGCATATCGAATTCATTTAATACTCTAAGTCTATCTGCAATTTTACTCAAAGTTCTTAAAGTCATCCAATTTAGAGGAATGTTTGGAAATAATTGCATTACCATAAAAGCAAGAAATATTATGAGCCAAAGTAGACTTATTTGTGTAGGATCAAATAACCCTTGAAATATTATTTCTTTTGATCCATATACTTGCATTTCTATCAAAGATTTTTTGTTTTACTATACTTATAAATTTGGCTTTATGTTAAAGTTTAAATACATCCTTCATAAAGTAATTTTGAGGTAGCCATTCCGGCCATAGGGGGCGGGTCCCACCCGATCCCATTCCGAACTCGGAAGTTAAACCGCCCACCGTAGCTACCTTTAGCACAGTCCGAAAGGCGTGCGAAGGTAGCTAAGCCGGAAGGCTACCTCTTTAATATTTACATTTCATTACAGAATCTTTTTCTAATTCTTCAACAATCTCTTTCTCAAATTCCTTAGGATATAGAATAATTATACAATCGTTTGTCAATAAAATATGATCACCGTATGATAAACGAGTTTGTAATATCCAGTTATTTTTCTTCTTCACTGCTAGTACGTTTCCTCCATATTTCTTTACTTTTTCGATAGCATTGCGTAAAGAAACTTCCTTGTTTATCATTACCATATTATATTTCTCGCCGGTTGCTTCTTGCAATCTTTTAAAAACTTCTTTTACATCCTTATCAGAAAAGCTTAGTAACGCGATTTCTTCGATGCTATCTGTAATTTCTTCAAGTTTAGTAGTTAACCAAATTAAAGACAAATTTGTGATATTATTTGGAGTAGGTGGTATTTTGACCATTTCTTCAAGCAACTCAATATGGTATTGATCTATGGTGGATTCGATTTCATCAACTTCCTTAGCTAAGCTTTCATCAGCCATTAAAGTAGTTAGTTGGGAAAGATCAAGAAGAACCTTGGTGGTATCGAAGAGATATACTATTTTATTTAAAATCCCCTTTAAGTGTTCGTTTATAGCAACGTCTTCAATTGGTTTGTATCCGAATCTTTTCAAAAACTCATTAACGGCGCTTCTATAACCACGAATATAAATTATGTCATCCTTTTCGATTTTGCCTGAAAAGAAAAGTTCATATTTTCTATCCTTTACACGAAGAATTATATCGATAGGGAATTCCTCTGAGATATTCTCAGGGAAAGAAGAGAGATTTTCATTGGCTTTTATCTTAACGACAATTTCTTCGCTTAGATTTCTAATGGAATCGGCTACTTCTTTATCTGGTGCATGATCTGATAAACTTATATATGCTATATCAAGCGCTGCATCAATTATTTTTTCGATCGCTACAGCGTAACGATAAAGAGCAAGGATATCTCTAGCTTCTTTCAATCTTCTTATTACCAGCGATGCATGCATTGTAGCTACTTCTAGCATTGACTTTGCCTTACTAACCATTGATAAAAGATGATCAACAGTTTCGAGATCTTTAGTTAGATAAGCGTAAAAAGATAAATCAATGATAACATCGCATATCCTTCTAGCTTCTCTTAGAAGCTCAAGCAATGAAATTGCTCTATATTCTCTCTCTACTTCTAAATGAGCTGTATGAAATTTCTTATGAATTTCAGGATTTATAGGCACGTGATGCTCAACTATCTAATTCTTAAATTCGCTTAAAAAGTTGAATTATTTAAAGACTAAAACATAAGACAATCAAATAATGAAAATACCACACGAAAAGTTCAGTCTAATATATCAAGCAATCATTGAACTCCTTGTAGGATTTGTCTATGTCTTTAATTTGGAAAGTCTAAAAGAATTTCGAGTTATTTTATTCCTAATTCCTGCACTAATGAGCTTAAGAGGAGCGATATATGGTGTTTTGGCTTTAAGAATAACAACATTACTATATTTAGGTAAAGCTAAACCTAGTTTAAAGGATGCTTTAATACGAATAGAGATTTTTTTCTCTTTTCTTAGATCTATGTTCGCTTCTTTCATATTAGCTACCTTAGCTTTTATTTTCGATAAATCTTTCTTTGAAGGAGCTTTAAGTTATGGAATGCTTTTAACACTGAGCTTGCTTACAAATTTACTTACTTTCTTAATCGTGGCAATCCCTGTTTCGATAGCAATGTTTTATTATTTCAAAAAAGGAAGAGTATTAGAATTCATAGGTACACCGTTCGTTTCTTCCTTCGCAGACATTGTGACACCTGTTATCCTTTTCCTTTCAATCATACCTTCTTTCTCAATTATTTTTCAAACATTTTTCTTAACATTTCTCTTAATTTTAACCGCAACTTTTTTAACTATTCTATATTTAAGGAAAAGCAGCCGAGAAGCTTATTTCAGTATATTCAAATTCTCTGAAATAAGGGAAAATTTCTATACCATTAGTTTAATGCATACCCTTTATGCATCTATAAGCGGCTTCGGAGGACTTTTTTATGCAAGAACCTTGGATTTGAGTCAAATTCAATCTTTATTAGTTATTGTACCAGCATACAATGCTTTATTAGGAAGTCTAGGCGGTATTCTTTCATCAAAGGTTTCTGTATCTTTACATTTAGGAACGAGCAATAGTTTATTGAAGATCTTTAGGGATACAATTCTTGCATACGCATCATTTTTTGCTGGAATAACTATAGTTGCGTTGTTTACCAATCCAATAGGAATTTCAATAGCTTTAATAGCTTCATTTTTTACATGCATAGTTATTTCGTTAATCTCTTATTACGTTTCAATTGCAGAATTTAAAAAAGGTTTTGATCCTGATACATACACCTTTCCTATGATATCTTCACTTGGTGATTTACTTGCTCCTGCTTCAGTAATTATTGTTACTTTAGTATTGATTCGATAATTTACCAAAATTAGAATTTTAAAAAAGAATGAGAAAAATGCAAATAATATTCTTCTAGAAATTTTATTACCTCATATTTCTCTTTGCTCATAGGAAGACCCATTATAAAACCATCAATTCCCAATTCCAAAATCTTCTTAATTCTGTTAAAAATTTCTTCATTAGAACCACATAATGTGACCCTCCTAACTTCTTCTTCATTTAATATAGCTCTAGCTTTTTCTAATTCTCCTTGTTTTAATAATTCTCTTATTTTGTCTCTTTTACTTTTATCGAAACCATAAAGTTTTAAGCTAGAATCTGAAAGACCTGCATATATAATCGTCGCAGACTTCCTTGCTTCATTAATATTCAAAGAAGTTTGAGCTATGGCAAAAATCTCCTTCCTTTTGTTTTCTTTAAGATAATCTAATGCCTTCTTCAAATCAGAATAACTAGCTAAGTTGATTATCAAACCATCTACCATTTCGATTAACTTTAATGTTGATGTTCCTTGAGCTCCTACGTATATTTTAATTTTGGCATTTTCTTTTTCGAATATATCTTTTATCTTAAAAATGCCTTCTTTTAGCTTCTCTATAGCTTTTTTCGCAGATATATTCCTTATATCCAATAAAAACCAATCTCCAGCTCCGATACCTATAAAAAATTCATTTCTACTTTCTTTGTATAGTCTAAGAAAGAAATCTGCAACGAATTCAGGTTCTCTTATTAAAAAATTCGTAACAGCAGTACCTATTTTTAAACCCATAAAAGTTTGCGAAATTTTTTCTAATAATTGAAAAGGATCTTTAGCCTTGTGATAATCGCTTAAAGAAATAAATTTCAAACCTATTTCAACAAGCTTTGAGATTATTTCAATATCCTCGTAAAAATTTGTTGGAACAATAGATACTCCGATTTTCATTGCAATAATATTTTATAGATATTTAATCTCTTTAGATATCTGTAGTTGGCTATAAAAACAATTAAAATAGGTAAAATTATGTATTGAAGATTTATTAAAATGTCAATAAAATTAATGCTAATATCGAAATAACCTGTAAAAGCTATTATTTGATTTTTCAATAAAATAGATAAAAAAATTAACATAAAATATGATATAGGTAAAGATATTATTGCTAAAATAAGTAGAGAAAATGCTATTAAAAACAAAATATCCTTAATTCTATAACCAATAAGTATGAAGACAGCGTATTCTTTACTTCTAGAATAAAGTTCAGAAAAGATAATGATAGATATAAGCAATGCACTTGATAAAGTCAAAGTAATTGTTAGAAAATTGAGAAAAATAAGCGCAATCCTTCCTCCTTCGCTAGCTATCTTAATCGATTCATCTTTTGTTCTGTAATACGTAGAGAAACCTTTAGATTTGAGTTCATTTAAAACCTGTTCAACATTTCCTTTCAAGTAAATAGCAAAAGCTTCACTTCTTCCAAATATTTTTGCATAATCATCATAATTTAGAATTATAGATTCTGTTTCTCTTGTATATAAATAAAATAAAGGAATAAATGCGATGCCTACTACTTTAAATGTATAATTCTTCAAACCAATTGAATAAAGAACTTCATCTCCTAACTTTAAGTTAAGATCTTTTGCTAATGTAATACTAACAGTCGCCTCGCCTGCTTTGCTTGGCCATCTTCCTTCTAAAAGTTTTGGACTAACATTGCTTAGTTGTATAAATGAAGCAGTTACCACACTTTTATCATAAACTTTTGCTAAATGAAAAGTTGCAACCAATATGGTTGCGTTGTTTATTTTTGGTAGTTCAGAATATCCGATTGCATATATAAAATAATCATAAAAGTTGTTGAGTTCTTTTACTGAAGAATCCCAATTATTGATTATAGAAGCTACAGCTGCATTTGAAGCAATTAATAAAGCAAATAGTAATATGATAAGCAATATTCTCCACAATCTTGTTGAACTTGAAAATAAAACAAGTTTAGGAATCAAACTTGTTCTTCTTAAAAATTTCGAACCTCCTTTAACTATCGATTCTTTTTTTCTTGAAATGTAGATAGTTACGGGAATTAAAGTGAGTAAAAAGATCATGAGTAAAACAGAATAGGAATAAAGAAGTGCTTCAATTTTAGCATGGAACACAAATCTGTTGAGTAATATTTCTGAAAAAGTTATAGGTGTTGATCTCAATGCACTATCAAAGAGAATCTTAGAAAGAGGAAATGCTATCAAAGTTCCAGCTATAGAACCGACTGCAAATATTAATATTAATGGTAATGCATGAACGAATATTATTTGTCTATTCGTAAGACCGATAGCTCTCAAATAATCTATTTCTTTATCATTTGTTTCTAAATAAATGAATTGATAGGCAGAAAGTGCTACGAATATTACTAACAAGAGTATGATTACGAAAATGTTGAAGACATTCTTTGCGGCTTCAATATCTTCTTTTCCAGGAAAGGCATTAGGATCTAATGCTATTATTGAATCGATCTTGGAATTGGTTTCGTTTGCTATTGATTTTAACTTATTTTCTAAATCACTGATCTCTCCTTTTAGCTTTGCAAATATATACGTATAATCATTCTTTCCCAATTTATGCATGAAATCTTTATTCACAACAAACTCAAGATCAACTAAACCGAAGTTATAAAATGCAGATGCAATACCTGAAACTTTTACGGTATGATTAAAAGTAGTGATGAATATTTCATCGTTTATTTTAAGATTGATTTTGCCACCC
The DNA here is from genome assembly GCA_032249235.1 of Thermoproteota archaeon. Taxonomy (GTDB): domain Archaea; phylum Thermoproteota; class Thermoprotei; order Gearchaeales; family Gearchaeaceae; genus DSFO01. The sequence goes on along the minus strand of JAVVGF010000001.1, from coordinate 420,708 downwards.
TTCAAATAGAGTAGAGAATTGTTATTGCCTTCTAAAATTTCATAGCCCATCAAACCCTTAGGATTTGAACAATATACAAATAGTGCAGAATAACTTTGATTATTGAATTTAATGGTTGAATATACCAAAGCAAGTCCTGTAGCAGATGAAATATAACTCTGAGATGATAATTCGTTCAAAAATTCTTCATTTAAATTTCCTGATATTCTTATATCGCCTACATAATTTATCCAACTATTTTTAGCGAAATCTTCTAAATTTGAAGTAGCATTATTAATAGAGTAAAATAGAATATTAACTACAAGAATTAAAAATAAAAATAATAAAAATCCTTTACGTCTATAGAATTTTTTAATTATGTAACTGCTCATTTATTTTTTATTTTTCCATCCCATATTTCAACGATCTTATGTCTAGCCAAGAAAAAGTCATGCGTAGCCAAAATCACTGTTCTTCCTTCTTTCCAGATATCCTCTAGTATATCGACGATTTTCTTTTTGTTTTCACTATCTAAGAAAGCCGTAGGCTCGTCTGCTATTATCAATGGAGGATTATGTACTATTGCTCTGGCTATTGCAACTCTTTGAATTTCGCCGCCGCTCAATTCTGAAGGAAATTTGAACATTTTGTCTTCCAATCCTACTTTCTCAAGTGCTTTCATTGCCTGTTTCCTAGATTCTTTAACTTTTGCTAATCTAGCCATTAATTCAACGTTCTCTAATGCGGTCAAGTAAGGTATTAAAAAGAAAAATTGAGGAATGTATCCAATATTACTTCTTCGCCATAAAGCTCTTTCGCTTACATTCATTTTATTTATTATAATACCATTTATTTCAATGTTACCTTCATCAGGTAAATCAATACCTGCAATCAAAGATAATAAAGTTGTCTTACCTGAGCCTGAAGGACCTGTTATAGTTACAAAATCTCCTTTCTCGAATTCAAGATTTATACCTTTCAAAACTTCAATTTTTCTATCACCTACACGATAGGATTTCCATAAGTTAGTGATTTTGATCATTGTTTAACATTTAAAAGTCTAATTTTAGATAAAGATTTTGTCTTATGTATGATGCAATAATAATAGGAGCTGGACATAATGGACTTGTTTGTGCTTCATATCTTGCTAAAGAAGGATTAAAAGTTGCGGTATTCGAAAGAAGAGAAATAGTAGGAGGAATGTGTGTTTCAGAAGAAATATGGCCTGGCTATAAACTTTCAACAGGAGCATATGTAATTAGCCTATTTAAGAGAAAATTTATCAAAGAATTAGATCTAGAAAAATACGGTTTCAAAGCATATTTGAAGGATCCAATGATATTCATTCCTTTCAAAAACAAAAAGTATTTCTATTTATGGAGCAGTTTAGAAAAAACGAAAGAAGAAATTGAGAAATTTTCTAAAAAAGATGCTAAAGCTTATGAAAAATATGATAGATTCTTCAGTAGGTTTGCAGATCTAATTGAGATTCTCATGTTAAATCCTCCATTTTCTTTGGATCAATTAGAAGATCTTTTAATTTTTTTGAAAAACTATTATCCTGCAATAAAAGAACATATAAAGGAATTCGGATTAGATGAAATTCAACGCGTTTTCTTCACTGATGCCAAAACATTGCTAGATGAGTATTTCGAAAGTGATGAAGTTAAAGCAGCACTGATTGAAGATGCAATAATTGGCTCCATGCTTGGACCTTCAACTCCTGGAAGCGCTTACTTAATGGCTCATCATGAAATTGGAGAAGTGAATGGTGTTAAAAGAGCATGGGGTTATGTAGAAGGAGGGATGGGAGGATTAACTCAAGCCTTAAAGAGAGCAGCTGAAAGCTTAGGAGTCGAAATCTATACTTCTACACCTGTTAAGAAGATATTGATTAAAAACAATAAAGCGATAGGAGTAGAACTTGAAAATGGTAAGAGAATTGAAAGCAGAGTTGTTGTTTCAAATGCCGATCCTAAAACTACATTTTTAAAACTCATAGATCAAGACGTATTGCCTGAAGAGATAATAAAAAGAATCAAATTGCTAAAAACTAAGGGTATAGCATTCAAAATTGTAGGAATTCTGGAAGAATTACCTGATTATGTAGGCTTAGGTAAAAAGTTAGGTCCTCATCATGTTTCTTCTACTTTAATATTACCCAGTGTTGAATATGCGGAAAAAGCATTTAGAGATGCTCTCGAAAATAGAGCTTCAAAAGAACCTGTATTATCTATAAATATTCAGTCCTCTGTAGATAGAACCGTTACTATTGATGATAAACATGTTTTTTCAATTTATGCACAATATGCGCCTTATGATAAAGATTGGGATGGAAGGAAAGAAGAATATACTGAACTCATCCTAGAAACTATTAAAGAATATGCTCCTAACTTCAAACCCTTGAAATACTTAGCCCTATCTCCTCTTGATTTAGAAAGAAGATTTGGTGCTACAGAAGGAAACATATTCCATGTCGATATGACATTGGATCAAATCTACAATCTAAGACCTCATCCTAAAATGAGTAATTATGCAACTATAATAGAGAATTTGTATCTATGTGGTGCAGGAACGCATCCAGGAGGAGGAGTTAGCGGTATTCCTGGATATAATGCAGCGATGAAAATATTGAATGACTTAAAGAATAAGACATGAAAATATTAGCCTTACATTGTGACTACGTAAGATATGAGCCTATAGAAAAAGAGATTAAATTTGCAGAAGAAGTAGAGAAGAAAAAGTATGAAGTAAAAGAGGTCCTACTTTTGCTAACAACAATTGAATCAAATGATAATGAAGATACTATTAAAAAGATGATTGAAGAGATTAAAAGGGTGATGAAAGAAATAGGTGCAAAAAGGATTTTACTTTATCCTTTTGCGCATTTGAGCAAAGATTTGAAGAAACCAAGCGAAGCGCTGAAGCTATTGATTAAGATTAGAGAAGAAATCTCAAAAATAAGCGAACTATACAGTGCACCTTTTGGATGGAATAAATCACTTGAATTGAAAGTTAAAGGACATCCCCTGGCTGAAAGATTACTTACTGTATAACATCAAACTAAGATTAATTTAAGTTAAGATAACATTTAATCTTGTGTATAAGTTAGATTTAAGAAAAGAATGGGATAGGGCAATATATGAACTGACTAGTAAATTCATTACAAATTTGAAAGAAAATTTTATTTCGATTATAGCATTAGATGAAAACTATTATATCTATGATAGTAATGTTTTGATAGTTGTAAAAAAGATTGATAATAATATAAGAGAACAAATTGCTAAAATTGTTCTTGATATAAATGATAAATATAATTGTACAATAAGTTATTATATTGCCGAGGAGAAAGATAAAGACTTAATAGAATTATTTAGCAAGAGCGAAAAAGAAGCAATGAATGATTGCCAACCGGCTTTCGAAGAATTGAAAGAAAAAGCTAAGACGTTACCAATTACAAAGATGATTTTCTTAGGAGATTATTATATTTATGATAGCAATACTTTAATCGTCGTAAAAGAAATAAATGATTATATAAGAGAACAAATTGCTAAAATTGTTCTTGATATAAATGATAAATATAATTGTACAATAAGTTATTATATTGTTGAAGAAACAAATATCAGGTTAATAAATGAGTTCGAGAAAGCAAGATATATTGTTAAGTGAAGCAGAAAACGATCTAGCAATTAGGAATTATAATAAAGCAGTATCTGCAATATACTTCTCATTAAGAAAAGAAGTTGAAATAATTATACAAAAATTAGGATTCCAGCTACCTAGAAGAGATGATAAACTAGCTAATATAATTAAACACTTAGGTTTCGATGAAGAAGCGCTGATATTTATGAAATTATATGAGTTGAGAAAGAAGGCAGATTATGCAGATGAAAGTATTGAGGAAAAAGATGCTAAAAAAGCGTTGGAGCTAGCTAGAAAAGTAATAGCTAAATTAAAAATTCTTGAAAGAAGAAATTAATTGGTTCAATTTATTATTATCATAGATGAAGTAGATCGCACAATCTGAATAATGATGATCCTGGCTCGGCTGAATTTAAACTAAAGTTTATATTCCTCATGTTTTAATCCTTCATCGTGTCAGATAAGCTTCATTATTACTACATTGAAAAGTTGAATAGATGCGAAAATTTTGGCGATATTTTCGAATTAGGAAGAGAGATAATTTATAAAGCTACAAAGATGCGAAGAGCAGGTTTATCCTTATATTTGCAGGATTTAAATCAATACGTTCTAGCATATCACATCATGGGCTCGAATACGATCGTAATAAATAGAGCCGTCTTGGAAGCTATTTATTCGTTGAATAAAGGTAAAGAATATGTAAATTCCTATATTTTCGTTGTGCTTACACATGAATACTTGCATTCATTGGGAATTTACGATGAAAGACTACTAAGAAGCCTCCAGTATAAAATTTGTAAAGAATTCTTCGGAGAAGATCATTTAACAGCGAAAATGATAGATAAAGGAATATTTGAAGTGTTCCCCGAGCTAGCCAATGTTAAGATAACTGTTAAGAGTAGAAAAACGGAAATCATTAAAGACTTCGATAGATCTAGTATTACTTATATAAGTTGATCAATAAGGAGCTAAGATCAAGTTTGCAAGAGCGTCTGAAATCCCTACTGAGAAACCACTAACACGTCTGAATTCTTTTCCGATCATGGAATAAACTATTCCGATGTTGACTGAAACTTTACCTGTTGTCAAATAATTGAGTAATTCATCCTCTAATCCTTTTTGAATGCTCATTAGCCTTATTACTTTAAGCGCACTATCGAGATCTTTTTTTATGAAAGCGTTAATGGAGTCATTTCTCATTTTTTGCGCAACTTCAGCCATTCTCAAAACATGATCACAAGCTACTTCATCATACTCTCCAAGTTTTAATACATATTGATTACATGAAGCAGTATGATGTAGCATCCTATTAAGATATGTAGCAATTGTGCCGTATATGATTGCTTGTCTGAAATTTTCGATTCCTATTCTTTTCGCTACTGAAGGATCCTGTGAAGCAATAGCGATTTGCCTTATCATGAACCTGTATTTTTTCAATCCATCTTTAGATCTTTCCAATATTTCCTCTGATGAAGATTTATTCAAAGTTTCTATTGCGTTAACGGTATCTATATGAACACCCTCTATGAAATCGTTAAATTTGGATATCGTTTCTTCAACGCTTTGTTGAGTGACATCTAAAAGAATTTCATATACAAGATAATTTGATTTTTCTTCCACGATATCCGCACCTATCATTTCTGATCTCAAATCGCGAAATCTCTTTTTTATTTGGGCTTCAATTGAATTATTAGAAATAACTTTTATTTTTTCCATTCCTTGCATATAATAAGTTAAAACGTAATATGTAGCTAAAGTAGGGTCTTTGATTTTGGAAAGATCAACCACAGCTTCTTTCTTTGTAAATGTTTTTAAAGGCATTAAAATCAAGAAATTAGGATCCTTTATAACAACCAATTGACTTTCCTTAATTTTCTCAATCCAATCTTTAGGCAAGGATATTATGTAGCTTCCTCCTTTTAGCTTCCAAACCTTTCTTTCTTCAGACGATATGCTCATATATATCTATTAGATAAATATAGATGATATATATAAAATTTATTCAAAAATAAACATTTATATAATTGTATCTAGAACGTTATATTATGGAAAATAAAAAATTAATTAATGCACCATTAATTGAGCAACCCAATGTCTTTCCTGTTGAATGGGAAGTTGAAACTCCTGAATTATATGATCTTTATGAGAGGGCTAAAAAAGAACAATGGAATGCAACTAATTTACCTTGGAGCTCTTTAGATCCAAGGGATTTTGATGAAAAGGAGAAAATAGCTATAAGTTATTGGTTCTCTGTCTTAGCAACTTTTGAAAGAGCTACACCTGTTTTTGCGAAAGCATTAATTAAAGCTTATGAAACACATGCTGAACAGCCTGTTAAATTTTTATTTGCTAGCTTAGTAATAGATGAAGCTAGACATGAAGAATGTTGTATGAAATGTGTAAATCAGCTATGCCCATTTTGGCCTTGGAAATGGAAGCCCAGAAATAGTTTTGAAGAAGAAGCATTGAAAGCTGTGAATTGGATTTATTATAACGGTTCTAGATACTGGAGAGCCTTTGTTAAAGCTGCAGACGAGAAGTATTCCTTACCTATTCTTTTCACATCTTTTATGATGGCTGAAACAGGTGCAACTACAATATTTAAGAGTATGGCTGAAAGAGCAAAACATGAAACTTTCAGAGAAATTTTTTTAAATATTCATAGAGATGAAGCTAGACATTTAGCTTTCACATGGTATATGCTCAAAAAGAAATTGCCTAATCTTTCAGAAGAAGAAAAGAAACTGATAACTAAACAATTAAGAGCAGGCTTTGTGTTTCTATCTCCTATATTATTAGAACCTATTTCTGAATTTTGGAAACTACCTGAGGGCTTTTTAGATTGGCATAGAAAGCTTGAGGAAATAGCAAGAGATGCTGGATTAGGTGTATTGACTTTAGAAGAAAAGAAAAGAATTTGGGGTAATGCTGTAAGAACGGTAGCCGCAAGATTAAAACAATATGGAATAGAAGTTCCATCAATGCCTGAAATAGGGATTTACACAGGTCAAGAAATTCAAATTAAAGAGGAAGATGTTGCATTAATAGGTTTATGAGTACTGAAAAAGTATCACTAGGAAGTGATGATTTGTATCCTGTAGCTTTATTTCTTAAAGAAGAGTTGAAAAGAAGGGGTTATGAGGTTTTAATACACGGTGCTCTTCTTTCTGGAAAAGTTGAGCCTTGGCCAGATGTAGCAAAAGAAGTTTGCCAAGATGTGATAAGCGGCGAAGCAAAGACCGGAATAGTAATTTGCTATACAGGAACTGGCGTTTCCATAGCCGCTAACAAAATAAAAGGAATAAGAGCAGCGCTATGTTATGATGCAGAAACAGCAAGAGGTGCTAGATTATGGAACGATGCAAACGTCCTTGCATTAAGTGGAAGATTAACAAGTAATCAGGTAGCGAAGGAAATTTTAGATGCATGGTTTTCAACAACTAAAATAGATGAAAGTGAAAGAAAGAATATAGAGAAATTGAAAGAACTAGAAAATTCGCAATAACGTTTATTTCTTAATAAACGTAATATCCAAAATTCCTGTTGAGACTTTTTCTTCTATTACCTTAGCATCATAACTATCTAAAAAGCCCTTAACAAAATAGAGAACGCAATTTGTAGTTACAATCGACTTACCTGCTCCAGCAACCAAAAGCCTTAACTTATTATTCTTTGTTTCAACTTCTATTTTCTTTAAAGGAAAGAATTTTGTTAATGAGCGCGCTAGATTCAAAACATCCATTAAGGATGGCATGAATGCTTTAAATACTCCCGCCACTTCTTTTCCTGTCCTATAGAAAGTATCATAGAGTCCATCTTTTTCAACGTTATAAAGTTTGTTTAATATTTCCTCGTTGAGATAACCAGGAATAGGTATTACATCTACAGAATCCATAACTTTCATTAATTTTATAAAAGTAAGAGCTTCTTCAGGTTCGATGCCTTCTTTAAGTAATTCAGTTGCAAGCTTTATTGCCTCGTTAGTTACAGAAAATATAACCATGTTTTTCTTCTTTACTACATCTGAAAAGCTCTTAGCTATATTTTCATCTACAGCCAAAGTTGTCCTCATATCATGTTATATATTTGTATACTGCTTAAAAAAGTTGTTAAATTGTTATCAGCAAATTTACTACTATTTCTTCTACCTTCCTCAGAGCTTTTCTCAAAGCAAAATATGTTAACACTAAAAAAGCTAGGAAAACACTCATTATTAGAACAGAAACAAAATAAAATAATGAACTAGCTGATAAAACATATCCTATTAAATTCAATAAAATATTGAATACAGTAACTAGTAAAGCTGAAAATATAATATTGCTAGTGTAATTTTCTTTTAATATTTTATAAATTAAATAAAAGTAAAAGCTATTAGCAATAAAAATTGGTAACAGATATATATTTGAAAAACTAAATAATACGCTATTAGCAACATTATAGAAATTTATATATAAAAGTATAATTGATATTATCACTAATAAAAAAGAAACAAACGTAAAATAATAATAATATTTGTAGCTTGATGCTTTTCTAATAAAACGCAAACTATAAAAAATAAAGATAAAAAACAAGATTTCAAAAAATATAAATACTGATAACTCGGCGATTCCTAACGAATATTGCAGGCTGGGATTTACTTTACCCCCCAAAGCTTCAAACAAAAAAATTGAAAACACGTGGATAAAAGAATATGATAAACCGACCATCATCACTATTAATCCTTTCAATAAATAATTCATGGACTTAATTTTGTTGAATACTGAAAGTCCTTGGTTAGACATAGAATTAAGAAAAAAAGGCTTGTATATATATTTTGAAATTATAGAGAAAAAACAGGCTGTATTCTTTTTACAGCTTCTCTAATACTTACTTCGTTAACGCCGAATATGTTAGAGATTTCTCTTTGTGTAAGTTTTCTTTTAATCATTCTCCTTTTTGAAGCAAGCCAAACAATTCCACCTAGCAAAGCCCTAGGCGATAAATGCCCAGCAACCTCCTTAATGTAAGAAAATTTCTTTAAAATTACATTCTGCAACACCTTCAAATCTTCATTGTCAATTTTATCTTGTAGCTTAGTTACCATTAATGAGGGTAAGTCTCTTAAAGCTACAACCTTCGATATCAATCCTCTTTTCTGCAGATTTTTTGCTAAACTCCATATTAATGTTCCATCCACTTCTGAAGCTCTTGAGATTTCTTTTATACTAATATTTTTTCCTAATTTTGTACAAGCAACAAAAATTGTTCCTGCAGCTATTTCTTTCATAGAATACCCCCTGAGAGCTCTTTTATTTTTTGCCTTCAAATAAATAGAAAATGCTTCAACAAATACTTCGCTATTTAGATTCAATTTTTTCATTATACTTTCATAAGCCGCATACAACTTCGGGTATAACGCTATATCGCCCATATTCGAAGAATCTTTGGCAAACATATTATTATAAGCCTTTTAATCTAAACATAAAATTTTTTTAACAGCACGTTAAAATAGATTACGAATATCATGAATCCAAGATACGCTTATACAAAACCTGAGATGAAACTTTTTGAACTATTAAAAAAACACGGAATTAACTTCACTACTCAGTTTCCGATCCTCATAAAAAAATATAAAAAGTACGTCTATGTGGATTTTCTAATCGAAAATAAACTTGTAGTAGAAGTAGATGGAATAAAGCACTTTAAATCAAAAGCACGAATCAAAAAAGATATCATTAAAGATAAAGCATTAAGAGCAAAAGGATACTCGATATTGAGATTCAGCGATAAAGAAATTTTTGAAAACCCCGAAAATGTAATAGAGAAAATAATTGAAAAAATGAAAGAACTTAATTTATTTACTTAATTCATTTATTAGTCTTAAGTCACCTTCATCTAAATTAATTTCATATGCTCCAAGGAATTCCTTCGCCCTTTCTTTTTTCGAAGTTTTAGGTATTGCTACAACGATAGGATTCCTTATTAACCAAGCTAAAGCAATTTGGGAAATTGTTGAGTTATGCTTTTTCGCTATCCTAGATAAAACTTCAGCTGCGTTACCTCTGAATATTGCCCCTCTAGCTAAAGGGCTATAAGCAATTATAGATATTTTTTCTCTTTCGCAATAAGGAATCAAATCCTTTTCAATCGATCGTTCTAGAATACTATATTCGACTTGGTTTGATACTATTTCATACTTAGATAAAGCCTCTATCGCTTCTTTTGTTTCTTCGACAGAGAAATTACTAATTCCTATATAACGTATTTTACCTTTATCTACAAGATATTCCATTGCTTTCATCGTTTCTTTTATAGGTATTGAAGGGTTGGGCCAATGAAGTTGATAAAGATCAATATATGTTGTTTTCAGTCTTTTCAAACTTCTTTCACAAGCTTTTATAACTTCTTCATAGCTAAAATGTGAAGGAGAAACTTTCGTAGCTATGAATACTTTTTCACGCAATCCCATAATTGCTTCTCCTATTAATTCTTCAGTATGACCAGAACCATACATTTCAGCTGTATCTATGAAGTTCAATCCAATTTCTATCGCATACCTAATCAACTCAATCGCTTCCTTATCTTTTGAATAATCACTATGCATATATCCTCCTATTCCATATGTCCCCAATCCTATTGCAGGTATCTTCTCATTTGTTTTACCAAGATTCTTATACAAAATCATCTCAAGAAATACATTTTAAAAATGAATTTAAAATATTCGTGTGAAATTCGATCTTGCAATTAAAGCAAAGCAAGCAGTGACTTTGAAAGGAGGAATTAGAATAAAAGAAAGACTTAAGGAATTGGCAATAGTTGAAGATGCTCTCATAGGAATTAACGGAGAAAAAGTTACATACGTAGGTGAAGAGAAAAACTATGAAGCGAAGCAAGAAATTTCAGCTCAGCTAGTAATGCCTGCTTTTATTGACGCTCACACCCATTTATTGTTTTTTGGATCAAGAGAGGATGAATTTGAAATGAGGATTGAAGGCTTAAGCTATTCTGAAATTTTGAAAAAAGGAGGCGGGATATGGAGAACAGTGAATCATACAAGGAAAGCAAGCGATGAAGAAATTCTTAGAGTAACGAAAGAAAGAATTGAATACATGCTCGAACATGGAACTACAGTTATAGAAATAAAAAGCGGCTATGGCATAGAGCCAAGCGAAGAATTGAGAGAATTGAGATTAATAAATAAACTAAAGCATCTAACAAAAGCTACGATAATACCTACATTACTGGCACATTTGAAACCTAGCGATAAATGGATTGACGAATTCATAAATTTAATACCGATAGTTGTAGAAGAAAAATTAGCAGAGTTCATCGATTCTTTTTGTGATTTAGGTGCTTTAAGTTATGAAGATACATCTAGAATATTTTCAATTGCTTCAAAATATGGATTGAAATTGAAAGCTCATGTAGGTGAACTTGCTGATATCGGTTGCGGTGCATTGGTTAAGAATTTTAACCTAGTTTCTATGGATCATATAATATATTTGGATGATACAAGCTTAGATTACATGATTGAAAAAAAGACTTGTGGAGTTATTTTACCAGCTACGAGCTTTTCTTTAATGAGCAATTATGCTGATGTTAGGAAATATATCGATAAAGGATTAATAATAGCGTTAGCTTCAGATTTCAGCCCAGCTTCATGGATCAATGATATGCAAAGTGTTATATCTATTGCCTGCAGAACTTTGAAAATGACACAAGCTGAATGCATATCTGCTTCAACAATAAATGCTGCATATGCTTTAGGTTTACATGAAAAATATGGCTCAATTGAGGAAGGAAAGTTTGCAGATTTGATATGCCTAAATGTTCCGAATTATAAATGGATTGGTTATACGCTAGGTTACAATCATATTGGAACCGTTATAAAACATGGCAAAGTTATTTTTGAGAAATAAGTTTATTTCTAAGTTCTTTTAATAAGGGAATTTCTTCAATTTTTTCATGTGATAAATACTCCCAAAGAATTCCTTTAGGTCTATCATGCCTATTCTTAATTTCAATTACTCTCGTAGGAGTAACAATGTAATCAATACTAACATCGAATGGTTCAATAGGTATTTTTTCAACGATTTGTATATCATGGACTGTTGTAGCTATCTTGATATCCTTATTTATCTTTCCATATTCTTGTAAGATTGCAAACTCAAGTTCTCCATAACCTTCTCCTTTACCTATTCTCGCTCCTTCAAGTGATACTGCAACAGCTCCTAGTACAATTAAATCGATATTAGGTAAATTTCTTGGATGTACTTTATTGCCATATTTGAAGGCACCTTTAATAGTTGCTGCATAGCTAATTTCATTTTTTGGAATCTTTGAAGGATCTAATAAAAGGAAACCCTCTCTTATTCTAGGCGTAGGCATTATCAGTATTTTGTTATTTAGCAAAACTAACTCCCTAACTCTAGCTTGAGGCGAATCTGGATTTACTTTTATTACCTTACTTTTTTTAAATATGTCCAATTCAGCTAACTTTTCTGCAGCTTCTTCTGCTCCCACAAAATTAGGTATCCTATTGAAAACAGGTCTAGGAAATCTAGCTATGTTTTTATCTTCGAGCAATTTCCATATTTTATATCTAATCTCCTCTTTAGTGCTCACATAAATTTGCTATTTAATTCTTGGTAGATAATGCTCTAACTGATGATTTGGTTCACAATATCTGCAAACAGCTCTATTGCAATGCACACACCAAAACAGAAGAATGTTATGAATTTCACATCTTTTTATAGGTATACGTGCTCTGAATTCTCTTTCCCTTCTAACTTCTTCTTCTGCCACGATTATTTTTGTTTAAATTTAATATTTATTCATATCTCAATGCCTGGGCTGGGTCGATTCTTGTAGCTCTATAAGCTGGATATAAAGCAAAAAGCAATGAAGCTAAAAATATTTCTGGCAAAACTATAGCGTAAGTTTCAATGATTGTATTAAAAGTAATGAATTTGATGAATTCGTAATAATTCTTTAAAAGTTCAATTACAATTACGCCTAAAATAGAACCAATAATTAAGCCTATTATAGATAGCCATGCAGCTTCGAACAAAAAAAGTAATAAAATATCTCTTCGCTTAGCACCCAAAGACCTTAAAGTACCAATTTCTCTATATCTTTCTCTGACTGTTATTACCATCACAATTAATACTGATAAAGAACCTATAGTCAAAACTACAGCCCATATTATTGAAACGAAACTGTTTATTTGTAGAAATACTTTATTTATATATACCAGTGCATCTTTTTGGCTAATTATAGAGAAGTCGGTTCTCTTATCATAACCCTTTGAAACAAGCAAGTTCGTAATTTCTTCATTTACAACATCTAAATCCTGAAAGCTCTCCGCGGATACTACAGCACCATCAGCATAAGCTTGTTTTAGATTCGTTATATTAAAAATTTTATATACATGAGTTAAATCTGTATAAAAAACTGAATTGGGATCAATACCTAATCCTGGAACCTGAGCTCTTTTTTGCAAAAGACCAATTATATGGACAGATATGTTAATAGGTTCTTTTTTGCCATAGATTATTGAAAAAGGCTCAAATACTAAACTTATGTTATCTCCTACATTTATAGTGCGATTTAAGATATTATTCCAAATATTATAGCCTAATACGACAGGAATATATGAACTATTAGAATCTGAGCCATTAAGAAATCTGCCTTTGTATAATGTAAACGAAGCACTTATAGATAAATCCTCATCAGCTCCAATGAGATATGTTACATTTTCACCAAATCTAAACACGCCAGCAATGAATAAAGGACTTACGGCTTTGACTTTAGGTAATTCTTTAATTGATCTTAGATCATCTACCGCTAAAGGTTTTTTAGGTGGAACAAAACTTCCGCCTACACTAGCTTTACCAGAAACAACGAATAAAGCATTGAAACCTGCCTCATAAACTGCATTGGTATAGTAATTTTTTATACCGTTTACGACACCAATGACAATACCTCCTAATATTACAGAGAGAATTATAGCTAAAACAACCATTGAATTCCTTAGCTTACTTCTTGAAATATTTCTATAAGAATATTTAATAGCCTTCTTTAACTTCATTTTCTATCCTCCCATCTTTCATGTATAATATCCTATTCGCTTCTTCAGCTAAAGCCATATTATGAGTAGCCAGTAATATTGTAACACCTTTTTTATTAAGCGATTTAAAAATTTCTAATATCTCAAGACTTGTTTTAGAATCTAGATTACCTGTAGGCTCATCAGCTAGCAAAATTATAGGATCGTTCATCAAAGCTCTCGCTATAGCGACCCTTTGTTGTTCCCCTCCACTCAATTGAGATGGCTTATGATTTACTCTATCTTCTAAACCTACCATTTTTAACAATTCAAGAGCTTTCTTCTCTGGATCTCTTACTTTGTTACTAAAAGCGCTTGCTAATTCAACATTTTCTTTTGCAGTGAGATTTGGAATTAGGTTAAAGGTTTGAAAAATAAAGCCAATTTTTTCAGCTCTTAATGAGGATAATTCATCATCGCTTAATCGACTAACATCTTTATTTTCCAAAATTATCTTACCTTTTGTTGGTCTATCTAGTAATCCTATTACGTTCAATAACGTAGTCTTTCCAGAACCAGAGGGACCAACGATGCTTACGAATTCGCCTTTATTTATTTTCAAACTAATTCCGTTCAATGCCTTTATTGTTGTTAAACCTGTAACGTAGTATTTATGAACATCTATGAGCTCGATTAACATATTTGATAGTATTTTAAAGATTCTAACATATAAGCAATTACGAAATTATCTCAATCGCCCATATTGGATGCAATTCACTCCACCAACCATGATCTGTATCTAATACCCAAACACCTGTTATCTTGACTCTCATTCCTATCTCTAAATTTAAATTGCTTAAAAGCTTAGATTGGTCCTTAGGAATAATTTCAACATGCAAATATCCACCCCTAAACCAATAACTTCCTATAGATAATAGATATTGATATTGAGGATCAACCTTAATTTCTATTATATAATCATTATCTGTTGCTGGGCCTTTAGTTGGCATAATTCCAACAATTGTTCCTGTAACAGTTACACATGTATCCAATACACGAAGTCGTTGAGGATCATAAACTCCTCCTTTTTGTGTCCAATCTCCAGCTATATTTCCTTGTTGACATTCTGGATTAGATTTCTTTTGATACCACTGTGTCATCGATAAAGAGTCTAGATAAAATGAATAATAAGTTGATCTTAGGATATAATTTGAACTAGATGAAGAAAAGAAAATTATATATCCAATAAATAAAATTATTAGAATAAAAGTTATAACTATATTCTTTTGATTCATTGGCATTGAACTTAATGATTTTGTAATTATAAATAATAGAGTTATAAAAGAAATTAAAGCCAAAATGAAAGTTGTGAACATAAAAAAGGTGCTTATTGAAAAGAAAAGCAAAAAGGTCAAGAGAATAGAAGATAGAATACCTAAAAAATTATGTGGACTAGAAAATCTTAAAAACCTATATGCCAAATATGCAGGAATTGAATAAATAAGATCATAAAATGAAAGAGCAGTAGTTAATGCCCCTTCTCCATAATAACCTATTCCAAGTAATGTAGCTATAAATGAACCAAATACTGTAGCAATTAGCGTTGAAGAAAGAAGACCTCTTTTATCTTTTAAGAAAACTAATATGAGTAATTGTAAGCTTCTAACGATTACAAAAGCAACAGCTACTAGCAGAAAAACGCTTGCTGAATAGAGTAGCAAAAAGGCAGCAAGAATTAATCCAATTATATAAGAAATTATTGCTTCTCTTTTCGAGAATATATAACCAATTAAATAAAGAGCAAAAGCAGATAAACCATATCCTGCAAATGCGTAAGGGGCATTTCCTAATGTAATTGAACAAATAAAAGTGAAGATTATTCCTAAGATAATTCTTCCTACCTTTGAGCTCAGGGACTTTGATGTAACATTTAAATTTTCACCGCTTGCGTAACGAAATAAATGTGTATGCATATGTATCATAGTGATTATTTATATAAATCTCTTGAATTGATTTCTCTGAAAACTTTCTTATTGCTTTTATATATTTTTAAATAATATTTAAAAATTTCATCGTATTTTTTTGATATATTAGTTGGCTGGTATTTTTTTGATGTTCTAATTAATTTTGGTATATCTTTTAATTCGATTTCATTTATGCTATATGCAGCTAATAACGCGATACCTTTTGAATTAACAAAAACAGGATCTTCAACAACATTTACTTCAACATTTAATACATTAGCCAAAATTGAAGGGAGTAAGCTTGAACGAGCACAACCACCTGCTAATTTTACTCTTTCAATCCTCTTTTTCATCAACTTTTGAACAGGTTCAAAAATCCATCTAATATTCATGGATATTCCTTCAAATACTGCATGTAAAATATCTGATTTGTTCGAGTTTAATGATAAATTGAAGATAATTCCCCTTAGATATCTATCTTCAACAGGAGCTCTTTCACCATAAAGCCAAGGAGTAAATATCATACCATTGCTTCCAGGAGTGGAATTTCTAGCCAAGCTATCAATTTCTTCAATCTTGATATTGAAGCATTCAGATATGAATTCTAAGCATTTACCTGCACATTCTTGCTCTGCAGCTATGAAATATTTGTTTGGCAAAGCTGAAGGTAATGAAGCAATGTTATTGAATACATCAGTCTTTTTAAAAGATACATGGGCAGTAACCCATGATGAGGTTCCTATGTAAATGAGTGTTTCATAATCTTCAATACATCCAGCACCTATTAATGAGGTTTGAATATCTCCTCCACCAGCGATAACAGGAATATTTTCTAAAAGACCTAGTTCTGAAGCACTTTCATGCGAAAGCTTTCCAATGACTTCGTAAGGTTTTGAAAGCTCAGGTAATTTATCTTTATCAATGCCTGAAATTTTAATAAGTTTGTTATCGTATTTTATATTCTTTATATCTCTGTTATCTGTTATCCAATGTGTAATCATTATATCATATGAAGAGATTAATCTATTAGTAAGCTTAAAATTAATATAACTTATAGGTTCTAAGAATTTATATGTCTGTTTATAAATTTCAGGTTTTTCATTTTTTATAAACAAAATATGTGCTAGAGAGTCTTTTCCTGATCTTGAAGGAGCACCTCCGGTTTTTCTTATCCAGCTTATTAGCTTGAAGATATCATAACCAGAAAAACTGAAAATCCCTTTAATCAAATTTCTAATATATTTTTCACCTCTTGAATCAAGCCAAATTATCGCATTCATCAACGGTTCGCCATTAGCATCGATAGCTACTGTGCCTGACCATTGACCTGTAACACCTATAGCCTTAATCGAACTAACATTAACGTTCTCTGTTATTTTGGATACTGCTTTAACGATCGCTTCCCACCATTCCTTAGGATTTTGCTCCGCTCCTCCATCTTCCAAAATATATAAAGGATATCTTTCACTAGCTTGTGCAACTATCCTTCCTTCTTTATTTACAGCTGATACTTTACACGCACTTGTTCCTAGATCTATTCCTAAAAACAAAATTTCTTTCAAGGATCCTTGTATAGCCATTGAATTAAATAAGATACAATTTCATCAGATTCTTCTTTTGGTAAAGTAGCCATGATGCCATATATAGGAGCTAAACCTTCTCTCTTCGTTTCTTTAGCTTTGCTCATTGCTAATTTCAAGTCTTCTATGAATTTCTTCGCGACAGCTAAATCATGCCTAAGCGTTATGGCAATGTGGAATGCCGCAGGATTCATGAGAACATTTAAATTCCAACCTAACTCATTCATGTTTTCGATTATTTCATAAATATCCAATCTCTCACAGGTTACTGCGATTATCCAAAGTGGATTGCCTAGAATCTTCAAATCTTGAATTTTCTTCAATTCAGATTTTATGTAATCAGCTACTTCTAAGATCTGTTTAGTATATTTGAGATAGTTGCTTTCACCTAAATAAAGTAACGTTGCCCATGCTGCTATGATCAATGCACCTGATCTACTTCCAGCTAGCGTTGTAGAGAAATAGATGCCTCCTGACCACTTAGTATTGATATAAAATTGGCATTTCCAGAATTCTGGATTTCTGTAAAGAATTAATGAACATCCTTTAGGGCTATATCCATACTTATGGAGATCCGCAGATATTGAAGTAACACCTTCAAGTTCAAAATCGAATTTTTTAATTTCATAGCCCAATTTCCTAGCCCATGGTAAAATAAAGCCTCCTAAACAAGCATCGACATGAAAAGGTATATTCTTATCATAAGCAATTTCAGATATTTCTTCAATAGGATCTATGGTTCCGAAGGGAAAACATGGAGCTGAGGCGACGATTGCTATAGTATTTTCGTTTATTGCTTCTTTTATCTCCTCAACATTTGCTTCGAAATTTTCGTTGAGATTCACATACCTAAGTTTTATATTGAAATAATTTGCAGCTTTATCGAAAGCTGCATGAGCAGAGATAGGCAATATTATTTCAGGCTCGTTAATCCCTTTCTTTTTCTTAGCGAAATCTCTATATGCTTTCATTGATAGCAATATACTTTCAGTACCGCCTGAAGTTACAGAACCACACGTTTCTTCACTACCATGAAGAATTTTTGAAGCCATTTCTACTATTTCCCTTTCAATTTTCAAAACGCTTGGCCATATATCAGGATGTAAAGGATTAACTTGTGAACTTATTGCATAAATTTCGTTCAAAAATTGAATGTGTTCCTCTCCTCCATGATAAACAGCACCTGAAACAAAGCCTTTCTTCCATTTTTCATTCTCTTTATCTAACATTTTCCTCAATAGCTGAATTATTTCTTGTCTATCAATGCCTTCTTTTGGCAACTCATTGAAGTTAGGTAAGTCATTATAGGGCTTGAAAATTTTTCTTAATTGATCAAAAAACTCTTGATACATAATGAAATTTAATTTTTATTCTTTTAATTTTAATATTTGTTCAAACTTAGGCTTATTCAAATAAAAATAATCCAAAGAATACAACAAATTGTTGCGGAAAATCCTAGAATATTCTGAATGCAAATATTGATATTCCTATAAAAAGACCAAGCACCAAAGCTAAAATGAACGAAAAAATAAATGCTAGTATTATTATTCCCAAAGCTCCCATCCAACCTGTTGAAAATATTGACTTATAAATAGCAAGTAGGACAATGAATGCTATGATGAATCCTATTATACCTAAGTTCAATATGTTGAATAAAGCAAATAATAGAGATAAAATTACAAAACCTGATATAGACGCGATTAATGCTCTTCCAAAAGTCGCAGTAGAAGGAGTTATTATTTTAGCGCCTATCCAAATTGGAATCGAAGAAACGATCCAAGCAATGAAAAATAGCAACACAGGACCTAATAAACCTAATTGATCCATAGGCATAATCCGTTAAGAAGATAAAGGAATAAAAAATTAACTCAAAATAGCTTGCAAAAATCCGAATGTAATATATTAAATGCGTTATTTTATCTAAAATGAGGATGACTAGTTATTATGATTTTATAAAACCGATTTTATTCAAGATGGATGCTGAAAGAGCTCACGAATTGGTGAGAAAAGTTTTAAAATTCAATTTGAATTTTATGAAGTTTAATTCTGAATTATTAAACATAAAAATCAAAGAATTAATGTTAGAAAATCCTCTTGCTTTGGCAGCAGGCTTTGATAAAAATGCAGAAATTGTAACTTTCTTATCTTCATTAGGATTTGGTTATATTACACTAGGCTCCGTTCTCTTAAAGCCAAATAAAGGAAATCCGAGACCAAGGATTGTTAGATATCCTAAGTTGAAATCCATGACAAATTCTATGGGTCTACCGAGTGTGGGAATTGAAAAATTCATCGAAAACTTAAAAAAGCAGAGAAAATTTTCGCCCATTTCAATAAGTATTGCAGGCAATACTATAGAGGAAATTAAAGAATTATATCTTAAGGCTTCAAAATACGCTGAAATAATTGAAATAAATCTCAGTTGTCCTAATACTGAGAATGGCAGGCTATTCCAAGAGATTGATAATTTCGATAAACTATCTCGAGAAATCTCAGAAATTAAAAATAGAATAACCTTTGTAAAGATTTCGCCTCCAGCAAATAAAAAAGATATAGAAAATCATTTGGAATTAGCTGATTTATGCATTAAAAGGAATATAGATGGAATAACAGCTATCAATACTCTTCAAGTTAAAGATGAAAATCTGGCTACGAAGCAAGGTGGGCTGAGTGGTAAGTTGATCTTCAATCTAATGCTCAATACTGTTAAAATATTATATAAAGAAACCCGAGGTAAAATAATCATAAATGCATGCGGAGGCATATTCGATTGGAAAGATGCTGTCCTAGCAATGATGCATGGAGCTAATACCTTTCAAATCTATACTGCATTAATTTATGAAGGTATATCAATAAATAAATCTATCTTAAAAGGAATAAATAATTTTTTGATGAAAAATAAGTTTTCAAATATAAATGAAATAGTTGGATACAAAGTAAAATAAGTTTATTTAATTAATTTATAAGAATAAGAAATTTCAGTTTTGCCAGAAATCGTAGCTGCTACTGAACAATAAGTAGTCATCGATAATCTTATCGCTTTTTCAACATCCTCTTCATTAATATCAAAGCCCTTAACTTCATAATAGATCTTGGCTTTTTTCCAATATCTAGGATGATCCTCATTTCTCTCTCCTGTAACTTCAACTTTAAGACTTTCTACATTCTTTCTCATTTTCTTCAAAATTTCCACAACATCAATAGCTGTACATCCTGCCAATGCAACAAGGACAAGCTCCATGGGCGAAAAATTATTACCTGCGAGCTTGATTTTATTTCCTTTGGAATCTATTCCAATGTATTCTTCATTTTTCCATTCTACTACGACCATAATTTTTTATGACATTTTCATTTAATTTAAAGATATCTTTTGTAGAGTAAGCTATAGGCCATCTGATAAAATCAAAACTATATAGCCTTAGTAATAAGAAAAGCTCGGAAATCACTTCTATGAATACGAGAAGAGGGATATAAAAAATTGATTCAGGAAAATATTTAATTAGACTTCTAAATAATATTTTAAAAGCAATGTTAGGCTTGATAAAAAATAAATTCTTTAAAGTTGTTGAATACATATTAGTAATTTTTTTATTAACTTTATGACCATAATTTATTCTAAGTCTTTGCTTTAAATAGTCATGAAAATTTGAAGTAGCCTTAATTTTAACTTTCGCATCACTAAGAAAAACAATTTTAAAGCCTTTCATTGTTATCTTCAAAGCTATATATGAATCATCATTAACGACGTTCTCTTTTATTTCATCTATTATTTCTCTTTTAAAAGCAAATATATCGTTACCAATATGTCGAAGAATGCCCATTTTTGATAGTTCATAACAAGTTTCATTCGATATAATCCATGAGTAATATGATATCTTCTCATCTATTGAATTATTTTCTATTACCGGTTCAGCACAAAGCATTGAAGCCCCAACATCATTTTTAATAGCATTGACCAACTTTAACAAAGACTCTTTAGTTGTAAGGCAATCTGCAGAATGAACAACAACAATACCTTCCTTAATGTGCTTTAAGGCTTTATTAATAGCGCTAGATTTCCCATTCCTCGTTTCTTCTCTTATATATACAATGTTTGGAAATTTTCTCATAAAAGAATTTATTATTTGATATGTGTTATCAGTAGAATTAGAATCTACTATATAAATCTTCTCTAAATTATTGATATTTAAGCTTAATATATAAGGAATTAAGAATTTTAAATTATTTCCTTCATTATAGACAGGTATAATAATATTAAATCTATTCATCTGAAACGCATTTTCTTTTCATATTTCAAATAATTTGATATAATTTGATTTCTAGTATGCCAATTGTACTTTCCAGCTCTTAAAGTTAATAATTTTAATATTAAATTTGTACTCTTATTAATTATTTTTTCAGCTAGATTTGATTTTTTAAATCTTCTTCTCAATGCAATTTCTAATCTAGTCTTTCTTATGAATAATTTCAAAGCAGATTGAGGCATATCGCTTTTAAAAAGCAATCTATTTTCGTTAGGAGATTCCCATTCAGAATCTGGATCATCTTTAAAGTCTACTAGATCATAAAGCTTAGTTCCAGGCAAAGGATAAGCTATAGTAAAACTATATTCATCAGGAAGAATTTCTTTCATAAAATCTAAAGTCTTCAATAAAGTTTCATAGCGTTCACCCGGATACCCCACTATTACGAAAGTATGAATACGAATTCCAATCCTTTTAGTCTTCAACAAACCTTTTCTCATCACTTCTACTTTCATATTCCTATTCATCGCATCCAACATTTCTTGAGCGCCACTTTCTAAACCATAAAAAATTTGTTCACAACCTGCAGCCTTCATTAACTTGAGCAATTCTTCATCTACTCTATCAGCTCTAGTAAGACAACTCCATTTGAATTCAAGACCTCTATCTAATATTTCTTTACAAAGCGCTATTGTCCTTTCTCTGTTAATCGTGAAAACATCATCTGCAAACCAAATTCTATTGAATCCATATTTATTTACAAGCTCCTCGAGTTCATCAACTACGTTTTTAGCTGATCTATATGTATATCTTCTCCCAAAAGGAGTTATGGGATTACTGCAAAAATTGCATGCATAAGGACAACCTCTGCTAGTCATCACAGTAGACATTGCAAAACCATGATCTTCAAGCCAAACATCTCGATACTTATATTCATCTATAAGCGATCTATCAGGAGAGCCTAGAAAATCTAAATTCCTTATAAAAGGTCTTGGAGGGGTTTCTATGAGCCTTTCATTTTCTTTATATACAATACCCTTGACATCTTTGACCTCTTCATTTTTTAGAAGCTTTGAAAGAAGTTCTTTTGTTGTATCTTCACCCTCGCCAACTACAACATAATCTGCACCTAAGATAATATATTTCTGAGGTCTTAAAGAAGCATCTGGGCCGCCTACAACAACAGTTATGCCTAATCTCTTAGAATAATTGATGAATTCACGAACATATTTGGTCAAAGTTATCTTACTTGATATACCTATTACTGGAGGCATCAGAGATTTAATTGATTCTTTAGCTTCTTCAAGAGAATTTAAGAAAGTACAATCTAATAATTGAACACGAAAACCTGAATGTTTCAGAACCTTTCCTATATAAAGTAAACCTAAAGGTTCATATGGGCTTCGCTGCTTCCTTTGTTGGGGATCAAATTTTAAGAAATAAGGATTTATTAGCAAGCAATCTATAGCCACATGCTACGGTTATTGAAAATATTTATAATAGCTTAGATTTCTAGAAATCTAGAAATATTTTTTCAAACTCTTTTTTTAATATTTCATATTTAACTGATTTAATCATAAAAAGATCAGGCTTATATTCATAATTAAATAAATTAATATAGAAACGTTTTTTCAATAACTTTAAATTTCTTATGTAATTTATAAATTTAAAATATATAAAAAGAAAAATATATAATATAATATCTGTTAATGAATAACTTGAAGTTCTAATTTTCAAGTTTGATGAAAATTTCATTTCATAATTTATTTTAAAATATTTTTTTATACAATTTGTATTATTTAAAAGCGAATAATATAATTCAGGATTTGAAGGAATCGCTTTTATTAAGTCGAATGCAACCAATGCAGAACATGAATTATTTATTACTTCAGGAAATTTCTCAATAGAACAAACAAAATTAATGCATAGTTTTACCTTTGATTTATTCCAGACTAACTTTCTATTCAATATCAATATTTTAAGTAAAGTTTTCATTAAGTTCTTCCTTTTAGACAAAATCATTAAATCAATATCTTGCCATGGTCTTGCATCTCTATATGCTAAAGAGCCCGTAATACAAATTAAATTTGCAGATGAATTTTTTTGAAGATAATTTAAAATTAGTTTAGAATATTCTATTAATTTTTCATTGAATTTTGCATATTTTAATTTCTCATAGATGTTTTTCTCATTAATGCTTAAGAGACCAAACTTAAAATGAAATGATCCTGCTTTAAGATTATCGAGATTTAAATCTTCGATTATCATATTTACATCCTCGAGATCTATAGCAGTCTTTAACTTAGAAAAATAATTGAGAAGCATTAATAACCTTTGATTCTTATTCACAATAAAGCTATATGCTACGATGAATAAAAGCCTAGGGCTTTTTCTTTAAGAAATAATAAAGGTAATCTATAAAATACATAGTGGCAGAGAAATTCCTCGAAGCAGTAAATAAAGGTATAAGAATAATTTATGAAAAAGAAAAAGAGGAACATGAGAAAGTTATAGGCAAATATTATCCTTCATCAATAGGAGAATGTTTGAGAAAGCAATATTATGAGTTTTTTGAGGAAAAGGAACCAACTGAAGAAGAACTAACCATTTTCCTAACAGGTAAAGGTGTACATGAAATGCTTGCTAAAGTTCTAAATGAAAGTTTGAAAGTAGAAGCAGTAGAATATGAGGTAAGTCTTAATTTCGATGAAGCAATGCTTCATGGCAAGGCTGATATAATAATCGCTGATTTCGAAGGTCAAAAGGTCATTGTAGAACTCAAAACTATTTCTAAAATACCTAATGAGCCTCTTCAAAGACATATAATGCAACTTCAGTGCTATTTACATGCTTTGAACATTGAAAGAGGATTTCTATTATATTGGGATAAGCGGGCTGGTAGAAAGAAAGTCTTTGAGATTTCTAAAGATAAAAAGTATTATGAAATATTGAAAGAAAGAACGCTAACATTGCATTATCATATATCAAAAAAGTTGCCGCCCATTAAGGAAGCAGCAATTAAAGGAGAATATAGCACTTGCATAAGATGCCCTTACAAAGAAATATGCAAACCATTGGAGTTAGATATAGAAAAAGATTCTGAAATAGTAGTATGTGAGATAGATAATGTATTGTTCAATGTGGAGGAAAGAAAGAAAGCATGCTTGGAAGAATTAAAGGTATCTAGTTACAATAATCTCGATAAAAAAACTAAAGAAGAGTTCTTCAAAATATTCTATAGCGAAAAATATCTGAATTTAGATATCCCTATAGAAGAAAGGATAAGAGAAATCGATGAAGAATATTTCAAGAATAACAGGAAGATAGTTATAATTACCAATAGGCCTGAAGCTATGAGAGAAGTAACGCAAGAAGAGCTAACAAATTTGGGTATTCCATTTGAAGCACTATTCATGAGAAAAAGTAATCAAAAAGGAAAAAAGTTCAAAGCATTAATCATAAAATTGTTAGAAATATCTGGATATAAAGTTGTGAGAATTGTTGATGAAGAAAAAACAGTAGAAAAAATTAAAAAAGAAATTTTAAAATTAGATCCAAATTGATCTAAAAAATTTTTAATTAACAATCTTCATAAAGTAGAGCTATAGCAGTATAATCGAGATCCTTCCATCCTTTATTCCAAGCTGCCTCATATAATTCTTCGAGTTTAGATAAAATATAGGGTTTAGCATCGAAATCTTCAGCAAGTTCCCTTGCATATTTTATGTCTTTTAGCATTAAATCAAGAGCAAATCTAGTAGTGAAATCTTTACCTACCACTCTTTTTTCGTAATATTCAATTGCCTTGCCAAATATTCCGCTCTTCAATACATCTAACGTTATTTTTTCATCTAAGCCTGCTCTCTTAGCAATCGTAATAATCTCTGAAAATATAGCAGGGAAATTAGCAATTAAGGTATTGTTTATAAGCTTTAACTTAGAACCCGAGCCAGAAGGCCCTACATAGAATATATTCTTGCCCATCGCTTGAAGAATTGGTAAAACTTTTTCAAAGTCTTCTTTCGCACCGCCACATACAATGGTTAATGTTCCTTCAGCAGCTTGATCGATACTCCCTATTACTGGAGCATCGATGAAATGAAAACCTCTTTTGCTTGCTTCCATTGCTAATTCAATTGAAACCTTTGGTTGAATAGTACTCATGTCGATGAAATAAGACCCCTTATTCGCCCCATTAAAAGCACCTTCTTCACTTAATAATGCCCATTTTACAGCATTCGAATCACGAAGCATTGTTATTATACAATCTGAGTTCTTTGCAAGCTCTTTTGGTGATTTAAAAAATTTTGCACCTGCATTCAGTAAAGGCTTAGCTTTTTCATAGGTTCGATTATATACATTGATTTCTCTGAAACGTTTCAATAAGTTCATTGCCATTCTGCTTCCCATTCTTCCTAAGCCTATAAAACCAATCTTCATAAATTGTATATTATTCCCAAGCGATTTTAATATTAATGACATATATTTGGAAACCACCGAGAGAGGTTATTGAAGAATCTAATGTAAAAGAATATTTGGACAAAAAGAATTATAAAAGCTACAAGGATTTTGTAAAATATAGTTGCGAAAATATAAGAAAATTTTGGTCTGAAATAATTGAACCTTTGAATATTGAATTTTTTGAAGATTACAAAGAAGTATTAGACATTTCAAAAGGTGTTGAATGGGCTAGATGGTTCATCGGTGGAAAAGTTAATGTAACATATAATGCTTTAGATAGACATAAGACAGATAAAACAGCTTTCATATGGTATGGTGAAAATGGCGAAGTAAAAAAAGTGAGTTATTTTGAATTAAAAGACAAAGTAGCTAGGCTTGCAGGTTACTTCAAAGAAATAGGCATTAAAAAAGGAGACGTAATAGCCACATATTTACCTATGATACCTGAAACGATAATAACATTATTCGCTACGCTTAAAGTAGGTGCTATATTCGCTCCTATATTTTCAGGATTCTCACCTAGCGCAGTTGCACAAAGATTGAGCGATGCAGAACCAAAATTGCTAGTTACATGCGATGGATATTATCGAAGAGGTAAAATTATTGAATTGAAGAAAATGTCTGATGAAGCAGTAAAGCTTTCAAATCTCAATATTAAACGTCTCATAGTAAGGCGAATAGGCTTAGAAATTTCTTTAGATGAAAATGACCAATACTTCGATGAAGCATTGAAGAGAGAAAGATTTGAAGAACATGAACAAACTAATGCAGAGGATCCTGCACTTTTATTATATACTTCTGGAACAACAGGTAAGCCAAAGGGTAGTATAATAACCCATATAGGTGCTTTGTTGCAACCTACCAAAGAGATTTATTTCAACATGGATTTGAAAGAAAATGGAACGCTATTTTGGATTACAGATATTGGTTGGATGATGGGTCCTTGGCAAATTATAGGTTCTCAAACATTACATGCTACACATGTGATATTTGAAGGAGCAATAGACTATCCTGAACAAGATAGGATATGGAGAATAATAGAAGATAGCCATGTAACAGCTTTTGGATTCGCAGCTACTGTAGCGAGGATTCTTAAAAGATATGGATCTAAAATAGCAAAGAATAGAGACTTAAGTAGCATAAGGACTTTTGGAAATACAGGAGAACCTATTGACCCAGATACATGGCTTTGGATAATGAAAGATATAGGTGAAGAGAAAAGACCTTTCATCAATCTTTCTGGAGGAACAGAAATATTCGGATGCTTCTTATTGCCTTCTCCTGTTGTAGAATTAAAACCTTCAACGCTTTGGGGTCCTGGTCTTGGAATGGACGTCGATGTATTCGATGATGAAGGTAATCCTGTAAGAGGTAAAGTCGGCTATTTAGTTTGTAAAAAACCTGCACCTTCGATGACTAAAGGATTTTGGAAGGATGAAAAAAGATATATAGAAACATACTGGAGCAAATATCCTTCGATATGGTATCATGGAGATCTTGCTTTGATCGATGAAGATGGATTTTGGTATTTATTAGGAAGAGCTGACGATACAATTAAAGTTGCAGGTAAAAGAATAGGACCGGCTGAAATCGAAGGAGCAATAAATAATCATTATGCAGTTTCTGAATCAGCATGCATAGGTATTCCTCACGAATTAAAAGGAGAAGAAATAGCATGTTTTGTAGTACTTAAAAAGGGTTATGAAGATTATAAAAAGATTGAGAATGAAATAAGAGAGAAGGTGATAAAAGAGATCGGTAAATCCTTTGAACCAAGCAGGATATATTTTGTTAAAGACCTACCTAAAACGAGATCAGGAAAAATAATGAGAAGAATAATCAGGAACGTTTTCTTGAATAAAGAATTAGGAGAAATATCAGTACTCGAGAATCCTGATTCAATCGAAGAAATTAGAAAAGTTATTTCTCAAACCTCTCCTTAACTTCTTCTAAAATTTCTCTTAATTTTGGACTTTTAATGTATTCCTGTGCACTAATGATAAATTCTTTGAGTTTTTCTTTAGAATAACCTTTATTTTTATAATATAAAGCTTGTATAGCCATATCCAATTTATCAATTTCTTTTAAAATCTGATTTTTTTGACTCTTTTTAAATAATTCAACGAATGTCCTTCTTTTTTCTTCATCTAAATTTTGAATTAATTTAAGGAAAGCATCGTATTCAGCTTTTTCTATTCCTGAAAACTTTTCTTCTGGTGTAAGATCTCCAATAATAACTTCTGGTAAATCGTGTAAAATTATTAATTTATATAGTTCAGGATCATCAAAAAATAGGCTTGCAATGAGCATCATTCCAAATGTATGACTCGCGACAGTTTCAGCCTCAGCTATATTGACTTTTTTTACCCATCCAGTTCTTTTAAGTTCTTTCATTTCATAAGCTTTCAGTAGAAAATCCAATACATTCATTTTCTTCCTAATCTGGATTTTATTTCGTAAAATTTTGTCCACAGCTCTTTAGGAAATCGCTCACCGAATATATTAAAGAATTTCTCAACTTCCTCGAATTCGCTCAGCCATTCTCTTTCATTTATAGAAAGCAATTCCTTTAAGTCTTCTTTAGATATATTCAAGCCTGTAAGATCAAGCGAATCTAAAGTAGGAACATAACCTATTGGGGTTTCTTCAGCATCCGCTTCTCCTTCAATCCTCTGTATAATCCATTTAATTACACGAATGTTTTCTTGAAAGCCAGGCCATAAGTATCTTCCATTTTGATCTGTTCTGAACCAATTCACATTGAAGAATTTAGGAGGCATACTCAATTTTTTAATAGTCTCAAGAAAGTGTGAAAAGTAATCAGCCATATTATATCCACAAAAAGGCAACATAGCCATTGGATCATTTCTTACAACACCTACTTTTCCGCTTGCTGCAGCTGTTGTTTCTGCTCTCAACATCGCACCAATTAGCACTCCATGTATTGGATCAAAAGCTTCAAAAACAAGAGGGATTGTTTTCCTTCTCCTACCACCAAATAAGATTGCTGAGATTACAACACCTTCTGGATCTTCAAAATTGGGAGATAAGCTAGGATATTGTTTAGCAGATACTGTAAATCTTGAATTAGGATGAGCTGCAGGCCTTATTCTATTCCATAGCTCACCTCTCCAATCATATATTATTTTATTTGGTTCCTCAAGTCCTTCCCACCAAGGCTCTCTATCAATTGTCATTGCTACGTTTGTGAAAATTGTATTCTTTTTTATAGCTTCCATCATATTTGGATTTGTATTATAATTTGTTCCAACTGCAACAGCAAAAAAACCAGCTTCAGGATTTATAGCCCTTAATTTTCCATCTTTATCGATATGCAACCATGCAATATCATCACTTAAGGTCCAAACTTTCCAATCTTTGAAAATTCCTCTCGGCTTAAGCATTGCTAAATTAGTTTTACCACTAGCACTTGGAAATGCTCCACTAATATAATGAAGACGACCATTAGGATCTTCAATTCCTACAACGAGCATATGCTCAGCTAACCATCCTTCGTTTTTTGCTTCGTAACTTGCTATTCTAAGTGCATGACATTTTTTACTGAGTATTGCATTGCCGCCATAGTTTGTATTGACGCTTATGATTAACTTTTCATCAGGAAAATGACAAATGAATCTATATTTAGGATCTAGATTGCATGTAGCATGTATTCCTTTTACGAAATTTTTTGAATTTCCAAGCTTAGAAAGAGCAACTCTTCCCATTCTCGTTAAAATTCTTAAATTGACTACGATGTATGGACTATCAGTTATTTGAATACCTACTCGTGAGTATGGAGAATTTATTGGACCTAAAACATAGGGAACAACATACATTGTTTTACCTCTCATAGAATCCTTTAATATACCATATAGGATTGCTTTAGCCTTTTCTATAGGCATCCAATTATTTGTAGGCCCTGCATCATCTTTGTTACTTGTACAAATGAAAGTTGATTCTTCAGTCCTAGCGACATCATTAGGATCACTTCTATGGAGATAACAACCAGGAAATAATTCTTGATTTAGCTCAATAAGAATACCTTTAGATACCATTTCTTTAATCAAACTATTATATTCTTCTTCACTACCGTCACACCAATAAATACGTGATGGCTTAGTTAAAGAAGCAACAGAATAAACCCATTCAAAAAGATAACGATTCGTTGATATTACCTCCTCTTCAGGAATTGTCATGATGAATATAAATGTTTATAAAACGATTTAAGCTTGCGTTATTTCTTTCTCCATTTCCTCTTTTGCTTCAATAATTCGCTCATATAGAAGTTTTAACATTAAATCACTAACTAAAGGAGCTTCAACCCTGTTTACATTTTCAATGAACCTCCAAGCATCATCTATTTCTCTATAAACTGTTCTGCCATTTTTTTCAAGAACTAGAACTAATGATCCTTTCTTCGTTAAAAAGACCTTACTAAAACCGAATTCTTGAGCAAGATAAGGAAGCTCTACGTTTTCAGAGCTCATTTACTTATAGCAATAGGAAGCTGTTTAGCCATGAATTCTGGAATGGTTCTTAACTTTTGATCAATCGCTCTACGAATAACGAATTTGACTTTTGGCTTTTCATTACTTTTAAGAAGCTTTCCAGATTTCAAAGCATTTTCAACTAATTGCTTACCTACCTGACTTCGAATTAGCAAGAAATTCCAACCAGGAGGAGCTCCATTTGCACCTAATGAAATATCACTTACTTCTGCGGTGAAATCATGGCAAACATAACACGATCCGAATGTAGTATCTTCAACTTCTTCTAAAGGCAATTCTCTCGTTTCTCCATTTTTAAGCTTGAAGATTAATTTATTTTTCACTATTATATCTTCAATATCTTTTGGCTCTAGAGCTAGTTTTTCCTTAACTTTATCATAAAAATCTTCCCTCATCCATGTTTTCGAGCAAAATAACCCTAGTAACAATGCAACCCTTCCTTTAAATTTAGGTATTTTATCCATTAACTTAGCTGCAGCAGTTTGGCATCCAGTACCTACAATTGCAACTTTCTTGAGCTTCATTTTTTCTATTGCAATTCTTAAAGGAGTAACCATTGGTACATGCCAGTAAATTGTTTGAGCATACTTTCTTAATTCTTTCTTGTCTGTAACAATCACAGCTTTTGCATACCATTCATCATCCTTTGAAGCTACGATAGCACCATCTATTAAACCCATTTCAAAGGCTTCTTCTAATAATACAGTAGTTACACCGCCATCGGTAGCTTTAAGTTCTGGATCAGCAGCCTTGTAAATACCGTATTCGATATAATCTCCAAGAGGTTTATCTAATGGTGCTTCATAAGGATGCAAAACTGGACATACCAAAGGACATAACCCGCAAAGAGTACAAACTCCAACTAATTGGGCTCCTTCAGAAGTATATTCATCTACTTTAAGAACATCTGGAGGACAAACTGCAACACATGCGCCGCATCGAACACATAAATTTGGTTTGACAACTAAAGATGCTAAATCTCCGAATGTTAATAATTGCGACATTACATTTTCACTCTCTTTTAATCTGTTAATAAAGATATCCCAAAAATATTTAAATCCCAATAATCGTTAATAGAAGAGAGGTAACATGGTAGAAGCTTTCATATTTATAGTAGCAGAACCAAATAAAATAGATAAGGTAGGAACAGAAGTAAGGAAAATTGAAAACGTAAAGGAAGCATATGCAGTAACA
The DNA here is from genome assembly GCA_032249235.1 of Thermoproteota archaeon. Lineage (GTDB taxonomy): Archaea > Thermoproteota > Thermoprotei > Gearchaeales > Gearchaeaceae > DSFO01. Next base: position 389,109 of record JAVVGF010000001.1, on the reverse strand, counting down.
GGAGAATTCGATATAGTTATAAAAGTTGAGGCAAAAGACTTTTCTGAGCTATCTAAAGTAGTAAAGGATAAACTATTGAATATAGCAGGTGTAGTTAAAACAACAACTTCAGTAGTTATAGAAAGGTACTAGCTATCCCATCTAATTCTTTTTGCTTTTTCTGGGTCAAAACCCATTTTTTCGCCCCATTTCTCTATACTTCTAAGTATGATATCTGCGCCTACTACAGATAAAGCAAACATGAATGCTTTGAAGAATGGATTCGTTTTGAAAACATCTCTTGCTGATCTAACAAGCTCCATTATTGTATGTCTCCAAGCCCTGTATATAACAGCGAAAGCAGCTTCATTTATTTGCTCATCTATATTATAAAAGTCTTTATCTCTTAGTAAGCCAATAGGAACAAAGCTAAGAGGAGTAACTGTGAAATGCGCTTTAGGACCAACCCTTTCAGGCAATCCTCTTTCTAATCTATCAATTAATCTTGCAGTAGCCCATAAATCATCCTCTTTCTCACCTGGAAGTCCGATTATTATCGTATATGCAGGAAACCAATAATTCTCATTAAGAACTGCATTACCTTCAAATATAACATCAGCCCAATCTTCCGCATCGAAAGGTTTAGCCTTTAAAGGCATATATGATGTCAATATCCTACCAGAACCTGATTCCAAACCAGGTTGAATTCCTATCCAATTCCTAGGTCCTGCTCTTAATATTTTTGATAAATCTCTTATCAAGCCAGGATCAGCTGCGGCAGGAGCAACGGTTCCATGAGTAGGATTTGCATGCGTTACACCTTTTGTAGACATTACAGTACTGAAAAGCTCTATTAATGCATCTCTGTTAGGATAGAAATAGAATTTGTCCTCAACCTTATATAAGAAGATATCTTCGCTATGCATCCATACATTGCTTATACCGCCACTTAAGTTTATGAGAATTTCTTTCTTTATTTTTTCAGGAGGCACATATCTGCCTACTCTTAGATTTGGTTCACAGAAATGACAATTCCTTCCACAACCTCTCATTGTTTCAACAAAACCATGCATAGCAGGTCTAACAATTGTGGGGATTTCCTCTATTTTCGGATGTCCTCGAATCTTAATGACTTTATCTAGCCCATCACTTTCTATTTGATAAAACAAATCAGGTAACAAATGATCAATTTCGCCCATTATCACATGGTCAATTTCAAGTTCATCGATATACTTCCTTTTAACATCTAATTGCCAAGCACCGCTTCCTCCCATTACAATTTTGAATTTCAGATTCCTTTTTCTCCTAATTTCTGCAATCGTTTTTACAGCCTTTATGAAATAGTATTTGGTATATGCAGTATAAACACCTCCGTAAGTGAACATCATCGTTACTGGTCCTAGACCTAAAGGATCCATTGAATTTATTCCTACAACTTTGGTATCTTCATCTATATATTTATGAACATGATCAGGATGGACAACTACTACCTCATTGGGCTTGTATCCTCTTAATAGGCCTGCTTCTATTTTGCGAAGCGGATAAGGAGCCCTTACCATTATACCATCATATGTAGGAACCTGACCTGTTAGGAAATCATATAGAAACTTTGGTGTTTTTTCCACAGGTGCACAACTAAAGAAATCTAACAGGGGTATATGATGAAATTCTCCAGCTAATGTTCTATCACAAGTTAGAACTACCCTAACCATTTAATTATAAAATTGTATACATAGATTTAAGCATTTTGAATCAAATTAAAATGGAAAAAGTTTCTAAGAAGATTATGAAAATAGCAATACTTGGAGGTACAGGAGATTTTGGAGAAGGACTAGCGATTAGATGGGCTAGAAAACATGAAGTCATAATAGGTTCAAGGGATGAAGTAAAGGCTATAAATGAAGCTAAGAATTATGCAAGCAAAGCAATCCTTGCATATCAAGAAGATGTAAAAGGAAAGCTTATTGGGATGAAAAACGAAGATGCTGTGAAAGAAGCAGACGCAATCATAATATCGATTCCTTCTCAATTTTTAGTTGATTTTCTTAAGAAGATAAAAGAAAATATTAACAAAAATGCGATTATAATTTCGCCAGTTGTTCCTATAGCAAAAAAGGATAGTAAGTTCATCTATGATCCTAGCTTGATAAGCCCTACTGCAAAATCTGCAGGCGAAGAAATAACTAAAATCCTTGAAACAAATAAAGTGGTTTCAGCTTTACATACAATACCCGCAAAAAAGTTGGCAGATCCTTATTCAATCCTCAATTATGATTTGCCATATTGCTCAAGTGATAAAAATTCTATCGAAACTTTCTTAACTTTAGCAAAAGATTTGGATGAACATCTTAATCCATTATATGTAGGAGATATAGAATTATCATATCTAATTGAATCGATAACTGTCACAATTCTAAACATATCTCTTAATACAAGGAAATGGAATTTAAGCATTAAATTTGTCTAGAAATTCATGAATTTTTCTTTGAAAATATATATTTTTAAGAATTGTACTTTTATTAATTATTTTTTCCTTGTTCAATTTTAGCCTTGAAAAAATAAATTCCAATGCTTCTTTAATATCTTCAAATTCTAAATATTGACCTCTTAAAATTTCTCTCATACTTTCTCTAACAAACCAAACACCTATTGAAGTTACGAAACCAGGCAATATTTCCCTGATAGCCAGAACAGTTGCTTGTCTTCTTTCTAGATTCAATCTTTCTGCAATAGCAAGTCTAACAGCATAATAACAACCTCCAAGATTTGCATAGCTACTTCTTCCATGATAGCCTTCATAATCGCTCTCAGCTTCAACATCAGCACCATATAGATTCCATGTAGTATTAGGGTACCATGCTTCAATCCATTCATAAGACCATTTTGAAGGAAGCATCAGAATTATGAATCGATTTAAATGTTTCTCTTTGTAGTAAATTCTTATTTTATCGATTACAGGATATTCTTTAATTTTCTCTACAAGATTCTTCGATATAGTATCATCAACCGCTGTAATACTCCATCTAGTAGGAACTAATTTCCTATTCTTTCCTAAGCCTAACATGCCTAAGCTGAGAACCTTCGATATCTTTGAGATTTCGAGATTGTTGAAGTATAGTTTAAGGATTGCTTCGCTTGCCCTTAGGTCTTTATCATAATAAATTTTCTCTATCCTATCATCCATCTTAACATTAGATAAAATCTCATAACTTTCAAGCTTTGCTGAAGGCCCAATTGGTTCAATAACATCATCTAAAAATGGTTTTCCAGAAGGAAGATTTGAAAGTTTAATTTCAATATCTACTGGATTCTTTGAAGAAATCAGCTCTTGCAGATCAATGAGCCAACGAGGTTCAAATTTAGCATCCTCTACTCTAGCAAACATGTAGCTTCTAACCATCGAAAATCTGAAGCTCAAAATATCTTCAATCTTATAATTTGTCCAAATTTCAGGCAAATCGAAATAACTAGTATCACCAATTATGGAAGGAACTAGAGGACCAATTCTAACGTTAGGATAGCCCATTCTTCCTACAAATACAGAAGGAGGCGATGAACCTTCAATTAATCTTTTTCTCAATTCAATTGTTTTCAACAATCTAGTAGTTTTAACAATTAGAGGGCAATATGATCTTCCACAAAGATATTTTGCACCTCTACATGGGATACAAATTTCAGCGCTGGGTTCAAGAATTTTATTCTTTTTTATCGTAGGAAAATTGAAATCCAAATCGTCAACTTTCAAATTCATTTATCAAATAGATTATAGCTAAAAATGAATAAATTGCTAAGCACATTTGAGTATAAATAATACTAAGATATCAATTGCTCATGAGCAAAATCATTCTAAACGATGACGAAATACCGAAATATTGGTATAATATAATTCCTGACCTGCCTAAACCACTTCCCAAACCTAAAGAACCTGAAGATGGAAGATCTAGAATGAAATTTTTGGAAAAAGTGATGATTAAAGAATGCTTAAAGCAAGAATTTTCTGAAGAAAGATGGATTAAGATTCCTGATGAACTTTTAGAACTCTATTTACATGTAGGAAGACCTAGACCTCTCTATCGAGCGAAAAGACTTGAAAACAGATTAGGTTTAACAAAGGTAAAGATATATTATAAGAGAGAAGATTTAAGTCCACCAGGATCTCATAAATTAAACACTGCTTTAGCACAAGCTTATTATGCACTTAAAGAAGGAAAAGAGAAACTTGTAACAGAAACTGGTGCAGGTCAATGGGGTACGGCTTTGGCATATGCAGCTAGATTATTAGGTCTTAAGTGCGAAGTATTTTGGGTTAGAAATGTTTATGAATGGAAGAAACAGAGAAGAATATTGATGAAGCTATACGGAGCAGAAGTTCATCCTTCTCCAAGCAATTTAACCAAAATAGGAAGAGAATATCTTGAAATAAATCCTAATCACCCCGGATCTTTATCTTTAGCTATTGCTGAAGGATTAGAAGTAGCTTCGAGGGAAGAAAAATCTGCATATGCTTTAGGCTCTGTATTGAATCACGTTTTATTACATCAAACAATTATTGGCTTAGAAGCAATCGAGCAATTCAAAAAAATAGATAGCTTCCCTAATCTTGTAATATCTTGCTTAGGCGGAGGATCGAATTTTGGAGGAATAGCATTACCCTTTGTTCGCGAAAGATTGATCAATAAAAAAGAAATCGAATTCTTAGCTGTGCAATCCGAGGCTGCCCCTAATTTGGTTAAAGGAAAATATGAATATGATTTTGCTGATGTTGCAGGTCAAACACCTTTATTGAAAATGTATACATTAGGACATAAAAGTGAATTCAAAGAAATAAAAGGAGATGGATTAAGATACCATGCTGCAGCTCCAATTATAAGCTTATTAAAAGATGAAGGAATAATTAGAGCAACTTATTATCCTTTAGATGAAAAAGAAATTTTTGAAGCAGCAAAAATATTTCTAGAAACTGAAGGTTGGCTTGTAGCTGCAGAATCTGCTTATGCAGTTAGAGGATGTATCGATGAAGCGATAAAAGCAGAAAAGAAAAACGAGGAAAAGATAATTTTAATGAATATAAGCGGACATGGATTCCTTGATCTTGACGCGTATAAAGAAAAATTAGGAATAGATTAAATTTTCAAAATAATGTCTAAAAACTTTAGTAATAAATCCTTTGAAACACTTTCAGGTAAAAGATTTAATGATTTATAAGCTAGATTATGGTAATGCTCCATTTTTTTCTTCAAAAATTCATTTTTGTTCTCTACTTCTAATTTTTGAACATATTCCTTCTTAGACCAATCTCTCAAATCATCATATATCTGATAAAGTATACCCAAATTTCTTCCAAAATCTGAAATCGCTTTGATTAAGTAAGGATCCTCTGTAGTTAATATTGCACCTGCTCTTGAAGAAAGCTCAAAAAGCGATGCTGTTTTACCATCGATAATTTTGAAATATTCATCCCAAGTGATTTTCTCTTTAGATCTCAATTTAACTTCAAGTAATTGGCCTTCGCTCATTTTTCTTACAGTTCGAGATATCAAATAAGGTATTTCAGTATCAGCATACCTCATAGAAAGTTCTAATACCAACGATAAAACGAAATCAGCGAGCAACAAAGCTTGCTCTTCTCCATATTTTACATGATAACTTTCCATTCCTCTTCTATAAACATCTTTATCTATCATATCATCATGAACCAATGAGACAGTATGGATTAATTCAACAATAATCGCTGCAGAATAAGGTTCTTTAACAGGTTCACCTATTATTTCAGAACAAAGAAGAAGCAAAATCGGTCTTAATCTTTTACCTCCTTTAAGTGCATACAAAAGAGACTCATAATATAATGAATCTTTATAGCGCTCAAGTTCTCTTTGAAGAGCCTTTTCTAATAAGGAAAATTTTTTTAAAAAAATTGGATTATCCAAAAGATTAGGAATTTGCATTTCAATAAACCCTGGATCCTTCTTTAGCATCGCCTAAAGTTGTTATCGGATATACATTTTCCTCATCATCAACAGCACATAACATCATCCCTTGGCTTTCTATTCCTCTTATGACTCTAGGCTTCAAATTTGCAACGATAACAATATTTCTTCCCAATAAATATTCAGGTTCATATTGATCCCCAATTCCTGCTACAATATTTCTTGTTTCATTCCCTAGACTCACTTTTAGTAACAGGAGTTTATCCGTCCCTTCTACTCTTTTGGCTTCAATTACCTTTCCTACTCTTAAATCTATTTTCTTCAAATCTTCAACGGTTATAGACACATGTATGATTTAGAATTGAATGAATTAAAATTTTACTTAAAAATCTTTTATGAAATTTTTTTGTATGATAAAAGTAGGATGTTGCGGTTTTCAAAGAAGTAGAAAAGAATATTTTAAAATATTCAAGGTGGTCGAGCTGCAAGAAACTTTTTATAACATTCCTGAAGTCGAAAGAATGAAAGAATTAAGAAAAGAAGCTCCTGCAGATTTTGAATTTACAGTTAAGTGTTTTCAAGGTGTAACACATCCTCCTTCAAGTCCTACCTGGAAGAGATCAAAGATGAAAATTGACAAAAATAGTAAATATGGAAACCTTCAACCTAGCAAAGAAGTATTCGATTCTTGGGAGAAAACTCTTGAAATATGCAAGATTTTGGATGCAAAAATTTGTTTAATACAGCTTCCAGCTAGCTTTAAGGATACACCTGAAAATATAAATAATGCTGAGCAATTTTTCAGTTTAATAAAAAAGAATGAAATAAATATAGCTATAGAGTTACGTGGATGGAGTGAAGAGAATATAAGAAAACTTTGTGAAAAATTCGATTTAATTCATTGCGTAGATTTATTTGCAGGAAAACCTGTATATCTTTCAACAAAAGAAATATTATATACTAGACTTCATGGTTCTCCACCAGGCAAAAAGATGTATAGTTATAAGTTTACGTTAAACGATTTAAATGTTTTAAAAGAGAATGTAGATAAAATTCATGCAAAACAAAAATATATTTTATTTAATAATATATTTATGTTCGAAGATGCAAAAGAATTTCAGAAAATTATAATGAAATAATGGAGGGCCCTTCTGTAAAAGTTGTAGCTGAAAAATTGAATGAATTGATGCTTAATGAAATTATTCACAACGCATGGGGTAATTCTAAAAAAATTGATTTTAAAGAATTAATAAACAAAAAAATAAATGATGTCTTTAGCTACGGAAAAAATCTGTTTTTTAATATCGAAGGTGTAGGGTATATTAAAATACATTTTTTAATGTATGGAAGTTATTCAATCGATGAGCTTATAAAGGAAAGGAATAAAGTAAGACTAGCTTTGGAGAATAAGCATAAGGCATATTTTTATAATTGCTCAGTCACGAAGCTCGTTAAAGTCGAAAATCCGAAAGCAAAAGATATCTTGGATGAGGAATGGAATGTTAATGAAATGATGAATTTACTAAAGGATAAAAAAGGAATTATTTCAGATATCCTCTTAGATCAAAATATCTTTCCAGGTGTAGGAAATATAATAAAGAATGAAGCGCTTTATCTTGCAAAAATCCATCCTGCATCAAAAATTGAGAAGCTAAGTTCTGAAAAGCTTTTAGAATTATTAGAAAAATTAAGAGAATTTTCAATTTTATTCTATAGAGTTAGGAAAGAAAATGAAAGATTAAAAAACTTTTTAAAAGTATATGCAAAGAAAACATGTAGTATATGTAATAATAAAATAAATCGAGTTCGTATAGGCGAAAGAAAGAGAATATCTTATTTTTGTAGTGAGTGTCAAAAGCTATATTAATAAATTTCAGCAGTAATTGGAAAAACTAAGATCTTGCTCACATAATTTATAATCTCTTCAATTTTTTCAAATATTATTTTATCGGTACTTTTTTGGCTTCTAATTTCTAAATAATATTTCATGTCATATCTAGTAATTAATAAAATTATATCTTCATATGTTATTCTTATTCCTTCATCAACATTAAGAGAGGATACATATCTTGCTAAGTCTTGAGCATTTTTGAGCTTGATTCTCATTAAAAGCTTAAATTCAGTCTCATAAATAAATTCTTCATGCTTAGGCTCTACAACAGAATTCTAGGTAAATTCGAACTTTTTAAACCTCTTGAAGAAACTGTTAAAATTTTCGTATGTGGTCCTACTCTTTATGATGACGTTCATTTAGGTCATTTAAGAGTGTTGCTAACAACAGATTTGGTAAACAGATATTTAAAATTCCTCGGGCTTAGAACAGAAATCGTAATAAACTTAACAGATATGGATATTAAAATCTTAGAAAAAGCTCAAAGAGAAAAAGTTAGAGCAAAAGAAATAGCGGATAGGTATTTCGATAGAGTAACCGAGGATATTCAAAAAATCATAAACGACAAAGTTTTCTTCGTAAGACCTTCAAAGCTTATTCAAGAATCTACTAAAATAATTTTAGATCTTTTAAGCAAAAACTTAGCATATGAAACAAAGGAAGGAATTTACTGTGATATTTCACGCTCTAAATATCTTGGGTCCTTATCTAAATTAGAAAGAAACTACATCTTCAATCTTCTTTTAGAGCCTTCTGAAAATAAAAGAAATCCTTGCGATTTCAAATTATGGTTAAGAAACGGAGATGAAATCGATCCAAAGCTTGGCAATGGTATGGTTGGATGGCATTTACAAGATTTCACAGTTATAGAGAATTTTCTAGGAGGTTATTGCGATATTCACATTGGAGCTAAAGAATTGATATTTCCACATCATGAATTTATTTTACTTCTTGGCGAGTATTACGAAAAAATCTATCCAATATCGCGCTATTTCATACACATGGGTCTATTGAATTATAAAGGTGAAAAAATGTCAAAATCTTTAGGGAATATAATTTATTATAGGGATATAATGAACAAATATGATATGGACGTATTAAGAATTTATTATTATCTAATGAAAATAAACAGAGATTATAATTTTAATTTCAATTCTTTATATTATGCTCAAAAAATTAGAAAAAGATTAAAATCCATTAAAATAAATAAAGGAAGAAAAAAGAAAAACCTAATTAACCAAATTGAAAAACATAAAAATATTTTTTTAAAATATATTGGGAATAATTTGAATTCTCATGGAGCAATAAAAACATGGCTTTCGCTAAAGGATATTCTAGATCGATATAACTTAGATGAAAAATCTCAAGAATTATTAAAAGAAACTCTAAGTATATTTTCAAGTATAACAGGGATATTAGAACGCAATACTATAGAATAATCTTTTCCTTATTGCTGTAAAGCCTAGACTTGAATATAAATTATAAGCAACGTTGTTTTGCGAATCAACATGTATAGCAACTGTTTGCATACCTTTTTCATATGCCCAATTGAAAGCTTTTTTAACAAGCATTCTTCCAAAGCCCCTATTCCTATATTCTTCTATAACTCCTACAGTCCAAATGATTGCTCTCTTCATATTTTTGTATTCGTTTAATTTTTGATCGATTTCGCATGAACATTGAGCGATAAATCTTTTTCTATTAATTTCATATATCCCGAAATATCCTTTAGGATCGAAGTTTTCTTCTAAAGTATAAGACTTTAATTCTTCATATCTTAATGGTCGCATACCATAATGATCCTTGAATGCTTCGTTATGACATTGCAACCATTTTTTTTGCATTAGCATGCCTGCCTTTGAATTTTATATAATCCCATTTGAAACCGCTGGGTAAATCCTCTAGCTCGTAATATTTAACCTTACTTTCCATATAATACCATTCTCTATCTAATTTAAACCCTTCTGAAATCAAAAAATCATGAAGGATTTTGAAATTATCTGCAATGAAATGGACTTGGATTTCTTTTGCTCCTTCTTTATCTATCTTTTCAAAAAGATTCTCTAACAAAACATGTAGTGTTTCTTCAAACTTTTCCTTTTTTGCTAAAATTAAATCTATTATTGCGATTTTCTTACCAAATTTTAATTCAACAAGCTGATCTATGTCAGCTATAATGCAACCTAATAATTTATCATTTTGTTCACAAACAAAAATCAAATCTTCAGTTATGAAAGGTTGTTCAATGAATCTTGCTTCGAATTCATTAGGATTTAGGGGTCGAAAGTCTGGATCATAAGCCATTTCTTCATTATATAATTTTGTTAATTGAGGAATGTCGTAGTATCTTAAACTCCTAACATTCATCTTCATATTTTTTAACTAACATTTATTAATTCGTTTAATGAAAGTCAATTAAAGCGTGGAATTAAGCGAAATAAAAAAACCAATAAGGGCTGCATCAGGGATATCTGTAGTAGCTATTGTTACTGCACCTTTTGATTGTCCTGCTAAATGCACGTATTGTTTCGGAGGCCCTAATTTTGGTGCGCCTAAGAGCTATCTAATTGGTGAACCTGCAGTTAATAGAGCTGCTATGAACGCTTATCATCCTTATTATCAAACAATGGATCGGCTAAAGCAATATTTGATGATGGGTCATTTCCCTTCGAAGTCCCAAATAATAGTCGTAGGAGGAACATTTACTGCTTTGCCTAAAAACTATCGAAGATGGTTTATCGGCTCAGCGGTAAAGGCACTTAACGATTTTCCAAAAAGTAACTATTTTGAAAATTTCAATATAGAAGAAGAAATAGCCAAAAATGAAAAAGCTCTGATAAAATGTGTCGGGATATCTGTAGAAACTAGACCTGATTGGCTTGATGAAATGATACTTCAGGAACTTTTAGATTTAGGCGTAACTAGAGTTGAAATAGGTGTACAATCGACATTTGATAGTGTTCTTGAAAGGGTCAAGAGAGGACATGGTGTTAAAGAAGTAATACATGCAACAAAACTTTTAAAAGATGCAGGCTTTGAAGTATGCTATCATATAATGCTAGGATTGCCAGGTTCAACAAAACAAATGGATATAGAGACTTTTAAAACAATTTTCTATGATCCTAGATTTTGCCCTGATATGGTAAAAATATACCCAACATTAGTCATGCCTGGTTCAGAACTTTATAAAGAATACTTAGAAGGTAAATACAAACCATTAAATGAAGAAGAAGCCGCAGAAATTATTTGTGAAATAACGAAGTTCATGCCGCCTTATATTAGAGTTAATAGAGTTCAAAGAGATCTACCTTCAAGCTTGGTCATTGCAGGAATAAAGAGGGGGGATTTAAGAGAATATGTTAATCATAAACTAAAGCAAAAAGGAATTAGATGCCTTTGTACAAGATGTAGAGAAGTAGGGATAAGAGAAATAAAAGAAAAATTAAAGATTGATCCGAGTAAAATAAAACTAATCCGCAGGAGTTATCAAACTTATGGAGGAATAGAACATTTCTTATCTTTCGAGGATGATGATTTAACATTGGTTGGATATTTGAGGCTAAGAGTTCCTGAAAATTCATGGAAGAAAGAAGCAAAGGATGCTGCTATAGTGAGAGAACTACATGTTTATGGCTCAGCTGTACCTGTAGGAATTAAAAGTGAAGAAGCATGGCAACACAAAGGATATGGAAAAATGCTTTTAGCTGAAGCAGAAAGGATTGCTTTTTTTGAGTATGGATTAAACAAAATGATCATAATTAGTGCTATTGGAGTTAGAGGTTATTATAGAAAATTCGGTTATGAGCTTGATGGCCCATATATGTCTAAAAATTTAAATAGAGGATCTTTGATCGAAATATAATGAAATTCATTATTAAATTATTAAAATTATTTAAATTAAATAAGAAAAAAAAGATAGAAATTGATAATAGCAAAAAGGTTATTATAATTTCTCATGATGATGTTGACGGCGTAATTTCAGCTTCTATAATAAAAAGAAAATTCGGCGATGCATACTATTTACCTTCATCTCCGAGGAATTTGCCATACCATCTTTCAGAATTGAATTTGGAAAATAAGATTGTAGTATTATCTGATTTGTCTCCAAACGAGGAGCAAATAGACACAATTTACAATAGTATAGAAAAAATTACAAATTCAAAATGCGAGGTAATATGGATAGATCATCATTCATGGCCTCCAGGTTCTATAGAAAAAATTAAGGAGAAAGCCAAAGTATTTGTTGAACGCTCTGTTAGTGCTGCAGAACTTGTAGCCAAAGTTTTTGAATTAAATGACGAGATAAGTATGAAACTTGTAAGCATTGCAAACGATGCAGATAGCGCAAACTATTCGACAGAAGAAGCAATTAACATAAATCGAGCAATAAGAAATAAGAAGAGATTGCAATATGTTTTTGAAGCATTGAGTGAAGGAAGAATAAATGATGAAAAAATATTGAAGTGGGCAAAAAAGGAAGAAAGGAATGATGAAAAGATCAAGGAATATGTGAAAACATTACCAGTTTTTCTTACTAAAAGCAATTATAGATATGCAGTTATTGATGTAAGAAAATCAAAATTGCCTGGAAGTTTGACTGGAAAGTATGCGAGTATCGAACATAATTTAGATTTCACCGTTGTAATATATTCGAATAGATCAGTATCACTTTATGCAGGCTTGAACAAGAATATTAATCTACTCACAATAGCTCGAAGGTTCAATGGTGGCGGCCATCCTTTTGCATGCGGTTGTTCACCTAAGCTTTCACTTAAATCAAGAATATTAGATAAATTGTTAGGGAAAAGATATACAGCGAAAGAGATAAAAGAAATACTTAAAGCTGTTAGCGAATTATGAAAAAAAGAATAATTGTTGGGATTTCTGGAGCTTCAGGTTCAATATATGGATACAGGACTTTAGTTAAATTGAGAGAATTAGGACATGAATCTCATTTAGTAGTATCATCTTCTGCCTGGAAAGTAATCGAAGATGAATTGGATATGAAAAGAGAAGAAATAATAAAATTGGCTAATTTTTATTATGAAGAATTTGATTTTAGTGCTCCAATAGCAAGCGGATCTTTTCCCTCGGATGGCATGATAATTGCTCCATGTTCTATGAAGACAGTTGCAAGCATAGCTAACGGTCTTGCTACTAATTTATTGTTAAGAGCTGCGGATGTATGTATCAAAGAAAAAAGAACGCTTGTGCTATTGATCAGAGAAACACCTTTGAGCTTTATCCATTTAGATAATCTTAGGAAGTTATCTTTATTGCCAAATGTAGTTATATTCCCTCCTTTACCAGCATGGTATAGTAAGCCAAAGGATTTGATAGACTTAGTCGATCAATCTATTGCAAGAGCATTAAGATACTTAGGCATAGAGGATAAAACTTTAAGAATTTGGAAAGGTGAGGTTTTAAAAGATTGAGCTAATCAAATTTCTTGTTATCCTTCTCTTAAACAATGATATATGGGTATCTTTGCTGTAAAATCTTAGCTCTATTTTTTTCCTTTTAATCCTCTCTTCTAAGACATCTTCATTTATATGCCTCACGTCATGTTTATCTGATGCTAATATGAAACAACAGCTATATCCGAAGGATGGTATCCAATTCTCGTAGTCTTTCACAAATTTGAAAACATTCTTCAAATTATTCAAAACAGAATCATAAACTTCAGTATAATAAAAAGCAGTACCTGCTTGCGTTACGAGAATACCGTCTGAATCCAAAATCCTCTTTATTTTATTATAAAATTTCTCTGAGTATAGCTCTTTGGAAATTTCAGGACCAAATGGATCAGTTAGATCAAGAATGATGATATCATATATTTGATTTTCTTTTTCAATAAACTCTTTGCCATCCATAATTATTACTTCCACTTTTTCATTTTCTAAAGCTCCTTGATTTATTCTCTTCAAATACTTTTTGCAAAGCTCAACAAGTTCACCATCTATGTCAACTAACTTAATCAATTCAACATTATGCTTCAAAACCTCTCTTGCAGCACAACCGTCTCCTCCTCCTATTATTAAAACCTTTTTTGGATCTCCATGCAAAAACAAAGCAGGATGTACTAGAGCTTCATGATAAAAAGCTTCATCTGCTTCAGCAACTTGAATTAAATCATCTAGTATTAAAGAAAGACCGTATTCATATAATTCTGCTATTATTACGTGTTGATAATTTGTTTTAGCATTAACTAGGATTTCTTTTAAGCCAACTGCAAGTTTTGTTATGCTTGAAACTGGTTGATAAAAATAATTGACATTCATGCAAGTTAATTTATTTATTCGTTAAAAAAGATAAATTCGAAACAATGGAGAACTTTAAAGTGAATAGAAAGCTCAAAAAAGGCGAATATTTGCTTGAAGAAGTATTCTCAGGTCTAGAAAATTCTTGGATTGTAAAAAACGTTCTTAAAGAAAAATTTGAAGAAATGAAAAGAACTGTAAAGATAAGGATTGTTGATTGTAACGGTTATATGTGGGTCGAAGATTCCGATGGATCAATATATATTTGCCAAAGTTATTTGAAAAAGGGAAAACTAAGAGATTTATATCTAGATATCTTACATGAATTAATACATGTTCTTCAATGGAAGAAGGGCTTGGATCTTTTTGATAGAAGATATTCATATTATGAAAGACCTACAGAAATTGAAGCTTATAAATATACCATCGAAGAAGCAAAAAATTTAGGCATGAGCAAAGAGGAAATGCTTGATTATTTATATGTCCCATGGGAAACCAAAGAGAAAACGATCGAATTTGCAAAGAAATTAAATATTATTTGATAAATTCTTCTAATGTTTTAACTCCTGATATATCAATTAAATTAAAAACTCTTACAGATATTCTTCTAAAAAGTTTATTAGATTTGGAGATTAGTTCAGGAAGTAAACTTTTTGAAACTTCAAAAATCTTTTCGAACTCATTTGTTGGTTCTTCTAAAGTTTTATTTTTTGACAATGTAGATAGATCCTCTAATATAGCAGTTAAGCCTATACCTCTTGCTAATTTTTTATCCTTTTTCAAAGCTTCCGATAATTCTTTACATAAAGCCTCAATATAAGGCAGTATATCTCGCATGGATAAAGTATTTTCTTTCAAAGTGATCATTCTGCTATATTGCTTAGCTTCTTCAACTTCCTTGATCTCTTCTTTGTCTTTCCCTTCAGCTGCTAGTTTAAGATAAGTAGCAGTCTTTTTCCCAAATATTTCAATTAACGTTAAAATATTAACCTTAGCAAGATCGCCTATTGTCATTATTCCCAACTTATTCAAAATTTCTTTGGTTTTAGGACCTATACCTGGAATTTCTTCAACAGGCAAAGGCCAAATGATGTTTTGTAAATCTTCCGGTTTCACTAAAACAAGACCATTTGGTTTTTTAAGACCTGAAGCAATCTTAGCAATTACTTTAGAAAAAGATATTCCTACGGAACAAGTTAGGTGTTCTTTTTCGTATATTTCATTTTTCATTACTTGCATCAAAAGAACAGCTTTGTCAAAATCTCCTCCAGATTTTTGGGTAACATCTAAAAAAGCTTCATCAACGCTAATTATTTCCAATTGATCTGCATATTCCTTAACTATATTCATTACTCTTTGGGAAATCTCTTCATACAACTCAAGTCTTGCAGGTAAGAAATATGCTTCCTTACCTTCAAGCAATTTCTTTGCTCTTGCAATTGCCATTCCAGATTTTACTCCATATTTCCTTGCAATATAGTTGCATGTTGCAACAGCTCCTCCTTCACTTCCTCTACCTGAAAACATGCAAACAACGACAGGTTTATCCTTTATGCTTGGATTCAAAACTTCTTCACACTGGGCATAAAAATAATCTAGATCTACGCAACAGATTATTTTCACTTAGATAATAAGAAACCTATCGCTAAACCTATTATGAATAATATTGAGGAAAAAGGTAATACAGCCGCAACAGCCTTAGCAGCTTCGATAGCACTAACACCATAGGCTAATATATGCTTGAAACCGTATTCAAGGACGCTTATGTTTATCGCGCCTATAGCGAGGAGAATTAGAATTATAATTGCTACAGCTACAAGAATTTTTATAGACTGTTTCAGTATATACCCTACTAAAAGACCTAACAGAAATGGCACAACTAAAGCTATAGCTTGTTCGAACATAAAAGCCATCGTTAATATTTCAACTTAAAAGCTTATAATGCTTTATGTTTGAACATATCATTCAAACTTTTTATCCGAGTCTAAATATAACACCATAACCTCCTTTAGGATATTTCCATTTTATTCCTTTATTTCCCATTTGATGACAAGCTACTATGCAAGCTCCTGTTTCAAAACATGCTTCGTAATGAAAGATTATTTTGCCATCTTTCAATTCATAGACTTTAGCGGGACATACATAAAGGCAAGCTTTGCTCAAACAAGTAGCACATTTTTCATTATCTACTTCAATATGACTTAATTTATCAGTATTGTATGTAGTAAGTGCTAATCTTTCTGATATTCTCAATGGTTTGTTTACTTCCGCCATTATAAAGAAGTTAAGAATTCAAATGTATCTCTAATCAAATGAAGTATATTTGCATTTCTCGCTAAACTTTTAAAAATAATACTTCCTAAATGAGGTTTAATATTTCCATTTATCGTCATCGCCTCGCTGAAAATTTCATTAATTAATTTAGGATAAACTGTATAAAGCCTTGGAATAGATGTAGCTTTAGGTGAATTCCTGTACATTTTTAAATCTCTCATTACAAAACTATCATTTAAGAAATCGATATAAATTTTGAGCGTTTTTTCTGAAAAATCATTTTTTTCTAAAGCAATTCTTGCAGCTTCAGCAGCAAGAGCACCTGATTCAATTGCGAAATCCATTCCTCTTAATATGGGACCTCCCTCTAAGAAAAATCCAGCAGCGTCACCTGCTATTAGCAATCCGTTTGAATAAATTTTAGGTATCATGTTATAACCTAGTTCAGGCGTACAATGACCTGAATATTCTATTAGCCTTCCTCCTTCAATATATCTTTGAATAGCAGGATGCAATCTAAAATCTTCGAATAGATCAGCTATTGACTTTTTATGTTCTACTAAAGATTTAAGCAAGCATACAACGCCTATTGAAACGACTTCCCTATCTGTATAAATAAATCCACCACCTTGGATTCCATCAGTAAAACCGATTATTGCATGGGCAACTCCTTCCCTTCCTTTTAGATTGAATCTTCTATTTATTTCTTCCTCGCCCAATTCAACAATTCCTTTTGCTGCAACAGTTATTGAATCTGGGCTAAAGCTTTTCCTTAAACCATACTTCTCTGCAAGAAAACTATTCACGCCTTCAGCAATTATTACAACGTTTGAAGTTAATTGTTCGCCTTCAACAATAACGCCTTTAGTAAATCCATTCTCAATCAACAAATCATCTACCTTAGCCCTTGTAATTATGCTTGCACCTTTCTCTTCGACTTTCTCTGCAAACCATTTATCAAACTTTGCTCTTAATACTGTTGCGCTCATAGGTTCTGTTACATTATAATGACTTAATTCAAGAGTTGTCGACATATTACCGCTTAAGAAAGTTATACATTCTCTAACTACAAACCTTTCAAAAGGCATATCAAAAATTGGAATATCAATATGCTTCTTTATTGCATGCAAATACATTCTACCTCCACTAACATTCTTAGAACCTGGATATTCACCTCTTTCCAACACAATAACATTCTTGCCATAACTAGCTAACTTATAAGCAGCGCTTAATCCAGCTAATCCTGCACCGACTACGATAACATCAGCATCAGGCATAATTTTAAGTTTTCGAACTTAATAATAAACTTAAAAAGATTTAAATATATGAAAATTTAATTTAATCAAAACGGGCTGAATTGATACGAGCACGAAGAGATTTTTCGAAAAACCTGTAAAGGTAAACGAAGTGTATGATCTAGAAATTCAAGAAGTTGGAAGACAAGGAGACGGTGTAGCAAGAGTAAAAGGCTTTGTTGTTTTTGTTAAAAACACAAAGAAAGGAGATAAAGTAAAAGCAAAAATCGTAAAGGTTGCAGGAAGGTTTGCAATAGCAGAAGTAATAACTGAATAGAATATTTTTTATATAACTTAATTTTTTTATTTTTAAAGTATGGCTAAATATGATGGAGTTATCGGAAGAAGACTACTCACTGTTGACGAAAAACCCAATGAAATAACTTTGGTTTTCGAAGATAACAGATTTTTAATCGTTTATTTGAAAGATGGTAAACTTGAAACAGAAAGTATACCTGAATAATCACTGAGAAGAACTTTCTTTGTTTGAAGATCTTCTTACCATTTCTTGTATTGGAGCTAACAAAGAAGTGAATTCCATCGGGAATATGAATTTTGTAGACGGACTTTGAGCCAAGGTTTTTAAAGCATCGAAGTATTGAAGCATCATAGTATTACTATCAAGTTTCTTTGCTACATTGAATATAAGATCTAAAGCCATCGAATAACCTTCTGCTCTTAATATTGTAGCTTGTCTTTCACCCTCCGCTCTAAGTATCGCAGCTTGCCTATCTCCTTCAGCTTTTAAAATTGCAGCTTGCTTTTCTCCTTCTGCAATTGTAATTGCAGCTTGCTTTTTACCATCCGCTTCAGTAATTAAAGCTCTCCTGCTTCTCTCTGCAGACATTTGTAAAATCATAGCATCTTGAACTTGCTTTGGAGGTAGAATTTCTCTTATTTCAACGTTCGTTATCTTTACGCCCCATCTTCCCGTTACTTCATCTAATTTAGCCCTGAGAATTTGGTTTATTGTTTCTCTTTTAGATAAAACTTCATCTAGCAAAATGTCTCCTATTACAGCTCTAAGAGTAGTAGTTCCTATACCCGTAGCTGCACCTTCAAAGTTCTGTACTTTTAATACAGAATCTGATGCTGAAATTACTCTATAATAAATCAAAAAATCTATATCTACAGGCGCATTATCTTTAGTTATACATGTTTGCTTTGTGACAGAAATATATCTTTCTCTTAAATCTACTTTTTGCGTTGTATCAATAAAAGGAATGATGAAAACTAAGCCAGGTCCTTTTTCAGCAACAAACTTACCTAGCCTAAATACAATTAAACGCTCATATTCATAAACTCTTCTTATTGAAGCTCTTATTAGAATGACTACAATTATGATGAGGATTATAATTAAAAATATTGTTGCTGGGCTAGCTAAAACTTGAAAAATAATTGGTATCATTCGATTTTATAATGCTTATTAAGATTATAAGTTTATTCTTTTTTCTTTACATATAATACGCTACCCTCTATTTTTTCTATGATTACTTTTTCTCCACGTTTTATATTATCCATCGCTATTGCAGTCCATTCTTCCCCTTCTGCATAAACTACTCCTTTAGATCCTTTTTCCATATCTGTCTTTGCTTCAGCATAATTTCCTTTCAGCCTATTTATATCGAAGTATTTTTTCTTCCTAATTGTCACATCTACGACGCCTAAGGCAAAAAACGACACAATGGAAATAAGTATCAAGATATAACCTGCAAGAAATAAAAGAAAATCATTTTGAATAAATGAAACATATATTACAAACGCTCCAAACAAGGCGATTGCAATAAAAAATAAGGTTGCAATAAGACCTATTTTTATTGAAAAACTCATTCTGTTCTTTTAACTTTTAATATATTTCCTTCTATCCCTACGACTTTAATTTTGGTATTTGGTGGTATTTCTTCATCGCTCTTAGCAGTCCACTCTTCAAATTCTACGTTGACAACCCCAGGTTTATCAGGTAAGATTTCGGTAATAGTATAACCTGTTTTATTGATTAACTTATTCACATCCAATAAAGCAGTTCTTTTTCTAACAGTTTCTGCTATTTTATGTAAATAGATCCCTGCAATAGAACCTAGTACAACAATTGCTGCAGCGATTGCATATTGCGAAATACCTATTTCTATGAAACTTACTTTTGGCAATTCTCCTGGCTTTATTTC
Source organism: Thermoproteota archaeon (assembly GCA_032249235.1). Lineage (GTDB taxonomy): Archaea > Thermoproteota > Thermoprotei > Gearchaeales > Gearchaeaceae > DSFO01. The sequence continues at coordinate 369,318 of JAVVGF010000001.1, read as the reverse complement.
AGGAGGTGTTACAGGAATATAAAGCAAAAGAAAACCTATTGCCATGAATATTGCAGCAGGAATTGCTCCTAATCCTTCTCCTATTTTTAGCTCTACCAATAACAAAATAGCTCCAACGATAAATAATAGAATTGCACCTACGAAAGGAGAAATTATTGAATAACTGACTAAAGTCAAAATTAACGCAACTATTCCAGCGGCGATGACGATTTCAGATTGGGCTACTATTCCAAATAAAAGACCAAAAGTAGCCAATAAAGTTAAAGCTGCAGCTACATTTGGATCAGATAAAACTGAAAGAAAGTTAGAATAAAATCCTGGTGTATGAATTGTATCATAATTCAAATTAAGTTCACTCAAAGCACCATTAACGCTTTGTGAATTAAGAACACCATCAATCAGTTTCAATTTATATGCTTCTTCAGCTGTGTAAGATTTCCCTAAAGTGACCATTTCTTCTGCTGCTGTAGCATTTCTTCCTTTTGCTTCAGCAAGGGCTCTAGCATATGCTGCGAAAGCTTCTATGACTTTTCTCTTAGTATCTTCATCTACTGCTCCTAATACAGGTGTTGCAGAACCAATAGAAGTTCCTTTAACCATATATATTTTGCTTGAAGCGAGCGCTATGAAAGAACCTGCACTTGTAGCGTGTGCACCTACTGGAGCTACTACAGTGATGACTTCAACGTTTTTAGATTGCGCATACTGAATCTTTTGAATCATTGCTTCCATGCTTGTTGAATATCCTCCAAAAGTATTGAGTACTATAACCACACCTTTATAGCCGTTATTTACAGCATAATCAATAGATTGCTCAAGAAAAACTTGCGAACCTAAATCTATGTTTTGATTTATTGAGATAACATAATACTTATCAGTATTTTGTGCATGAAGAATATTGACTGAGATAATAAATGATAGAAAAATCAATAATGCTAAAATAGAATATCTATGATTCACATGAAAAAAATAAAAAAATAAAAAATTAAAGTTAACTAATTTTGTTTTTGCTCGACGTTTAAGCCTGTACCTATAGGTATTTCTGAGAATTTCTCTTTAGCTCTTGATTCTGCAACGCTTACTGCTTCCTTCAATATGGCTTCCGATTCTTCAGTGGTTACTTCAAAGCCTCCAATCATTCCTTCAGGTCCTGCAGTTTCATATAGCAAACCTGATAGATTCTCGTTTATGGCAACTAGTTCTTTATCAAGTTCTGGGAATATACCGCTTAATTTACCTCTTACAGATTGTATTACGCTTATTGCCCCGCTTATGGCTACCGCAACATCACCAACTGATTGAACAGTCTCAAGTCTCAATACAACAGATTCTAAAGCTGATTTGCAATTCTCAACAAGCTTTAATGCTTTCCTTGTATTTGCTGTTTCATTAGCAAATATTTTTGCTTTATCCATATCGTGCTTTACATAACTATCTACTACTTTTTCGAATAATCTTCTATCTTTTTCTCTCAACCTTTCCGCAAGTAAATCTAATTTGCTTGATTGTAATTTTAATCGGTGTATGACCTGGAAAATCCTCTGTTTTAGTGGTGCACTTGGTTGTATTGCATCTTTTATCTTCTCAGATAAAGGCTCTGTTATAGGTTTATCCCATTCTTTCTCTAATTTGCTTGCCATTCTGTTTAAACTTTAATGATAAATATTTAAGAGAAAATAGCTGATGATAAAACTTAATTTAGATTAGACTTTTCCATGAAATTATCTTGGCTTTCTTAAGAAAGAAAGTAGATGAGTTGCTATGAAATCTGCTTGAAGACCGAGCTTGTATGGCCAGGCAATTTGTATTTCTATTTCTTTAGAGTTTTTGATTTCTTCAATTTCTTTTAAAGTTCTCTCATTTATTCCTACAATATAATCGATAGGCACTATTATTATTGAGGAATAACCCTTGCTTAATAAATTAAAAATTGCATCCTTTACTCTTGGAGCACAATATTCCTCAAAGGCAAACTCAACGTTGAAACCTAAAACGAAATACAACTCCTCACGAAGATTTATCAAATTAAAATAAGAAGGATCATTGTTAGGATTCCTAGGCCAATTTATTATCTCATTTTCAAGTTCCTTTAATTTATTCTCATCAACATTTTTATTAAGTTCATAATTAAGCTTGAGTATGAAGTATTCAAGAAGTTTTTCTTTAGGGTAATCTTTAGGAATGTATCCTTTGCTCAACAATAATATAGCCTTTTTCTTCTCTCTACGAATTGTTTCTTCCTTTGACTTTAGTAATGTAGCTTCCATACGATTTCAGCTTATTATTCATATTAAATACTTTAAGATAAAAAAATATAATGAAAATGAATAAATAGACTTTAAATGATTGAGAAAAATCTTCTTTTTTATTAAGTAGAGCATATGAAATATTATGAGCAAATTTCTTGCTGAAAGAATAGCAGAATTCGTCAGAGATTTTAATTATAAAGATTTAAATTCGCATGCAATAAAAGAAGCCAAAAGAAGAATTATTGATAGCATTGCAGTAGCTCTTCCTGCTTTAAAAGAAGAACCTATAAAGAAAATAAGAAACGTTGTTGAAAAAACCAGCTCTGAAAGAAGCGCAACTATATGGGGTTCTGGAAAGAAAACAAGTTTAGAATATGCTTCATTTGTAAATTCAGCCATGACGCGATATTATGATTATAATGATACTTATTTATCCAAAGAAGCACTTCATCCAAGCGATTGTATAGCAGGTTTAATGGCAGTTGCAGAAAATTTAGATTTAGAAGGTAAAGATCTAATCTTAGCTATAAATATTGCTTACGAAATAATTTGCAAGCTTGCAGATGCTGCAAGTATAAGAGAAAGAGGATGGGATCACATTTCTTACATAGCGATTGGAACATCAGCAGCCTTAGGAAAACTGATGGATCTAAGCACAGAAAAAATAACTCAAGCTATAAATTTAACAGCCTCAAATGTTATAACGCTAAGACAAACAAGAATTGGAGAACTAAGCATGTGGAAAGGTTTAAGTGCTCCTAATGCTGTTAGGAATGCTGTTTTCTATACCTTATTGGCAGAACAAGGGGTAACAGGTCCTGCACCTGTATTCGAAGGAGAAAGAGGATTTTTCAAACAAATCTCAGGTGAATTCGATTTGGATTTGAAAACAAGTTTCAAAATTATAGAAACGAGCATTAAGAATTATCCTGTAGAATATCATTCAATGGGTGCTGCTGAAGCTGCATTTAAAATAAGAGATAGAATCGAAATCGAAAATATTGAAAGTATAGAAATAGATACATTCAAAGTTTCTTATAACATAATTGTAAAGGATCCTGAAAAGTGGGATCCTAAGACTAAAGAAACGGCTGATCATAGTTTACCCTTCATAGTAGCATATATTTTGGCAAAAGGAAAAATAGAAGTGGATTCTTACTATGATCTAGGAGATCCTTTGGTTAAATCACTAATTAAGAAAATGAAAATAGCTGTAGATGAAAGATTGGATAAATTGTATCCAGAAGCTGTTCCTGCAAGGATCACTATTAAATCTAAAGAAAAAACTGTATCAGAGGAAGTCATTTATCCTAAAGGGCATTTTAAGAATCCTTTATCTGATCATGAATTAGAAAACAAATTCAAGAAAATGATTGAACCATTACTTAAAGATCGAACGAAAGATTTGTTGAAAGATCTGAATAATATTGAAAATAAAAAAGTAAAAGACGTAGTTGAACAACTAATTTTTTAAAGTCTCTTCATTAATACTACTTTAACTATTTTTATGTTATGACAGAATTAAGGAAATTGCTCGATAAAAAAGCTAGACCAGCTATCGGAGTTTTTAATGCGATTTCCGCTCTTTTATGCGAAAAATTCGGCTTTGAAATCCTTTACTTATCAGGAGCAGCATATTCAGGCAGCATGGCTTTACCTGATTTAGGAGTTATAACTTTAACAGAAGTTAAAAGGCTTGTTGACGAAATAAGGGCTGTAACAGATTTACCTTTAATAGTTGATGTTGATACAGGATATGGAGAAGCGATAAACGTTTATAGAACAGTTAAAGAATTAGAAAGAGCAGGCGCTAATGCTATTCAAATTGAAGATCAAGTTATGCCCAAAAAATGCGGACATCTAGAAGATAAACAACTCGTTAATGTTGATGAAATGGTTAAAAAGATAAGAATGGCTATGGAAGCTAGGAAAAAAGATGACTTTTTGATAATAGCTAGGACAGATGCAAGAACAATTGAAGGAATTAAAGGAGCAATAGAGAGAGCTAAAATATATTTAGAAGCAGGTGCAGACGTAATATTTCCTGAAGCTTTGGAAAGTTATGAAGAATTCAAAATGTTTTCTAAAGAAATTAAAGCCCCATTAGTAGCAAATATGACAGAATTCGGTAAAACACCTTATTTGACTCTAGATGAATTCAGAGAAGCAGGTTATGATATCGTTCTTTTCCCAGTAACCTTGTTAAGAGCATCATTATATGCTATGAAAGAAGTACTTAAGGAGATCAAAGAAAAAGGAACGCAAAAATTTTTCGTTGAAAAAATGATGAGCAGAAAAGAATTTTATGAGCTCATTAATTACCAGCAATATATTGAGTTAGATAAGAAAGTTGCTAGTTCAAGCTTTAAATAATAATTACCTTAAGATAACTTGATGGAGAAACCTGAATATATAAGAGTTCCGAAAGGTCTTGAAAATGTCCTTGTTGATAAATCTTCAATATCCTTAAGCGATCCTGAAGGTTTCTTGATATATAGAGGCTATAACATAGAAGAGTTAGCAGAGAATTCATTTTTTGAAGAAACTGCTTATCTAATTCTAAAGGGAAAATTGCCAAATGAAGATGAGTTAAGTGATTTCATCACAAAATTGAAAAAAGAAAGAGAGGTTCCTGAAGAAGTATACGATATTTTCAAAACTCTAAGAGGTAAGTATTTGACACCAATTGATCTTCAAAAAATCGGTATTGAACTTCTTCTTGCTTATGATGAAAAATGGTATAGTCAAAGCTATGATGACTTAATTCTTCGTGCTATTAAGATAATTTCAAAATTAGCAACAATAACTGCAAATGGATATAGAATAGTTTTCAAAAATCTAGAACCTGTAAAGCCTAGATTTGATTTAAGCCATTCAGAGAATTTCTTATATATGTTAAATAACGAAGTTCCAGATCAGTTTACGAGTAGAATCTTCGATATAACACTGATTATGTATATGGATCATGACTTCAATGCTTCAACATTCACCACTAGAACTGTAGCTTCAACTCTTTCTGATATGTATTCATCTATATCTGCAGGATTATCTGCATTGAAAGGCCCCTTACATGGTGGTGCAAATGAGAAAGCTACAGAGATGTTGATTAAAATAAAAAGTGTTGAAGAAGCTGAGAAATATATACTAGAAACACTTGCAAGGAAAGAAAAAGTTATGGGATTTGGACATCGAGTATATAAAAAATTAGATCCTAGAACCATTGTTGCTAAGAAATTGTTTGAAAAAATTTTAGAAAAAAAGCCGCAATATAAAGAGCTACATCAAATAATGCTTAGGTTTGAAGAAGTAATGTGGCGTGAAAGAAAGATACCAGCTAATATTGATTTCTGGATCGGACCGATTTATTACTGCTTAGGAATAGACATACCGTTATATACTCCAATCTTTGCAATAGCAAGAGTCGTTGGTTGGGCGGCACATTACATCGAACAAATACAAGATAACAAGATTATAAGACCAAAAGCTGAGTATATAGGGCCAAAGAATTTAAAGTTTCCTTATAAAAGAGATTGGCTTTCTAAACTTTAATATCTAATTTAAATTTTTCTTTTATAACCCTATTTAAAATATGAGCTAATATAACTTCTAATGGCGTACCAGGACCGTAGTTGCCTGTAACTCCTATCGCTTCAAGCTTCGGCTTATCATCTTCAGGAATTATTCCACCTCCTACCACAATTATATCACTAGCACCTCTTTCTCTTAACTTCTCTACTACTGCAGGGAAATGAACCATGTGTGCACCGTTCATAGAACTAAGGGCTATCACATCTACATCTTCATCAATAGCAGTTTGGACTATTTCATCAACTGTAGCTAAAATTCCTGAATAAACAACTTCTAGACCTGCATCTCTGAAATAGCGCATTAAAACATGAACACCTCTATCATGTGCGTCTAAGCCAGGTTTAGCTACCAAAATTTTAATCCTTTTTGGAAGCTTACTCACTATTTCTCTAAAGTATTGAAGGTTCCTTCCAAGTTCCATAGACTTCTCTTCCTATATCCATTATTTCTTGAAGTGTAGCATAAGCTTTTACAGCTTTCAATATAGGATACATGAGATTGATTGAAGGATCTTCGAAAGCCCTCCTCACTTCTTCAAGAGCTTCTTTTACCTTCTTGTTATCTCTACTTTGCTTCAATTTTTCTAATCTCTCCCTTTGTTTCCTCTCAACTTCAGGATCAGTTCTGAATATGTTAACTATCTTTTCATCTTTAGCTATGTATTCATTTACACCTACTATTATGCTTTCTTTATTCTCAACTTTCATTGCTTGTCTATATGCGTTCTCAATTATTTCCTTTTGTGGATATCCTTTCTTTATAGCTTCAACCATACCTCCTAATTCTTCGATTTTATCGAAGTATTTATAAGCCTCCTCTTCTAATTTATCCGTCAACCATTCAACATAATAAGATCCTGCTAAAGGATCTATTACTGCATCTACATTTGTTTCATGAGCAATTATTTGTTGTGTCCTAACAGCTACAACAACTGCTTCTTCTGTAGGTAAACACAATGCTTCATCATAAGAATTGGTATGTAAACTTTGTGTTCCTCCTAAAACTGCTGCTAATGCTTCTATCGCCGTTCTTACAATATTATTCAAAGGCTGTTGCCAAGTTAAAGAAGCACCGCTAGTTTGGGTATGAAATCTAAGTAATAAGGCTCTAGGATTCTTAACACCATATCTTTCTTTCAATACTGTTGCCCATATTCTTCTAGCAGCTCTAAACTTTGCTATTTCCTCAAAGAAATCCATAGTCGAGTTAAAGAAGAATGAAAGTCTGGTAGCGAATTCATTTGGATCTAAACCTGCAGAAATTCCTAATTCAACGTAGGTGAAACCATCCATTAAAGTGAAAGCTAATTCTTGTATTGCACTTGCACCAGCTTCTCTTATGTGATAACCACTTATACTAATATAATTCCACTTGGGCATGTTTTTAGTGCAGAATTCCATTATATCTCTAATAATCCTCAAATGAGCTTCAGGAGGATATATCCATTCTTTCTGAGCAATGTATTCTTTCAACATATCATTTTGAATCGTCCCACTTAATTTATGCAACGGAACACCTTGTTTTTCAGCAACAGCTATGTAAAAAGCAAGCAATACGATAGCAGGAGCATTAATCGTCATTGAAGTAGTTACTTGATCTAAAGGTATTCCTTCAAATAAAATTTCCATATCCTTTAAAGAGCTTACTGAAACACCCATTTTACCCACTTCTCCAAAAGCTCTAGGAGAATCTGCATCGTAGCCATATAGCGTAGGCATGTCAAATGCTATACTTAATCCTGTTTCTCCATGTTCAAGCAAAAACTTCAGTCTTTTATTAGTATCCTCAGGAGTACCGAAACCGCTAAATTCTCTTATCGTCCATAGCTTACCCCTATACATTGAAGGATATATTCCTCTTGTAAAGGGAAAACATCCTGGAAGATTAAGATCTTCTAAATAGTCAATATGCTTAACATCATAAGGAGTATAAACAGGCTTTAATTCAATACCTGAAGCTGTTTCAAATTTTTGCTTTCTTTCAGGCCTTTCTTTAATCCATGGTTCATAAACTTCTTTCCTCCATGTTTGTTCAGCTTCAAAAACTTTTTCCATTTCATCTTTGTTGTAAAGCCTAGAAATGGTATTCTTTTTTTGAATTTTCTCTTCTAATTTTTTCTTCCAATATCCTTTTGGAAATTCTTTGAATAAATCAGCTGTTGTAATCACGCTTTTTATTATATTTTTAAAAGAATTAAAATCTATCTAGAATTAAGTGGATACGGAAAGTATAAAGAAAGGTATTGAGAATGGAGATAGAAGATTTATAGCAAAAGCTATAACGATGATAGAGGAAGGCGATTCAAGAATATATGAAGTATTAGAAACTTTCAAAGACAGAATAGGTAAAGCAAAGGTATTTGGAATAACAGGTCCCCCAGGTGTTGGTAAGAGCACTCTTATTTCAAAATTAGTAAAGGAAGCAAGAAATAGAGATGAAAATGTTGGAGTTTTGCTTGTAGATCCTTCAAGTCCAATATCAGGAGGAGCACTTTTAGGTAATAGAGTTAGAATGATAGAAGAAGTTTCAGATCCTAAGGTTTATGCTAGGAGCTTAGCTACAAGAGGATGGTTTGGAGGTTTATCGAGAGCAATCGATGATGCCATGCTAGTATTAGAAGCTAGCGGTAAAACAGTTATATTCATTGAAACTGTAGGTGCTGGTCAAATCGAAACCGATATATTCAAGAAAGCAGACGTGGTTTCTCTAGTATTGATGCCTTATTCAGGTGATGAAATACAAGCTTTAAAAGCAGGTTTGATGGAAATAGCAGATATCTACGTTATAAATAAAGGAGATCTTGACAGAAATAAAATAACTGGTGTAACTTTAAGAATGATCGTTGGAAAAGAAAAAAAGATTGTTTATACTTCAGCACTTTATAATGAAGGAATAAAGGAGCTTTATGATGCTATGATGAGTAAATGGGAAGAATATTCAAAAAGTGGAGAAATAGAAAAGAGAAGAAAAATGAGGATGAAAAGTAGCTTAATAAATGATTTAAATTCTTTCTTTTTCAGTTTGCTTGAGAAATTTATAAAGGAACATGATGAAGAAATGGAAAAAATTTCAGAGGAAATCCTTAAAGGAAAAATCTCCAGATATCAAGCAAGCAAAGAATTGATAACTAAATTTGAATCTTACATACATTAAGCTTAAGAATTAATCTTCATTTCTTAGGCTATGGAGAAGAAATACGAAAATATCATTATAGAGAAAGTAGAAGAAGTAGGTATAATAAGAATAAACCGTCCTGCTCAATTGAATGCACTAAACAAAAAGACTGTTGAAGAAATAATCGATGCTGTTGAACAATTTGAAAGAGACGAAAGCACAAGAGTGATAATAATTACGGGTTCAAATCATTTCTCTGCAGGTGCTGATATTAAAGAAATGGTATTACTTAGCCCTATTGAAGCGATAGAGAAAAGCCCCTTAGCAGTATGGGAAAGAATGATGGAATTTGTTACTAAACCAATCATTGCTGCTGTTCAAGGATATGCAGTAGGAGGTGGTTGCGAATTAGCTTTAAGTTGTGATATGATAATCGCTTCTGAAGATGCAATGTTCGGCCAGCCTGAAATAAATCTTGGACTAATGCCAGGCGCAGGAGGGACACAAAGACTTGCTAGATTAATAGGTAAACAAAAAGCGATGGAATTATGTCTAACTGGTAAATTCATAAATGCAAAAGAAGCATATGAATTAGGAATAGTAAATAAAGTTGTTCCGAGAGAACTTTTGCTAGAAGAAGCAATAAAGTTAGCAAAGGAAATAGCTAGCAAAGCACCTATTGCAGTTCGTTTCATTAAAGATTCCATAAGAAAAGCACAAGAAACAAGCTTAAAAGAAGGTTTGGAATATGAGAGAAAGTTATTCTATCTTTTGCTATCGACTGAAGATGCGAAAGAAGGAATGAGGGCTTTCATTGAAAAAAGAAAACCTGTTTTTAAAGGTAAATAAACCTTAAATACTTTTTTGTAAGTTTCTTTATGGACAATTATCGATTACTAGCTAAGCTTGCAAAAAATAGAGCCTCTACTATGAATGAAACGTATCTAATACTAAAGCAGTCTCTAAAAGCTTTGAAAAACTTAAACTATAGAAGGAAGAATAATAAATTATTCAAGTTAGCCTTGTTAATGTTCGCTTTACCTGAACCAGTGATAACTGATATTCTAGGTATCATATTTTTAGGTATGAGTTATAGAAAGAAAATAAGAATAGATGAATTTATTTTAAAAGAAATGATGAAGATAAAATACGATTTGGAAAACAACTTTTTATTTTAAATTATAATTTGAAACTACATGAGTAGTATAATAGTTGAAAGAAAGGAGAACATCGGCAAAATAACGCTTAACAGACCTGAAGTTTTGAATGCTTTAGATGCAAACAGTATTGAGCAATTGGACAAAGCTCTTGCAGAATTGGGTAAAGATGAAAACATAAGATGCATAATATTAACAGGAACAGGTAGAGGATTTTGCGTAGGTATTGATTTGAAATATATGAAGGAATATCTTGATAAAGGTCAAAAGTTTCCTTATGGTGACTTTCTAAGAAAGTATTTTAATCGCATAATTACGAGAATAACCACTTCGCCTAAGCCAGTAATCGCATCGATAAACGGTGTAGTAGCAGGAGCAGGATTAGGATTAGCCTTATCATGCGACTACAAGTTAGCATCAGAAAAAGTAAATTTTGTAGAAGCATTTCTAAATGTAGGTTTGATACCTGATTCAGCATCGTGTTTCTTTATATTGAAGAAAATAGGATTGGCAAGAGCATTAGAATACTTTACGCTTGGAGAAACAATAGATGCAAAAAGAGCCTTGGAATTAGGATTAATAAATAAAGTGGTACCTGAGGATAAACTAGAAGAAGAAACGAATGAGATAGCTCGAAAATACGCTAGTCTTCCTACAAGAGCTATAGCATTGACGAAAAAATTGATTTACTATTCGCTAAACAACGATTTGGAAAATGTCCTTGAATACGAGGCATACTTGCAAGAAATTGCAGGTTCAACTGAAGATCATTTAGAAGGATTAAAGGCTTTCATTGAAAAAAGAAAACCTGTTTTTAAAGGTAAATAATTTAAAATTATATTTTTATTAAATTAGGATTATTTCAATGAGAGAAGTAGTAATCATTGATGCTATAAGGACTCCTATAGGAAAATATGGAGGTGTTTTGAGCTTAGTTAGACCAGACGATATGGTAGCTCTTTTGTTAAAAAAAATCGTAGAAAGAAACAATTTAGACCCAAATTTAATCGATGATGTTTACATAGGTTGTTCAAATCAAGCAGGAGAAGATAATAGAAACGTTGCAAGGATGGCTATAATACTTGCAGGCTTTCCTGTTTCAGTACCAGGAGCCACGATTAATCGCTTGTGCGGCTCAGGTCTCGAGGCTATATCTATAGCAGCTTCCATGATAAGATCTGGAATTGGAGATATTTACATTGCTGGAGGTGTCGAAAGCATGAGCAGAGCGCCTTTCGTAATACCTAAATCAATTCGGCCATTTCAAAGAGAATTGCAAATTTATGATACAACGATTGGATGGAGATTTGTAAATCCTAAATGGCCCAAAGAATATCCACCAATAAGCATGGGTGAAACAGCAGAAAATCTTGCTGAACTATATAAAATATCTAGAGAAGAACAAGACCTTTTTGCTTACAATAGTCATATGAAGGCAGTTAAAGCTCAGAAAGAAGGAAAATTTAAAGATGAAATAATTCCGGTCGAAGTATTTGATGAAAAAACTAAAAATACTAACATTGTAGACAAGGATGAAAATCCTAGACCAGATACTTCTCTTGAGAAATTAGCTAAATTAAAACCCGTATTCAGACCTAATGGAACTGTTACTGCAGGCAATAGTTCTGGAATAAACGATGGAGCTTCAGTAGTTTTGCTAATGAGCAGAGAAAAAGCAGAGGAACTCGGATACAAACCAATTTTAAAAATAATATCATGGGCTACAGCAGGAGTCAATCCTAATATTATGGGCATAGGTCCTGTACCAGCAACAAGAAAGCTTTTGAAAAAAGTTGGACTTGAACTTAAAGATATCGATTTGATCGAGATAAATGAAGCATTCGCTGCGCAAGTTCTAGCATGCTTAAAGGAATTTGAAATTGATCCTAACGATCCTAGATTGAATCCCAATGGTGGTGCAATAGCTTTAGGACATCCTTTAGGATGTTCAGGCGCAAGGATAACGACTACATTATTTCATGAAGCAAAAAGAAGAAATGTTAGATATTGTTTAGCTACCATGTGTATTGGCGTAGGTCAAGGAATTTCGATGTTATTCGAGAAGCTTTAAATTTAGATCTTCAAGTTTTTTTCTTTCAAATTCAATGTTGAAAACATTTTGAAAGCCTTCGATTATAGCTTCCTTAACTTCTTTCATATTTATTTTCTCACCTAATATCTTTTCCATAGAAGTCATAACTGAAGCATCTAAACCGCATGGCTTTATTTTATAGAAATAACTAAGATCCGTATTTACATTCAATGCAAAGCCGTGAAAAGTTACAAAGTTCTTCAATGCTATTCCAATAGAAGCGATTTTCATTTTCCCTGTCCATACTCCAGGTAGAATATGTTCTTTGTCGCAAAAAATATTAAACTTCTTCAAAGCATAGCAAATTGATTCTTCTAGCTTGGCTACATATTGCTTAACATCAAGCTTAAGATATTTGAGATCAAAAATAGGATATCCAACAAGTTGACCTGGTCCATGATAAGTCAGTTCTCCTCCTCTTTCAACAAAATAATAAGGTAATGACTTATCAAGGATATCTTCAACCTTACCTCTTTTACCTATGGTTATTACATGTTCATGTTCTAATAAGATTAGAGATTCAGGTATTTTATTCTCGTTTCTTAAATTAACAAGTTCATGCTGAAGTTTTAGAGCTTTAAAATATTCAAGAAAATCGAAATCGAGTAAATATCCTTTTATCATTTGTTTAAAATATGTATAGCCTTCCTTAAAGCATTTTCTGCAGATTCCATTAATGCTTCACTTAAAGTTGGATGTGCATGCATGACAAATCCTAAATCTTCTAAAGTCAATGATGCCTCAATAGCTAAAGAAGCTTCACCATTTAATTCAGAAACCCCTTCTCCTACGGCTTGAATTCCTAAAATTACCTTACTATCTTTGTCTGCAATTACTTTTACAAAACCTTCGCTAAATCCTTGAGTAAGAGCTCTTCCTAATGCTAAAAATGGGAATTTACCTATGATTACAGCCTTCGATACTTCAGCAGAACTTTTACCTACTGATATAAATTCGGGATCTGTGAAAAAAGTTGAAGGTATTGCTCTGTAATCGAATGCACTTTTCATACCGCTTATTACTTCAGCAGCTACGATTCCTTGCTTTGAGGCTCGATGTGCTAAAAAAGGAGGGCCTGTAATGTCACCTATTGCGTATATGTTTTCAATGTTAGTCCTTTGCCTTTCATCCACGATTATATAACCTTTTTTATCCGTTTGAAGACCCTTGATGTTGATATCCTCATTATTAGGCTTTCTTCCAACACTTAGCAATATCTTGTCTACCTCTATTTCTTCAATTTTCCCTTGTGTATCGATCGCTACTTTTAATTTCCCATTCTTTTTTACTTCAAGAACTTTCGAACTAAGATAAACTTTTCCTCCTTTTTTTATTATACTACGCCTAATTACTTCCGAAGCTTCTTTATCAAAGCCAGGTAACAATTGATCCATTATTTCTACTACATAAAGCTCACTCCCGAAATTTTGAAAAGCACATCCTAATTCAAGTCCTATCGCTCCGCCACCTACTACAAGCAATCTTTGAGGTACTTCTGTCAATTCAAGCATTGCTGTTGAATCGAGGATATCTCTTCCATCGTGCTTTAGGTTTGGAAGGTCTAATGGAGAAGAACCTGTAGCTATTATAATGTTATTAGCCTCAAATATTTTACCTTCTACTTCAATCTTGTTGTAATCTCTTAAACTTGCTTTTCCAACTATTTGCTCAACCCCATAAGAATCTAGTAAAAACTTAATGCCCTTTCTTAATCTATCGACTACCTGTTCTTTCCAATCTCTTATTCTTTTGAAATCAAGCTTAACATCACCTATAGCTAAGCCTACTTCATTCAACCATTTTATTTTTTTATAGAGATGAGCGAGATGAATTATCGCTTTGCTAGGAATACAACCATAATTTAAGCACACGCCTCCTAATTTATCTCTTTCAATCAACAAAACTTTTTTACCGAGTTGTCCAGCCCTTATCGCAGCAACATAACCACCTGGTCCTGCTCCAATGATAGCGACATCATAAACCATATGAGAATCTTTTAGTAAAAGATATTTATAGTTAGGGTTATAATCACACATGCTAAAGGAAATCGCTGAACTAAGGTACCTAAATGCAATAAAGAAAAATTTAGAAGAATTAGATGAAGAAAATCTTAGAAACTTTTATTATAATATAATCTCTGCAAGAGTAATCGTACCTACAGGCGAAGGGAGATCAAAGGGAGCATTAAGCATAGCTTGTAGCGAAATAGCGAAAATGGAAAGAGGTAGAATAATTCTAGATAGAAGCGACATAGGTTTTCCTGGAAGAGATTTATATGAAGCCGCACCAGTAATAAGAAGAAAATACGGTCCTTTTTGTCTTTTAGTAAATTCTGGAAGCGGAAAAGCTTTGATTCCTTTAATAGATGCGCAAAAATTGGCTCAATATATAGTAGATACAGGAAATAACAAAGATTATAGGATAAACGTATTAACTTCAGATCCTGAATCTCCCCTAGCAAAATTAGGCTATAAATTTGGAACAACTCTCTTATTAAAAGGAAAAAGAGAAACGGAAATAAGTGAAGAAGGAGTAAGAGAATTTAGAGAACACGGAATTCTAGGAGATATTTTCGAACTAGGTAGCGCAGCTTTGTTCCAAGCAATAGCAGAAGCGATGAATAATGATGCACCATCAGATCATCTGAAAGAATACATTAACAGCTTGTTAATGGATTTATTCAAAGTGTTCGATAATGTTGAAGCAATAAAATTTCTAAATTTGGTTGCTGATGAATTAGAAAAAAGGAATGCTTGTTTCTTTGGCGGTTTAGGTAGTGGTTTGGAAGTTGCAAGAATGGCTGCGGTAAGAATTGGACATATAAAAAGAATACTAGGAGATGCAACTTATGTAGTAAGAGATACAAATTTGCCCTCTCCTAGAACTGGCGATGTATTCATTGTAATTTCATATTCAGGAGAAACAGAAATAGTTGTTGGTTGGTGTAGAAACTTCAAAAGGTTAGGAGGTAAAATAATTTCAATAACAGGTAATGCTAATACCTCAATAGGTGCCATTTCAGACATTAATTATGTCTTAGAAACAAGCTATAAAAAAGGCGAACCTAATAGATTTTATTTAAAAGCAGCTTTTTTGCTTAGTCCATTACCTATATTCATGGTTAGTAGAATGGAACAAAGAGGTTTTAGCATTCCAGAATATGTTTTCAAATGGTATCAATCAGTCATTTCTATTATATAAATAGCATATTTTTTGAATATCTATTATAAAAAACTAAATTAAGCTTTCAATTTAACATTGAAGATTTTAAAATCTAAAAGGTATTACGAAATGATTAAAATTGGTCTTAATTAAAATTAATCGGTAACTCTAATTGGTTCTTTTTTCAATTCATATATTTCTTTAAGCCATGGCAAAATATCTCTTCCTAGCATATTTAGAAAAGCTCTTTCATTAGGACTAGAAGAATGGAAGAATATTACATCAACATTCAAATTCAAGAAGTATTCTAAACTTTTTATGATTTGCTCAGGATCTGTAGCTATTAACCAAGTCTTCTTAATTTTTTCAATCTCTTTTTCGGTAACGTTATCCTCAAGTTCTCTAGGATCCGAAATACTTTCTCTTTTCTTTCTATCTATTGCAGTAGGAGCCCAATAAAGCGTTGATTTCAATGCCTCATCATAATCAACACTATAGGAGACCTTGAACTCAACTAATTTTTTGAGTTTTTCATGATCTCTACCATGTTTCTTAGCTTCTTTTACCATAGCATCTATGATTTCGTTGAATTTTTCTAAACCACGTGGATTTACTAATATTCCGTCACCATATCTTCCTGCTATTCTAGCTGCTTCTTTCGTAGCAGTAGCTATATAAATTGGAATTTTACTTTTCGGTTTAGTATAAAGCTTTGCTTTATATAAACGATAATAATTTCCATAATATGTCACGAATTCTCTTGACCATAATAAATGAATTATTTCAACCGCTTCTTCAAGTCTTGAAATTTTTTCCTCTACACTTTCAGGCCATTTGAAACCTAAAGGAGTTTCGTTCATCGAATGCCCTACTCCGAGCGTTAAAAATATCCTGCCAGGATAAAGATATGCCAATGTAGCGAATGCTTGTGCAACTATAGCTGGGTGATATCTAAATAATGGTGTTGTTACAGTTGTACCGACTTCCACATTTTGGGTTTTATCTGCAATCAAATTGACTACAATCCATGGAAATCCTGATTGGCCTCCTTTATCGCTCCATGGATGAAAATGATCGCTTACGCTTATCATATCGAAGCCTACAACTTCTGCTATCTTAGCGAAATCTACTAAGGTCTTTGGATCGTATTGTTCTTGACCACACCAATATCCTAACCTAAGCACATGGATTTATGAAAAAGAAAATATAAAAATTAAATTTGGTTTATTCTTTAAAATATTGTTTATAAAGCTCAGCTACCTTCTTTGCATACTGGTATCTTTTTTCAACGAAATCCCAATTTATGTTGTTGAAGAAAGCATCTATGTAGGCTCTTCTATTAGTTCCATAGTCTATGAAGTAAGCATGCTCAAAAACATCAAGAGCTAGAATGGCAACGGTATCTTGAACATGACCAATATTCTGCAAATCTACTAAGAAATTAAATAGCTTATTTGACTGTAGCTCTAGCGCTAAAATAGCCCATCCTCTTGCAGCCATTGCTGTAGCGATGAAATCTTCTTTCCATGCTTCAAAAGAACCAAAGTCTTCTTTAATTTTCTCTACAATTTCTCCTCTAGGTTTACCGTCTCCTCCTAATATTGTAGGAAAGAAAAGCTCATGAAGTATTTTGCCATTGGCATTGAAGGTTTCTTGTCTTTTCAATTCGCCATATTCGCTATACGTAGCTGCAGCTTTGCTCCTGTCTGCTGTTTTTAACTTCTCAAGTATTTCATTCCATTTGTTCACATAGCCTTGATAAAGCTTATAATGTTCTTGATTTGTCTTTACTGAAATACCTTTAACTTCTTTTTCTAAAGGATATTGCTTAGCAGAAAATTTGTGTTCTAAAGGCATAAACAATTATTCATCACAATTAATAAAAATATTATGCCATATGTTTTGTTATCACACAAACTTAATGAGCAAACACCAACTTATATGTCTAATACGAAGCTTATAATAACACCTATAAATCAAATTAGCAAAGGAGATTCTGCGAATACATTTGAGTTAAAATTCGGTAACCATATTGGAACTCATGCAGATTGCCAAAAACATTTCATAGAAGGAGGTAAAGGTGTAGCTGAATATGATATCGAAGATTTTATTTTTAATAAAATATTAATTTTAAAAATAAAAAAAGGAAAAGGAGAATTATTTTTTAGGAAAGATTTTGAAAATTTTGAAGAAAGAATTAAAAATTCAGACTTTATAATAATTAAAACAGAATTTCAAATATTTAGAAATAAAGATCCGTATATTTATCAATTTGAGGGCCCTGGATTCAGTTCTGAAGCTGCAAGCTATCTCGCTAATTTTGAAAATATTAGAGGAATAGGATTCGATTTCATATCCTTATCTTCACCATTGCATAGAGAAGAAGGTAGAAAGGCTCATAGAATTTTGCTTTCCAAAGGAAAATTCATAATAGTTGAGGATATGAATTTGGAAAAACTTCCTAGTGAAATAAAAAAACTTTATGTTATTCCGCTCTTCATCGAGGTTATTGATAGCTCACCTTGTACAGTTTTTGCAGAGTTCTAAATTAACAATAGATAAGGTTTTTCTAAGTATTTCATTACCTCATTCATGAATTGCGCTGCTTGAGCACCATCTATTACGCGATGATCGAAGGATAAAAATAGCGTTAATATGTCTCTAATTTCAATTCTATTCTCAACTACCCAAGGTCTTTTTTTAATTTTACCAATTCCTAGAATTGCTACATCAGGATTATTCAATATTGGCGTAGCAAATACGCCTCCAATCGGACCTACATTGGTTATTGAAAAAGTGCTGCCTATAACTTCTTCAATTTTCAACGTTCCTTTCCTAGCTTTTTCGGTTAGTTCTTCAATCTCCTTAGCTAATTCAAATAATCCTTTCTTATCTGCTTCTTTTATTACAGGGACTATTAGACCTTGATCTGTTGCTGTTGCAATGCCAATATTATAATATTTCTTAATTACTAGCTCATTCTTTTCTTCGTCAACCGATGCATTGAATGAAGGGTATGTTTGAAGAGCTTTAATCACAGCTTTAATGATGAAAGGTAAGAAAGTTAGTTTTACTCCTCTTTTCTCTGCTTCTTGTTTTAATTCTTCTCTTATTTTAACCAATTCAGTTACATCGCATTCATCCATATGTGTAACTAGCACTGCAGTTTTAACAGTCTTTGATAACTTTTCTGCAATCATTCTTCTTACTCCAGTAATAGGAATTCTCTCTTCCAAAGCAGCTTTTTCAGCTTTTACTTCTACTGGCTTAACTTCATGTTTCTTCATTTCTTCAGCATATCTTCTAACATCTTCTTCCAATATTCTTCCTCCAGGTCCTGTACCTTTAACTTTGGACAAATCTACGCCTAATTCCCTTGCAAGTCTTCTAACAGCAGGTGTAGCAAGTATTTCTTTTTTCTCTTCAGCTACCTCCTTAGGAATCTCAACCTGCCTTAATTCTTCTTTAGGTTTAGCTTCTTCTTTAGGCTTTGTCTCAGGTATCACTTCTTCAGTTTCGATTAAAGCTATTGGTTTTCCTACTCTAACCACTTCTTTTTCTTTTGCCAAAATTTTAACAATCTTACCATTATAAGGAGATGGAATTTCGACTTTAACTTTAACCGTCAAGACCTCAACGATCGGTTGAAACATTTTGACATAATCTCCTTCTTTTACTAGCCACTTTACAATTTCTCCTTCGCTTACTCCTTCTCCAATATCAGGAAGTAAAATTTCCTTAGGCATTTTAAAATGTAGCGACTTTAGTTATTGCTTTTTTTATCCTTTTGACTGTAGGAAGATAGTAATGTTCATTTGCAAGCGGAAAAGGAGTATCTTGACCGCACACTCTTATAATAGGAGCTTCTAGATAAAGCAATGCTCTTTCTGCAATAGAAGCTGCTATCTCTGCACCGAAACCTAATGTTTTAGGAGCTTCATGAACTATCACTACTCTACCAGTCTTTTTGATAGAGCTAAGAATCGTATCAATATCATAAGGCATCAATGTTCTTAAATCAATTACTTCTACGCTTATTTTTTCTTTACTTGCTTCTTCAGCAGCTTCAAGAACACGATGTACCATTGCTCCATATGTTATTACTGTAACATCATCGCCTTGTCTTATCACGTTCGCTTTTCCTATTGGAACAATATATTCTCCTTCAGGTACCTCTTGCTTGACTGTCCTGTATATGCTTTTAGGTTCCATAAATATAACAGGATCATCTTGTTTCAAAGCAGCAATCAACAATCCTTTTGCATCATAAGGAAATGCAGGAACTATAACTTTAAGACCTGCAGTATGAACGTAGTAAGTTTCAGGACTTTGGGAATGAAACATTCCACCTCTTATTCCTCCTGCAACAGGACCCCTTATAATAACAGGAGCTTTGAATTGTCCTCCGCTTCTATATCTTAATTTAGCTATTTGAGAAACGATTTGGTCAAAGCCTCCAAAAGCAAAATCAAAGAATTGAACTTCTGCAATAGGCTTGAGCCCATATATAGCCATTCCAGCAGCGACACCAAATATTGCAGCCTCTGATAAAGGCGTATCAATTACTCTTTCAGGACCGAACTCCTCTAATAAACCTTCTGTCACTAAGAAGACACCCCCTCTTTTACCCACATCTTCTCCGAGCACTACTATCCTATCATCTTTTCTCATTTGTTCTCTAATTGCATTATTAATAGCAGCTGCAAGAGTTAGGACTGGCATGTTAACTTAAATGATCTTCTTCATATTCTTTTACGAGCTCTTCCATCTGCTCTTTTAAATGCCACGGTAGCTCAGAATAAACATCTTCGAATATAGCTTGTACTGGAGGTGGAGGAATTGTTATTGCTATTTTAACTTCTTCTTCTATCTCTCTTTCGATATCCTTCCTCATTTGTTCATCTTCTTTTTCACTCAAAATGCCTTTTGATATTAAGAAAGCCCTGAAGCGCTTAATTGGTTCTTTTTTCCTCATCTCTTCAACCTCTTCTTGACTTCTATATCTTGTAGGATCATCTGCAGTTGTATGTGATCCAAGTCTGTAAGTTAAACATTCGACTAAAACAGGCATACCATTAAGAGCGCTTTCTCTTGCTTCTTTTATAGCTGAATAAACGGCTAATATATCATTTCCATCTATTCTCATACCTTTTATTCCATATGCAACAGATTTTATAGCGATAGTCTCAGATGCAGTCTGTCTTCTAAAAGGCATTGATATAGCATACTGATTATTTTGACATACGTATACAATTGGTAATTTGAACACACCTGCCCAATTCAAGCTTTCATGGAAATCTCCTTTAGATGTAGCACCATCTCCTAGAAAGGCGAAAACAACTAGCTTATCTTTCTTTATTTTGGCTGCATGAGCGAAGCCTGTAGCTGCAGCAAGATGAACACTAACAGGAGTTGTTGTAGGAACCATATTATACTTTCTACCGCCATATATAGCAAATTCATGCCCTTTTAAAGGATCTTGCGCATTAGCCAACCATCTATTCAAAATTTCTCTTATTGGAGCGCCTTTAGCAACTAGCAAACCAAGATCTCTATAAGTAGGAAAGAACCAATCTTCTTTTTCAGCTGCATGAGCTACGCCTACAGCTATTGCTTCTTGTCCCTCATTAGGTGCATGGATTGCAGCTTTTCCCATTCTTTGCAATTTCATAAGCCAACCGTCAAGAATTCTCGTTATTAACATATGTCTATACATTTCAAGAAGTTTGTCATTGCTAAGGTTTATCTTGCTTAAAAGTTGTTTATTTTCAATTCCTTCTTCGTTTAATATTTGATATAATTCGCTCATCGTATATTATTCAAGCATCCTCTATAAAATGTTTTTTAAACTATAAGGATAGCGTAAGAATTATTCAAGATTCATTAAACAAAAATTAATAAATTGAACTTTTTGCATCAATTGAAAGCCTCACCCTTCAGGGCGGGGAGAAGTCAGCTTTTAGCTAATAGTGTTTTTATATAATAATGTCCTGCTTTATATGAGCTACGAACGAAAGGACCTGCAGCTACGTATTTGAAACCCAACTTCAATCCTATTTCTTCATATTTTTTGAATTTTTCGGGATTTACATATTCTATAACGGGAATATGCCTTTTAGAAGGTCTTAGATATTGTCCTATTGTCAAAAAATCAACATTTACTTTTCTCAAATCTTCCATAGTTTCGATTACTTCCTCTTCTGTTTCTCCGAAACCTACAATTATAGAAGATTTAGTAAATATTTTTGGATTCAATTCTTTAAGGGTTTTTAGAACAAAAAGGCTTTGATCATAGTTTGCTCTAGGATCTCTTACAATAGGTGTTAATCTTCTAACAGTCTCAATATTATGACCTATAACTTCAGCGCCGCTGTTAGCTACTGTTTTTAAAGAATCAATATTAGCTTTAAAATCGGGAATTAATAGTTCAATTATTATATTTGGATTCTTTTTCTTGATAGCCTTAACAGTTGCAGCAAATATCGATGCGCCTCCATCTTCTAAATCATCTCTATCAACAGAGGTAATAACGATGTAATCTAAATCCATTTTCGACACAGCTTCTGCAACCCTTAATGGTTCTGTATAGTCAACAAAACCCTTTGGATTTCCACTTTTAACATTACAAAATCTACATGCTCTTGTACATATATCTCCAAGAATCATGAAAGTAGCAGTTCCAGAACCCCAACATTCAGCTATATTAGGACATGCAGCTTCTTCGCAAACAGTATGTAGATTTAATTCCTTGCATAAATTACTAATGAGTTTAAATTTTTCTCCAGCAGGAATTCTTGATCTTATCCATTCAGGTTTTCTTTCTATTTGATTTCTTCTCTCGAATATTACGTTAATACTCATTCATACTCTAGTTCTTTTTCTTCTCTTAAATTTTTAAGTAAATATAATATGAATGAATATGTACAAGATCTTCGTAATTTATCCTAAGCCTTCTAATGCTCAAAGTTTTGACGAACATTATGAAAAAGTACACGTTGAATTAGTTAAGAAATTACCTAAATTGAAGAAATTTAGAATTAACAAAATTTTTGGAACGCCTTCTGGAGAAGCTGAATATTATTTGATAGCTGAATTATTATTTGAAAGCAAACAAGATTTAGAAACAGCCTTGAATTCTAAAGAAATGAAAGAAGCAGCAAGAGATGCTATGAAGATCTCAGAAGGTAAAATGAAAGTATTCTTTGCTGAAGAATATGAGAAAGTATAACTAATATTAATTATGGAGAATATAGAAAACGTTAAATTGTTTATTGATGGAAAGTTTGTTGAAGCTAGTTCTGGAAAGAAAATACCTGTTTACAATCCTGCTACGAATGAAATAATAGCTTATGCAGAAGAGGCTTCTATTGAAGATGTAGATAAAGCAATAGAAGCAGCGAAGAAAGCATTTGATCAATGGTTTAAGCAAGAACCTGTTAGAAGAGCTAGGATATTGTATAAATTAGCTTCATTGATTAGAGATAATACGAACGATTTAGCCAAATTAGAAACGCTGAACAATGGAAAACCAATTAAAGAAGCAATAGGAGATGTTCTCTATGCTGCACGCTTATTTGAATATTACGCAGGACTTGCAGACAAAATACAAGGTGATACTATACCTTTACCTGGTGATAGATTCTGCTATACTTTGAGAGAACCTTTAGGAGTAACAGCCCATATTGCTCCTTGGAATTATCCTTTACCTTTATCTGCAAGAAGCTTGGCGCCTGCATTAGCAGCAGGAAATACAGCTATTTTAAAGCCTGCTACATACACTCCTATCACTGCAATAAAATTAGCAGAATTAGCAAAGCAAGCAGGTTTACCAGATGGAGTTTTAAATGTAGTAATAGGACCCGGAAAAACCATAGGAAGATATCTCGTAGAGCATAAAGAAATAGAATCTGTAACATTTACTGGTTCTTTAGAGGGAGGTAAGGAAGTAATAGCTTTGGTTTCAAAGCACATAAAACCTATAATCTTGGAGCTAGGTGGAAAGAACCCAAACATCGTATTACCAGATGCTAAATTAGATAAAGCAATTCAAGGAATCATAAACGGTATAATAACGAATGCAGGACAAATGTGTTGGGCATATTCAAGATTACTATATCATGAAAGTCTAAAAGATAAGCTGATAAAGATGTTGCAAGAACAATTTGCTAAGATTAGAGTAGGGCCAGGAATAGATCAAGATACCCAAATGGGTCCTTTAGTTTCTAAAGAACAATTGAGCAGAGTTATGTATTATATTGAAGAGGGAAGAAAAGAAGGTGCAAAATTAATATATGGTGGTTCAAGACCTAGTGATGAAAAATTACAAAAAGGCAACTTCTTATTGCCAACATTTTTTGATGAAGTGGCAAAAGATATGAAAATATTCCAAGAAGAAATCTTTGGACCTGTTTTATCTGCGACAAGTTTTTCAAGCTTAGATGAAGCCATAGAACTTGCAAATTCCACTATTTATGGTCTATATGCTGCCATTTGGACAAACGATTTGAGTAAAGCGCATAAGCTAGCTGCAAGCATTAAGGCTGGAACAGTTTGTATAAACGAAGGACCAATAACTTATCCTCAAGTTCCTTTCTCTACAGCAAAACAAAGTGGTCTAGGATTTGAGCAAAGCATACATGCGATATATAATTATACAAGAATCAAATCTGTTATAATAAACCTTAGCTAGTTTTCTATTCCATTCACTCATTTATGAAATTCAAACACCGAATCTAGAATAACAATTGCTAATTAATTTCTAGAGACTTACGGCTACTTAAAGATTGATGTAGTTCAAACTGGTGAGAGCACTTAAGGCAGCCGAAGAAGCTATAAAACATCAGCAATATCTTAGAAATAGTAATATCGCAAAAAAGATGACTTCTGCGTTGTTATTTGATGCTGCTCAATCATTGAGAAGAAATATTCAATAGCTGGCATCATGCTTGTTATTTACATATTTTAGGATTTCATGAAATGGTTTTAAATAAGTCAGTTTTTTATAAAATTTGTAGAAACATCAAATATTTTAAAATTTTTAATTAAAATATCATTTATAAGGAACATAATCTTTACCTATAACTTCTCTCCCAATAACTATTTTTTGAATTTCTGCAGTTCCATCGCCTATTTCTATTCCCATAACATTCCTCAATCTTCTTTCTAAAGGTAAATCTTTCGTGTATGCGATATTTCCGTGCATTAATATACAATCATGAATTATTTCAAAGGCAAGTCTTGGAGCCCACCATTTGCACATCGCAGCATATGCTGTAATCGTGTAACCTTTATCTTTCATCCACAAGGTTTTGTAACATAACGTTTTACAAGCCTCAAGCATTGTTAGATG
This sequence comes from Thermoproteota archaeon, assembly GCA_032249235.1. GTDB lineage: Archaea > Thermoproteota > Thermoprotei > Gearchaeales > Gearchaeaceae > DSFO01. The sequence goes on along the minus strand of JAVVGF010000001.1, from coordinate 344,607 downwards.
TTCAGCTATTTTGAATTGAATAGCTTCAAACTTAGCTATAGGTCTACCAAAAGCATATCTCTCTTTCGCATACTTTATTGTTTCTTCAAGCGATTGTTCAGCAGCTCCTAGACATGAAAGAGCCAATAAAGTTTTACTAAAATCGAAGGTTTTCATGACGTAATAAAATCCTTCATTTAAGTTACCTATCAAATATTCTTTAGGTATCCTTACCTCTTCAAGCTTAAAGGCACCTCTAGTTATAGGTCTATAACCTACATCATCAAAATAAGAATATTTTATGTTCTTAGAATTTGCAGGTACTAAGAAAGCACTTATTCCTCTATGTCTCTCTTCAGGTTTAGTTTTCGCGAATAATACGAAATAGTTCGCGTATTTAACCATGCTTATGGATGATTTTTCTCCGCTTATAACCCATTCATCTTTATCCAGTATTGCAGTTGTTTTTATTGCTGCAGCATCGCTACCGCAATGAGGTTCTGTCAATGCAATGCCTAAGCATATTTCGCCTTTAGCAACACCAGGAAGGACCAATTCTTTTAGATAATCACTCCCATATTCTGCAATAACATTAGCTGTCAAAACGTTGTTGATTATCAAAAAGTTAGCTACGTTGAAATCATATCTAGAAAGCTCCTCAATCGCTATTCCTGTTGTTACCGCATCAGCACCTTGGCCGCCGTATTTTTCTGGAATTCTTATTCCTGCTAAACCTACTTCTGCTAATTTCTTAAATAAAGATTTAGGAAATTCTCCTTTTCTATCCCATTCAGCTTCATAAGGGGCAATCTCTTTTTCTGCAAACTCCTTTACGCTCTCTCTGAATAGTTTTTGTTCCTCGCTAAATTCGAAATCCATATGAAAAAATACAAGGAGCAATATTAAAGCTAAATTTTTATAAGCAAAAACATAGCACAATTATGAAAGCTGTCATCGTAGCTGTACCAGGTGCTGGAAAAACAACCATTCTTAATTACATAAGGAAAAAGATGCCTGAATTAAAGGTTGTAAACTATGGAGATGTCATGTTAGAATTAGCTAGAGAAAGATATGGCATAAAAGATAGAGATGAGATGAGAAAAAAGATACCATTAGATGAATATAGAACATTGCAGCTTGACGCAGCTAAAAAAATTGCAGATATCGAAGGAGATGTGCTAATAGATACGCATGTAAGCATAAAAATGCAAGGAGGATATTATCCAGGTTTGCCATTAGAAGCAGCTAAAGCCCTTAATCCTGATGCAATTATACTTCTTGAATACAATCCATCTGATATAATTGAAAGAAGAAAAAAGGATATGCAAGGAATAAGAATGGGAAGAGAAATTGAAAGTGAAGAAGAAATCGAACTCCATCAAACTATTAATAGAATCTTCGCTGCAAGCGTAGCAAATGCAGTGCAGTGCTTGTTGATTATAATGAATTTAAGATTTAAACAGAGTAGAGAGTTTGAACATACAGAAATTGCTGTAGAAAGAATAGCAGAATTCTTCATGAAGCAGAAGAATCTCAAGAACAATATTTAATAATTTGTAAAGCCATTCTTAAATATGAAAAAAGTAAAAGTTGCTGTTGTTGGGGGTTACGGAACAATTGGAAAACGCGTTGCAGATGCTGTAAGACTTCAACCTGATATGGAGCTCATTGGAATTGCAGGGCCAGGCTTTGACTGGCGTGCTGCATTGATGGCTAAGAAAGGAATACCAATTTATCTATCACAAAATCCCAGAATTGAAGAATTTAAGAAGCATAATTTTGAACCTGCTGGAACTTTCGAAGAATTACTTCAAAAAGTAGATATTGTCGTGGATGCTTCTACAGAAGGATGGGGGGCTAAAAACAAACCATTTTATGAAAAATATAACATAAAAGCGATTTTCCAAGGAGGAGAGGATCATGAATTAACAAATGCTAGTTTTGTTGCCGCGAGAAATTACTTAGAAAATTTTGGAAAGCAATTCACAAGAGTTGTTAGCTGCAATACGACTGCAATATGTAGAGTAATAGGGGCGATACATGAAAGGATTGGAGTTAAAAGAGCAAGAGTATCAATATTTCGTAGGGCAGCGGATCCTTGGGAATCGCATAAAAAAGGAATAATCAATACCGTAGTACCCGAACTTGAGATACCTTCTCATCACGGTCCTGATGCACAAACTGTGATAAAAGATTTGGATATAATTACCATAGCAGCAAAAGGTAGCCACAACTTATATCATTTACATGCAGCTTTCATTGAATTGAAAGAAAGAGTTAACAAGGAAACAGTAATAAGAGCTTTAGAAGAAGAGCCTAGAGTAGTATTTGTAAGTGGTAAGGATAAGGTTGAAGCACTTAATACAATCTTCGAAATAGGAAGAGAACTTGGCAGAAGTAGAGGAGATGTTTATGAAATACCTGTTTGGTTAGAAAGCATTGCTCTGATACAAAATGACCTAACTTTGATATGGGCTACTCCTGAAGAAAGCAACGTGATTCCCGAAAATATTGATGCTATTAGAGCATTAACTGGAATTGAGGAAGAACCAAGAAGATCAATAGAATTGACTGATAGGACTTTGAATATAGTTAAGAAGTTCTATTGAAATGCCCTACGGAATTTTAAGAGGAAAAGTTAGAGAGGACATTCTCGAACAAATGAATAAAATAGACGTAGGATTCAAGACAATGGACGATTTTGAATTCGAAAATAAAGTTGTATTGCTTAGAACAGATATGAATCTTCCTTTAGATCCTAAAACTAACATGCCAATAGATTTGACAAGGATGAGGGTATTAGCTGAGACCACGCTAACGGAGCTATTAGTTAGAGGTGCGAGAGTTGCTATTTTGACCCACCAAGGAAGGCCGGGCGATCCTGATTTCACAACGACTGATCTTCATGCTAAACTGCTATCAAAGATGCTTAAAACTAAAGTTATTTACGTTCCAGATGTTTATGGGCCTAAAGCTGTTGATGCATTGAAAAAGCTAAGAGAAGGAGAATATAGAATAGTCATGCTCGAAAACGTTAGAACAGATCCTGATGAGATGATAAAAAGACCATTTGAAGAACAAGCTAAAACAAAACAAGTTCAAACACTCTCAGTCCTTTGCGATATATATGTTAACGATGCATTCGCAGCAGCCCATCGAGCTAATGTTTCACTAACAGGTTATCCGTTTGTAATGCCTTCATGTGCTGGTAGAGTAATGGAATGGGAAGTAAGAGCTCTAACTTGGTTACTACAATATAGCGAAAAACCCAGACTTTACATCCTAGGAGGAACAAAGCTAGATGACGCAATAAGTATGATTGAGCATTTGGGAGAAACAGGAAAAGCAGATTGGATATTTTTAGCAGGATTGATTGGCAATTTATATTTGAAAGTTGTAGGTTACAATCTCGGAGAAGTTAACGAGAAATTACTAGAAAGAAAGGGAGCAGTATTATTATATGAAGGGGCAAAAATTGCATATGAAAAATATAAAGATAAGATAATTTTACCTCAAGATCTTGCTGCAGAAACCCCTAAGAATGAGAGATTCGAATTTCCCTTAAGCGCTTTACCTCTGAACATGCCTATAAAAGATATTGGAATGAAGACATGTGAACTTATAGAAGATATTTTAAACGAAGCTAAGACTGTAATAATAAGCGGACCAGTTGGAGTATATGAGGAATCTTTATTTAGTTACGGAACTAAAAGAGTGCTTAAAGCAATTGCAAGTTCAAACGCTTTTTCTGTTGCAGGAGGAGGACATACGGTAGCTGCATTGAATATGTTTGGTTATGCAGAAAAATTCAGCCATGTAAGCACAGGAGGAGGAGCACTTACAGAAATGTTAATGGAAAAAGAATTACCAGGAATTGCTGCACTGAGACAGGCAAGATTTTGATTAAATATTTTATGAATTAAGTAATTACTATGAGTAGATTGCTTTCTCAAAAACCCTTAGCTTCAATAGTTAGTGCAGGATGCTCAAAATTTGGTAAAAGAACAGGAATAATGGCAAGAGAACTTTTTGTGGAAGCTTTTGAAGAAGCAATAGCTAGATGCAAAGACCCAGATATTAGAGGTAAGATTAAATTAGGAATTTTTGGGAATTTTTCAGAATTTTTTGAACATCAAGCACATGTTGCACCTATACTTGCTGACTGGTTGGGCATGCATAATTTGCCTTCTATAAGGGTTGAGAATGCATGTGCATCAGGTTCAACTGCTTTAAGAACAGGGATAATGGCTATCCAATCTGGCCTCTATGATATCGTTCTCGTAGGTGGAGTGGAGAAGATGAACAACAGAACTACTCCAGAAGTAACTGAAGCGTTGATGACTGCAAGTGATGTTAGCGTTGAACAATGGAGTGGATTAACCTTTGTAGGTGTTTTCGCTCTCATGGCTACAGCTCACATGCACAGATATGGTACTACAGAAGAGCAACTCGCTATGGTTGCTGTAAAGAATCATAAAAACGCATACTATAATCCAAAAGCACACATGCAAAAGTTGATAACTGTAGAAGATGCACTCAAATCTAGGGTAATTGCATGGCCTCTTAAACTTTATGATTGTTCATTAGTAACCGATGGTGCTGCATGTCTTATTTTGACTAAGCCTGAAATAGCTGAAAAGTTTACAGATTTACCAATTGATATAATTGGAAGTGGACATTCAAACGATCATTCTTCTATAATAGAGAAAGAAGATATAACGGAAATTAAAGGTATAAGAATCGCTGCAAGGGAAGCTTTGGAACAGGCAAATTTAACCATAAATGACATTGATGTATTTGAATTGCATGATTGTTTTACGATTGCTGAAATCATAGAATATGAAGAATTAGGTTTTACTGAAAAAGGAAAGGGAGGAAAGCTTGTTGAAAAAGGGATCACTGATCTAAATGGAGAATATCCTTCAAACCCAAGTGGAGGCTTAAAGGCTAAAGGTCATCCTGTCGGAGCAACTGGTATTGCACAAATCTATGAATTATATCTTCAATTGAGAAATGAAGCTGGACAAAGACAAGTAAAGGGTGCAAAAATAGGCTTAGCACAAAATATGGGTGGTTCAGGCTTAACCCATTTCGTCACGATTGTTAAAGCTAGATCATGAGCGAAGAAATAAGTATTGAAGAATTCTACAGAAAAGCAAGTAATGGCGAATTATATGCTTCAATGTGCATGAATTGCGGAAAGCTTAGCTTACCTCCGAGAAAAATTTGTCCTTCTTGTTTTTCGAATAAATTAACATGGAAGAAAATCAGTAATGAAGGAGAAATAGAAAGTTTCACGATAATTCATGTTGCACCTAAAAGCTTTGGAGATGAGGTTCCTTATGCTGTTTGTCTTATAAGACTTAAAGATAATGTAAAAATTTTAGCAAGGATGAAAGAGAATCTAAATGAGATAAAAATAGGTCAAAAAGTAAAGATTGTATTCAAAAAGACAGAAAGAACAGAATGGCCAATTTGGCCCCTTTTGTATGCTGAAAAATTATAATTCTTTAAGTAAATGAGGTTTATTCTTTAGCCATATCTTTGAATAGTACTCGAAGTTAGGAATGTGTTCTTTTAATATTTTAAGGTAAAATCTTATCTCATCATCATTCATATATTGGAATTGATATTCACCATGATAAGGAGAAGGCTCACCTTCTCTTCTTATATATTCTAGATGCATGAAAGGCTCACCTTTTTTAATAGTTATGGGTAAATGCTCGTTATTTAAATTAACTACTTCTAGAACTATCCTTCCTACAAAACCACTATGGACTTTCGCAGCATTCAAAAAAGACAAACCTAATCTGCCAAATTTACTTTTTGCAGTCATATGTGCGACAAAGTTAATTGGAACAAATACAATTTCGTGAGAGATTATATTTTTATGTTCTAAATATTTTACCTCAACATCCTGCTGAACTGTTAAGATAAAACTATCACCGTCTATTAATTCTTCATTGAAGGGATATATGAGATGATATTTTTCTTGAAGTTTTAATAATTCGCTCTTTCCCAGTACAGCCATTATTAAAAATATTGATATTCTCTATAAAATGTTTATTACTTAACTTGAAACAGGACTGCTAGAAGAAAAGTTACTAAACCTGCAATGAGACCATTATATGTCGCAATATAAATAGCTACTCCTGTAAAAAATGAAGGTATTACAGCAAGAGGTTTCCTTACCATTAGCACAAAAAGTATAGCAATAAATATGAATGAAGCGAATACGAATAAATTGAAAATCTGATATATGAAATCCATCATGAATACTAAACGTGTTTTATAAAGCTACTACTTTCAAAGCTCTATAGTAATACTTAGGTATTACTACTGAACTCGATAATTTAATAATGTTAATTTAAAAATCGTTAATCGATTAAAATTAGGGGATGAATTGCAAAGTAGGAGTAGTATTAGGAGAAAATTTAAGATATCATTTTCCTAAACCTCATCCTTTGAACGAAGATAGGTATAAGATATTCTTAGAAAAATTACAAGAATTGCTAGATAATAATATCGTAATAAAGCTGAGTGCGAGAAGAGCGACAGATGAAGAAATCTTACTATTTCATGAAAAAGAGTATTTAGAATTGGTTAAAAGATTGTCAAAAATTGGTAGCGGCTATCTTGATTATGGTGATACGCCTGCTTATCCGGGCGTTTATGAAGCATCTGCATATTCAGCAGGATCAACCCTTGAAGCTTTAGATTCGATATTTCAAGGAAAAGTTCAGCATGCTTTCAATCCAACAGGAGGGTTGCATCATGCATATAAAGAAAGAGCTTCAGGATTCTGTGTTTTCAACGATATATGTATTGGCATAGAGTATGCAAGAAAAAAGTATGGTATTAAAAAAATTCTTTATTTTGACATAGATGCTCATCATGGAGATGGTGTCTATTATTCTTATGAAGAAGATGGCGAGCTATACTTTGTTGATATACATGAAGATGGAAGATTTTTGTTTCCAGGAACAGGTTTTGAAAACGAAAGAGGTAAAGGAGAAGGATTTGGCAAAAAGTTAAACATACCTCTTAAGCCATATAGCGGAGATGAAGAATTTCTTAGAGCTCTTAAAAGAGCAGAAGAAATGATTCTCAATGAAAATTATGAACTGATCATTTTACAATGTGGCGCTGATGGTTTGAGAGGAGATCCATTAACACATTTGAATTATACTCCTAACGTGCACAAAGAAGTAACGAAATTGTTGCATAAACTTTCACATGAGAAAAGCAAAGGTAGACTACTTGCTCTAGGTGGAGGCGGTTATAATTTTGAAAACGTAGCTAATGCTTGGATAACAGTTTTAAAAGCACTTGCTTTAAATGAGTAAAATTAAAGAATTTTTAAATAAAGAGAAAATCTATATTACAGAGGATGCATTAAAAATTTTAGAAAGTTTAGAAGATAGTGAAATTATAGATTTAATATTAAATGAAATAAAAAATATAGATGAATTAATTACTAAAGAAACTGTTAATGAGTTAATAAAAAGATATTCAAAAGACTTATCTTTAAAAGAACAAAATTCACAGACTTACAGAAGAGAAATAAAAGAAGTAAGCGATATCACAATGGGGTATAAATTAATGCTTGAAGATAGATTTAACAAACTAAAAAAGATAATTGAAAAAGTTCATCGCAAAACAGCAAATACAACTTCTACTGATCTCGATAAGATGTTGGATAAATCACAGATATCAATAGCTGGGATGTTGTATAGTAAGGAAAGCGCCAAGTATGATGCGTTGCTACTAGAATTTGAAGATCCTTATGGAAGCTTTAGAGCTATAGTACCGAAGTATAAAGAAGAAGCATACCGGTTAGCTTTAGAAATGAAATTAGATGACGTAGCAATATTAGATGGTATACTTATAAAAACTGATAAAGGATATTATATAAGAGTAAATAAAATTTATCTACCTGATTTAGAATATGCGACAGAAAAAAAGATAGAAAAAGATATATATATTGCATGTATATCTGACATAAGATGTGGCAATGAAACATTTGATTATGATGCTTTTAAAAATTTTATAGACTTTTTAAATAATAAATTTGATGAATATAAAGAAATTTCTTCAAAAATAAAATATTTATTAATAACAGGAGATTTAATTGAAGGATTTTCTTTTGAAAGTAAATTCAAATTTAATATAACTGATGACATGTACAGTCAATATGAGGAACTTGCTGGATTATTGAGTAATATAAGACAAGATATAACGATTTATGCTATTCCAGGTGAAAGAGACCAATTAATTCAGACTATTCCTTTTAATGAATTCGATCAAGAAATTACTGAACCCTTATTTAAATTTAAGAATCTAATACTGCTCAAAGATCCTTCTTATATTGAGATATCTGAAAGAAAAATACTAATGACGCATGGATTTTATTTTGAATCTCTATTCAACGAAAATGTGGTTGATTTAGAAAAATTAGAAGAAGCTATGATTAAAACTATGCAAGATGTAATGAAAAGAAGGAGTCTTATAAGCAACGTAAGAATTGAAGGACTTCTTCCTTTAGGTTACGATCCTTTTATAATAGATGAAAGGCCTGATTTAATGTTGTGTGGTCATTTTGACATTTATAGTAATTCGAGTTATCATGGTTGTTTATTAATCTCTAATTCATCATGGATAAATTATCTAAACGATGAAAAACCTAGGCATTCATGCTATGTGATAAATTTAAAGGATCTATCAGTTATGAGATTCCTTTTCTAAAGAGTATTTATACAATGATTTAGCTATCATATGAGCCAATCTAAGCGGCTCCGGATATTTACTGAAAATTCTAAAAGAATTAATTAGCTCCAATGCCAATTTTTCATCGATACCAATACTTTCATAATAAAGGTTCTTGAATTTTTTAAATTTTGGATACTTCATAATAATACTAATCCTTTTTTCCGCATTATCCAAATGTTTAGCAATTGCATCCTTAATTCTTTTTAGATTTGGTTTATGATCTAAGACAACAATAGTTGGAATTTTTAATGTATCATAAATCTTTATGAAATCTATAATATTAAAGCCAGCTACTGTGATGCCAGCTGAAAAGATGACAGAAGGTTTTTTAAGCTTAAGGATTTCAATTAATTTTTCGGTCGCATCCAAACCATCTATTTTTATTGCAGAAAATTTCAAATCTATAATTCTATGATTTCTATAATAAACAACTATTAAGGGAACAGAAGGTTTTTCTTTTATATATTTAAAATCTGGTTTGAAGCCTCCATCATCTATTCCAGCTACTAATAGATTGTATGATGAATTCAAGCCTTTCATCTTCTTTAAGAGCTCTGAAAGTTTCATCCTTATCTATTCTCAAAGATATATACTTAGTTCTCCCATATCTACCCTTACTTGTTAAGTTTGCTTTTATTAGACCACCCATGTCGAGTTCATTTATAATATCACTAACTCTTCTTGCAGTTAGAGGTTCTTGGCCAATTTCTCTGCATATTTTAACATATTCTTCATAAACTTCACCCGTGGTACATTCTCTTAGAAATCTTTCTTGTAGATAAGCTATAACCAATAAAACAAGCTTTGAATGGAAAGGTAAAGAAATCACCACTTCCCAAATCTTATCACGCTCCATAATTCTAAGTGCTTCTTTTACATGATCTTCAGTTATTTTAGGATCATTCCTTCTCTCAGCCAACTCTCCTGCCACTCTTAAAAGATCTAGAGCTCTTCTAACATCTCCATGCTCTTTTGCTGCTATTGAAGCACATAAATTTATGGCACCATCTGTATAGCTATCCTCATATAATGCGATTTTTGCCCTTGCATACAAAATATCTCTTAATTGATCTGCAGTATATGGTGTGAAAACTAGTTCTTCTTCACTTAGACTACTTTTAACCCTTGGATCCAAATATTCTTTAAAATGAAGATCATTCGTAATACCCACTAAGGATACTTTTGTTGTGATTCCTTCAGAATTTATTCTAGTTAATTTATAAAGTATTTCATCACCGCTTTTTTTCACGAAATTATCTATTTCATCTAAAGCAAGTATGAAAAATCCTGTCCTTCTCTTTAGCTCTTTAACTATTCTGGTATATAACTCAGCTAGTGATAAGCCTGTATGAGGCGTAGGTATACTGAAGAAGTCGTTTATTTCCTTTAGTATCCTATAATTAGTATCGTCGATTTTGCAATTTATAATAAGACAATAAACTGGAACTTGAAGTCTAGGAGCTAATTTTTCTTTTATAGCTTTGAAAACATGTTTTGTTGTAGCAGTTTTGCCTGTTCCTGGATAACCGTAGATGAATACATTAGAAGGTCTATCTCCTTTTAACAAAGGATGGAATAAAATTTCAGCTAATTTGTATATCTCTTTATCTCTATGTGGGAGTTCATCAGGAATATAATCAGGTCTCAAGGTTTCTCTATTTTTAAAAATTCTCGAAGCTCTTTCAGATAATCTACTAATTAAATCATCCAACCTAAATGACGACATGAAAGCAATAATTTATCTTATCCCGCTATTTAAAATTTTTGATTTTTTACTCGAAATGAAAGCCTAGGTTATGCGAACTAAAATTTTTTTGCGTAATTCAAGGCGTTTTTAAAAATTAACAACCCTTCTCCTTCTTCTTTCAAGTTAGGATATCTAGTCCAAGAAGGATGTTGATATTTATGAACGTATTTTTCAGGATGCGGCATTATACCTAGAACATTATAATGTTCATTACAAATAGCGGCTATATTAAATGTTGATCCATTAGGGTTATATTCCTCTTTAACCTCGCCGCTTTGCGAAGAATATTGATAAATGATTTGCTCGTTATCTACCAGTTTCTTCAAAAATTTTTCCTCGATCACAAATCTCCCTTCTTTATGATTAATTGGCAGGTAAATTACATTTGGAGAATCTTTTGTAAAAATGCACTTAGATCTGTTGAATTTTAAATAAACCCATTTATCGATAAAAAGCCCGTTTGAATTCGTCACTAAAGAAGCACATTGCTCAAATTCATCAGAAAAAGGTAATGCCCCTAGCTTAAGTAAAGTTTGAAAACCATTGCAAATTCCAAGCACAGGCTTACCTTCATCTATAAATTTCTTCAATTCTTTCTTTAAAGCAGTTTTTAAAATGTTAGATAATATTTTGCCTGCGCTTATACAATCACCAAAAGAAAAACCTCCTGGAAAAACTAGCAATTGATATTCTTCCAACAAACCTGGTTTTTTAATTATTCTATTGATGTGAAGGAGATCTACTTGAGAACCTGCAAGTCTAAGAGCTTCTACAGTTTCTAAATCACAATTCGTACCCTCAGACCTTATTACTAATGATTTTACCTTCATGGTAAACTTAATGGATTTTTCCACGCTCTAACCATGTCATTTAATGATGCCTCTACAATTGTTGACTTTTCATGTTTTATTTTTAGCGTTTTTTCGCTTGTAACATAACCTATTTTAGCATAAGTTATACCTCTCATTACATGGTCGAATTCTTTTTCATAGCCTTGTGCAACTTCAACAAGAAATCTCGAATTGCTTTCTGAAAAAAGAATTTTATACCTTTTAGAAAGATTTGTAGGAATTTTTTCTAAGTGTATTTCTGCACCACAATTTCCGCCTATGCACATCTCAGCTATTGCGACAGCTAGTCCTCCCTCAGAGCAATCATGACATGCTTTGATCAAACCTCTATCGATTGCTTTAATTACTCTTTCATAGATTTGTTTTGCTCTTTCAGGATACACAGTTGGAACTTTTCCACTTTTTATTCCTTTGTTATAATAAAATGCAGAACCCCCGAGCTCATCAAAAGTAAAGCCCAAAATATAGATGTAATTTCCACTCCTTTTGAAATCTGTTGTTACAGCTTTCCTGACATCTGGAATTATGCCTACTGCAGTAATGACCAATGTAGGAGGGATTGAAAAGGTTTTTCCTTCTTCTTGGTAAATATTATACAAACTATCTTTTCCCGATATGAAAGGAGTATCGAAAGCAATTGCACCTTCATAACATGCTTTTGCAGCTAAAACTAATTTTCCTAATTCTTTCGGATCATTTGGATCGCCCCAACTGAAATTATCTAAAAGAGCTATCCTTCTTCCACCAGCAGCAACATTATTTCTTATTGCTTCATCTATAGCTGATAAAGCCATGTTATATACATCGGAAGAGTATCTAGGGTTTCCGCCGTTAGAAATTACAACACCTTTCCATGAATCATATAAAGGTTTTAATACAGCAGCATCACCAGGGCCATCGCAATTGAAACCTTGTAAAGGCTTCAAAATTGTCCTCGCACCAACTTCATGGTCATATTGCCTTATAATCCATTCTTTACTAGCAATATTTGGATCGGACAATATTTCAATTAAATCAGAAGTATAATCATCTTTATCTTTCAACTCTACTTCTTCAGAAGCTTCATATTTAGGCAATTCAGCTTTCAAAACTTTAAGTGGTATTCCTTTAAAGAGGAAATCCAAATCTATTTCTCCCACCAACATTTCTTGATAAAATATTAAAGCTTTCTTATCATTCGTTACTTCGCCTATAACGTTAACGTTTACTCCTTCTTCATCACATATTTCTAAAAATTTTTCTAAGTTCTCTTTCGGTATTGCTAAAAGCATCCTTTCTTGAGATTCTGAAACCCAAATTTCCCATGGTTGCATATTCAAATGCTTAAGTTGCACGTTGCTTAGATCTACTTTAAATCCAAGATTTTTGAATGATTCGCATAAAGCTACTGCTAACCCTCCGCCCCCTAGATCGGTAATTAAAGAATAAAGAGGTTTCTCATATTCATCCCTAGCTCTCATAATCGCTTCAATAATTTTCTTTTCTTCAATCGGATTTCCTATTTGAACAGCAGAATAGTAGATTTCTCCACTTTCTAGAGTTAATGAAGCTGAAGCAAATGATGCACCATGAATTCCATCTCTTCCAGTTTTCCCTCCTATTATTACTATTAAATCTCCAACTTTAGGATTTTTTACGTATTTATTTTTAGGTAGGATACCGATGCAACCTGCATATACTAAAGGATTTCTCAAATAACCGATATCAAAGTGAATTGAACCATTTACTGTAGGAATTCCAACTTTATTTCCATAATCTGCGATGGCTTCAACTACTCTTTTTAAAACTATTTTGGGATGATAGATACCTGAAGGAATTGAGTTATATGGTAAATCGATAGGTGCGAAAAATAAATAATCCATTGCTCCAATAGGTCTAGCACTGACACCAAGTATATCCCTATAAACTCCTCCCATTCCTGTATGAGCACCGCAAAATGGGTCTAAAGCAGTAGGATGATTATGCGTCTCAACTTTTACTGCAATCGCATATTGTTCATCGAATTCGATAATTCCTGCGTTGTCGGAAAATAAATTAATACACCAATTTTTATTCAACAATTCAGACGCTTTAAAAATGTATTCTTTGAATAATCCTTCGATTATTTCATTATTCAGGATAATTTTCGACTTGAAAGTCTTATGAAAACAATGTTCAGACCATACTTGAGAAAAAGTATGTAATTCTAGATCAGTAGCTTCTCTATTTTCTTTTTCGTAATATTTTCTTATTGCTTTAAGTTCCTCTATACTTAAATTTAAATCGAGAAGTTGATTTAGTCTGAGTAATTCATCATCATTATAGCTTGAAATATTGAATCTTTGAAATTCGATCATTTTATTATTACATCATGAATTAGCTTATTCGCTAATATTTTTTCGGCAACAAGCTTTGCTTCTTCTTCGTTTATTCCTTCTATAAGATAAGTCAAAAAAGTTTTAAGATTAGAGATTTTATCTCCTAAAATCATTCTCAAACTTCTTTGAATTATTTCGTCATCAGGATTTATGAAACCTTTTTTATAATGAATTGAAATTTTAAGACCTTCAAACTCTTTATAAATTTCTTCTTCAGATTCGAATAAATAATAATCTTCAACAATAGGATCTACGATGAATTCTTCTGCAATTCGCTTCGCTTCTTCTTTTGAAATTCTTCCTTCAAGAATATAACAAAATAGAGATCTTGCATTCATTTTTTTATTTAGTAGTTCAAAAGCTTCATTCTCAAGCTTTATAGCCCTCCAGTCATTTGATTTATCTTTTGGCTTGATCGCTATTATCCAAACCATCTTTAATAATTATAAAAAATTAATAAAAAACATCATAATTAATGGAAGAGATAAAGGATAGAATAAGAAAGCAATTACTGCTTATAAGATCTTCTCTAACTAGAGAAGAAATAATTAATGCAAGCTATTCCATTTCTAGGAAACTTAAAGAATTGGAAATAATAAACAAAGCTACATCGATTATGGGTTATTATCCTATCAGAAAAGAAGTAGATATATTCAACTTTCTGAGAGAGATGAGTGAGAAGAAGATAATACTATTACCCTGTTCAGTTAAAAAAGAGAAGAAAATCTATCCAGTTTTGTATAAAAACGATGAAGAATTAGATAAGGATGATTTCGGAATACCTGTGCCTAAAAACAAAGAAATTTTCAAAGGAAAAATCGATATTATTCTTGTTCCTGGTGTAGCCTTTGACTTCAATTTTAATCGCCTTGGATATGGTTTAGGTTTATATGATAAGTTTCTAAGAGAAAATCATCAAAGTTTAAAGATAGGAATAGCTTACGATTTTCAAATTATAAAAGAACTACCTTTTAGCGAAAACGATGTTAAATTGGACATGATAGTTTCTGATAAAAGGATCTTAATTAGATGATAGAAGAAGGTAAAGCAAAAATCATCGTTAGAGAAGGAGTATTCTACAATCCTGAAGCGAAATTGTCTAGGGACATAGGAGTTGCTTTTTTGGATTCTATTTTTAAAAAGATGAATAGAAAGTTAAGAATATGCGAACCTTTATCAGCTACCGGAGTAAGGGGAATTAGATATGTTTTAGAAACCGAAGCTGTGGAGAAAATTTTACTTAACGATAAATTGAAGGTTGCATACGAAAACATTTTGGAAAACATCAAAATTAATGGGTTAGAGAATATTGCTGAAGCAGAAAATAAAGATGCAAATTTGTTGCTCGAAGAGCATGCATATAAAGGAAAAAGGTTCGATTTCATAGATGTAGATCCTTTTGGATCTCCGATATACTACATACAGCCTGCTTTGAGAAGCTTAGCGCATAAAGGTTATCTCGCTATTGCAGCTACAGATACAGCTGCTCTATATGGTGTTGCTAGAAGGGCTTGTTTGAGAAGATATTTTGCACACCCTTTAAAAAATGAATTTTCAAAAGAAATAGGGGTTAGAATATTGATTGCAGCATGCATTAGAATTGCAAGCGCAAATGAACTAGCACTAGAACCTGTTTTTGCACATGCGACAAAACATTACTTGAGAGTGTATTTTCGAATGTATGTAAGCGTAAGTAAAGTTGACCCAATATTGGCTAAAATTGGCTATGTAGAATACTGTCAAAACTGTTTATGGAGAAAAAACATATTCGACTTTAAAGAAATAAACAAAATATGCGAAAATTGTGGAGAGAAAACTCAAATTGCAGGGCCTTTATGGCTTGGAGAAATCTACGATAAAGAAATTGTTGAAAACATGAAAAATAAAGAGATTTCATTTGAAGCGAGAGAACTTATAGAGTTTATAGAACAAGAAATTGAAAAGCCTCCTTTTTTCTATACGCTTGATAGCCTGGCAAGTAAACTAAAAACTAATGAACCAAAAATTGGAGATGTGATAGTTAAGTTAAAAGAAATGGGATTCTTAGCTGGTAGAACACATTTCTATAGCAAAGGAATCAAAACTAATGCTCAAATAAGTGATTTAATTAAAATATTTAAAGAATTGAGCAATAAAGTCGCGTAACTATTCCGATCAAAAAAATTATTAACCTCTTCCATTCTTTTTTAATTTGGAAGAAGCCGGGATAGCATAGAGGTTATGCGGCGGCCTGCAGAGCCGTTTCACGGGGGTTCGAATCCCCCTCCCGGCTTAAAATCAATCAATTATAGTAAAGTATTTGTGTAATTATATGAAATGGTTTCTAGGTATTGATGGAGGTGCAACGAAGACAGAAGCATGTATAACTAACGAGAATGCTGAGAAAATAGCTCTTGCTTATAGCGGTCCTTCGAATTATCAAACTGTTGGAATAAAAAAAGCCATTAGAAACATCGAAAAAGCTACAATTCAAGCTTGCACAGCTGTGAATATTGAGCCTCCTGTTGATTATGCATGCATTGCACTTGCAGGAATTAATAGCCCTCTAGATTATGAAACGATGATATCAGAACTAGCTAAACTTGATCTTTTCGCAAAATTACGCGTAATCCATGATGGAGAAGCTGCGCTTTATGCAGCAACGAGAGGAAATAAAGGAATAATAGTAATATTAGGAACAGGTTCTTTGGTAGCTGCATACGATAATAAGGGAAATTATATCAGAGCATGCAATTGGGGTCATTTACTAGGCGATGAAGGAAGTGCTTATAGAATCGTAATTAAAACTTTTTCTAGAATTTTAAAAGGATATGATGGTAGATTATCTAAAATTAAAACACAAGATGAAATATTTGAAAGACTAAAAATAAAGAATCCTAGCGATTTAGCTAGTATTGTTTACACTAAAATGAATAATGAAGATATTGCTAAACTTGCGCCTTTTATAATTCAAAAAGCAATGGAGGATGAAGAGATATTAAAAATTTTAAAAAATGAAGCTGAGCAAGTAGCAGAATGCGTCAAAGTAATTCATGAAAAAACAGGATGGAATGAAGTCTATTTGACAGGAGGGTTGACAAAAAATTTATTCTACGTTAATTTAGTCGAGGAAGAAATTAAAAAGAAATTGAATAATATAAAAATAAAAATATTGGAAGTTAAGCCAATTTTAGGAACCATTTTACTAATGTTTGATGAAGAAAAAATTAAAGAAGATTATGCCAAAAAAGTTTATGAAATATTATCAAAATTTTAATTAAAATCTCAAGCTATATTTCTTTAATAAAGTTGTTTTGTTATAATCTATCGAAACTTCTTGTACGCATACTTCATTTTCTTCAGTTATATCAATTAAATTAAAAGAATAACCAAATTTTCCTCTGGTTCTTCTACATGAAAATGTTCCAGCGTTTACTAATATTAGATCCTCAACTTTTATAACATTCCTAACATGTCTATGCCCCATCAACACTAAATGAACTTTATTTCTTATAGCCATCTCAAGAATATCTCCTGCATCCTCCAACACATTTGCTTCTCTTCCTGAATGCGGTACAGGTATCAAGTGATGATGAAAAACCAAGATTTTTATTTTGTCTTTAGCCAAAGTGTTAGATATCCATTCCATTCTTCTCCTACCTATTCTACCTTCATCCCTATCTGGCTGTGCACTATTTATTATTAAAAATTGGAAATCGTCTATCCTAATTTCATAGTCCAATTTGCCTATAAACTCGTCAAACAAAGAATTACCGAAATTCCTTTGATCATGATTTCCAGTTGTTATTACCATTCTTTGATCAAACTCTGACATTTTATCAAGAGCAAGCTTATATTCTGATAATACGCCATTATCAGTTAAATCGCCTGAATGAACTATAATATTTGGTTTAGGATCTAGTTTATTTACGAGCTTTACGCCTTCTTCAAATACGCTATCAACATATTGACCAAAATCGCTTATATGAGTATCTGAGATATGAGCTATTCTAAATTTTATGTCTCCCAATTATCTCTGGACCTCTACCAATTTTTTCTTCAAAGCTTTTATCAGCTCTCTAGCGAAAAAAGGCAAATCGCCTGGATGCCTAGAAGTTATGAGATTTCCATCGATAATAACTTCGCTATTCATATATTCGCCTCCTGCTGCTACTATTTCTTTAGAAACTTCATACCAAGATGTCAATTTTCTACCTTTTACAACTCCTGCTGAGACTAAAACTTGAGGCCCATGGCATATCGCAGCTACAGGCTTTGAATTTTGCATGAAATATTTGACAATCTTTTGTACATTCGGATCATCTCTTATATTTGCAGGAGACTTACCACCAGGAATAACGAGAGCATCATACTCTTCAGGCTTCACTTCATCAAAGGTTATATGCGGTTCAAAGCTATAACCTCTTTTCCCTGTTATCTTTGATTTGCTTTTGCCTGCAACTATTACATTGAAACCTTCTTCGATCAATCTGTAATACGGATAATAGAATTCTATATCTTCAAAACCTTCGCCTAGCAGGAAGAGGATTTTCATTAAGAAAATAAAAAATGACTAATTTAAATAACTTTCTAGCTTTTCTTCTATAAGAAATCTTTCAACGGGAATTCTTTCCAACTTTTAATGACAAGACTCGCCCCATGTTCATAGAATAACTTTTCGTCTAAGACTATGTATTTCATATAACCTATTATATTTTTTATGCCTATTTGTTTATAATAAATATAATTTTCAGGTAAATCATCAACTACAACTGCATATTCATATTCTGATGGCAATTTTTTAATTATTGTTTTCCTTCCATTTTCATTTTTAAAAAAAGTATAATCATCGGCAGATATTATATTCCAATATTTTGGAAAATTATATCTCTTTAAAGTTAATTCTGTATATTTTTGCATTGATACTAATCTATTTGTTATATAAAAAATTTCATATTTTTTTGATAACTTTCTTAGAATATGTCTTGCATAAGGTTCAGGTTCATCCAAATATAAAAACTTCTCTCCTATAGGATCTACGCAGAGCGCAATACTCCAGAATTTAAATCTATATTCAGAAACTTTCTCAATCGAAACATACTTGCTTAGTATTTCAGCTGTCCTTTTGCCTATTATCTCTGAAGCAGGAACTTTTTTATTCAATAGAAATTCAAATATTGCTTTTTTTCTTTTTATCGTATTTAAAATACAATCATCGATATCTATTAAGATTGCTTTTTTCATCAAGTAATAATTTTCTTTGACTTTAATTCATCAATGTATTTAATAGCATCCAAAGCTGCTTTGCATCCATCACCTGCTGCAGTTATTGCTTGTCTATAAATATAATCTGTAGCTTCTCCTGCTACGAACACACCTTCGATGTTTGTTTTTGTAAATTCTTTGACTTTTATATAGCCTTTTTCATCCATTTCTACTTGACCTTTAAACAATTCAGTATTAGGTTCATAACCGATTGCTATAAAAACACCATCACATTTAAAGAAATAACTATTATTACTCTTAAGATCTCGTAATATTACACCTTCAACTTTATTTTTACCTACGATTTCTTCAACAACATGAGACCACTTTATTTCTATTTTCGGATTCTTAAAGACTCTTTCTTGCAATATTTTTTGTGCTCTGAACTGATCTCTCCTATGAACTATTGTAACCTTACTAGCATGCTTAGTTAATTCCAATGCTTCTTCCATAGCACTATCACCTCCACCTACAACGATGACTTCCTTTCCTTTATAAAAAGGTGCATCGCATGGTGCGCAAGTTGAAACTCCTCTTCCTAGTAATTCTTTTTCACCTTTAACGCCTAGGAATCTAGGTCTCGCTCCTGTTGCAATTATTAAAGACCATGCCTCATAAAGCTCATCCTCAACCCAAATTTTGAAAGGTTTTGTGCCCAAATCAACTTTCGTCACATCCCTTTTAATTATTTCAGTACCGAATTTCTCAGCTTGCTCTTCCATTCTTTTCATCAATTCTGGTCCCAAAATTCCTTCAGGAAATCCTGGAAAATTTTCAACTAAGGTAGTCAACATTAATTGACCACCATAATTATAGCCTGCAATAAGCAAAGTCTTTAAAAGAGCTCTCGAACAATAAATTGCGGCAGTATATCCTGCTGGACCAGAACCGATTATTATTATGTCATAGACCATGAGAAATTTATAGGAATAACAATATTTAATATTTGTGATGAAGCAAGCAGCCACTGAATAATGATGAAGAAGAGACGAGCTGATAAAGCTTTAAATTTTAAATAAAAATCCTCATATGTTAGGAAGATATCATTTAACATTCAATCTAATGACTTTCCTTCCTACATATGTTTTTCTTTATCAGAACAACTTTGATTATAATATCATCATCGCTTCAGCTTTAATGTTATTTCTATTTTCAAATTTTCCTGATATAGACATTTATAGATCTAAACATGGAAAATCAAAAATTCTTGGTGCAATTTTTTATTTCTTTTTTATAATATTAGCGTTAATTTTAAGAAAGAAAGATAAAATAAAACATAGAGGAATAACACATTCTATATACGGATTAGGATTTTTCTCAATCATCGTGATTTTAATATGGATTTTGCTCTTGAACTTTAAGATAAATTGGCTTAAGTCTTTATTAATACCGTTTTCCATTATAGGCGCATATTTTCTTCATTTGATGGGGGATGCAATAACAATTGAGGGAGTAGATTTGCTAATGAATAACAGGAAATTAAGAGGAATAATAAGAGTAAAAAAGACGGACGGAATATTTACATTTATATATTCTTTTTTTCAAATTTTAATTTTAATATACTTGATTAATAATAAACTTAGTCATATAATAGTTATATCTAGCATTATCATATTAATTATATTTATATTACTTCCAATATCAGTTTATTATACTAAAAGAGATTCTAGATAAGCAGCAAGTAATAATATTAATGCGATAATTAAAGCTGTATAAGCAGTGAATTTTAATTCATTTGTAAAGATAGCGATTTGACGTTCTTTTATTGTTCTTAGCGCAGATCCAATCAAATAAAAACTTTGGGCTATAGCAATTGCATAGCCTAAAAATTCTAGGAATCCAAAAAATAATACTGTAGGGCTGAACATTAAGGAAAAAATGTATAAAAATGATATTAGATAAGGAGATAACGTGTTGTTAGAGAGTTCAATTGACCTAGCAGCAAAAATTTCAGCTGTCGAATACATAACTAAAACAAAGAAAACTGGTCCAGCTATAGGAGGGAGAAAGTTCAATGCTATGAAGTAATTGTTTTTAAAAATTGAGAAGAAAATTTCGACTTGAGTCTGATTTCTAATTTGCGCGAGCTCTTTCTCTGTGTTCTGAACTCGTTCTTGATTTATTGCATTAGTAGCAATCCTTAAAGATGACATTCCTACTAAAATTACTCCTATCAAAATTGTGACAAGAATATATGCAGCTAAACGCTTACTAAGCCTTTTCTTGAAGCTAGATTCCTCCACTAACGATATTTAACAACGTAAGATATAAATTTGAAAATTATCATTTCATGAACACGTATGATCAAAGAAATAGCTTGGCTCATAATACTAGTGCCTTTGTTGATATCTCCTTTCATATTAGTATTTGGAAGAAAACTTAAAGCGGGCGGAGGATATGTAGCAATCGCAGCAGTTTTTGTATCTCTATTAGCTGCTATATTTACAGCGAATGAGATATATGCTTCAGGAAATCAAAGTGTTATTGAAGGATTTCAATTAATACCTGATTTCAAAAGTTCATTTGGAGAAATTAAAGGATTGACTTGGTCATTATATCTTGATAATTTAAGCGTAACAACAGCACTTGTTGTCGCAATAGTTAGCTTGCTAATATTCATATTCTCTCTTGAATATATGAAAGGAGACCCAGGACTTGCAAGATATTTTGCTGAGATGTCATTTTTCGTTGGTTCGATGCAAGGGCTTGTTTTATCGAATAATCTTATAATGTTATATTTATTCTGGGAATTTGTAGGCTTGGCATCATATTTACTTATAGGATTTTGGCATGAAAGAGAAGAAGTTGCTGCTGCAGCTAGAAAAGCATTTATAGTTACGAGGATTGGTGATGTATTTTTCTTAGCTGGAATTACGTTGCTATGGGTTAAATTAGGATACTTACCCACAGTTGCAGAAATACAAGCAGGTTTAATAAACCAAGTTTTAGTTGCATTAGGCCTTTCAACAATAATACCACTACTATTCTTTGGAGGTAGCATTGGTAAAAGTGCCCAATTCCCATTGCATGTATGGTTGCCAGATGCGATGGAAGGACCTACAACAGTTAGTGCGTTAATTCATTCTGCCACAATGGTTGCCGCAGGCGTATATTTAGTTGCAAGACTTTACGTTATGTTTTCTATAGATACAATTCCATTAGCCGTTGTAGGCATAATAGGAGCCGTAACTTCTCTTTATGCAGGAATTCTAGGAATAGTTGCCAATGATATAAAGAAAGTGTTAGCATATTCAACTATTAGTCAATTGGGCTTAATGATGCTCGCATTGGGCATTGGTTTACCTTCAGGTTCAATCATGCATTTATATGCACATGCTTTTTCAAAGGCTTTAATGTTTTTAAGCGCAGGAGCAGTAATTCATGAACTAGGTACAAGGAACATGCTTGAAATGGGAGGATTAGCTAATAGAATGAAAATAGCCTATTACTCGATGATTTTAGGAGGATTAAGTATAATGGGAATTCCTCCTTTAAGCGGATTCTTTACCAAAGAACCAATTTTAGAAGAAGCATTTGGTAAAAATAATCTGCTTTTCATTTTAGGAGTTCTATCATCATTTTTCACAGCAATTTATTGGATGAGGATTGTCCAATTAACTTTTTTAGGTAAAGCAAGAAGTAAGAAAGCAGAAGAAGCTGAACCAGAAAACTTAACGATGAAAATACCGATGTTTGGCTTTATTATATTAACAATCGGATTCGGTATATTCGCGTTATTAACAAACCTTCCCGCAATATTGGGAGGTGAATATGTAATGTTAGCAAATGAACTTAATTCGATACTTTTAGATTTGATCGTTCTTCTAATAACGGTAAGCGGAGCTTATCTATATTATCAATACTATAATGCTCAATGGATGAAGGGTTTTGTTAATAGTAGCACAGGCAAGATATTGTATAAAATCTTAGAGAATGGCTACTATTTCGATTACGTTTATGAAAGAATTGCGAAATATGCAGGCTGGATTTTAGGACTTGCAGCAAAGTTTTTCGATGATAAGATAATTGACGGAATAGTAAATGGCATTGGTCAAGCTGCAAAAATAGCAGGAAATAATATAAGAAGAATTCAAACAGGAAATCTTGAGCAATACATTTTCTACGTATTTGCTACTGCTTCATTCCTATTGATTTTAGTTTTAGTTTTCTTGATATGATACTGATTTATTTAATAATTGTTCCATTAATTTTTTCGATAATTTCACTAATATTCAAAGATAAAATATCTCAATTAATTACCATAATTTCAACTATAATTACAATGATACTTAGCATATATATCTGGTATAATTTTTTAATCAATAAATCCATTTTAAAAGAAAATTATGTCATTACTGGCTTGAATTCTATAAATTCTTCATTATATCTTTACGGAGATGCAGTTAGCTTATCTTTAGTACTTCTAACAGGTATAGTTATGTTTTTTGTCGCACTTTCTTCATTGACTTTAATTCATCATTCGATAAGAACTTATAATTTCCTAATTTTAGTAACCCAAATAGGAATAACTGGAACTTTTTTAGCAAGAGATTTCTTATTTTTCTTCATTTTCTGGGAGGTTGTTTTGATTCCAATGTTTTTCCTTATAGATATTTGGGGAGATGAGAGAAGACATTATGCGGCTATGAAGTTCTTAATATACACTCACATTGGAAGTGTTATAATGCTTCTAGGTATATTCATAGGTTATGCATATGCAGCTAAAAGCTTCTCATTCGATGCCTATTTCTCCAATATAGTAATGCTAGATACATTTCTCAAAACATTGATATTCTTCGCTTTCTTCATAGCATTTGCTATTAAAATGCCGATTCCTCCATTTCATACATGGTTACCTGATGCACATGTTGAAGCACCTAGTCCTGTAAGCGTAATACTTGCTTCTCTCTTGCTCAAAATGGGAGGATATGGTATGCTTAGAATTGCATATCCACTAGTACCAGATATAGCGAATTCATATTTTATATATATTTCATTGTTAGCTGCGATTTCGACAGCTTATATAAGCTATGTTGCAATGACACAAGATGATCTGAAAAGAATGATAGCATATGGGAGCATAACACAAATGAGTTTAGTAATGCTTGCAATTGCTACTTCATTTAATCAGCTAAATACTCCTATAGCTAATCTTTTGTATACAACAGCAATTTTTATAATGATAAGTCATGGTTTCATAATTGGAGCACTTTTCATACTTTCAGGAGTAATTAAAGAAAGAACCGGAACAAGATTGATAAGCAAGCTGGGCGGATTGAATTCTTACATGCCAAAGTTTTCATTTAGCTTAATACTGGCAACTTTAGGCGATATAGGATTGCCTGGAACAAGCGGCTTCATAGCTGAGCTTTTAATAATTGTTGGTTTAATACGTTTAATAACTTCAAGTATGCTCTATTTGACTTTAACGGTACTTGTCCTTCTAGCGCTTGTCGTTACAACATGTTACTTTTTACAAATGCTCAAGAGGGTATCTTTTGGAAGAAAGAAAGAGGAATTGATCATAAGTTCAGATGCATCAAACTTAGAAATCGCAGCTCCTATTGGAATGATGATAGTTAGCATAATTCTTGGTATAGCTCCGATATTCATTTTGCTAGGCTTTACTTAGATTAGATTTTTTAAAATTTCCTTCAATTCTTTTAAAGTATCTTCTAAAGATTGAGGTATTACCTTTGTTGCTCCAATAACTGTCATGAAGCTAGCATCACCAATCCATCTTGGAACTATGTGAAAATGAAGATGATCTTCTAATCCTGCTCCAGCAGCTTTGCCTAAATTTGCTCCTATATTATATCCATCAGGCTTATATGCAACATCTAATAACTTTTTAGAAAGAACTATTGCCTTAGAAATTTCTGTCCATTCATCTTGCGTCAAATCTTCTATATTCTTCACATGCCTTATGGGTGCTACCATTAAATGACCACTATTATAAGGATATTTATTCAAAAGTATGATCACATTCCCTTTTAATAGAAGTGTAAGATTCTCTGGGCTGTTGGGATTTTTAACAGCTTCGCAAATGAAGCAATCTTTATTGCTATTTCTAGATACTCTTTTTATATATTCAGCTCTCCAAGGAGACCATAGTATGCTATACCAGCCCAATGCATGTTATTATAGCATAGAAGCTTAAAAAATCTAGAGTCTTTCTAAATATCTTGATTCTTTTTCACTTAACAATATCTTTTTCGAAGGTATTATGTCGGATTTTGAGTTGAATATTTTCCTAGCCATTTCTCCTAGCATAGATTGGTCATACGTAAAGCTCCTATTACATATAGAACAAATATAGTAATTTGTGGTAATTCCATTAGGAAGTACAAATCTCTTAGCTTTTGAACCACAAAATGGGCATACAGCAACTAATGAGCTCATGAAAATAATGTTTGATAATAAAAATTAAAGACATCTTTCTGAAAAAGCAGTAATACTAAAGTATTACTCTAGAAAATAATATTGCGAGCAGACCACCTATTAAGACACATATGAAGTTCACAACATGATTGTTAAAAAACTTCAATCCAGATACATATTTGCATTGACTTCCACAAGTATGCTTTGGCTCCTCTGAATACATATTGCATCTTTCACAAAAATAATTTCCTTGTAAAGTGGCACCTATTAAACTATCCATTAAATTAGCAAGCATAGAACAAAGAACGATCAATGCAACGAAATTCAGCAAGCTTTCATTCCATTGAATTAAAAAGTATGCAATCATAGAAAATACCAAAGAACTAAGAAAACCTGCTAGAAGACCTAGCTTTGAAATAGCTCCAGATCTTCCTGCATGAGATTCTTTTAAGTTAGTAATCAGAATAGGTTTACTCTTAGATAAAACGCCGATTTCTGTACTAACAGTATCTGAAAGAAAACTTGCAGTCGAAGCAATAAAAGCTAGTTTAAGTAAATCTAATGAGAAGAGATATTCTTGAATAGAAAATAAAACCATCGGTAAACCGTTAGCTAAAACATTTTTCCAATCTCTTATAGGCTTCTTAGCTACTATTAGTTTTAGGCGTATTTTTTCTTCAATGTTATATGAAGTAGCTAGATTTGTAATTAAAAAGGCAAGTAATAAAAGAACGAATAAAATAACACCTCCGGTGAATATTATGATTAACCCAAATATATAAGCTATAATAGCCCCATCTAATGTTAGATACTTTTTCTTTACAGAAAACCAGCTAAGAATAGCAACTATGACTAATAATGATATAATGACGATTGGGCTGTCCAATTAATGCTTTTATAATATACGACGATTTAAGCTTTTCTACATTTGTTCAACTGGTACAAGACCTAATAAATTCATTCCGTTTTCTAATACTTGAGAAATACATTGAACTAATTTAAATCTAAAAGATCTTGCAGGTTCATCTGCATTGAGAACAGGATATTTCTCATAGTACGTATTGAAAAGATCGCAAAGATCTCTGATATACAAGAGTAAAGTTTGGGGTTCAAGAGTAATTGCAGCTTTCGATACTATTTCTTCAAATAAAGCCAATTGCTTCACTAGTTTTCTTTCTAAGTCGTTCATTTCATAACCTGAAGTATCCGTTTTAGGTTTAAATGCAGCTTTTTTCAATATACCTTTAGTTCTAACGTATGTATACAATACATAAACACCGCTGTCTCCTTCAATCTTTAAGGTCTCATCGAAATCAAAAATAAGAAGCTTATTTCTATCTATTCTGAGTAGAGAATATCTCAAAGCAGAGACTGCAATTTTTTCACTTAACTCATCAACAACTTTACTATCTAAATTCGAGTTATTTTCAGTTATTCTTTTCTTCAATATTTCTTTAAGTTTGTCAAGTACATCATCAACATTGAAATAAACACCTTTTCTGCTAGACATATGCACTATCTTTGAATCAGATTCGTAACCTAGTTCTTTCGCAGCTTTTTGAGATAAAGCTACAACTTCATATTTATAATGAATATACCTATCTGCTACTTCTTTCCCTGCAGTCAATTCAATGATAGATTTAATTATGTCTTGCAATCTACTTTGCCTTACATCTATTACATTTATAGCCAAATCAGCCCCATATGCGAAATCATCAATATCCCCTTCTAAGCTTGTTTCAAGAAGACCTTCAGCGATATCATTCCTATATCTATACTTGAAACGAGCTTTTGAAATTCCTAACTTCCAAAAAGCATACCCTATATCTTTTGCTAAATAAGTAGTGGTTCCATCTGATCTAATCAAAACTTTATCTGTTTCTTTTTCTCTTCCTTTAATCAACTCGCTCTTGATCACAATACAACCTTTTAAAGGACCCTCAGTTTCTTTGTGAATTATTTTTCTTTCTTCTAATGTAGATAAAGCTTCTTTTAAAAGTTGAAACTTTATGATATCGCTTTCCCAATTCACTATATCAAACCTTGCTCCTATCCTTGCACATGTTTTAAGTTGTTCTTTTAGTACGCGATCTGCGATCATTTTGCTAAATTTCGCAATCTCGCCTGCTTGTGAATCGATTTCCTTGATTATTCCTTGTTTCTCTTCAAGAAGGGAAGGGTTGCTTTCATAGAGAGCATTTACTTTGACATATATTTGATCGCCACAATATTTATCAAAACGAATATCGCTCTCTAATGGAAAACCCAATTTTTTAAAGCCTAAAACTAAATCAGCCATTTGAGAACCTGTATCGTCTGCATAATCAAGAACTATTACGTTATGGTTTGTAAACTTCAAAATCCTAGCCAAAGAATCACCAAGGCAAGTATTCCTTGCATGCCCAATATGAAGAGCTTTATTTGGGTTAGCATTTGTATGTTCAATCAAAACCTTCTTTCCATGTCCTATATCCCTTTTGCCATAATCATTTTTCCTACTTAATATCTCGTTTAGAACAATATGTGCAATTCTATCAATGTTCATATAAAAGTTAAGATAACCATTTATTGCTTTTACTTCTTTTATTAATTTGAAATTTTCAATATTTTTATTTATTTTTTCTTTAATATCATTAGCTAAATCTTGCGGAGTCTTATTATATTTGTATGCCAACTTAAAGCAGATTGTAGAAGATAAATCGCCAAACTCTTCAAGAGGAGGTATTTCTAAATCAAAATCTTGAACTTCTTGAAAAACTTCTTTCAAAGCTCTTTCAACTTCTTCACGAAACATTGAGAACGTCATGTTTCAGAGGCTCAAAGCTGCGTGGGTTCATCATCTTTTAAATAAGACCTTTCGAGCTCTATCATTGCCCTATTATATTAAAGTATAGATGGAATTTAAGGCTTAAATACTTCATTACATCCATTATTCTATGCATAGAGACTGGTTAATCGTTTTGCTTTTTCTTTTCTTATCAATTATCGCATATACAGCGTCATACGAAACAAACTTGCTAAGCGTAATACCTGAATATATTAAGAGACTAATTAGCCCTATAACAACAGGTATATTACCATGAGTAAAAAGAAAGCGAAGCTTGAAGATTTTCATAGGAGATCAATTGTAAGATTAAATGTACTCAGAGCAATTAGATTAATTGTTCAAATTTCATTCTTAGTTGTTGCTAATTTAGCTCTAAGCATTGCATTTCCTCTACCGATAATAGGTTTATCATATCCTTGGACTTCATTCCCAAGTGCTCTAGATATGCTTCAAATAATGATCATCTTATTAGTACCACCTCTTTTACCTTTGGCAAGTATAGTATTCTTCAACGTAATTTTAGGAAGAATATTTTGTGGTTGGCTATGTCCATTTGGTTTTGTACAAGATTTAGCAGCTTATTTATTCAATGCTAAAAGATTCATATCTTCAAGAATTGATCATAACCTTAAATTTTTCAAATATATAGTGCTTATAATAGTCCTTTTGACATGCTTAGCTTTCGCAAACTTAACAATAACAAATACACTCGACTTGTTTGCACAAAACTATGGTAGAGGAATAGCTATAATGCCTTTCACTGCAATTGCTCCAGATGCTACTTTATTCGGAACAATTCCTCTTTTATTTAGCTTAGGTATTTTGCCTAATGCTGATAAGCTACTTTCTTCGCTGAATACTGCTTTGTTTATTAGATATTTCATTTTAGTAATTGTATTAGTTTTAGCTGCGAGGATTTCTAGATTCTGGTGTAGATATGTATGCCCAATGGGAAGTCTAAATGCAATATTTTCCTCTAAAAGTATTCTAGGAATATACAGAAGCGTAGGCAAATGCGACGAATGTGGATTATGTAATAAAATTTGTCCCGTTCAAATCGATGTCATCAATGCAAAAATTGGAAGGATTGATAGCAAAGAATGCATAATGTGCTTTGAATGTGTAGCAGCATGCCATACTGATGCGATATCTATAACTTTCAAAAAAAGATAGAGTTATTTCTTCAGAATGTTATTCAAAAAGTTTTCTATGATAGATTCAAGCTTATGTTCTTTCTCCTTCAAATGGTAGCTAACTCTAGCAACCGGCTTGTTTAATTTTAGATAACGTGAGATATCTGACATGGTTCCTAGAACGATAGAATCAGCCTTTATTGAATTAATCATATCTTCTAAAGCCCTAAGTTGTTCTTCATTATAACCAATTGTAGGAATAACTTTCTCCATATGTGAATATTTCTCATAGATCTCCTTATAGACACCTTTAGCATATGGTCTTGGATCTATAATTTTCTTTGCACCATATTTTATTGCTGCAACGTATCCTGCACCATAAGGCATATGACCATGAGTAACGGTAGGCCCATCTTCAACAACCAAGACTTCTCTATCTTTTATTAAAGAAGGATTATCAACTTCTATATCAAAATCTGCTTCTAAGATTAAAGCTTTCGAATTAAGATTTCTTACATTTAGCTTCGTTTTCTCAACGTTATCTTTTGGTGCTGTGTTCGCCTTAGTTATAACAATCACATCAGCAAGCCTTACATTTATTTCTCCTGGATAAGAATTTTCATGACCCAATCTCAATGGATCAACTGCTGTTATCATTAAGTTAGGTTTTACGAAAGGTAAATCATTATTACCTCCATCCCAAATAATAACATCTGCTTCTCTAGAAGCCATTTCGAATACTTTAGCATAGTCTACTCCTTCATAACAAATCACACCTTCTCTTAATAGAGGTTCGAATTCTTCTTTTTCTTCAATAGTTAGACCATACTCTTCAAGATCATTAATATCGCCCAATCTTACGACGACATTTTTCTCAAGATCCCCATAAGCCATCGGATGTCTTATTACAACAAAACGAACTTTGAATTTCTTAAGTATCTTTATTAAAGCTCTAGTTATTGTACTTTTCCCAGCTCCAGTTCTCGATGCAGTAACAGCTATGACCGGTCTATCTATTTTGAGCATAGTAGAAAAGGGAGAAATCAATCTAAAATCAGCACCGTTTGCTAAAACTATACTTGCCTTCTTCATTACATCTTCATACAACAAATCACTATATGCCAAGATCACTTCATCTATCTTGTGTTCTTTTATTATTTCACCCAATCTTTGCTCATCGTAAATCGGTATGCCTTTTGGATAAAGTTTACCAGCAAGTGAAGGAGGATAAATTCTATTAGCTATACCAGGAATTTGAGAAGCTGTGAATGCTACAACTTCGTATTCAATATTATCTCTGAATAAAACATTGAATATATGAAAATCTCTACCTCCAGCACCTAATATTAATATCCTCTTTGACATTACATATAGATACCAATTGGTCTTGTTTCTCTTCTTGTTGTAGTCCTTCTAAAGTTCCTGTACATTTCTTCATAATATTTGATATCATCTGGTGAAAGACTAGGACCTACTGTTTTAAGAGCTTCTTCGAAGTGCTTCTTAGAAACTTGGAAAGGTGTTGGATTTTCTCTTATAGCTAGCATGCCTGCTTCTTTACATAACGCTTCTAGATCTGCACCTGTATAATTTTCAGTTCTCCTAGCTAAGTCTTCAAGATCTACATCTTTAGCTAATGGCATCTTGCGAGTATGGATTTTAAGTATTTGCAATCTTGCAGCGAAATCTGGTGGAGGAACATATACTATAAGATCGAATCTTCCAGGCCTTAATAATGCAGGGTCGAGTATATCAACTCTATTAGTAGCACCTATTACAACTACATTTCTAAGTGTTTGAATACCATCCATTTCTGTTAGAAGCTGATTAACCATACGTTCAGTAACCCCTGAATCACCTAGCCTTGTTCCCCTCGCAGGAGCTATGGCATCTATTTCATCGAAGAAAACAACACAAGGAGCTGCTTGTCTTGCTTTTTTGAATACTTCTCTTATGCCCCTTTCAGACTCCCCAACCCACTTACTCAGAAGTTCTGGTCCTCTTATTGCTATGAAATTAGCTTCGCTTTCTGTAGCTACAGCTTTAGCAAGTAATGTTTTTCCAGTACCTGGAGGACCGAAAAGTAATATTCCTTTAGTAGGTCTTATACCAGCCATTTCAAATACCTCTGGCCTCCTGAATGGCAATTCTACAGCTTCTCTAAGTATTTGCTTAACATTTTCAAGGCCACCTATATCTTCCCATTTAACATCTGGAACTTCAACTAGGATTTCTCTTAAAATTGAAGGCTGGACATCTCTTAAAGCAAGCTCAAAATCTTCCTTCGTTACTTTTAAATTTTGAAGAACTTCTGGAGGAATAACGCCTTTTTCTAAATCTATCTTAGGTAAAAATCTTCTTAATGCATGCATTGCAGCTTCTCTTACCAATGCAGCTATATCTGCACCACTAAAACCATGGGTTATTTGAGCTAATTCATCAAGATTTACGTTGGAATCTAAAGGCATATGTCTTGTATGAACCATTAATATTTCCTTTCTGGCTTTCTTATCTGGCATACCTATCACAATCTCTCTGTCGAATCTTCCAGGTCTTCGCAAAGCAGGATCTATTGCTTCAGGTCTATTCGTAGCTGCAATTACGATTACATTTCCTCTACCTTTCATTCCATCCATCAAGGCCAGCAATTGCGAAACAACTCTTTTTTCTACTTCTCCAACAACTTCACCTCTAGGAGGAGCTATGGCATCTATTTCGTCTATGAAAATTATTGCAGGTGCATTTTGCTCTGCTTCTTTGAAAACTTCTCTTAATCTTGCTTCAGATTCGCCATAAAACTTGCTCATTATTTCAGGACCGTTTATCGTTATGAAGTATGCTCCGCTTTCACCAGCCACAGCTTTAGCTAATAAAGTCTTTCCTGTTCCAGGAGGCCCTATCAACAACACTCCTTTCGGAGGATCGATCCCCAATCTTTTGAATAATTCAGGATGCTTTAAAGGTAATTCTACGATTTCCCTTATTTTTGCTTTTGCTTCCTCAAGATCTCCTATGTCTTCAAAAGTTACAGCAGGACCAGCAACGATTTCTTCCTTAACAGGTTCTTCTTTAAGTATTATTTCAGTTTGCTCATTTACAATTCCTGCAGGGCCAGGTGTTACTGAAACTATCGCTAAAGTGAATACATTACCTAAGCCTATAGATACATTTATCAAATCTCCTTTCGTTACAGGTCTAGGATTATAGAAATATTGATTTTGAAGTCTATTCCTTGCATAATGTAAAATATCTGGCGGTAAAGGCTGATTTACAGGAGCTATTACAACTTTTAAAGCTGTTTTAAGCCTTGCAGGTCTCACTGTTACGATATCTCCAAGCGAGACACGTGCATTTTTCCTTATCGTACTATCCATCCTTATTATGCTTCTATCATAATCATGTCTCAAAGGATAAACTAGTGCATATGTGGTTTTCTTTCCTATTATTTCTACGACATCTCCTGGAACCAAACCTAATTCATTCATTACTTCTCTGCTTATCGATACATAAGCTGTTCCCACTTTATCTGGCTCAGCATCCATTACTGTGAGTTCAACACTAGGAGATTCTGAATTAGCCATGACTATATCAATATGGAGAATATGTTATATAAAAGTTATAGTTGATAATATCAAACTTTTAAGCAATTGATTTTGAATAAATGAATATGCAAATAATAATAGAGCCAAATGAAGTTGAGAAATTTAGAAAAGAAGCAAATTTAACGCAAAAGGAATTAGCAAGATTATGTAAAGTTAGTCAATCTTTCATAGCAAAACTTGAAAGAGGAGAAGTGGATCCTACTTATAGTAAAATGAAGACCCTTTCAGAAATACTATTATCTAGAATACTAGATAAGTCAAGAAAAGTTAGCGAAATCATGACTAGAAACGTAATCTTTGCAAGGAGAGATGAAAGAGTTAAAGATGTAGTTAAGAAGATGGCAGATTATGGGATATCCCAATTACCTGTAATTGAAGAAGGGAAAGTAATAGGAAGCATTACTGAACAGAATATTATTGAAAGGATTGCCAAGGGTGCTGATGAAAGGAAAGTAATGAATGATAAAGTTGAAAATTATATAGGCCCACCATTTCCGATTGTTCCTAATAATGCACCTATAAGCTTGCTTTTTTACATCTTATCATATTATCAGGCTGTCTTAGTTATGACAAATGGAAAAATTGAAGGAATTGTTACAAAAGCAGATCTTCTCACTCGTTTATAATATTCATATACTGCAAAAAAATTCCTAAGATTTTTATAAAGGCATGAAGATGAAATAAGAGAATGGATTTAATAATATCCTTTTCAAACCAGAGAGCTGTACCAGAATTACCTGTTGAAATGGTTGAGAGAAAAGGAAAAGGTCATCCTGACTCTATTTGCGATATGGCTGCAGAAGAAGTAAGCATTGAACTTTCTAAATATTTCTTGAGTAAATATGGTAGAATATTCCACCATAATGTAGACAAAGCAGTTTTAGCTGGTGGCCAAGCAAAAGTCGAATTTGGAGGAGGCATCATTACTGAACCGATATACCTATTATTAGTTGGTAGAGCTACAAGGATCATAAATAATGAGACTATACCTGTTGATCAAATAGCTAAGGAAGCAATAAAGAATTTAATTAAAAGAGAAATGAGATTTCTCGATCCTGATATGCATATGATCATAGATACAAAAATTAGAGGAGGAAGCGTTGATTTGGTCAAGAATTTTGAAAAAGGTAAGGAAATTCCTTTAGCCAATGATACAAGCTTCGGTGTAGGCTTTGCTCCTTTCTCTGCTGTTGAGAATATAACTTTAAATATAGAAAGACATCTCAACAGTAAAAAATTAAAAGACGAATATCCTGCAGTAGGTGAAGATATTAAAGTTATGAGCATAAGAATAGAAGATAAATTAAAAGTTATAATCGCATGTGCTTTTATATCAAAATACATTAATAATGAAAAAGAATATGATAAGATAAAAAATATAGTAAAAAAAGAAGCTGAATATATTATAGATTCAAATACAAAATATAAGTATGAAGTTGTAGTTAATGCCGCAGACGATTATAAAAATAATATTTATTATTTAACTGTAACTGGCACAAGCGCTGAGCATGGTGATGATGGACAAGTAGGAAGAGGAAACAGAGCAAGCGGATTGATAACACCTTTCAGGACTATGACTCTTGAAGCTACTGCAGGAAAGAATCCAGTTTCACATACTGGTAAATTATATTCAATAACGGCTCAAAGAATTTGTGATAGGATAGTGTCTGAATGTGAAGATATCAAAGAAGTTTATTGCTATATGGTTAGTAGCATTGGACATCCTATAAATGAACCTAAAACCATAAACTTAAAAGTAATTCCAGAAAAAAGCGGTCCTGATGAAGCAACATTGAGTTCAATTGTAAAAGAAGAACTTAACAAACTTCCTTATATTTGGAAAGATATTTTAGATAAAAAAGTTAGATTATTTTAAAATCTTTATTTATTTCTTCTAAAATTGCTATAACTAATCTTTTAGTTTCTTCTAAATTCTCAATCGTTGTTAAGGAACTTGCTGAGTGAATATATCTTGCAGGACATGATATAACTAGTGAAGGTATTCCTCTTCCTGCTATATGAATAGCTCCTGCATCAGTACCGCCGTATATTGGTTTTTTAATTTGATATTGAATTCCTCTTTCCTTCGCAATTTTCAAAGCCATATCAAAAAGTCTCTTATCTGCTATCATAGTTTTATCGACCAATGTCAATGCAGGACCTTTTTTAAGAGCTGTTGGTTGTCTATGAAATTCAACACCAGGTATATCTGCAGCTACTGTGCATTCTAATATTATCGCAATATCTGGATCAACTTGATTAATAAGGACTTTTGCTCCCCTAGATCCTACTTCTTCTTGAACAGTTGCTCCTAACGTGATGGAATAATCAAAGGATTTAATTTTCTCAGCTATTTCGATGAGCAAAGCACAGCCTACTCTATCATCTAACGCCTTTGTAATAATTACGTCTTTATTAATTATGAAATCCGAATGAGGTGTAACGAAAGTGCCTATATCAATACCTTCTTCTAATAATTCTTTTTTATTCAATCCTGTATCAATAAAGCAATCTTCTATCCGCTGTACTTTCGTGGCTTCCTCAGCTTTCAATATATGAGGAGGCAATGTAGAAAATACACCAATTATTTTTCTTCTTGATAAAATCCTAACAGGCATGCCTAATAAGATTCTTTCATCCCATCCTCCAATGGGAGCTACTTTTATGAAGCCATCTTCTGTTATATCTTGAATTATAAAACCTACCTCATCCATATGTGCACAAATTAAAACGTTAGGTTTTTTATTCGATTCGTTTTTAGCGATCACGTTTCCTATCTTATCTACTTTAATTTCCAGCTGTTTCTCTAATTTTTTCTTGATATAATCTCTTACCTCGTTTTCAAATCCTGAAGGCCCATCTAAATTTGTCAACTCTTTTAGTTCTTCAATCATTGTCATATTTTCTTCAATCAAAAATTTTTATTTTAAAAGACTAAGGGATATACGAATTACTCTTTTTCGAATGTTCTCATCAAGTAGTAATAATAACGAAAAGAAAATTGCCAAATATATTAAAGCATATAAAGAAGAAATAAAAAATTGTGAAAATAAATTAGATGAAATGCCTCGAGGTTTCATAATATATGTTATTATTGAAGAAATCATTGAAATAACAACATATTTTCCAACACTAACACTTGGGAAAGTAATTAAGTGCAAATCTCTTAGTTTCTTATAATAAAGAGAAAACGTTAAAATGTTCGCCATCAACCATACTAAAGACCAATAAACTGCTATAACTACTGGTTCCAAGGCAAAAATTTTTGAAAGATAAGCGAGAAATATGATGCCCGTGTATTGAAAAACGGTCTGATATAACAAAATCTTTGTAACGGTATAAAATTGAGTATTTTTAAAGCTCCTTTCGCTAGTATACAAGTCTGTCTTTTCTAAACTTAATATAGAAGAGCCAAATAACGATGCCATATTTCCCATGAAGAAACTTATGGATAACAATATTAAAGGAAGATAAGAAGAAACATATAAAGGTCTCAATATAGCAAGTAATAAATCGCCAATACTCATTATCAAAAAAGTAATCATGGCGCTTAAAAGAACAAGGACTTTTATTGCTTGTGTCAAGCCTTTGATTGAATCTTTTTCTAGAAATTCTCTATAATATGCTTGAACAAAAACTTGAATGTAACCTACAACGCTTGCAATAATATATGCGCTTCTAAAAAAAGCCAAAGTTATGGTTGAAGAAAGCAAAATCGTCATCAAAACAGAATCATAGATTATCATTGAAACAAACAATGAATTCAAAAAAGGTACGTACCAAAATCTTTTAAAAGTGTTTATAAGGGAACCCCTTTGCTCTATTCCTTTGAATTTCAAAAATTTAGTGAGTAAGAAAATCGTAGCGATCAAGTTTGCAATTAAAATCACTAATATGAAAAATTCAACAGATAATTTTTCAAATAGAATGTATATTCCTACAAATAACAGGAAAAGTCTTGATATTGCTTGAATTAAATTACCCATATATACAATTGATACATCTATTCCTTGAATAGCGCCTATAATTAATAAAAAAAGGGATTGGGTAAGAAACAACGAAAATGTTAAGAGAACTAGATTAAAATTTAAAGCAATTGAGGCTTTTGAAACAAAAACCAATGAAATGAAAAGTAATAAGTCAGAAACAAGAATTAATGGCAAACCAATTTTAATTGCCTCTTTTCTAACATCATATCCACGAGCAATAAAGCGTGTCAAAAACCATCCAAGTGAATTAACTCCTAAATTAAAAAATGAAGCATAGATTACTAAAAATTGATAAGTACCGAATTCTGTAGGTTCCAACTTTCTCGTAGCAATTAATGATACTAGCATAGAAATGAAAGCTGTTAAACCATAGTATATTAAAGATAAACCTCCCTTTTTTATAACGGAAGGAATTTCTTCCATTTTTATGATGACACATTTTTATTCATTACTTATAAATTCAATATTGTGAACAATAAGAAAGATTATTTGAGTTATCTTCTCATATTCATTTCGCTCATACTGTTGATTACTTATGCTTTCAATTTTCAGCTCTCTTTTGCATCCTTATTTGCAATACAAGTGGGATCAAAGACTGGAAATGAAAATTCGATTAATCCAGGAAATAATACTAAGCAAGAAAAATTCTCCATAAGATTGCAAGTTAAAATTCACTTAAATAACACGTTATATCTAATAAGTTCAAAAGAAAATTCTATTTTAGCAAAAATTTATGATATGACCAAGCAATCTTTAGTAGCTGCCGCTATATTGAATAATGGCACATTTTACGAAACTAAATTAAACTTGGGGATCTATAATATAACAATTGATGTTTCATTTTGGTTACCAGTTGCTACAAATAAACAATTAAATG
Organism: Thermoproteota archaeon; assembly: GCA_032249235.1. Taxonomy (GTDB): domain Archaea; phylum Thermoproteota; class Thermoprotei; order Gearchaeales; family Gearchaeaceae; genus DSFO01. Next base: position 306,851 of record JAVVGF010000001.1, on the reverse strand, counting down.
CTTTACAAAGCACATATAGCGTTGTTCACGTACAACCAAAGAGCATTATATTATTTTTGAATAAGGATAAATTCATATCTGTTTGGTTTGAAGTAAATAGTTTAAGACCGACTATTGCGAATGTATATGACTTCGATGGAAACTCAATTTTAGAATACGAAAAAGGAGAATATTTAACTGTTAATACAGAAATAAAAAGTATAAGCTATCTTTTAGAAAACAACTATACCGCTATCTTTTCTATTTTGTACTTCAATAAATATGCAATTGGTATTGCAGAAAGTAAAGATATATTCGTTTTTAGAGATAACATAGAGTATATATTTACAAAATATGCCGGCCCTATCAGAAGTTATATTGATTTAAATAATATAAATAGTATTGATTTATATCTTGTACTATCTAAAACTAAAATAACAGACTATGTTAATACATAAAATTTTTATAATATTACTTTTGTGTATGAATTTGAGATTAGGAGAATTTATTTATTATATTTGGCTTCCTATATTTATTTTTTTACTAATAGTTACAATAATTTTATCAATACTATATTTAAGAAAAAAGAGAGCGATTAAAAGAGAGCTCATGCTAAAGAAGAAAGAGCTTGAAGATAAAGTACAAAGTATTATGAAAGAGCTTGAAGATATTATTGACTTATTCCATAAATTAATAAGTGAAAAAAATAGCAAAACTGCAATAATTCAATCATACATTTATTTAAGTAATTTTCTAGAGAAATTATTGAACGTAAAGGTGGAACCTTATTTGACTGAAAGAGAGAGAATAAATGAATATAACAGAACTATTCCTTCTAATTTCGTGAAGGAAATCATATATAAGCTCTATTTATCTTACGAAAAAGTAAGATTCGGAGAACACGAACCTACTAATGGAGAGATAAATGAATTTCTTCATAATTTAAAAGAATTATCAAGTAAAATCCAATATGCAATTACTTGAATTTTTCAATTTAGTATTATTTTTATCATTAATTATATTATTATTAATTGTAGGTCATAATTTTAGAGATAAATATTTGATAAAAGGTTTTATTAAACGAATAAATTATAAATCGAATTTGGCAACATTAATCAATAAATACCTAGATAAAGAAAATGAGAGAAAATTTATTATTGAAAACATGAAATTTATAATATATCATAAGATATCAAAAAAACTAGGTTATATCCAAGTTCCTTATTTTATTAATTTTGATAAAATCGAAAAGATATATGGTAAAAAAGCTATGAAAAAGATAAAAAAATTCTTAATAAAAACAGAAGACATTAAGGATATTAAGGAATTGATAGTTAAATATGATGATATCATAAAGATTTTAGATGGAGGAGATTAAATCATTTTATAAAAATCTAAAAGAGGAAATAGCGAAATATGTAATAGGACGAGATAAAGAAATAAAATATATAACGATTGCATTATTAAGTGAAGGTCATGTATTGCTTGAAGGTGTACCTGGAATAGCAAAGACCTTGTTAGCAAAAGTTTTTGCTCAAATTTTAGATCTTAAATTCAAAAGAATTCAATTCACACCAGATCTCTTGCCTTCAGATATTATTGGAAGTTATGTATTCGATATGAAATCGCAAGAATTCATCTTCTACGAAGGACCAATATTTACAAACATTCTACTTGCAGATGAAATAAATAGAGCACCACCTAAAACTCAATCTGCCTTGCTTGAAGCTATGCAAGAAAGACAAATAACTGTAGGAGGAATAACAAGACAGCTTGATAAGCCGTTTTTAGTAATAGCAACTCAGAACCCATTAGAATTAGAAGGTACTTATCCTTTACCTGAAGCACAATTAGATAGATTTATGTTCAGAATGCTTTTGAATTATCCAAGTTTTGAGGAAGAAATGGAAGTGATTAGAAAATACGGTAAAAATCTTGAAATTAACACAAATTCAATCATTGATAAAAATAGTATATTAAGGTTTATTAAAGATGTTGAAAAAATTCATGTAAATCAGGATATAGAGAAATACGTTATAGATATAGTAAACAGAACTAGATCAGATAAAAGGTTAACTCTAGGGGCGAGTACCCGTGCGGCAGTTTTATTGATAAGAGCTAGTAAAGCATTAGCAGCTATTGAAGGAAGGGATTATGTGATTCCTGATGATATAAAAGAATTATTATTCCCCATACTAAATCACAGATTAATTCTATCGCTTGAATATAGAAGTCTAAGGAATCCTAGGCAAATCACTGACCTATACTCAGATCTAAAAACAATAATCGATGATTGTATGAAATCTATTCAAGCTCCTAGATAATGATAACTCACAATGGTTATTTCGTGATTTATAACTCAATATTATTATGTATACTTTCAATAATCTTTTCATTTTCTTGGCTTTACATTTTTTCTATTTCTTTTATAACTCTTACATTAATCGAAGCTCTTAGATTCATTAGAATATTGAATGCTTTAAAATATCTTGAGATCAGAAGGATTCTTGATGACAAATGTTTTCGAAATTCACCGATAAAAATTGAACTAGAAATAAAAAGCACAAAAGACATCCCCTATGTAGTAATTATTGATGAAATTCCATCAGGCTTTTTCTACTATGAAGGCAAGTTAGGATTTAATGGCAAATTAAAAAAAGGAATAACAAAAATAAGCTACTATTTATTGCCAAAAGAAATAGGTGTTCATGAATTTCAAACTTTAAAAATAGTTGCATTTGATCCCTTTCAGTTCTTTTTTGTAAAAAAAGAGTATAAGTATTACAATAAGATATCGTGTTACCCTAGTGTATCAGCTCAAATTAGCAACTTAATAAGAAGCGCAATACTTTATAGTGAATATGGACTTAAGAGTACGAGAAGAAAAGGAGAAGGATTTGAATTTTATAGCAGTAGAGAATATACAATAGGGGATGATTTAAGAAGAATAGCATGGCGCCAAGTTGCCAAATCGCCTGAGAGAAAATTGTACATAATAGAAAAGGAAGAGGAAGGAAAGAACGTTTTCAGAACAGTTGTCATAATAGAGGATACTATGTTTGAAGGTAAAGAAGGAGAAAGAAAAATAGACATTCTTGCTGAATCTATCATAACATTCGCGAGTGTTGCATTAAAATATAACACGTATTTAGAATTTATTTTTCTTTATAATAATAATGTTGATCAATTCTTAATAAAAAACTTTATTGAACTCTATAATTTAATTAAATATTTAGGTGAAATAAAAAATAAGCCAACAAAGAATGATATAAACAAATTAGTTTCTTTATTATTAAAATATGATCTTAACACATATTTCTTTTTTATATGCGATCGTGGGATTATAAATAACAACATTTTAGATCTATTTATAAAATGTAAAAATATAAGATTTGAAGTCATAATTCTCAGATCTTTCCATAGAGAGGATATAAAAGATAATATAAATTCAATATTGTATTCATCTGAAAATATATGCCTTAATATGATAAAAGAGGAAATAGAAAAATATAATATATCAACTAAAATAATATTTCAAGATGATATCATAAAAGAGATAGTAAGAGCATATAATAATATGAGATATAGAAGCTTGATTGAATATGAGACAAGAAAGATTTAACTTAGATACAATTTTGATATATTTGTTGTTTATTTCATTTTTATATATATTTATTTCGACAAATTATATAGCCTTATTAATATACATTGCTCAATATATTTTAGTGTCTAGTAACATATTTTTTATAATGAATTTTTTGCTAACATTCATATATCAGTTATCGCTACAAATGGTTAAGGATGGTACTCGGAGAGCTTTCCTGTCTGTTTATTCTATTTTCTTGCTTTCCATAATAATTCCTTTAATCGGCGCATATTACTCCAACAGCAGAGAATTGGCACTCGAGAATATTACATACATTCTTTTAAGTAATACCGTAATACCGCCAATCATAGCGTTGATTTCGCTTTTTTCTAGAGAAACAGGGTTTAGAAATCCTTTTAAAATGATCTTATTATTCACGATCGGTACAATTAATTGTTATGTTTTGAAGATAGCTATTAGTTTGCAACTATCAAGCATAGGCGAAATACAGATAAATAAATTAGGAATTTTTGAATTGAATCTATTCTTAGCTTACTTAGCAGCTTTCCAATCATTATTTTCAGGAGCAAACATAGAACCTAATCAGATTGAGTTAATAAAAGGCATTCAAGATAATTCAATTTATTATATACTACCAATTGCATTATTCGCATCCTATATTTATGCCTTGAAATCAATTATAAACAACTTAGAATTGTACGATGAAAAACTTTATTACAAAAAAGAAACGATTGAGATAGAGAAAAATTATATTGAAATATTAAGAAAATTAGCTTTAACATCTTTGGTAAGTGTATTAATCTCAATTACTCTAATTTATTTGGCACAAAGTGTAGTCGCTTTATTAAATAATCCTTATATTAGTTTTGTATTATTAGTTCCAGTTATAATGCTAATCATAATTTTCTACGTATCAAATAAAAAATGAGAAGACCAATCTCTTTTATACTTCTTATTCTCCTCATCTCATTATTAAATAATATTCATGTAAAAGGAGAAATAATCCAAGATTTATTAATCGGAACCGAGAAAGATAGTCTTTATTCTTATCGTTTAGGTTCATTAATGGTCGAAGACGGTGATTCGTTATATGTGGAGATATTAGCGCAGAATAGCTTATCATTTTATCTAACATTACTATCACCGATTAACGAAGAAATATTAATAGTCAAACTGAAGAGTAATGAGATTCAAAAGATTTATACTTTCGATAATCAAAAGTATGGTTATTATAAAATAATAGTAAAAGACGAGATAGGAATAATTTATATTCAAGCATTTATCAATTATGTAAAAAAACAAAAAATTATAAATGATTTCGAATATAGCCTTAATGTTTCAAATAATATGTTTTTTATTAATACTAATTTTACATTACCTAAGACTTTCAGAAATGCGAGTTTTTACTTAGGGCTTTTAACAAATGAATCCATCCTTAACTTCACGAATCAACTTATAGTGGAAACAAGTAGTGGAATCGAAGGAACTAAAATAACTAGAATAGGCTTTTCAGTTATAAAGCAGGATATCAAAAACAATAGTTTAATAATAATGCCATTAATATATAATTCAACTAAAGGATATATTAATCTTAAAGTAGATAAATTAGATATATATTTATACTATCAAAATGTCTTTGATAAAACAATAAACGGTACAAGAGTAATTACTTATACGCCCTCTCTTATTGCAAAATACTCCTTTGAAAACTTTATAATAGGTAAAGATAAAATAATTATTCCTATTACAAATATTTTAGGAGATAAGTTGATATATTTGAACATTAATTATACTAGAAATGAAAGTTCTTTATCGTATAACTATAATACTTTTTTCATATACCAAAAAACGAGCGGTATATTTTATCAAGTATTGAAAGAGGTTAAACTAGAGAATAACGAAACGATTAATGGAATAGCCATAAAAGGTAGTTTAAATTTCGAATTTTCAAATCTCTTTGAATATAACTCAACGAGTTCGCTGAAAAACATTTACGTAGCACTTATCGTAAAAGAAAATTCAAGGTACTACTTTATAGTGAAAAAGTTTGACTATAAAATTACGGAAATAATGTTATATAATACAGCTAAAAACAATTTTGTGAAAAACTTTAATTTAATAGTTAAAGATTCATTATCATATACTATTAATGATAAAGCCATTTTAATATATAAAGATATGCCTAGTAATATAATTATTAATATTAATAATGCAAAGATACCATTGAAACTTTTATATAATAAAACTATAGATGATTATGGTATTAATATTATATCTTATAAATTTTATAATTTAACTTTAGAAATAATAGCTGAAGGATTAGATAAGCCCAACGCAACAGTTAAAATCTACTATAATGATCTATTGTTATTTGATTCAAGAATTGAATATGGATTTACAAATCTGCTTTTACCTTCGGGAAATTATAAAATAGAAGTATTAAAGGAAGGATTTGTTAATTTTACACAAACATTTATTCTAGACGGCGACAAAACTCTAGTTATTAGCTTATATAAAACTAGAACTGAGCTTAGCGGTTCAGATTACGCTTATATTTCTGCATTAACGTTTATTCTGTTTTTACAGATCATCTTGAACCTCTATATATATCGTAAAGTGAGGAAAATTTAATTTTTAGCATCTAAATATTATTTATAGTAGGGGGTCGTAGCCTAGCAAGGTAGGGCGTTGGGCTCCAGAACACAATAAAGAAAATTTGAGCATATGCGATGATGAAGTTCTGGAGCGGAGAGACCCAAAGGCCGGGGGTTCAAGTCCCCTCGACCCCACTTTCTCTAGGTTTTTATTCTCTAAACCAAAATTTTACTTATGCCTAAAGTTGAAGATAAAATGAGGAAATTCATTGTAAGCGCCAGCGTTGAAGATAATATAAGGTATATTGCTGAACTCATGAAGGAAAAGAAAGTAGGAAGTGTATTAATTAAAGAAGGAAATCAATATGTAGGAATAATAACAGAAAGAGACATACTCTATAAAGTAGTTGCTGAAGGTAAAGATCCAATAAAGACAAAAGCTAAAGAAATAATGTCTAGTCCCTTGATAACGATAGAAAAAGATAAAGATATAAGTGAAGCAATAAAAATTTTTAAGGAGAAAAATATAAGAAGGCTGCCTGTTCGAGATGGTAACGAAATAATCGGCATTCTTACTTTAAGAACTTTAATTGGTGATCTAAAGCCTAGTGAAGAAATTACTCAAGAAATTGAAGAAATAAAAGGTTTAGTATGCGCCTTTTGCGGTTCTATATTTACTAATGAAAAAGAATTGTCAAAACATATTGACAGGGTACATATAGGTGCAGGAATATTAGAGGAGAGAAGATGAATTAAAAACGATATTAGCCCACTTTATTTTTATCAAAATTATTTCTTCTTCTTTAAAGCTCTCAACATATCCAAGTTCTCTTATCATATTTTCAACTTCAACATTCTTCAGAATAGTAGGATCTAGAATCTCTCTATGGCTTTCAAATAACTTTTTAGCTATATCGAAGATTTTCTCATTCATTTACTGTCAATAAATGTTTTTTCTTAATTATGAACTCTAAAGCCTCAACCAAAGCTTGAGCTGTTTCAAGCCTTGTAAGAACAGGAATATTTAGCTCAACTGCTTTCCTTCTTATTAGATAGTCATCTTCCAACATTTCTGAGAATTTTTCAAGTGTTATCGAATAAGGAATATTTATTACAAGATCCACTTTGCCTTCTCTTAAAATTTCTAAAATGTTGGGTCTTCTGTTAACCTCCTTTACTTTATAAACAACATTAACTTTGAGATTATAGTTTTTAAGAAACTCAGCTGTATGCTCCGTAGCATACAAGTTGTATCCTAGTTCGCTTAATTTAATAGCTATAGGAAGTATCTTCTGCTTAAGCTCTGTTCCTCCTACTGATATGAGAACATTACCTTTAAATGAAATTCTTAAGCCTGAAGCTTCTAATGCTTTGAAGAATGCTTCATAAAAGGTATCAGCGAAGCATGCTACTTCACCAGTAGAGCGCATTTCAACACTTAACACAGGATCAGCTTTATCTAATTGCATAAAAGAAAACTGTGGAACTTTAACTGCATAACCCTTAATATATGGCTTTACATCACATTCTATTTTACCTTTCATGATAGCTTGTGCAGCTAATTCAATTAAATTGACGCCTGTAAACTTTGAAGTAAAAGGCATCGATCTTGAACTTCTTAAGTTGCATTCGATGACATAAATTTCTTGATCTTTAACAATGAATTGAATGTTGAAAGGACCTATTATCTTTAAACCTTTTGCTATTTTATTCGTGATATCAATTATCTTTTCTTGTATTTCAGGACTTAACGTTAAAGGGGGTATAACCATCGTAGCATCACCTGAATGAACACCTGCATTTTCAATATGCTCAATAATTGCACCGATTATTGTTTTATTACCGTCTGATACAGCATCTACTTCAACTTCCTTAGCGTTTATTATGAATTTGCTAACAGTAACTGGATATTCAGGACTAACCTTCGTAGCTCTTTCAAGATATTTTTTAAGTTGAGTAGGAGTCCATGCAACTTCCATTGCAGAACCGCTGAGCACAAAAGATGGTCTAACGATTACAGGATATCCAACTTTATAAGCAAATTCAAATATATCCTCTAAACTTGTGAAATCATTCCAAGGAGGTTGTTTAATTCCTAGGGAATCTAAGAATTCGCTGAATTTCTTTCTGTTTTCCGCAATTTCAATACTTTCATAACTGCTACCTAACAATCTTGCACCAAATCTTGCAAGTTTTGGAATGAGATTATTAGCTGTTTGGCCCCCAACACATGCTATGATTCCTAAAGGATTTTCTTTTTCATAAATATCTAAGACCCTTTCTAGCGTTAATTCTTCGAAATAAAGCTTATCGCTAATATCATAATCTGTAGATACTGTTTCAGGATTGCAGTTGATGACAATCACTTCGTCGATTCCATATTTCTTAACAGCCCAAATCATGTTAACTGTAGCCCAATCAAATTCGACAGAACTACCTATTCTATATGGCCCGCTTCCTAGAACCATTACTTTTTTCTTTGATCCAGAGTAATCAAGGTCGTCATGCGTTGCATTATAAGTTAAATAAAGGTAATTTGTGCTTGCTGGCCATTCAGCAGCCAACGTATCGATTTGTTTAGTTACAGGCTTTATTCCAAGCTCTTTTCTCAAATTTCTAACTTGAGCTTCATCTATTTTTAGAATACGAGCAATTTGCCTATCAGAAAATCCTAATTTCTTTGCTTTAAGAATTTTTTCCTTCAATTCTTTAATATCCTTAAGATTTGTTTTCTTCAATTCTTCTTCCATGTCTACGATATTCTTTATCTTCCAAAGATACCACGGGTCTATTCTAGATAATTTCACAATTCTTTCAATACTCATTCCTTTCTTTATTGCTTTCGCTACATAGAACATTATTTTATCATCAGGCTCCTCTAATTTTTTCTCAATTTCTTCAATGCTCAAATCCTCTTCATCTCTGTTTGCCACTAATCCATCTTTGCCAATATCTAGCATGCGAATTGCTTTTTGCAATACTTCTTCAAAGCTTCTACCTATAGCCATAACTTCTCCAACTGATTTCATTTGAGTCCTCAATCTTCTATCTACTCTTGGGAATTTGTCGAAATCCCATCTAGGCATTTTTAATACTAGATAATCTAATGAAGGTTCGAATGCTGCAGTAGTCATTTTTGTTATTTTATTTAAAAGTTCAGGAAGAGTGTAGCCTATTGCTAACTTTGCAGCCATATATGCTATGGGATATCCTGTTGCTTTAGATGCCAATGCTGAAGATCTAGACATTCTAGGATTGATTTCTATTACATAATAATTGCCTGTATTAGAATCGAGTGCAAATTGGACATTACACTCACCTACAAGCTTTATCGTATTAACGACCCTTATTGAAACTTCTCTTAACAAATGATATTCATGATTTGTCAATGTTTGCGATGGTGCTACAACAATGTTATCTCCTGTATGTATTCTCATTCCTAAAATGTTCTCCATGTTGCATACAGTTATTGAATTTCCTACATAATCTCGCATTACTTCATATTCTATTTGCTTCAATTCGCCTAGATACTCTTCTAACAAAACTTCTTTTATTAAGCTATGAGCTAAGCCTCTTTCAACAATTTCTATCAATTCATCTTCATTTTTTGCGATCCCTCCTCCTTTACCTCCTAAAGTAAAAGCTACCCTTATCATTACAGGATAACCTAATTCTTTTGCATATGCCTTAGCTTCTTCAACTGAATAAGCACTTTTACTTTTTGCAACATTTATTCCAGCTTTTAACATTGTTTGCTTGAATTTTTCTCTATCGCTTGCAGTTTCAATCGCTTCGATAGAAGTGCCTAATACTTTTACTCCATATTTATCTAAGATACCGTTTTTCTTTAGCTCTACTCCACAGTTAAGAGCAGTTTGACCACCGAATCCTAAAAGTATTCCGTCAGGCCTTTCTTTTTCTATTACTTCAGCTACATATTTACTTGTTACAGGTAAGAAATAAATTGAATCAGCTAAGTTTCTATCTGTTTGTATCGTAGCAATATTTGGGTTAACTAAAACTGTTTTGATTCCTTCTTCTTTCAACGCCTTAATACATTGGCTACCAGAATAATCAAATTCACCTGCTTCTGCAATTTTAATAGCACCACTTCCTAAGACTAATACTTTTTTAATAGTTTCAAATCTAGGCATGATAATCCACCTTTTCAACTATTTTCTTGAAAATCTCAAAGACAAACAAGGTATCATAAGGACCAGGATTTGCTTCAGGATGGAATTGAACAGAAATTACATTCCTTTCCAAATCAATTAAACCTTCAATAGTTGAATCATCAGCATTAATCCACCAAATCTTTAAAGTTTTATCTTTCAACGAATCAGGATCAACGGCATAACCATGATTTTGACTTGTTATGTAAACTCTATTTTCTTGTAAATTAACGCATGGTTTGTTTTGACCTCTATGACCATATTTCATTTTGAAAGTATTTGCACCATAGCTTAGAGCTATTAACTGATTTCCTAAACATATGCCTAAGGTAGGAATGCGAGAATCTATGATATTCTTTATAAGTTCTATCGTTTTTGTGAATTTTTTAGGATTTCCTGGTCCATTGCTAACAATAACTCCTTTTGGATTATAAGAAAGCAATTCATCGAAATCTGTATCATATGGTAACCTTATTATCCTGAAACCTCGATTTAGTACATTTCTTATAATACTAGCTTTTGCTCCACAATCGATGAAAGCAACTAAAGGACCTTTTTCACCATAAAATTTAGGCTCTATTTTAGGAGGAGCGATGAATTTAGCATCATACTTCTCTGCTTTCTTCAATTCTGCATAAATTTCATCCTCATTAATTTCATCTTCGCTAACTACCAATGCTCCCATCATAACGCCTTTATTTCTAAGCCTTTTGGTTATTTCTCTAGTATCTACATCTTGAATAGCAGGAATTCCTTGTCTAAATAACCATTCATGAATTGAATATTTAGAACTAGGATGGCTTGGGATTTCGCAAGCTTCTTGAACAACTAAGCCAGATATTTGAATTTTTTCTGATTCGAAACCTATTGGCAATCCATATTCATCATAAGTTAATTCTGGAACACCATAATTACCTATAAGAGGATAGGTCATAACTAATATTTGATTAAGGTATGAAGGATCTGTGAAAGCTTCTGGATATCCTACCATTCCAGTATTGAAAACCACTTCTCCAAAGACTTTACGTGGAAAACCGAAGCCCCGACCCTTCCAAAAACTTCCGTCTTCTAGTATGAGCAGGGCTTTTAAATCTGTCATTAAATTTTGCTAATTACCCACTTAATAATATTTAAACTTTTACTCGAAAAAATTCATTATACTTTCAAATTGCCGTATTTATCAAGAAATTGCCTTATTTGTTCATCTACAGGAGGATACTTTCTTTTATATCTCTTTAAAGAACGCGGCCCTATTTCTCGGTAAGCAATTTCGAGCAATTCATCTAATTCTCCTACATCAAATCTGTCCCAATCCTTGAAATGCTTAAAATTATTAATAGCAGTCCAAGATATATCGAAATTTTTTAAATCGTTCAAAGATATGCATATACAAACAACATCTAGTTCTCTATGCAGACTTAAAGGTGCTGTAAATACACGTTTAGCATCTATTTTATTTTCTATTTTAAGTTCCTTCAATTCTTTCTTATTTTCAAAGACTTTTGGCTCAATTTTTCTTATTATAAATTCAACTACAGCATAAGCCAAGTCAAGAGGATGATATTTCTTAGTAATGCTTTCTGAAATAGCCTTGTGATTCAAATGCAAATGACAACCATTTCCTGACCATTTTATTATAATAGATTTTTTTATATTGAACTTATCGAGTAAATATACAATTTCTTCAACTATTTTTATTGTGGCTTTCCAGTTTTTTATATCATTATCTATATCTATAGTAGGTGTGCATGAATAAATATTATTTAATTCAAGATCATTTTTATTTTCTAATTTTTTATATAGATTTATACTCGCAAATATAGATCTAGGCTTAAATTTTATAATTAAATTTTTCAATTCATCTATATTATCAGCTTTTAAAGGAATTTTATTTTGATATCTCTTAAATATTTTATTATCAATTAAGAAAGCAAGCCAACGATCTTTAGAAAATTTAATTATCTCCTCCAAAACATCATTTCTATTATAATGTTCTAATATCAACTTTTCTCATCAGAATTTGCTTCACTTAATTCTTCACTACTTTTCTCTTTAGCTCTAATGATTTTTTCTTTAACTTCTTTAGGTAACGCATAATCTTCTTTTCTTTCTGAAGTTGGGCCTACTATAACTAAACCTATTCCATCAACAATATCGATTTCATACATATACAAGCTATGAGCCGTTTGTCTCATCTTTTCAACAATCAAATATCTATGCAATTTTCCTTGCCTTATTGCGCGTCTAAATCTTATTATTCCATCTGCAATATGCTCTACACCCCATCCAAAAGCTTCAGACGTGCTTATTGCATATTGCGAAGTAGCCAATACTGTGAAATCCCATTTTGAAAGTACTTTTTTTGCATAATATGAAAGCCTTCTTGCCATTGCAGGCCTATCGAGCCAAAAAGCTGATACAGAATCTATTACTAGTCTAGCTCTTCCATATCCTAGCTTTTTCTTAGCTTCTATTACTTTGTTGACTAATTCTTCCATTTCCAAACTTTTAAGAGACCATTCATCTTCTCTTCCCATCAAGGCATCTACTACTATTAGCTTATTTTCGTTGATAGCTCTTTGAAAATCTATATTAAATTGGGAAGCTTGAGTAATGATTGAAGAAGCTGATTCTTCTGTAGTTACATATATACATTTATCTCCTTCTTTAATTCCCTGAGCAATGAAATGAATACAAGTAATTGTTTTACCTGTGCCAGGTTCTCCTGTTAAAGCTACGAAAAAACCTTTAGGTATCCCTCCTTCTAATATATTATCTAGTTCTGGAATACCTGTTGAAAGTCTTTCTATTTTTATCACATTGATTAATATAATATAATTAAAAAAATAAAATTAATGAAATATTCCTGTAATTCCAAAGTATTCTCCTAAAAACGTACCGAAGAAGAACGATACAAAAGCTGTTAATAAAATTAAGCCCGAGTTGAATAGATAATCACGAATAAATTCTCTATCTGATATCACAGCAGAATAAAAATTGAAAAATGCTAACAAAGCTAAGGCAACGATTAAAGAAAGTGTGAAAGCCAAGAGCATTATATGAGTTAAAAAATAAGGGGTTGCAAGAGCTACTGCTGTCATGATATATGAAAACCCTGTATATATAGCTGATAATCTAGGATTTCCTAGACTTCCTTGTTGAGCTTGCAAATATGCTGCTGAAGCCATAGCTATTGAAGCAGATATTCCTACAACTAAACCTGCAATACCTGCTACGATAGTAGATGCCGTAACACCTAAAAATCCAGCATGTACACCTGTTATTTCGATAATTGCATCAGCAAGACCAAGAATGATAAAGCCTATGTATGTGACAGCTCTTTCTTTAATTTGAGAAATCCAGTAATTTTCATGCTCAACTTCATCGTATATTATTCTCTCTAGGTTGATTCTATTTTCTCCTTCAAGCTTTTCTAAAGCCTTTTTATATTCAGATATTACCCTTCTTTCATTCCTTTCCATAAATTTTATGGCAAAAGTCAAACCGAATAGATATCTTAAAAATATAATTAGGTTTATTCTAACTTTAGTCATGAAATTATTAGAATATCTACCTCCAAGACTAGACCAAAATTGCAGATGTTCTTTTTCTTGAGCAGCCAGCTTTAATAAGATATTCTTCCTTTCTTCATTGCTTTCAAGATTAGCTAGCCTTGAATAAACGGTGTGATCAATATATTCATCTTCACAGTATTTGTTGAAATTCATTATTAATTTACTTTATGGGATTTATATTTAAGTTTAAATGCGGAGGGTGGGATTTGAACCCACGAAGCGCTAAACGCACAAGGGCCTGAACCTTGCCCCTTTGACCTGGCTCGGGCACCTCCGCCCAATTATGTTTTATTTTTAATGTATTATTTATTTTCATGCTAAGAATAAGACCCATCATATATCAAGAAATAGAAGAAATATCCAAATTGGCAATGAAGCTTTTATCAGAGCCTAATGTGAGTGATAACAACATAATAATCAATGAAGAAAACAGAAAGTATTGGATTGAAGTCATCTCTAATATCTTAGCAAGGGATAGAAATTCTATTGCAGTTGCAGAACTCGATAGTAAAATTATAGGTTATGCATTGTTTAATCTCAATGCAAGCGAACCGTTTAAAGTTAAAGAGAAATGGGCTTATATAAGCGATTTATTTGTAGAAAAAGAATATAGAAGAAAAGAAATTGGCACAAATATCCTCAAATACATAGAAAATCTTTCAAAAGAAAAAAACGTCAAAAAAATAAGATTGATTGTATGGAAAGACAATGAAATTGCAATAAAATTCTATGAAAAAAATGGTTTTAAAATCGTAGGGTATTTATTAGAGAAAGAATTGCAATGATTTAAGTTTTTATAATTTCAAAGATATCACATCTTACTCTATGCCGGTTTCAATATCCCCATATGAAGTTGCAATTAAGCAACTTGAAAATACTGCAAAGCTAATAAATCTCGAAAGCGAAATCGTTGAAATATTGAAGAAACCACAAAAAATAATAATAGTAAACGTACCTGTTTTGATGGATGATGGGTCTGTTAAAGTCTTCACAGGCTATAGAGTACAACATAACAATTTTAGAGGGCCTTACAAGGGAGGAATAAGATACCATCCAGATGTTAACTTAGATGAAGTAACTGCCCTAGCTATGTGGATGACATGGAAATGCGCAGTTTTAGATGTGCCATTTGGAGGGGGAAAAGGAGGAATAGCATGCCCTATTAAATACATGAGTGTTAGAGAAAAGGAAAGAATGACTAGGAGATTTATAGACATGATAGCTAACGAAATAGGTCCTGATATAGATATTCCTGCACCTGATGTTTATACAGATGCTCAGACAATGGCATGGATATTTGATGAATATTCAAAGCTTAAAGGATATCCTGCATATGGTGTCGTAACAGGTAAGCCTGTTGAGCTAGGAGGATCAGAAGGTAGAAAAGAGGCGACAGGCTATGGTGTAGCTGCATGCGTTAAAGAAGCTACAAAACAACTAGGCTTAGATATAAATTCAGCAACAGTTGCAATACAAGGATTCGGAAATGTCGGTTATTATGCTGCTGAGAAACTTTATGAATATGGTTTCAAAATTATAGCAGTAAGCGATTCACAAGGTGGAGTTTATATTAAGGAGGGAATAAATCCTAAAGAATTATTAGAATATAAAAATAAAACAGGAAGTGTTATAGGATTTAAAGATACGAAGAAAATATCAAATGAAGCGTTGCTTACCAGCGAAGCAGATATACTTATTCCTGCAGCGTTGGAGAATCAAATAACTGGAGCCAATGCTGATAAGATTAAAGCCAAAATAATCGTGGAAGGAGCAAATGGGCCAACGACACCTGAAGCAGATGAAATTTTGTTCAAGAAAAAGGTTCTTGTTGTGCCAGATATTCTTGCAAATGCTGGAGGAGTCACAGTGAGCTATTTTGAATGGGTTCAAAATATGCAAAGGTTTAAATGGAGTAAAGAGGAGGTTTTGAAAAGAATGGAAGAAAAAATGGTCAAAGCATTCTATGACGTACTTTTATTAAGTGAAAAATTAAAAGTAGATATGAGGACTGCAGCATTAACTCTTGCACTTCAAAGAACAGCAGAAGCTTATAGATTAAAAGGTAGAGAATTTTAAAACATAAATTTCTTCAAAAAATAATTTTTTTCTCAATACAACTTCAATATTGACATTATCTTTTTCAAAATTGGATAAGCTTGAACAAACAAAATAAACTTTAGTTTTAAATCTTTTAGTTTGTTTTAGAAAATCATTTATAATATTTCTACCATTTCTTTGATATATTACAAAATCATCAATATTTGTCTTGAATTCATCCTTAGGTAAATAAGGAGGATTAAAAAATATTAAGTCGATATCATAATTTCTAATTGGAGTTAAAAGATCCGCTAAAATAAGCTCAATGTTCGCAATTCCCTTCTCTCTTATTTTTTCTTTGAATTTTTTCAAGCAATATAAAGATATATCAGTTGCTAAAATCAAATTGAAATTATCTTTAATTACGAGCGATAAATAACCTGTTCCTGCTCCTACTTCTATTGCAATATGTCCTTTTTCTTTTTTAATAGATTCTTCAAGAAGAAAGGTATCCTCAGAAGGAGGATAGCATGTGCTATTATTCACAAGAATAAAAAGGAAAAGAAAATAAAAAAATTAATTAAATAAAAATACTGCTATAAAGCTACGACTGTTCTAGCTCTTCTCCTTGTTGCAGCGTATATTAAAGCGAATATCAGTATTATTATCAATACTACTATAATGGCTAATTGCAAGAACGGGAATGGTGTAGGTGATGGAGTCGGAGTTAATATTGCAGCATCTGCTTTAGCGATGTAGTTATTTATATCGTTAAGTAATCTGATATAATCACTTGCTGTCACTGCAGAATTGAGCCTATTTTCTAAGTCTGGAACTCTTGCTTCAATGTCACTTAACTTAGCTTCATCGTGAGGCTGGGCTTTAACTGAAGCAATTTTTGCCTTCAAGTCAGATAATCTTGATGCAACAGTACTTCTTGCATCAGCATATATAGACTTCTCGACATCTTGTCCTAAGGTTAAAGCGTCTCTGTAGTCAGCTATTGCTTTCAATGCACTTGGATATGTTGTGACATCTGCAGCGTTATAACTTGCTAGCTCAGAGTTTGCAGTGGTGACTTTGTTATTATATGTTGTCAACTTGGTCTTTGTAACATCAGATGTCCCTATACCAGCCTGAGCAAATTGATTAAGTAATGCTTGAATCTCATTGCTGAGCTGCGTTATTTGATCTCTTAACATACTGGCCAATATATATGCAGAATCGCCAGCTTTGCTCCATGCATTCATAGCAATACCCATTGCAGATTTGAATCCTTTGAATGAATCTATTAGTGTTGTCCAAGTTGCAGGATCTGAAGACTTGAATGCAGCTAATGTAGCATTTGCACTAGCAAATGATGCATATGCACTATTTAACAAGTCTCTGGCTGACTTCACATCTACGTTGTATGTTGCAGTAGTATTGATGAAGTTTGTTGCATTCATTATTAGGCTCCATGCTGAATCTCTTGCTGCGAATGCTTGGTTTGATAACTGTGCAACTAATACAGAAGCTGCTTGATTAGCAGTTGAATTAGCCTGTAACAAAGGTTTAGCAGCGTCTATATAGTTACCATCAAGTATGAAAGCATTTGCCTGTGATAAGTAGCTCTGTGTTTGAGCAATTAGATTGTCGAAGCTCGAGCTAACGTTCATTCCAGCATTTCTTGCATTCGTTGCTAATAAGTTCAAGTAATCTACGAAAGTTGTTAGTGCTTGCATTCCGCTAGATACTAATGAGTAGTATCCTGCAGCATACTGGAATATGCTCCTTAAGAATATTCTCAATATTATGCTCCATCTCGATTCGAGCTGGAATGGTGTAACCATGTGCGTAATAGCATGCTCGAAGTAAGCATTGCTGAACCATGAATATTCACCGAAAGCTATAACTTTAGCATTAGGTAATGGAATGTTTCCATAACTTGCTTGAACACCTGTTAAGTGAGTATCTAATACTAACGCAGGACCCCATTTACCTGCTATAGCTTGCCAGCTTGCCATTGTAAATCTTCCTGCTTGATATGTATATCCTTCTCTATATTCATTCTTTACATAGAAGTTTGCTAGATCATTTAGATAAGCAGTACTTGCATATAATACATATGAAACTCCTATACCTTTATCAAATCCTGGTTTGACTGCTGTTCCAGAAGCGAACTTTATGTAAACTGTATCACCTCTTACAGGAGCTGAAATTATTTTACCATATACTTCAGTATCGCTGTTTGCAACGAAGCTACCTACTATATTATAGTTTGAATCTAAAACTTGAACTACTGTTCCTGCGCTTATAACAATGTAATCGAATACTGGTAATACGTAGTCTGCATTTGGAACTGTTATCTTGTATACATACGTAGTTAATGGAGGATATGGTTCAGGAGTTTGAATTGGCGTAGCGAGTACAAATTTACTGTATGTAGCATAGTTATTAGGATCTAAGTTACGAGAGTTGACATCTAAGAATAGCTTCCTGTTTGTTTGATTAACTTGATAATCAGTTATCAATTCATAAGATGGACCGAATTGGTAGTAGAAGTCTAATGTGTTGTATGGAATACCGCCAAGAGTTATCTTGTCCCATCCTGCAGTTAAAGGCATCATCATGCTTGGTAGACCTTCAGTAAATGGCATCACGTCTCTTGCAGCACTCTTATTTTCACCTGTTGGGAAGTATACTCTTGATCCAACATAGTTCAATACCCAATTCATATTGTATTGATTGGTTTGACCAGATATTGGATTGACATTGTTTGCTGAGCCAAATTGTGAGAATATTATTAAAGTACCTGCATTTTGGGCTAATATCTTAATCATTATATCTCTTGCTGTATAGTTAACCCATCTTTGTTCTGGACCATAATCAATTTCCTTAGCAAAGTAATAACCTGTGAATGGCTGGAAGTGATTGTTCTCGATCAACATGAAACCTTGAGCTTTTCCAAATGCTTTATCGACGAGATCTCTATAGAATGCCTCTATCTTCCATATTGGTTGATTTGGTGTTTGATTTGTTGCTATCATATCTAATACTTCGCTAATAACACCTGAAGGCTTAATTGCGAAGTTCAATGGTGGACTGGATAATGTCTTCCATAACTCAAAGGCATTTACCCACGGTAACATTGGCCAGTCGTGGTATTGGAATACCGCAACACCTAGGCCATGATAGTTTGCAGGATCATCAACAGCTGGTCTATTATTAACGTACAATCCATCATCCCATACAAAGTAACCGTTTGGACTTTGATCAACAGTTATCTCAATTCTAGATGTAGCAACTAGATTTCCATTATCATCGTAAACCTCTAAATTACCTGTATATAATCCACTTGCTAGATTGGGATCAATGAATACGAAGACAGGAGCAAAATAATGACCAGTATGAGGTAAACCTGGATAATGACCATCATGTACTGCTATTGGGACTCCTAGTATTGGTACAGGATAAGATTCAAGATATTGACCTGCAATTGCGCTTACATTTTCTGGAGTTAGATCCATGCTAGAGCCTAATAACACGAGCTTAACCCTCCATACTCCCTCTGCGAGTGTTTCATTAATTAAAGTGAAGAACTGTGCTACAGCGCTTACATTTCCAGTTATCTTAGCATGCAATACAGAAGTTGAAACGTCTGGATTTATTATTGTGAAGTTGACATACTTGAAGTCCAATGGATATTTAGCTATTAAACTTGCTGTATAGCTATCTAATTTGAATGGTGTCGAAGCAGTAACTAAAGGTAGATCTCCAGCTCTTGGAGGCTTATTCAATATGCTCACTGCTCTATTCAAATGAGTGTACAACGGATTGTTATAATCAATAGTGCCTGTTTGAGTAAGATTTCCATATATGAATAGATTTATCTTAAATGTGCTCCACCATGATGTATATACTGGATAATAAATCATATCCTGGTTCACGAATTGCAAAGGCTTTGTATATGCTTGACCGCCTAATGCAACATTAACTTGTGAAGGTATCAAATTGCCTTCGCTATCTCTACTTGCAGCAGGAACAACAACTTTCGTTGTCAAAGGCAATCCGCTTATTACCTTTAGTCCTGCAGTAGTTGAGTTGCTAGGTACTTGAAGAGTAACATTCAAAGCAACGTTATAAGGCAATGTGTTCGTGAAAGTAACGTTAATTTGCCATACTGTACCATTTGATACAATCTTATTGTATTTGATCATTACAAAAAGTCCTTGGTATCCATTAGCAGGTCCACCTATAGGATAGAACCATTGATTAACCTCATT
Source organism: Thermoproteota archaeon (assembly GCA_032249235.1). Taxonomy (GTDB): domain Archaea; phylum Thermoproteota; class Thermoprotei; order Gearchaeales; family Gearchaeaceae; genus DSFO01. Next base: position 286,622 of record JAVVGF010000001.1, on the reverse strand, counting down.
TATCAAACCTCCTATAGGATCCAACAAGTATGCAACAGCCCTTAAACCAAACCATCTATGATATGGGAATGCATTGCTTCCATATGTTACATCAGATAATACAGAGTCATCACTTATGAACAATGCACCATTGCAACTCGTTGAATTATAGAAGGCAACTGCAGGATATACTGGATCATATGCCCAAACTTTTGCAGGAGCGCTTACTCGCATAGACATTATTTGATGACCTAAATACAATCTTGGAGCATTGAGATTTCCATCTTCATCTACCCATGGTGCAAATATTGGATTGTTCACGACAATTCTAGCAACGCCTCCTCTTGAATCACGAATCCAATCTATTCCGAATGGAAGTGTATAGTTGTTCATCTTAACTCCTGTTCCTACTTCTGAACCAATAGGTATCATGTATGATGGTTCATCTACCTCTGTAGCCATATAATAAGTATTTCTTGGAATATAACCCCCAATGAATAGAACTCTTCCAATATAATTATCTACATATTTCTTTAGTTCAGTTGCATTGATCCAATCGTTGTCTACATACCATGGAGACAATATCAATACTAGATCGTATTGAGCAAAGAATAAAGCATTTGGTTTATTTGTCGTACCTGCAACTATTACAGTATTGAATATAGATATATCAGCAGTACTTGCTGGTTCTGAAGTATACAAATATCTACTACCCAAAGCAATATATGGCGCATTCATTCCATCACCACCCTTATTATCTCCATTTGATATGAACCAGAATTTAATTGGATTGGTTGCATTTACAAATATCTTATATCTTGAAGGATTGGAGAGATCAGCTACTAATCTTATCCATTTCCAGCTATCTACGCCCGTCAAATACTGCACTCCTGAAGCACCATACTTTGGAGGCTTATTGAATAATAAGCCCGGTACAGTATTCTTTGCGAAAGATGTTAAGTCGCTAAATCCGCTTGCAGGTTGACCATTTCTGTTGTATGGATCATATGTTTGAATATACAAATATCTTGTGCTATATGTTTTAGTTTGTGTATCATATACTGTAGCATTGACATAAAGTATATCTGCAATACCTGTGCCTGCTTTATCTCCTGCTATAATGCTTGCCAAAGATGGTGGTGCATTTGGATCGAATGCACTTGTATAGTTTATACCATAACTTGCAATAGGTAACCAAATATCATATGCAGAGAAGTTTCCTTTTGGTATATATGGCCAGTAGCATTGTGAAATACTTCCTGTTACATTAAACCATGCAACGAGATTATCGAAGGTTAATGTGTATATATTATATTCTTTCCTATACCAAGGATCAGATGAAGTATCTTGATATATAGGAACATTTATAGGTGGATTAACAGATGCCAAATTTTGTTTCCAAGGATCTTGTGGTGAATCCAACCAATAATACTTTACCGTTACTTCTCTTCTGACATTATAATTAACAGGATTAGGCTTTGGTAACCATACATTATAATAGTCTACCTTGAAACCATATCCTGTAGAGTTAGATGCAACTAACCTTATGTGTACACCTGGTCCATCAATAGGCGGATATAATACATTTGTAATATCGCCGGGCGGAGGAACGATAAGAAGCACTATTTCTGACCAGTCCCAATTATACACTACAATATATCCTCCTTGTCCAGTTATCGGATTAATACCCAAACCAATTTGAGCAAAGTGTAATTGAATTAGTCTTGCACCAGGATAATATATATGGTAGAATTCGTCTGTTAATGGCTGATAAGGATGAGGACTTTCAATAGTCTCAGTTACTGTTATCATTTTTAATGTTGGATTGAATTTCGAAGAAAGATAATCAACCGTCGCACCTCTATTCCTTAAATCATTGATGAAATTCTCATACATATATTGAGGCATTGCTGTGCCATCATCCCACCAATTTAACCTGTCTGAAGTTGCAGTTATGTCGTTTACTAGTATTTTATATCCAGCAAATATTCTCTTATAGTTATCTGGGCTTATCTTTTTTTCATCAGCCCAATATGGTGGTGGTATTACAAAGTTAGATTTCTTATTTGATTGCAATAAAACTTGATATGCACCACCAGCGTTAACTTTTCCTGCACCGCCAATGTTTGGATCATTAACACCATTTACTGTAGCTACAGGTGTAGCACTCTTTATTAATGCAGCCTTTATCGCAGCAGGAGTAGCACCTGGAAATGCTTGTATCAATAAAGCCACAATTCCAGTCACAACAGGAGCAGACATAGACGTACCAGATAGCGTCTTGTATTTAGCACCTGTATTAAGTACGTTTCCTGCATTAGGATCGAAAGCACTTATTGTTTCATTAAACGTAGCTATTTCAAAACCTGCATTTGCAGCCATTATTCCAAATCCTGGAGCAACGACATCAGGCTTAGCTCTTCCTGCACTTAAGAAACCTGTAGTTGGAATTATATCAGTGCCGTGCTGGAAGAATGAATTGGCAGGATAAGTTGGACCTCTGCTAGACCAATAAACAACAGCACCGCCATAACCTGCAACAGGATAGTTTATAGGATAAGTTATACCGACAGTTATCACGCTTTCCTGAGCAGCTGGAAAACCTAGCGTTGTAAATCCTGGACCATAGTTACCTGCTGAATTTACCCATACAACTCCACATTGAATAGCCCATGCAACAGCATAATACAAAACAGCTTGAGTATCGACGTCGAAGCCGACGAATCCCCAGCTTGCGTTTATCACATCAACACCTACTTTTACTGCTTGAACAATTGCTGCTGCTACATGATAAACTGTTCCAGGATATTCAGTTGATAAATTAGGATCTGGGAATATTTTGAAGAAAGCTATTTTTGCATCTGGAGCCAAACCTGCAGCAGCTCCTTTAGGTATAGAAGCTCTTTTATAATAGAAGTCATTTCTATCTAAATACCATCCTTGACCTTGGCCTTGACCTGAGCCTGCTGCTATCGATGTAACATGTGTACCATGCCCATAATAATTATATATATCATAATAAGTAGAATATGCATCCTCACCGCTATAGGGACTGAAAGTAAATACTATTTTACTTGTTCCATTCGGGAAGAAGAAATCAGGATGTCTTGGATTTATAGCAGTATCAAGTATGCCTATTAATACATTCTTACCTGTAATACCCATTTGATATAAGGGCGTAGCATTTACTTCTTGAGCTATATCAGTCGGTAAAGCATAATATCTTGCTGGAATGACTGCTTGGGTTTTAGGTTCATCTCTAATATATTTGAGTTCCTCTTGAGGAGGTATAAACTGCAACATCTTCTTAGCATCTAAAGGAGCATTGTATGCGATTAACTTAACATATGGAAGGCTTGCTAGTTTATCTATAGCTTGCTTGTCTGCAGGTAACTCTACACCGAGAAGCGGCAAATATTGTATTATTTCAGATGCAAAATTCAGTAGTCTGCTACCTTCAGGTAAATTAGCTAAAACATAATCTCTATAATTCCAATCATAAACTATAATTGCTTGAACACTCTTTGCTCCTTTATTAATCAAGTCATATATTTTCGGACTTACTTTATCCTTCGGTAATGAAGAAATCAAAGGAATTTCAGTTTGCTTCGGCATTACAGCATCCCAAGGCTTTGCTTTTGTATTTCCAGCTAGATTTGTGCTATTTGCATTAGTTAACGGAAGCACTGTTGGCAATAAGAACATTACTGCTATAAGCACTGCTAGCACTACAACTATCTTACTACTTTTTTTAACCATTCTGAGATTAAAAAACGGGAGGGTTTTTAAATTTTAAAGAATAAAACAGATTCGGTTTACCATGAAACTATTTAGATTGCTCTTTCTTTTTAGTTGAAGTTAAACCTTGTAAGAATGAATTTATTATTGTTATAGCCAGTTCTGCAATAGGAGTGATTATTTGTAAAACATAATCGCCTAAATCAGTTAATCGATACTTATTACCATCTTTTATTACAACACCAGCCTTAATTAGTCTTTTCAATGACTCATCTAAAATTTTTGGATTAACTTTAAGCGAGAACATTAGCTCGCTCCAAGTTTTTGGTCCTTCCTTTAATGATTTAACTATCCTTATTCTAACTTCGCTAGCCAGCGCTTGAAATACTTCTGCAGCCTTTTTGTCTTCATCCACAAGAAATAATTGGTGTTTGAGTTAAATCTATTTCGTTCTTTCAGCTAAATAATTTGCGAGTTCTATCAGAATTTCTTTTGCAGAAGAATTCTTAAGAGGCCGTATTGATTCAATCGCTTTTGATGTATAATCTCTAATATATTCTTTAGCAGCGACAAGTGCTCCGCTTTCAATGAAAATGTTTTTAATTTCACCTATATCTTCTTTTGAAAGATTTTGTTTAGACATGATTTCTTTTAATCTATTCCTATATTCGGAGGAGCCGAATGTATTAACATAAGCTACCATGAAAGTCTTTCTCTTTTTTAAAATATCGCTAATAGATTTACCAACCTCATTTTGATCTCCTATACTACTTAGCAAATCATCTTGTATTTGAAAAGCCATGCCTAAATTCAAGCCATATTTTCCTAGCATTTCTACTTCGCAATCTCTTCCAAAACCTAGAATAGCTCCTCCTTTCATTGCTATTTCAAAAGCCCTAGCAGTTTTCAATTCAATTATTCTAAGATATTCTTGCAAAGTAATATCTTGACCGTTGTTATAAATCACATCAAGAGCTTCGCCTTCAGTAATATCCAAAGTACCTTCGCAACTTAACTTCAAAAGTTTGATAGCTATTTCTGCAGGCAACTTTTTTTCTTCAACAAGTCTAATGAGCATTTGAAAGCTTTTAATTATCAAGAAATCGCCTGCTAGAATTGCCATTGGAATACCATACTTCTTATGAACAGTCTCAACATTCCTTCTAAAGTCATCCTCATCAATGATATCATCATGTATTAAGCTAGCAACATGAGCAGTTTCAGCACCTACAGAAGAAAATATTGCTAAGTTTTCATCACCTCCAACAGCTTTACATGCTAGGACAACTAGAGAAGGACGCAGAAGTTTACCTCCTGCATTTATTAAATGTAAGCAAGCTTCTCTTAATAAAGGAACTGAACTGTTTATATGTTGTAAAATTTCTTTAACGATGTTTTTTCTATATTCCTCGAGATGTGATAATAGCTCTATGCTTATTTGAGTTGCCCTGACGCTTTCCACGTGGCTTTTATTAAAAAACTAAATAAAAACTTATTCGTAATTACTTTAACGTGATTTTAATTTTCTACTCACTAAATATATAACGATTATAGAAGCTAATGCAACTATGAAAACTATGACATATTCAATAGGAATAAACATATTACCTATCCAGCCAGTTATCTGTTTGACTGGATTCTGCTCTTCCTCGATGAATATGTATCCAACAATCATCCTTGCTGAGCTGGAATAAATTTTGAAGTATCCTGATGCATTATTTATAGGAGAATCAAAGTTTAGATTAAGAGTTTTCTCTTCTTTTGGAGCTAAAGTAGCATTAGTAACATAAATGGCTTTATCATTATAATAAACTGTCAAATTAAATTCAACATATGTAATATTTGATAGATTTTTAACTAATACAGGAATAGTTATCTTTTTATTATCTGATAATTTAATAACATTTCCGCTCAATAGTTTTGCTTCAATTTTAACTAAATCAGAGATTAATTTACTCACTTTAACTTGATAATCATTTGTATAAGCGATTCCATAAACTTCATAAAATTGAAGCGCAGAATTAAAATTAATATTGGAATTAAATTGTACTGTAGAATTATTCAAATTAGCTTCATTTATTAATAATATATCATTGCTGAATAAATTTTTTGGATCATATAATAACCAATCAGAAACAAAAGTTTTATTGCCTATATTTATTTCTAATCTCCATACTTTTTCTCTTTCTAAATGTACTACTGAAGGATTAACTCCTTTACCTATATAACTAAAGTTTAATTGTTGGGAGTTTTGAGTTAGTGTACTTCTTATAAAAGAAGTTATGTTATAGTTTTTACTAAGCTGATCCGCGACATATGGATTTGTTAGAGGAATTGAAAAGACAAAAATATAGCTTCTAATTTCTCCAGGACTAAAATAAGCAGGCTCGAAGTTAGAAAAAGATACAGTTGCATATGAAACCGTGTCGAAAATTCTAACATTTATTTTGAAATCTGAAATATAGTAAGTTCTTGTAGAATTATTGAATATGCTGAAATAAATCAGATTAGGAGGATTTGGATTTTGAACAGTACCTGGATGCTCTATTTTGTTCTTTATTGTTAAAGAAGAAATACCAAGCCCATTGCCAAAAGAAAAGACTTTAGTATATATTTTTGGAGCAGAAGTGGGATCATAAATCATTACATATCCTCCTTTGAAATTTCTATTGAATGAATTAAGATCGATGTTAGCTTTTAAGGAAAAACTTCCTTCGACGAGCTTATTTGAAATTTTATTGAATTTAGGATTAAATATATTGAAGTCATAAACCAAAAAAGTTGTGTAGTTAAAGCCTAAAGAATAAGGAGATACGGATAATACCTGAATTGTATAAAGCCCAGGAGTACTAAAGGAAGTATCTATAGTTATGTTCTCGTTTGCTATTAAAACCTTACCTAAAGGTGACTTTTGAGTAGAATTCAACTTGAAGCCTGATCTTGAAAATGAACCACTTTTCACAACTGAACCATTTGGATCTAAGATTAAATAATTGAAAATGTACTTGCTTGGATCTAAGCTGGGAAGCGTTATGTCAAGATTAATAACAACCAAGACTAATGTTTCATTTAAAGACCAACTATCGGTAGGTGTTAAAAAAGAGGTTAAAGTTTGCGTATAATAAAGTGATTGGGGTGTTGAAAAAGTTACTTTAATAATCTTATTTATATCACCTTGACCAAAAGGAAAAGCTTTTATTAATGTTGTAGCATTACCTTGAGTAATTTTATTCCAATCTTCAAAGGAATAAGGATTGTTATCAACCGTAGCGTTGACAATCGTATATGGACTAGGATAGGTGAACCTTGAATAAACAACATCCCAACCTTTGCTGAAATACTTTAGTGGCACCTCGACATAATGGTAGACTATTTTATAATCATCGCTGAAATACATGATATGCTTTGTGGCAACACCAAAACTTCTTTGCGCAGATTCATATATTTTATTTATTTGAACGTTTGCTGTAAATAATGTATTAATTGGACCAGATAAATATAATTCAATCGTAACCATTGCGTTGCCAAGAGGTGCTACATTAGTTATATCTTTCAATAATATTTTATTACCTGAACCTTGAATGATACTAGTTTCGCCGCTTGGATATGTTATTTTTATGTATGACTGGTAAGGAAGGTCGTAACTAAGGTCAATTGTTAGATTGAGTTTAATGAATCTATCGCCCACTATTAACAATTTTTGTGGAAAATTTACAACAATCTTTACTACAGGAGTATTTAGCAAGAAGTTCAAAATTGCCTGATAATTTATATTAATTTTTTCAGCAAAAAAGGAAACGTATTGAAGTCCAACTGGCACACTTATGTAACCTTTGGAATATGTAGCATAATCTATCGCAACATCACTTGTATAAAATATGTCTGTTGCACCAAGATAAGGACCTTTAACTACAGGAGCAGAAATTGGAGAAGAATAGGAATCATATGAATAAATAGATATTAAAAATATAGCAAGAAGAATTATTACAAGAAATCTATTCATATCTTAAAGCCGTGATTGGTTCTATCTTTGAAGCCCTTCTAGAAGGAAGATAGCTAAAGCCTATCGTTGCGACTAATATTATGATATTCCAAATCATGATTTGATATGGAGATAATACTGGAGAAGCTTTAATGTTTATTACTCCACCAAGTTGAATACTAGATTGCAAGAAGTTGGTTTTGTCGATGATATAAACTGCTCCTATTCCCATTATAGTTCCTAAAACCATTCCTAGTATGGCTATTATAAATGCTTCGATGATGAAAAGAGTAAGTATTTCAGAAGATTTTGCTCCAACAGCCCTATTAGTGCCTATTTCTTTAACTCTTTCTCTAACAGATGTGAACATAGTATTCATTACACCTACTCCTGCAATTACTACTGCTATAATTATGAGAGCAATCAACATTGAATTGAACAAACCTACAACGTTTTGAATAGCTCTAGCATATGCAGCAAAAGCTACTGCTCTTACATTTCCGTTGAAAACACCATCTTGTATATCTGATTGGCTTGCTAAAGCTACTTTGCTATCAGTGAATTGAACGAGTATCAATGAAATTTTATTTGGTAAATTAGACGGATTCGACCATTGCATGACTAATCTAATATTCATTAAAACTGCACTATCAACATCAACACCAACAAGATTCATTCCTGATTCATTCAATATTGCGCGTATTGTTACAGTTTTAGTAATTAAAAGATCGGTTCCTTCTTGCAATATTTGAAGTCTGATAGTATCTCCTACATGTAAATTGAGTTTGTTTGCCAATGCATAACCAACCACTGCTTGATCGATGTCCCAATCGGTTGTTGGCAAATTTCCTTCTTTTGCAGAATACAATATCGGCCAAATATATCTTATATCGCTGAAATTGACCCCTGCTAATAATGTGTTAATAGATAGACCACTTGGAGAAATTACAGTTACAGGGACTATTTTCACAGGAGAAATCCTTTGAACTTCACTTGAGGGTAATGAAAGTTTAACTTTATCAATATCATATGTAGTAAGCGTATACGCTCCTAAAGGATCTACAATGACAATTGTATCAGTTGTGAATTGAGCATTCAAAGCTTTTTCTATTGCTATTCCAAAACCCTGAGCAATGGATACAATGCTTACCATAGCCATTACGCTTAAAGCTACACCAAGTATGGTAAGGAAAGATCTTGCTTTTTTGTTACCTATATGCAGAAAAGCGTATTTAAAATAATCAGATAACCTCATGTTAATTCACTGAAGCTACGTTTTTAACTTCATCAGCTACCACTTCTCCATCTCTTAATCTTATTATCCTTCTCGTTCTCTCTGCTACCTCTAAGTTGTGAGTAACAACAACGATAGTTACTTTCTCTTCCTTGTTAATTTTCTCTAACAAATCAACAATTAAAGCTCCAGTTTTAGTATCCAAGTTTCCAGTTGGCTCATCTGCTAGTATAATTTGAGGTTTATTAGCCAAAGCTCGAGCTATAGCAACCCTTTGTTGTTCTCCTCCACTCATCTCATTCGGTTTATGATAAGCCCTTTTTTCAAGACCAACTAATTTTAGTAGCTCTAGAGCTCTTTCTCTTCTATAAGCTTGAGGCTTTCCTGCAAGCATCATAGGGATTTGAACATTTTCTAAGGCATTAAGCCAAGGAATTAGATAAAAAGCCTGAAAAACGAAACCAATAGTATTAAGCCTCAAATTAGCGAGTTGCTTGTCATTTAATTTATTTATACTTACTCCATTTATTATTACTTCGCCCTTTGTAGGCTTATCTAAAGCACCTATTAAATTCAATAAGGTAGTTTTCCCTGATCCAGAAGGACCCAATATAGAAATAAATTCTCCTTTTCCCACTTTTAAAGTTATCCCCTTAAGGGCGTGTACTGATACAGCTCCCAACTTATATATCTTATGTACATCATAGAGCTCTATAGCGTTTTCCATTACTTAAAATATTAAGGTATTGTCTTATAAACCTATTATTACCTATTATAATAATTAATGCAAGATGCCTCTTAAAATGTTCAATCAAGCACTTATTTTGGCTTTTTAAATTTATAATTTCTATATATTAAGTAGCTTATTAACGTTATCAATAATAAAATTATTGATAATATAATTGAAGACATCTGGGCTGAATTTAAAAGATTATATGATAAATAAGTATTTAAATCTATTTTAATTGTAGTTGGAGAATTTTTAGTAATTTGAATATAGTCTGAAGTAATGTAATTATCTCCTCTATAAACAACAATGATATAATCTCCAGGAATTAAGTTTTTAAATTCAGCATGATTACCCTGAAGCTTTCCAATTAAATATTTCCCCGTTGAATCTGTATAATATAAATATATTATATCTTCGTTATTGCTTGTATTAATTATAATAGAGTAACCTAAAGGAAGATTTATACTTTTATCAATAGTAGAATTTAAAACAAACAATTCATTATATATATTAATAGTAGAATTCGAAGGTGTTTTAACTAAAATATAAATACTATATATTGATGGATATAATTTTAAATCAATATTATTCTTATAAGTCAACCCAATTAATTGAGTTTTATTTAAATAATTTTGCAGAAATACATTAATATTAAAATTATTTATGTCAGAAAAGGTATTTAGAGAAAGTTTAAAATTCAATTTATTTATAGTTAAATTGATCTTATTTTCTTCATAAGGTTGTAATGTTATTTGTTGATTTAAAATTATTAGAGAGCTTGAATTTAATTTAATGTTGATATTCACGTTAGCAGGTAGATTATTGATAGTAACATTTCCTTCATCTCCTAATTTAGCTTTTATTAACGGAGATATTATTACGCCAATTCCCTTAGCAGGTGCTCCATTATCGAAAGTCACTTTAAGAGTTAAATTAGCTAATTTGGTAGTAAAATTGAAACTATTTTGAGATGTTGAATTGAAATCAATGATAGGATTCTCATTTGTTGTAACGTTGATTCCTTTATAGCTAAATATCAACTTGAATTTAAGGGTAGGAATGTTATTAGCTGTTATAGTTCCATTTTTAGAAGATATATAAGGACCTATTGTTTTGTTTTGATAAACCAAATATAAACTAGTTTCATTCAATATACCTATTCTTTCATCTTTCAATATGAAAGTTGCATTTAGTAAGCGAGTATTTACATTATATACGTTAGTTCGGCCATCCAGTTTAAAGTGCGTCCTGTTTATTTCTAGGGTTAAATAATAAACGTAAAGTTCATAATTTCCTAACGGAAGTTCAGCAAATCTGAAAGTTCCATTCGTATAACTAGCGGTGGCATTCAACGTGAAATTTCTATCAACATTTTTTAAGTGAATATCAAAACCCAATTTTGTTGGTTGGTTATTAACTAGAACTTGGATAAATAACGGTTGTGATGGAATTACTATTCTATCTATGACATCTTGATTTAAGCTAACGGTCTTATTGTATAATAATATTTTTTCAGGCGAGTAAACAAGTAACTGATAATCGCCAGCCTTCAAATTGTCAAAAAAGTAGGTTGTATTCTGTAGATTAGGTGATTTTAAAGAAACATTATATTCAGGATATGTCTTGCCTTGAAGAATTACAGTAATATTTTTAGCGATTACATTTGTTTTGTTGCCTATTACATCGTATATTGTAACGGAATATGAATAAGTAGGTGCACTAGGCTTTTGGGAAGGATAGAAGAAGTAAGCAATTAAGGATGCACCTATAATAATTAAAAGGATGAATACGATGAATCTCTTTGTCACCGTTAAGGCTTTTGCCATATATCTCATCTAGATATCAGTTATATATAAATAAATGACTTCCTTTCTGTCTTAAAAGTCAAAGGTTTACTCTCAAGGCATTCAACTACCCATCATTTATTCTGGATTCCTCATGCCCCATGAAAATTAAGGCGATGCATGGAAACATTCACGCTGAGATCCTAGGCTCCGCAATTAAAGAAGTCTCATAGAAAAGTTTATTTAATGCTTCTCCATTAATCACATTAAAGCCTCTTTAGAGCTTGAACTTTTTTTCTCTTCTTCCTTATGGACGAGCTTTTATTTTAAGTAAAAAATATGTAAATAAGAATATGGGTTTTGTTAAAGCAAAATTCAGAATCTATAATCCTTCACAAAGAGAAAAATTTGCTGATATTGAAGGCATCGTTGATACTGGGGCTATATACACTGTGATTAATAGAAATATCTTAGAATCAATTGGATTAAAGCCTGTAGAAAAAAGGAAATTTAAAGCCTTCGGAGATGAAATAGAAAGAGAAATAGGAATTGCGGAAATAGAATTGATGGGAAGAAAAGGAGGGATAACTGTAATTTTTGGAGAAGATAAGGATCCAGCAATTCTCGGAGTAACAGCACTCGAGGGTCTAGGCTTGGAAGTTGATCCTATAAAAAATACATTAAAAGAAGCTACTTTATTGATTTAGTATAAAATCAACGGTTATCTTGTTTGAATCAATTCTTATATAATGGATATGTATCTCGTGAATATACTGGATATTTACCTCCTCAAAGTCAATCATTAATAGCTTTGCATATCTCGCAAGTGTTTCGGTAACTTATTATAATATATCTACTACAACTTAATTCAAAATAATCCAAACCTATTTAACCAAACATTTTTCTTTCAACGCTATCATATTTTTTGTTGAGGCTCCTGTGTATCTTAAGTTATGGGCGGAGAATTTTCCCAAAAAGTTTAAATCAAATATTTTCATTTTTCAGGACTTTTTTGACTTTTAATTCATAGCTTTGAAGAAAAGAAGCTAGTTTGAAGAACAGTGTACCAGCTAGGCTAAGAAATATACACAGGAGTAGCACAATATTATAGCTCTTAGTGAGGTCGTAAATGTAGCCAGCGATGGTTGATCCTATGAGACTCGCGAAACCAAAGCTCGTGAAAAGAATTCCATAGTTAATAAACAGGAAGTCTCGCCCGAAGAATCTTCTCGTGGTTAGCGGTAAAGATACGATGAAGCCCCCATAAGATAAACCAGCCCCAATTACTCCTACAAAGAACAGGACAACTTGTGAAGTACCGTTGGGCGTAGAAGTTAATAATATGATCAGACCTCCCAGTATTGACAGCATGTATAGAGCGTAGATCCAAAATGAGCCTATCACATCTATCATGCGACCAGTAATCAAACGTCCTATCATATTAGATAACGCAAGCAATATGATTGGGATAGTAGCGGAAGGAACCGAATCAGTCGTAGTTTTGGCTATCAGTGGTACAAGATGGGCGCTGACGAACAAGCCTAATGGAAAAGCAAATGCATAGGAAATCCATAACAAGTAAAATGATGTTTTCCCCAGCATTTGAATTGGTTTTACTTCAATTGACATTTGCGTATCATCTTCGCTCGATACAATCTCCTCTCCATATTTTCCGTAATAACTTCGGCTATTTAGGGTTGCTACTATGCCTGCAATCAACGTAAAGATCCCTACGGTTAAAAACTCGGTCCTCCAGTTATTGATAATTTCGTGAAGTCCAATCATAGATATCATGCCGATAGTAACTCCAACCGCTACTATGCCTGTCACCGTTCCTCTGCTCTTAGGAAGCATGGATCCAAGTGTTAAGGAAGACAGGCTACCAATTGACACTCCTGCCCCGTATATCAAGCCGAAGAAAATTGCAATCTCATGAGACGATCTTGAGTAGGAAGCTAAAGTTAGTCCTATTCCCATGAGTAGAAGACTAAGAGATAAAGATCTATACATTCCAAGCTTCTTAACGATAAAGCCTATGATCACCCCCGCGAAGCTTAAAAACAAGGTTACGAGAAAGAAAGGTAGCGAGGCCTCAGTTCTGCTGCAATTGAAAGTCGATTCTATTGGTAAGACCCATATATTCCACACTAGTACAGGACCCATAAAAAATTGTGCAAAAAAACCAAGCAATATTAATTTGCCAACTACAGTTTTATTTGGAAGACCAAAATTTCTTCGCATAATTTTTATAATTTATTTTCCTTAATATTTTTATATTAATTCTCTAATCAGCTAGTAACTTGAATTTCAAAGAAAATTTATCAAAGTTAATGAAATAAAACTTATATTCCTGATCAGATATTTTAAATAAAGTATGTTTCGATCATTTATATTATTTTAAAAAAAGATTATTTCTGTCGTTTATGCTAATTCTTCGAATAATTTCTCTCCTAAGCATAAATATAGATCACATCTAATTTATGAACCGTTTGTTATAAAACGGCAAACCGATAAAATATAGGCTTTTCAAACATGTTTAAATTTCTTTTTAAAATAAACCTATTTAGTTGCAATGATAAACGGGGTCTTGCATAAAGCTTTATATAATTAAACGCGAATTAGATATCATGAGTTCTAAATTTAACTTAGTAGGAGGTTTTGGTGACTACAGGAGTTCTATAGAAGGAGAAATTGATTATGCAAGCGGCTATGGCCAACTTGCAGTAGATTTTGAAGAGAGAATAAATATGGAAAGGCTTAGGAAAGGAAGATTACAACGGGCTAGAGAAAAGTTATTTAAAGATGCTGGATTGGGTGCTTTTTTAGCATTGGACGAAAAGAACATAATATATATAACTAGTACATATAGACCTTACTGGACCATGCCAGCTTCAGGACTTAGATATGCTTTGCTAACCAGTAAGGATGATGCACCTATTTTATTTGAGCAAGGAGATATAGGTTATCATATAAAAAGAATGGCTCCATGGATTCCAGAAAAAAACTTTAGATATGCGATAACAGGAGCTAGTTGGATAGGTGTAGCTATGGGAGCTGGAGCTCACGAAGCGCAAAGAAAAAAGATGGTAGAGCAGATTAAAACTGAATTAAGAAATGCAGGTCTGCTTAAAGAACCTTTAGGAATAGATTTCTATGATGAAGGTTTGGTTAACGCGCTAAGAAAAGAAGGGATTGAGGTTGAATATGGTACGGCTGCAAGAGCAATGATAGAGGCTAGAAAAATAAAATTAAAGGAAGAAGTAGCCTTACTTAAAATTGCTTGTATGATAGGCGATGCTATCTTTCAAACCATCGCGGACAATTTAAGGGCTGGCTTAAGCGAATATGACGTTTTAGCAATGGCATTTTATACAGCATATAAGTTAGGTGCAGAAGTTTATAATGGTATGTTTTTAACAAGTGGACCATACACATGGCCTAATTTAAGATTTACTACAGGAAGATTAATCAGACCAGGCGATGTTGTATATTTTGATACATATAACATGGCTTATCAAGGATACAGGACTTGTTATTATAGGACTTTCTTCGTTGGTAGGGCACCACAATCAATCAAAGATGCATATAAAAGAGCTTATGATTGGTTATATGAGGGGATCAAGGCGATAGGTCCAGGAAAAACTACCAAGGATATCGCAGAGAAATGGCCTCCTGGTCCAGAAATTTGGGGATGGTATGGTGTTGAGAATGAAGATATGACTGCGGGTAATAATTGGGCTCATGGAATAGGTCTATCTCTTTATGAGCCGCCTGTTGCATGGAGGGCAGTTTCATTAGAACATCCAATTAAGCTTGAGCCAGGAATGACTTTTGCTATAGAAACTCAAGAAGGTGATAAACAGACAAGACAAGGAGTAAGACTTGAAGAAATGTTGGTTGTTACAGAATCAGGAGTTGAAATAATGACAAAATGGCCAATAGATGAAATAACTGAAGTACCTATAAGCGGAAATAGAAGATCTTTTAAACTTCCTGAATTTTAGTTCTTAAATAAATTTTTTTAATATGAAATTTGGAATTGTTCAATATTTAGGCACTGCTTGTGTTCCATCACCAGAGTTATATCCTTACCACATTCTTCAACAAGCTAAATGGGCAGAAAAGTATGGTTTTGAACGTGTTCTGGTAGGAGAACATCATGCATTACCCGAATACATGCCTGATCCTTTTATGGTAGCGATGTATTTGGCTGCTCATACAAATAGGGTAAAGATCGGTTCTTATATTGCACTAGCCCCCTTGTATCATCCAGTAAGATTAGCAGAAGAAATTGCGATGTTAGATGTCTTTTCTAACGGAAGGGCTTATGTTGCATTAGCAATAGGATATCAACCTTTAGATTTCGAAGTATTCGGGATCCCTATAAAGCAAAGAGTGTCCCGATATGAGGAATGCATAAATATAATAAAAGCTGCACTTAATGGTAAAAAAATCTCTTTTAAAGGTAAAAGATATAAAATACATAATTTTGAATTACAACCTAAACCCATTCAAGTAAACATTCCTATATATTTAGGGGCATGGACGGTTCCGGGTGCAAAAAGGGCAGCTAGATTAGGTGACGGGTTAGCACTTGCTCCTGCTACTAAAATGAGCACTTTTGATGCGATTGTAGGAGCTTATATGAATGAGGTAAAAAAAGAAGGGAAGAATCCTTACATAATATTATGTAGGGATGGATGGATATCTAAAGATAAAGAAACCGCAGCACAGGAAGCAGGGAAATACATGTTAAGAGCTTTTGTATATTATTGGGAAGGAGGTGGAATAATGGATCTTCCACCGAAGTTTTATAAAGCAGACGGTACACCTGATTTATCAAAAAAAGAAGAAATCACAGTAGAAATTATGGCTGAAGATAGATGGATCTTTGGTTCGGTAGACGACGCGATTTCCTTCATTGAGTATTGCAAGAAAAAATATTATGTTGAAGAAATAGTGATGGTATTTCAACAAACAGATGGCAACCCGCCACAGAAAATGGTTCTTGATCAAATTAAGCTTTGGGGAGAGAAAATTATTCCATATTTTAAAGAAAAAGGATAATTTCTTTTTTAATCTTTCATTTTTGTAACCAAAAGTATATTATAATGGTATTGATACAAATTACAGTAAGATAAGTATACAAGTATAATTTGTTAAAGTTTTTCCATGATATTTAGAAATTTATGGAATGAATCATAAAAAAGAGGTAATAAAAGTAGAAGGGTTGCAGACTTGATAACTCTAAAGTTGTAAGCTCAAGCTTATTTGCATCGCTTTCATTTTGAATGATGATCTCTGAAGATTCTAGAATTATTATTTATCCATATGAATGGTGTCTTGCTAATCTTAAAAGAATTCCTTAATATACGTCACATACTATTTTTAAATTTTATAAAAAATTCGCTGAACTAAAGAGGTTTCTAGTATTTGTCTTTCTTTATTAGAAATTTAAATAAATAGATAAAGTTATAATAGTGGTAATAATGTCATGGGGTAATTTTGGAACAGAAGCTTCGGAAAGGATTAATTGGAGTAAAATTAGAGAAGAGAGGAAAAGAAGAGCTATAGAGAAAATAAAAGAAGCTGGATTAGGAGCATTCCTCGCCTTTTATGAAGAAAATATAAGGTTCATATCATCTACAAGAGGTGCTCCTTGGACAAGGGATAAACCTGGATTAAGATATGCACTCTTGACTTTAGACGGTAAGGTGATCATGTATGAACAAGGTGACAACTGGTATCACACTAGAAGAAATTGTCCTTGGTTAGACAAGGTTAAGTACTCTTACGCTATTTGGATAAAAGGGGCTTCAGGTCCAGCAAGCTTATATCAAGCTGAAAAGTTTGCCTATGATATTAAGATGGAATTAAAAGAACATGGTGTGGCTGATTTGCCTGTAGGTGTAGATTTTATAGACTTTAATATGCTAAGAGCCTTCGAAAAAGTTGGAATTAAAGTAGTTGACGGTTTAGGAGTTATACATAGTGCAAGATCTATTAAGTCACAGGATGAGATTGAATTATATAGAATAGCGGCATCAATTGCTGATTCAGTTCATTACGAAGCAATGAAAATCCTTAGACCAGGTCTTACTGAAAACCAAGTCATGGCTCATTTGTATAAATATGCATATTCCTTTCCTAATGTTGATAATATAGTCACAATTATAGTTAGCTCTGGTCCAAACACATGGCCAAATTATAGAAACTTTACTGATAGAGTAATAGAATATGGTGACCTTGTTTTAATTGACGTGGTAATAGCCTACAATGGGTATCATACATGTGTTTACAGGACTTATAGCGTAGGTAAACAACCTACAACCGAACAAAAAGATTACTATCAAATTGCATTAGATTGGCTTTATAAGTCAATTAATGTAGTTAAACCAGGAGTAACAACCAAAGATATAGCTGAACAATGGCCTTCGGCTAAAGACGTATGGGGATATAGAGAAGAAGAGGAAGCAGCAGCTAACCTATGGGGTCACGGTTTAGGGTTATCTCATTACGATTTACCACTCATCTCTAGAATAAATTCGCTTCAATTCCCATATGAAATTAAAGAAAATATGACTTTAGCTTTGGAAACTCAGCACGGAAAACTTTTTAAGTGGGGAGTTAGAATTGAACAGATGTTAGTCGTAACTTCAAGTGGAGTTGAAATACTTAATAAGATACCTGTCGACGAAATAATTACTGTATAAATGTATATTAAAGATAATAAAGCTATTTTTTTAATAAAGCCTTATTCAATAGAAATTAAAAATAATATAATTGATAAGGAACTAGATAAAAATGAAGTTCTTATAAAAATAAAATATGCTAGTATTTGTGAAACAGATTTAAAAATTTTTAGAGGTGAAATTCCAAATGTTAAGTTTCCTATCATTTTAGGCCATGAAGCCGTAGGAGAGGTCATCGAAACGGGCGGAAACGTTATCTACCTCAGCACCGGCGACAAAGTTTTAATAGATCCAAATATTTATTGTGGAGTTTGTTCCAGTTGTCGAGCATTAAAATATAACTTATGTTTAAATGGAGGTCTTTTGGGAAAGGAAAGGGATGGTGTGTTACAGGAATACATAATAATACAAGAAAGAAATTTGTATAAACTACCATCATCGGTAAACATCAAATCTGCACCCTTGATCCAACCTTTATCGACTGTAATACATTCCCAAAAATTATTGACAATTAACCCTAACGATTACGCTATGGTGATTGGTATGGGGGTAACAGGTTTAATGCATACAAGATTACTAAAGGAAAAAGGTGCAAAAGTTTTATGCGTAAGCAGGTTTGATGAAAAAGCAAATTTAGTTAAGAAATTTGGTGGGGATTTTTTCTTAAACATAAAAGATAAAAATTTTGAAGATGAAATAAATAAAATTACGGAAAGAGAAGGTGTTGATGTATTGATCGATACTAGCGCTAACGTAGAATTAATTTATACCTTGCTTAAATATCTTAAGCCACATGGTCAATTTTTATCATTTGGAATAACCAGCAAAATCGGAAATATTCCAATGTATGAATTGTATTATAAAGAGGCTAAAATTATCTTCTCCAGATCAAGTTTACCTAAAGATTTTGTAGATGCTATTAATTTTGTTAAAGATAATAGGATTGATTTAGATATGTTAATAGATAGATATATTAATATTAATAATATTGAGCAAATTTTAAATGAGGCTACACATAAATTCAGATCTATTGTAAATTTTAATTTATCATAGTGAATTTATGCTTTTTCTTTTTATTTTAAAAGTGAATTTAATTGATCCAATTAAAGATCGATCATTTATTTTTTCCCGAAATCAACTTTTAACATTTAATTTCCTGAAAGATAGCATTTAGGTTTTACTCTATGAAAGTTTAACCGTGGTCAAATTATTTTTTAAAGCAAGCCTTTATAATTTCCAAACTATTTCATATCCAATTGGAAAGGAGATAAATTAGCTACTTGCAGACTTTTAAAGCGATATTTCCAGCATCCATCGAGACTTAAATACAATTTTTCGAAATCTATCATCCCGCTACATATGTCTCTTTTATATTATTAAAAAATAAATAATAATAAAATTATGGAGGAGGATCTAACTAAATTATTTTCTTTAGAAAATAAGGTTGCAATAATTACAGGTGGTTCTGGTGCATTAGGCAAAATTATTGCTAAAGCCTTCGTAGCTTTTGGTGCGAAAGTCATCTTGATTGGGAGAAACAAAGAGAAATTAGAAAGCGCAATAAAGGAGATAGGATCAGAAAATGTTTCGTTTGAAATAGCGGATGTAACGCAAGAAAAATCTCTAGAAAAAGTCGCAGCACAAATATATGATAAATATGGTCGCATAGATATCTTAGTAAATGCTCATGGAATAAACTTAAGAATTCCTACAGAAGAATATCCTACAGAAAAATGGGAAGAGGTCGTTAAAACTAATCTTGAAGGAACGTTCATTTCATGTAAAGTATTTGGAAGGTATATGATTCGACAAAGATCTGGAAAAATTATTAATATTTCATCCACTGCTGGAAAATCCGGTTATGAATTTGGGTATGCCGCATATTCACCTTCAAAAGCAGGGATCGATGCTCTTACAAGGGTGTTAGCAGTAGAATGGGCTAAGTATAACATTCAAGTTAACGCAATTGCACCTTATTTTATACTAACGCCTCTCACAGAAAATTTCTTAAAAAATGAGGAAATCAGAAACAAGATAATCAGCGAAATTCCGCTTAAAAGACTAGGAAAGCCTATAGATATAGTTGGGGCTGTGATCTTACTTGCTTCTAAAGCTTCAGATTGGATAACAGGCCAAATTATATATATAGATGGCGGATATACTGCACACTAGTAGCATTTATCTAGAATATATGTATAATTTACTAGCTTTTGATCAAATTATAATAAAGAACTTATCTATTAAATATCCTTAATTACGACCATATTACTCAAGATCTAGAATATCTTTTATTGGTATTGGTTAGAAGTGAATGTCTAAGAGTTACTATAATATAAATAATAAAATATCTATTTGATAACTACTATCTTATAATTAGTGTAAATTTTTGCTACCAATTTAATTTTTCGTAATTTTTTTATAGATATAATAATATATTAATGAAATTTTGAGATTTATGAGTTAGTTGATTCTGAAACATATTCCTTAATTGTTCTTACCACATAAAGTTTTTTCATATTGATAAAATTTTTGTCTTATAGCGACCATCTCTTGTATGTTTATTCAGCAGAAAAATCAAACAAAATCACGTAAATGAGTAAGAATAATTTAAGGTTTCTATTTTAAATAAATAATAATGGTTATCTTTACTTAGGACCTAATATGCCTTCAGGTTTTACAATAAGTATTATGAAAAGCATCAAAAATACAACAATTGGACTTAAGTATGGTTGAATAATACTTGCAAACGAATATCCTATTCCTAAAATAATTCCTCCTAATAATGTACCTATTACACTACCTACACCCCCAACCACTATGACAGCAAAAGCATATATTAATAAATCTTCGCCCATATAGGGATTTGGAGAATATAGTGGTGCATGTAAAGCTCCACCTATACCAGCTAGAGCTGAACCGAATGCGAACATTAAAAGAGTCGCTATTCTAGGATTTATACCCATGGCTTGAAGGTGTTCATCGTTATCTATAAATGCTACAATTATTTTACCTAGTATGTTATATCTCATAAATAATATAACAGATAAGTACAACATTGCTGAAAATATAATGACAAATATTCTATAAAATTCAATTCCTAATAATGGTATAACCCAAGTTAACTCCGCTGGGGCTGCAACCGATTTAAAATCCACACCCCAAATTGATTTAATTATATCTATGCCGATGATGAGAATGGCATAAGTAATTATAAATGTATATTCAATTGTTTTACCATACAAGTATTTAAGTACTTGTTCGCTCAACATACCAAGTACAAAACAAATTACAACTGAGAGTAATATACCATACCAGAAATTCCCCATTAAGATTGATGTAGTAAATACCATATAAGCGCCTAATGCATAAAACAACATGTGCGCTAAGTTTATAATTTTCATCTTCCCGAATGTCAAGGACAAACCAAGTGATATTAAGGCAAATATCATTCCTATACCAATTCCATACAGTGTTGGACGCGTTATAATTTCTATATCAACCATAACTACTCACCGTTGAAATAATTCTTCTTTTCAATATTTTTTCTATTATGCCGCTTATTCCAATGCCTCGTGCCAATATCATTACTATAATCAGTATTATGCCTACAAAAAGCTCCCATCTACCAATATAACCAGCGATCACATATTTTAGTCCAAGATACAATGCCGAACCTAAAATTCCTCCATATATACTCAAAGGTCCGCCTAACATACTCATAACTAGGATTTCTCCGTTTTTTACAGGGGTAAATATTGATGCGCTTACGTATGCATGAGAAAGCACCAGCATAGCACCGCCAAGTGCTGAGAGGGATGTTGAAATGATGAATGCTAAATATTTTATTAAAAAAGTATTATAACCTAGGAATTTTATCCTATCCTCTTTTTCCTTTATTGCTTGTAAGAGAAGTGCAAATGTGGATTTGCTCAGAATTTTATAAAATATGAAAACTAACATAAAGATTATTAATACTACTAAATAAGCCGTTTCTCTAGATGATAAGTCAATTATACCGTATTTTAAATTAATATATATTCCTTGATCACCCCAAGTATAATCCTTAAGAAAAATTGACACTGTATAGTAAACGATAACGCTCATAGATAGGTTTGTTAAAGCGAAATAAATATCGCCTCTTCTTGCAATTACGAAACCAAAGAGTGCACCAGCAAGCGCCCCTGATAATAACGCTATTATGATCGCTAAAAGAGGATCTATGTTAAGGTATCGTATTGAGAAGGCAAACGCATATGCACCTATAGCAAAATATGCGAGATGTCCAAATGAAAGATATCCGAGAAATCCATAAAGAAGATTAAAACCGAAAATTAATACGCTCCAAGCTAAGATGTCGATTAGTAGAAATCTTGGAATAAATAGGGGTAATATTGTTGATAATAATATAAAAAGTAAGAGTACATCCATCCATTTACCCAAACTCTTCATTATTCTGAATTGTTCATTGTAATGTTTTATCATCTTACATCTCTCACTGCATAAATAATACTACTAGCTTATAAATTTTAATTTTAATCTATTGCTTATTTGTTATATTACATTGTGATACTATATATTTAATACACATTAGGTTATTTAGTTATGACAATTAAAGTTTATAAGACAATTATTATTTCAGAGCTGGAAACCTGTGAAGTATTAATTTCACATAGGTATTTATAATAGTTTTTGTTAATCATGTAGCATCCAACCTATAATTATATCATAATTCTTTTTAAGTAATAAAAGCATATAAAATTATTTTTTGCTTAAAATTTTAATAATTTTTTTGCGATTTCTATAAACTCTTCTTCAGTTAACGATGCCTTTTTTTCAACAGCTTTTTCTTTAACTTCATTTAATATCTTCATAACTAATTCATCAGATACATTATTAATACCCAATTTCTTCAACTTATATCTTATTGTCGTTTTACCGCTCTTTTTACCTAAAATCAATTCAATTGGTCTATTTCTTCCAATTAACTCGGGTATAAATGGTATCACTTCTGTAGGTTTAATATCCCTGACATTAAGCCACCATTCTGCAATAATACCTGACTCTATCATAAATGGCGTTTCACCAACAACAGGTTTATGTGGGGGTAGCTGTACTTTTGAATACTTTTCAACAAGTTTTGATAACTCATATAATTTATCTAGTTTGATGCCTGTTTTAACTCCTAACAATAATTCTAATGCTAAAACAACCTCTTCTAAAGATGCATTCCCTGCTCTTTCACCAATACCATTTACAGTTGTATGTACACCGCTCGCACCGGATACAACCGCCGTAAGTGCATTAGCTACAGCTAAACCAAAATCATTGTGAGAATGTATTTCAATGGGTTTTTTCACGATTTCCTTAATTTTATTCATAAAGTAGCTTATAGCCCAAGGCGAACATACACCAAAAGTATCAGCAAAAGTAAGTGTATCCATACGATCATGTACAGCTTCTACAACTTTTCTAAAGAAGTCTAGCTCTGCTCTTGTAGCATCAATCGTGAAAAATGTTACGAAAAGACCATGGCTCTTTGCATATTCTACAGCTTCAACTGCACTATTTATAGCTTTTTCTTCATCCCATTTATAGGCATAATGTATTAAGTGTCTACTAGAGGGAAGTTCCATAACTACACCTGGAACATCACATTTAAGAGCTAAATCAACATCGCTTCTTAAACACCTCACAAATGCCATAACTATTGCTTTAAGACGTTGTTTGGCAATTTCTTTTATAGCCTCAAAATCTTCTCTAGATACAGCAGGCATACCAACTTCTATCCTATGAAGACCAGCTTCATCTAACGCCATAGCAATTTCCATCTTTTCATTCTTTTTAAATACCACACCGGCTTGTTGCTCACCGTCTCTTAATGTAGTATCATGAATAATAATTTTCTCCGGTAGCTTAAAATCCTTTATAACATCTTCTACAAAGTTATAGGGGCTAACAAACCATTTATCTGTAGACCATAGGAACTTCATATATCTACCATAATATAATCGAAATTATATATTTGCTTAGACTTTAGTCTTTTATGTGTTTAAGGCCTTCTTTTCTGTTAAAAGTGTTTTTATCTACACACAACTTTAAGAATCTTTTAATTTTTCTATACACATCTTAAGTTTTAGAACTTTTTTCAACGTACTATGCTATAACGATTTTCTTTAGCGTGTTATTTTATAGTATAAGTTTATTTTAAATACATTCAAGTTGCCTTATGAATCATCCCTTCTTTTAAAGCCTTAATCCAAAGCTTTTTCTGTGTAATACAAGAATATACATTATATCATTTGCTAGAAAGGTCTCTTTTTTAAAAAATTATAAAGATTATTCACCACAAAAACCTCCAAGAGGTTGAATATTCATATCGTCCTCATAGGATATTATACAGATAAATTCGAAATCTTCGTCATATTCATTTTTGAGTGCATGTGGAATATTAGAATTTATGAAGACGAAATCACCACTTTGCACTTCCCTAATATGATTATTCACGCAAACTTTACCTTTCCCCTTTATTATCACTAAAGTCTCAGTATACTTATGTTTATGATAGGTTATCACACCTTTAGGCTTGATAACGAAATGTCTTACAGCATATTTCTCATTACCATCTTCTTTGGTGACTAGCCATTGGATGTATGAATCTAAACATCCTTCAAGTGTCTGAAATGGCTTTAATTCCACACCTTTGAAATTCCCAAAAAAGTAATCCACATATTATTGTTCTATAATTTACTTATAAATTTTTTCTTCATGTCATATCTTGAACGATGATGATAAGTTATAAAGAAATTTATTAGAATGATGAACATTAAAATTTAGTAAATTTAAGACTTCTTAGATATTATTGCATAACTAACTAATCAAATTTTATAATACCTCTACCAAGAATTTTTCCTGCTCTTAGATCGTTGATTGCTATATTCACATTTTCTAGTTTATATTCATTTGTAACATTTGGTACAATCAAGTTTTTCTTTGCTAATTGAAGCATTTCATATATCTCCCATTTTGACGCAGCTCGAGAACCTTCGAGGACTATTTCATCATATATGATCTTAGTTGGTGATATGTTCAAGCTTTTTTCTTTACCATAATCTAGAAGTATTATTCTTCCACCTCTTCCAACCATATGTAATCCTAGAGTTATAGTATCATTACTTCCAACAGTATCTAAAACAGCATCTACATAATTTTTATCTAAATTTTTCTTTAAAAAATTCCTAATATTACTTATATCTTTATGATTCATCTCCTTAAAGTTTAATATGTGGTCTGCACCAAGCTTTTTAGCATATTTTAGTTTTTCATCAAGTATGTCTATAGCAAGAACTTGTGCTCCAAATGCTTTAGCTATTTGTATAGCCATGCCACCTAAACCACCAACACCAATAATAGCTATGATAGAGCCTGGTAATGGATATATCTTCCTAAGTGCTCTATATGTAGTAGCACCTGCATCAACCAATATTGAAGCATTAAAATCCAGTTGCTTAGGTAGGGGTATGAGATTCTTGATTGGTACTTTGATATATTCAGCATATCCTCCCCATTCCTCATAACCTATTCTTTTAAAGTATAAGCATAGGTTATCTTCTCCTCTTAAACAGTAGCTACAATGAACACAAGTTATATAGAAATAAACTAAAACCCTTCCTTCGGTTTCTTGAAGTATATTTTCAACAAACACTTTTCCTCTCTGTTTATATGCTTATAATCTTCAATTATTCCTGCTATTTCATGTCCTAAAATGTGAGGATATTTTGGGGGTTTAATTATTCCATCAATTATGTTTAAATCACTATGGCATATACCACAGGATTTAACCTTAATAAGTGCCTCACCATCATTAAGTTCCGGTATATTAACTTCTCTTAAAATAAGTTCATTAGAATTTTCATATAGTAATACTGCTTTCATTGTTTTCATATTTTATATTTGCCCAGATCTAGATTCTCAATACTGCTCCTATCTTCAATAATATCTATTATTTTACCTTCAGCAAGTACTATAACAATGTCTGCTAACATTCTAACCAATTGAACGTTCTGTTCTACAACAATAATAGTTTTTTGAGCTTCTTTTTTTAACTCGATAAAAACTTTTGATAATTCACGGATAATTCCTGCAGCCAAACCTTCAGATGGTTCATCTATCATTAAAATTTCTGCTCCTGAAAGTAGTCCTTGTGCAAGCAACAACATTTGACGTTCTCCGCCACTTAAAAACTTGCTTTTACTATCGATCCTTTCCTTTAATCTTGGAAAATGCTCTAAGACCTTCTCTATATCATTTTTACTTTTATTAAATGCATACGCAGTAATTTCTAAGCATTCCTTCGTAGTTAAATTATCAAAAATTCTTTTATCTTGTCTAAGATAAACCAAGCCCATTTGTGCTCTTTTATATGGAGGTAAATTTGTGATGTCATCACCTTTGTATATTATCTTTCCACTATAAGGCTTGATAAATCCAGATATAGTTTTTAACAATGTCGTTTTCCCAGCACCGTTTCTACCAACAATTGCTACAAACGATCTATCAGGTATACCAAAAGAAATATTGAAGAGTACTTGAAGAGATCCATAGCCAGCGTTCACATTGTCGAGAGAAATGATACTATTATCCCTATTTATTTCAAAATTTGGTTTTAAATTAATCATCTAAGCTCGCTCCCCCAATAAATTTCAACTATTTTTTTATCTTTAATAATGTTCTCAGGTTTGTCGTCAGCAATTATCTTACCTTCAAACATTACCTGAAGACGTTGAACGAAGTTTTTTAGCCAAGAAATTTTGTGGTCTACTATATATAAATATTGAATTTTTCTTTCTTTAATAAGGTCATTAAGTATCATTAATATTTTCTCTATTTCGATATCGCTTAAACCAGCAAAAGGTTCATCTAGGAATAAAAGCTTAGGTTTAAGAGTATAA
Organism: Thermoproteota archaeon; assembly: GCA_032249235.1. Taxonomy (GTDB): domain Archaea; phylum Thermoproteota; class Thermoprotei; order Gearchaeales; family Gearchaeaceae; genus DSFO01. Next base: position 259,535 of record JAVVGF010000001.1, on the reverse strand, counting down.
GCCATAGCTATTTCTAAAATTCTTTTATACCCATAAGAAAGTTCTGAAACAAACTTATTCCTAACAGGGCGAAGATCAAACAAATCGAGTATATCATTAACTTCAGTTAAAACGGCTTCATTATTTAAAGGATAATTTAGGAAAAAATCATAATTCCATCTTTTATTTTTCTGTTTAGAACTATATGCAGTTAGTGCCAAATTTTCCATAACCGTAAGACCCTCAAATACCGAAACAAGTTGAAACGTGCGCACCAATCCTTTAGTTACTCTTTCTTCAGGAGAAGTATTCTCTATATTTCGATCTTCAAGATAAATTTTACCTTTATCTGGTTTTAAATAACCTGTTAAAAGGTTTATTAGAGTAGTTTTACCAGCCCCATTTGGTCCCATCAATCCTATTATCCTCTCATTACCGTTCGGTATCTTAAAGGATACCTCATCAACAGCCTTTATTCCTCCAAAATGTTTAGTTAAATTAATGGTCTCCAGCATTTAAAAAATTTAAACAAAAAAAACTTATTAACTTAATAGCCTAGCAACGTTGCAGGTGTTAATATCTCTTCGCCTCCGATGACTGCTATAATACGTAGGTAATCGTAGATATAAGTTCTTTCCTCAGGTCCTTTACCTATACCTAAAAAGAGTCCATATTTCCATAATGGTTGGCCTGTCTCTGTATATTTTAATTCTCCTTTCGGCGTCATTATTGGCCCTAATTCTAATGTAGCTCTGTAAAATTCTTCTGGGGTAATATTTTTAATCTTACCTAATTTTTCGAATACTTTAACTATAGCATATACAATGCTGTAATTTACAACTGTATATGGGTCAGGCGGTTCACCACTGTATCGTATAACTTTGTCGGTAAATTCACGCATTAGTTTAAGAGTCTCATTATCTACGAGACCAGCAGGTAGATCGTGGTATGAAAGTAAAACTGCATATATACCTTTTAGTGCTTCTGGGGGCACACCTTTCATCCATAAATGTGAAGTATATATTAAGATTTTGGACATAGTAGTTAAACCTAATTCACGTGCTTGTTTCAAGAATACTACTTGGTCGCCTCCAACAACTGTTGTTACAACTAAATCTGGTTTTGCAGCTATTATTTTATTGATAAATGGAGTGAAGTCAGGAGTACCAAGTGCATATTCATCATATCCGACGACATTTATTCCGTATTTTTCTAAAACTGCCTTACAGCCATCTCTAATTCCCCAACCAAAGGCATAACTTGCTACAAGTAAATAAACATTTTTAACTCCTTCAATATTTTTGACTGCAAGTGCGCACATACCATAGCCTAAACTCCACGTTGGAACAAACGTACCAAAAGTCCAAAGAGCTCTTTCACCTTTTTTATAGGCTTCCCATGCCATTACAGGTGAAGGCCAGAAGGGTACTCCTAGATTTATGCTTTCCTTCATAATATTATATGACCCACCTGCATGACATGTTCCTATAACCATATCTACCTTTTCAACTTCCACAAGTTCCCTATATCTTTGTAATTGAGTAGCAGGATTTGATTCACCATCTCGTGTAATCAGAACGATTGGAATGCGCCCAAAAATTCCTCCTTTAGCATTTATCTCATCTACTGCGAGTTTAATGCCTATCTCCTCTGCTTTTGCACATGCTGCAAGAGTTCCTGTATAATCTAGCACCACGCCTAATTTGAATTGAGAAGGTAACTGCGGGCCTGGTTGTGCAAATTGAAAATAATATATTAGAAATCCTGCGATTACAATTATCACTATTACAACACTAATAACAATAGTTCTTGTCGATATCGCTCTATTTTTACTAACCATAACCATTTATATCTAGAGTATTTATAAGTTTATTTATACATCAAGATAATAAAGAAAGTCTTGTATTAAAAGAGTTCGTACTTATTAGATGTAGATTTGAGGTATCATAAATTTCTTTTTCTAAGAAAACTCAAATAAGACATTTTTGAGAAGTAATATCTGTATAAAATTAAGTGTAAATATGAAAGGAAATTTAAGATACTCTTCTTATTTATGATGAAGTCTTTGTCTTGTTATCAATCTTCAAATCGCTCCAGTCCTGTCCATCCTCCAAACCAAATCCATCCCCCATCTGGGAATAAAGTATGTCCGGTATATAAGGAACTGGCCTCTGAGGCCAAAAATACTGCAGTGCCAACGATCTCTTCAGGTCTACCAAATCTTCTGAGAACATTTCTATTTCTTATAGTTTCATACCATACTTTATTCTGCATAACCTGCTTTACTAAAGGTGTAGTTATATAACAAGGACCGATTGCATTCACTCTTATATAAGGTGCCCATTCAGCAGCAAGCACCCTTGTCATTTGTTTTAATGCACCTTTAGAAGCAGCATATGCTACCATTCTCGGAGTAACAATTTCTGCCATAATACTTGCCATATTAATAATTGAGCCCTGCTTTTTAGGATATTCTTTCTTAAATATAGGAAGCATTACTTTTCCTTCTTCTTTACAAAGATAAAACATTCCGTCTAAATTTAAACGAAGTATTTTATGCCATTCATCATAAGATAATTCTAGAGCTTCTTTTCTGATGTTGATACCTGGCACATTTACAGCTACATCTATTCTTCCAAATGTATCCATAACTTTTTTAACCATATTTTGTACACTTTCTATATTTGTGACATCGCATTCAATTACGATTTTCTCTCCTGGCATTTCGTTTGCAGTCTCTTCTGCTCCTTTAACATTTATATCAACTAAGGCTACCTTTGCTCCTAATGCACCGAATCCTAAAGCTATTGCTCTTCCTATTCCTGAAGCGGCACCGGTGACTATTGCAACCTTATCTTTTATACTAAATAATTTCTCGGGAGGACAAAACCATTTATCTATTGTCCAATCTTTTTCCACAATCTCACCTAAATATAAAGTTTAAATCAAAAATATTAATTTAGTTATTATTTTCTTCCTATGAAAACTCGGGAAGAATTTCTTAACTCATTACTAGACGGTAGAAAAAGTATATTACAGGGGCAAATTGGTCGAAAATAAAAAATTTTTTTATATATAACCAGGGTGTTAAAAATGAATACCATGAATAAAATGAGTTATGAGCAGGTATATAACGAATTTAGTTGGGAGAAAATATTAGCTGGATTTGATTGGTATCCAGATGGGTTCAATGCAGGTCATGAATGCTGTGATAGGTATGCTGATTTAGATAAGGTAGCTATTAGATTCATTGATTCAGAACTCAAAGAAAACAAGCTAACATATAATGATTTAAAGAGATATTCAAACAAATTTGCAAACTACTTAACATCTATTGGTGTTGGAAAAGGTGATAGGGTTGCAGCAATGATGTCAAAGTGTCCGGAGCTATATAGCGTTATTGTTGGTATTTGGAAAGTCGGCGCTATATATGTTCCGCTTTTTACGGCTTTCGGTCCTCAAGCAGTTTTAGATAGAGCTGCTGATGCTGAAGTTAAGGCAATCGTAGTTAGTTCAGAATACAGAGATATTATTAGTGAGATACAGGATAAGATCCCGACACTAAAGTATGTCATAGTAAAATCAGATGTTGAAGGAGAAAAAATTAAAAGAAACGATGTTATTTTAGAAGATGTTTTAAGAAGAGAATCTGATAAATTTGAACCTTTAAAGATGCAACTTGATGATGTCTGCATTATACAATATACAAGTGGTACAACAGGCAAACCGAAGGGAGCAATGTTATCAAATAAGGTTTTTGCAGCTATTCAGCCTTATGTAATATATGCTGTTAAGTTAGAAGATGACGATGTCTTCTTCTGCACTGCTGATCCTGGATGGATGTACGGTTTGGTAACAACTGGCTTTGTGCCATTAAGTCTTGGTAAAACAATTCTTGTATATCAAGGAAGGTATGATCCGAAGAAATGGCTGGAGCTTATGGAAAAATTCAGAATAACGAACATTGCATCTACTCCCACAGCATACCGAGGTTTAATGGCTTTAAAAGATCAAATTTTAGCATACAACTTAGTATTAAGGCGTGCATGCAGTGCAGGTGAACCGCTTAATCCTGCAGTCATAAATTGGTTCAAGGATACGTTTAATGTAAGACTTTACGACCATTATGGTGTAACAGAAACGGGCATGAATTTATGCACATTTCATGCTTTAGATATGGAATGGAAAGTTGGTTCGATAGGAAGACCAATTCCAGGCTTCGAAATAGCTGTGCTAACAGAAAATAATGAAATAAAATATAGAAATGCTAGTGGAGAGATTATTGTAAAAATTAATGAAATGACTTATTTCAAAGGATATTGGAAAAGAGAAGATGCAACAAAGTCTATAATATATAATGGTTGGATAAGAACTGGAGATTTAGCAAAAATTGACGAAGATGGGTATTTTTGGTTTATCGGAAGAGCTGATGATGTAATAAAGTCTGCAGGTATTAGAATAGGGCCTTTTGAAATTGAAAGCATTCTAATACAACATAAAGCTATTGTGGAGGCTGCGGTAATAGGAATTCCAGATGAGCTAAGAGGGCAAGCGATTGCTGCATTTGTAAAATTGGCTCCAGGTTATGAGCCATCTGAAGAACTAGCCAAAGATATTCGAGAATTCGTAAGAAACAGGCTTGGCAAACATCTCTATCCTCGAAAAATATTCTTTATTGAGGAGTTGCCCCATACAGAATCTGGAAAGATAAAGAGAAGAGAATTAAGAAATATATATACAAATCTACAGGGTTTCTAAATTATTAAAAGCAGTTGAAGAAAATAAAGTAAAGATTTTTATTTGTGCAAATTTATACCTAGCCTAAATTAAAAAAGTTTAAAAAAGAATAATATTTTATTTTCCTTTAAATCTTGGTGTTCTTTTTTCGAGGAAAGCTCTGACTCCTTCCTTAAAGTCTTCAGTTTGAGAAAGTAGTACTAAATCCTTACAGAGAACTCCAGGATCAAACCTCTTTAAATGTTGCATTAAAGAGAGTTTTATAACGCGAATAGCTATTTGAGGCATTGATAAAATTTTATCTAATATCTGGTTAACTTCATCATATAATTTTTGTGATGGTACAGCCTTTGTAATAAGACCTATTCTCTCTGCTTCTTTAGCATCGATGGCTTCACCAGTTAATAATGCATAAGCAGCTTTTCTTAATCCATATATAAATGGTCCCAAGGATGCAGCGATTGGAGGCCAAGCTCCAAGCCTTATTTCTGGTTGTGCGAATTTTGCTTCTTCAGAAGCTATAACAATGTCACAATAAAGTAGTAACTCACAACCTCCACCATAAGCATAACCATTAACTGCAGCGATTAATGGCTTGCTCATATTGGATAATTGTTCAAAAGTTAAGCGTATCTCGTTAACAAATAGATTCCATGCAGTATTAATATCTTGTAAAGAGGCTAACTCAGATATATCATCGCCGGCACAAAATGCACGACCGCTTCCAGTAAGTACAATGACTTGGACATTTTCATCAAGATTAGCTAAATTTAACGCCTCCCTAAGTTCTCTCCATGCTAAACTATTTAATGCATTTAACTTTTCTGGTCTATTTAAAATTATCCATGCAACTCTTCCATCTCTTTCTGGTTTGAAAATTAAGTATTTGAATGAAGGAATTTGTTTCATATACTATTTATTATTTATTATCATATCTACTTTTCCAATTCTCTCTATAAATCTCCTCCTAACATTAAATTTAAATATTTTAATTTAAATTTATGATATGAAGTCCAAAGAAGAGTTTCTTAATTCATTGGTAGACGGCAGAAAAGTGTATTACAGAGGAAAATTAGTTGAAAACGTGGTCGAACATCCAGTGTTAAAAATAGCTGTACACCATGCAGCTAAGATTTTTGATTATGCAGATAGATTATATGAAGATAATAAATACGGGAGAATTAGTAAATTTTTCAAAATACCAAGAAATACATATGATTTATTGGAAAGGCATGAATTAATTTACGATTCTACAATGTATTGCAATGGTATTTTTAATATTTCGCAAGCAATAGGTAGCGATGCGCTGTCTGCTTTAATGATAACCACGAAGAAGCTTGATAGGAAATATGGTACAGATTATTATAAAAGAGTTGAAAAATATTATCAAAAAGTTGTTAAAGAAGATTTAACCATTGCGCTTGCCCAAACAGATGTTAAAGGTGATAGATCTAAGAGGCCTTCAGAGCAAGTAGATCCAGATCTTTATCTAAGAGTTGTTGATGTAAAAAGCGATGGCATAATTGTGAGAGGAGCTAAAGCACACACGACGCAGTCAATAGCAGCCAATGAAATAATTGTTTTACCTACAAGAGCCATGAGAGAAGCAGATAGAGATTATGCTATTTCTTTCGCGATACCTGTAAATGCAGAAGGAGTAAAGCTTTATACCAGGCCTGTTGATGAGTTAGAAGGTAATTCTTCAGCGATTTTGTCAAGAAAAGATTATGAAGTTGAAACATTAACTGTTTTTGATGAAGTCTTTGTGCCATGGGAGAGGGTATTTCTTTTCAGAGAATTTGATTTCGCAGGACAGCTTGCAGTATTATTCGCTACTTTTCATAGATTTACCGCCATATCTTACAGGGCTGCAACTCTGAATCTTTATCTTGGTGCTGCTATAAAAATGGCTGAAGCTAATGGGATACTAAAAGAGAAACATGTAAGAGAGGACATACTTGAGATCATAATGTGCAAAGAAATAATGAGAATGGGAGCATTATCGGCTGCTTTAAAACCAATTTTAGATGAAGAAATAGCTATACCAAATCCTATCTTTACGAATATTGCAAAGCTATATTCAAACTCAAAGTTTCCAGAAGCTGTTAAAGCGCTAATAGACATAGGAGGAGGAATAATAGCTACTCTTCCTTCTGAAGAAGATTTACAGAGTGATAATAAAGAAATTTTCAAAAAATACTTAAAAGGTGCTATAGATGGGGAAGAAAGAATTAAAATTATAAAATTCGTTAAGGAATTGGCGGCAAGCAATCTAGTAGGTTATATGCTTACTCTAATGGCTCATGCAGAAGGATCTATCGAAGCTAGTAAATTAGAGCTTGAAAGAAACTATGATTTTAGTGAAGCGATCAAATTGGTCGACGGAATATTATCTAGCTAGAATTATGTCTAAAAATAATTTAAACTCGATATTACTAATTTGTAATTTCATTATCAAGATTTGTATGTTTCGAAAAACTAATATAAAAAGTTTTTATAATATGAAATAGGTGAACCATGTCAAAAGAAATTACTATTGCTGAACCTATAATTGGCATACCTTCTACTATGATGGATGATTACCAATTAAATCTGCATTCTATAATTTCTTATGCCGCTAAAATACATAAAAAACAAAAAATCATATCTAGAAAAGCTAATGAAACATTATTTGAATATACCTATGAAGAGTGTTATGAAAGAATACGTAAGATCGCAAATTCGCTTATTCATAATTTAGATATTTTACCTGGTGATAGAGTTGCCGTATTGAGTTGGAATACTTATAGATATTTTGAGTTATATTACGCTGTACCTGGAATAGGAGCTATTTTACATCAATTAAATATTAGACTTTCTCTTCCTGAACTTGTATATATAATAAATCATGCAGAAGACAAGGTTTTATTCGTTGACGAAACTTTAATTCCTTTAGCTGAGCAAATTGCTTCTGAAATCAAGGTAAAAGCTTATGTTATAATGAGTGATGAAAAAGTATCAACTAAACTCCATCCTGTCTATTACTATGAAGATTTAGTAGCTTCAGCTTCTCCTATTGAATTACCTGTTGTTGATGAAAAGTCTGCAGCTGTTATGTGTTATACTACAGGAACTACTGGATTGCCTAAAGGCGTTCTTACTTCTCATAGAGCATTGTTTCTTCATGCATTTGATTGGGCTTTAGCTACTCATATCACATCTAAAGATGTAATATTGCTTACAGGTCCTATGTTTCATGTTCATAGTTGGATGTTTCCATTTTCAGGTCCTTTAGTTGGAGCAAAATTGATTTTCCCAGGTCCCAATCCTAAACCAGAACATCTATTAAAACTTATATTGGAGCATAGAGTTACACTGACTTACGGCGTACCTACTGTATGGCTTATGCTTTTGAGATACTTAAATACATTTGATAAAAAACCGGACTTGAGTTTTCTGAGAGGAATAACGGGAGGAAGTGAACCTCCAATTAGTTTACTGAAAGAATTTAAAGAGAAATACGGGGTAGAAATTGCTCATGCCTGGGGTATGACTGAACAAAATGGGGTTGCAACATTGTCATTGTTCAAGGAATACTTGAACCTATCTGAGGAAGAAAAATGGAAAATAAAATTAAAACAAGGTATACCAATTAGTCCTATGTTTGAAGTTAAAGTTGTAAACGAAGAATTTAAGGAGCTTCCTTGGGATTCAAAATCTGTTGGGGAATTAGTTATTCGTGGACCTTATGTTACAAAAGAGTATTATAAAGATCCTAAGAAAACGCAAGAAACAGTGAAAAATGGATGGCTTAGAACAGGTGATGCTGTATTTATCGATGAAGAAGGATATATAAAAGTAGTGGATAGATTTAAAGATTTAATTAAAAGCGGTGGCGAATGGATTTCTTCAATAGATTTGGAAAATACAGTTATGGAATACTATAAAATAAGCGAGGCTGCTGCAGTAGGTGTGCCGCATCCTGTTTGGCAAGAAAGACCAGTAGTCTTAGTCGTGCCAAAATCTGAATATAAAGGAAAGATAACTGAACAAGAAATAATTGATTTCCTTAAGTCTACTGGTAAATTTGCAAAATGGCAATTGCCTGATCGAATAATAATTGTAGAAGAAATTCCTAAAACAAGTGTAGGTAAAATTGATAAAAAAGTTTTAAGAGAAAAATATAAAGATATATTAATTAATAAAACAGCCTAAACTATCTAAGTTAATAATCATATATACTTCACCCAAGATGAGTTTTTCATTATTTTACATCAAAGCTTTAAAAAAATATGAAAATTAAATATGCATGGAGAAAGAATGAAAGAAAATTATATCGGAGAGTTTAATTTCTTACCTTTCAAAAAAGTTATTTTCGGACCAGGAACTGTAACTAGACTAAAAGCGGAGCTTGAAGAATTAGGTGCTACAAGAGTAGTTGTTATAACGACCCATTCACTTATTAAAACAGCATTATATGATCGAATTAAAAATATATTAGGAGATTTGTATGTTGGGTCTTACGAAGGCACGATCCAACATGTTCCAAGAAGATGTGTATTAGAAGGGGCAAGAATGTGTAGACAACTAAAAGCTGATTCATTAGTAGCATTCGGAGGAGGAAGCTGTATCGATACCGCCAAAGGGATAGCATTGGTTATTGCTGAAGGAGAAGAATTGGATCGCTTAAGGGTAAGATTCGTTCCTCCAAACAAACTAGAAGTTCCTACACTAAAAAAACAAAAGATTCCCATTGTTACTATCTCTACTACTCTATCTGGTGCTGAATTTACAAATATCATAGGAATAACCGATGAAGCAAGGAGGAGTAAGGATCTTTACATCGACAATGGGGTTACTCCCAAAGTTATATTTCTTGATCCTGAAATGACAACAGCTACACCACCAATTCTATGGGCATCAACAGGAATGAAAACATTTAGCGATGCCATAGAAATGGTATGTTCTCCCAATCACCAACCCTTTACTGCTACATTATGTCTAGAGGCAATTAAAATTTTTTATCATGATCTTCCTCGTTCTGTAAAGGAACCTCTTAATTTAAACGTACGTGAGAAGCTCCAGTTTGCTATGCGGATGACGTTTTCCGGCTTTACTAACGTTTTGGTAGGGGCTGTTGCTGCTCTTCGTCATCAAATTGGAGCATTATTTAATATTCCACATGGGATAGCTAGTACTATCGTGCTTCCGCATGTTATAGAATTCAACCTATCTGTAATTATGGCCAGATTGTCCTTGATAGCAAATGCTATGGGCATCACAACTTATACTGTAAAAAAAGCTATTCAAAATCTAATAAAAGAATTAGGCTTACCTCAAAGGTTGCGTGAGGTGAGTGTTAAAGAAAGCGATTTGGAATTAATTGCAAAATATGCATTAGAGGATTTTATAATTTTAGGAAATCCTAAGCCTATTACTAATATAGATCAACTCTTACAAATATTACGAAATGCTTTTTGAGAAAGAAGCTGGAAAAATCGTGAATGTAATCTTAAGTTTAAACAAAAGCAATGAATTATACCATTACATAACTAATGGTAAGTAGTGCGTAGTATTAAGCATTGTTAACTAAGTTATCATTTTTTTCATGTATCGTAGATATTTCTCACAAAATTATTAGCAAACCATATTACTTTTTTTAATTATTTCATCGATATTCCATATATTATAAAGCTAATACCTGAAACTATTAATCTTACATATTATAGTTTTTCTTAATATATAATTTATTTCAATTTTTTTTATGATGATGCTAATAAAATAAATTTTTAAAAAGATGATAATAAAGAAGATTTATATTGTCATACGAAAATGTTTAAATATGGGTGAAAGTAAATCTGGAGAAAGATTAGGTCTGGTAATAGGGGCTTCAAGCATAGGAATGATCATTGAAATATACGATTTCTTAGTTTATGGATATGTTGCAACCATAATAGGGAAGTTATTATTTCCTCCAACGGTAGATCCTTTGGTTGCAACTTTACAAGCATTATTAGTTTTCGGAGTGGGATTTGCAATGAGACCTGTAGGAGCTTTTATTTTTGCTCATGTAGCTGATAAAATAGGAAGAAAAATCGCTTTTATTATCACCTTATCAATAATGGGTGTTGCATCGCTTGGAATAGGTTTATTACCTACATATTCCCAAATCGGGATATTAGCGACAATCTTGTTAGTGTTACTTAGAATGTTACAAGGCATTTCTCTGGGCGGAGAATTTGGTTCTGCTACTGTGTTTTTACAAGAGCATGTGCCTACAGAACGTAGAGCTTTCTATAATAGTATACTTCAAACTGCATGGGCGATTGGACCTTTACTGGCAGTTCTTACTTTATATATAAATTCAATTTTACTTAGTCCCGAAGCTGTAGCTAGTTATGGATGGAGATATCCTTTTTACTTAGGCGCAGCCTTAGTAGTGTTAGGTTTATTTATGAGATTATATGTAGCCGAAACGCCTATTTTTAAAAAATATAGTGAAAAAGGTGATGTGTTGGATTCTCCTATTGTAGTTGCTTTCAGGAGAGTCTGGAAAGAAATGTTGCTGATTCTAATAGTTATGGCAGGCCAAGCATATGTTTACTATACAGCGAGTATAACTGCTTATACAACATTCTGGTTAAGTGTCGCAAAAATTCCTTTAACGATCACTACGATATCTTTCATGATTATGTACGCAATATGTATTGTAATTATGCCCATAACAGGTTACTTTATAGATAAGTATGGTAGGAGACCATTTATCAGATGGGGTTACTTAGTATATGCAATCTTGTTATTACCGTTATATTCATTCTTTACGATAACAAAAGATGTATTTGTTTTAACAATTGTTACTTTGATACCTCTCGCACTTTCATTAGTGACATATTCTAGTGTTAGTGTAACTTTCGCCGAACTTGTACCTGCTAACGTGAGAGTATCAGCATTTAATATCGCTTACCAAATAGGGGTAGGAGTGATAGGTGGATTTATCCCATTTATAAGTACCGCTATTTTGCTATGGACAAAAAGTGTACTATGGTCTGTTTCTTATATTGTGGTAGCTTCAGCGATAGCAAGCTTAGTTGGTTGGTTATGGCTACCTGAAACCAAAGGATGGGACTATTCTAGAACAATTCCTAGAATAATTAAAAAGTAATCTTTTTTAAAATTAATTATTTTTTTGATCTGTTTAAAATATCTTATTATTAATATGATTATAATATCCTATAGTTAAAGTATATTAATTATTAGGCGAAGAATGTTCATTATCTTGAAGAGTACAATTTTCATATTAGAATAAATCATTCTTTCTATTTTTCTACTTATAATGTCATAATTTCAATTATTAAAAGTTATAATACATCAAAATTAAAATAAAAAATAATATTAACTTATTAAGTTATGAAATATGTAAAAATTTATTTAATCTGTCTTTGCTGAACTTTCTTTCATTTTTTTTACTTCTTCCATCAATATAGGAACGCCCATTGTGCAGGTATGAATACCTAAAACGCTTACCAATTCGAATACTTCCATTATTTCTTCCACAGTTGCACCATACTTTAATGCATTTCTTATATGTTGTCTTAGTCCAGGTGCATAAAGATGCGTAGTTGATGCATCTATTGCAATATATATTAATTCTTTTATTTTTGGAGGCAAAACACCTTTTCTCCATGGAACAGCAGAGAAATTTAAATATGCTTCAAAGAAATCTGGATCAAGTTTTAGTATCTCTCCCCATAATTCATCTGACCAATATCCTCTTTCCTTAATAAATCGCTCTTTCAGCGCTTTTCTTCTCTCGTCTAATTCTTCTTTTTGCAGACTCATAATATTTATATTGCAATAGTATATTTATTTTTTACTAATTATCACTTAATGCACACGTGCTGATTGCTCATTTAATATCTAAATGATTGTTTAAAAATTTAAAGTATTTTCAATATTAATATTTAAAGTTATATTATAAAATAGAATTATATAAAGTTTGAAAAATTTTGCTTATTTTTATTTGCTTTTTAAATCTGGCTTTCTCTGACGATGAGCAGTTATCTCCTATTATTTTCATGGTTAATTTGTGAATTGCTATGCTTTCTCATTTTATTATCGAATAAAGCTTGAGTGTCCTTGATTAAGTTAGGGGTCATGATTATCTTAAAAAATTAACTCCATGTCAATCGAAGCTTATTTAAGAGGTTATTCTTGAACTATAGATCGCGAGACTTTTTAAATCTTGTAATCTTCATTCTAATAACGAGACAACTAGAGAATTTAAAGCAAACTTTCTTATTTATAGTATGGAACATCCTAAAATAAAAACAACAAGAGAGGATAAAATATTAATAATCTCTCTTCAAGATGAGAAAACAAGAAATGCTTTATCATTGGAAGTTGTACAAGAATTATCTTCATTATTAAACGAAGCCAGCGAAAATAAAGAAATAGGGTGTATAATATTGACAAGTTCTTTAGATAATGTTTTTTGTTCAGGAGGAAATATCAAAGATTTTTACAAATACTCAATAATTGAAATGAGACAGTTCCAAGAAGCGTTGGAAAAATTAGAAAATAGTATTGAATATAACAAGAAGCCAGTTATAGCAGCAGTGAATGGCTATGCTCTAGGAGGAGGAAATGAACTATGTCTATGTTGTGATTTTGTAATTGCATCAGAGAAAGCTAAGTTTGGACAACCAGAAATTAATCTTGGCATATTGCCTGGTATGGGAGGAATACAAAGGCTAATCAGACAAATTGGATTCTTAAAAGCCAAAGAACTCATAATGACTGGAAGGATAATCGATGCACATGAAGCTGAAAGAATTGGTTTGGTTAATAAAGTCGTTCCTCATGAAAAGTTGATGGATGAGGCGAGAAAATTGGCTAGCGAATTAATAGAAAAACCTAAGTTAGCTTTATGGATGGCTAAAAATCAAATTAATACAGCAAGAGAAGCGGATTTAAAGACCGCTTTATTACTTGAAAAAGCCATTGTTAATTTTCTCTTCGGTACACCTGATAAAGAAGAAGGAATGAGAGCGTTTATAGAAAAAAGGAAACCTAAATTTTCATAATATGACTAAAATTAAAGAATTTCTGACAAAAGATGAAGCAAGAACTTTGCTAGCTAAAATGATTTTATGTAGAGAATTCGAAAATGCTGTAGCTAAATTATTTAAAGAAGGAGCAATTTTTGGCTGGACTCATTTAGGTATAGGTCACGAAGCGGTAGCTGTAGGTGCAATTTCCGCAATAAATCAAGATGACTATATAGTTATTACATATAGAGGACATATTCATACGTTAGCTAAAGGATCTGATCCTAAGAGAGTCTTAGCAGAAATTTTATGTAAAAAGACAGGAATAAATGGAGGATTCGGAGGATCGCTTCATTTGCACGATATGACAGTATATAACTTCGGAAGTAGTGCGATTGTTGGCGGAGGCGCTCCAATAGCAGTAGGCATAGCGTACTATTTGAAATATTTCGATAAGAAAAATAGGGTATGTCTAAATTTTTTGGGTGATGGAGCTTTAGCTACAGGAATTTTCCATGAAGCAATGAACATGGCTGCATTATGGAAATTACCTGTAATATTCATTTGTGAAAATAATCAATATGCTGAAATGACACCTATAAGCGTGCATCATCCTGTTACAGATTTATCTTTACGCGCAGTACCCTTTGGCATTCCGAGCAAAACAATTGATGGTATGGATGTAATTGAGGTCAGAGAGGCTGTTAAAGAAGCAGTAAAACATGCTAGACAAGATAAAGGGCCATATCTCATAGTTGCAAATACTTATAGATTTGTAGGACATTACGAAGGCGATCCGCAATATTATAGAAGTAAAGAAGAGATTGAAAGATGGAAAACAAAAGACCCAATAGATTTATTTATAAATCGTCTTATCGAAGAAGGTTATTTGGATATTGAAGAAATAAATAAAATAAAAAAAGATGTACAATTACAAATAAATGAAGCAATCGAGTTCGCCAAACAAAGCCAAGCTCCAACGTTAGAAGATTTGTTGAATATTGCAAGAAAAGTATATTTCTATAAAACATGACGATTCTAAACTATAGACAGGCAATAAACAAAGCGTTAGAAGAAGAATTAGAAAGAGACGAAAAAGTTTTCATTATAGGTGTTGATGTGGGGGAACCTGGAGGTCCATTTTTGGCGACTAAGGATTTGAAGAAAAAATTTGGAGACAGAGTTCGAGATGCACCAATAAATGAGGCAGGATTTGTGGGGCTAGCCATTGGTGTCGCAGCAGCAGGTGGAAGACCTGTTGTAGAGATCATGTTTAGTAATTTTTCTTATTTAGCGATGGATCAACTAATAAATCAAGCAGCTAAATTACCATTAATTTCAAATGCGCAGATAAAACTACCCATTACCATTAGAATTCTAGAAGGAGCTGGGCATTTTGGGGCCGGCCCTCAACATTCTAATTTTGTACATGGAATATTTTGTAGTATACCTGGTCTCGTTGTAGTTTGCGCCTCAACTCCTTATGATGCCAAGGGTCTTCTAAAGGCTGCTATAAGAGATGATAGGCCTGTTATTTTTTGTGAACATTTAGCATTGTATAGAGATAAAGGAGAAGTGCCTGATGAAGATTATATCTTACCTTTAGGAAAGGCTGAAATTGTTAGGAAAGGTGAAGATATAACTGTTATAGCAACACAACTTATGCTTAAATATAGTTTAGAAATCGCAGAAAAATTATCAAAAGAAGGAATCGAGGTTGAAATTATAAATCCAAGAACTTTAAATCCATTAGATATAGAAACGATCGCCTCTAGTGTGAAAAAGACTGGAAGAGTAGTAATAGTGGACGAAACACCTGTTAGCTATAACACACAAGCAGGAATACTTGCAAAAATAATGGAGAATTGCTTTTACGATTTAGAGGCCTTTAAAATAGTGGGCTCATTAGATTTACCAATACCGTCAGGCAAATTAGGATTAGAAGTCTTACCATCAAAAGAAACTATAGAAAAAGCTATCCGTTCAGTATTATAAGATTTAAGTTTTCAAGCTTAAAAAGAGAATATGGATATAACTTTAGAATTGAACGAAGAGGAGAAATTGATTATTAGTGCTGTTGAGGAAATATGTAGGAAATTCGATGATGCTTATTGGAGAGAAAAAGATCAAAAAGAAGAATTCCCGATAGAATTTTGGAATGAACTTGCAAGGCATGGATGGGCAGGAATAAATGTACCTGTAGAATATGGCGGTGCTGGACTTGGTGCTACTCAAACTGTGCTAGTAGTCGAGACGATTTCTAGATTATGTGGATATTCGGCAGGTAATCTTTATAATCTAGGACCATGCTTTGGTTCTGAAGCTTTAGTTAAATATGGAACAAAAAAACAAAAAGATGAATTATTACCTAAATTAGTAAAAGGAATGATTGTTTCAATAGGATTAACAGAACCTGTCGCGGGTCTTGATACTCCTGCAATAAAGACAACTGCTGTAAGGGAAGGAGATGAATGGATAATAAATGGAAGTAAAATGTGGATTACTGGTTTTCATATGGCTGAATACATGCTAACAGTAACAAGAACAACTCCCATAGAAAAAGTGCAAAAAAGGCATCAGGGGCTTACTCTATTTTTAGTTCCAACGAATGCCAAAGGGATTAGGACTAAAAAGATAAAAAAGCTCAGTATGAGATGTTTAAGTTCATTTGAAGTCTTTTTAGATAATGTTGTTGTTCCTGATGAATATAGAGTAGGAAATGTTGGGGAAGGCTTTTATATATTATTAGATTTGCTGGACTTAGAAAGAATAATAACAGCTGCTATGGAAGTGGGAGTAGGTTTTCAAGCATTAGAAAGAAGTGTGAAATATGCAAAAGAAAGGATATCTTTCGATAGACCAATAGGAAGTAATCAAGCTATTCAGTTTGCATTAGCTGAAGCAAAGATCGAATTGGATGCTGCAAGACTTATGGTATATAGAGCTGCAAAAATTTACGATGAAAGTAAGGATTTAAGAAAGATAGGCGAAGCTTCCAATTCAGCCTTATACTTTGCTGCTAAAGCAGGACATAAAGCAACAGATATAGCAATACAAGTTCATGGAGGATTAGGATTTAGCGAAGAAATGACTGTTGAAAGATTATGGAGAGATAGCAGATTAGGATTGATGGCTCCTGTTTCCCGTGAAATGATACTTCATTACATTGGAACTCACGTGCTTGGATTACCTCGCTCCTTTTAACGAATGGTAACCGTCGTTAAGCTTCCTAAACTTGGTCTTACAATGGAAGAAGCAACGGTTCTAAAATGGTTAAAGAATGTGGGTGAAGAGGTGAAAGAAGGCGAAACCATTCTGCTCATCGAAACTGAAAAAGCAGTTGTCGAGATTCAATCTCCTGCTAGCGGATATTTACTTAACAAAATAGCTAAAGAAGGAGACAATGTTAAAGTTGGAGCGCCTCTGGCAATGATAGGGGAGAAAAGTGAAATTATTGAAGAACATATTGTGGAGTCTCAAATTAAAAAGGAGGAAAAATCTGAACAAAGAGGCATTCCAGTTCAGCCAACAGAATCAAGCATTAGAATAAGAGCAACGCCTAAGGCTAGAAGACTAGCATTAGAAAAAGGAGTAAATTTAGCAGAAATTAAAGGTACCGGGCCTGACGGAATAATAACCGAAGAAGATGTTCTTAGATATATAAGTTCAAGAGAAAGATTCGTCGTAGATTTTAAAGAGATTATAAGAAAAAGGATGGCTAAAAGAATGTTTGAGAGTTGGCAAAAAATACCTCATGTTCATTATGTAGTAGAAGTTAATGCAGAGAAATTAATTGAATTTAAAAAGAAATTAGAAGAAAAAAACGATATAACATATACTGATGTAATAATAAAAGCAACGGCTATTGCTCTTAAAGAATATCCTATGTTTAATTCTTATTTATTAGATGAGGATTTGAAAATTTTAAGTGATATAAATATAGGATTAGCAATAGGTACTGATTACGGTCTAGTTGTACCAGTCATTAAAAATGCTGATAAGAAAGATATATTTGAAATAAGTAAAAATAGGAATGAACTCATTATTAAAGCAAAAGAGAAGAGATTAACTCTTGAAGATATGTCTGACGCAACCTTCACGATAACTAATTTAGGAATGTATGATGTACAAGAATTCATGCCGATTATAAATTTTCCTCAAACAGCTATATTGGGTGTAGGCTCAATTTATTATAAGCTTGTTATGAAAGAAAATTCAATTGTTAACTTACCTTTTTTAAAATTGATACTTGGTTGGGATCATAGAGCATTTGATGGAGTCACACCGGCAAAATTCCTCAATAGAATTAAAGAAATCTTAGAAAACCCAGAAAAGATAATCTAATTTTAATAAATATTATTTAAAGATTCTAAAAATTCTTCGCATTTATCAATAAATTTCTGATACAATTTTTGTGTTCTTAAGGCGTTACTACATGTAGCTCGATTGTATCGCTGAATCCTAGTAATTTCGTGAATTTTTGTAGCTACGATCGTTTTATCTCATGCAGATTTAGCTTTATTAGTCATTATCAAAGCATCCATGTCACTATCTAACTTATATTCACCTCTAGCTATGGAACTAAAAAAGCAATATTTGCGATTTTGATCAATTTCTTTTAAGCAAAATTTCTTAATTTCTTTAACAAAATCTCTAGCTTGCTTTAGGATTTGCTTGTTCTTCTTTCATCAGTTATAATATACTGAGCTCATTCGATATCCTTTTAACAATATTATATGCTTTTTCAAGATTTATTTTTCACAACTGAATAGCAAATATCTAGAAACTATGTATGCTTGATTTATAAATTCCAAAATAGGAGGTTCTTCTTTTTTTTAAGGCCTTCATTTTTTGCAAAACTTGCAATTTCATCTAATAATCTTAAAACATCATGAGTTTTTCGAAATCACCTAAACTGAAAGAGGGTGTATTTAAAAGATAATCGCAGAGTTTGTTCCAAATGGAGCGTTGCAAATTATATTTCCCTCCATTATATTTCTTTAAGTTGCGCTTTAAATGCTCAGCCATACGTTATTTATACCTTTTTAGAATATGAAAGAAACATGTTTTCAATTATTTTAGCACACATATAGTATAACATGTAGGGTTTTCGTAATTAGACGCTGATTAAGTTAGGGAATTATATCAAACTTATAAGTACACCTGCAACAATAAGCAAACCTCCAAAGATATCTTTAGCTCGAGGATTTTCTTTACCGCTCATCTTAGCTATCAATTGAGTTATCAAAGGAGATAATGAAGTAACTATTATCGTTATTCCCAATCCTGCAAGAGCTATTGAAAGAATGAATAATGATGAACCAATTGCTAAATCAGATATCGAAGCTATTGCCAAGATTAAATTCTTTTTCACTCCAACATTCAAACTTAATCTTCTCTCGTTTATATAAGATGCAATACCAAGGATTATGCATGCTGCAGAAGTTCTAGCGAATGCTATAGATAAAGAATTCATATTTTGGATTGTAGCCAACTTTATCATAGATTGTCCTAATGTCCAGAATAGTGATGCTGATAAAGCTATTAAGATTCCTAAAAATCTTACTTCACTTTTCTCAGCTTTAGATAGGAGAAATACTCCTACTATTATTAAGATTGAACTGATGAAGTAATTTAAAGATATTTTTTCTCCTAAAGACAAAGCTGCAAATTGTGAAAAGAATACATAAGTATAAGCTATTGGTGCAGCTATCGATGCGCCTATTTTCCTTATTGCAAGCAAATAGAAGGAATCACCTATTGAAAGTGTTAAAATTCCGCTTAGAATTCCAAAGATTATTCCTTCATTATATCCAAATAAAATGAAAGGTATAGAAAGAGCTAATGAAGCATATAGCATGCGGTAAAAATTTATTTTAATCGCTGAATTCTTTGCTAGAAATTCTTTATATATAAGTGGAACAATAGCCCAAATTAATGCCGGCAATATTGCGATGAGCGATGATTGTGATTCTGCCACTTATTACTTTATGAAATTTCGAGTTTTATAAATTGAACTATGCAAAACCTATAATTTATGGGGCCGCGGGGATTTGAACCCCGGATCACCAGCGCTCTAGGCCCAAACCTAGTTGGCTCCCCAAGCCGGCATCTTCGCCCAGGCTAAACGACGGCCCCTTCAAGTTTATAAGAATGTCAATGCTTATTTAAGTTTTCATTCATATTAGAAACGTGGCTGATTTCTTGCTTCAAATCGGTCTTTTAACAGGTTTAACAGTTATTTTAGGTTATCTTTTTAGATATCTGAAATTGCCTTTGGTTACTGCTTATATTTTAATAGGGCTTATCTTAGGTCCTCTAACTCAGCTAGTCAATCCTGCTTCTACTCTAATTGGCTTCATGGCTGAAATGGGAATATTACTCATTACATTTGAAATAGGCATAACTATGCGGTTAAGTTTTCTGAGAAGTGAAGGTTTAAGAATAGGATTGATAGCCCTCACTGAATTATTAGTAATAATTTTCCTAGCTTACCTAGCTGGATTAATATTTAATCTAGGATGGCTATTTACAATCTTCTTAATACTTTTTGCAGTTAACACGAGCACTAGTATGGCTTTTAAGCTTTTCGAGGAAAGTAATTTAAAACAAGAGTATAAAGAAAGAGAATATAAGACTGCAATAGGAATTGCAACTTTTGAAGATCTCATAGCAATATTAGGTATTGCTGTTTTCTTATCGTTTATAACATCGAGCAACTTTTCAATTTCTTTGATACTAACAGATCTTTTTAAGTTGATTTTTCTTTTCATAGGCCTCATTGGTTTAGGAGTTGTATTTTTAAAAAGATTACTAAATGCAATATACAAGTACGGAGAAGAACTCGTACTTCTTTCAGGAATAGCTTTAGCCTTATTGTTCTCATGGTTTGCAAGTTATATTGGATTATCTCCAGTTTTGGGAGCTTTTATAGGCGGAATAGTTTTTTCAGAATCGAAATCTGCAGAATATTTTCTAGAAAAAGCCAAATGGGTTAGAGAGATATTTGCTTTTATATTCTTTGCTTCGATAGGTCTTCGTTTTCCTGTTAACGTTGATTTAAACTTAGTTTTAATAGGTATTGCTTTGAGTCTGTTATTAGTTTCGATGAAATTCCTAGCTTTTTCATTTGCTATTTGGATAAGTGGTTTTGAATTGGAAAAGGCTTTCAAATTAAGCTTATATATGCTTGCTCTAAGCGAGTTTGCAGTTATAATTACAGCATTAGCATTAAACTATGGCATAGCAGGGCCTGAAATGCTTGTAATTGCAGTTTCAGTAATGGTCATATCCTCTATACTTGCATCCATTTTAACAAGCAAAAGAGATAAAATTGCTAGGTTATTAGTGAACTTATTTCCTACAAATATTAGAGTGAATATTGAGAATTATATTTCAAGAATGATTTCTCAATCTTATGAAAAAAGTACCAAAACTTTTATTTTAATAAGAGAACAAATTCGGGATTTGTTAATTATAGTATCATTTTTCTTTACAATATCAATATCTTATGCTTATTTTCTTGATTATTTTATTAAGACAGAATTAATATATAATCAATTTGTTTTAATTGTTTTAATAAGCTCTTTATTAGCTCTTTATGCGGTAATGTTATTTGAAATATATCAAATATTAAAAAGACTTTTCTTGAATATTTTTAGAGCTTCGACAAGAAAAAGACATATAGCTATAAGAATACCACTTTTTACTTTATCTGTTCTGATAATATTATTTATTTTTTCTTTAACGGTGCTACAATTTTATTTTGTATTAAGAGAGAAATTTGTTAATTTAATCAATATATTTGGTCTAAACATCTTTCATGTATCGATAATAGTTCTCCTTATAACATTTTTCCTAATATTTATCTATGTAATTTATAAGATATTTAACGCTTTCAAAATAGGCGTTATAGGAACTTCTTAAACAGCATAAAATCCTAAATTTATCAAAATTTTTAAATAGGCGATTAGCTCATTTAAAATTTATGAAAAATTACTACTTCAATTTTTTAATATTTGCTTAATTATTTTAGCCAAAATGGTTAATTTTTTAAAGGGCTATATGCAGAGAAGGCTAAAAGGTTCTTGAAGAGTAACTTGTTCAGTATAAATCTCTAAAAAGGAATATTATGTTATGAACAAAGACTACAACGTAGCACTGAATTTTCATAATTTAACCAAACACTCTTATTTAAGCGTAAGGACAGATAGATACTATCTTGATTGGGATAATTTTCCTTATCCTTTTAAAGTATATGAAAACGTCGAGAAAATTAAACTCCCTAAGGCTTTTCCAAAACCAAATTTGAAAGCATTAGAAGCACTCTCATCAAAGATTGATAAATCTAAAGAACTAACTATAAACGAGATTGCTGAATTATTGTATTTCACTGCAGGAATATCACGTGTTTTTGATGAAGGTTTAATAAAGTATTATTTCAGAGTAGCACCTGCAACTGGAGCCCTATATTCAACTGAGCTCTATTTAGTTTGCTGTAACTTAGAAGGAATCAAAGCAGGTCTATACCATTTCGATCCTTATAGCTTTAGCTTAGATGTTCTTAGATTAGGTGACTATCGAGAAATACTTAGCAAAATAGCTTTAGAAGAAAGGATTAAAAAAGTCCCTTTATCTATAATCTTAACTTCTATCGGATGGAGGAATGTTTGGAAATATAGAAAAAGGTCATATAGGCATTGGTATTGGGATTCAGGAGCTATGACAGCAAATTTGTTAGCTGTAGCAAATGCAGAAGGACTTGATACAAAAGTTATAATGGGTTTTAAAGATCAACCTTTAAATAAACTATTAGCTATAGATGGAAGAAAAGAATGTGCGTTATCGATAATTTCTATAGGGCCTGAAACTTATATCTCAGAAAATTACGAAACAAGCAT
The DNA here is from genome assembly GCA_032249235.1 of Thermoproteota archaeon. GTDB lineage: Archaea > Thermoproteota > Thermoprotei > Gearchaeales > Gearchaeaceae > DSFO01. Next base: position 236,893 of record JAVVGF010000001.1, on the reverse strand, counting down.
TAACGAAAAAGAATTCAAAGTTAGACCTTTATCTAAAAAAGAAATTGAATATAAAGAGATTTATCAAATTCATGAAGCATCTAGCTTATTCACAGATGAAGAGTTGCTTGAATGGAAGAATTCAGCTAAAGATTTGTTTGGTTCTCTAAATTTTGAAGTTACTAGAATACATCTGACTAAAACTCAAGATGAAAGCGATGAATTATGGAAAGTAATTCTTAGAAGAGGTTCTACTAGAAAGTTCTCAAGGAAACCAATTCCATTTTCTTCGTTGTCAACAATTTTAATCAAGACAATAAGCGAATTAAATGCAGACTTTTTAGCTACTTCAAAAGATTCTTTGATAGAATATTTCTTAATAGTTAATGAAGTTGAAAGTTTAGAAAGCGGAGCTTATCATTTCAACAAAAGCACGCTTCAGCTTGAATTCCTTAAAAAAGGCAAATTTAGAAATGTTTCTCAATATCTTTGTCTTGAGCAAGAATTAGGAGGCGATGCTTCTGTAGTTATATTCTTAATGAGCAACTTAAACAGAGCATTACAAAAATTTGGAAATAGAGGATATAGATTATGTAATTACGAAGCAGGAATAAGAGCAGGCAGAATTTATCTAGCTGCATATTCTTTAAATATAGGAGCAACAGGTCTTACATTCTATGATGATGATATAATCGATTTCTTTAGCCCTTATTCAAAGGATATGCAAAATATAATGGTTGTAGCTATTGGAATACCTGCATATAAAGCTAAAATGGGAAAAATTTATGCAGGATTCGAATAATTACTTTTCCAGAATTCTTCTTATAGTTGATGCTATTAAACTTGAAAGTCCTCCAAGAACAGTAGGTAGAAGAAAAATTAGCGCTAGTATAATTTCAAGAGGAAAATCTGCTATAGATGAAAATATAATCAAAAGCTTTTGATTTGCTTCGTTGAAAAGAATAGGAATCATCAAAACAAACCAAGCGATAAATGATCCTATAAGGCCAGCTAAAAAAGATTTCAATCTTTCATTATATAGAGCACCCCCAATCAAGCCAGCAATTATTACTGTTCTCCAATCTTTTAGCAATAACATTAACGCATAATATATAACAGCGATCACAATTATTACTAGCAAGAATTTTAACCTCATTTTTTATGTAGGTGATAAAGTAATTGTTAACACAGCATCTGTGACTTCTGAAGGATTATTAGCTAAGTTTAGCTTATAATATCTATAGCTAAGCCAGTAGTCAACGAAATCTCCATAATGATTGCTTACTGGATTTTCACTTTGTCCTCCTGGATATACTCCATATCCTTGAGGTTTTTGGCTCATTACGACAATCATTCTCCAACTAGGTCCATGCGTTACGAAACCTCCAAAAAGTGGCATTCCTGCAGCCATGAGAGTGTCATCACCACCATCTTCCTCGTAAGGTCCTAAGCTCAATGCTTCAAGACCTGAAAGATGTTCGAAATAAACTTTATGAATTTTTCCCCATCTCCAGTCATCGCCATATTTATTTTTCAAATATTTTGCAGCATTGATCAATGCTTGTGAAGCAGTCAAATAGAAGTTTCCATTAAACCAAGTACTATTTGGTTCATTCAGGGCTAAATAAAGTATGTTCTCTAAGTATGGAAGTTTAGCTCTTTCTATTCCTAGTTCTTTGAATTTTTTAATGAAAGTCATGTTGTAAAAGCTTGCTACCCAGAACCACCATACTGAAGGAGCTTCCATATTCTTTTTCATCGTGAAATTCCAATTCTTCAATAAATTCAATGCTTTTTGGACATCTGGATCACTTGAAGGATACATGTTCATTGATTTTATTATCAAAGAAAAATAAGAATAAGCATCCCATTGAAATACATCTCTTTGACCTTCCATCATATCTTCAAGGCTTACTTTTGTTTTATTCAATATAATATTTATTCTATGAGCTCGTGAACCAGGATCCCACCATCCACCTAATATGAAAAATGGATAGTATTTATTAACGCTCATTTGATTCGGAGCAGCAAGATATCCTTGCTCAGGATTTATGCTATGAGGCAAAAGCTCGAATGGAATAAATTTTGACCATTCATAACCGCCAGTTCCATTAAGTACGCTTCTCGATCCTAGAACGTATACTGATTGATTATTAGGTAGCTTTACCAATCTCAATGGAAACTTGCCAGGCTCGATTACTGCGATATTGCCATAAACATCAGCATACATGAAGTTTTGAGAAGGTACATCCCAATGTTTAAGAGCGTTGAAGAATTCAGATAGATTGTTTGCTTTCATCACATCTATAATCGCTATTGCTTCAAGAGTTACATTCATTCCAACCCATTTTGCAGTTATCGTCAAACTTTTACTCGTAATTATAGGACCGTGAATTGTAGTATTTACAAGAAGCTCATAGGGTTTATCATCTTTTACATTGATCGTTTCTCTAATTGTTTGAATTTTATGCCAAGAACCGTTATAATAATACAAGCTTGGATCTTGAGGATTGATTTTCTCAACATAAAAATCCATAACACTCATTTGTGTATTCGTTAAACCCCAAGCTATTTTGTTATTGAAGCCTATAATAATAGGAGGTATGCCAGCAAGCGTTACTCCATAACAATTTATATCGTTGCTGTGAAGATCCACTTCATACCATAAAGAAGGAATTTGTAATCCTAAATGAGGATCATCTGCAAGCATTGCATAGCTATTTGCTGATTTGCTTGCTGATACAGCCCAATCATTGCTACCTAAATATTCAGGATCTTCGCCTAAGAAATTAAGTGCATCGTTAATAGCTTCTATTAACTTATTAGAGAAATTAGGATCTGAAAAGTTCAATCCTGTAGCCCATTCTGAATACCAATCTAAGCTTAGCAAATAATTTGGATCTACATTAATTTTGTTACCTTCAATTGTTCCATTTCCTGGAATTACTGTAACGTTTTCTTGGAAATGAGGAAATATAGGATAAATTTTTAAAGCTTCCTTGCTTCCAAGCTTAGCTGCGACTAACGAAAACTTCAATGGTTCATAGAAATTTGTCAAAGACCATGACATAAGCTTAGCAAAAGCAATTGAATCAACAACATTCCAATAATCTGGCTTATAATTGAGCAATCTAAACATTAAAGGTAAATTATTGTTCTTTACAGCTATATCGATATATGCATTAACCCCATTAGCATAAGCTTGATATAATTCCCAATATTGAGGATAATTTTCTTTTATGTAGTTTGCAGTTATTATTGCAGCTCTCCATAAACCTATCGTTCTCATGGCGATATCATTTTTCAATGCGCTTTTGCCTATGATCTCTGCAAGTCTTCCTTCAGCAGCTCTTCTTTGAATATCCATCTGCCATAATCTATCTTTTGCATGCATGAATCCTATTGCAAAAAATAGATCATTATCATTATTAGCATAGATATGAGGAACTCCTCTAGAATCAACAATAATTTTAACCTCTCCATTAAGTCCTTTGAGTAAATATTGGTTTTGAATTGAAGGATTTGCAGAGCTATAAATGCCATTTACTGGGTTCAGCAAAGACATTAAAGTATTAAGTAAAGGCGTCGTAGCTATGAGAAAGATTAAAACCAAGCAAATTGCCAAAATAATAATGCTTGGGATTTTTCTCTTAAAAGCCATGAATAATAATTCTTATTTTTACTTATAAATTTTAAGCATGATTAAAATTAAAAATTAAATAATTCAATATTATTTAATTTATTTTCTAGAATTATCTTGGTTCCTAAGTTATCTACTAAAGTTTTTACTTCTTTAGAGTAAAGTTTTTTACCGAGTATAATTATTTCATTAATATCCATTTCTGAATATAATTCTAAAATATTGTTTTTAAAAATGACTTTTGCTTTTTTGCAATCTTCTCCATAATATATATCCCATTCCCCTTCACCGAAAATCAAAAAGCCTTTTTGAATAGGAATAGCAGAGTTCTTTCTAATGAATAAAGGCATACTTGCTTTGATTATAACGTATTTACCCCCTTGAATTGTATTTCTATTCCAGAAATCAAACCATTCATCTTTAGGCAAATATACTTCTCTTTCTTCTCTTCCTTTTTCAATTATTGGAGCAAATAATAAAGATGGACCGATGAGATATTCGTCTTCTATATAAAAGCATTCCTCTTCTTGAAAATCATAACATAAAGGTCTTATTATTGGTTCACCTTCAATATGTGCTTTTATACAAAGATGCCAAAGATAAGGTAAAAATTTGTATCTCAATTCTATGGCTTCTTTAATCATTTTTCTATATTTTGAAGGCAAGTTATAAATTTCAGCTTCGCTTGCTCCTTTATCTTTATGTAATCTGAATAAAGGCATGAAAGCACATGCTTGATGCCATCTAGCTATTAATTCATAATCAGTTCTTCCTACAAAGCCTCCTATATCTGAGCCACAAAAAGTTAATCCTGAAATTGATAAGTTCAATAACATCGCTATCGTTAGCCTTAAATCTTCCCAAGTGGATGGGACATCGCCTGTCCATACAGCAGCATATTTTTGAATTCCTGCATATCCTGATCTAGATAATATGAATGGTCTTTCAAGAAATGATTTTAACGCTTCAAAAGTTGCCTTTGCTTGAAAATAAGGATAAGCATTTCTTACAAATCTATGTTCAATTACTCTACCGTCATCTAAGCGATGCAAAGCATTAGGGTCAAGAGATCTATCATAGAAATGTTCTGGTTTAAAGTTGATTATCCTAATGCTAGGTTTTAAAGGCTTGTTTAAGAAAACAATTTCATTTATTCTTGAAATGAGATATTCTTTATCGATGTCATTTTTGAAAATTTCAAGAATGCTTTTTATCTCATTGAATACAGATGGTTCATTCATATCAAGCCATATGCCGTCGATAGAATAATTCTCTACGAATTCCTTAATCTTTTTAGCCCACCATTCTCTAGTTTCCTTATTGAAAAAGTCTGGAATAATACATGCACCTGGCCAACCTTTTACAATATAAGCTTCTTTGTTTTTATTCATTACAGAAAACTTCCTTGCTTCTTCGTACATTTCATAATCTTCTTCAACTTTTATGTATGGATCTATAATTGTTATGACTTTAATTCCTAATTCATGTAGCTTGCTTATCATTTCTTTGGGATTTGGAAAGCGATTTTCGTTCCAAGTGAAGATTTTATAATCCTTCATATAGTCTATATCAAGATATATAGCATACAAGGAAACTTCTTTAAGAAATTCCTTTGCTATTTCAATAACATATTCTTGTGGAAAATAACTATATCTTGAAATTTGATATCCTAAAGCCCAGCTTGGAGGCAAAAAAGGTTTTCCAGTTATTTCGAAATAAGTTTTAAGAACGTCTTCTATCTTAGGACCGAAAATCAAGTAAAGTTCAAGACCTTGATCATAGATTTCAAAGGTTGCTTCATCATATTCCTTCAAGCCTAAATCTGCGATACAGAAAGCAGGCGTATTAAGAAATATACCGATAGCTTTATTATCGTTCACGAATATTCCGAAAGGAACTGAAATATACAATGGATCGCTATACCATGAATAACTATAATTATCATAATTCCAAAAAACAAGTCTGCTTCTTCTTTTATTTAGCGGTAATGCTTTTTCCCCGAAACCTAGAATGAATTCTTTAATCCCTATCTTCTTTGTTATGAGAATTTTGTCTTTATCTTCAGATATCTTAATCTTTACTTGTTGATCTCCAAACAAAGCAAACAATTCATTACCTTGAATTTCAAAACTAGGTTTTGGTTCTGCTGAAATGAAATTAAATTCTACAATTGGTTTGTATTCATTAATCGTTATCCTTATGCAACGCTTACCGCTTTCTGCCTTTATCTTTGGCATTTTCATCATCTTTTAATTGATAGGTATGTTAACATAATCGCAACGCTCAGCGTAGACATATAAATAAGAAGACTTGGTAAAGTAAAGAGATTATATACAACACCCATGAAAAGATACCATAACATTGACCATAAATCTAGATATATTCTCTGAGAGTAAACATAAATTAAGAGATAAATCATTATTCCAGCAAAAATTATGAGGAGTAAATTAAAAATTCTATGGCTCTTTTTTGGAGATATGAATAACCAAAGATAAGCTGCAGGTAATAGTAATAAAGTAGCTCCGAAGGGATTGTATATTAAATAAATAATTGAAATGATAGAGAGCAAAACATGAGCTGTAGTTATCATTTTATCTTTTTCAATTTTAAATCTAAGATAAACAAAATAAAATGCATATAGTAAAGCAATTGTTATAACAAACCAAAGTCCCATGGCTAAATAGTTTGGCTGGTATAACAAAGGATGTCTTGGAGGCGGCGGATACAATTCGTAATAAGGCATTATATTAATAAATGGAAAAATTTTTGCAAAAGCATATGATAGAAGAAAAGATAAAAAGATTAATATAAAAAGTATAATAGCTTTCTTATCAATTTTTAATCTTTCAAAATACACTGAGACAAAAAATAAAGGAAAGAACAATATTATTTGTGCTAGAGTTAATGATGGAAATTTGACTACTTTAGAATCATTAATAAGTAAGTAATAGCTTGATTCATGAGGAAAATCATTCATGTTATCGATTGCTCTAAAAGCACATTCAGTAACCTTTCCATAAGCATCTATTGCCTGTTCATTCACTAATTCATAAACATCTTGTGTAGTGTGATAAACCTGTCTTCCAAGCTCAGGATTGTCTCCTACAGTTGAATATTGAACAGCTTGAATACCGTATCTTAAAAGTGGACCTTGATCTGTAAATGAAATCAACACTGCTCTTCGAGCATATTCTTCAAAGCCAAATGGTTGATAAAATTCTAAATTTATTGATTTTGTGCAAGCTTTAATTAACTCTCTTAACCATAACGGAGAATATCCTGAAAATTGACCTATAGGATCTACGGCTATAGCAACAGCTTTACCGACATCTACATATTCAGGAACTAGTGCAACTTCAGGTAATTTTCCGAAAGGATAATTTTGAGCTAAATATGCAGCTCCTATCATGCCCCATTCTTCACCGTCTACAAAAGCAAAGACCAAAGTTTTGTTTAATGTTTCATTAGCCAAAGTATGAGCAAGCGACAAAATTGTTCCTACTGCAGCAGAAGTATAAGCTGATTCGTAAGCTGTTGGTGCTTGATCAATATTCGTCAAGATTAGTATTTGCTTATCTGATTTCCCTTTCTTGAGAGCTATAATATTTATAAGATTTACTTCATTACCTAATCTAACCTTAAATTCTTGTCTTACAACAGTATAATTCCATGATTTCAAGTTTTCTTCAAGCCATTTTGCTGCATTTTTTAAATCTTCAGAGCCTGAATACTTATAGGGAAAATCCTTGGCAAATTTCTTTCCTAGTAAGTAAGCTTCATGCGAATTAAAACTGAATTTCATCGGTAAATCAAAGCTATAAGCGTAGTCCTGTGAACTGAATGCTAATATAACAAAGAACAACAAAAGACTTATTATGATTGATATTGTTGCGAATCTTTTCATTCGTTAATCAAATATCAATTCTTTCCATCCTTCTTTATATTCAAAAATTTTAATTCCTTTCGAACTAATAGTCTTCAAAGCCTCTTTTGCATTCAAAATACCTTCTGGTGCAAAGCATCCTTTTTCATTTATTTTATCTCTTGCATATAGCTCGCAAGCTACTGCAATAGGCATAGCAGTCAATTTACCCATTCTGTCAGCAACTGCTAAGGTAATCTTTTCGTTTTGCTTGTAAACATCAACTCTTGCTGCACTACATTCAATACCTCCCGATCTGAAAACATCTTCTATGCTATGAAGGAATTTTGAAAGCCTCCTTCTCCTTGATGCAGTATTGGTTAAATGAATTTTTACGAAGAATTTGCCTAATTTATTTTGCCAATCAGGAATTAGCCCGCCTTTTATTTCTACTTCTTCTACTCCTTCAAGGAACTTAGGTAGCGTAACAGGTTCAGGATGACCTGTATAATAAGCGAATGCTTTCTTTATAGGTTCAGGATATTCTACTTCTTCCCTTCCACTTCCAGCATCTACAAATACTTTTTCCTTATTTTTGAACATAGGAACTTCACCTGTAATAGCATAAAGCAAATGCATTATTACAGCTAATCCTTTGCTATCTGCAGCCGATCCTACCCAAAATATTCTTATTTTTTCAGCACCTTCTAATTTTTCATAAGCATACTTTGCAAGTAAATTGCTCAATCCTGGCGTCCAGCCTATTCCTGTAATTATTGTAATAGCTTGTTTTTTTGCTTCTTCATTATATTCCAAAATCTTTTCAGCAGCATCGAAATCGTCACAGATATCAAATAAGCTTACTCTTGCATCTATAGCAGCTTTCGCTACTAGTGGTCCGAATTCGTAAAAAGGACCTAGTGCACTCGCAACTAAATCGTATCTTTTTAAAGTTTCTACTAATTCATCATACTTTCTTGCATTAACTTTAACATATTTGCATTTCTCTCCTAATTCTTTTGCTAATTTTTCTCCTTTTTCTTTATTTATATCTCCAATATGTACTTCTTCTATTTCTTTACTCTCATTTAAAAATTTTACAATATTGCTACCCATATCGCCAGCTCCTCCTAAGACAATAATCTTCATAGTTTCATCATTAAAATTAAAGAAATTATCTATTTATTTTTAATGATTTGGAAAAATTATAATGAATTTAAGTAAATTATTTTATGACTTTTCATCTTCTTGAAATTTGTTATTCGTATTAAAAAAAGAAAATTTTCATAAATGCTTAGAGAATCTATTATTATGTACATTAAAAGAATAGAAGAAATAGCGAAAAGATTAGAAAGCAAAGAGGTAGATATCGCTTTCTTAATCCCAGGACCCAACTTAAGATATGTTCTAGGTATTGATATAGAAACCTATGAAAGATTTTGCATGTTTTATTTGATTCCTGAAACTTTTGAATTTGGTATAATTCTTCCAAAATTGGATGAACTGAAGGTTAAAGATATGGGTATCAAATATTTTGCTTATAGTGACAATGAAGATCCATTAAATTTCTTGAAATCAATTAAGATTACAAAAGTAAAAAAAGTAGCTTTTGAAGAAAAAATGCCCATGAAATACTACTTATACTTGAGAAGGATTTTCGATGATTTTGACTTTATCACGATAGATGAAATATTGCATGAGCTTAGATTGATTAAGAACAAAGAAGAAATCGAGAATATTAAAGAAGCTGTTAAAGCAATTGAAAAAGCATATAAAAAATGCGAGGAAGAAATGATAGAAAATTTGAGTGAAAATGAGATTGCTTCAATAATATCCAGCGAATTATTGAGAAATAATGCTATACCTAGAGATATTTTAGTTCAAGCAGGAGAACATTCTGCAATACCTCATTGGACTCATTCTGATAGGAGAATTAGAAAAGGAGATGTTATTGTTATAGACATTTCTGCAACTTATAATGGTTATTTCGGCGATCTAACTAGGACCTATGCCTTTAAAATTGCAGGCGATGAATTCATTGAAATTTATAATATAGTCAAGGAAGCTCATGATAAAGCTATACAAGCTATTAAAGAAGGAGAATTTGCAAATAACATTGATTATATTGCAAGATCGACGATCGTTGCTAAAGGTTATGGAAACTTCTTTGTTCATAGGACAGGTCATGGCTTAGGGCTAGAAGTTCATGAAGAGCCATATATTTCACAAGCATATCGCAAGCGACTTCAAAGAGGAATGGTCTTTACTATTGAGCCAGGAATTTACTTGCCTAACAAGTTTGGAGTTAGATTGGAAAGTAATGTTGCGATAGATGAAAATGGAGAAGTTAAGGTTCTAGATGATTATTGGCCCGATCCGGTAATCGATTAGAAAGATTCGATAAACTTTTATAAAAAGGTAAACCTTAGTTTATTTTAGCTTCTGCAGTTTCCCTAAAATGTCTTGCCGAATATTTTCGGTGAATATTTATATTAAGGAATTTTCAAATTTGCTCAATGACTAGACCTGTTGATTATAAGCCTAAACCAATCGATCCTGAAGTATTGAATAAACCTGATGAGTATCCAATTACTGGTGAATACATGGGAATAAAAATAAGGGCAGGAGGCATTCAAAGATATGATGCAGAAGGAAAGCCATATCCAACCCAATTAGGTATTTATGGAACTATTGTCATGGTAGATTTTGAAGCTTGTATTGCAGACGGCGTATGCATGGATGTTTGTCCTGTAAATGTTTTTGAGTGGTTTTTGAATCCTGGAAAAGCAGGAACAGGTAACGATAGGATTATCGATCCTAATAAGCCTGAAGATAAAGAATTATGGGATAAATATAGAACTGATAAAGCCTTTCCTATAAGAGAGAGCAACTGCATATTCTGTTTAGCATGTGAGATTGCTTGTCCAACGAAAGCGATTAAAATTAATCAGCCAGTATAGAATTTTTTAAATTTTTTATTATTATATTATAGTGAGAACCTTAAACTTTATAATTGAAGGATTTGAAATAAAAAGTATTATCGATATATTTAGAAAAGAATTTCCTTATTCTTTTAATTACGTTAGCGAAAAAGGTGATGTTTTTGTTTTGATATTTGAAAAATATTCTTTTTTGCAAAATTCGGACATGGCATGCTCAATTATTGTAGATTTTCTTAGCGAGAATAAATGCAATTTAATTATAACCGTTGTTGGGGGTAGAACAGGCATAGCTAGATTGGATATTTTTGGCAGAGAAAAAGCTTTGTTACGTGAATGCGTTAATTTTATAGAAAAAATTTGTATTGAAAAAGGTTGGAAATTAATTAGAGCTTAGCTTCAACGATTCCAGCATCTTTTATAATTTTAAGCGTCTTCTCAGCTAATTCATAAGGATCTTCTAATTTCCCCTGAGAAATCTTTCTACCATTCACTATTATCAAGGGCAACTTTCCGCTACCATATCTTATCATTTTAAATAAACCTCTCAATGTCATAGCTTCTATGATGAAAACTTTTGCAGGTATTTCTTTTGTAATTATATTGATGAATTGAGTAATTCTGCTCGATAACTCGAGTATCTCAATAGGATATTCTTGAAGTTGAATCTTTTTATGATCAAATCTAAAGGTCTGCCAAACTATCTCGCAATGTTCACAATGACCTAACATTATCGGATCTAATGTTATTATTTCAATTTTTACTTCCTTCATTTATATGGCATTGACTTTCGTTCAATGTATTCAGCACCTCATCAACCCATTCCTCTCCTCCTATAAATTCTATTTGCAAAGTTCTTTGAGTAATAGGACAATAAGCTAAAATAGCTAATACGTTTCTTTCCCCTATCAGCAAATATTTTCTTTTAAACTTATAGAAAATACCATCATGACCTCCTATTTTTACATTACCTTCACTGAATTGTTTTCTGTAATCCTTTATTTTATCGACAGATTTCATACCAGGCCATATTTTTATTCTCAATGCAATCCTCCCTAGTGGAGCGTTGATGAAATGCTCGACTTCTCCATCTCTTACCCACTTTACATTACCTTGTGAAATCGAAGAGAACACGTCTGATGACATGGGCATGTTTATTATTCTCCAACTTTGGGGTATTGAAATGACGATGAAATTATAGACTCCTATCAATGCATTACCTACTGCTAATGCTACTTTAAGAGGTTCTTCAATGTAAGTCATATTATGCAATTTCTTCAAATATATCTCTTTCTCTTACTACATTCTTACGAAAATCATATAATCCATTTAATAAATATGGCAATAATCTTAATGTGTAATAATTTGAGAAGAAAGGTATACCTAAAAATTCACCTATCATTAACATATAAATTAAATTTTCATATGCTTTTGCAATTTTTATTGTTTCTCTATACATTTCAAAGGTAGTTAATCCGAAAAGGAAATCTTTTATTGCTTGTGTGTCAGGTATTAAAGACTTAATCTTTTTCTTAAATTTATTTCTCGAGTTCATTAACTACTTCCCTCAAATCATTCAAGCCTATAACATCGTTTGGTCGCAGATGGATATAACCTAAAATTTGATCCTTAAAGTATTTGCTAATTAACTCTAAATTAATTTTTTGTTCATCTAGCTTCGATTTTAAAAAGCCTGTTTGATCTTTATTTACTTCCTCTTCAGGGATTAGCATATTAACTATGACTCCGCTTGAAGGAATTTCATAAGATTTCACCATTTCCATAAATCTTTTAACTACAGATATTGACAATACAGTAGGGATTGTAACGAATACAAAACTTGTCTTAGAGGCATCAGTTATAATTGTTCTTACTTTGTTGTATTTGTTATATAGATTTAGTAGATTAAGCAATACAGGATCTTTTTTTATTTCTTCTTCTACTTTATCCTTCCTCCAGCTTAATTGCTTTCTTAAAGAAAGAGTTTCTTCTCTCGATTTTATAACTCTTGATAACCACAAGCCATATATTTTTGATAATCCTATCAATCTAATTGCATTTGCAACAGCTGCAGTATCAAAAACTATTTTGTCATAGTTTTCTCCTTCAAGTAATATGATATCCATCATTTTATCAAAGCTAGCAGCTTCTTGGAAAGCTGGATTCGTCGTTGCTATATCTATGAAAGGTTTAGGATCAACAGGTATTTCTGCCCATTTCAAAAATTCTCTTAAAAGATTTGATATTTGCTCTTTGTATTTCTCAACTGCATCATCGATCTCTACTTCAAGAGCATATAAGTTATTTATTCCATTAATCTGCTTTATTTTTCCTCCGCTCAAATCTTGCTGGAAAACTGTTGATAAAGAATGAACTGGATTAAAGCTAGCTATCAAAGTTTTCTTGTTTTGTTCAGCAAATCTTAAAGCAATAGCAGAAGCTATTACTGTTTTGCCAACACCGCCTTTTCCGCCAACAAATATATACTTAGATTTTAGCTTCTCTTCTATGCTCATTTTCCTATTAGATTTTCAATCGTAAAACTTGATTCCCAAAGTTCTTGTGCTACTTTGCTCAACATTTCTAAACCTTTTGGTTCTTTATTATACATTGGAATTAAGCCAACTATCATATCTCCAAATTTGTCAGCAATTTCTTTTAACAAGGGCTTTTGGGAAGCTACTTTTCTTTTCAAGTATTCAGAAGCTTTAGGGTCATCCATGATCCAAGGAGGATAGACTTGATTAACTACTATACCTCCAACACGCAGATCAAGATTCTCAAACATTTTTATTGCTCTTTCTGTATCAAGAATAGCCATTTTCTCTGGAATCAATACCATAATGAAAGCTGTCCCATTTGGATCAATAACTAAATTTCTAAAACTGACAATTCTATTTCTTATGTCTTCAAGCTCCTTTAACATCATGTCTTCTCTTTCTGTAATTTTTTGTCTTTTCATTGCTGCAGCCGCTGCCTCATATTCAAATGCTTGTCTCCTAGCTTCTGTTATCTTATCAACCCATTTGCTCAATAGATCAGCCATCGCGACCATCCTAATTCCATGACCAAAAGGAGGCATATCAAATATGTAATAATCATATTTAGCTTGTGTGACAACTTCTAGCATAGCATCATATACTGCTGATTCATACATCGCAGGTTCTGCAGCTGCAGATTCAATATAATCCTCAACTTCTTTAGGTATTTCATCAATTTTGTACATTTCTTTTATTTTCTTTCTCGTTTCTTCAACGTAATCCTTAATCCTTTTATCAGCATCTATTTCAAGAACAAATAAATTTTCAGCCAAAGATATTTCTCCTTTACCAAACAAATCTCTTTCAAAAATATCACTTAATGAAGCTTGAGGATCGGTTGAGAAGCAGAGAACTTTTTTCTTCAAATTGAATGCGATTTGATAAGATAAAGCTGCACTGCATGTAGTTTTACCTAATCCTCCTTTTCCTGCAAATATAACTACTTTTATTGAAGGTTTCTTTTCAAAAAGATATTTTATACCTATTTTCATCCTACAACTATATCTGTAACATCTCTATCTCTTAGCATTCTTAATTTCCAAGACTTAATGTTTGGTACCATGTAAGGCAATAATCTTAATGAGTAATACGGAGGCAACAATGGCATTCCAAGCATATCTCCCATCGTCATTATCATGAATAAATATTCCGTATATGTTTTCATTTTCAGCATGGAAGTAACTTGGCTATGTATCATAAATCCCATAAGCGTATCCTTCAACGCTTTAAAAGGGCTATCTTTTTTCTCCTTTGGCATGATAACTCACATAAAAAATAAATTCCAAACTATAAAAAAATATAATTTATATTATGTTTTAACTGCTTCTTTTCTGTATTTTATATATCCTCTTATTAAGTAGTATGTCATTATTGCTCCTAATACAGCAAGAACGGCACCTAAAATAGCTGAAAAACCATTCGAAACTTGAACAACCCCTTGGCCAAATACTTTTGCAACATTAGCTTGTGGTCCTAACGCTTTATTATTTATCAAGAAATAGGAATAAACATAAGTTTCCCATATTAATGCTGCAACAGTTGTTATAGCCATGAAGATGCCAGGTATGAAAACATAGATTGTCGGTCTTTTAACGCTTGCTAGATATACAGCAACAAGGAGCAATGCTAAACCTGCAAGTAATTGATTAGTGCCTCCAAAGTATATCCACAAGTTAGTCCAGCTTCCTGTAAATGCTAGGAATATCATTATTAACAACATCACAATTGTAGCTACATGCTTATTTCCTAGAATACTTTTCTCAAATAATTCTGCCGAAACATTCCTCCATACTCTTACAAACAACATTGAAGTTATCATTCCCATCACTACTACGAAAACAGAATAGAATAAAGTCATTCCTTATAAACCAATACCTGTTAGTGAACTAGTAAGCTTTCCTGCTCCTTGAGCATATGTAACTGCAGTCGCAGCAAAAGTACCGAGAATTATTACAGATGCAACAGAAGATAAGCCTACAATTCCTTCAGTTATCATCGCTCCTCCACCAACAGGTCTAGCATCAGTCTCGAATTCTAATTGCTTTGATGTTAAGCCGCTTGATACTAGACTATGCCAGCCAGATATTGCACCGCATGCAATTGTTACGAATAAAATTGGCCATAAAGGACCTGTTTGGAATTGATTTGGATCAGTAATCCACAAATTCTTAACAGCAGGTTGGCTTATTGTAATTCCAGTTAAAGGAGTAAATAAAGCAGCTATTATAACCAATATAAGAGCAATGATTGCTGGCAAGAAGCCTACGAATATTGTGGGTAGAAGGAATCTTGGCATAGGTGTAATCGCAGCGATGTAATAAATTATAGCTAGTATGAAAAGCCAGAATAATACAGTCCAACTACCTGGCCAAGTAGTAGTTTTGCCAAGTCCAGGATCTAGGAAATTAACAGGTGGAACTTGTATTTGAGGAAATACGCCAACGAGAACTATTCCTAGAAAGACTACTGCTATAGCAATTATAGTTGCTATTAGAATATCGATTTTCATTCTAAATACTAATTGTCCAAATAATGCACCCATGAAGAGAATGAATATGATAGGTATAAATGTTCCTACGATCCTATTCATTATATCTACGATAACCCAAGCAAATACTGCAGTTATTATAATTAAGTAAATCATAATGTACACAAGTAATATTTTTCGAACTCTTTCACCCATCAAGTTGTATGTAATAGGTCCCATCGATCTTCCATCATTTCTTACCGACATCATCATTGCGCTATAATCTTGAACCCAGCCTATGAAAAAGTTACCTACTATCAACCATATTAGTGCTGGTAGCCAGCCATAGAAGGATACTGCGACTATCGGGCCTACTATTGGTCCTAATGCTGCGACGCTCTTAAATTGGTATCCATAGAGCACATATTTGCTTACTGGGAAATATTCAACACCGTCTGTATATAATTTTGCAGGAGTTGGTCTATTAGGATCTGTGTTCCATACTCCTTTATCTATATATTTAGAATATACAAGATATGCTATTAGGTATATTACAAGTCCTAATGCTATATAAGGTGCAGGTGTGCTTAAAAAATCCACCATAATTTCACCTATTTTCTAAGATATTTTACTAATATTTAAACATTATGAAAAATAAAATTAGAGCATTAGCGTATCCTTTTATAACTTTTCTATCTCCTTAATTTAAATAAATTTAACATTATTTATGATATAAACTCTCCTTTTAAAATCACTTAATATATAAGACTTTCTCTCAATCAACCGATCCTTAAATTATTCTACGATAGCTTCTCTATTTGCATTACTCCTATATTTGTGTCAGCTTATAAAAATACATGGTCTATAATTTCGTTATCGCAAAGTTTCTTAAAAGAGAAAATGCTTTTTCATTCTATTATGAAGAAAAACCCAAAGCTATATTGCTTTCTAAAATAATCCACAAGAAAAATAGAAAAGGTTATTATTGTGTAATTGTTTGCGATTTTTTTGAGGATGTTGATTGGAGTTATATAAGAGAAAAAATCGAAGCTTATGAAGGAAAAATTTTAACTGAAGGAACAGAATCAAAAAATTCAATAGCAATATTGAAGAAGCATTTAGAAGTAAGCTATTTTATTAATGTTATTGATGAAATAACGCTTCAAAGTTATAGAAGACTTAAGGATATTGAAAACTTAAAAATAAATGTCAGTAATGTAGGAGAAAAAGAAGTGTTTTTATCTGTCACCGGGAACAATTCAGATGTTGCCAAAGTTATTTTAAGAAAAAATGCTGATAACAAAATCTATGAAATGAACATAAGAGCAATATTATTTTCTTTCGACAGATATGATGAAATATTCGATGAGTGTATTTTAAATAACGGTTATATTGAATTGAATTGTATTAAAATGAAGCTCAGCATTTTTGATTTCAACCCTGCTTTGCAAAAATTGCTTAGGAACGTTATCTCTTTTATCGATGAGGGAAACGAAGCAAGTTTAACAATCGAGAAAGATTTATTTTCTAATCTTGTATTAGATTGGAAGATCAAGTTTGATCAACCGATAAACATTGAAGAGACGGAAGGATTAATTATAAATTACCTAAAAAGAATTCCTTTTTTAAATTAGATCTTTTTAGAATTATTTTTACTAAAACATTATGCTAATATTTTATTATTAAATGATCGGAATATAAATTCATTTATATCATAACGGTTTAAAACTTAGCTTAAATAACCAAGTAATCGACCTTAATATTCCTATTATGTTATTAAGGTTTAAGCTACTATAATTAAGAGAACTGAGACCCTTAGTCTCTTTTAACTGATAAAATATCCATTCGATATTATTAAAGATCTTGTCTATCATTAAATTTGTTATCTTATTTATGATCTTATTTCTAATACCTCCTGTTAAGGTTGGTATTAATTTCCTTGTAATTTTTAAATTGTAAGACCAAGAAATATATAAAAGATCCCAATAATTTTTAGGCATTCTCTTTAAAGTAGGAAATGGATTTTTATTTATTCTACTCGTTGCCATCGGTATTACAGGCAAGGGAAATATCCAAGCAATGAATTGATGATCTATAATGTCTTGGACTAATCTAATGCTATACTCTACATCTTCCTCTGTTTCATCAAAATATCCTATTGTCATCGTATAACAAGGAAATATATAATTATCGTTCATTATTGAAGTAGCATCTATGATGACATCTCTCCATTCTCTTGGCTCGTAGGGAAAAGATTTAGCACGCATGTACTTAACAAATATTCTTTCACTTCCTGTTTCAAGACCTACAACTGGAGCATCTGCCCTATCGAAGCTATAATGAGCTGTTTCAGAGATTGCTTTAATAGTTCTAGGACTTTCTTTCACAGGAGGTGCTGAAATATGTGGGAACCAAATACCATCGACTTTCATTTTCATTACTTCGCTATACAGCTTTGTTATTGCATCGTGGTTAACTCTAAGCTTGTTAGAACCATAGAGCATTAGATCGTCTGTTATGAATTCAACTCTATTCCAACCTCCCTTCAAATTAATTTCTACTTCTTTTTTTATAATTTCTAAAGGAATTGATCTGAAAGTTTCAGGTGTTATGCTACAAAATGCACATCCTCTAGGACAACCTCTTGTTATTTGTACTTCTCCAAGCCTTGCAGGATTGATTATAGGAGGTATTTCATCTATTTTAGCATCCTTCCCATATACTATTTTAGGTGCTTCTTTACCATTTAATAGGTTTTCGACTACTTCTGGCAAAGAGTGTTCAGCTTCTCCAATGAATAATACATCAATCCAATTAGGTCTTTCTTTTATTAATTCCCAAGCAGCAGGCCCTCCAACTATAACTTTGAAGTTATATTTCTTTTTCAATTCATTAACAAGGTTACCAACTTCTTCAAAAAATACTGCAGTCCAGCTAGGTCCTCCTCCAAATATCATGCATAACTTCGTGCTTACAGGATCAATACCTAACGGATCATGAACACTCAATCCCAAAATTTTTGTCTTTTTACTTACTACATCTTTTAATCTTTCAGGAGAAACGACAGCTACTTCTTTAAAACCTTTATTGACAAGTGTAGCTTCGATTTTCCTCAAAGCATAGGGAGCATAAAGAGCTCTTCCACTTTCATCGCTTTTAATAGGAGGCGTAAAGAACTTATCCATAAAAAATCTAGGTACAAGGCGAGAAGGCATACATGCAACATACCCCAGCACGCTAGAGCCATTATAATCTGTAAATGATCCGCGATCAGCTGAGAGAATAATCTCCCAGCTCACTGAAAATTTATTGTAAAACCTTTAATTTATATTTAAGTGTTTAACGTAATATTTCAAGAATTATATCCCTTATAGTAGCCCCTGTAAGAGGTACTGGAGGCCTTCTTATACTTCCTGTTGCTTGTGTAATATAATAAGAATAAAATGCAGAAATACTCATAGGAATGACTATCGTGGCAAATAGAGCAAAAACTAAAGGCGACATGTCTAGAAAGAAGGATATTTGAAAAGTATATACTTCCCAATTATAACTTAAGTATCCGAAATCCAATGTATTTGCAGAAACTAAGAAACTGTAAAAATAAGCAAGTGTTATAAGTATAGGAGAAATAACGTAAATTCTAAATGCTGAAGCTGCGATGCAAATAATCATTATGTCTATGAAAGTTTTAGTTATAACTACAGGCCGTACGAGAATAACAGCAGGTAAGATTATAAGAACAATGTATATCATTATAGTTCTCAATATGCCTTCAATAAGGGTTATAATAAGATAAGCCTTAATTATGTCAGTGGCCTTGCTCATTCTCTTTTTACTTCAAAATCAAATCTATAAAGTCCATTAATTTTTGCAGATATTTTCAAATCAACTTTTATTATTATCGCATTTGGTATTTTTAAAGGTATTTTAATAGTTATATTATCACCTTTTTTGAAAGAATCAATTTTGCCAGTCTTTGTGTATAAATTATTGTATATATCTTGAGCAGTTGCATTATAAGTTATATCGCTAAGATAACTGTTACCTTCATTAACAAGGATTAATAATATCTCATTACCTTTATGTTGAAACTTAAAATATATGTGCCCTTTCGCTAAGTCTTGTAAAAAAAGAGTAAGAGGACTGAATAATAAAAATATTATGAAAACAGATAAAATGGAAATCAATACTTCATGTCTAAGCGTCATTTTTTAACTTCCTTTATTAGCTCTAATCCATATCTTAGTAATATAGAGCTACCTGCAATTACAATACCTAAAAATGCAACTTTCACTATTAAAACAAGCAATTCGGTAGCAAGGAAACCTAATATGGAAGGGACGCTCGAGACCTCGCCTATGGTTGCTCTATAAAAGAAGTATTCTCTTAAGGCTAATCCTGCAGAAAGAATTATTAAGCCTAGACCAAGAATAATACATACATATCCAAATTTTCTGCTTCTATTAATCTCTTCCATAGTCATACTAAAATTTCATTCTTTTATTTTTTAAAGAGATAGACAATAAATAGACCGAAGTAAAATAGTATGGCACCTATTGCTCCAAAAACACCTAGAAATAAAATATCGTTAATACTTACAAAAGTTTCACCAAAATAATAGTTTATGAATTCTGTAATAGATGTAGGAATTATAACATGGTAATTGTAAATTGTTAATAAGATATTGTAAACCGCATAGACAAACATTATAGAGCCCACGAAACAAAACAAAATGCCAAATAAGATAGCTTTCATGTCTTCTTTCTTCTTCTCATGATAAATAAAATAGCTAAAGCTGCCATGATAATCACTGCAATTACAAGAGCTAATATAAGATAAAAGTTGCTCTCAAACCAACTACTTGTAACTTTGAATTGTAATGATAATTCTGGAAACAGATTTACCTTACCTAACTCAAAGAAAGAAATGCTTATCGGAGCAGTAATAGCCATGAAGATTCTGAGAGAAAACGGTAAGCTGATTTTAATGAGATCCCCAACATTAGCAGAATCGCTAACTTTAACTTTAATTGTTTGCTGTCCTTCATTTTCAAAAGTCACCATTGAAGATTGACTACTAGCGCTACCTAATATATTTATTGGTGCTTCAGCCTTTAGAAGAATATTCAATCTTAAAGGACCAACGTTGAATGCAACCTGTTCGCCTAGCTTCATTGTTCTATTATAGTTTAATGTTTGATTTTGAAAACCAAAAGTTAAATTAGCTACACCTCCATAGAGAGATAAATTGATATCGTTAGTATCACCTTTTGCTACTTCTGCTTTATAATCAACATTGTAATTTATTTCATAGTTAATACCCAAAGATATCGTTCCTATAGCAAAACTGCGGCTTTCCATAAAATTAGCCGTTAGCTTTCCCTGTTGCTTCTCAGCACTTACGAAATTTGGCTGTAAGCTAATGATTATTAAAGCTAGTAAAATGGCTAAAAATTTTTTATTCATATGACCTCATTTGATTTTATCGATTTAAATCTTTTGGAGAACTTAACAATAATCTTTATTAAATAGCTTTCAATACCAAATTCTCATAAATTACATCAACCATCTTATTAGAATGGCAATAACCATTATACCTATGACCAATATCAATATTACCAAGATGCTACTCGAAAGAGCTAGTACATTTTCTCTTTGATACTGAGCATACAAAGTAACTTTATCACCCGGATTTAAATTCACAGAGATCGAAGAAGAGGATGTATTATTAAAAGATTTAAAAACAATATACTCATAATCGCTTAATTTTACCTTTTCAACTGCCTCAATATAGAATTTTATGCTATTCGAAGTCCACATAGTTTTATTTACTAGATAAGTATTATTGTTTTTTATT
Source organism: Thermoproteota archaeon (assembly GCA_032249235.1). Lineage (GTDB taxonomy): Archaea > Thermoproteota > Thermoprotei > Gearchaeales > Gearchaeaceae > DSFO01. Next base: position 215,610 of record JAVVGF010000001.1, on the reverse strand, counting down.
ATATCTTCTTTAGTTCCATTTATAAATATATATTTAACTTCTGGATCATTGAAAATAATTAGAAGCTGTGTGTATTTTTGCAAAACATATACCACTTTGATAAGTGTAGTTCCACTACTCAAAGTTATCGTAGAAATAATATAATTAGATGTCTCATTAGTTTTTGAATTAATAGTGTTTATTGTATAATTAGAAATTAATAATCTTTCATATTTATTTAAATAAATTATTTTATTAATTTTCAAAGTGTAATTATAATTTGAACTAGAATACCACTTACTTAAGATTGTTGAAGTACCATTATTAATTATTTGATTATTATAATATGTTATATTAATTAGCTTTACTATGAATAATTTTTGTAATTGGAAATTTAATACTATAGTAAAGTTGGTATGAGATACTGAAAATGTAATTTTAGTGTCGTTAGAAGAAATATCGCCTGACCAATAGGCAAATGCTAATCTAGCTGTACTATTTAAAGATATTATAGTTTGCTTGATTTCAAAAGTCACATTTGTATTTGGAGGGACTATCCAAACCATAGAAGTAACATTATTCAAATTTGTTGATAAACTTTGTAAAATTTTAGAAGCATAATTTGATGGATTCACTATTAAAGTTAGCGTATAGTTATTAGATAATGAGTATAGTGCTGTGAAATAAACAGTCGAACCTGCCTGCACATAAATCTTTCTTATGTAATTTTTATCTCCATCACTCCATTTTTGAAACACAAGACTTGAAGTCTTGTTAATCACAACTACGGGTTGTGCATAAATAGTGAAGTTAGATGTCGTATTTTGTGGAAGGAAAAGTGAGACTTTCGTCGAATTGTATTCAACTATATTTATTTTAGGCGTTACGTTGATTTGCTGACTACTTATGATTTTATAATCCAAATTTAAGTTTGTTAAAAGATAATATCTATAATAAGCTTTAACTACAATTGAATCCCATTGATTAATGTAAACTGTTGATTTATTGAAATTGCTTTGTGAAACGTTTTCCCATCTATAAAATCCGAGATATTTCTGATCGTTTATTATAATCTTATTTTTAATTTCTAAATTAAGAGAAGAAGGTCTTTTGAGGAAGAGGTAAAGTATGAATGTATTGTTTGGTTGTATAATATAGCTTGTTCCATTAATATTTACGCTATAGTTATATGAAGCGGGTTCAACATAGATTTTTAGTGAAGCTTTAGCTTTTATGGGTAATTGTTCAATTCCTTTTTGAAAAGTAACAATAATTTTACCATTACCTAAACTAATCCCTATTGGTTTACCTAAGTTAGCATTCAAATAATCATAATTGATCAAATCATCAATAACATCATAATAAACGAGCGAAAATTTGCCATTGTAAATACCTGTGAAGACCAATTCGCTTGAAATCGCTATCATATCTGGCGAAATACCAGTAAAAGAAATAGATTGAAGCTTCTTTGTTTTTAGAACAGCACCATTTGAAGCATTAAGGCTGTAGATATAAGGTCCTTCGGTTATGAAATAAATTCTATCTTGAAATATTACCATCGGACTTAGTATGGTTGCTGGAATTCTTAAAGACCATATAGTTGAGCCGTTAGTTGAATTCAACGCTACTATCATTTCGGAACCATCTTCATACATTACACCTCTTACGAAAATCCGATCGTTATAGATAACTGGTTCTTGTGTAAACTTCAATCCGAGTTGGGCGTTCCAGTTCACATTACCAATAGCTTTTACAGAGCCAAAATTTGTGAGTACGTATATTGTATTAGATTTAACCGCAACTCCTTTTTCAGGTTGCTCATAAGGTGATAACATATATATATTGTTAATAGTTCCATCACAACCAAAAACATAGATATAACCTGAAGGAGAAGAATTGCTCGTTATGAAAAAATTAGAATTGCTAGGCGTTACAGGATTTGAATAAATATTCAAAGGTCCATATTTTCTTAGCAATGAAATACTCAAGCCCGGCCCAAATCTTATAAAATTAACAAAAGACAATCCATCTATTGCAGCGATAGTATTACAATTTTCACCGACAAGAGCAGGAGTAGAGCTTAGTATATTATTTGATAATGACAGATTCATAGATTTATAGTTATAGCTTGAAAGATCTAAAGAGTAAATACTTACAGATTTGGTTACGAAGTACGCGATATTGTTGTATATTAATGCTTTAGAAGCGATTTCTCCATTAGGATCACCTAGATTCGAAAGTGAGATAGATGAATTATCTGCAATGGAACTATAGAGTTTTTCAGAATAGGGATTATTATAAGGCGAATTATAGCGACTAACCCATTGACCGCCTGAGCTTGAAGATTGATATTGGCCATTTGCGTAAGAGGATTGAATATTGAATAAGCCCCCCAGTATTAATCCACAAATCAGTATTGAAAGAAGTATTCTTCTCATAGTAACACTTTCGCAGACATCTTTAAAAAATTAATACATAAACTATGGGTATTACCATAGTATTAAAGAAAGGCAAATCGAGAAAAATAACCACCCTTTGATATTTCAAAATTTATTCTCAATACTTTTTAAGAAAGAAACTAATAAAATATTGATGCGTATAGGAAAGAGAAAATTAATTGCCCTAGTTTTAATTGCAGTAATTATAGTTTCCGTCTTTCTAATATTTCCGATGTTTATATTTCAGCCTTCAATAAAAAGTGTAAAAGTTTTAGGAATAAAGCAATTGGGGGACAATTTAGTAATTGATGCGTCATTAGTTATCATAAATAATTTCCAAGCAATCAGTATTAATAAAGGACATATTAACATACTGTATGAGAATAATAAATTTGCTACAATTACCATAAATAACCCATTAGATATAAATTCAGGTGAAAACTCAATCAAGTTAAGTGCCTTCGTAGATAAAGAAGATATCAAATATTTCAGTAGCGTCTTGAATGGACTTTTCTCTAAAGGAAACATTGAAGTCAGCTATGAAGGTAATGTAAATACAAAATTTTTATTTTTTGAAATCCCAACAACAATAAAAGGTTCGACATTCCTTTACCAATATTCGTTAAATAATACAATAAAATCAGTGAGCATAGATAAAAACACAATCAATGTAATTATCGAAAATCCCTTAAACTCAAGCTTTATAATTCAAGATATAAGTGGAGTTTTAAAAATATACAATAATGATATAATACACTTTTATTCTAATAAATCTTATGAAGTTGAGGCTAATCAAAATTTTATAATAAATTTATTTTACAATTCTACTAGTTATATAAATAATTTAGGTAACATAATTTTTTCTAATCCTTTGATGAATTCAATTATAAATGCAAAAATTAAATTTGGAACAATATTGATTCCATTAAATATTTCATTATCAAGAAATATTGAAATACCAACATTTTCTAATTTTACTATAAATTCGATAAAGTATTTTAAATATCCAGAGAGATTAGAGATTACAGGGTATTTAAGTAGCAAAATAGCATCTTTACCATTAAATGGAATAAACCTAGCAGGTGGAAGTGGTAAAGTGATTTTGAATGAAACTTATATAGCGGACTTCAGAATAACAGATTCGAGCGCATCAAATGGTATTGTATATAGTAAAATAGTAATATTACCCATAATAGATAACTTTTATTTATTCGTAGATGAATTTTTAAAAAATTCCACTGTTAAACTATCTCTTAATTTTGTTGAACAGCCCAAATTAGCATTTGGAACTGATATAGTTAATTTAAAATTAGGAAAGTATTCAATAAATCTAGATTGGGGCTATGCCCGCTTCATTATAGGAGTAAAACCATATTCGATTATGTATGATCAAAATAAAGATACTCTCATTATTGGCTTCAATTTCAGTTTTCTCTCTTTAAACGTTACTGGTATACCAATGACTATCGACGAGGCAGTGTTTAAGTTAAATTTCAACAATGGGAAGCTGGTGTTCGATCAAAAAATAAATGGCCCGATTGATCTATCCAATTCATCTAATTTCTTTACTACAGTAACTTTGGGAGTAAACGATCCTAATGTTAAACCTCTCATTCAAGATTTCGCAAAAAATGGTTCGCTTTTACTGCAAATCCAAGGAGGATATTTAAAAGTAAATGTATATGGCAAAACGATCTCAAAGCAAACCAATTTGAATATTTTACTAAAGATATCTCCTTTAGATATTCTTGAAGCAAACGCTTATCTAATTAACATACGTTCTTTTGATAGCTCATACAAACTTGATCTCAATATATCTCTAAAATCAAAATTAAAAGTGGAAAAATTTTTCCTTGTTAATGTTTACATGAATGTTTTTACAATCGAAGGTGATAAAGTATTAGAAAATTTTAAACAAGATATTAATCAATACATATCTAATGAACAATCATATAACTTTAGCACTACTAGCGTAGTTAAATTATCAAAGAGTTTAACTGGAAAGATGATCAAAGATTTTTTAGAAAAAGGAAAAACAAACTTAATTATACTTGATGCAAATATAACTGTAAAAATTGGGACATTTAGTATTATATTGTTAATAAGAAATGTAACTTTAAATGTAATTTTATTACCTTTATTGCAGGTTTATCTTAACAATATTAATATAATAAACGGCAAAACATTAAGTTTTTCATTTGATATGAAACTAAAGGGAATTGAAGTCCCGTTTGGCGTAAATAATTTTGAAGGAAATGTAACTGATGAATTTTCTAACATAATAGGTTATATTAAATTATCTAATGCATCTTATATTAATTCCTCTTTCAAAGGAAATGGTTTGATAGTTTTGACGAATAAAAACCAAACTAATCTAGCTAAAATCCTTCTCGGTTACAACGCAACTGTTATTGGTAAAAACATTAAAGGCTCAATATCACTATTAGGAGAAAATTACGATTTATTTGCAGAAAGTTCAGTGTTCATCACAATCATACCAAACATTAAGCCTTTGAGCTTTGAAGTAAGCGTAATAGATATAAATGTTCCACCTTCAATTAGCGATAACTTTGTATATGTAAAATTTAGGCTCACCATATCGAATAACATTGTAGATGCAAAGCTTGTTAATGCTAGTTTCACTATTAAAGATGAGCTTAGAATTGAAGTGGCAAACGGTACCATTTCTGAAGTTATTCCAATAAGCAAGGATACCTATATTGCAACAGCAAAATTAAATCTTTTAAGCGGACCTAGGTTAGATTATATTGCTACATTGATTGCAAACGGCAAAACAGTAAAAGTAACCATCGATAAAATAATAGTGATCGTAAATTTGATGGATCAATATTACACAGCAAGCCTTCCATTAAATCTTACGATTACTTACCAAAGTAAGCCTGTACAAGTTGAAATATTAGAATTTCAGGTAATGTATATTTCAGGTAACGAAATAAAAGCAAAATCTACGATTAAAATAATAAATCCTTATAATTTTACCGTCAAATTAGATTTGGCTATCTTAAATATATATGATTCAATGGATGGTAAGCCTGTAGGAAATACGCAATTAAGCAACATAACACTAGGACCTAATTCATCAACTATAATAAGTGATTTAGAAATAAACATACCTGATGTATCCGTTTCTTACGTATTAAGACATTACAATTCTCAAAATGACACGCTAAAAATGAACGTTGATATTCAAGTATTGATTTCAATTAAGGTGGGGAATTTAAAGACTATAATTCAATATACTGTTAATAATTTACCTGTACGGTATCGTTAGTTTTATAAACAGAGATAGTCTTTAAATTAAATGATAATGAAAACGCTTTATAAAAAGCTCGCAATTATGTCATTAATCTTAATTCTTCTTGGTTCCTTAACGGTATATTTATTGCCGATTTTCCTATATGTTCCACCAAAAATAGATTCAATATACATTGTCAAACAGACAGGTCCTAATAGTATAGAAATATCTGTAAAATTAATTAACCAAGCCTCAATATCAGCTAATGTAAAAGAAGGAGATATCATAATATTTAATGAAGAAGGAATAATAGGTGAGATAAAGGTAGGAGAAATAGAAATACCTGCAGGCAAACCTACACCATTAAATGTAACGCTAAAGGTTATTACAGGAAGTGCGTTCAATAGATTATTAAGTGAGCTGCTAACAAATGGTAACAGTTCTTTCTATTATGAAGGAGACATAAAAGTAGCTGTTCCAGTATTTAGCTTCTTAACTATCAATTTACATATTCCTAAGGAAAAAGCTAAGTTTGAATTGGAAAGTATCCAATCTTTTGTATCTGTTGATAAAATAATTATACCTAAGAACAACGATGCAAAAGCAATAATTATTCTTAATAATCCTACTAATCTTGGAATAACGTTAACTTCAATGAAAGGAAACATTTATTACAATAATAAAAATATAGGTTCCTTAAATTATTCTGGACCAATAGAATTAAGGCCTCATGATTATAATAGGCTCATTGTCAATGCATATATAGAAACTGATGGAATAAGCGGAGCTATAAATGATTTAGTGAACAATAAAACAATTGTTCTAACTTGGAAGGGAGAAGTAGCTTTGCTTTTCGGTGATATACAAGCCTCATTTAACGCAACAATCAATAAAAATATCAATTTTGATTTTGACATGCAGGCTAAAGTTAATAACATAAAATTTTTAGAAGAGACGAAATTATTGATTAATTCGAATGTTACATTTTCTTTATCCGATAATTTTGATTTATTTTTCAAGATAAAGCAATTATTATTCACAGTATATTCAGGTAACGAAAGATTAGGCATTGGTTACCTTTCAAATATTGATGTCATGGGTGAAAAATTAAATAACATTACGCTCATTCTTGATCTAAATAAAGAAAGCCTTCCATCATTGATTAGCCTATTTTTCAGCGGACAATCAATTACGCTAGATATTCTCAATGTTAATGGAACAATTGAAATTTTCAATAAAGATATAATGATACATTCAGATAGAAGGATAAGTATACCCGTTGATTATCAAAGTCTAGGCATTAATTTCGAAATAAAAGTTACAAACATTCAAGTATCCCCAGACAACAATAACTTGAATGTTACTCTGAAATTCCTCGTAAAAGCACCTAACGTCAGTAAGCTGAATCTTTCCTTGCTCAATCCATCCTTTGTGATATACGAACCTCAAACAAATTCAACTCTTAAGATCAAATCGAGCAGTCTTCTTTTGAGTGATGAGACATATAGCAACGTCTCAATATTGCTTAATGTCAATGATCCATCTACTAGTAAGATCTTCAGTCTATTTGCAACTCAAGGAAAGGTTAAATTTTATATAAAAAGTATGAACGCTACGCTAAAAGTTGGCAATACGTATTTGCCTGTCAATCTAAGAGTATCTCAAGATATAGAAGTTACACCGCTTGGATTGGTTGGAGTAAGAGTTTATGCAGGCTTTATTACAGCACCTTCATTGGGTATTTTCAAAATAACTTTAAATGTTACTATAGATTTAAAATCTGATTTTCCTATTCAGCTATACATTTATCAAGTCACATATGATGTTTATTCTTCTGATGGCTCAGTGCTTATAGCCAAAAATGCAACCCTTCAACCTAGACAATATGAAAACGTAATACCTATTGTTATACTCGTAGGTAGCGGAAGTAAAACATTTGTAGCAAATGCGAATGTTACAATAACGGAAGAAGGATTGAGATGGATCGCTCAACAGGCTTTACAAAATGACTTTCTAAACTTAACTGTAAAGAATATAACGGTATATCTCAAGTTATTTAGTCTTCCTTTAAAACTTTACATAGCATCATATACTATAAAAGCCGAACTTTTTCCTAGATTAATAATTAAGATATCGCAATTCAACTTCTATCCTGGTAAAAAAGCAGAAGTTGAGGCGCAATTATATTCGCCAAACTACCAAATTCCAGTTAACATATTATCGTTAAAATTTAAACTCAATGATGGCAACACCTTTACTTATTTCGCAAACGGATCACTGTTAAGTGTATATTCAAATGTCAATGGTTCCTTATTAAACGGAAAGTTTTTAATTAACTTTGTATCACAAAATCCTTTAACTTATATTGGACCGTTAATTAAAGGAGCAGATACCTTGCTATATGGTTCAGATGTGAATGTTGTAGCTAATTTAGGAGGTAAAGAAGTGAATATATTCTTATTTAGAACCGTATTCTTAAGAGTAAGTTCTTTGATAGAAATAGAAACAAACGCCACACTCAAAGGCTTTTCAGTATATCCATCAAGCCAAGGAATTAATATAATTGGAGAAGGCTTGCTTAATGTAACACTTAAGCAAGGTATAAATGCGCCCGTAAACTTCAAGAATGCAAAATTCATCGTTATGGCTAATTATATGAATTCCTGGAAAGCAATAGGTTCAGGTGAGCTTATAACACAAGGAACATTTACAGGAAAGTTTGCTTCCTTAAATATTAAAGCTTCCGTATCACTGAATAAAGAAGGTTTCGCCTATTTCGGTCAAAATCTACTTTCAAGTGGACTAGTTATTGTTAGATTGAGCAATATTACAATGCATGTTAGTATTTATGATATAGAAGGAGACATTCCATTCGTTGATGTAGATCTTCCAATAACTGGCCCCAATTTATCAGTTTCTATATCTAACATCGTAGTTCGAAATATTGATTGGGGATTATCTGGTACCTCTGTAGTGGTTAGATCAGTCACTGTTCAAGCAGATGTTACATTTAAAAATCCATACAACTTTACTGTGACACTTTCAAACATTAAAGTCGACGTATACCATTCATCTGGAGCCTTTTTAGGTAGAGCCATCATATCCCAAACAATAACACTTGGGCCTAATCAATCTGTAACTATACAAGGTGTAACTGTTACTATAACAAACGTTAATCCTCTTTATTCGAATCTATCTTATTCAATTATAAGTCTATTCCCATTACAAGTTAAGGCATGCATTACAGGCTTAATGGTTTATGCCAAAGGTTCTACTACTACTACAGTTTATGATGTAACCTTTCTTACAAATTTTGTAACACCTAAGATACCTGTACCACAAACATGCGCCATTCTATCTTAACTTTTACGAAAACAAAGTTTTGAAAACATAAACAAAATTAATGGGTTTTCTTAAGAGTTTATAACCTTTTAATTTAAAGCCGATATTTAATTTCTCTATTGTAGACATCTTTTTTATAACTGGTGCTATCGACATGCTCAGAGCAAGTTCTTCTTTCAATAAGTTATATCTTTCTTCTTTACTCTTGAAAAATTTCGCTATAGTGAGCCATTTATTGGTTAGATCTTTTCCCCATAAGAGTTGCTTAACAGCCCATTCAATCTCAAAAACTTTACCGAAATCTCTTTTCCACATCTTTTCGTAGAGCGAAGTAGAATTATCATTGATATTTCCTTTTTCAAGCAATTTTGAAAAAGCATTCGCAGCTATTTCACCGCTCTTCAATGCAAAATATATCCCTTCCCAAGTTATAGGATCTGCAAAGCCAGCTGCGTCTCCTACTAAAACAAATCTTCTTCCAAAAGTCCTTTTTAGAGGACGATTTGGATTCAAGTGAGCTAAAACATCTTTACCGTTAACTGGCATTATTTTCATGTTTTTTATTTTCTCCTTAACCAAAGGATGCTGAGATAACATTTTTTTAAATCTCTCTAATACAATATTTCCTTCCATACGATCCGTTATACCTATCGATAGACCTTCGCTTTTTGGGAATATCCAACCATAGCTAAATGTTGAGAATTCAGGATGGATAAGAAAATTAAAAGAGGATCTTATTTCTTCTTCCATATGTTGAGTATCACCTTTAAACTCGCTCTGAACAGATATGAGATATTCTGTGGGTTTTATGCCTAATTGTAACAATAAATCAGGCTTGATTCCAAAAGCACCTATCAAAAGTTTACCTTTAAAATCAATAGCTAACCCTTTTTGATAACACTTAACATAAACGAAATCTCTTTCTATTTTAATCTTTTTAGCAATTGTTTCATGATATACAACTGAACCCAGATCTGAAGCTCTATCTCTTATCCATTGATCTAGTTCGCTTCTATAATAGCTATATCCAATCGGTTTTTCTTTATAAGTTGAAATAACTTCTTTGTTCTCTATAAATATATTCACACCTTTAATCTCTCTCTCAACAATTTTTGAAGGATCGCCCAATTTTGAAAGAAGTTCAACTGAGCGAAGAGGAGTGCCACCAGAACATACTTTGTATCTTTTATAAGACCCTGCTTCTATCAGCAAAACATTATAACCATATTTGGATAGAAGAGCTGCACTATATGCCCCTGCAGGGCCTCCACCAATTACTATTACTTCGTAATTCACTAATATTAAGATGTTTCATTCGATTATATTCTTTATTGTAATTACGAATGAAAGGATATCGAATCTTAATAAATATCTTTAAATAACAAATCCTCATTAAAGATTAGATGGAGGATAAAAAGGCTTACTTAATACTCATCTTGCTCGCTTTGAATATTTTCAATTCAAGTCAAATCGTCAAGGCACCTTCTTGCGAAAATATAAATCTTGATTCACAGCAATATACTATAAATACAAATGGTCTTTATATATGTGATATATATTTAAAAAACAATGCACAACTAATTATAAATAATTCCTCGAATATAACTATAAGTGGAATGGTACAAGCTAATAATAATTCAAAAATAGTTATAAATAATTCTGAGATAAACTTTAAAAATAACATTACACTATATAAATCTTCTTTAATTTTAAATAATACAAAATTAAATGTAGATTATGGAATACAATTTAAGTCATTTAACAAATCTGAAATCATACTAACAAATTCAAGTATTTCATCGAATAATTTTGAAATGGTTTTAAATGAAAGTTCTTTGAACTCTTCTTTAGTTGCATTCTATGGAAAAATTAGAATCACTCCTCTTTCTTCCTCTAACTTATCCATTAGAAGTTCTTCAGGATTTGATTTGATTCTTTATGATCAAGGCATAAATGCGTTCATAAACTCTTCAACGTTCTCAATAAGTTTGGCAATTAATTTTGGAAATTCCGTATCTATCCAAATCCCTCATGGTTATTTTAAATATTGGAATTCTACTCTCTTAAAACCACAATATTTCCAGAATAATAGAATAGAAGTATTCAACAGTTATATAAATCCTCCTGAATTAAATTCTGAAATATTACTATTAAATAAAGGAAATTATACTATTTATGATTCTGTAAATCTCATTATATCTATATTTGATATTAATAGTAAAATTACAAATTTAAGTACAGGATATTTTTTAAAGAAAAATTTTATATTATCAAATGAAACATTCATTAATTTAATAAATACGGAGATTAAAAAATGGAGACTTTATTTTAGTAAAATTAAAGATGTGTATTTAGCAAACTCTTCTAATATAGATATATATATTGATGATAATGTTGGATTAAAAGCATACAATGTAAGGTTGATTGGATTAATTTATGCAAAAGGCAATTCGAAATTAATGTTAAATAAGAGTTCAATTGTAGATAAAGTAATACTTAGAAATAATGCAAAAATTATCGCAGTTGATTCCTCGATTTCAGATTTAAACAATATTATTGTATTCAATAATGCAAGCGCATACTTTTCCTCAATAGATAAAATTCAATATACTTCTAAATCAAACGTTACTGCTTTTGATTTGTATGGTACAGTAGCAGTTATAGCAGCGAACAATTCAACATATTTGAAATTTTTCAAAATTACAATTGCACCTGTAACTAAATATCCAAAAGCTTATACTGCATTGATCGGTTTTGAAAATAGAAATGGCCTGATAGCCACTTTCTATTTGAATAACCTCCCTAACGGTCTGTATAATATAAGCTTAGAAGTTTCAGCTTCGAATAATTTCAACTTGGTTTCTTCTTTAACTATAAAGATAAATACTGGAATAAATCCACAACCTCCTCAAGCTCCTAGCTTAATTGCTAGCGTTTCAGGCTATCCCTCACTGAGTTGGATAGATAATAACCCATTCTACATTCCTGTTTTAGGATATAATATTTATAGAGGAGAAAGTCCAAACTCATTGAAAAAAATCGCAACAACTGAAGGCAACATTTATTCCTATATCGACACTTCAGCTTCCAAAGATGTTCAATATTACTATGCTATAACAGCTTTCAACGAGTATGGCGAGAGCAATTTCTCAAACATAATACCAGTAAAAGTTCCTTCAAAAACGAGCTATAAAGAGTTATTTCTAATCTATGAATGGATTCCAGCTTTAGGATTGATAGCGATTATCATGTTCTTAATAGGATTAATAATTACACGCTCAAAAAACAAAAAACAATCAATATCTTAAGGATAAGTCACGTATATTTCTCTCTTTTCAAACTTAAAAGTAAAGTAAAGATCATATAGTTTTATTCCTGCTCTTCCATTCAGAGCATCGACATATATACTTGTATGTAAAGGGACTAGCGTTCCGTGAGGAGGAAGGAATAAATGTAGAACATCTGTTAATACAACAGTTACAGGATATAAAGTAACATTACTTAAAGCAGGAACATAAGTCTGTGAAGAATACCAGCCATATCCTAGATAATAACCTGGATGAGCTTCTCTTTGAGATTCGAAAATTTGGAAAGTTATACTATAATTGCTTCCAGACATGTAGGTAATAGTAACTGGGAACTTAAATGGATTATACACTAAAATAGTTGCTTCTACCACTGCGCTGTTTGCGAAGGGATTAACACTCTTTATCGTTATTTTTTCAATTTTTATAGTTACAGGATTGGTTTTGTATGTATATGTTAAACCTTTTATAGGTACAGTTACGTTATAATCGAAAAATTTCACAGTAGCGTAGATTTCGCTAATCTTAATCCTAACAGTACCGTTATTAACGAGGTTTGATGCAAACCAAGGAGCTCCTTCAGGTCGTAAATAGAAGGAAGCATTGAAATTAATTCTTCCAGACAAAGAGCTAACATATACAGGCTTATCTACTATAGCATCCCCTAAATAGAAATCTGTTAAATTATATATTTTCATTGTTGCTTTAATAACACTAAAAGGTGTATTAACACCATTCTTTATTTGATAATCGATTGTTATATTCAATTTAAACAAAGTACCAGGAGGATAAGCATTTAAATCAATAATATTAAAAGTATAATTATATTGAAAATCTGTTGAGATTTTTATAATATATATATTAGGATCATTTATATAAATTTTAACATTATTAATATAAGCATTTATAACAATATTTTTAGCGAAAATAATTAAAGTATTGTTATTCATTAGCTTAGGTGCTAATGAATCAAGTCCTTGCTGCGTTAGTTGCAATTCAATCATTCCTTGAAATATATAATTTGGATTGTTAACTACGGAAACACCTAAAATATAACCTAAAATCTTCCCATTTTCATCGATAATATTTGCAGAAAGAGAATCTATTCTGTCAACGTTTAATTTAATAAGAGTTGAATTAAGTTGGGCAAACGCATCTATAACGTTACCAGGTGAACGAATAGTAAAATCGCTTACATGTATATTAATATCTGGCTTGATTGTTGATTGAAATACAATGTTTGATGGTAAAGCTATAGAAATTGGTATATCTGTGATTTTGAGATTAACTTGAATATTTTTAATGCTTACTGTAATAGGATTTTGCTTTAAAATTTCAATAGCTAACATGCTTGCACCTTCGTCTGTAATGTTAATTAAAGCCTTACCACTATAAGTGAAAGGTAAGTTGATAACAACTCTGTTAATTGTTATGTACGCGTAGCCAATCTGTTTATCCTTAAAGTATATTTGAGCCCGAGCGTCGCTAATATATACATTGGAAACAGACATACTTTTTAGATTTATAGTGAAATCTGTGTCTATCAAGAAAGATTTAGGCGAAGGCCCTATTGATACTTTTTTAATTCCTAGATTAGATTCGAGAACTAAAGGTGTAGGTACTTTTAATGCAAATGTTTTACTCAACTTTATTGTAGTTGTCTTGTCAAGTATAGATACTGTTATAACGATATCTTTAAAGGTAACATTAAGGCCGTTGTTATTTATAGCTTTTTGGATCAATAACTGAAGCTTAGATTTATCTATATTTGCTATGAAATCGCCAACAAGATTATACTGTGGATATATAAGTTGATCGTTCGTTATGTAGAGATATCCTATTTGTCCAAATTCATCTTCAACAAGAGTGACATTTGCTGACTTTATAATAATAGGTAAGTTATAAACATTCGGAATGTTTATCGCTACACTTGCCTTAATTCCTATTTTATTATCTGTTGTAGTAGATAAGGCAATGAAAGATGGATTATAAATGTTGATATCTAAAGTAAAAGGTTGAGCAGAAACAATTATATCTTTGCTAGGCTTGACGGGATATGTGTTATTTGCAAAATTAACTTGAAATATGGCATTCTTAAGAACTAAATCAAAAGAAGAATTTGTTAACAATTTTATTATTAATATTGGAATGATATCTTTATGTAGATAAACTCTTATTTTTATTTGAGAAGGTTTATTCAGATAAATTTTTGTAGGGTTCTGTAATATCCCATCTCCTACAAAAGTTTGATTCAAATATGCATTGAAACTTGCACTATTCAATGTGAAGTTACCTGTTATAAGATTCGTAGTAGCAATTAAATTTGCATCGACTTCCAAAATATTGGCTGCAACATATCTAACGTTGTTTATACTAGCTTTTAAGGTATAATCTAAGCTTATAGATTTTTCAAGACTCAGATGAGCTAAATAAGTCTCGTTAAAAATTGATACTCTTATGTCAGCCTGTACTGATAGTCTAACCGTCTTATTATCCAAAATAAAGCCTATTAAACTAGATAAATCAATTGGAATAGCTGAAATAAGAAATCGATTTTCCGTAGCAGGTATGATCTCTTTATTTATAGTTGCATTAATTTTGCCTACCAGTGAATTATTAAAGTAGATATTTGCATTTACATCCTTGACAAAGAATTGAACACCTAAATTATTAAAATAGGAGATATCTGCTAAAATACTATTTTGGTTTATAATTATTTTGTTAAGTCTCAAATCATTTGCTACTTCTGATAGTTTATATTCTTGCTTTCCCTTAATTGTATAATTTGTTTCTAAATAATAATAATAAGAATAAACCTTTAAATCTGCAATATAATCAAAACTTATAGAATAGCTATTTATTAAATCCCTAATCGCATCTCTTAATAAGTTAATATTAGTTAAATTTAAGATAAGACTCAATTCCTTACTTTCATTAGCTTTTATGGCTATTTGATTATTCAATTTCGAATGTCCTAAAGCTTCTTTTTTATAAAAAATAGTTATATTAGCTTGTTTAATAAGAATATCTAAACTAGATAAATTCTTTGCATTAACTGTTACATTTAATAAGGGATTATTATTTGAGGAGATTAAATTTATCTTTTTGACGTTTATTTCCCATCCTATTACTTTTACAAAGTCTTTCAAGTAAAGTATATACTTGCCAGCTATTTCTACTTCTTTACTAAAGCTTAAGAAGAAGAATGAAGATGTAACTAATAAGCTTGCTTTGTAAGATATATCAGAGGAATTATTCTTTAGAATATCTTGAATAAGCTGTTTCAAAGTAGGAGATTTAGAATCTAATAATACTGTAACATTAATAGAGACTTGACCGTTAGAAGGTATGAAAAGAGAACCTTTATAATTGAAAGTTCCAAATTTATCTCCCTTATAATATACTTCGCCATTCGCTTCTTTTAAAACTACAGATACCCCTGCATTGTTTGTAACGTTAAGCAATGCGCTCATCAATACGAAATCTCCTTGTACTCCTTTACCTTCAACGCCTACTAAAGCTATTGAAGGATTCTTAAAGAATATCATATAGCCGATGTCTGGCAGAAAATAAAGCAGAATTCCTAAGATAAGGATAATTAGCAAAGCGACTACTATAACTTTCTTCGACAAAAATTTCATCATAAAACTTAAGGAAATCTCTACATAAAAATATTAATGTTTTACATTAGAATTCAATACATATTTTTTTGTATCAACTTTGTTAGATATTAAAAATTGAACAATAGAGTAAAGTGATCTTTGAAGACTTGTGCTAAGATTTCTTGAAAAGACTGATAAGAACTTTATAATATCATTAGTAGAAACACTTTTTTCCCCTAAAAATACCATGATCAAATCTTCAGGAGCTTGGCTAATTAGCTTGCTTTTTAGCTTATCATCCAATTCGATCGCCAGTCTCAAAAGTTTAGCATTGAACTGTATTCTTTTTCTAATGTTCTTTAGTAAGCTATTGTTATTGAAATATTCATATGCAGATAGTATTGAAAAACGTATTCCTTCACCTGTTGTTGGCATGACGAAGCCCGCAGCTTCTCCAATAATATAATATTTACCTATTCTTTGATTAGATATAATTCCACCTATAGATACACTTGCACCCTGTCTAGTATTCTTTATTAACTTAAGTTCGAATTGATTAATTTTCTTTTCATAAATTTTTCTTAGTTCTTCACCGCTATATAGACCTCCAATTCCAATATTATAAGTATCTTTGCCATAAGGAAATATCCAGAAATATCCTCTATCTAAAAGATCGATGAGCAAATAACCTTCCTTAAGTATTCCATTTGATTCAGCATAATCTCTTAAAACAGGTATATTCCTGTATTCTTTATTGTATAATTCTCTTAAATTTAAATAATTACGAGAAGCTGTCAAATAGCCAGACGCATCAACTATCAAATCTGCGTCATCTAGCGATGGTTTAAAAAACTTGCCCATTTCGATTTTAGCACCTTCTTTTTCAACAATGTCCGCCAACTCTTGAAGGAATAATCTTTTGTTTATTATATAGCCGTTTTCTCCGAAGGGAGATTTTATTGTTCTATAATACCTACCGTTGTAATAGAGCTCGACAAAACGCATAGGCGATAAAATCCATTTGTACATATAACCGATTTTAAAAGGAAGTACGCTTAATGAATCACCAGCTAACGCTTCGCCACAAGGTTTCGTTGCGAAAACTTTTCTTCCCTCATATACAGTTACATTCAAACCTTTCCTTGCTGCATGCCATGCAAAGGTTAAGCCTGCTGGTCCAGCTCCTATTATGATGCATTTATTCACGTTCAAATAAATGAATTTAGACAAATTAATCTTATCCGTAATTACGTTAGAAAAAAAGCTTGAGTTGAAGATTAAGCAAAGAATCATGTATGGAAACAAATGATAAAACATTAAACGAAAAAAGATAGATAAAGCTTTAAACATGACAAAGATTTTTGCTTATGGAGAAAATTCTATTCAATGCGGAAGTAATAAGGCAATTGATAATGCTAATAATGAACAGACATTTCGAAATAAGCATGAAAGATGTTAAAATTGATTTAAACTATGGCAAGACAAAGTTGATCACCGTAGTCATAAATGGTAATATTGAATACATTCCAAAGAAAGGATAGTAAAGCTTTTAAATAAATATAAGACTTATTAGTCAATGAGTGAAGAAAAGCAAACATTGGCCGAGTTAACTTTGAACCCACTATTTGCATTCTTATTAGAAGTAGCAAAAATGGCGTTAGGAACAGGATGGTCTGCTAATTTGAATCTTGCCGTATCGCTTTATCTAGGCGAAGCAAAATTGGGAACACTGAGATTTGAAGGAGACGCAAAAATAAAACCGTTTAAAGAAGGCTGATTTTTATATTAAATATAAACTTTTTGTAATGCTTTTAATATAACGTTAGGTTTCTTCAAAAACTTAAATCCTTCAATTACACTTGGTTTTTCTCCTTCAAGAAAAGCCATGATAAGTTTCAAAGGATCCATTTCTTTTATTAAAATTTTAAGTTCTTCTTCATTTAAACTTAGCCAAAAGTCTAAGATTTTTTTGCCGTTTTCTAATTTTTTACCGTATTTTTGTTTGAATAATTCTTCATAATTTTCTTTATAACATATCTTACCAGCATATAAGGCGAATCTTATTCCCTCACCGCTTATAGGCATGACCATACCCGCTGTGTCACCTGCAACTCTAATTTTGCCTAAAGTTAGTTTCTTAAGAGGACCATTTGATGGAAATGCAGCGCCTTCAATCTTAGAAACTATTTCTACATCGAATAATTTCAAAAAGGAATATAAATTATTGAGCATGAGCGATTTATTGTTCGTATGTCCTCCTATTCCGAAGTTGCAGTATCCTTTGCCATAAGGAAATATCCATGAATAACCAAAATTATATACTTCAAAGTATAAGGTATCTTCACGTATTTTAGATGACTTCCCATAACCGCGTATAGCAGGTGCTAGCTTATAATTATTATATACAATACCTTTTCTTCTTGCAAAAGTTGAAACGTAGCCTCCTGCATCGATTATCAAATCAAAGTCATCCTTTTCTACAAAGTAACTCCCTTTTTGAAATCGAGCACCTTCATCAATCGCATATTCTACAAGTTCTCTAAGGAAAGCCCTTTTGTTAATAATATATCCATCAAAAGGTGAGGTATCTGTTTCGAGTAATAATTTGTTCTTATAATAAACTTCAGCCCTATGAATATAGCTTAAAGACCACTTCGATTCTTCAGGTTTTATTGGAACATATTCAAAAGCTTCTTTAAATACTCCTTCTCCGCAAGGCTTCAATGCAAAATCTGTGTTTTTCTCGTACAATACTACCTCATGACCCTCTTTTGAAGCCCAATAAGCGCAATTAGCTCCTGCAGGTCCTGCACCTATTATAGCAATTTTCATTATAGAATTTTTAATCCTCAATAGAATTAAATGTTACGGTAATTTCTTTATAGACACCAACGAAAAAATTTTTAAAAAACAAAATGAGTTAATCATGTGAAGAGAAAAACAAAAATAATCATAACTCTTATTATTCTTTTTGTTATTATATCTGTAACTACCTTGTCCTTCAGAAATTTTCCTTCCAACCCCAATACTAACTCTACTATTACAACTCCAACGTTAACTACTTCTTCTAACCCGACAATTAGATTAAACTTTTTGGATATTCAAAGCGCAATAAAGTTTGTAGAGTATTTTGAAATAATAAACTATCGCTATTTTATCTCTTCTTCATTATTTTTTAACATAATATATCAATACATTGGCAAAGAAAATTTAAATGGAACTTTAGCTTACACAATAAAGATATTTTTGAACTCTACAAATGAGATAAACATATATGTTTTCTGGATTAATATAGCTTCATATCAAATATTAAAAGCAAAAAAAGGAGACGAACAAGAAGTGACAGGTAAATATGCTCAAAATTTATGGAATTATATCGATCGAATTTTAATTTTTCCATTTGAAAGATTTAATGATGATTTATTAAAATATTTAAATAATAATATATCTTTTAATGGAAAAGAGAATAAATCGTATTATTATACCAATTTAACAATATATAAATATAGTACAACAAATATAATAAATAATATAAATAAAAGTGAGTTTTGGGTTACTAAAATAAATGAAAAAGATTTTCTAGTATATTATATATTGACTTATTCCGATAATACACAAATTAAATATGAATTAATATCCATAAAATTAATATCCTAAAATTTACAATCTTCTTATTCTTGGATTTAATACTTCATCTAATGCATGACCTATGAATACGAAAGCGATCGATATTCCTGCAATCAATAAGCCTGGTGGAATCCAAAGCCACCAATAACCAAATTGGACAGCTGCTGTATCTTGAGCATGATTTAGCAGCTGGCCCCATGTTGGCAAAGTAGGATCTCCTAATCCTAGAAAGCTCAATCCTGCTTCAGTTAATATCGCTGCTGGAACACCCAAAGCTAAATTTGCATATGCATAAGGTAACATTTGTGGAAGAATATGTCTGAACATTATCCATATATTGCTTGCACCCATAACTCTAGTAGACTCAATGAAAGGTAACTCTTTTATTTGTAGGGTATTGCTTCTAGCAACTCTTGCTATGCCCATCCATCCAAAAATAGAAATTAAGAAAATTAAAATCCAAATAGATGCAGTGCGCCCAAAATAAACTAGGAATAGAATGAGGATAGGCAATACAGGTATAGATATCAAAACATCTACGATTCTCATCATTATTTCATCTATTCTCCTTCCATAATATCCTGAAACAGTTCCATAAACTAAACCTAAAACAACCGAAATCAAGGATGTAGATATTCCGAGCAATAAAGCAATCGGTGCACCCCAAAGTAGGCCAGCCCACTCATCTCTTTTCAAACCATCTGTACCCATCACGCCATATGCATTCCCTTGAATTATTAATTTGAACTCCTTTATTTTAATGGGCGAGCCTGATATTGCATAAACTTGGAAGCTATATTCGCCTTTTAAAGGCTCAGCAGTTTTAGGATTTATTATTTCTTGATTTAACTTAGAAAAAATTAAATGAGAAATTACGAGATTAGAAGGTGAAGGAATGCTAGAAAGATCAATCTTATTATCTTTTAACCAATTATAGAAATCATCCCTCAAACTTGAAGAATCGCTTGTAACTCTTGCTTGATAAAGCGTTGTATTGGTTGGGGTTGGAAAAGTAATTGCATTATTTAAATTAAGAATTATACTCTTACCATCCGGCCTAGTTATATTCATCAGTGTATAAAGATTAGATGAATATTCATAAGTTATATAAAAAACAAAACCTGTAGGTAATCCTGTATTGTCATTCTTGAAGTTAATAGTAGCTGTTGATAGATATAAGTTCGAAGATAATGCAGATGCATTATAATTAGATGCTAAGAGTGTAATTGTGGGAAATAGGGGTGCATTTATCAATTGTAAATACCATACAGGTGGAACAGCTCTTGGATTATCCCTCCATGCATCCAAATTCGCCCAATTATAGGCAGCGTTAGGAGCAACTATAGGTGCAGATATACTCATAATTATGAAGAATAATAAAAGAGCAACACCGATAACTCCAAAAGATCTGCTGAAGAATTCTTTTATCAGAGGCGCTCTTTTACTTAAAAAGCGAGACATTAGCCAGCTTTTACTCTAGGATCAAATATGCCATATAACAAGTCTGCAACATAGTTAGCGAGCACAATTAAGATCGTTGAAATGTAGAAGAATGCAAGTATTATCGGCATATCTAATTGAGATATAGCTTCAAATATCAATACTCCCAGCCCATTCCATTGAAAGACAGTTTCAGTTATGATCGCACCTCCGAAGACTCCTGCAACGCTAAGAGCGATTATTGTTATTATTGGAGGAGCTGCACTTTTAAGTGCATGTCCAAATAAAAGTCTTCTTTCAGGAACACCCTTAGCTCTTGCTGCAGTTATGTAATCCTCAGCCAGTGTACTTATTAAAAGATTTCTAACTACTAAAGCCCATCCTCCAAAGGATACAACAACTAAAGATGTTAAAGGAAGAATTAAATGCCTTAAAACGTCGATGAATCTGTCAAAGGGGTTCGTTGTAGCATAATTATCTACTATACCTAGTGCAGGTAATAGTTTTAAGTTATAGGCAAAAATGAATTGAAGTAATAAGCCTATCCACCATGCAGCAAAAGCATTGCTGGTCAATCCTGCAACGATAACGGTTTTGTCTAATATACTTTGTGGACGATTCGCAGAATAAAGACCTAATATTAAGCCTAATATAGTAGTTATTAAAACTGCAGTGCCCAAAAGCATCACAGTTCTAGGTATTCTCTCAGCTATAATAACGGAAACAAGATTATCACCATTTTCAGCTTTCAAATGAAGAGCTCGTCCGAAATCAAAAGACAAGATATCTCTCATCATAACCCATATTTGTTCATACCATGGTTTATCAAGACCTTCAGCATGCATTCTCTGAGCAATAAGATCTTGTCTAAGTTTTTCACATACATCACTACTTTGGCATACACCCCTCCTATAAAGATCTGAAATTATAGAATTTACTTCATATCTTATTGACTGAACTCTTATATCATAGAAAGCATTGAAAAACAAGCCTATAGTCAATGCCAGAGTTATTACCAGAACTAAGAATACATTGATTGTCCTTATAGCTAGATACGAATATAAACCCATAAAGAAAAGATAATAAAAAAAATATAAATATTTATTTAAGTTAAGTTCTTGCTGCTGGTCTTCTTAAGAAGATTACTGCAAGAGTTGCAACAACTAATATAGCAAGTACTATTATAGTAATGGTTAAAATGTCTATCGGTGGCGCTGGTGTAGGTGATTGAGGTGGTGAAGTAGTAGTCGTTGTGGTAGTTGTATTAACGAAAGGAAGAGTTATTGAAGTACCTCCTCCAGGTGTAGTTGTAGTTGTAGTTGTTGTAGTTGTTGTTTGTGTAGTTATTGAAGGACCTACAATAAAGGATACTTGCTTAATATCAGGTATTAAGGCGTAGATTGAACCTACATATATCTTTAGGCTGTGCACACCTGTTTCTAAATTATTCGTTGGGAATTGAATCTTAAATGATCCAGGTGTACCTGTATAAGTTAAATTACCACTGAAGAGTAAGTTTCCGCTTGTATCATATACCCAATATCTATTCCTGATTTGATCAGATGTAGCAGGTCCTACATTTGAGATCGATATTTGAACATTTGCTACGAAATCTTGACCTTTAGGTATAACATTAGGAGGTGCAGTATAAGATATGTTATCAATGCTTGCAAGCTTTTCTACAGTGAATGCTTTCCACTTAGCAGGATCTAGAGGATCGGCCCTATTAGCTTGAAGCACTGCTTGATTATTAGGTATGTATTGAGTTAAAATGAATAAGCCGTTGGATATAAGAGCATGACCATAGGTATCGATGAATTTGATCGAAGCTGTATACCTTGTCTTAGCTTCATCAAGAGTTATCTGTGGAAGTCCTGTTACTGACCAACCTGAAGTCAAAGCATCTGGAATGCTATTTGTACTGTTAAATTGAGCCAACCAGCTTCTTATTACTGCAGCTTGTGAAGCAGCTATCGGGTCCAACCATACTGTACCTCTAGCATTAGCTTCTGATTGATACCATGAACCTTGCTTCTTTATGTACATTTGTTCCATTGCATACAATAATTGCCAAGGAGTTGTAACCCAAGGATCGAGAAATGCAGCTATTTCTCCTTTATCGAAATGCCAATAATTAAGATAGATAGTTATGCTATTACCATCAGCGCTAGGCTTAATTGCAATCAATGATTGTAAAGTTGGACCAACAGAACTTGCATATGTTGAGCTATATCTTTGATCAGTAGCATTAGCCTGATTTGACCATTCCCATAGGAAGTAGAATCCATATAATATGTCATAGATATTATTAGGAGAGCCATCATGCCAGTTTCCGAATGTAAAGTTGTATTGTACTACAGATTTAGCTTTTAGACCTGAACCTACAGTTACCCATTTGTGATTAATTGGATCCCACTTTATTGCATCTGCTGGAACATCAATTGAAGGTGTAGTAGATGCAGCAATAACATTGAAATTCTCTCTCCATGGTATTACATCACCGCTATGAGGATCTCTCCATATTCCAGGATCTGAAATTGCATAATAAATGAATACTGAATATACATCTTGAAGGCCTCCGATTGGATTGAAGGCTCCCCTTGATAAATACTTAACTCCTCCTGTTATAGGAATATTTGTATTAACTATAGCCTTAATATTGTAGAGTGTAAATCTATTTGCTAACCCTGAAGCATACTCATTCACTAGATCAGCACCAGATACTCTCCTCTTGTTGTAAATATAAGCATCATATAATTCAGCAAGGAAAATCCTTACAGATTCCTTATATCCTAGCAATATAGCTTGATTTAATATATTATTTCTTTCATCTAGAGAAGTAAAGTTACCTGTTACTAATCTAGTTGTTAAATCATCTATTGTCTTATTTGCATAATTCCAGAACGTAGGTTCAGCCCATCCTGGCATAAATCCTAATGGAGATGCATAAAATTGATAAGTAGCACTATCTTGATATTTGGTCAAAGCTGTTTGTCCCCAACCTTCTGTATATATATGCCATCCTAAAGCCCTTGGATCAGAGCCATATACTACGTCGAATGCTTTTAAAAGATCGCCATATATCTTATTTACCGTCAAACCGAAGTTAGATAATTTAGTTGCTAAATCTTCTCCGATTAGTAATCTCACTGGATCATCGCTTCTTATAAATATTGTTATAGAGATAGGTACACCGTTATAAGTCCATTTACCTCCTACTTTTACTGCCCCTGCCTTAGTTAATGCATCAGCCATTAATTGATAACCATAGTTTACGTCATCTTTAATTCCTAATTTTTCTACATTATCAGCTACATAGAGCCAATCGTAATCAAACCAAGATATTGGAACTAACCATGGTATTGAATATCCTTTGTTAATATCTGTAACAATTTTTTGCCTTTCTACAATGTATTGAAGTCCTTCTCTAAATTCTCTATATTCAAAAGGATTGAATTTTCCAGTTTCACTCATTGGAACAGGATTCAATATCAATGAAAGATAACCTCCTCTCTTATTGAAAACTACTACTATATTTGGATCTGTGAGCAATTCTGTAATTTGAGCAGGAGGCGCTCTGAAGAAATGAATATCTGTTCCTCCTTGATCTCCTCCTAAATCAACTTGAGCCATTGCTTGCTGGTCATTAGTTATTTGTTTTAAGATTATTGTATCAGAAGCAGGACCTTTTTGTTGTGCTTCAACGTTTTTTACGTTTGTTTGGAAGGCGAAAATTCCTCCCACTAGTACCAGCAACGCTAGTATAGCAAACAATTTTTTAGTCGCCATTAAGTTATGCATTAATTTCAAATTTAAAAATGTATTGCTCAAAATAGCCTTTTTTGTCTTACCACTCGAAAAAAAGAGAAAATCTTATATATAATTTGATAAAAAAAAATTTTATATTTACCATCAATAATGTTGCATTTTTTTCTCAATTATGAATTGATATACGCCCATGAATGAAAATACCATACCAACAATTAAAATGAATATCGAAGGGATCGAAAGAAAATAATACGGTTTAACTTTAATTTCCAAGAAACCATTATAGCTCACAGTAGTATCGTTTTTCAATGCCCTAATTACTAAATTCGATGCCAAGCCTCGTAAGTCAACTTTTGTTTGGTTATAGAAAATTGTTTGAACCCCTTCTCCTGTTATTATCAATGGACCTGTAGAATTCAGATAAAGAGAACCATTATATACATAAGCATAACTAGTAAAGCTTGAAGGAATTACATCTATCGAAAAAGAATCTCCTTCGTTTAATTTCAAACTACCCGATAACTTCTTGGTTACCGAATATTCCTCCAAAGCAAAAGCGGAGATTAAAATAGATAGAAAAACTAAAGTAATGCCTATAATTAGAATGTATTTTGCCTTACTGATCCTTGTGGTTTTAAATAAAGAGCTTTTTACCATTCAATTGAGTTTTAATCTCCTAAGTCTGATATATCCATTTGTTACCTTTGAAAGCATATATTATTGAGGAAAAAAATATAGCTTTAATGGAAAGATATTCATCCTTCGTAAGACAAAAATACAAGAAAATAATTGTCATCTGGATTTTAATCGCTTTATCTCTTGCACCATTCGCTCCAATGATAAATAAGATAATAAACTATGATGTTGAGGTGAATTTGCCAAATAGCGACTTCCAAAATGCAGTGAATAAAATCAACGCAGAATTTTCGCATAAAAATTATACAGCCAAATATCTTAGCGTGATAGCTTCATATAACTATTACATAATAATCAAATCGAACAATCCATATTCGAATGATATTAAATTATTTGATTATAGTATAAGGGAAAAAATAGACAAAGAAATGAACAAATTTTCTCTTAGTTATTATAAATTAACAGAAATACTTTTATACCAAATCGTTGCTAATTATACGGATAAAATAAATCAGTTGTATAACGAATCCTTTAAGATATATAATCAGACAATCTTAATTAAGAAATTTCTCGATCAAGCAGTCAATAATATTACTAAAATAGAAAATGACATAAGTAATATATTAAATTTTATTTACGGCCCACCTTCAGTATTTTTAAAGTATTATCAATTTTTAAATATTAACGATTCAATTAAAAGATCAGAAGAAGCAAAGAATTTGACCATTCTAACATTAAACCTAAGCGGAATAGCATTGAACTACTTTAATACATTCTATCAAGAATGGATAAAATATAATAATATAGGCAATTATTACCAAAATGCCCAAGAAATAATTGATAAAATTTCACCTTATTTTCTTGAAAATTACTTCAATTTGACAAAGGAAATTATCGCGATAATTTTAGGTAACACCAACCTAAATACTTGGAACGGTAAGAGCGTTTTGCTGAATATCTCGCTAGAGATATTCAAAAGTAAATTACAAACAAATATAGATAAAGAATTTTTAATTGATAAAATTCGAGAACTAATAGTCAATAAGACAGATATAAACAAAATAACAGAAGATATTATAACTAAAGAAATAAGTAACCAAAATTCAGTAGTTCAATTAGTAGATGAAATAATCGAGCAAAAAACATTTAATGAATCAATAGCTAAAAATATAACTGCTACTTTTGTTTTAAAAAATATCCTTAACAATATAAATTACAATCCATATTTTTATGTTAATAATTATACATTCATAAAATTTTTAAATAAAATCATAGATAATAATAATAATTTAAATGATACTATTAAAGAAATAATAATTAACAGCGATGTAAAGGATTTCCCAATTATTCTTAAAGATAATATAAAATCAATCTTCATTGATGAAACTCATGGAATTTTTCTTATAATAGTCTTTTCAAATCACTATCCTAACGACCAAGAAATAGCGAAAGATCTCGATATTTTCGATAAAATTAAGAAGGATGTTAAAACTAATAATGTAGAAATCTACATTACTGGAATTTCATTATTATCTCATGAAATAAAAATAGGAGCGGAGAATGCTTTGTATACGATTATACCTTTAGGTTTGGTGATAATTTTCTTAATAGTTTCGCTCTATTTTAGATCTTTTGTTGCAGGCGGAATAGTTTTATCGCTCTTCGCAATTGCTATTATAATCGCATTTGCTTTGAATTATATAATTCTTGGAATTTGGCTTAATAGAAACATAAGCTTCGTTTCACCTTCAATAGTATTAGTTCTTACGCTTGGGTTATGTAGCGATTATTCAGCTTATCTTCTTAGAAGATATCAACTTGAGAGAAGTGAAGGAAAGGATAAAAATGAAGCTTTAATGGCTGTGACTTATTGGAGCTCAAGAGGAGTAATAACAAGTTCGCTAGCTGTTTTCTCTTCATATGTCATATTGTCTTTAATGAATGTACCTTTATTTGGTGAGACTGCAATAGCTAATGCAATTGCTGTAGCGTCTACAATGATAACTAGCTTGCTATTCTTTCCTTCTTTGTTATATGCGCTAGGCGATAAAGTGTTTTGGCCGAAAAGAACGAAAGGTTATGAAATAAAGCTTTCAAAAGTGTATGAGTTTAACTTGAAGCACAAGAATGAGATAGTGCTTTTACTTACTGCAATAACTCTTATTTCATTACTATTCGTATCAAATATAACAACTGTTCTCGATGTTCCTCCTCTCATGCCTCCTAGTGAAGTTCAAAAAGGCACATTGTTGTTTTACTCAACCATAGGTTCTTCAATAAGCCCTATATACATATACGTAGAAGGAAAAGGTAAAGTTCTAATTAATGAAAATTTAAATTCTACTTATTTAAATTATGTTTCTTCAATAGCTGATAATATTTCAAAGATAAAAGAAGTTAAATATGTATACACGATCGATAGACCTTTTGGAGATAAAATTGATTTAAATAAAGTATTTTTAAACGAAACCACTAAGGAAATATTTTTACCTTCAATAGAAAGATTTATAGGCACTTCGAATAATGGTGTTTTAATAGAGGTCATTATAGATAAACAACCTTTTAGCTTAGACGCTATCGAAGTGCTAAAAGAAATCAGAGCAGTAATACCTGCGAATGAAGAATTTAAAGTTTATGTAGATGGCGTAACTCAAATGTCCTTCGATTCTAAGGCTGTCACAGATCAAGTTACTCCAATCGTACTTCTAAGTTTAATTACAGTCATAGGATTTTTGTTATTCATGCAACTAATTTCGGTGTTGATACCCATTAGGTTAATATTGACAGTTTTATCAAGTGTAGCATGGTCATTAGCTCTGCTATACATAGTATACCATTTGTTATTTAACTTACCAATAATAAATGCTGTACCACTGTTTCTAGTTGTTACAATGCTAGGTGTTGGCGTAGATTATGACATATTTCTTTTAACAAGGGTTAGAGAAGAAGTAGTCAAAGGGAAAAATGATGAAGATGCAATAAAGATAGCCCTAGAGAAGACAGGAACAACTATTATGATTTTAGGATTGCTTCTAGGTATAACTTTCTTGTTGTTATTAATACCTAACTTTCCTTTGTTAAACGAAATAGGCTTCGCAATAGGTTTATCAGTATTGTTCGATTCTTTCATAATAGTTCAATTCTTTGTTCCTTCAATAATGCTAATAGCGAAGAAATGGAATTGGTGGCCTTCAAAAATAAAAAGATAAATCGAATTATGGACTTCCCTACTTCTAAAGAATAGCAAGAAAATTACAATTGCTAATAAGACTCTATAACTGCGATATATCCTAAGCTAATAGCATACTGCATGGAAAAACTTGTTATTGTTGTTGTATTAATCATTGTCTTACTGACCTACTTCAGCTTTGAAAAGGTCTAGTGTTTTCTTTCCAAAGCGCTTCATTGTTCCCACCATCGATTCGTAGCTACATTTCTCATTTGGTGGACAGAAGGTGGTGCAGAGAAACCCATTTATTTTTCTAGGGTCCCGAAATTTTAAAGGGGCCCCCTCATTGCAAAACAAAATACAAGTATGCTGAATGCTTCTCCCTCAATCCCATTGGCCCTCTTTCGAGCTGGGGAGAAACTTTATTGCCATGCTTATAAAATTTTCTTTTTCAAAATATTTAGATCTATTCAACCGCGCCCAAAAGGGCAGGCTTTCATTTCTTTGTAGACAGAGAGCCATTATTACAATTGTATGACACATTATGGGTTCAAAAATATATCTTAATCGTGATCATAGTTCTACAATCTAAAATATTCATATCCTTGAAACATAATAATTAAAGCTTTTAATGCGAAATTTTTTATTTTACCCATGAAATATCTATTGCTTGTTTTAATAATCGCGGTTTTACTCATTCCCATATCTGCATCATTTTCAGATATTACGAATACAACTGCTACGACTTCAACTAAACAAGACTTAAAATTCAACGCACTGTCTTTAATTCCCAGCTTTTCTTTTGTAAATTCAAAGCAATTTGAAAACGCTAAACAGATTGCACAGTATAACACTGAGAGTACGCAACAAGCCGGCCAATTAAATCTTGATTTCAGCTTCAAGGGAGATAGCGAATCCAACGGTTATCCTCCTGATGTGCAAATAGCAGTAGGTCCTAATCACGTAGTTGAAATGGTCAATAGGAAAATTACGATATTCGATAAGAATGGTAATTTATTACAACAAAAAACTCTTTATCAGTTCTTTAATTTCCCCACATCAGATAATGTAGGAGACCCGAGAATATTCTTCGATATTGAAAGTCAAAGATTCTTCGCTATTTCAAGCGACTTCAATGCAGGAATCGTTAAAATAGCCGTTTCAAAGACAAGCGACCCTACAGGAGATTGGTATATTTATTCATTAAATGATGAACAAGGGAGATGCACAGATTATCCAATCTTAGGTTTAAGTAGTGATAAGGTTGCGATTACTTCAAATATTTTCGATAATTGCTCCATTTCCAATCCCTCTTATCTTTGGGTAAGGCTTTGGATATTAGATAAAAATCAGCTAATTAATGGCTATTCGTCATTAAGCATATATACTACCACTTATAGCAATTATTTCTCTATATATCCAGCTAAGAGTTTAGGAGGCACATCTACTCTTTATATGGTCAGCACAGGTTCAGGAGATACTAGCACGGTTGTTTATTTCGTTGTTGACGGAAATCCTAGCAGTAACAACGTTCAAATATCCATATATTATCTCAGCGTAAGATATATTGCAAGCCCTTTGAATGCACCGCAAAGAGGAACTTTAGCAACTATCAACACTGATGATGCAAGAGTCTTAGATGCAACTTGGTATCAAAATAAATTATGGTTTACAACTCATGAAAGATGTATTCCTCAAAACGATAGTACTCAAAGAGATTGCATTAGGTTAATATCCATTGCTACCACTACTAGTAGCGTTGCAAGCGATAATACGATAGCTATAGCTCAAAAGTATTTATTCTACCCTGCTTTAAGTTTAGATTCAAATAACAATATAGTAATTGTTTATGGTTATTCATCAAGCAATGATTATGCCAGCCTTAATGCGACAGCTGTTTTAACCAGTCAAACTAATAGCTGGCTAAGTCCGATTCAAATCAAAGCAGGCGAATCTTATGAGACAAGAAATAGATATGGAGATTATTTTGGAGCTTCAGTAGATCCTGCTGACAGGACTAAAGTTTGGGTCGCAGGAGAATACATGGATGGTGTCAATCATTGGAGCACATATATAGGCAAACTCTCAATATCCTCTCAACCAACACCATATGTTTCGATGACCTTAAGCTATACAGTAAAATCTGGCTCAGGATATCAACCCCCAATATTCAGCTATTACTTTAATGGTATACAGAATCAAGCAACCTTAACTACAACTCCAACAACGTACTTGGTTGATAAAGGTTCACAATGGAGCGTTACCGAAATCTTAGGCGGTTCAACGCAAAACATGAGATGGATTACTAATAATCAAACCAAAGGAATTGCTAATGAGCCGATTACAATAAGATACGTTTATTACCAGCAATATAAAATAAGCTTTGACTATAGAATTTCAGACAATTCGAACCCGTCTCCGCCAATGGTAGATTATATCGCGTTTGGACAAAGTATTTCAGCACAACTACCTACTACTATATGGGCTGATGCTAACACGATATGGAAGGTCTTAAATCCTTTGCCTAATTCAAACAATAAGGAAAGATGGATAACCAAGGATGATACCCAAGGAATAGTAAATAGCTCTTTCAATTACCAATTCTTCTATTTCCATCAATTCTACTTGACTTTTTCATTCAATGTAATTGGAGGAGGTAATTTCGTAAGTCCTAATGCAAGCTTCTATCAATTTGGTAGTAAGGTTTCAAAGACGATGCCTTTCGGTGATTGGCTCGATGCTAATACTCAATGGGAGGTGATTAATCCTTTGCCTAATTCAAACAATAAGGAAAGATGGATAAGTAATGATCAAACAAAAGGAACAGTAAGTGAGAGTATTACGATAAAAATTAACTATTATCACCAATTTCTCATCAACTTTAACCTACACATAGTAGGGGGGCAAAATAGTAATTTGCCTAACATGACATATTACAGCTTCGGCGCACTAACGAATAAAACAATGCCAAGTAGCGAATGGATTGATGCAAATACCGTTCTGAAAATACCTTTATTACTAAAAGGATCGGATGAAAATCAAAGATGGATAACACCTAAAACTAGCTTTACCATCAATTCCTCAATGACTTTGAATTTTGTATACTATTTGCAATACCGTATTAGTATTAATTATAAGGTAATGAATGATTCAACTCAATCTCTTGATATAACCTTGCAATACCTATATCTTGGTAACAAAACTGAAGCGAAATTACCCTTCATTGGCTTCATAGATGCAAATAGCTATTTAAATATAACTAAAGAATTGAGCATAAGTAATGTTGAAAGATGGGCTACTAATAATCAAACAAGCATTATCGTTGATAGCAGTAAAGTACTGAATATAGCTTATTGGAGGCAATTCTTGATAAATATAAAGCTTGATACGATTGGAGGAGAAGGCATATCCCCTAAGGTCGCTTATTCAAAATTCGGCATTTTAACAAATTCAACCTTACCATTACAAGATTGGGCTGATTTCAACTCTACTTTGAGATATGATAATATTGTTTATTCTGGCGATAAAGAAAGATGGATTACTTTCGATGTTCAAAGTTTAATTGTGAATAGTTCTATTTCTAAGACTATTAGGTATTATCATCAATACTATGTTACGATAAAAGCTGAACCACAAGAAGGAGGAAGTGTTAATTTAAACAGCGGTTGGTATAATGCAAGCTCGACTATAAACTTGCAAGCTGTTGCTAATGAAGGATGGAAATTCATGTATTGGAGTGGTGCTTATAATGGAAATTCTTCTTCAATATCGATAACCGTCAACGGTAGCATAACTCAAATTGCAGTTTTCTATTTATCTGTAACTATAAATAATTCTGAAAACCTGATTATAGAATATAAATATGATTCAAAGACGGGCTCAATAGATCAAGGAAGCAGCGTCACGTTATACTTGCCTAAAGGTACGAAATTAGAGCTAAATGCAAAACCTAGCTTGTTCATTTATGAATTCAAAAGATGGGCTGGAAGCATTAATGTGAGTGACAATCCGTTAAAGCTCCAGCTAGAAAAACCCATAGTCTTAAAGGCGAATTCAGGAATTAATTATCTGAATATAATATTATTAATATTAGTTGCAACGTTGATAATAATTATATCAATATTGTTTATATTTAGAAGAAAGAGATAATTCTTTTTTGCTTCAAAGATATTGCCTTTAAGCTTAAATATTAAGGCTGAGAGTATTCATTAATGCTCAAAGGTATTGCTCTCTTGACGCTTTTAGTCTTAGCTGCGTTTAATATGCAAAGTACTGGTCTGAAAACTGTTATGGCTACAGAAACAAACTTAAAAGAATCATTAAATATTTACCATCTATATAATGAGACTGTTTTTCTCCTCAACATAACTTATTACAATAACACAGATATTCTAAAATTAAATGATATTTTAAATTATATTAATAATTACACAATAATTATTTTTAATATAAATCAAACTGAAAGGACATTAAGATGGTTTTTAAGCCAATATAATCCATTATATAATTCTGATTCATTAATCGAAAAAGGTATCCTATTAAAATTCTATTCAGATAAAATCTCAAATATAAATTTAACACTTTTAATTAATAAATCTCAAGATTTACTAAGAGCTAGATTAATATTATTGAATAAAACTTCAAATTATATATCGCTTATTGGAGGAGGTAATTATACTTATTATATTAAAAGGATTTTAAGCGCTATTCATTACAGCGCTGGGGGCCTATATAATTTAACTCAACTAATGCAACCAAATGGTTTAGTTTACCAATTTGATAAGTCTGGATTAAGAAAACTATATTTGCTGTTCACATCTTCTTTAACAACATCTCCCGAAATTAAAACAAGCAAAACCTTCAAAATTGATTACACAAGATATCTAGAAAACTTAACTAGATCCGATTTCAGTTCTTATTCTGAAATTAACTTTTACCTATTTGGTATAAATGCGATAAACTCAACCTTAGATCTGAAATGGAATGTTGGTTATAATACGCATTGGATTTCTCAAGCTAAGTTCATTATATCAAACAATAATAAGTTGGGTAAAGTAACCATCACAGCTAGCAAGCTTGATCCTTTCATAATAATAGCGCAAAGATTTGATCCAGCAGTCTTCAATTCCACTTCTAAACTATTGATTTCTGTATTCAATTTAGGAAGCTTTAATGTTACAGAAGTAAAAGTTAATTTTAAGCTTCCTCAATGGCTTAATGCTCCAAACGATACGCTGATTTTTAAAAATGTTAGCACATCAATTCAAGAGAAATCAGTAGATGTAAAAATAGTAGGCTCTGTCGATCCGGGAACATATGAAATAAGCGCACCTATTGCTACATACAACTATGGTTCAACCAACTTTACGACAATTGGTAATACATTCTTAATAGGTGTTAATGTGAAAAAATTTGCAGCGCTGAGTTTTTATCTCAAACCATCCTCTAGTCAATGGCCGGATTTGCTTTCAACTGGTACTGATATATACGTTGTAATCCTAAATACAGGAAATTCCAATGCTACAAATGTTCATTTAAAATTTGATTATCTCGATGCTAAGATACCAGACTTAGCAGTAAAAGGAAACTTAACTTTCCCTATTACAATACAGCCTTCCCAATATAGCAAAATTCCCATTGGAGCTGATGTTTTCTATAATACAACCCTAAGCTACGATAACGGGACGAAAACTTTCAATGTTAATATTCCTAGCTCTTCTTTAGCAACGATAGGAAGTTTATTCTCATTCGTTAATTATCTAACTATTAAAGCTAATATATTTTCGAATAATTTTAATTTAGGCATAACTGGCTTAAAATGGACAATGACTGCTTTAGGTTTATCCAGATCCTCAGCCCTCTATATTCCAATTGATATCCTGAAGACTCAAAATCTAACATACGCAGGAGCTGATAGTTTCTCTCTTCAAGGAGATTCGGTCACAACGGTATATACCGTTACAAGGGGATATAGTAGCGATGTATTTTTGAGAATTAACATAACTTCCTATAATTCTTTCGTAATTCCATTATATCAAAAGACACTACCTTTAACCAAAAAAATAATAATGGATCCTTTAGTTTTTACATCCGCACTAATCATAAATAAAAGTATTAACTCGACGATTGTCAAACCAAATCAAGACGTAGAAGTTAAAATAGAAATCACGAATAAAGGAGAAAGCGCCATATATAACTTAACAATTCAAGATATTTTAGCTAAAGGTTGGAATATTACTCAAGGAAACAATAAACTTGTAGTGGATGTGTTAAGTCCAGATAATACAATTTCGTTAGTTTATAAAGTTCGAGCAATTTCGCCAATATCCCCTAACATGGGCCAAATAATAGCTAATTTTACTTTAAACGGCTTAGAGTTTGAATACAATCTTACTAGATTTGAGATCAAGATATACTCGCCAGTCCAATTCTCCATATTGAATTGGAACAAGGATAATTTGAACGAAGGTTATCTTATCATATATGACAAGAAAGGGAATATGCTAGCTAACGTTACAATATCTTCAGGGAAAGCATCTTGGGATGGATATATAGGTAATTTCACAGCGATGATCTATTATAAAAAAGTTAATGTGCTTATGCAAGACTTCATAGTGACTTCCTTCAATAATACTTTCATTTTCAGAACATATGTATTCGATTTAAAAGTTAAAATCACTGATTTATTTGGAAACACGATTGATAGCGCAAATGTTATGCTTATAGGTAATTTAACCTCAAGTTCTGAATTGGCAAACAATTACTTCTATTTCCATGACATACCAAAGGGAATCTATAATTTGGTGATAAAAATAGGGAATTATGAATATAAAATACCAATTAATGTAGATGAGACAACGAGTAGCGAGATAACTATTTCACTACCGATACTCGTATTAGGAAATGGAGCGCTAAATGTTAACATCATAGTAGGTATCATCCTAATACTTTTCATTGCATTATTCGCATATTATTATGTAAGAATAAGGGCACAAGAATAAGAGTTTCAGCGATATTTCTTCCTTAAACTACTGATAACTTCTTTATATAAATATAGGATTTGAATAATATGGAAAGTTATAGGATTGAGAAGGATTTTCTTGGAGAAGTGAAGATACCTAGCGATGCATATTATGGAATACATACAATGCGTGCACATGAAAACTTCAAATTCTCTAACTACAGATTTCAAAGAGAATTTATAAGAGCGCTCGGAATAGTTAAGCTTGCAGCAGCAAGAGCAAATAAGAAATTAGGTTTACTGGATGCAAAGTTAGCTGAGGCAATTGAAAAAGCAGCTTTAGAAGTAATTGAAGGAAAGCTCGATGATCAGTTCATCGTAGATGTATTTCAAACAGGTTCAGGAACTTCAACAAACATGAATGCAAACGAAGTAATTGCAAGTAGAGCTAATGAATTGTTAGGAGGAAAAAGAGGAGATAAGAAGCCTGTACATCCGAATGATCATGTTAATAAATGTCAATCTACAAACGATGTAATACCCACAACGATACATATAGCGAGTCTTGAATTGGTTAGAAATAACTTAATTCCTTCAATTGAAAAATTAAAGCGAGCACTTGAAGAAAAAACAATAGAATTCAAAGACGTAATAAGAGCTGCTAGAACTCATTTACAAGATGCTGTTCCAGTAACCTTGGGTCAAAACTTTAGTGCATATGCAAGTATGATAGAACATGATTTGCAAGAAATTATAAAAGCATCTGAAAGATTAAGAGAACTTGCGCTAGGTGGTACAGCTGCAGGAACAGGATTGAATGCTCATCCTGAATTCGCAAAGCTAGCTATTGCTGAAATCAATGCTTTCACAGGTTTAGATTTTATTCCAGCTCGAAATAAATTTGAGGCACTTCAAAGCATGAATGCTGTTTTAACCTTGAGTTCTGCACTAAGATCTTTAGCTACATCGATATTAAAAATAGGAAATGATCTAAGACTTTTAAATTCAGGTCCTAATACAGGCTTTGCTGAAATAGAATTACCTGCTCTACAACCTGGCTCTAGCATTATGCCTGCTAAAGTAAATCCAGTAATACCTGAAGCAGTAACTATGGCTGCAGTTAAAATTATAGGAGATGATGCAACGATAGCGAATGCTGCTCAATACAGCTTTTTAGAATTGCATATGATGATGCCTCTTATAGGTTTCACTATCATAGAAGAAATCAAGTTAGCTTCTAATGCATGTAGAGAATTTGCTGAAAAGTGTATAAAAGGAATAAAGGCGAATGTTGAGAGATGCAAAAGATATGCTGAAAGTAGCTTAATGGTTGTAACAGCAATTGCTCCTAGAGTAGGTTATGATACGGCTGCTATGATAGCAAAGAAAGCAATGGCTACTGGTAAAACAATAAGGGAAATATTGATAGAAGAGGGAATTTTGAGCGAAGAAGAAGTAGATAAAGTACTAGATCTGAAAAGAATGACAGAAGGAGGGATATTCTGAACTATAAAATCAAAGCTTCATAAACTAGCTGCTCATAATATTCAATTTTTTCTTTATCTAAAATCTGCTTGTATTCACTTAAAGAAGGTATTACAAATAAAATGCCTGAATCTTTATCTTTCAAACTAACTAAAGAAAACGCAATATTTAGCATATGTATTAAATTGTTGGCATTACATTCAAGATAACTCACCGAATATTTACCACCTCTCCTACTTGACTGAGTTATTATTACGAGATTCTCTCCATCGAAGTATACTTCTTTATTTAATATTCTATTTCTTAACCATTCTTCATCGAAGTCTAACCATGAAAAATAATCATGACATATTCTTCCAAATTCATTGAAAATCTTAGATCTGTTTAGAAAGTCATAGACTTCTGAGAAATTATCATAAGGTTTAATGCTAACAAACTTGGGATTTTGGAAATTTACACTTAACCACTTCGAATGAAGCTTGAAAGGAGTTCGCATCAAATGTCTTTGGGCTGCAATGTTAGTTGCAGCAGTAACCAATCTAGCTTTTTTAACTCCCCTTTCTTTTAGTAGCTCTAATGAACGCAATGCAAGCATCGTAGCTATTCCTTTACCTCGATAATCTTTATGAACACGCGCACCCTCAAGCCAACCATTTTCTTTGCTTTGTTGATAAAAATGATTCATTGCAACAATTTTTCCTTCATGCTCGGCTATAAGTACCTTTCCATTTTCATCTTTTAACCAAAAATCTAATACATTGAAGATGTAATCATTTGGATTTGTTTCTTTCAAAAATTCAATGATTTTCTCTTTATCTTCTAATTTTGCTTCTCTAATTCTTATTTCCATTTAAAATTTTAGAGAAATTTTCCTTAAATTTAATGATGCATTCTTTTGCAAGCTTAAGATTTTCATTCAATAATTCTACTAGCAAGTCTAATTCTTCTTGTTTTATTAAATTCACGCCTTTATATCTTAAAGGAATATCAAGTCTAAAGCTTGAGTTAAGCTCTATTACATATCTATCAGGATTCTTCGCTTGTATTCCGCTATGTTTAAAACCTGAAGTCCTTGCAATTTTCAATAACTTAATAGCGTCATCAAAAGATTTAGCGGCAATATGGATGATAGGAGGTTGTAATGAAATCCAAGCATAATCGCCTTTAATATTTTGAAATGAGTTCATCAAATCTTCTTTAGTTATTCCATAATGAAATTTAGCAATGCTTCTAAGCTCTTTCCTTTTCGAGTAATTTCTGCCTTCTATGATCTGTATTCTACCACTACAAGAGCTTAAGGTATAAAAGTTTTGCGAAGAATTTATCAAATTCAACAAATCCATTATATCTTTATCTGTCCTACCTTCAGAATCCTCTTTCATGAGTCTTTTTATAAAATATTCCTTTCTTTCAATCCATAACTGAATTATAGACTTGTTCACTAGAAAATTTTTACAAAAGGTTTGTAAAAAGATTTAACGAAGTTCATTCAATTCATTTTTGAATTGAGAAGGATAAGAGCGATAACAGAAATGTGTGGCGATGAAAAAGGATACGTTGCTATTCTAAATCCTAAACTTGCTGATGAAAGTATTGAAATTGCTAAAAAGAAGCTGGAGAAAATTGTATTGAACACAAGATTGATCGTAAGAGGATACTATAAAGAAAAATTAATAAGCATATACAAAAACGGTAGAATTACTGTAAAAGAAGTGAATAGTAGAGAAGAAGCTGAGAAAATCTTCGAGGATTTACTCCTTTAATCCTTTTAATTGAAGATAAGAAGCAGGAATTAGAAGAAAAGTACCTGGACCGAATAATATCAAACTAAATAACATTAATTCAAAAATATCTCTAGCCGTTAAGAAACCAAATATTATTGAATTTAAAATGAAGAGAAGAGTGTAAATCAGCGTTTTTTTCGAATTGCTTTTATTTCTGTCGTAATTTGCAGAACTTCTTAAAACAAGAGCTGATAAAATTGCGAAAATGATTGCTGAAAGCGCTCCTAAATCTGATCTTCCTCCTGTGAAGTCAAGATAAATTATCATGACCAAAACGATCAATCCTGTCCAGATAATGTTCGCGAAACCTCCTATCATACCAATCGCAGCAGGCAAAGACCTCCTAAGTTTCATAATTTAAATATAAGTTATAGAACTATAAGTTCTATGACTAACAAGAATTTAATAACGCTTACAAAGGAGAATTGGGATGAAGTTTTGAATAGCGATAAACCATACATAGTAGATTTCTGGGCTGAATGGTGCGTTCCATGTAAAATTTTAGAACCTATTTATGAAGAATTAGCAAGAGAATATGAAGGAAGGGTGAGATTTGGTAGATTAAACGTTGATGAAAATCCAGATATAGCGGAGAAATATGGTATTATGGCTATACCTACTTTGATAATTTTCAAAAACGGCAAAGAAATAAATAGATTAATTGGTGCTGCTCCAAAGAATAAATTAGTTAAATTCATCGAAGAAAACATCAAATAAGACCTAGAACTCGAAGAGCATTGCCTGCAATCTTCACAGCTTTTTCTACATCATCAAAATTAACCTCGTAATTAGGCGGTAATATGAAAAATGCTTTGATCCAAAGCTCATATAGCGTGATAATTTCATCCAGTTTGAATTTTTCAAGGGCTTTCTCAATGACAAACCTGAATAAATTAATTTCATTTTTCTCCAATTTTTCCTGATATTCCTTATTAAGATCTTCATAATTTTTTAAGACATTCAGCATTGCATTGAATACAGAAAAGAAACTCAAAGATATGGCTAATCTAAGCCATGCCGCTTCATGAGGAGTTGTCGCTACTGCTTTTCCTCCTTCTTTAAGAGATAAGTAAATATCCTCTGCAATTAGCAGGAAATCAGAAGGCTTGTGATCATCCATCTTTGCTCATATAAATTATAACTTTCTTCCTTTTATCTTCGCTAAGTATAGTTTTTGAGACTTCTCTTAAATGATTGAATAGATAGAACTCAACATAATCTTGAACATCCTTTAATTTAATATTTAGCCTTAAAATTGACCAATTTTTATTAAAATAATCTCTAAATATATCTAAACTTATATCATAATTTATTTTATAAAATTCTAAATATTCTTTGAATTTTGAAATTAAAAAAATTATATCCTCTTTTAAATTGTTTTTATTTATAAAATCTTCCAGAAATTCACTTGAGCTTTGCAAGGACTTGTTTTATTTCCTCGTAATTAGGTTCATTCCTAGGATTATCTGTAACCCATTTGTATCTTATTATTCCTTGCTTGTCAATAATGAATACAGCTCTTTTGCCTACTCTTTTGAAACCAAACATTTCATCATGAACTACACCATACTTTTCAATCACTTCTCTATTGAAATCACTTAATAATGGATATTTTATGTTGTATTTTTCTGCGAATGCTTTATGAGAAAATGGACTATCGACGCTTATACCCAAAACAGTTGCATCCAACTTTTCCAATTCGCTCAAAAACCTATCAAAGGTGCACATCTCGTTTGTGCATACAGAAGTGAAATCTAGGAAATAGAACGCTAGAACTATGTTCTTCTTCCCTACATAATCTGAAAGTCTTACTTTGTTTAGATTTTGGTCAGGTAGTTCGAAGTCTATAAATTTATCTCCTACTTCAGGCATAGATTATCTCTCTTGTTTCCTATATATAAATTTTATTTTAGGAATTAAAAAATTCTAAGATAGTTATTTTATCATTCTTAGATAGGATTCCTATTAAATTCTCATAAACTGTATTTCTTAATTCTTTTTTAACAAGACAATGAAAAGCTCTAGAGAAATAATTATAACCTACAAAATCGCAATTCAACTTCCTCGCTTCATTCATCATTTCTTCAATTTCAGGTTCAATT
Organism: Thermoproteota archaeon; assembly: GCA_032249235.1. Lineage (GTDB taxonomy): Archaea > Thermoproteota > Thermoprotei > Gearchaeales > Gearchaeaceae > DSFO01. The sequence continues at coordinate 174,716 of JAVVGF010000001.1, read as the reverse complement.
ATTCCAGCTTGAAAAGCTAACCTATTATTTGCCTCATAAAGTGAAGGTAAATCCATCGAATAAGAGAAAAGATCGAAAGAGGATGAAGAATGAATCGCTAAAACTTTTCGATAATTTTTGTCTTTCAAGAAATAGTTGAAATCTAGGCTTCCAAGCTCAATCAATATTATAGAATAATTTAGCAAATCGAAATTCAATTCATAACACATACTAGAAAAATTATCCTTTTTGAAAAATACACAACCTTTATATAATAGCGTCAATGGAGATAAAAAACAAATTTTTTCATTTAACACTTCTTCTTCTAAATTTTTAATATTATCATTTAAATCAAAATCAAATAAGCTTAGATAACTTGCAAAAGAAGAAAGTAAAGCTGAGAGTTCTTGATTTAAAGAAGAAAATCTTTTTTCGAATGAAATTCTTATTGATGCATTCTTCAAATTTAATTTTCTTATTACACGTTCAATAATTAACTTGAACTCTTCACCTCCTATTATTTCAAACTTATCGCTAAGTTCTGATTCTGCAATGACTTTGCAATCAACATTATAAGAGACTGTAGCTAGTCCTCTTATATTACCTTCATCATCGAATTCTAACCTAGGCAATACTAAAATTGAAGATGGAGATATGAATTTTCTCACGCTCTAATTTCTATTATGTCTCCATCTTCTAGAACATGTTTCGGTCCTACTTTCTCTCCAGGATAGTTTACACTTTTACCCCAAACTCTTGCATATTTGAAAAGTCTAGCAAGATCTTTATGAATTATTTCAGCAACTTCTATTGCAGTGGTTCCTTTCTTAACAACTAAAGGTTTGTTTGAAGGATGATCTTCATTTGGTTCTTTTGTATAAACTCTTATCATACCTGAGCTTTCGAAGATTTTTCTACCTACTTCTTCCTTATCAATGGAGTCCGAAGAGTAAATATTAACGTATTCTAATCCATCAAAATCATAACTTCCTTCTTTTACATTGGCATTATTTATCAAAATTATAGCAGGCTTAGTAATTACATTGCTAATTAAAGCAGTTTCGAATTCCTCTAATGTAGCTTTCCCATAAAATTCAACAACTATATCTCTGAATTTATAATCGTTTAATATCTTGTAAATATCATTTTCAGTTGCACCTATTATTTCTCCATTCAATATAACTTTGAGTTTCTTTAAAGGAGATTTGTAAACCTTTATGTGGAACTTCCTGGTTCCTATAATAATTCCGTTTTCTCTAAGCATTTCCTTAAGCTTTGAATATTGCTCATTAACATTTTTTGATCCATCTAATACAAGAATAAGACCATCTGCAGATCTTGCTAAAGAAAAGACTATGTTATTCCAGTCTTCATTTCCTTCCATTAAAGAAGGAGTATCAACAAGCTGTATTAGAACACCTTTATAGTTTAAAGTGCCAGCTATAGGCATGGTAGTTATGAATGGTCTTTCACCATATTCCGATTTTGCTCCTGTAAGTTTGTTCAATAAAATACTTTTGCCTGATTTAGTAAACCCTACTAAAATATATTGAAGATCTCCTTCTTTTTTTACATTAAAGGCTGGTCCTGTTGTTATTCTTCTTTTTAACTCCTTTTCTTTTTCTATTTCTTTTCTAAGAGTAGCTATTTGATGCCTTACTTGTGCTATTAGATTTTCTGTTCCTTTATGCTTTGGAATTGATGATAAATATTCTTGAAGAGCACGAAGTTTTTCTTCTTTAGTCCTGGCTTCAAGTACCTTTTGATACTTTACCCTTGCTTCCTTCGGTAAATTTACAGGCATTCATATTAATATTAAAATTTGAAAATATTTAGATCATCCACAACGCGTATAGCCACACTCAGGATTTATGCATGTGTAACAACCGCCTTCAATTTTCAAAGTCCTTAAATTGCATACTGGACATATTTGGAAAAGATTCAACTCTTCAACACCTATATCAGTTACTTGTTTTTCACTTGCAAACGGTTCTTGAATTTTTGGTTTGATTTGAATTTCTTGGTTTAACGGAACAATTTGGGTATTTTCAGAATCTTTAATTATGCCCATTTCTCTGAAGAATTGCTCAATTACTTCAGCTATTTCTCCATATAATGAATGTATATATCTTCTTTTCTCTCCTTTTTCATCCAAAGTTATCCAATATCCAATCCTATTAGGATCATAAACACTTCTCAATTCTTCAAGAATGAATACAGGATCTTCAAATCTTCTGAATATTGCAGACAGTAGTCTTGTTAGCATCGTAAATTCCGCAGCTCTTGAAAGATCTTTGCTATTGATGAAGATCTCGAAAGGTCTAACTTTGTTCCCTTCTTTAATGTATCCTATTGTAATGAAAATCGAATGCGCAACAAATCTACTTTTCAACTTATATATTTTTCCATCTATGCAATAAGGTCTTTCTAAAGGTGTCAAAGATACCTTTTCTTTTTGTATAGCTATTTCCTGCTCTGGCTTTTTCTTAGCTTCTTTTATTTCAAAATCAAATGATTCCAGCTTTATCATGAAATCATACCCCTACTTAATAATATATGATAAGGTGTAGATAAAGTTCCATCAGGTAATTCAATAATTTCATCTCCTTTTGCAATAATTGTTTTATCTCCGATCTTTATTTCAAATAATTTATCTTTATATTCATCAAACTTGCTTTTTTCCTTCAATCTACTTAATATAGGAAATCTGCTACCCTCTCTGTATATAGTTACGCTTTTCAAACCAGCTTTCCATGCATAAAAGTAAATTTTTGACAATACTTCAGGATGGATATCTTCAGGTAAATTAATCGTTGAAGATATGCTATGATCTACATAACGCTGAGCTACAGCTTGAACTTCTATTCTTTTATATACATCAATTACATGGGCTGTTCTAAAGAAGAAAGAAGGCAATAACTTCTTTAATTCCGCTAGATCCTTTGCATCTTGCACTGCTGTATTCAATTTTTTAATATCGATATATGCTTGAATTGTGCTATGGAAAACTTTAAACAATACATTTCTGCTAAAAGATTCGGTTCTCCTTAAATAATACATGTCAAAAACGGGTTCAATACCGCCGCTTACACCAATGTAATTCTTTCCTTCATACTCGAAAGACTTCACGATATTAGATATTGTACCTGTTGGTGCTATAGATAATAAAGCTATGTTTCTTATTCCATAAGCTTTTATCTTCTCTCTTACTTTTTCGCTTATTGCTTCTTTAATGAAAGCGTTGTTTAAATATTTCTCATAGTCTATGTTGAGCTTACCTTTTTCTTTTGCCAAAAGAGCAGATGTAAGATATGCAGAGTTTGCTATTGTAAACATTACGCGATCAAGGATTCTTAATGCTTCAGGACTATCATAATCAATGCCTAATTGATAAAACATATCTGCTACACCCATGACACCTAAGCCAATTCTTCTTGTATTCTTGCTCGCTTCTCTTTGCTTAGGTAAAGGATGCAATAATATATTCCATTCAATGACATTATCCATGAAACGAACAGCGAATTTAACAACTCTTTTCAGTTTTTTCAAATTTATTTTAGCGAAGCTTGTGAAAGGATCGTCTACGAATCTTGAGAGATTTATTGAGCCTAAATTACATGCTCCTCCATCTTCTAGAGGTACTTCGGCACAAGGATTCGTAGTAACTATTGGAAAACCTACATAATTTGAAGGTGAATAATATTTCATCCTATCCCAGAACATTATTCCAGGTTCTGCTGTTTTGTAATTCGATTCAATGAACAAATTCCAAATTTCTCTAGCCTTAATTAATTTCCTTATCTCGCCTGTTTTATCAGAAGAGAAATAAAGTAGGAAATCTCCTGCATAACGAATTGCAAGATCAAAATCTTTATTATTTAATTCAATGACATAATCACCAAATACATCTCTTTTATAAGGATCTTTTAGATCAGATTCATTAATTTGAATATTATATTCAATACCTAAAAATTCATTTAATTCTTCTATCTTATCAAAAACTTTTATTAGTACATAATTGTTTATGTCTTTGGAAGGAATTCCATATGAATAGTGAACATCTTTTATGTTATCTACTCTTTTTATAACTCCTTTGGCCTTTTTCTTATATACTAATATTTTATTAGGACCATAAGTCATTTGTTCTTCAACTGCTCGCATGAATTCGTTGCTTGCTTTTATGCTTATGTTAGCGAATCTGACTTGCGTATTTTCTCTAACTTGTCTTTCTATTTCTTTTAGTTGATTTTCATTAAACATACCAGTCATTTTCAATTGTTCGACAATTTGTGAAGTAACCCAATTAGGTACTTGTTTGCACATTATGAAATCAAATACATCTGGATGCTTGACATCTATTGTTAGCATCAAAGCTCCTCTTCTACCCTCTTGCCCAATTAAACCTGTAGTTAACGAATATAACTCCATAAAGCTCACGCTACCAGTAGAAGTAATTGCAGCGTTATGTATTCTCGAACCTTTAGGCCTCAAACATGATATATCTATTCCTATACCGCCTCCATATGAATAAGTCCTTGCAGCTTCATAAGCAGCTTGATAAATGGCTTCAATGCTATCATCTGCTATCATAGAAACGAAGCAGTTAGCTAATGTTTTTGTACGATATAAGTCTCCTGCACCTGCCAAAACTCTTCCTGCAGGCATGAAGTATCCTTCATACATTAATAAATAGAATACCTTTGCGAATTTCAGAGCCTTTTCGAAATCATCTTCAGCACTTGCTACAAAAGAAGCGACCCTTAAGAACAAATGTTCAGGTCTCTTCTCTATTAAATTCCCTTCAAGATCCTTCAAGAAATATTTTTTCTCATAAATTTTTTGAGCTAATTCGTTTCCAGAAATATAATCAGGATGTATAGGTAATGAACCATTCTTCATCAAATCAAGCATAGCAAAATATACTTTCCTAAAGCGTTCAATCCTTTCTTTTCCTAATATATCTACAATCTTTCCTTCAGGATTTTCGAACATCTTATTCATTTTGTTTGATAACTCTTCTAGTTCTTTAGATAAAGCAATACTAAGTGGCTTAACCATATCGCATGTTTTAATCTATAACCAAATTTATAAAATTTTCTAAATTGAAAATTATATACAATCAATTTATTGAACAAGACTTGAATATTTAAATGTATGAAAAAAAATGATTTAACAAACAAAATTGTAGGTTCAGCAATTCTTGCGTTGTTATATGAAGTTAGTGTTCATCCAAAGCCTTTAAACGTAACGAAGATTAAATCGATAGGTAATCTAAAATTCGAGAATTTCCTAGCAACAACTGCTTATAATGCTTTAACATTTTATTCAGCTTTTAGAGATGGATATGTTAAAAGATTCAGGATAGGTAAAAGAATTTATGAAGCGACTGAACTCATGCTTAAATATCAGTCTCAAGGAAATACTAGTCTCGGTTCTTTAATGCTCTTAATTCCTTTGATAACATCATCAGCGCTTTGCTTTAAAGAATCCAAAGAAATTAGTATAGAAAGATTGAGGGATTGCTTAAAAATTGTGCTAGATTCAAGCGAACCAGAAGATTCAATAATGATATGCAAAGCAATACTTTTAACTAAACCAAAGTGGCTTTTAAAGCAGGAAGAATTTGATATAACAAAGAAGGATTGGGAAAGGGAGATTTTGGAAAAGAAGGCAAAGCCGAGAGAAATAATGAGAAGTGCTACTCAATACGATTGGATCGCTCATGAATACTATACGTATTATAAGATAACGTTTGAAGAAAGCTTTCCTCTATTATTAAAATATTCAAATGAGGAAAGTCTAAATAGAGCATGCTTACGCACATTCTTAACATTACTAAGCAAAAGAATTGATTCGCATGTATATAGAAAATTCGGCTACGAAATAGCTGAAAGAATTAGAAAATTCGTCGATGAAAAAATGAAAACAAAAAAAGACATTGAAATAATTGCAAACGAAATAGATGAAGAATTTTCAAGTCTGAAAATTAATGCAGGGACAACTGCGGATCTAATTGTAGCATCTCTTTTCTTATTATTTCTTACAGAAGACTCAAGAAGATATATTTGATGAAATATAATTCTTCCTAATGATAATAAGAGAATTGGATAAAATAGAATTTGAAGAGTTTAAAGAAAGAGGTGCAACAAAAGTATTGAGAAGGAAAGTCATCGACGATAGATTTGGTTCCTTTAGGTTTTATTTAAGATATTATAAAATTGAACCAGGAGGAATGACACCTTATGATATTCATAACTATGAGCATATACTTATCATAACAAAAGGGAAAGGTGCAATTTTAACTATCGAAGATGGAAAACCTGTTATGAAAGAAATTAAAGCTAATGATATTGTGTTCATAAGAGCAAATGAGCCACATCAAATAATAAATACAGGTAATGAAATTCTTGAGTTCCATTGTTTTAGAGGAAACGAAGCACTTTATACTGTCGAAATAGAAAGTCATATATTGCAGTCTTTCAAAAAACAATCTTGAAATTCTTAACGTTTAATTGATAGCTTAACCTTTCTAACATATGGAAAGATCGAAATGGATTAAACTTGAACTAGAGCTTATTGCTAGGGAAAACGACGTAGAAATATTCAATTTATCAGAAGAACTATTAAGCAATTCGGTATTGTTTGTTACTCTAAAAAATTTTAAACCTATAAGCGAATCTGCCTTCAATTCATTTCTTGCCTATTCATATCAAATGAGAAAAGCTTTAGCGAAAATCAGAGAAAACATCCTAAATTCAAATCTCAACGTTAAAATAAAAGCAATAGAAGGTAGCAAACTTGCAGAGGATCTTGAATTTTTAAGCGTAATTAATAAATTTGCTTTGTTAAAAGGTATTGAAGCAGAAGGTTCTACAGCACTAGAACTTGGATTAAGCGTAGTAAAGACATTTAATCCTTTGCGTCAATATCTTCTTTTAAATATATTTTTGGAAACAATTTATAGATCTAATCTAGATTATTTAATTGAAAAGAGTAATAACTATACTTATAAAAAATTATTTGAACTTTTTGATTACAACGAGAAAAATAAGATAATTGCGAATAAGGTCTTTGAAGAGTTTATAGCTAAGGAAAAGATAAGTGTTGTACAAATCTTAGATGCTGTGATTGGGTCTGAACTTCTAATATCTTCTTTTAAACTCTCTGAAGATCATATTAAAAATAGCTTTTTCGAACTTATAGGAAGAAAATTGGATATTGAGGAAATTAATGAATATTATAAAAATATAGATGCAAGCATCGAGGAAAGTCTGAGAAAATTGGGATTTAGCGAGAATGAAGTAGAGAAGCTATCTTCAAAGTTCATGTTTCTTGAGAGAAGACTTTGCTAAGCCTTCTTCTAAATAAAATCAAAAACAAAGCTAAAAATGTAATAATAGTTGCAAAGATTAAGATTGCCAAAAGATTCGCATTGGGGATTTCTTTTATTTCTGTTTTAGTAAACGTTATTGTATAAAGCGTTAAGTTAGAAGGCAATAAAATAATCGAATAGTTTATGTTATTTGATTCGGTATTTACAATTCCTAATACTATTTCATTATATTCCTTTACATTTGATATAAAGATATATTTTTCATTTTTAATATATGAAACTTCATAAGTGAAATTATTACTTAATCTATTTCCTTTAATTTTAATTATTATGAAATTAAGATTTCCTTGATAATTTATATCTAAAATCGCATCTCTTTGTGCTAAAATTCTTATGTAATGGATTGATAGAGGAGCAATGCTATTCGCATAAGTAGAATTTAAGACTAAAGAAGTTAGAGGAAAAGCATAAATTTTGACTTTTTCAAAAGTATACTCCGTACCATGGTAAAGACCTAAATAATTCCACACAGCGAATTCAGAGAATAATCTATCGAATGTTGTATTCGAAACAATTTCTAATGCTCTTATATCGCTATTCCCTTTTAATTTCCATAATAGCTTACTAATTGCGCTATTACCATATTTTTCAGCTAAAAACTCGAAAAAAGTTGGGGCTATCAAATAATCTGCTATATAAGCATCTAAGCTTAAGCATTGCGCAGGAGTTCTTAAAGAAACGTTGAACTTGTTATAAGCTAAATATATTGAATTATAAAGTGGAGAGTAACCTTTGATAGCCAAATCGCTTGCAAATACAGCTGTACCTTCAATGACCCAGTCTTCATGTGAAGATATGTTTATCACAGAGGCTTGTATGAGATGAAAGAGCTCATGCGCGAATAACACATAGGTGTCATTATAGCTTGAAGTTAGTACATGGTATGAATCAAGGTATATTATGCTCTTATTATTAGGATCTTCTTTAGGTATTGTATAACCTGCAACGAATACTTGACTTCGATTATAAGCTTCGTTTAAATTCGCAATTGCTACATTTATAAAGCCTTCTTTTGATTGATCATAGGGAGTAGCATTAAAAAAAGATACAAGAATTGAATAAGCTTTTTCAGCAATATTACCTAGGTTATTTATAATTGTTGAATTCAAATTAAGCGAAGCATCAGAAAGAAATCTGAAAAGACGATTTGAAGAAAATCCGTAATCTTTAACATCGATGGTTTTTTGAATAAATGCACAAGCGTTTACAGAACTTGCCTGATAAATAATAAGTTTAGACAGCGTACTACTTTCAGCATTTTTATTAACGTCGAATTCTTGAAGACTACTACCCACTAAAGCGCTATATGATAAAGGTTGTGAAAGAATAAAGAAGATCAAAATAAATGATAACACCTTCATGAATGATTAATCGTAAAACAAAAATTTAAGGATGGACGCCTTGAAATGCTCGGAATTGGACTATTGTTTATTTTCAAATTTTATAAAAATTTATTCAAATTCTACCTCAATTAATAAAAAAATGTTCATATTCAATTTTAAATATGGATTATATAGATCAATCTTTATGGAAATTTACGAAACAGTTTTACAATCGAAACTTATTCATATTGAAGACTCCCAACACATACGTTACAAATTAAGAAAAGAATATTGCCCATCCAAATATAAAGTTCCTCACAAATTTGAACCTAAAATAAGCAAAATCGGATTAACGAAACTCATAATTAAAGAAGCAAATGAGCTAATTATAAAATTCATCATCAAAACAATTTTATCTTATTTTTCAAGGAAAAGAATAGAAGAAGTATTAGAGAAACGTATTAACTTAAAGGAAGAAATTCTTAAGTTTTATACAGAATTGAAATTGAGATATGATGCCTTGTTTGACAGACCTTGTGAATATGGCGTATTTGATGGAATTTTAGGCGGATATTTACCTAAAAAAGATAGATGCACAGGCTGTTTAAGATGTTGGCAAGAATATCCAAATGTTGCTAGAATAGAAATAAACAAGAAATTTTTGGATATGAAAAAGAGTTTAGCATTTTTCTCAATTAATTTGAATGACTTCTATACAATATTGCATGAAGCCGAAACAGGCGATGAACTAGTAAAAGGAATGGGCTATAAAGGACAATTTGCAGGCCCTTCATGGGATGGAATATGGTTAGATATGTCAGAAATAGTTAGACCTACTAGAGATGGTAAAGAAGGGAGAGAATATATCTCTACAGCAGTAGATATAGGAAGCAGGAAAGATAGATTTTATCCTCAATTAAAATCAAGCAAAACATTCAGGATAGAGATTCCAGTATTTTTCGATTATCAAGAAGAAGAATTCACTAATTATTCACATCAAAAAGCAATTGCTATAGCTGCAGAAAAATGTTCAACTTTTGCAATAGTATCTTTAAAGAATTTTGAGAAATTAATTAATATAAGCTCAAACTTAATTCCTTTAATAAAAAAAGAAGAATATTTTAATGAAAATTATGATAAAATTTTAAAAAAGACTAAAATAATTGAAATAGAGTATGAAGAATATGCTGATGATTTATTAAAAAGTCTAAAAGATAAAGAAGATAAAATTCTTATAGCTAGGATAAATTCAAAAGACAATTTATATAGAAAATTGTTAAAAGCAATAGAAAATGGTTTTGATTCAATTCATATCGTGTTTAATTGGGATGCAAGAGAAAATCCAAAGCGAATTATAAGAGAAATACATGAAGAATTGCTAAAAAAAGGAATGAGAAATGAGATATCCATATTAGGAAGTAGATGTGCTACAATGGCTGAACACGTTGTTAAAGCAATGATTTGCGGACTAGATGCTGTTGGAATTGATGTAGCTATTCATGTTGCTCTTCAATCAGAATTTAAATTAGTGAGAGGAAAAGCAAAAATTGTCCCTAGAAAAATAGATGTTGAATGGGGCTCTCAAAGATTAATTAATTTGATTTCTGCATGGCATGAACAGATAATTGAAGCACTAAGTGCAATGGGTAAAAGAGATGTGCGAAGACTAAGAGGAGATGTAGGAAGGGCTATTTTTTATGAAGAGATCAGAAAAGAGGCTTTTGGAGATATAGAATGCCTTCATTAAAACTTCTAAATATCTCAAATCCAAGAGCGATAGAGAAACATAGAGAAAATATCTACAGAAATCTCGAGATTTTACCTTATTTAAACTTCGAAGAAATAGCAATAGGAAATTATGGCTGGACAAAAGATTTGATATTAGCTACATATTACGAAGCTTCAACAGGTAAAATACCTGAACATCTTGAATATAGAATAGGAAATAGAGGAGACGGTTTTGATTCATTAGATTTCAAATACAAACAATCATTCGATGAAAAAGATTTCTTAAAAAAGTTCGAAGAAATAGACCTTTCAATTGATCTTAATAAAAGAAACTATGGTGAAAAAATTACAATCCCTGTTCCTTTTTACGGAGCAGGTATGTCCTTCGGTTCGATTAGCTTAAACGTTATGATCGCTAGAGCAATGAGTGCAAAAGCTTTAGGAACTTTCACATCTACAGGGGAAGGAGGATATCCTAAAGAATTGATGAAATTTAAGGAAAACGTAATTACACAAATCTCAACTGGATATTTTGGAGTAAGAGAAGAAACAATACTCGTATCGCGGATTATAGAATTCAAATATGCTCAAGGAGCCAAACCAGGCTTAGGTGGACATCTTCTAGCGCCAAAGGTAACTCCTGAGGTAGCAGAAATGAGAGAAGTCGTACCATTCGTTAATATTTATCAACCCTTCCCTTTTCATAGTGTATATTCAGTAGAAGATCATAAGAAGCATGTTGATTGGATTCGTGCTGTAAATCCAAATGCTTTGGTTTCAGTTAAAGTTTCAACGCCTATAGATGTAGATATGGTAGCAATTGGAATCTATTATGCAGGTGCTCACATTATTCATCTCGATGGGGGTTATGGGGGTACAGGAGCTTCGCCTGAATTTGCAAAGAAAAATATAGCTATGCCTATTGAATTTGCTATACCTAAGGTTCATAACTATCTTTTAGCTGAAGGTGTGAGAGAAAACATTATTTTAATGGCAAGTGGCGGAATAAGAACTCCTCATGATGTTGCTAAAGCAATAGCTTTAGGAGCTGATGGTTGCATAATAGGAACTGCAGAGCTAATAGCTTTAGGATGCACACAATGCGGTAATTGCGAGAAAGGAGGAAGAGGAAGAGGTTGTCAAATAGGTATAGCAACAACGAATAAAGTTTTATCGAGTTTGCAAGACCCCGCATGGGGCTCGAAAAGAATTATCAACATGTATAAGGCGTGGTGTTATGAATTGAAAAAAATCTTATACATGCTAGATCTAGATAGCATAAGGGAATTAAAAGGAAGAAAGGATTTGTTATTAGATAAAGGACCTAGTTTTGAAGGTAAAGAGGAATATGAATAACAAGTTATTGAAAAGCAGATTGAGAATAATTGAGAAGGATTTTAAAGTTAAAAATAAGATTGAAGCGGAAGGTGGATGTGGAGTAATAGGATTAGCTTCCTCTGAACAACTTGAAGGAAGATACCTGTATCAAGCACTTTATCAAATGAAAAACAGAGGAAACAGGAAAGGAGGAGGAATTGCAGCTGTAGGACTTTCAAATATTCAACTAGGAGTAAGCAAAGAAATGCTCAATAACTGCTATATATTCCAATTAGCGATTTTGAATGAAAGTTATAAGGATGAAATTGAAAAAGGATACATTTCTGAATTCTTTGAAGTATATGATAGTTATAAGCTAGAACATCTAGATCATCAAAAACTAGGTTTAGAAGTAAGGCCGCCAGAAATTTATAGATATTTTATAAAAGTAAGAGAAGATAAGCTCAAGAAATTTATTAGAGAGAATGAGCTTGAAGATCTTCCTGAAGATAAAGTAGAAGAAGAAATGATATGGCAAATTTCGTTCATGCTTAACAAGAAATATTATTCTTCTTTAGGCGAAAAAAGAGCAATGGTGATGTCTTCAGGTAAAAATATGATAGTACTCAAGCTTGTAGGTTATGGTGATGAAGTTATTAAATATTATAAATTAGATGATTTCAAAGCACATGTATGGATAGGACATCATAGATATCCAACAAAAGGAAAAGTTTGGCATCCTGGAGGAGCTCATCCTTTCGTAGGAGTAAATCATGCGTTGGTTCATAATGGAGATTTCTCAAATTATCATCCTATCGTTGAATACTTAAAAGAAAGAAACTATGAACCGCTTTTCTTAACTGATACAGAGGTAGCTATGCTCGTTTTCGATTTATTATATAGAGTATATGAATATCCTTTAGAATATTTGATAGAAGCTCTCGCTCCTACACTTGAAAGAGATTTCTACAAATTACCTTTAGAAAAGAGAAAAATATATAGAGAGATCCAAGCTTTGCACATGACATCCTCTCCTGACGGACCTTGGTTTTTCATAATTGCAGGCCATGATCCTCGTTTAAAGCAATTTCAGTTAATCGGTATAACAGATACTTCTATGCTCAGGCCTCAAGTTTTCTCTTATCTCGATGCGAACATGAAATTAGGTATCGTCGCTTCTGAAAGACAAGCTATTAATGCTATACTTAGAGATTTATATGAAGATGCACGCATACCCTCACTATATGCTGATAAATATTGGGTTGCGAGAGGAGGAAGTCATACAGATGGAGGAGCATTCATTTATGTTTACAACTATGAAAAAAATAAATTCGAATGTTTTAATAAATTTGGAATTAAGATAACGATTCCAGAATATCAAGAACATTATTATCCCAAGTTATCTAATAATCAAAAAATTTTTAATATTAAAGATGATAAAAATTTTGATATAGATACATTTATAAAAAGAATAAAGGATATTGGATGGGAAGAATTATTATCCTATATAGAAAGCATAAAGAAAAGAAAACCAAGAGAAGCAATAGAATTGCTTACACGTCTATATGATCTTCCTTATAATACCGGAATGAAAAGAAGAAGTTCAATAAAGACCGTATTATTAAAAGCTTTATATGAAATTTTTGATAAATATTTAGATCAAGAATATAAATTAATAGATTTTTATGAAAAAGATAAATTACATGAGGCTGAAAATTCAATTCAAACATTAGTAATTGATTCCAAATATTTCCCTTCAGAAGGAGAAGATTCATTATCTAGATTTGTTGTCGAAGCATACAAAATGGGTTGGAGAAAAATCATCGTTTATAATATGAGAGGACAAAGATTTCTAGGTTGTGGCCTCGGTCCTAATTCAGATTCTTTAAGAATTGATGTATATGGTGATTCTGGAGATTATTTAGGTTCAGGATTAGATGGTGCAGAAATATATGTTCATGGATCTGCTCAAGATCAAGTAGCGCAAATAATGAAAAGAGGTAAACTTGTAATATATGGTGATGTTGGACAAACGTTTATGTATAGCTCGAAAGGAGGAGAAGTTTATGTCTTAGGTAGTGCAGCCGGTAGACCTTTGATAAACTCTGTAGGAAAGCCTAGAGTTATAATTAACGGAACATGTTTAGATTATTTAGCAGAATCATTCATGGCTGGAGACCCATTAAAAGGAGGAGGTTTTGTAATATTAAATAGTATAGGAATAAGTGATGAAGGAGAATATTACAATCTTGAAGATCCATATCCTGGTGGGAATTTATTCTCATTGGCTTCAGGAGGAGCAATATACATAAGGGATCCTTATAATAAGCTTGAAGAAAACCAACTACATGGTGGCAAATATGTTAAGCTAAGTAAAGAAGATTGGGATTTAATATTACCCTATTTAAAAAACAATGAGAAATTATTCAATATAACATTGGAGTTCCTTTTAACCGTAGATGGTGAGAAAAAGACTTATAGTGAGATATACAAGAAAGTAATACCAGCAAAATAAAGCTATATGAATCTGATATAGAATTTTAAAACTGTCCAAACTAGAAGATAAGATTGTAATTTGCGTAATACTTAGGAAATAACGGTATTTCTTCTGCAATTTATTTAAGTTTCTTATGAGAAAATAAAAATCTGTAATGTTTCATTATCCTCTAAGGAAATTCTCAAAGGAAGAAAATCTCAGCTGTTTAAATCGCTATGTTAGGGAATGGTTTGAAAGAAAATTCCTAGATTTGACACCCCCACAATATTACTCTTTTAAGCTATTGAGTGAAGAGAAAAGCTTGTTAATAACTGCTCCAACAGGTTCAGGAAAGACTTTATCAGCTTTCTTAGTCATAATATCAAAGCTATTCGATTTAGCCCTTAAAAATGAACTTAAAGATGAAGTTTACTGTATTTACATATCTCCTCTTAAGGCTTTGAATAACGATATAAAAAGAAATCTTAGCGAACCTTTGAGCGAAATTAAGGCTATGATAGAGAAAGAAGGCATAAAAATTCCTGAGATACGTGTAGCAGTTAGGAGCGGAGACGTATCTCCTTCCGAAAAACAAAAACAACTCAAAAAGCCCCCACATATTTTAGTTACGACGCCTGAAAGCTTTGCTATCATCTTGAATTCACCAAAGTTCATTGAGAAGATAAAAAATGTGAAATATGTAGTAGTAGATGAAATACATGAATTAGCAAACAATAAAAGAGGAGTCCATTTAGCCGTATCGCTTGAAAGACTAAGAGAATTATTAGGAAGAGACTTTATAAGAATAGGTTTGGGAGCAACATTACACCCTATAGAAGAAGCTGCTAAGTTTTTAATGGGTTTAGATGATAACGGAAACTTCAGAGAATGCTGGATTGTAGATGTATCATGGGAAAAACAATATGATTTGAAGGTTATTTCTCCTGTTGAAGATTTAATCTATACTCCTGATGATGTCATAGAAAATAGAATGTATGAAATTCTGCATGAAATCATAACCAATTCTCCTACTGTACTGATATTCACAAATACTAGAAGTGGCACAGAAAGGGTAGTTTTCAACTTAAAGAAGAAATTCAAATATACAGATGAAGAAATTGCAGCTCATCATGGATCTTTATCGAGAATTGTTAGATTGGATGTTGAAGAGAGATTAAAAAAAGGATTGTTAAAAGCAGTAGTTTCTTCTACTAGTTTAGAATTAGGTATAGATATAGGTTATATAAGAACTGTGGTTCAATTAGGATCGCCCAAATCTATTACAAGAGCTATTCAAAGAATAGGAAGAAGTGGGCATAAATTCCAAGATGTCTCAATTGGGAGAATTATCGTAATGAACAGAGATGATCTAGTTGAATGTGCTATTATGTTGTATTATGCGAATAAACGTTTACTAGATAGATTTTATATGCCTAGAAATTGCCTAGACGTTTTAGCTCAACATGTTGTAGGCATGGCTATTAATAAGAAATGGCATGTAGATGAGGCACTGAAAGTAATAAGAAGAGCTTATCCATATAAGGATTTAAGTGAAGAGAAATTCATAAAACTTCTAAAATACCTCGCTGGACATTATGTTGAATTGCAAGATAGAAAAGTTTATGGTAAAATTTGGTTTGATGAAGCTGATCAAATGTTCGGAAGAAGAGGAAGATATGTTCGAACAATTTACTTTTTAAACATAGGTACAATTCCAGATGAAGTTTCAGTAGATGTATTTTTGTTACCTGAAAAGAAGTGGATAGGAAACATAGAAGAGGAATTCTTAATGAGACTTAAGAAAGGCGATGTATTTGTCTTAGGAGGTAAAACTTATAGATTTTCCCATAGCAAAGGTATGAGATGCTATGTCGAGCGCACGGAAAATGAAGCACCTACTATACCTCCTTGGTTCTCTGAACAACTTCCTTTAAATTTCGATTTAGCAATGAGGATTGGAGAATTCAGAAGGAAAGTATATGAGAAATTGAAAAAGAATGAAGACTTCAGCGAGTTAATAGATCAATTACCTGTAGATGAACATTCAAAGAAAGCTATGAAGTCATATTTTTTAGAGCAATTCCTTTTTGCAAAGGTAATACCCAATGATAAACTATTGCTTATCGAAAAAACGATGGATCTCGATGGAAGATACCATCTCATATTCCACGCTTTATATGGACGTAGGACTAACGATGCACTTGCACGAATATTTGCTATAATCTTAAGTAGAAAATTTGATGTTGATGTAGGAACTATTGTTCATGATAATGGTTTCTCAATTATATTACCAAAAGAAGTTTATGGCAAAATTAATGAAAAAATAATCTCAGAAATATTCCAAGAAATATACAATACTAACTTAGAAGATTTGTTGAGGGAATATTTAGAATATACAGAATTGATGAAAAGAAAATTCAGACATAATTCAACAAGGAGCTTTTTAGTTTTGAGAAATTATAAAGGATATAAAATAAGTGTAAATAAGCAACAAATAAATTCTCAAATACTATTAGAAGCATGCAAGAAAATAGATCCAAACTTCCCTATAATTGAAGAAACAATAAGAGAAATTTTAGAAGATATAATGGATTTGCCGAATGCAAAGAAAATCTTAGAAAGTATAAAAAATAAAGAAATTGAATACAAAGTCATTTCTACAAAAGTACCTTCGCCATTCTCTCATACTTTAATAACGTTTGGAGAAGCAGATGTAATATTAATGAAAGACAGAAGAAAGAAGTTAAGAGAATTGCATCAAGCAATATTACAGAAATTAAATATAAGCAAAGAGGATTTGGATAAATTAGTAATTGCAAGAACAAAATTGGCTAGCGCTTAATTCTTCCCTTATATAGTGATTTTAATTTAAAATATAATTTTAAAGTTTCATACCAAAATATTATAGATGTAGAGATTAATGCAAATAAGGCAAATAAATTTATTGAATCCAAATAAAAATAAATATATGATATTAAAAGAACAGTAAAGAAAATTGCATAAGGTAAGAATTTTGGCAAATAAAACCCATATAATCCAACATAAAAACTATATATGCCTATATCTACTTTTTTCTTTAAAACATAATGCCCACCTGGTTCTTTATCTGCAAGATCCATTTGACATAACCTTTCTAAATAATAAATAGCTAAACTCGTGCTTGATAATCCTAAGGCGTCTTTTACTTCTCTTGCAGTAACTCTATTTTTATTTAATAAATACATATATACAAGCAAAGTTTTGCCTGTTAGCTTCTCCTCATACATCGCCAGCAATAGAACAAATACATGAAAATATTTTAATATTATTTCGAAGTGCTAAAATATGTATCATGGAGATTAAAGGAGATGTTGTTATTTTTAAGGATTCTTATCTAATTTATATAAAAAGCCTTAGCGCTATTGTTTTAGCTGATCTTCATTTAGGTTACGAAGGGGTGGCTGCAAAAAACGGTGTTTTTTTACCGAAGTTAAATCTAAAGTATATTATTGAACAAATAGAGAATGTTGTAAGAGAAGTAAGTAAAGAAGGAAATATCAAAAGAATTATAGTCGTTGGAGATATCAAAAACGAATTTGATGAAGTAGATGATTCAGAAATCGACGAATTATATTCATTCGTTAACTATGTTAGAAATGAAATTTTAAACGAAAATGTTGAAATCATCTTAATCAAAGGAAATCATGATAACTACGTAGATGCATTTGCAAAAGAATTAAGATTGAAAGTCTATAGACAAGAATTTCTCATGATGAATTATCTTTTCTTTCACGGTGAAGAAATGCCAAGCGAAGAATTGATGAGGAATGCAGATTTCTTAATAATGGCTCATGAACACCCAGCTATTGTTTTATATTCTGAAACGGGCAGCAAGATTAAAGTGAAATGTTTTCTTTATGGAAAGTTAGACAAAGAAATTCTAGTCCTACCTGCTATATGTTACTATGCGAGCGGTACAGAGATAAATTTATTGCCTAAAGAAGAATTATTATCGCCTTTTCTTAGAAAAATAGATATAGATGAAATGGTAGCTATAAGCGTAGAAGGAGAAGTTTTGGTTTTTCCTAAAATTAAGTATTTAAGATACTAGCAGTAAGCTAAGATTCGAATACTTTTGAGCTTGAATCAAGATTACTATATTCAGGTATAAATCCGTAAGTTAGATATCCTTCTTCACTTCTTTCAATAACTTTTAACTTTACTTTCATGCCTCGCTTAAGTTTAGATATGTCTTTTTCATCAATCCAAGCGAGAACATTAATTCCTTCTTTTAATCTTGCAATCCCAATAATATAGTCTTCAAGATGTGAAAAACTATAAGGCTTTACAGAAATTTTTGTAAAGGTTAAAAGTTCTCCCTCATTGCTCAATTCTTGCCATCCCATTTCTGAACTTTTACATTTATTGCAATACTTTTGCGGAGGAAAATATATTGAATTACATTGCTTGCACTTCGATGCAAGCAATCTTCCTTGAAGCAGTCCTTCAAAAAATTCTTTTATGTTTTCAACACTTAAGACATATCTTAATTTTAGCTCTCTATTTGATATCCAAAGAATTTTGCCTGTTTTTTGATCAGGTATTAATGGTAGTTTTATTGCTCTTTTTGCTTCTTTAACAGCTTTATCTAGTGTTTCTAAGAATTCATCAAACTGCTCTTTTTGGGATTTCATTTCTCCGTAGATAAAATAGTTACATATGCATAATGACCTGTTCCTCCTACATTATGAGCCAAAGCCCATCCATTTTTAATGTCTGCCTGTCTTGATTTCTCAACTTGTCTTTTTAATTGTTTGGTCAACTCAGCTATCATTGATAGTCCTGTTGCGCCTATGGGATGACCTTTAGCCTTTAGGCCTCCACTTAAGTTCACAGGTATTTTTCCACCTCTATATGTTTGTTTCTCTCTTAACGCAAGAAAACCCTCTCCTCTTTTGAAGAAACCAAGATCTTCATATGCTAAAATTTCAGCTATTGTGAAACAATCATGTACTTCTGCAACATCTATTAAATTAGTTATTTTACTAGGATCGATAGATGCTTTTTTATATGCTATTTCTGCAGCCCTTCTAGCGGCTTCAAGACTAAGAAAATCACTTCTTTTACTCAGATTAGAAGTATCAGTCGAATAACCAATTGATTTTATCCAAATAACATCTTTAGAGCCAATTTTTCTTATTGCATCTTCGCTGGCTAATATTACAGTTACAGCACCATCAGATATAGGTGTTGAATCTAAAAGTTTAATTGGCCACGCTACATATTTTGATTTAAGATAATCTTCCATCGTTATTTCTTTTTGGAAATGGGCTAAAGGATTCTTAGCACCATAAAAATGATTTTTTATCGCAACCTCGCCTAAATCTTCCTCCGTAGCACCATATACACTCATATAAGCTGTGGCATACATCGCATAATAACCAGGAAAAGTCATTCCGAAGTTTTCAAATTCCCAGAAATAATTTCCAGCCCTTCCAATTATCTCAACAACGTTAGGAGTAAAGCTTTCATTCATTTTCTCTACACCTATAGCTGCTACAATCTCAGCTTCGCCTGAGCTAATCATATCATGAGCAACTTTCAAGGCGGCGCTTCCTGATGCACATGCAGCTTCTATACGCATAGCTCCTTTGCCTGTTAAGCCCAAATATTCAGCTATCGTTATCGCGGGTAATTCTTCACTACTCCAAAGTCCAACATTAGATACTACAAGAAAAGAAATATCTTTGAGATCAATATTTGCCTCATCTAAGGCTGGCTTAAAGCTTTCTAGAACAAGCTCATTCATGTTCACATCATTTCTAACTCCAAATTTTGAATGACCTACTCCTATTATTCCTACTTTTCTCATACGATATTTCCTTCTTTATTAGTAATTAACTTAACTCTACGAAATATTTATAGAAAACAGTTTTATAATAAGGCAGATATGCCATTCAACATCGCAGTCTTCGTTAAGCCTGCTCTAAACTTGAATTTATTGAAAATGGAAAGCGAAGGAAAAGTCAACATCGAAGAAACTCCATTAGCGATAAGCGAATATGATAAAAATGCAGTTGAAGAAGCTATAAGAATAAAAGAAAAATATGGAGGAAAGGTTTCAGCTTTTTCTATATTAACTTGGGGGCCGGTTCAAAAAAGAATTTCAGATGCAGAAAAAATAGCAAGAGAAGTCTTATCGATGGGGGCAGATGAATTTCATTTAGTAATAGATGATAACGTTGTAAATGCTACTACGAGAGAAACAGCTATTGTTGCATGTAGCTTAATAAAGAAAATAGGAAGTTTCGATATATATTTAGCAGGCGAGTATTCTCAAGATACGACTTCTTCACAATTTGCTTCTAGATTAGCTACCCTCCTTGGAATACCTGTAGTTACATTCGTCAATAAAATAGAAATTCAAGGTGAAGAAGCAATCGTTCAAAGAAGTACTGAATATGAAATAGAAACATTAAGAGTAAAATTGCCATGTGTATTAAGCGTTACAGGCGAGATAAATCAACCAAGAATACCAACTTTAAGACAAATACTACAAGCTAAAAATAAACCCTTGATTAAGTATGATCTTAAATCGTTAGGCGTCAATTTGGATAAAAAAGCTATCAAACAAGAATATTTAGCATTGCAAGTGAAAAGAAAAAGAATATTTATTGAAGGAAAGAATCTTGAAGAAGTAGCAGATAAATTGATAGATAAATTGCTCGAAGAAGGTGTGATAAAAATATGAGCTCTTCAATTATTGTATTTTCAGATGAACCAAAGCGAGTTATATATCCTTTAAGCTTTGCTTATTTGCTCAAATCTAAATTAGGCCAAAATCTTGTTGCGATAACTTTAGATTCAGAAATCAAAGATGAAATCATTAATAAAGGAGTAGATGAACTAATTTTGATTAAGAAGAAAGCGCTTCTCGATCAGTATGAAGCAATATTAAAGAATGAAGTAACTAATAAAAATTTCAAGTATATTATTGGAAGTTCTTCGAGTAACGATAATGACATAATATCAAGAATAGCAGCGCATCTAAACTTACCGATGTTCACAGATGTTTATCAAATTGATATCGAAGAAGAAAATTTAATTTTAACAAGAAAAGTTTTTGGAGGAAAAGCTATTAGCAAAATATCCATAAACAAGAAGGAATCGATAGCTCTTACTGTTTCTTCAAAGAAATTAGATATTGAACTTAAAAGCGAAACTAAAATAAGATACATAGAAGAATTGCCTGCTTCGAACATTAAATTTGAAAAAGTTGAAAAGAAAGCTTTAAGCGGTGTAGATATTTCACAAGCTGAAATAGTAATAGGAGTAGGTAGAGGATTTAAACAAAAAGAAGATTTGAAGCTTGCAGAAGAACTTGCCTCGTTAATTAATGCACAAATTGGTTCTTCAAGACCTGTTGCAGCAGATTACAAATGGCTACCTGAAGATAGATGGATTGGAATTTCAGGAAAAATAATTAAACCTAATCTTTATTTCGCGATTGGAATTTCAGGAGCCCCACAGCATATTGGAGGTATACAAGATTCTAAAATAATTGTTGCTTTAGATAAAGAAAAAAGCGCACCCATATTCAATTATGCAGATTATTGTATAGTAGCTGACTTATATCAATTTTTGCCTATATTAATAAAGAAAATTAAGGAAAGGAAAACAAAATAACTAAAATTTATTTAGTACTTTAATTATATCTGCTATTGAAATTTTTCTATTATATTTTATAATGTATATATTTGGATTAAGATTATTTATTTCAATATTTCCAAGAGAGGAATCTATTGCAAGTATTAAATTGATATCAGCCAATTTTTTCAGCTTTTCAATCTTCCTTTTAATATAATCTTCGCTCCAAAATCCCATAATTTCAAGATAAACTTTCTTATCATTTTTTATCAATACAAAATCAGGAATGAAAATATCTCTTCCTATTAATATCGGCTCAGGCTCTCTTATTATTTGCCATTCACCTCCAATAGAATAAAATTTTTTGGAGAAATCTTCTTCAACGTAGCTATCATACTCTATTTCCTCATTAATAACATGAGGTAATAAATTCTGAGCTTCTCGCCTGGATAATTCTAGCTTAAATATCTTCTTTTTATTCCTAATTTTATAAGCGATATATGCTCTTATATGCCAATTCCTTGCTTTGAATAAGTGAGGCAATAATTTAGCAATACGTGTGCCATATCTTTCGGTTTGTTTAATTACAGAAGCGGGACCATCAATAGCTAAATTTAATCCAATATAACTTTTCTCAGCTAAGAAAAGTAAATTGAGCTTTTTAATCATCCAAAGTATATTCCTCATTTCATGTCCGCTAACTTCCAGATCGACGAATAGTTTTCTGCATTTGAACAATAAAGTCTGCAATAAAGACAAATTATATTGTCTAAGCAGATCTTCAGCATTAATGTTTAGAAAGTCTTTGATCTTTTTTTCTTCTTCATATATTGAATTAAATATTTCCTTTATTCTATCAGGTGCCTTGCCGATTTTTTGGGAAACAAGTAAAAATATTCTTTCTTTTTCTTCTTCTTTTAAGATAATTCCTTTATAATGTTGATTTACTAATTCAAAAATCATAGCTCTTATTTTTATTGCATCGCTCTCATCGTTCTCTTCTATTATAAGCCTTCTATCAAGTAATGACTTCAAACCCCTAAATAGCTTGAAATCATAACCTAAGCTTTCAGCATTATATTCAATTTCTTTTAATTTATCTTCTAGATCAGAAACTTTCTTAGATACCGATGAGCGGTATAAATCTATTAATGTATCTGCAATAAACAAATTCTCTTCATTTATTTCAACGAATAATGGTTGTATATGTTCATTTTTTATGATTTTTACTCTTAATAAATCACTAGTTAGCATTAATCAAAGAATTCGCTTAGTAATTCCCTTCTTCTTCTATAAGAAACGTTGACTTCTGAAGTATTTCTTGTAACTATCTCATAAAGTATCGCATTCTTGTCTTTCATAGGTCTTAATATTCTTCCCAATCTTTGAATGAATTCTCTTTTACTTCCGCTTCCACTTAATATAATTCCCACATTCGCACTAGGCACATCGATACCTTCTTCTAGAACTTTACTGGTTACCAGGACATTATAAATGCCTTTTCTGAATCTTTCCATCGTTATAATCCTTTCTTTTTCTGGAGTACGATAAGTAATTTCAGGAATTAAATATTTTTTAGAAATTAATCTAGCAAAGCTGTTATATTCAGTAAATATTATTATCCTTTCACCTTTATGTTTTTCTAAAATCTTTTCCAACGCATTTAATTTATTCGATGCATTCAAAGCTAATTTTCTCGCCTCATTCCATGCAATTAAAGCTTCCCTTGCTTTCCTATCTTTTCCGCTCTTAAGAATCATTTGATAAAAATCTTCAAGACTATCAAGCTTAATTCCATGCTCATCGAAAAATTTCTTAAATTTCTTTCTCAATTCTTCATATTTTTTTCGTTCCTCTTCACTTAAATCTACGTAATATCTTACTATTTCAAAAGGAGCAAGATACTTACCTTTCATTTCAACTACACTTCTTCGATAAACAATATCCCCAACTAGACTTGGCAAAAGCTCATGAAGTCCATCTTCTCTTTCAGGAGTAGCAGTCAGACCTAGCCTATAAGGAGAAGCTGATAGCAAAGCTATTTGTCTAAAACCTTCGCTTGGTAAATGATGAACCTCATCAAAGATCATTAATTCAAACTTGTTTCCTATATACTCAGCGTTGATGTATGCAGAGTCGTATGTTATGATAGTTATATACTCTATTTCTTTATATCCGCCGCCGAATCTACCAATGCTTACATCGAAGAATTCTTTAACTCTCCAATACCATTGCTCCATCAATTCTAAAGTTGGAACAACGATTAATGTAGGAGCTCGAACATTTGATATTGCTGCAAGACCAACAAATGTCTTACCTGTTCCTGTAGGTAAGACTACTATTCCTTTTTTATTATTCAATAACCATGCTTCAAGAGCTTCTTCTTGATATTCTTTTAAAGATAAATCCTTTTTTTGTATAATATTTCCCTCAATAGGTTTTAAGACGTTATCAACATAGGAAATTTTTCTCTCATTCAGATATTTTATTAATTCTTCATATTTGCAAGCATAACAACGATAGGAATCAATTCTAGGATCATATGTCAAGAAAGATAGCAATGATAAGTCAAAATCATGATCACCTCTAACTATGATCGTTCCAGCTGAATATGATAATTCTAACATTATATATATCTGTATAGATAGATTAATAAACCCAAACATATCTTTTTTCTTATGAACATAAAAGCAATTTCTAGAACACTGCTAATAGTTATTATCGTAGTAATTATTGCTGTAGCAGGAATAGCTGGGTATTTTTTAAGTTTAATGCAACAAGCACCACCCAAAGCTACATTGACAGTTTATGTTGGGCATGCAGGAGGTTCAGGTGATCAATCTGAACTTTATTGGATCGTAACACCTGCAAATCAAACATTTAAAGTAGGTGATAGAATAAAAATAGTTTTAAACGTGAATTATACTGATTATCCTAAAGGACCTCATGGATTTGCAATTCTTGATCCTAATGGTAATCAAATAGCATCCTTAGCTACTAATGTTGGTGGAACTACAGATACAGTTATAACACTTAATGTTGCAGGAACGTATAAAATTAACTGTCTATATTTCTGTGGTCCTTGGCACGCTCTAAATGGTAAAATGCAAAACGTTGTGCTTTTAACTGCAACTTCTTAAATTTTTTAATTTTATTTTTTATTTTTACATATGCAAGAATTGAAAGATGAAATTCTTGAATTTATTTTATCAAAACCATGGATAAAGTTTTATGATGAAGGGGTTTCTCCTGAAATAAAAATAGAACCTAGACCGTTATATTCAATTTTAGATGAGTCTGCAAAGAAATATCCAGATCATAATGCTTTAATTTTCTTCGGAAATACAATAAAATATAAAGATTTAAAAGAATCAGTTGAAAGATTTGCAGGTGCTTTAAGCGAGCTTGGTGTAAAAAAAGGAGATGTTGTAAGCTTAATATTACCTAATTCTCCACAATTCGTTATCGCATACTATGCGACATTGAAAATCGGAGCAATAGTAAATCCTATAAATCCCCTTTACAAACCTGCTGAACTTGAGTATATAATTAATAACTCAGGTGCTAAGATTGCAATCGTATTGGATTTAGCTTATAAGAATTTGGAAGAAATAAGAGCAAAAACTGATTTACAAAAGGTAATAGTAACGAGCATTAGAGATTACTTAAAGGGAATTAAAAGATTATTATATCCATTAAAAAAGGAATTCAGAGTTAAAGTAACATACGATGAAAATACTTTGAGATTTGTTGATTTATTAAACAAAGGAGGAAAATATGAGCCTCTAAGTATAGATCCTATAAACGATCCTGCAGCTTACATGTATACAGGTGGAACTACTGGAATTCCTAAAGCTGCAGTGCTAACTCATTATAATTTACTTGCCAATGCATATCAAGCCGGTGAGTTGGTTGAGAAAAGAGAAGCAAAGGATGTTATACTAGCAGTTCTTCCCTTCTTCCATATTTATGCACAAACTGTAGTTATGAATCTAGGAATACTAAGAGCAGCTACGATTGTCTTGATGCCAAGATTGGATCTCAAGGCTCTTTTTGAAAACGTACAAAAATACAAGGTAAATCTTTTACCTGGTGTACCAACATTATACAATGCTATAATTAATTCACCTTATGCTAAGAAATATAGCTTAAAAAGCATAGAAGTTTGTATTAGCGGAGCAGCAGCTTTGCCTGTAGAAGTTCTTAAAAAGTTTGAAGCACTAACAGGAGGAAAATTAAGAGAAGGATATGGATTGACTGAAGCAAGTCCAGTTACTCATTGCAATCCAATAAAAGGCAAATATAAAGAAGGTTCAATTGGAATACCTGTTCCAAATACGCTTGCTGCAATAGCTCATCCTGAAGAAAATAAATTGTTAAAAGTTGGAGAAATAGGCGAATTAATTGTAGCAGGACCACAAGTTATGAAAGGATACTTAAGAAGTGAAGAAAATAAAGATGTATTCTTTGAATATGGAGGAATAAGATGGTTAAGAACAGGAGATATGGCTAAAATGGATGAAGAAGGATATTTTTACATAGTTGATAGAAAGAAAGAAATAATTAAGTATAAAGGATATTCTGTTTATCCCAGAGAAATTGAAGAAATCTTATATCAGCATCCTGCAGTGAAAGAAGCTGCAGTTGTAGGAATTCCAGACCCAGTAGTAGGGGAAATTGTCAAAGCATATATAGTTCTTAAAGGAGAATATAAAGGAAAAGTCAGCGAAGAAGAAATATTGAATTATTTGAAAGATAAATTAGCACCTTATAAAGTACCTAAAAAAATTTCATTCGAAGAAGATTTGCCTAAAAGTTTAGTCGGAAAAATATTAAAGAGAGCTTTGATAGAAAAAGAACTTAAATCTACTCAAGGTTAAGTGCTACTAATTTAATTTCAGTCATTTCTTGCATTGTATATTTAACACCTTCTCTACCGAAGCCTGTAAATCTTACTCCTCCAAAAGGAAGAGCATCCCATCTTAACCTAGTGCTATCGTTTATTATGACAGCTCCTGCCTTTATTTTTTCAGCCATTTTCAATGCCTTTTTATAATCTCTTGTAAATATTGCAGCCTGCAATCCATATTTCGTTTTATTCGCAATTGCTATTGCTTCTTCTTCATCTTTCACTTTAACAACTGGAGCTACAGGACCGAAAACCTCTTCTTGAAGAGCTTTCAAATCAGGTGTAGAGGCTTTTATTACAGTAGGCAAAAAGAAGAAACCTCTTGGATATGCTCTCTTACCTCCTATTACTAGCTCAGATTCTTTGTTCAAAGCATCTTCGATAAATCTTTCCATGTTCTTAATTGCTTCAGCGCTTATCAAAGGACCTACATCAGTATTCTCATCTAAAGGATTACCAAGCTTCAAACTTGAAGCTTTAATTTTAAACTTTTCAATGAACGTGTCAAAGACCTTCTCTTGAACAATTATTCTTTTTGCAGCATTGCAATTTTGACCTGCATATTCGAATCTAGCTCTTGTAGCAACAGCACTTGCTCTTTCAACATCAGCATCATCTAATATAATCATAGGATCCGAACCTCCTAGTTCCATAATCATTCTTTTTGAAAGACCTGCAGCTTTCGAGGCAATTTTAAGACCTGTTTCAGTTGAACCTGTGAAAGTTATCAAGCTAACATCTTCATGGGTTACGAGTAAGTCGCCTATTTCACTGCTATATCCTGCAACTACATTTACTACGCCAGGAGGCAAACCTAGCTTAAGCATAACGCTTGTTAAATTTAATGCAGAAAGAGGCGTTGACAGACTAGGCTTTACAACAACAGTATTTCCTACAGCTAAAGCAGGTGCTACTTTATGAGCAAAAGAATTTAAAGGAAAGTTGAAAGGTGTTATAGCTACAACTACACCCATAGGTTCTCTTTTTATCATCGCAATTCTATTTTCATTTCCCAAAGGATATTCAAAGGCATCAAGTCTTGGTGTTTCACCTGTTAAAAGAAAACGCGCAGCTTCTGCTGAGTATCTAAATACTTTTTCAGTCCTCATCGCTTCTACTCTTGCATCTCTAATCGGTTTACCCGCCTCAAGTGAGAGGATTTTCGCAAATTCTTCTCTATTTGAGCTTATGTAATCTGCAATTTTATACAACATTTCAATTCTTTTGTATAAAGGAGTCGTTGACCACGTTTCAAATGCTCTTTTTGCAACTTCAACAGCATTCTTAACATCATCAGGTGTCGCGAGCGATATTTTTTCAATAACTTCTTCATTTGCAGGATTTATTACGTCATAAGTTCTATCTCTTATTACAACTTCATTTCCTATAATAGAACCTTTCATATTCTAATTTCGAAATCAGATTATATTAAGCTATACCTTGATTGGCATTGCTATGTAATTATTTACTTTATTTTTTCGATATGGCTTACATTATTTTCATCTTTGTATATTCTAATCACTGAATCAAATATAGGATTTTCTTGAATATCTTCAAGATGTGAAACTACAAATATTTTTTCATACTCATCTTTTAGATTCAAAATCAATCTTAAGATAAGATCTCGAATTTCTAAGCTTAAAGGACCAAATCCTTCATCGATGATTAAAAATTTTGGAGATATTCCTCTCCTCAATGTAAGAGTTTTAGCTATCGCCAATCTCAAAGCAAAACCTATAGCGGTTTTTTCTCCACCTGAATAAGTTGAAAGGTCTCGTTCGTAAATATCGTCGAATACTTTTATTTCTATTTTATCTTCTACTCTTTTTATTTCTACTCTCTTATTTTTCAAAAGCGGTGCAAGATATTCTGAATTTGCAATTTGATTTAAATCGTTTAAATAATCGTCTAGCAAACTTAATGGGAAACCTCTTTCATTGAAAATATCACTGTAGAGAACGTTTAAAATCTCTAGTCTTTTATTTTTATTTTCTAATTCCTTTTCTAATTTTTCCTTCTCAAATTTATATTCTTCTATTTTTTTAAGAATGTCTTCCTTCTCTTTGATTTTTCCATTTATCTCTCCAATACCCCTAGCGATTTCATTGATTTTTTTATCTAAATCTTTTCTTAACGATTCTAATTTCTTGAGCTCATCTTCCAATGATCTAATCAAATTCTCATCAGGCTTTTCCTTAAATTTCTCTTCAAGCAATGCGATTTCCTTGCGAATATCCTCTAAACTTTTTACTATTTCTCTTTTCCTACCTTCAGCTTTACTTAAATTTCTTAAATCATTTTCTACTTGTTCTCTTAATTCTTCAGTTTTGTTAATCACTTCATCTATATTATTTTGATAATCTTTAAATTGAATATATAATTCATCTTCTTTGTAATTATTGATATCTTGAGAAATTTTCTTAAGTTCTTCTTCCTTTGTATTTATCTCTTTAATTATATTATTCTTATCTTTTTTATTAATTATTTTTTTAAGATAGTCTTCCTTAGCTATAAATTTGTTCAAAACATCTCTTTCTTTCTCTAATTTTTCCTTTTTCTTATCTAATTCTACCTTGTAAGTTATTTTCTTTGTGTACTCTTCTTTAAGTTTCGATTCTTCTTCGATAAAATGATGGAAAAGTTCATCGAAAGTCTCCTCGTTTAAAGGAGAACCACATAACGGGCATCTTCTTTCTTCAATATTTGCATTTTCTAAAGCTTCCTTAAGCCTTTTTACTTGCTCCAATTTAGCCTTTATCTCGCTTAAATCGCGCATGCAATTATCTGCATCTGATTTTATTTTTTCAATTTCTTTATCAAGCTCATTTAGTTTCAATTTCTTCTCATTTACTTCTCTTAATTCTTTTTCTGCATTTTCAATTTCTTTCAGTTCTTCTTCCAATTTAATAATATCTTTTTGTAATGACTTTTCTCTTTCAACCAAAAACTTCAAATTAACAAGAATTTCCTTAAATTTATTTAATTTGGATAGTTTATCTGTTAGTTCACTAAGTGTGGTTTGTAATTTGTTTCCTTCTTTAAGAATTAATTCAACATTTTCTATCTCTTTTAAATATTCTTGTTCTTTTTTCTTTTTTTCATCATATAATCTTTTATTTTCATAATAGATTTCTAACTTTGTCTTTAAATCATTATATTTATTTTGTTTTTCTAAAAATTGTTTTTCTAATTCACTTATTTCATTTTCTATTTTGACTCTATATTCATTTAATATCTTCAATTGATCTACAAGATCTTTAATATCTTTTTTGATATCTTCTTCTTTTTTAATTTCTTCATTAATTTGATAAATCCTTCCTGTTATGTTTTGTATATCACCTTTAATCTTATCTCTTAACTCTCCAACTTTCTCTTTTTCTTTCTTGAAATCCAAGTTAAGAAGTTTTAAAAATATTTCTCTTCTTTCAGAAGCAGTAGCTTCAAGGAGAGATACCACATCACCTTGTCTTATTGCAATGCTGTTAAGAAAAATATCATAATCCATATTGAGCACGTTTTCTACAAAGTTTTGGACTTCTTTTGTTCCTATTGCCTTGTTTCGCCATTCGTTTTCTATTCTTTCTAGAAGAAGTACTTTAGAAGTTGCATCTTTATAGACTTCTCTTATGATTTTATATCTTTTGTCATCAATACTGAATTCTATTTCAGCCTTTGCTTTTCCTTGATTAGGTCTTATTACTCTTTTACCTGAGCTTATTTCATCTTCGCCATATGCTTTGCCAAAAAGACAAAAAGAAATAGAATCTACAAGCAAAGTAGTTTTACCTGCACCTGTTGAACCAAAAACGTTTATGATACTGCCTAAGCTATCAATATCTAAAGATTCCTTATTATAACTTGCAAAATTTTCTAGAGAAATTTTATGAATCCTCATTTTTTAATCCTTACTTCTTCAATAATTCTATTAGCTTCTTCGATTACATTTCTTATCCATTCATCCGATTTCTTGTATTTAATTCTCAAATAATTTTCAAGATATTCATTGAAACTTGATGCTTTTGCTGCAAGCCTCGTTTCTTCAACTTTCTTTCTTGTTATTTCAATTTTATAACCTGCAAGCTTGAAATTCTCTCTTATAATTTTATCAATATAAGAGGCTGAAATATTTGTGGTCTTAGATACTTCTATTCTTAATCTTACTATTGAATCCTCTTCTAATTTGAGTGCTTTAATTTTATCGCTTATTTCATTAATAGATGCATTTTCAAAATTAAGATAGAAAGTCTTCATAGGTCTTAGCTTCAAAGGAATTCGCTTAAATTCCAATTTGCTTCCTAAAATTATGTCTAAGAAACTTTTTTCTTCATTTTCTTCTCCGAAATCTATTCTTTCAATCGAACCTGAATATAGAATATTACTATCTAATTCTTGAGGTGTATGAAGATGACCTAAACATGCAACATCAACATCCTTAAATAATCTCTTAGGTATAGGATGATCTCTTAATGAAGCAATCCTTTGTTCAGAACCAATCTTGCCTCCTTCTACAAATATATGACCTACTACTATCATATAGTCTGCGGTATCGTTGCTTTTCAATTCTTGGAGTTTATTTTCAAAGAAGCTAACGAATTCTTGATATGAATAAGCAGATTGGAAATGAGGATACGGCAATCCAATTATTTTAACTTTCTCACCATTATGCAGAGCTATAATCTTCTTGCTTGCAACATCGAAGAGAATAAAACGCTCTAGGCCAACATTAACATAACTTTTTAAATAGCTCAAAGCCTCTCTAGTTTTGCTACTGTCATGATTTCCTAGCGTTACAACTACTTGAATTCCATTTTTAATCAAATCTCCGATTATCTTCGAGAAAGCATTGAAAGCTTCTATTGAAGGTCTTGGATTATGGAAAATATCTCCTGCAATTATGAATAAGTCTGCTTTGTTTTTTATGGCATAATCCTTTATGTATTCAAAATTTTTGAAGAAATCTTGAAATCTAATATTCTCAAATGAAGGAGAATTTGAAATGTTTGAAAAGCTTATGCCCAAATGAAGATCTGCAGTATGGATTATCCTCAACATCAATGAAGAATTATGAGAAGATTTAAAAGGTTTTCATTTTTGTAAGGAATTCTTTTATGCTCTTGTATGTCTCGATCCCTATCATCGGCAAAGAAATTATTTCTTCTTCTTTAGCTTTGCTTAGCTTTTCTATATCTCTGAAGCCTGCATTGTATAAAATTCTAGCTCTTATTCTTCCAATCTTAGGTATTCTAACTAATTCTAAAAGTTCTTCTCTTACACCATTTTCAATTCTCTCTTCTAGCTTGCTCAATTTATTATAAGCTTCTTGATGACCGAGCAATTTTGAGATTTCCTTTGCAGCATGACAAATCCAACTAGCAATTTGAATAAGATTGTACAAATCACCTAAACCAATACTATATTTATCTGCAATCTCATCTTCTCTTTCTTCGTCTATCCAACTCTTTAACATCTTCGCTGTTTTAATTATTGAAAGTGATTCATCTTCATATATATCGAATTTGAAAGGATATTTCCTGTTAATTATTTCCAATTCATCTCTCAAGATATCTATTTCGCTTTTAAAAACTGATAATCTTTGCATGTCTTCTGTTGAAGATATCAATAAAAGATAATAGAAATCATCATTAACATATTCAAAAGATAAATTCTTCAATCCTTTAACTATTTGCTCAGCAGTTAAAGGATCTATGTATAATTCAGAAACTCTTTTCCCCAAAGGAGTAGCAACGTAATGATTTTTAACAACTATGAAAGATGCACGCTGTAAATAATTGATTACTTTATTTGCAATTCTTTCTAGAAATAGAATGCCAACTTGCTTTGAAGCAAAAGTTTCACGCAAAATATTCTTCAATTCTTCTTCATTTGTAACTATTTCATTTGCTATCAACGATAAAATATGGGAACGCAGACTCTTTTCATCTTTTATTTGCGAAGAAATAGGCTCTCCTTCACCTTTGATGTAATTTTCAAGTAATATATCAACATCATATTTCCCCTTTGCTACAATGATCGCTTCGCCATAAATATCATATCTAGGCCTTCCTGCCCTTCCTGCAAGCTGTTTATATTCATTAACAGTCATTATCTCTGAATAACCAAGACCTGCAGAATATCTTGATATTTCATTTATTATAACCCTACGAGCTGGAACGTTTATGCCTGCTCCTAATGTTGTGGTAGATGAGACTACCTTTATAAGAGAACTTCTAAAACCTTCTTCAACAATTCTTCTCGCATTATAAGATAATCCTGCATGATGGAATGCAACCCCGTTGATTATTTGATCTTTAAGTGTTGAAGATAGCCAATCATTCTCTTCAATTTTTTCCGCAAGAGCTTTGAGCTCTTTCAATTCATCTTTGGTCAGATATTTTTTAACAAAATCTTTTAATCTCTCAGAATTCTTCATAGCATTTGCTCTTGTTGAATTGAATATCAAAGCCTGTCCTCCCTCATCTAAGATATCAAGCGCTAAGTCAATGAAAGCAATACCACTTCGAATAGGTATTTTCTTAGTAGAATTATCTTTATAATATATTACACCATTTCTATAAACTCCTTCTTTCAAAGGAACCGGTCTCCAACTACTTATAATTGCTTCTGCAGATAACCATTCAGCCAACTCTTTAGCATTTACCGCAGTTGCGCTTAATGCAATGAACTGTGCATCTTTAACTTGCTTCTTTAATCTAGCTATTAGAAATTCAAGTGTAGGCCCTCGATCGCTATCAAGCATATGTATTTCGTCTATAACTACTAGTGATACATCGCTTATCCATGGAGCTTTGTGTCGCAATAAACTATCTGCCTTTTCATATGTGCTTATGATTACATCGTAATTCTTCAACCATGGATCTTCACTGTCATAGTCTCCTATCGATAATGCAGTCTTGAATTCAAGTAAATTTTTGAATTCTTCATATTTCTCTGAAGCAAGGGCCCTTAAAGGACATAAATATAAAACTTTTCCTCCATTTATTAAATGCTTAATGCTCGCTAATATCGCAACGAATGTCTTTCCTGAAGCTGTAGGAGTTGCTAACAATACATTCCTAAAATCTAAAACTCCTTTTTCTATTGCTAAAATTTGAGGAGGATATAAACTAACATAGCCGTTTTCTTTTAACTTATTTATATGTTCTGAAGGAATTCCAAATTTTTCTAATTCTGAAATATCCAATTTCAAGAAGGAGTTTTCTTAATGAAACCTTTTTTAGGCTCAAAAATATCACCTTCGTTTTTCATCTTTTCAATTATTTTCCTAGCTTCCTCGCTAGGTATCCCTTCCTTTTCAGCTCTTTGCAACACTTCTTGTAGATCAACTGCTTCTCTTTCGTAATTTAATTCAGTCAATATATCCCTAATTTTTACAAATTTATCTCTTTGTGATTTAGGTAATCCTGACATTAAAATATCTACATCAACTTTTCTAGTTGCATAATCTATCATTGTGGTATCCATCATGTATTTCATAAGATTTATGGCTTCTCTAGCATCTTCATTTGTAGCCTCATTCCTCAAATTCATTCTAGCATGGGCTTCTGTTAATCTTATTAATGCTTCCAGCTGTCTAGGTGTTATTGCAACAGGTCCTTCTGTTGAGATTTCTCTCATTTTCAAATAAAAATCATAAATTTCTTTTTGAGCATCTTGAGATAATTTAGGATGAATCGTCTTCCTCGCATATATTACATATTTTCTGAGAAGTTCAGGCGGGATAATATTCTTGAATGGTTCTTCGCTATTTGAATGAATAGCTAAGATATGTAATGCAAGTTTAGCATCGCTTTCTTTGCTTGGAATATCTATGATGGGAAATATTAAATCGAATCTTGAAAGAAGAGTAATGGGTAAATCTATGTTTTCTGCTATTGTTTTATTCCTCTCAAATCTACCTAGTGAAGGATTCGCTGCTGCAAGTATAGCACAACGAGCATTAAGTGTTGCTACAATTCCCGCTTTTGCAATGCTCACTGTTTGC
The DNA here is from genome assembly GCA_032249235.1 of Thermoproteota archaeon. Classification (GTDB taxonomy): domain Archaea; phylum Thermoproteota; class Thermoprotei; order Gearchaeales; family Gearchaeaceae; genus DSFO01. The sequence goes on along the minus strand of JAVVGF010000001.1, from coordinate 139,964 downwards.
TGTTCCATCGCTTCATGCATAGCTACTCTATCTTCATTCCTCATTTTATCGACTTCATCTATTGCAGCCAATCCTTGATCAGCTAAAACTAATGCACCAGCTTCTAAATAGAATTCTCCAGAAGATTTATCTCTTACTACAGCAGCTGTTAAACCTGCTGCCGAAACTCCTTTGCCTGTAGTATAGATGCCTTTTGGTGCTAATTGAACCATATAGCGAAGAAGTTGTGTTTTCGCAGTACCTGGATCACCTACTAGACAAATATGGATATCTCCTCTTATCCTAACACCATCTGGCATTAATTTTGGCACACCACCAAATAGCTGAAGGGCTAAAGCTTTCTTTATATGCCTTAAGCCATGTATTGAAGGAGCAATAGAATCAACTATTGCATCACCTATGTTTCTGTAATTTGATTTTAATTTTTCTATCGCTTCTAAATCTTCCTGTGTCACTTCTTCTTCTTCAAAACCTTTTTCCTTGACTTCCAAGTTTACTGCGTGAATATAAGATGAGAAAGTAAGCTCATCTTGTGAAGAAACTCTTTTTTCTTTTAATATACCTGTGATGGTAACATGATTTCCAGGATATGCTAAATCTACAATATCCCCTTCAAGATATACTTCTATTGTTCTAGGTATTTGGCCTGCAGGAACTTCTTCTAAAGGTTCTTGAACTATTATTCTTTGAACATCTATGAAGTTCTTTTCTAATATCTTTGATACTTTTGAACCACAATTAATGCAACGAATTGCATCTATCTTCTTAATTGAAGCCAAATCTGCACTAAATATACTACCACAACTATCGCACAAGAACTTTCCGCTTATGAGTTTATGCCTGATTGCACTGCTCTTCGTTACTACTCCTCTAATTTCTATTAAAGAACCTATGTAATTTGCACGAATGTTCCTTATTTTTAGCCTGTATTCATCAAGATAAATGTCCTTAACCCTTACGAAAATCTTTTTAGCTTTTTCTAGAAACTCCTCATCTTTTTCAATTATAATCTCTTTCAAAGCCTCTTCAGCAAAATATAATTGTTCTTCAGGATTCCTAAGAAGTAAGTCGCCTAATTCTTTATCGAAGAAAAATAAATGTTTATGAGAAATTGTTAGTGATCTATTGTTCAAGAAAATCATTTCTCCTATCTTCGATAAATAAACAGGCTTATCCTCTTCAGTATATTCTTTAAAAAATTTTTTATAAAGTTGCTTGTAATCCTTTATTTCCTGTCCCATTATACTTTTCTCAAGATAGCATTATTCAATACGTCATCTAACCATGTTCTAATTATTTCTCTTAATGATGAAAAGAGATATCGCTCTTCATAAGTTAGAAGCTGTGATATCTTATTGAAATCTTCAACATATAAGATCCCCCTCATCATTTTCTCTAATCTCACAAGACATATTTCATTTATAAGCTGTTTTATTTCTTTAGGATTCTCATTTATTATTTTTTTCTCAGCAAGAAATATTAGATCTTTAGCCTGTAAATAAAAATCTTCTTCTAATTTTTTCAATTCATTCTTAGCTTGTCTTTCCTGATGATGCCTTTTCCTTATATCATCGAAAGTAATTTGAGGATGGGGATATTCTGTTATCCCTTCACTTGCTAAAATCCTAGCTAAGGCTCTAGGTAATTCTATTTCCTTATCTTTGATAAAAGGTCCATATACATTACCTAAGAAAGTTACCTGAGCATGATCCTTCAGAACCTTAACTTTAACTTTTGATGTTTCATAACTGAAATAATTCTCAATCAATAACTCCTCCATCTAATTATAACTTCCTTTTTAGATAAAAAATCATATCATGGAAAATAAAAGACTAGGAAAATTGAGAATAAAGGAAATAAGAGAAAAAATTTTGAATAAAGTAGGAATACTAGGCAAAGAAGTTTTACTAGGACCTAAGGTAGGTGCAGATTCTGCGATTTTGAAAACAAAAGAAGTTATAGCGATCCATAGTGATCCTATAACAGGAGCAAAGAAGAATATTGGAAAACTTGCTATGATGATTGCAAGTAATGATATTGTAGCTATTGGTGCTAAACCAAAGTTCGCAACGCTATGCATAATTTTGCCACAAAACTCTTCAATAGAAGATGCTGAGGAAATACAAGAACAGGCAAGCAACATAGCTAGAAAAATGAACATCTCTATTGTAGGAGGACATGTAGAATTCAGTCCTATCGTCAATAATCCCTTGGTAGTAACGACGATAGTTGGAGAGATGTTAGAAGATTATGAAGAAAGATTAAAAGAATTAAAAAGGATAAAAGAAAAGCCAGAGGAATATTTGATTGTTCAAATTAAGCCATTAGCTCTTGAAGCCACTGCAATATTAGCTTACGATTACGAAGATAAACTTTCCAGCAAAATCAAGAAGGAAGAAATAGAGGAAGCAAAGAAACTAATCGAAGAACTTTCTATATATGATGTAGGCTTAAAAATTTTTGAGAATAGGTTAGCTGTTTATGCACATGATCCAACAGAAGGAGGAATGATTGTAGCTTTGAAAGAATTAGCTGAATTTTTAGAGGTAGGATTTAAAGTTTATGAAGAAAAGATGTTAATCCTAGATTTAACTAAGAAAATATTAAAAGAATTGAATCTGAATCCATTGAAATCTTTAAGTTCAGGTTGCATGATTTGCGTAATAAAAAAGAATAAAAAAGATGATTTCGAAGAATTTATGAAAAGAAATAAGATAGCATATTCAATCATAGGAGAATTGAAGGAATCCGGTTGCGAAATAGTAAGTAAAGATGGAATAATCGATGTTATGAAAGAAGATGAGGAAGAAGAATTATGGAAGCTATTTAGTTTTTAATTTCAAGTCAATATTTGAAGATAGATTTTTCAAATAATCAGCTAGTTCATCGTTTACCTCATATTTTTTGATGAAATCGTTTGCAAACTTTTCATTTTTAAACATTACAGGTAAATACCAAAAGATCTCATTCAAGGCTTTAGATTTCGAAAGATGATTTTTCTTAGAAATTTTTTCTAAAAGCGCATCTCTTAGCTCCCTAATTCTTTTTTGGCTAGATAATACTTTAAGCGTCTGAGGAAATTGCATTTTTGCATAGGTAGGCTTTTGTGATTTCGATAATGCAACTCCTGCTGTAATCAAATCTGAAAAGTATAGCAAGAAGCGCCAATATCGCTCTTTATTAGCCCTAGCTCTGTATATATCTGCCTTTGACAACTTATCATAAGCCAAAGCTAAATCTTTAGGATTTGTATAAAATCTAAACAAATTCTCCTCGATCCATAGTAATAGCGTATCTTGATCATAAGGAAATTCATCTAATACGCTTTTTGCAGAGAATAAATTAGTTGCATAAATTAATTTCCTTATAGAATTAAAAACATCGCTTTGTCTATCTTTAGGAGATAACAAATTGACTTCTCTTACACCTATTCTTCCAAAAATAGAACAAAACTGCAAATCTAATATTGCACTTCTCATGTCTCCTTCAGATCTTTCTGCAATGATTTTCAATGCTTCTTCTTCATACTTCAAGTTTTCTTTCTTGCATATGTTTGCTAAATAATTCACAATCAATCTTGTAGAAAGTCTTTTCATCTCAATCATCAAGCACAAATTTCTAATTTGGAATAAGTTTGGCTTCCATCCGTCGTTTGCAATTAGAACAACAGGATATCTCGATTCTTTAATCAAATCAACGAGCACAGATAAAACATAATTCGCTTTAGGTCCTTCAATGCTATCTAGCTCATCGACTAATATTAATTTAGTTTTATTAACAAAGCTTGTCTCTTTGCTCGTTGCCAAAGCAGTTTTCTTGACGAATTCTACGCTATAAATGTCGCCAGCATTTATTTCAATCAATTCTAAATTGAATTGCAAGGCTGCTGTTTCTGCCAATAATGTCTTACCTATACCAGGAGGACCGTACAACAATATAGCTTTCTTTACTGGAACTTTACCCTTGAGCCATATATTTAACCAATCTAGAAATGCTTTTTTTGCTTCTTCATTACCTACGATATCCTCAATTCTTTTTGGTTTATGCTTAATAGTCCAGATTTCTTCCCTCCTAATGCTCATCTAGTATAATTTCTCAATATTAATTGCATTCGTGCAAGCATTGAATTTAATTGTATTTCTTCGCTGGAACCTTCGAGAATTCGATATTCATAATCTCCAAGAATTTCGATCAATTGTAGTTTGCATTCATCAGGTACGTTTAATCTATATGTTTCACGATATAAATGATATATTATCTCGGAGCCTGAGATTCCGTCGTTGAATAACATTTTAAGAATAGCATTCCTAGCACTTTCGAAATCTCCTTTCAGAAGATTATCGAATATTGCTCTTACTTCTCTAGGTTTAACTGCACCTGCTACTTTATATACTATTTCAGGTGTTACCTCGCCAAAAAGCGAAGAGCTCTGAAGTAAATTGATTGCTCTTCTTAAATCTCCTCCGCTTAAATCATAAATCACTTCTAATGCTTCGTTACTTACTTTTACTTTCTCATTTTGAGCAATAAATAGAAGCCTTTTTATTACATGTTCTTTTTCAAGAGGAGAAAATCTCAATACAACAGTTCTAGATTGAATAGGTTCTATAATTCTATTGCCATAATTGCATGTTAAAATGAAACGAATATTCTTTGCATATATTTCCATTATCCTTCTCAATGCTGTTTGAGCCTCGCTGGTCATGGCATCGCTTTCATCTAAAATAACTATTTTGAAAGGAATATCGCCCAAAGGCAACGTTTTTGCAAATCTTTCCCTAATCTTCTCTCTTATGGTATCTATTCCTCTTTCGTCGCTTGCATTGAGCTCAAGTACATTATTTCTCCATTCCTCACCATATAAATCTCGAACAAATGCTAAAGCTGTAGCAGTCTTACCTACGCCAGGCGGACCTGTAAACAATAAATGGGGCATGTTTTTTTCTTCTATCAATTTTTTCAAACTTCTTACTACGTCTTCCTGGTTTACTATGTCATCTAATCTTTTAGGACGATATTTTTCTATCCAAAGTAATTCTTCACTCATTCCTCCTTAATTAATTCTTTTTAAATTGAAATAAACTTTCTAGCTTTTATCTAATATGTCAAGTAATCTTTTTAGCAAAACATAAGTTTCTGAATTTTGATTTACTATTACTATCCTAACTTTCCCGAATCTTTTCTCTTTAACAATACCTAGTTCTTTCAAGAAATCTAAATATGCTGTGGCATTTTTAAAAAAAGAACGTGAACGTTTTACTAAAGCACTTATATTGATTTCTCCTTCATTTATGAGTTCTTTTATCAATCTTATTTTCCATTTACTTCCTAATAGTTCTTCAGAAATGCTATGTTTTGACATATTCTAGTAGTTTATTTTCTAGTGTATCTAAAGGAACATCTATTGAAATATAACTTCTCCTACCTCTTTTTTCATTTACTACTGATACGTTTATCAAATTCTTGTTCTTCAAGCTTTGTATATAACTCCAGAACTGTGTATATTTCCTAGGAGTTCGCTTTAGTTTTTCACATATTAATTCATAATGTTCTCTTACTCTTTTTATGCTAACATGAGAATTATTTTCTTCTCTTAAAGCCCTACAAATCGATAACAAAATCAACTTTTCTTCATCAAGCAAGGTTTCAAACACTTCTATGGATAGACCAGGATATATTTCGCTCATTGCCTTTCTTAAATGTTCAATCTTTACTTTATTAGAATTTTCAATTTCGGCTATTTTACCAGCTCTCCACAATAATTCTAAAGCAAATCTTGCATCGCCTCTACCACCTTTATCTATTCCAGATTTCATCGCAATCGTTTCTATTACACTATTATCTACTGCATTAGCAACGAAAGCTTCTTGAGCTCTTTCTTTAATTATTTCTTTGATTTCAAAATAACTATACGGATTGAATGGATTGATGTTTCTCTGTAAAGTACTTAGAATACTTTCATCTAGTGAATATAAGTTTGAAATATTTCTTAATATCAAAAGCAAATTCATCCTAATTTTATTAATGCCTAATTCAGGTATTCGAGTCAAATCATAGAGAAGCTCAGGATCATTCCTAATTATGTAATCAGCCTCATCTAGACACAATAAAAGCTTTGCGTTTTCTTCTTCTAAATAATCCAAAATCCAAGTTAAATATTGCTTAGGAGAAAAACCTCTTTTAGGTATTCCGGGAATCAAATGTTCTGCTATTTTGCTAACGACCATGAAGTAGGTTCTTTCTAAATGGCAATTAATATGAATAAAATAAAGCTGAAGACCTCTTTTTTTAGCTTCATCGCTGATTAACTTTCCGAAAAACTTAGCCACAGCAGTTTTACCGGTACCAGCTGGTCCATGACAAATCGCTCTATAAAAAGAAAAATTATCTAATTCTAGAATCCCTCTAAAAAATATTGCTAATTTTTTTATTTGTTCTTCTCTAAAAGGTAAATAAGGAGGAACATATTCAGGGAATAACTTACTTTCATCTATGAATAAAGTTGAGCCTCTGAAATATTCTTCGAAATTCATTTTCGATTATCTATGAAATATTTATTCTAAATGATTTATAACGATTTCTTACCTGTCAAAATTTTGTATTGAAAAAAGGTTAAAAATGAAATATAAAAATTACTTTTAACTGGTTCTATGATGATTACATAATCTGGATTTTCCAAGTTTATTTTAAGTCCTTTATTTTTAGCAATTTCACCTAGCTTTCTTTCTATCTCGCCTGCACTAATCCCAAACCTGCTTCTACATCTAATGGCTAAGCTCTTATTTTCTTCAATTAAATCAAATATTTTTGAAATTTCATCTAAGTTATTCGTTATTAAATCAATTGGAAGAACTTTATAAATATAAGATCTTCTGTATTTTAGCAAAACTTTTACTATATCTTCTTTTTTCGCTTGTGTTTCAACAGAAAACAAACCAGGCTTTATTTGAATATCATCTAGCTTTGAAGAAGGATCGAACTGAAATAGTAAGCTCAATATTTCTTCAACTGCTTTCTTTTCTTTGTAAGGCTTGCATGTAACTAGTATTTTCAAGGCTTTAGCAATATCTTACCGAAGTGCAAGCCTTTTTCCATTCTTGAATGAGCTAGCGGAGCTTCCTCTAATTTAAAAACAGAATCTATGATCGGTTTGATTTTATTCTCATTGAAAAGCTTAAGGATCTCATTAAAATCACTCTTGCTTCCTAGATAAGAACCTATAATCGAAATTTGTTTTCTATAAGGAGGTCTGATACTGAAACTAACCTGATCTCCACTCGTAGCTCCAAAAAATATAACTTTTCCGCCTTTTTTGCATATTTTCAAGCTAGTTTCAAAAGTAGATGATCCAACGCTATCAACGACCAAATCAACACCTTTATAATTCGTGAATTCACTAACCTTGCTCAGTACATCTTCAGTCTTATAATTTATCACAAGATCGCAGCCAAGTTTATATGCTTTCTCAATCTTTTCTTCATTTCCTGCAGTCGATATTACTTTACAACCTATTAACTTTAACAATTCAATGAGCATGATCCCTGTACCGCTACTTGCACCCCAAACGAAAGCTATGTTGCCTGGCTTTGGATTGGCTTTGTTAAAAACAATTCTCCATGCAGTTGTACCTGTAACAGGTAAAGAAGCTGCCTCTTCAAAGCTTCTATCTGGATTGAATTTATAAACAATATCTATAGGTGCAAGCATATATTCACGATATCCTCCATCTGTTAGATGTCCTAAGATTTTTAAATTATCGCACAAAGAATGTTCACCTGCAATGCAATATTCACAGTTATTGCATGTAATTGCAGGATACAAAACTACTTTGTCATCCTTTTTAAATCTTTCAACCCCTTCACCTACATCTTCTATAACGCCAGCTATATCGCTTCCTAATATTATAGGGAAAGGTACTTTAACTCCAGGATAACCAATCCTTGTCCAAATGTCTAACCTATTCAAAGAACAAGCAATTATCTTTATTAAGACATGATTTGGTTTGATTTTAGGTATCTCTTCTTCTTCTAACTTTAGATTTTCTACACTTCCATGGCTGTAAAGCCTTATTACTTTCATTGATAAATTATCATTATTGAATTTAAATGGCTAAAATGAAATGCAGATGTGGCAAAGATCTTGAATTTGAAATTAATTCAGAGAAATTCATTGTATTTTGTAATGCATGCTATACAAATTATGTAATGAAAAAAGAAGGAAACAACTTCAGAATAGAATTGGTATATTATTTTCCAGATGATTGATCAGCACTCAAGATCCTAATCATTCCTAGGTCATAGGGGCTTTTTCATCATTTCATCAATCTTTTAACTATCCTTTGGGCAACTTGAATAGGTATATCTAAAATCTTAGCTATCTCTTCATATGTCAAACTAGGATCAACCTTTAATAAAGCAGCAACTTTATCATCTATTTCTTCTTCTTTATTTTCTTTTTCGAAAAAGTTAATTTGAGCAACTGCTACACCGCTGATATAAATACTTGGAATTCTTCTATTCTTCTCAATTGCTTTTTCAAGTAAAATACTTCCATCTTCAGGATTAAATGAAGCCAATTTACCTATTATTATCCTGTCATCAATCGTTCTCACTTCTACAAGTGTTCCTATTTTTTCTTTTATTTTTTTATATAAAGAGCCAATGTCGTCCTTCACTATATTGAATCTTTTCATGAATAGTTATAAACTTTTCTATGCGACCGCCGGGATTTGAACCCGGGTCCTCGGCTCGGAAAGCCGATGTCCTAGTCCTGGCTAGACTACGGTCGCCTAATGAAAAATTATCTAAAAGGAACTTAAATTTTTGAATCCCCCGGGCCGGATTTGAACCAGCGATCTTCCGGTTTCTGCCTTGATATAGGCTCATCGGCGGTCATAGACCTCCTTGCCTATACGGGGAACCCCTACAGCCGGATGCGTTACCAGGCTACGCTACCGGGGGCTATATTATCATATTATCAAGAAATATATAGGTTTTAATAAAAATATGCTCCGGGCCGGATTTGAACCAGCGACCTCCCGGTTTCCGAAAGCTTCTTCAGCCGGGCGCTCTCCCAGCTGAGCTACCGGAGCTATTTTATATTTATCTTGTTTTTATAAAAAATTTTAAGTCAATCCTTTGTACCAAAGAGCATAAGCATCATGTGAATGTATTGATTCTAAAGCTTTAGCTATTATTTTATTAGCATTCTTAAACCTTTTCAATGCTTCTCTAACAACATCTTCGACAAATCTTGCATTTTCTTGAGATTCTAATATGAGCTTTGCTTCGTCAGGTCTTTTCAAATATTCAGCAGGAGTTACCGAGAAGCATTCTGCCATTTTGCTAGCTACTTCGTCGAAATCTAAAATAGATTCGCTTTCTATTTCTATTATTAACCATGCTCTTTGCATATGACCAATTCCTGTTAATTCTTTGCTACATGGACATGCAGTTATTCCAAGCCTTTTGAACAAATATTTTATAGGTGCATTTCTTTGAATCTCAATCTTGACTTTCATGAACTGATCGGAATCTTTAATAGGATAATCAAATTTAGCTATGATTTTACATTCTGAATTATGGAGATTATTAATTTTATCACACATTTTCAAAAGTATATTTTCAATATAATCATCATCCATCGCTACATCCTTTACTGCTTTTATTAATCTGCTCATGTGAACACCTCTTTTAGAAGTTGGGATAAGTATTGTAAGGGTTACTGGTAATTTCATATCTCTCAACTTCAGTAAGACTTTTAGATTAGATATGCCTGCAAGTACTATGCTGTCGCGGACTTCCTCATGTATATCTTTTACTTTGGATAGATCTAAGTTCATAGCCTATTTAATGAGTGAAGAACTTGCATTTATCTCTTACGTTTAATTTCATCATACATTTCAAGGAAATGCTTGCGTTGTATGCATCCTCTACAATTTCCGCATTGCAATTCAGCTAATTCATGACAACTCCAAGTATATTGCAAAGGAACTTCATATTTTAATGCTAGCTCCGCAAGATCTAGCTTATTTAGATTCAAAAAAGGCATTTTTATTTCGAGCCTTTTATTTCTACCTAAATAAGTTCCATTCTTCAAAATCTCATTGAAAAGATCAACGAACCTTTCATTCACATCAGGCAATATACCTGAATCGTCTTTAACATGACCTGTAAATATGAAACTTACACCAAAAGATTCTGCATAATAAGCTGCTATTGAAAAGAAAATAATATTGCGAGCAGGTATGTAATAACTAGGTAAATTTGAAATTATTTCTTTCATAGTACTGTTCTTCAATTCTTCCCATAAGGTTATGCTTTCTTTTAAAAAATTTAAATCTATAATAATATAATTGTCAGGTTTAGCTAAATCAATAATTTTTTCACATGCTTCCAATTCTTTAGGATTTCTTCCATTATAATTTATTGTTAAAACATTTATTTTATAATTTAATTTTTTCAATAAAAATAACAATATAGTTGAATCTATTCCTCCAGAAAAAAGCAAAACACAAGATTTATCTTCTCCTAATTGTAAAAGCTCCTTTTCTATTTCCTTCATATATTCTAACCTCAATGATCTCTACATTAGAAGGAAGATTTTCAAGCAACGCTTTGCTTAGTTCCTCAGATAAATTTTCGCTTGTTACTTCATTTTCTAGTATATAAATATTTTCTAAAGGAATGATCAACTTAAACTTGCTGTATTCTATTTCAACCAAACCATTTTGTATTGCCTTAACATACTTTTTCGATGCAATTAATTTGTGATCGAAGTTTGAAATGACCTTTTTACAAATGTTCTTCAATTCACCGAAGTCTAATATCATATCGAATGCTTCCTTTTTACCAAATAATCTTATTTCAACTTTCGCAGTATGCCCATGTAAGGGATAGCATTTAGGATGATTAGGTATGAAATGAGCATAATCGAAATCTTCTTCTATGAATATTCCAGTAGCTTCATCTGTCATAGTAGAGAAGTAAAAATTAACGTATATAAGCTTTTATTAAATCATCTTAAAATTTTAAAATCATTATATTCTCCTTTATATTCTTCCCATATTATTTCTACATTTGTAACAATTGCTCCTGGAGGGCCTCGTTTACAAAATTCTATTACTTTATTAACGCTTTCTTCCTCACCTTCCAATAAAGCTTCAACTCTACCATCTGGTAAATTTCTAACAAATCCTTTTACTCCATATTTGTCAGCTACACTTTTAGTATGTGCCCTGAAGAAAACTCCTTGAACTAATCCTTCAATGAATAGATGTGCACGTACAAGCTTGCCCATGGATATATTCAAGTAATGATTTCTGGAAGTTTAATTTAATTTTACTATTAGATAAGAAAGGAAAACCGTAATGCAAATCAAGTCTTTTGCATTGTTCAATTATGAAATCTGTAATCTCTTCACAATATTCTTCTTTTGCGAAATAATAATAGCCTATTTTCTTAGGTTCTTCAAAATAAATCTTTTCATATACATTAATTATGTTCTTTCTTCCTTCAGATTCAAAGAAAATTTTCATCCTTTGCCATATATCTTCTCTCAATCTTAATATTCCAGATGAAACAAATGAGCAATCAGCTTCTTTAGCTTTCAATAACAATTCTGAAAGCATTGCTTTATCATCATTTATACAAGGCATTATAGGATCGATGTTTATTCCGCATGTAATTCCATTTTTTCTCATTATTCTCATAGCTTCAAATATTTTACTTGCAGACGCTGCGAAGGGTTCAATTTTTCTTTTAATTTTCTCATCAATCGTTGTAAGAGACCAAATTATGAAGCATTTATCTTTATATTTTGCATGCAAATCTAAATCTCTTAATACAGCAGTTGATTTTGTAAATATGTAGTATGTAACTTGATGTTTTTGCAATATTTCAATAATTCTTCTTGTAATTTTGAATTTCAATTCAACTGGCTGATATGAATCAGTAGAAGTACCTATCATTACGGGAGTGCTAATTCCATGTAAAGGTAGCTCAACTTTGAGGATTTTATCCGCATTCTCCTTCACATATATCTTATCATAAAAATCTGGAGCCCATTCGTATGTTGCATAACAATACAAGCATCTATGTTGACATCCGATGTAAGGATTAATAGCAAGTCCATAATCTACGAGTTCAACAGTTTTAAACTCATGTAAAATAGATTTGGCTTTCTTAATCTCGATTATAGGAAAATTGTTTTTCCACCACTTATATTCTTGCACAATAAATATTATTTTTAAGTATTAAAACTTCAAACTTTCTTTTAAGATCTTCTCCATTAGCTTGTTTAGTTCATCAGAAGTATAAACAGGAGGATAACATAACGTTCCTTTACACACATAGATTCCTTCTTTGTTATATTCTCGCTTTGAATCTTCAGAGTTAAAATCTATATACTTTATATAAACAAGAGGATCGAGAATTAACTTGTTCTCTTTGATTATATTTTTAGCAACATCCTTATTGCTGAAAACAAGTCTAATTTCAATAGGATTTAATAAAAATAATAAAGAATTTGCAAAAGAAGAAGCGAATAAGCTATAGCTTGCGTAATTTGCAGATAAAATTGAAGTTATTTCTTGTGAAATCTTTTTTAAATTCTCATCGCTTATAAGCTCTCCAAGTATGTAGAGATCTTTAGCAGCAAGAGAATTCTCATTAAGAGGATGATAGGGTTCTTTTAGCAAACCTAAAGAATCTTCGCTTGGTTTTCTATCTTTGAGCAAACCATTTGAATCGATATATTCCTTTACTATTATGTCAGCAATATTTTTAGCCCTTTCTAGATATTCTTCATCTAAATAATAACTATAAAGATTGAGCAATAAATCTAGAAATAAAACATTATCATCTAAATAAGAAATATTTAAATTTTTTGAATGTAAAATTCCTTCTTTGGTTAAATATTCATTGTATAATTTTTTTGATACCTCTAATGCTATATTAATATAATCTTCATTGTTTAATAATATTCCAGATTTCAAGAAAGAAATTGCACAAAGAGAATTTTTACATGAATATATGTTTTTATCGATGTAAGGAGGATTTCTTTTCTTTCTTTCTTCTAAATTTAATGAATAATAAACTTCATCAGCATCTTGACTGCTATAAAACAATCCTGTATCTTTATCTCTCAAGTTTTTTATTAAATAATTTGCAGTTTTCTCAACAACATCTTTATATTTTCTTTCACCGCTTAGATAATAGTAATATGCATAACAGAGTAGCAAATTAGCATTTGTTTCCAGCATTTTTTCATAATGAGGATTTTTCCAATCTCTTGTAACACTATATCTAAAGAAGCCGCCTTCAATTTCATCATAAATTCCATTCAACATACCTTCAAGAGTCTTCTTAACCATTACATTGAAGCCATTTTTCTTAGTAATGCTATACATGTTTTCTAAGAATAGTATAGCATCAGAAATAGGAAATTTAGGTTCTATTCCAAAACCACCATAACTTTCATCAAAATAAGATATAAGTATATCAACAACATCCCATATGATCTTTTCATTCGGATTAGCCTTTCTTATTTCACTTTTCTTTGAAACTGAAGAAGCAATTAAATCTTTAATATCTCCTTTTTTGTTCAATTCTATCATTTCTTTAACTATCTCCTTGAACTGAGCAGGAGGAACGTATGTTCCTCCTGTTATTACATCCCCTTCATGCGTTAAAAATGCAAAGGTAGGAAAGCCGCCAAAATTATATCTCTCGCTAATGTCAGGTCTTTCATCAACATCAACTCTTATTGGTATGAAGTTTTCGTTTATCAGACTTATTATTTCTTCATCAGAATAGGTTGTTTCATCCATGACATGACACCAATGACACCAAACTCCAGCTAAGCTTAAAAGCACTAGCTTATTTTCTCTCTTTGCTTTTTCAAAAGCTTCTTTGCTCCATGAATTCCATTTTATTTTCCAAGCATTACCTCGAATTCTTTCACTCATTGAGAAGACTTCTTTGACAAAATGTATAAACTTATCTAAATTTTCTTAAGTTTAAAAATCGCATATCCAGGAGTATCTTCTTTATATGGATTGAAAAGATGAATTGACTCTTTTTCATCAGTAAATTTTAAAGGTAAAGCTTCCATTTTTAATTCCTCTATAGCATAGTTGTAAATTTCATAAGTTTCTTCATAGCTTACTGTACAAACGCTATAACAAAGAATACCCCCTTTTTTCAGTAAATTATATGCAGCCCTAAGCAACTGTTTTTGAAACTCTGAATAGTCTTTAGGATTTTTCTTAGGTATATTAAAAGTAATTCTAGGTCTTAAACCTAAGTCTGAACAAGAAGGATCGAGTGTGATTTTATCTGCTATCTCTTTACCTAAAATTAAATCTAGGTATCTTGAATCACATTTCAATAAGAATGGTTCAGGAAAACCTAAGCGTGCTAGCGTATCTTTGATTTTGTTAATTTTAGAATGAGATTTATCGCATGCGATTATTTTAGCTTTACCTTTAGTCATCTGAATAATATGTGATAACTTTCCTCCAGGGGAAGCACACATATCAACGATGGTTTCATTTTCTTTCGGTTCTAATTCATGTATTGTTAAAATTGAAGGATAGGATTGAGGATATATAAGTCCTTGTTGGAATGCTTTTAAGTTATGTACAGAAGACCTCTTGAACTTCGGTTTAGTATTTTTCACAACCAATCCTTTCTTGGAATTCTTGAATTCTTTCTCATCCATCATCAATATCCCTTCAGCTGCTACTGCTAGATCAGGAGTTACGATGCTTACCTTGGAGCCTTTTTCAGCATTTTTAATCGAAATAGTGCCTGGTCTGTATAGATCTGCTCCTTCAGAAGTGCTCTCTGCAGCATCTATTTTAGCTATTACTAAAGATTCGAGGAGAAGAGGATTAAGCTCTTCATATCCCTCAATATAAACTGCATCTTCGACTAAATCATCTTTAATAGCAACTATACCATCATCTTTGAGCAATTTAATAATTTCATCGGTTTCACTTCTTAAAGAATTAACTCTTAAATAATATTTCCAAGTAGGTTTTAGCAGACTTTTCAATACTTCAATATATTCATCATTAAAAGATTTTCTAAATATTTGAATTAGCCATTGCGGCGCTTTAATCTGATGAAGGTCTTCTAGCGACATCTTTACTTCCGCAATAGATACATGTAATTGCTGAAGATGGTAATTTGTTTCCGCAAATCTTGCAATATAACTCCCATTTTATCTTTTTCTTAATGATTTTCTTTGATATTCCTTTACATTCAATACCTAAATATTTGCAAATATTTTGTATTGAATAATCATCACTTAATATTACTACGTTTTTAGATTTTGAAAGATCAAGAGCTATTGCCAAAATCTCAACATCAACTTGAGACAAAGAAATTTCGCCATGATTTTTAGCAATTTCTTTTATCTTATTTATCGACTCTTCAGATGGTTTATGGAAAATTACAAAGGGAGAAAAGGCTTCAAACTTCAACTTGGCTTTTAGACTTTTCAACTCTTGAATTACACTCTCTGTAGTATGGATTTCTTCTATTTTTATATTATGATCTTCGATAAAGAAGCTTGAATCTGCAATATAGATTGTTTCAGACATCGAGTATTACTCTTTTTCTCACTTTTTCATAGAAGCTTTTTCTGAAACGAACAAATTTAAAATGCTCATTCGAACCCTTAACTTTAACTGATTCATGTTTTTTACTTGCTTTAATAATATTCCCGTCTATAATCAAATTATAGTCTTTTTCAGATATTATTTCAAGCGATGAATCAAATGGTAATATCATAAATCTTGAGCCCCATTTTAAAGGATTTACAGGATCTAAAATCAAAACATCTAAAGATGGATCTACTATAGGGCCTCCACGACTAGCTATATAAGCTGTTGAGCCAAGGCTTGTAGCGACGATAATACCATCACATTTGCCTTTGAATATTTCTACACTGTCTTTCAATACCAAAAATTTTGAAGTTTTTCCTATTTCAGAATTTGATACAAAAACTTCATTCAACGCAAAATATACCTCTTTATCATGAGATATTTCTAGTAATTTTCTATTCTCTAAATAATATTTTCCTTCAAATAATAGTTTAAAAGATTGATCGATTTCCTCAGGACTTATTTCGCATAAGAAACCTACGCCGCCCGTTTTTATACCTAATAGGCTTGCTCCGAATTTTTTTATTTTGTTGACGTACTTTAGTAAAGTTCCATCGCCTCCAACCCATATTATTAAATCCAAATGATTAGCATAATCGATGATTTCCTTTTTATTAAGCAAAGAAGCCAATTCTTCGTCAAAATAAATCGTATGACCTCTAAGTAATTCTATTAATTTATTTACAGTCAAAATTGAATTGTTATCCTTTTTCGATATTAGTCCTATTTGCATGCCCAAATATGTTTTTTATTTGAAATAAAATAATTTATATAAATTTCAATTCAATCTATAGCATATGAGCGTAAAAATAGCTGAGGCAGGTTCAATTAAAGAAGGTTCATATATAGTTATTGAAGATGTACCTTGTAGAGTTGTAGAAGTTGAAAAATCTAAAACAGGAAAACATGGTTCTACCAAAGTAAGAATCGTTGGGGTTAGCATAATAGATAATACTAAGAAAGTATTAACTGTCCCTTCAGATGCTCAAGTTAATATCCCAATAATAGATAAAAAATTTGCACAGGTAATAAACGTTGGTAAAGATACAGTTCAATTGATGGATTTGAAAACATACGAATTTTATGAAGTAAGTAAACCACAAGAATTAGCAGATAAACTCGCTGCAGGGATGGAAGTAGAAGTATGGGAAGTACTGGGATATAAGTTTATTTCTAGAATTAAATAAAAATTTTATTTATTATAAGGCTAGAATTACTTTTACTATGAACGTTATAAAGAATATTAACACTGTAATTGCTGCAAATGGAAGCAACACTCTTCTAAGCTCCAATGCCTTATTTCCAATTTTACCTACAGCATGCGGATTTGTGAGCTCCATATAAATAAGAGATGCTATTGTGCCTAAGGCTATTAAAATTTGAGCCATGTATATTCCTGTATTATATGCTGCGAAATAAGGACTTAACAAAACTGTAGCATTGCTACCCATCAATACTGAGCTTATTATTGTCGTAGAGACGATTGTTGTAGTTATCAATGTTGTAGATATGATGATTATCGTACCTAAGATTGTAGATAAGCCATATATTGGTAAAGCTTGCCCACTGAAAGATATGAACAATGCTAGTACTGCCAGACACGCTAGTGCAAATTTTATTTTATCCATTTTTACATAGCTACTTCTCTTAATCCTTTATAAATCTTTTCTTTTTAATGAGAACAAAAATTATGAAACATTGCATAAGGATTATATAGAGGTTCTCTCTTCAATTGTGTTTTGTACACCTTTAGCAAATAGATAGAAATTGAGTTTTTCTTTCGATGTTACTTCAATCTTTAATCTTTCAAAAATTATATCTTCAAGATTTGATATGCCAACTCTTTTTTTAATGTCTTCATAACTTTCGAAAAATTTTATATTTCTTTCGATGAGTATTTTCTCAACTGTCTTTTTACCTATTCTGGGAAGCATCTCAAGAGCATGTGCTCTAGGAGACAAAGGCCCAGCATTGTTGAAAAAATCTACGAATTTTTTCTCATTCTCTTTCACTAATCTCCTCAAAGCCTCATCGAGGAATAGTTTTGCATCATCAGATAGTTCATCATAAATCAATCTAGCACTGACTCTTTTAACTTTAGGACTTCCTTTGCCAATATATACCATTTCTCCTTTTTGAAGCACAATTGTCGGATCTGAAACAATCTCTAATAAAGTATAATAATCTTTGCCTATAGCCTGTGAATAAACTTCCTTTAATCGAGGAAAATAGAGCTGTTGCCTCTTCTCTTTTATAAATTTTTGTGGTATATTATAGCTTAATATTATTGCGAATTCTTCATAATAAAATCTTTTCTTAATAAAACCAGACATCAACTATTCTTTAAGAACTTTCAAAATTTTTTGAAGTTCCTCAGTAGTGTAATATCTATCACTTTGAATTATATTCCTCAATTCTTCAACATTACTTGGCATCATGTTGACCATCTGAACAGCATCAGATCTAGGAACATTAAATTCAGTAACAAGTTTTTCAACCAAAGCTCTCGCTTTATCTGCACTTAAACTCGAGAATTTTTTAAGATAATCATACATTTTCTTTTGATTTTCTTTGACATTTTCTTCAGCTAGCCTTTTTTCCAATATCTCTAAAGCTTCATGCATTGTAATATCCTTGTAAAAGATGATCTTCATTCTAAGTTAATTAAACTAATAAGCATAAAAGTATATCTATCTATTTAATAACCATGCCAGCAACGAAAGGATATAGAAAAAGAATGAGAAAGCTATTTTCGAAAAGGAGAATGAGAAAAGGCTTATCACAATATATGATAGAATACGAAATAGGAGAGCTTGTACATATTAATATAAATCCAATCAACATGAGCACAGCACCTCATAAAAGATATCAAGGAATGGTGGGTAAAATAATAGGTAAAAGAGGAAAAGCATACATAATAGAAGTTAAACTAGGAAGTAAAACTAAGCAAATAATCACAACGAAAGAACATATAATGAAATATAAAGCAACTTCTAACCAATCTCTAGTCTCTTCTCAAGTTCAGGTGCAACAGAAATAACATCCAAAGATATTATTTCTAAAGGAATTCCTGTGATTGAAAAAATGCTAGGTTGTGTTCTTCCTTGATCTCCATGAGCGAGTTCCTTAACATAAAGACCTCCTTGGCACCTAATTATGAATTCAACTAGATTTTCTCCAATTTTATTCGCTTTCACATCATAGACCATCTTATATCTGTATTTGTCTACTCTCCTATAGAGAACTCGTAAAGGTGTTCTTTGAATTATAACTCGATTTCTTAGCTCTTCTTCTATTTTCCTAAGCGCATCTTCATCAATTTCTCCATTGAACTTCACTACTAATCTGTAGGTTTTCTCATCGTATTTTGAAAATACATTAATTTTTTCCATAATTTTCCTATCAACATAACATAAGTTTTTAATCAAAACATAACCTTCATTTACTTTATTTAAAAATTCTTCTAATTCCTTTAGATTTATTTTTCTTTTCAAAGGTCTACGCACTTCAATTACGAAAGGTCTTCCTGTGTTAACGGTGATGACATCCAAATCTTCTCTTCCAGCTGCATGAAATATGCTAACTTCTCCCAAAAATCGATCTCTGAATTCTTTTAATAAAAAACCTTCAATCGAAGGATCGTTCGTAAAGCCTGTATAGCTACACTCGCTACATCCGCTTCCTTTACAAAACTTGCAATATTGTCTTGTTTGCCTAATACCTCTTTTTAGCTTTAAGTATCTTCCATATATGTATACATTTGAAGGGATGATCTCTAGAGAACTTTTTTCCAAATCATAAATTACTTTTAAATCAGGATTCTTTGAATCAATTTTTCTATTTAAAATTCTCGATAAAATTTTTGAAATATGTGTATTAATAAAACTTTTTAATGATAGTCCACCATTTATTTCATACTTTGAACGAATATAATCTTCTCTAATAACTAAATATTCTGGTATTCTAGTACCAAAATTAAGGCTATAAAATTCATAAAATTCTACTCTATCAACAATCCAATTTATTACTTTAAATAAATTAAAGAAAAAATTGTTACATAGATAACACTTTTTATTTTTTGAAAAAATATATTTAAAATCTTTATTTAAGTTTATATACAATATCTTTGAAAATTTTAAGATGGATTTTTTTTCATTATTATAGAACAATCTTCCCAGACAAATTGGACAAATATTGTATCTTTCTATTATTTCTGATGCTTTATTTAAAATTAGGTTATTTAATTGGGACATTAAAGCCCAGTCTTTTTAAACGTTTAACATTTCTTTTCATCATATTATATGCCATTAAAAGTTTTTCTACATCCTTGACATCAGTACCAGAGCCTCTTGCAATTCTTCGCGCTCTGCTTTTATCTATGATTTTAGGATTTGCAATTTCTTCCTTAGTCATTGAATTAATTATTGCTTCCCATTTATCCAAGTTCTTTTCAGCTTCTTTTAAAGCGTCTTCAGGAAGTTCGATAGAAAAACCTGGAAGAAGACTTAACAACTTACTTAAAGGCCCTAGCTTTCTGAATTCCTTTATTTGTTCAACTAATTCTTTTAAATTGAATTCGCCACGCATGAATTTTTCGGCTTTAATTTTTTGCTCAATCCTTGCTTCTTCTATCTTTCTAGATAAAAGATCAATATCTCCTAATCCAAGAAGTTGATTAGTGAAAGAAACAGGATCGAATTCTTCAAATTCTTCAATTTTTTCTCCTAATCCTACGAAGATAACTCTTGAATTCGTAGCTTTGGCAGCGCTTATTGCGCCTCCTCCTTTTGCAGAACCATCTAGCTTCGTTAATATTATACTTCCTATTTTCGTTGCTTCATTAAAAGCTTTAGCTTGATTATATGCAGCTTGACCTATTGTCGCATCTATTACTAGAATGACATGCGTAGGATTGATTTTGCTCGCCATTAGCTTCATTTCTTCTATCAAAGCTTGTTCGTTCTTATGTCTTCCTGCAGTATCTACGATTATTACATTGCATTTATCTGAAAGTGCTTCGATGCCTTTTAATGCTAATTCTATAGAATCTTTAGCATCAGGTTCGCCATAAAAAGGGACATTTATCTTCTCAGCTAATTGCTTCAATTGATGATAAGCACCCAATCTATAGGTATCTGCACATACCAAACCTACTTTGTAGTTCCTGTTTTTTAAATAATAAGCTAATTTTGCAGCTGTAGTAGTTTTACCACTACCTTGAATTCCAACTAGCATTATTACATTTAAAGAATCAGGATTTAGTTGCAATCTATGCTTTGTTCTTCCTCCTAAAATTTCAATCAAGCTATCATAAAGTTCTTTTAAAATTAGATCTTTCCTCGTAAAGCCTTGAGGAGGTTCTTCTTTGATTTTTTCTTGAAGTTTTTTACTTATTTCAAGTACAATGTTAACATTTACATCAGCTTTTAAGAGAATTCGTTGTATATCTCTAATGAATTCTTTTAATGCAGCTTCATCACCTGTACTTCCTCTAAGCTTATTTATCGCATCTAAAAGGGATTTGGAAAAGTCTTTTAAGAAACTCATTTCTTAACTAAAGATTTGAAATATTCATTGAGTATACTTTCTAAATTCTGATCAAGCTTTATAGTATATACAGGTCTAGATATTTTCAATTTACTGAGTTTATCCAAGAAATCGGCTTTTTTCTTGCCTCTTTGATATAAACCTCCTGTTTCTTTTATACAAAGATTCATGGGGTTCATTTTGACTCCTTTAGAAGATAAGAAATTTATGAATGATAAATAAGCTTCTACATTATCCCAATCTATATTATAAGCTTCACAAAAATTGATCCAAACATCTACAGTATTATGAAAGAGAATGTCTTTTCTTAAGTTCATTACTAATAAGTCTTAATAGCTATTCTGATTAATAAATTGTTAAATTTAAGCCGAGTTCTATTGAAAATTTATATTAGTGGGCCCATAGCTTAGCTGGATAGAGCGTTGGCCTTCGGAGCCAATGGCATGGGTTCGAATCCCATTGGGCCCATCGAATTACGATTTTCAGTAAAAAAGAATTCAAGTTATTCGCGCTTTTAGCTCTTTGTTTAAATTCTTAGATGCTCACCAATTATCTCAAGCTCCCTTAAGACAGCATATTGCTTCTCTACGTTTCTAAAAAATTCTTCTTTAGTCAAACCTTCTGTAAATCTCTCTATGTTAGAAATCGCATCTAGAATATGTTTTAAGTAAGCTTCATCTCTTCTCATAAATGAGTTTCATTTCTTTTTTTACATCTTCTATTATATATGGGCTTAAACTACTGAAAATTATGAGATCGACCTTTCTTTTAAATATCTTTCTTAGTTCATTTTCTATTCTGACTAAATCAATAAGACTCTTTTGGCTATCTCGATCAAATTCGATGGCTATATCAATATCGCTTTTTCTATTTTGCTATCCTCCAACAAAGGAACCGAAAATAGCCATAAACACTATATCATTCTTTTTATAGATCGCTGCCAGCTTTTCCTCTAAGCCTTTTCTCCTTAGCTCCGCTGGTAGATTTTGAATCTTTATTTTACCGCTCATGCTTTAATAGCTAAGGATTCCCTTAATTTAAGCCTTATTCTTAATAAAGTTTTCCGAAACTTTGAATATCGCATTTAGTTATAGAGATTATTAACCCAAACTCCTTAAGCTTTTTGATCAGTTAGATTAAAAGATTTGACATTCTCTCTTTTAAAACGTGAATTATCGGTTTGCTAGGCTTAATAACTTTTATCCTATCGAGTTATAGCAAAGCTAACAATTCATTTTCACAGGCATATCCAGCGTACTTAAGTATATTCATTACTAAACTTTTAAAAAGCTTTAATTATTAAATCATAATTTAGTAATAATCTTAACATAAATTTTATTTTTTATATGAAATAGGAGGTATCCCATTCTTTTTTCTAGTCCATTCAATGAATTCTTCACTAGGTGGCTTATCTCTATAAAGTTCTTTTCTATATGCTTCGAGCATTTTTATCTCCATATTATTAAATTCAGCAATAGTCATCAACATCGAACCATAATTATCTGCTGTTTCTTTAAGTTTCTTTATGTAATTCAATGATTCATGGCTTCTCAGAAAATGATGGTCTAAAATTATTATATCTACATGTTTTAAAAGTCTGGATAAATTATCGATTGCCTTTTGGAAATTATTATGAGAAAGCTTAGTACCTAAAAGATATAAAGGAGGGCCGCTAATGAGCATATAATTAGGTTTCATTCTGACTATTTCTTCGAATACTTTCTCGCTTATAGGACCTTCAACATCACTAGCAAATAAAAACTTCTCACCTTTATCTTCAATGCATAACATTAAAACTTTACCCAATGGAGTATTGTCTTCACCATGAGGAAGAGGATTTGAAAATACTAACTTTGTATTACCTATTTTGTATTCTTTAAAATCAGCTATTCTAACTTCTTTAGCAACATTTCTCAAATTAGGTAAAAATTCTCTTGCTCTTGACTTTTGACTTTCATTTATGTTATTAAAAGGATCTTTGATGAATACCTGCTTATTCTTGTATATTTTCTCTGCACTCCTTAAGTCTGCAAAGGTCCATAAATTATCTATTTCTCTCCAAAAAGGAGTGAAATGATCATAGTGATAATGAGATATAAAAACAGCATCGCTTTCCATGGCATAACTTTCTATTTCCTTCCTCGTTTTCATTAAATTCTCATATTCAATAGGATGGGGTAAAAGGTTGAATCTAGGACCTAATGCAACACCTGGATCAATAAGTATCCTTATATCGCTACATTCAATAAAGCTAGATAAACTTCTCGTACCTAAAGTTTCTCCTCCAATTATCTTTATTTTCATTCAAGCAAATTAGGGAATTTTTCTCGAATTATTTCATCGAATATATCTAACGGATCTTCCATTTTGTAATACATAGGTTCTCTTCTTTTTTTAGGATCCCTTATGAAATTCTTTACATGCGAAATAATTGTTTCTAAGTTTGTGCTATGCAAAAAGAATTCTTCTTTATAAAAGCGCTTATACATACTTTGTAATACTGGAAAATAATCAATAACCAAAGGAACACCGCTCACTATTGCTTCACCTACCATTGTGCCTGTTGCAATTACTATATCTGCTTTATTCAACAACGAAGGAACGTCTATGAACTTTCCTTTGTATCTTTCAATTTCAATGAGATTTATCTCATCGGAAAATTCCTTAAGCATGCTCACAATTCTCTTGAAATGTAATGAATCAGATTCTATATGTGAAGCTAAATAAGCGGGTTCTCTTACTATGACAGTGATTTTATTCTCGTCCAAATTCAATTTTTTAACAATCTCAATGTCATATTTATATCTCTTTAACCAAGTTACTTGTGTTAATCCATCATATTCTATCACATTTTGAGCACCATACTTTCTAAAGCCTTCACCACAATCTTTTGGTACGATCATTAAAGTAGTCAAAGGAGCTGTAAGTCTAGCAACAAATATAGATTCAGGTGTATCATTGAAATCAAATATTGGAATTCCTGCTTGAAATGCTATCCTTGTTGCTTCAACGCTTCCATGCGAAATTAAAAAATTTGGTTTTTTATCTAAAAACCATTTCAATAATGCATAGCTTCTCTCAATGCTGTTAATTAGCTTTTCTAATACATTTGCGCCATGCTTACCTATTACATCACATTTTATATTCAGAAAATTTATAGCTGCAAGACTTTCGCTATATTGCCTTGTAGTAGCAAGGAGTTTATATCTATCTATAAAATGTTTAAAAAAATGAGCCTGCTTTGCAGTCAATATGTCAACCCAACCAACCATGAAGTTATTATGCTTCTATTTAATAAAATGCTTAATCGATTTCTTCAATATGTTTGGCTTTACAACCAATTTCAAAGCCTCCATCAAATTAGGTCTATATCCTTCAAGAAAAATTCTTGGTAAAATTTTAGGATCTAAGCTCTTCAATAATTCTTTTTGCTCATCTTGATTTAAGCTTAGCCATAAATCAAGTATCTTCTTACCTTCCTTCAGATTTTTACCATATTTCTCTGAAAATAATTTTTCATAATCATCTTTGTAGCATATCTTTCCAGCATACAATGCAAATCTTATCCCTTCACCGCTTATAGGCATTACCATACCTGCAGAGTCTCAGCAACTCTTATGTTACCTATACTTAATTTTTCTAAAGACCATATGAAGGAAAGCCTGCTCCTTCAAGCTTAGAATTCATCTCGATTTTAGAAATCTCTTTAGATTAACGAGCAACTCCTCTTTAAAAATAGTATGCCCTCCAATTCCGAAATTGCAATAATTTTTACCGTAAGGGAATATCCATGCATAGCCGAAACTATAAACTTCGAAGTATAATGTATCTTCCTTGATTTTATTCGACCTTCCATAACCACAAATTGCAGGCGCTAGCTTATAGCCATGATAAGGTAAGCCTTTCCTTCTTGCATATGTAGAAGCAAATCCTCCAGCATCGATTATTAAATCATAATTTTCTTTTTCATTGAATTCTTCACCTAATTTTAATTTAGCACCCTCATTCTTCGCTTCATTTACAAGTTCTTCAAGGAACATCCTTTTATTTACTATAAAACCTTCAAAAGGTTTTGTATCGACTTCAATGATCAGTTTATTATCAAAGTAAATTTCAGCCTTGTGTACATAATTTAAATACCATTTAGATCCTTCAGGTTTTATAGGAACGTAATCGAAAGCTTCTTTAAAAACAGCTTCCCCACAAGGTTTATGAGCTAATGTTTTGTTTCTTTCGAATAAGATTACCTCATGACCTTCTTTTGCAGCCCAATATGCACAATTAGCTCCTGCAGTCCTGCGCCTATTATTGCAATCTTCATTTATGATTAGAATAGACTATTAGAATAATAAACGTATGCGGGAGCCGGGATTTGAACCCGGGACACCGGATTCCACGCATGCCTGCCCCGGCTTTGCATTATGAGTCCGGCATCATAGCCAGGCTAGATGACTCCCGCTAATTTATTTAAAATAAGGAAAATCTTATTAATCTAATTTTAACCGAATACTCTCAAATAATTATTCCTAAGTGAATTATCGATGATCAATTCTTGCTCACAGAGCTTTTTAATTTCGCTAATAGAAGGGGCCTTAATTCCAAATCTAGAGAAATTGGTTTCGAAATCATTCAATATCTCTTTCAGATTTTCTAAGGAAATTATTTCTACGCCCAAGTTAGCTTTCATCGTCCCTCCTTTTAAAACGAGATTCTTAAAGAATTTTGGTGAGGTCTCATTCAATTGGTTGAAGAGTTTATTCGAAGCACTTTTACCGAGAATTTCTGAGATGATTTCTGAGATGATTTCCATGAGATCGCTTACGAATTTGAAATCTATTTTGTGATTTTTGTATGAATATTTAACCCCATATCTAAATGCGATGAAAAATAGTTGTTTTGCTTTTTCTATATTACGTATTTCATATAATATATCGTTCTTGCTCAGCAATTCTTCTATAAAATCGCGCGTAAGGATTTTACCTTTATCATATTCGATTCTTATCGATTCTATAATTCTCTCCAATAAGGCTTCAAAAAACTCTTCGTCATCAAATTTTTTCTGTGATTTAACTATGGAAAATAACAAATTTAAGTTAATAAAATCTCCTTCTAAAGGATCAAATACCGAAAATCTTGAATTCTCTTTTAGAAAATACTGCATTAAGTATTGTTTCACAACATCATTGCCATGTGTAAGCAGGATTGATTTTGAAGAAATTTTATTTACCATTTCAATTAGATCAGTTGCATTTCCGTGTTCATTTAATTCATTCATTTGAACATTGCATTTCCTGCTTAAAGCTACTCCACGAAACTCAACTAGCTCACCTTTTTTTGAATATAGAATTTTCTTTGCAAGTGTTTTTTCATCAACACGACCTGTGAATAAGATTAATGAATTTTCATCAAGAAAAACTTCCTCTGCATAATAAACGCTCGGTCCATATTTTAGATTCGCAGATGTAGTTAGCACGATGAAAGGCCTTTCATTTCTAACTAATTCTTTTCTCATATCATCCGAGACAAGTTTTATCAAACCTGCAGAACGCACTTTTGTATAATATTCACTTAAATATCCTCTTAAATTGGATGAATATTTATCATAAACTCGCATCACATCTTTGACGCTTCCATCAACATATATTGTAGTATGCGGAATTTCTCCTGCTAGCATCTTGTAAGATAAATAAACAGCTATCTCTTGTGCTCTTCCTGCTGCAGGCAAAGGCATAACAACTCTTCCTTTAACTTTTATTGCAGAAGCAATTATTTGCGAAATTTTCTCCAATGAAGACCTAAAAGTATCTAAGCCTAAACTAAAGTTACTCTCAGAAATTATCAAGTCGATGTTGCTTTGTGCTAATTCAAATTTCCCCGCAAGAGGAAGTTCTGAAATGCTTATATCTCCTGTGTAGAGTAAAGTATGAGAATCAAATTTTATCAAATAAGACAATGCACCTAACAAATGTCCTGCATATATCGGTAATACCTTATAATCGTCGAATTTTAAAATAATTCCATCTCTTATCGTTTCAACATCGCTCATAACTTCTTCGATTTCATTCATAGGTATCTTGTATTTGCTCTTAATTTCTAAGCTACTAATTGTAATTTTACCTATCTCAATAGTAGGTTCGCTCATGAATATTCTTGCATTAGGAAACATCCTTTTGAGAATTGTTAGACCGCCTATATGATCTGCATGCGCATGTGTTATGAATATTTCTTCGACTTCGCCTTCTATTTTGCTGAAATCTGGCATTTCGTTTTGAAAACCACAATCGAAAACAGCAGATTTTCCATTATCTTTAACTAGCAATAACAAATTTGGCTTTCCAGCTGAACAACCACTAATGAATTTGAGTTTCATAAACAATAAAAATAAATAAAGAGACTAAAAAGTTTAAAAATAGTCTAATTCTAAATTTTCTGTAAGCTTTGAGATGTATCTGAAATCTTCTCTTTTAAGCTGAAAATTTCCAGCTTCAATATTTTCTCTAAGCTGCTCAATGCTTTTAGCTCCAGGTATGGCTATCGTATTTGAATGCGAAATGATCCAATTTAGAGCAATTTGACTGAGCTTTTTCTCATACTTCTTAGCTATGATTTCAAGTTCCTTTAATACATTCATTATCTTTTCAAAATTTTCTTTTTTGAACCACGCTTTACCTTTTCTTATATTATCTGTAGGAATGTTTGTTAAGTTATATTTTCCTGTTAACAATCCTTGCGCTAAAGGACTGTAAGCTATTATGATCATTTTCATTCTTTTGCAATATCTTATGATTTCCTTTTCTGCTAATCTTTCAATGAGATTGTATTGAACTTGATTCGATACTAGCGGAGCATGCTTCAAGTATCTTTTCAATTCTCTTATCATAGGGACGGGAAAATTGCTTACGCCTACAGCTCTAATCTTGTTTTGAAGATATAATTCATCCAATGCTTTTGCAGTTTCTCTTAAAGGAATATAATTGTGAGGCCAATGGATCTGATATAAGTCTATCCTATCCGTATTCAACCTTTTAAGACTTCCTTCACAAGCTTTGATTACGTCTTTGTATCTTAAATGAAAAGGAGCAACTTTTGTAGCTATGACAACTTCATCCCTTATTCCCTTCAACGCTTTTCCTAACACTTGTTCTGAAATACCTTCGCCATAAATCTCTGCAGTGTCAAAGAAATTGACTCCTAAATTGAAGGCTTCTTGAATAATCTTAATTGCTTTTTCTTCATTCAGTTCACTACTCCAGCCCCAATTAGGATCTCCGAATTGCCAACATCCTAAACCTATAGCTGAAACTTTTACATCAAGACTTTCTAAAGTTATGTATTTCATGATGTTAGAAACTTTCACTAGCTTATTATTATTTTGCTCGCAGCTTTTCTTAAGCGATTCATGATAGCTAAACCAATTCCTTTTTCTTCAACCCCTTCGATGATTATTACATCGATATTCCTTTTATCCATTTCTCTTAGGGAAGAAAATAGATTGAATGCGATTTCAAAAAGATTATCTTTGCTACCTATAATTATTAGCTCTTTTTGATCTTTAAAGAAATTTGCAGTTTCTTTCGTAAGTATTAAACCTGCATTCTTGTATTCTTCTAACAGTTTCTTTAGAGCATTGAGTTTGTCTTCTCCTTCGACCAAAATTAAAGGTTTCTCAGGCGAATAATGTCTATATTTCAAGCCAGGAGATAATGCAGGACCTTCAAATTTACCTAGTCCTCTTACAAATTCAGGTATATGAATCTCGCCGATATATTTCATTATTTCTTCAATTGGCATTGCGCCAGGTCTTAAAAGAACAGGAGGTTTTTTTGTAACATCAATAACTGTTGATTCAACACCATAAATTGTGCTTCCAGCATCTATTATTAGAGGAATTTCATCTTTGAAATCATCAAGCACATGCTCAGCTCTAGTAGGACTAGGTTTGCCTGCTTTATTTGCACTAGGCGCAGCAATTGGCTTTTCTGAAGATTTGATCAATTCAAGAGCTACTGGATGTGCAGGACAACGAACAGCAACTGTATCTAAGCCTGCTGAAACTTCAGGAGCTATTGAGGGATTTCTTTTAAGAACAAAAGTTAAAGGTCCTGGCCAGAATTTTCTTGCTAAATCAAAGATTTCTTCAGGCACTTCTAAGGCTACGTTTATTAGATTATTCAAATCAGAGATGTGAACAATTACAGGATTATCTAAAGGTCTTCTCTTTGTAAAAAATATTTTTTTGACTGCATTTGAATTAGTCGCATCAGCTCCTAATCCATAGACTGTCTCGGTAGGAAAAGCTACAAGTTCACCGTTTCTTATTAATTCTATTGCCTCCTTAATTTCATCTTTTGTGAAGTTTAAAGGATTGACTTTGATTATCTTAGTGATCACAAATCTTTTATTGATGAAGAAAAATTAAAATTGGTCTTTATTTAAAAAAATTAAGGGGTCGTAGTTTAGCTTGGTAGAATGCGCGGCTTGGGACCGCGTGGTCCCAGGTTCAAATCCTGGCGACCCCACTTAAAGTGGTAAATTAACCGACATAAGATTTAAAATTAAAGAAAGCAATACTAGGAGAGCAAAATAGATATAAAAGCTTATATGTGTCGCGCATACTGGAATCATCGAATATGGATCATGATATCCAGATTTTATTCCTTTATAGACTTTGATTGCCAAAGGTAACAATGCTAAAACAAGAAGAGAATAAATTGGTAATGCTCTTAAAAATAGACATAATACATAAGAAAGATAAGTAATTATTATCCCGATCAAATAGCCTTTGGCTATTTTTTCTTTTTTCATTCTTGCAACTAAAGTTAATTTTCCTGCTTTAATATCCCATTCTCTATCAGGTATTTCGTTGACATATAATATTAAAGCTATAAGTGTACCTATAGGTATCGAAACTAATAAAGGAATGAGAGATAGCTTACCTGTCATCGCTACATATGAACCTAGTGTTATTATTGGACCGAAACCTATTCCTACCATTATTTCTCCCAATCCTTTTTCTGCGAATCTCAAAGGCTTTGCACTATAGAAATAGCTTATGAAAACTCCTATGCTTAATATTATTAGAACCCAAATGCCCCTTAATAGAGTGAAGTATAATCCTATTGCTATTCCAGCGATGTAAAGAGATGAAAAGATCTTGAAGGAAGTTGAAGGTTCAATAAGACCATGTTGAATTACTCTAGAGCCTCCTGAAAAAGGAGTAGGTGTTAAATTGATCACATCAGCTCCTGTTATGTGGTCATGATAATCGTTCGCAACATTCAATGCCGCATGTATTATAGCTACGCCTGCTACGATCAAAAATGCAGAAATTATATCTATGAAACCTTCGTTGATAGCGATCATTATTCCTATTAGAGCAGGAATTATACTTGCAATTAAGAAAGGTAACCTTATCGTTTTGAATATCAACCAAAAGCCTCCGATTTTTGGTTTTACAGGCTTTCCTTTCAACTTAGATAAATTCTCTAGATACTCTTTGGCTCTGTTTACGTTCTTTTCGCAATAGCTAACGAATGGTAATTGTTTTTCATCCCAATTGTAATATTTAGTTGGTTTTAATACTAAATTCCCTTCGATATCTTGAACTTTACCCCTTATTACAATATATCTCCTATCAGTATAACCGCCGCTAGGAATCTCGGTTATATGATTGAAGACGAGATTTACTTCTTTATCCTTAATATTCAAATATTTTGGAGTTTTGATTATTATCTCATGCGATATCTCTACATCTACAGCATATGCTATAGGAAATCCATCTTCATCTATGAAATGGATTGATGGCTTCTCCTTGAAATTTTCTTTTATATATTTAATTAGATCTTCAAATCTCATTTTCAGCATCGATTACTATTGGTTCTTCATTTATAGCTCCATTCCTCCATGCATAAATCTTGATAGGTTTTACTTCTATG
The DNA here is from genome assembly GCA_032249235.1 of Thermoproteota archaeon. GTDB lineage: Archaea > Thermoproteota > Thermoprotei > Gearchaeales > Gearchaeaceae > DSFO01. The sequence goes on along the minus strand of JAVVGF010000001.1, from coordinate 108,812 downwards.
ATCACTCTTTCCCAGAAAAGAGGCAATGCAAATCTCTGTTTTAATAACTTACCAATGTATGGTTCTTTTCTTTTCCATAAATCTAAATATTTCATCCATTTTTCATGGATATCTGAATCATCATAGCTTGCTAAACCTTTGACTAAGACTGGAAAATATTCTTTAGTTCTAACACCTGCTTCATTATTGAAGAAAACAGAGACTTTTGGATTTTCTCTTATGTACTCTACTTTCTTACTGAATAAAATGCTTGAAGTGAAAACCAAATATCCTTGACCTTTTTTATACAAAGGTAACATTGGATGAACATGAATTATACCATGATGATCTATAGTTGCGAACTCAGCAACTAGAGCTTCTTCAAAAAGTTTTTCTATTGCTTCAGGAAGCACAATTTATATAGAGTTAAGAATTCTTATAAGTCTTGCATATGAATTACATTGAGCTGGCTGAAAATATATTGAATAAAGCATATAATGCGTTCCATGAAGTAAAACAGTCTCAAAAGTTCAAAGAAAAGATTAAAAAAGGATATGGAGGTGACATAACGCTTTATTTTGATGAATATGTTGAAGAGGTCATTATCAACGAATTAAAAGATAAAGTAGGTAAAATTTTGTCAGAAGAAAAAGGAATAATTGAAGGTTATGGGGAAGGAATTGCAATCGTTGATCCTGTAGATGGAAGCACCAATACCTTTAGAGACTTACCATTTTGTGCAACTACATTAGTATTAGCAAAAGGAGAAAGATTTCAAGATATTATAATATCGGGAACTATTGACTTAATTCGTGGAGATATGTTCATTTCAGACGGTAATAAAACTTATCTAAACGGTAAAGAGGTTAAGACTTCTAAGACAGTTGATCTAAATGAAGTAATTGCGAGCATTGATGTTAAGCTGACGAAAGAAACCATTATATATGGTAAGACTTTGAATAAAATACTCGAAGCTATTAGATATATTAGGTTTTTCGGAGCAATAGCATTAGATTTAGCATACGTTGCATCAGGAAAGTTAGATGCATTCATTGTTCCTACACCTAGAGTAAGATTACTTGATATAGTAGGAGGAATGTTCATGGTTAAAAATGCAGGAGGATATGTTGAAATCTTAAATGATGATTTAAATAAAGTAAGTATTCTAGAAAATAAGAGAGTTGCTGTTCTTGTTACGAATAACGAAGAGTTGGCTAAAAAAATAAAAGATATTATATTAAATGAGAATTAGCAATTAGGTGGTCTATATTGTGGAAGAATTCAGCATTACTCCTTGGGAAGCAAAAGGAAAGATAGATTATAATAAATTAATCGAGCAATTCGGAACAAAGCCTTTTGACGAAAAATTAAAGGAAGAGCTAAAGAATCTGGCAGGCGAGTTGCATGTATTTTTTAGGAGAAACATTGTATTCTCTCATAGAGATTTCGAATTAGTATTAGAAGACATTAAAAACAATAGAGGATTCTTTCTCTACACGGGAAGAGCGCCAGGAGGACCTATGCATATTGGTCACATACTACCTTTCTATCTCACAAAATGGCTTCAAGAAAAATTCAAGGTTAACGTTTATATAATGATAGCAGATGAAGAAAGATTCCTGCAGAGAGACGACTTGACCTATGAAGATACTACGAGAAAATGGGCTTATGACAACATTCTCGATATAATAGCTGTAGGTTTTGATGAAGATAGAACTTTCATATTCCAAGATACAGAATATATTGCGAAGTTATATCCAAAAGCTATTCAAATTGCTAAAAAAGTGAATTTTTCATTGGCAAAAGCTGTATTCGGTTTTGAAAGTTCAACAAACATAGGCATTATATTCTATCCTGCAATACAGATGGCGCCTACTTTTTTTGAAAAAAGGAGATGTTTAATACCTGCAGGAATAGACCAAGATCCTTACTGGAGAATCCAAAGAGATATTGCAGAAAGCATGGGTTATTACAAAGCAGCAGCACTTCATTTGAAATTAATTCCGGCTTTGATAGGGATTTGGGAAAAGATGAGTACTTCAAAACCAGAAACATGCATATTCTTAAGTGACGATGAAAAAACTGTTAAGAATAAAATTATGAAGCATGCCTATTCTGGAGGACAAGCAACGATTGAATTGCATAGAAAATATGGAGGAAATCCGGAAGTAGATGTGAGCTTTCAATGGTTATATTATTTCTTCGAAGAAGATGATAATAAAATAAAGAAAATAGAAGAAGAATATAGAAGCGGCAAGCTATTGTCTGGCGAATTGAAACAAATATTGATTGATAAATTGAATAAATTTCTAGAAGAATTTAGAGAAAAAAGAGAAAAGGCTAAAGAGTTGGTTAATGTGTTCAAATATGAAGGTAAATTAGCAAGAGAAATGTGGAAATGAAATGGTTAATAACAGGCGAGCCTGGATCAGGTAAAACTACATTAATACTTAACTTGATAGAGAAACTAAAGACTGAAGGAATAAAATATGATGGATTCGTAACGCAGGAAATAAGAAAAAATAATACAAGAATAGGCTTTAGCATTCTAGATTTGAAATATAATGAAAAGGGAATTTTGGCATCAAAAGAACAAATATTCCAAGGACCTAAGTTTGGCGCTTATATAATAAACCTAAAAGATTTAGAAGAAATAGGTGTAAAAGCTTTAGAGAGAGCATTAAATGAAAGCGATTTAATTGTTTGTGATGAAATTGGTGCAATGGAATTCATGAGCATTAATTTTAAAATAACTATTGAAAAAATATTAAGGTCTGAAAAACATTTGCTTGCAACATTGCATAGAAAATATTTGAACTACGCGAACATGGTTATAGGAGAAAAGAAATTGATCTTTTTAACAAGAGAAAACTGGAACAGAATTTTTAATGAGCTATATAATGAGCTAATTAAAGTTTTGAAAAAAAGCTAACATAAATATTGATTTGTTCATTTTAGATTGATGCTGAATCAAGCTTTAATTATAAAAGTGATTAAGAAAGTAAGCTCAGATTTAATTGAAGATATGGAACTTGAGAAAAATGTTCTTGATAGACTTAAAAAAGCTTATTTTGAATTTAAGGATGAAGCATTAGAGAGTTGGCTTATCAAGGATAAAAGAAAGGAGTTTGCTTATCCAGTTGAGGGGATCAAATTCAAGAATTGCATTGATATAACTAACATAAATCAAAATCTGAGCGAAAATAGATGGGCTTTCGATAGAATAAGGAATAAAAAAGTACTTGCATTAGATACTAGCGAAATGACTTCTCATCATATCACGCCTTATTTCATCTTAATAAATATTGGCTATTTCTTCTACGATTATGAAAAAAATCAATACCTAGAAGAGAGCATTCCAAAGTTTTATACAAAGAAAAAAGTTGAGGAAATAATCGAGGAAAGCAGGATTTCTTCTTGGATTCTACAATATTTAAGATTGGAGGAATATGCAAATATAATTGAAGAAATTAGCAAAAGGATAGATATAAAAGGCTCCTACGTTTTCTTAGATGAAAGTTTATCTTCCAGTTTTCTTGCTAGCATGAAAGAAAATGTTATTGAAAAAATAATGGAGAAATTATTTGAAAACATAAACTTGATGATTAAAAAAGGAACTTATCCTATTGCAGTCTTTTATAGTATGGCTAGACCTTTTATAAATTTCCTTAATAAAGATACCAAGCTAGAGGAAATAAAGATCAGCGATAAACAACTTTTCGATAAGATCCTTAAAGTGGGTCAAAGAAGCCCTCTTTTGAAGATTGAAAACTTACCATGCACTCTGATTAATAAAACAATCTATACGTTTTACATTAAAGTATCTGAAGGAAACGTACTTCGTGTAGAAATTCCTGAAGAACTTGAAAACATGGTAGATGAAATAAGCAAAATCGTGTTTTTACAAAGCATAATAGGCGGCGGTTATCCATATTGCATGGAAAGAGCACATGAACAAGCTTATTTATCTGAAAGAGAAAAAAGATTCATTTTAAGCATGCTAGATAAGGAACTTCCTGGTATATATCCTGTTAAGATGAGCAAAAAGCTTGAAAGAAAACTGTTAAGAATAATATGAAAAATTGGGTTGAAATATTCAAGAGTAAAGAATCAAAGGAAGCAATAGGAGAAATATTAAAAGCACAACATAAGTATTTTGAATTCCAACTTTATGATTTCTATCACATTCCAGATTATTCTTCATTTGTAGCAGCTCTAGCAGGAGATGAAATTCATATCGGAATTGTTACGTCTCAAGCAATCGAGCCTTTAATCCCTCTTACTGATAGACTAAAACCATTAAGAAGAAAGAGAGAAGAATTAGGTATGGATTATAAAGACATTCTTGATAAATTCGCTATAACATGCGGAGCTATTATAGTAGCATATGTAGATAGTAATGGAATAAAACAAGGAAGACCTAATAAAATCCCACTTATCCATGATCTCGTTTTTATTCCTGATAAGGAATTGATAAGGGATATGCATTTGATAAATGAAGAAGGAATTCGTTATATACCGATTATATATAACACTTTGCCAAGCGACGAAAGGAACTTATTCAATTATTTTCTCGAAGTTTATTTTAGAAATCTTATGAAATATTTTAATGAAGAGGAAATGTACATACTTTTAAGAACGCTACATAATAATTTGGAAGAAAACTATCTTGGAGATCTCATAGATTCTGTGAATAGAGCATTTGAAAAAGCATTGAAAATAAATAAACATGGATAAAGAATTCGCTTATATAGTTGATGCAAGCTCTACACGTGGGTTAACTGCTCAATTAAAGGATTATAACTTAACAGAAGATATTGCAACAAACTCATTGATAGTAGTTGAAGGTGCAAAGAGAAAATATTTGGGTTTAGTAGCCGAGATCTTCCATTCATCAGGTTCAGATAAAGCTAGTGAATTAGCTAAACAACTAGCTAAAGAAGGAGAAAGCAAAAAAATTGCTGAAACGACTATAAAGACCTATAGTAATTTAGGTAAGTTTTCAACTTCATTTTTAATAATACCTTTAGCTCAAACAAACCAAAGTAGTGTTGAAGAAGTAGATACAATTCCTGTACATGAAAGTAGAATTTATTTACCGAAAGAGGAAGATATAGAGAATTTCTATGGAAAAATGGATAATAAGACAAGTTGGGGCATAGGATATACAAAGCATGCAATAAAAGAATTAGACTTAAAGGTTAAAATACCCATTAACGTTGAATTAATAACTAGAGGATCCTTCGGTATATTTGGAAAATCTGGGACAGGTAAGACTCATTTAGGCAATATCTTAGCTTCATTGATTATTTTAACGAATAGATTTCATGATCAAGATAAGAAAACGAAGCTTTTAATATTCGATATGCATAGCGAGTATGGGCTAAAAGTAAAAGATATGCATGGTAACGACTATGCAGATGGTGTTGGATTGCTTTTTAAGAACGATTTTAAAGTATATACACCTGATTCGATTTTAGCTAGAGAGTTTGGTTTAGAAGAATTTACGATTGACCCTAAAGAGCTCACAATGGAAGATATAGAAATTTTAAAAGAAAATTTGAATTTGTCAGATGCATTCATAGATTATTTAGGTAGCTACAGAAGAATAATCAATCAAATATTCGAAAAGGATAGCGTTCTGAGAGATGAAATTTACAAAAAGGATCATACTTGGATATTGTATTTGTTGGGATTTTTTGAAAATAGAGAAGATTTTGAAAAGAGGAAAGCATATTTAGAAGGTAAAATTGAAGAAGAGATACAAAAGCTAGGAGCTGGAGCTGTACAGTCATTTAGATCAGGAAAAGTTAGATTAAATCAATTAAGAAGATATGAATTCTTAAATCCAAATAAGAAAGATTGTGTGAAAGAAATCGTAGAGGAGCTATTTAAAGGCGAAAGAAGCATTATAATAAGCTTTGGAAGATATGGAGATGATGCAAGAGTTTATACGTTGATCGCACATCTTTTATCTAAAAAGATATGGCAGAGAGCTATAAGCGATATAATGGAAGGCAAACAGCTCAAGTATAAATTGATTATTTTCCTTGAAGAAGCTCATAAGTTTTTATCTGGCGAACTTTATTACAAAACCGCATTTGGAAACATTGCAAGAGAACTAAGGAAAAGAGGTATTGTTCTTTGCATAATTGATCAAAGACCTTCGCAAATTCATGAAGATGTTTTAGCAATGCTTTGGAATTATTTCATTTTCACATTAACCAGTGAAAAAGATATTGAAGCATGCACACGCGGATTAAAATTTCAAAATTTGTTCATTCCTGTCATTTCAAATTTAAAAAGAAAAGAGGCTCTTGTATATGGTGAAGCTATAAGACTACCTGCTATACTAAATATCATAGATTATAAGGAGTTTACAAAAGAAATAAAGGATTACTATGAAAAAAGCTTATTAAAATTAGATATACCTGGCTATTAGTATTAAGTTGTATATTCCTGAATATAGTCATTTATTAATTTTAAAACAAAGAAGATGTAGATAATGCAGACACAGAGAATATTACCAATCATCGCTTTTCTAGGATTTGCTAGCATTATAGATACTTCTATGATCTCTCCCATTATTTCTACGTATGCATCTCAATTAGGTGCAAGTTCTGCTATTGCAGGCTTCATTGCAGGACTATATTCCATTGTAGCCATTTTTGTAAGTTTTCCTTTGGGATACTTAGTCGATAGAATTGGAAGAAGAAAAGCCTTAATGATAGCCATACCAGGCGATATCATAGCCTTCTTGATATATTTTTTAGCTTTCAATTATTCACTATTGATTATAGCTAGATCTGTACATGCATTCTTCGATTCGATCATATTCCCCTCTGCAATAGCTATTATAGGTGATCAATTCAGGAAAAGAGGTTATCCTCTTTCATTGTTCTATAGCTTAATTTCAATAAGCGTCGTAATAGGAGCACTCTTATCCTCTTTTACTACGCTATACTTAGGTTTTAGATATGTCTTTGTTATTCTGATATTAATTCATCTAATAACGTTTTATCTAATTTATGCCCAAAGAATAAAAGAAGTTGCAGGATTTAGATTGCCTGATTCCGTTAGGCAGGTTAAGCTAAATTCTAAATTGTTAATTCCCGCATTCCTTACAATGTTTTCTGTTTATTTATTCAACGGTGTTATAACAGGAAGCCTAGGCTTGACACTTCAACAATTACTCAACCTTAAAAAAGAAACTGCAGGAGCATATGTTGGAATATTTCTAACTATTTCAGGACTAGTTGGTATACCTGCATACTTCTTATCCAGCTATATATGCGAAAGAAAGAATCCATTAATTTCTCTTTTAATAGCCTCAATTATAGGCTTAATCGCTAATTTAGTAATGATTACGAACATAAACTTATATTTAATTGTTGCATCTCCGATCTGGGGTATAGCCTTAGGATTTGCTTTCTTGACATCTAGTTATATAGTTTCATCTGTAGGTCAAGAGGGAAGAGGTACTGCAAGCGGGATATTACAGATTTTTACTTTAGCAGGTGTTGCTATTGGAGCAAGCTTTTCAGGAATTTTATTAAACTTTGGTATTTTCTATCCTTATTTGCTATCTCTTGCTGCTTTGGTCATTTCTTCTATCTTAACTTTGACATTTATGCTTGCGCTACGCCTACAGTAAGAACAACAAGCTGCGTTAAACCTTCATCTGTTTTCGGTAAAAAGTATCCAACTTGAACATATCTGTATTGACCTTCATATTCAGACCAAACATATACTTTGCTTTTTAATTGTTTATATTCAACATCTTCGATAAACGCCCTTAATCTTGATTCTAAAGAAGCATATTCATGTGAATAGATATATGTAGTATACCCCTTTCTTTTCTTTATGTTTGCAATGCAAGAAGCAACTTCTTCTGCATCTATTCCTAAGCTTTTCAAAATACTTACGATGTCCTTCTTTACTTTATCCAAAGGCACAGTAGATAAAGCCATAAAACAAATAAACACAGCAAATTAAAAATATTACTATGAGCGTTTCTCCATCTTTCAAAATGAAAATAGGAGATTCGATGCCTAGCTTTAAACTAAAAGATATTTATGGAAAAGAAATAAGCGAAGTAGATTTCAAGGATAAGAAAATCTTGGTTCTTATATTTGCTTCAAACAAATGTCCAGTTTATAGAGATTATGAAGATAGAATCATTCAAATCCAAAAGGATTATGGAAACAAGGGCGTTCAAGTAATTGCGATAAATTCAAATGCAGGATATGATGAAAATATTGAAGAAATGAAAAAGAGAGCTATTGCAAAAGGCTATAATTTCCCTTATTTGAAAGACGAATCTCAGGAATTAGCTAAACAGTTAGGAGCTATATGCACTCCGCATGTATTTGTCTTTGATGAAAAAAGGCAACTTAGATATCAAGGAAGGATTGATGACAATAGAAATCCTAGTTTAGTTAAGAGCAACGATCTTAGAAAAGCTTTAGATTCATTATTAGAAGGTAAAGATATCCAAGAACCAATAACTAGACCGTTTGGATGTAGTATAGTTTGGAAAACTTAGATTTGCTAATTTTTCAATTTTTTCTCAATTTCTGAAATTACATTTTCTACAATCTTTTTTGCTTGACCTATGTATGTATAAGGATTTAAAAGATCTTTTATTTCTTGTTGCGTTAAATAATTTCTTATAATTTCATTGTTTGCAAGTTCCTCTGCAAAATTCAAATTTTCTTGATAAGACTTTATAGCTAAATCTTTAACTAAGTTATATGCTACATTTCTTGAAAGTCCTTTTTCAACAAGCTTTAGCATTACACGCTCAGCCATATAAATTCCATTCAAGAGTTCCAAATTCTTTTTAACGTTTGTATAATTTATTTCAAGACCAGAAATTATCTCGATCATTTCTTTTAACATAAAATCTAATAACATGAATGAATGACTAAGCATTATTCTTTCATTTGCACTATTCGTCAAGTCTCTTTCATGTTCTAAGCTTATATTTTCTAAAGCTACTTGAACTAGTGCTCTTTGATATCTAGCTAAGCTACAAATTCTTTCTGATCTATGCGGATTCCTTTTGTGCGGCATTGTTGAAGAACCAGCTTGTTTAGTATGAAAAGGTTCCATTACTTCTGCTATTTCAGTTCTTTGCAAATTCCTTATTTCTTTTGCTATCTTTTCTAAACAAGAAGAAGTCAAGGCAACAAGATATATGATATCAGCAAAAGCATCTCTTTGAACTACTTGATTAGATATTAAAGCAGGTTTCATTCCTAATAATTCCATAACTTTAGATTGTAATTCAATTCCTTTTTCATCAAAAGCAGCCATTGTTCCTACAGCACCACTCATTTTTCCAAGTATATCCAATTCTAAAAAGAAATCAAGTCTTTGAAGAATCCTATAAATATCATAGCTCCATAGAGCAAACTTCATTCCGTAAGTTGTAGGCAAAGCATGTTGTCCATGAGTTCTCCCTATGCATACCAAATCTATATTTTCCCTTGCTCTTCTTAGCAAAATTGACAATAATTCTTCTAATCTCTTCTTTATTAAATTTAAGGCATCTTTGAATGCTAATGCCCATGCAGTATCTTCGATGTCATAGCTCGTTGCGCCTTTATGTACAAATCTTCCATAATCCTTTTCACATACTTCAGCTAATGCATTAACTACAGCTAATAGATCATGGTCAATTTCTTTTTCAATTTCTTTAATTCTCTCGATTTTAACAAATTTCAAATTAGCTTTCTTAGCTATTTCCTCTGCAGCTTCTTTGGGTATCATTCCTAGTTCAGCTTGAGCTCTAGCTAAAGTAGCTTCAACTTTTAACCATCTTTCAATTTTTGCTTCCTCGCTGAATATCGATAGCATTTCTTTTGTGGCGTATCTTGAATAAACTGGACAAGACATATGTGTTATTAATGAATTTTCATTATATTACTGTGAAATTTATATTCGTATATGATATTGCAATTACATGAGCACTTCAACGATAATTAGGTCAATATTGACAGGCTTAGTAGCTATATTTGCTTTCTTCATAACGATTATAATACTATCTTATATCCTTTCGCTACCTCAATATTCACTTTCAGATATATCGCAAAAGCTTGGAGGAGTTCATGTATTCCTTGCAATCATCATTTCAATTGTTGCGACTTCTTATTTCATATTTTGGAACATTGAAGATTCGCTAAGAAGAAATGTCAAAGAATATACAGACGAGCTGATCAATAATTTAAAGAAAATGAATAACGAAATTTTAGTTACTTACGAACTCATTAAAGAACTGAATTCAAAGAATGCAAATAATGAGAAGAGTATAAATGAAATTAAAGAGCGTGTTACAGCACTTGAAAAATTAATCGTTGAGATTTTGAACAAAACTAAGAAGTAGATTCCTCTTCTCTTATTTTCTTAGCTAATTCTTCGACAATTTGAACTCTGCTTTTACCTTCAACATTTATACCTTTTCTTTTAGCTAAATCAATTAAAGGATCATCACTTCTTTCGCTTACAACTCTTTCTTTATATTCCTGTTGAACCATCTGCTTAGTAGCTTGTTCTGTTTCGCTCATCGCCTTTCTGAATTCTCTAACAGCTTCTCCTAAGCTTCTAGCAACTTCAGGAATTTTCCTTGAACCAAATAGTATTAATAGTATGAAAATTAACAATATCCATTCAGTTGGCCCCCAAGCATTATATATCAAATCCATAACATAATAATGAATAAGGTAATATATGTATATTCGTAATGGAACCAGAAATCTGGAAGTATATCGATGAACTTGCTAAAAGAATAAAAAGGATAATTGTAATATTCATAGCTTCATTAATTGCATTCTTAGCAATTCCTAGTCCTAATCCTTTTGGAATAAAGGGCTCGAGCATTTTGTTCTATGATACCTTGATTTTTTGGATAATTAGAAAAATGGAAGAAGCGTATCTACCTCCTGAATCGATGCTTATTGTAACATCTGTTACTGCTCCTCTTTTCGCTATATTACAAATGGCTTTGTATTTATCTCTAGCAATAACAATACCTGTTGCGTTTAGAGAAATATATGCTTTCATTTCTCCTGCTTTATACAGAAGAGAAAAGGCTGTAATTAAAAAATACCTCATGCCATTCTCTTTGTTATATATTGCTGGCATGATCTATACTATCATAATTGTATTACCTCTTACTTTCAGAGCTCTAATCTTTCTATATTATCCTTTAAATATTGCGTTATTCATCAATCTAAATGATTTCATAAATATCGTAGTTTTAATGGTGATTTTGGGAGGATTGTTATTCGCTTTACCAACCTTTGTTTTACCTTTAATTGAAGTCGGAATCCTGAGCACAAGAACTTTATCTAAGAATAGAATTCTGCTATACTTGATAATAGCATTCATTGCAGGTTTAATAAGCCCAGATCCAACTTTTCTTAGCGTAATACCTTTGTTGATTCCAATATATGCTTTGTATGAAGGAACTATTTATTTTGGAAGAAGAATAGAGAAAAGAAACATGCAAAAATTTCGCTAAATTTCTTAATAAATTATCCTAATAGTTTTCTAGTTTTCTGATTAGAAACATTATAGGTTCAATATTTCCTTTTTTATATTCTCTTGCAAACTCTAATACTTCAATTCTACTTAAGTTAAAGGCTTCAAGTAGTTTATTTGAAAAAGGTTTCTTTGATAAAAATAAGTAAGAAATTATGCTTGTTAAATTTTGCGGCTTTCTATTCAAGCTTGCAGATTCGAAATCGATAATTCTTACTTCATCATCATAAACTATTACATGATCAGATGCAATGCTCAAGTCTCCATGATCTATTCCTAGCTTATCTAGTATTATGCAATGCTCAATTAGTTTTTTAATTGCCTTAATTAATTCTATACTATTTGCATTCATAATGAATTCGTCGATATTCCTACCTTCAAGGTATTCCATAACTATGAAGTTTTTTGAATAGGCAAATAGTTCAGGAGCAATATTTTTATTCTTTAGCATTTCAAGAATTTTTGCTTCTTCATACATCGATTCTCTATTCGAATCAGTTCTCCTTATTTTCAAGGCTACATTTTTTCCTTTATAAATTGCTTTAATGACTAAGCTTGTAGTTCCTTTACCCAAAATTTTATAGCCTGAAATGATTGTTCTCCCTCCTTCAACTAATTCTTCAATTCCTAAAGATTTCAGCTCGGCATATCTTTTCTCGAATTCTTCTTTAGAGAATTTTGGATAGCAAATGAGTTCTTCAAATCTCATCAAAAACTATATTGTAATGCTTTATCAGATCTTCTCTTACCCACCAAAAATCCTTGAATGCCAAATCGAATATTCTCCTTTTTATTCCCTTATCATTAGCTTCTTGAGCTGAATATATTTTAGCATTTTTCAAAGGATAAATTAAGTCCTTAGGTAATGATTGAGTAACTATCCATTTGTTGAAAGCTTCATTGAAAGAGCTTATCTTTCTTTTTGTCAAAACATGAAGTCTTCCATTTCTTAAAAAGATCGGTTCAAGTGAATGTTTTTTTATGAAAGATTTCACATTCTTCAACTCGCTAAGCGGAGGTCCTACTAAAGTTCTCAATTCTTTCAATTCTTTAGATCGCAATTCCAAAATTATTGCAGCAACTTTTTCTTCATCAGAATAAGTTAAAGAATCTAAAATCTCAAAATCATATACTTGTAAGAAATTGTTTAAACTTCGCTCTGCTCTTTTAATTTCACCCCAAAATTGATCTGGAGGAATTTTTGGATATTCAATTTCAATAACTAAAACTTCGGTTCCTCTTTTTTCAAAAATATCTAAAGCTAATTCAATTTGAGAGCTATATTTCCTACCTTCGAAGAATCTTAAAGAAGGATTTTCTAAGAATAAAATACATGCATATTTGAAATCCTCAACTCTTTTGAAAGAAGATGCAACATTTCTTGTAGAATCCACAGGATCAACAACGACTAAAGGCTCAGGCGGCCCTTTCCATTCTCCTATGATAGTTTTGTATGGCTTCCAATTTATAGCAGATCTTATTAAATTAAGAAAACTACGATAATGAACAATTAATAATTCACAAAGATAACCTGACATTCCTCCTGTTTTTATTTCTGCACCATAAAGATCGAGCGTCTTAAGGAATAATTTAAGCAATCTAATTTCCTTTCTAAGTTCATCATTCAAGACCTCTTTCAAATATAAAGTATGCAATCTGCTTCTATCTGTAGCAGTTTTTATTTTTTCTCCTTTTTCTAATAAGTAAGCAGGAACGATATCGAAGTTATATCCTTTATAAAACACTGTAACATAAGGATGTTCAGCATATTTTTCAACATAATCTTTAAAAGTCGATTTTGCAAGTTTCATCGCCTCTTCAATAACTTCCTCGCTCCTCTTCAAAACGAATATATCTACATCTTTATCTCCGCTAAGCCATGTATCATGTGCAAAAGAACCGTGGACTTCTATTATTAGATCTAAGTTCAATTCTTTCTTTTTTTCTTCAAGCTTTTCAATTACTTCTTTTACTACTTCATTCAATCTTTCTCTTTCTTCATGACTTATGCTAGTTTTTTCCTTTGCTTTCTCTATTATTTCTTCAATACTCATAGATTGAACCTTTTAATATCGCTATAAATAGGACCTCTTGAAGTTAAAGTACTTTGTTTCAATGCGAAATCTTTAACTTCGAATTTCCCGAATTCTTGATCTAAATTAGAATTAATTATTTCTAAAACTTGCATTATGCTTCGATTATCTTTTATTCTCGCTAAGGTTACATGCGGATGAAACCTTTCATCTTCTATTCTTAGTTTTAAATCTTGTAATGCATGTTCAATTAAAGATTCAAGCTGTATTAGTTCCTGATGTCCTTCCTTTATTCCAGCCCAAATAACTCTTGGTCTTCTCATATTCGGAAAAGCTCCTATGCCTGCTACTCTAACTTCGAATTGCTTATATTTGACTTCATCAAGCTTGGATATCAATTCTTGAACAATCTTTTCTGATATTTCTCCCAAGAATTTAAGCGTTATATGCAAATTCTCTTTCTCAACAGGTTTAACACCAGCTAGATTGAATAAATTAGCCATCCTAGCTAAATTCTCAAGTGTATTAGGATTTGATATATCAATAGCTATGAAACAGCGCATTATCTATTTTTAAATATGTATAATTAAAATTTAACCGAATAAGATGAAAATAATTTGCATTACTGGAATGCCTTTGGCAGGTAAAACATTAGCTTCAAGCTTTGCAAAAGAGCTAGGAATACATGTCATTAGCATGGGAGATAAGGTTAGGGAGTTAGGTCATGATACAGCAAGGCTAATATTTGAAATAAGAGAAAAACATGGAAGAGATGCAATAGCAAGAATTTGTGGAGAAGAGATAAAAAAGCTAAATAAAGATGTCATAGTTGAAGGAATAAGGAATATTGAAGAAGTAGAATATTTCAAAACCATTGGAGAAGTTTATCTCATTGCAATACATGCAAGCCCTTTAACTAGATTCAAAAGAGCATTAAATAGGAAAAGGAATGATGATCCTGATAATTTTGAAGAATTTAAAAAGAGAGACGAAAGAGAACTTTCTTTAGGTATAGGAAATGTTATAGCTATAGCTGATTACATGATCGTTAATGAAGGAACAGAAGAAGATTTAAGAAAGCAATTTTTAGATATTTTGAAGAAGATATTAAATGCTTGAAATAATAGCTAAAGTAGAAATAAAGCCTACAGAAGATGAAGGAAAAGTTAGGATTGCGTTAGAAAATGTTTTCGATTTCGAAAAAATAGAATTGATAGAAGAATTAGGTTCAAAATATTATGTTGCGAAGTCTTATTCTCTCAAGTCTTTGAATAAAATTGCAAATTTGATAAAGAAACAAAGGATAGAACTAACTGCAAGAAGTATTCTTGAGAGAAGCATAGAAAATAATTCCTTAAGCTTTAAATTAAATAAGCAAGCTGCATACATGAATAGAATTTCTTTCGTAACAATTGCAGGTGAAGCTCCACTTGGTGCGATAGAAATAAAAATCATTTCAGATGATCCAATGAAAATCATCGATATGATTGCACCGTTACCAAAAGCATATAAAACTGCTAAATCTGAAAGCGAGAGAAATCTTGAGCAATAATTACATTTTCAAATTCTTCTTTAGCCTGAGCTAATAATAAATCAGGACTTTTATATCTAGCGCTTACATGTGTTAAGATCAATAATTTTACATTTGCTTTCTTAGCAATTCTCGCAGCATCTCTACTTGTTGAGTGCTTCGATTCTCTAGCCATCGCTTCTTCTTCATCGCTGAAAGTGGCTTCATGAATTAATACATCAGCATCTTTAGCAAATTCAATCAATGATTCATTTGGTGCAGTATCACCACTATAAACAATGATCTTTCCTTTTTTCGGTTCTCCTAAAACTTGCTCAGGATATATCATTCTTCCATCCGGCAACTTTACTGGATATCCTGCTTTCAGTTTTCTTAAATGAGGCCCTTCAGGAATGTTTAGCTCTTTTAGCTTATCTTTTAATACTTTAGGAGGTCTGTCCTTTTCCTTTATTTTGAAAGAATAACTTTCAACGCTATGTTTTGCTTTCATTGCATAAACTTCAATCTTCTTATCTTCATATATCAATCCTTCTTCAATTTCTTTTATGATTACTTTATAAAGTCTATAAGGATGCAAAAATTCATCTAAAGTTGAAAAAATTTCTGAAAACCTTTTTGGAGCATATACTACTAAATCTTCCTTTCTCATGTCTAAACCAGTACTCCAAATTAAACCTGGAAGACCAAACCAATGATCACCATGCAAATGGGAAATAAAAACGCATTTTATTTTGTTAGAATTAAGACCTGAATTTAAAATTTGTCTTTGCGTGCCTTCACCACAATCTAATAAGTAAATATCACCATCGAATATCAAAGCAATTGAAGGTAGCCCTCTATGTTTTGTTGGTTTACTCCCCGATGTACCCAAGAAAACGATCTCTATCATATAGCTCTAAAACGTAAAGCCATCTTATTAATGATTCTCTAACTTTTTGAGGATATTTCAAAATTATTTTAAATCCTTCAGGTTCTAGATTTTCTAGAGTTGTTGCAATGCATATTCTTAACTTACCATATTCTTTCAAGTTTCTTAAGAAATCATATACAAGCTTTTCATGTTCACGCTTCTTCAAAGAAGAAGCAATTCCATATGGTGTATCACATGCAATGCTATTAATTCTTCTTAAAGGTATTTTAAGAGCATCAGCTTGAATTAAGTCAACATTATACAATCCGTAATAGTTAACGTTAATCTTACAACCCTTTAACATTTTCTTATCTATATCTATTCCTATACAATGTTGAGAAATGAAAGCTGCTTCTATCAAGATGCCTCCTACTCCACAAAAAGGATCAACAAATAATTCATTCAAAGGAGCTTTAGCTAAATTTACCATTAACCTAGCATTTTCAGGCATCATAGATGAAGGATGAAAGGCGGGCTTCTTGCTTGGTCTTCTTGAAAATAAAAGCTTTCGATTAGTGCTTGCTAAATGTATTCCTAAATAAATTAATCCATCCTTAATATAGCCAGTGATTAAGTTAGAAGGATTAGTTAAATCTATTTTATAGCCTTTATAATAGAAATAAGAACCTATTTTTCTTTCCAAATCTCTCACTATTTGCTTATATTCTCTATCGTAAGAATGTATCCTTACTGCCAAGCTACCTTTGATATTTAGATTAATTTTTTCAAGATTTTTGATTTCTTCAATTTTTCCTTTAAATATTAATTTCGATACATGTCTTATTTTCGCACATCTCCAAACAAGATAAGGTACCACGAATTCATATGTTTTCAAAATGAGCAATAATCCTCTAGTTTCAATATATTCATAATAAAAACCAGCTGAATCTAAAGAATAAAGTACTTCCTTTTCAGCTAAGCTTGGATAGTCTCCGATTAAAACAATACAAAGTTCTTCTAAGCTATTCCCATCCAGCTCTTTCAATTTCCCTAATTTCTTTCGTTTCTTTCTTCCAGATTTTATAATGCTCTTTACATAAGTATACTTGCCTTGAATTCAAAGCAAACTTCAAAGAAGTAGCTAATGAAGCTCTTTGTGAAGAAAGAGATTTCTCAGCTTCCTTATTACAACCTATAACGCTACATTTAATTCCCTTAGCTACTTTTCCCATTTTCTCTTTTTCTTCCACTTATACTTGTGTGTATTGATTAGTTTATCTTTTCTAAGACCTCGCATTTTCTTACCAGCAGAAGTCAAGCCTCTAAATACTCTCTTTCTATGCTTACCTTTTACTTTCTTCTTTTTCTTCTTCAAATATTTCTTAGCAAGCTGCTCAAGCCTTTTTAAATCAATGCTTTTCAAAATGCTAATGTTTTCTTCATAAGAAGTTTTTCTTCTTATATCTACTGGTATTCCAAGCTTCAATGCCTGCTTAGGAGTTAGATTAACAGCTTTTAATTCATCTCTGCTAAAACCTCTAGCTTTCCTTTTCTTACCTTCTTTAGTTTTTACATATGCTACAAGCTTCTTCCTTAATTCCTCAAACTCAAGCTTTTCTGCATCTATTTCAGGTACTTGCGCCATTATTCTCCTCTATATATCCAATTCAAACTCTTATCCTTTTTTATACTCGTGCTATATGGATCGACTAAAATAACTTCATACCATTTATACATTCCATCTTCAGCTACATAATAAGAGTTCAATACTTCCATATTAGGAAACTTTCTTTGAGCTTTTTCTTCTGCAATCAATCTTAGACTTTTCTTTATAGTTAATCTCGTCGTCCCCATCCTTTTAGGTCTCCTTCCAGTTTTAGGTCTTTGTCTTGAAAATTTTCCTTTCCTTACACGCACCCTTACTACTATAATCCCTTGCTTTGCTTTATATCCCAACATCCTTGCTTTCCAAATTATAGTAGGATGCTCGAGTTTAACTACAGTAGGTTGTTTCCTCCATTCAGCTAATCTCAACTTAAATTCATTTTCATAGACCTTCTTTATCAGTTTGCTGTATTTTGCTAGACCCATTAACTAATCATCTCAATTTTCTCATATTTTAATCTTCTTAAAGTAATCTATTAATATTCGAGCAACCTCTTCACCTTCTTTTTCCATCGCTTCTTTAGTTTGAGCACCTATATGTGGGGTAACTAAAACATTTTCTAATCTCAATAATCTTTTTTCAATTTCTGTTTGAGGAGGTTCATATTCGAATACATCTAAGGCTGCGCCTGCTAAATGCCCATTCTCTAATACTTCTAATAAGGCTTCTTCATCAATAATTGCGCCTCTTGAAGTGTTGATCAAGTATGCTCCTTTTTTCATCTTGGCCAATCTCTCTCTATTCAAGAACTTATAAGTTTCATTATTAAGAGTTAAGTGAACGGTTAGTATATCAGACTCCCTTAATAAATAGTCTAAATCATTAGTGAAATCGACGCCTATCTTCTTTGCAATTTCACTTTTATCTGTCCTACTGTAACATAAAATTCTACAATCAAAAGCTTTTAATTTCTTAGCTACTTCCATACCTATTCTACCAAAACCTAGAATCCCTACAGTTTTACTCTTTAACTCGCTGCCTATGAGAAGATTTTTAATCCATTCTCCTTTTTTAAGAGAAGAATTTCCTTTATGAACATTTCGTAATAATGATATAATAAAGCAAATTGTTAATTCGGCAACAGCGTTAGTGACTGCCTCTGGTGTGTTGAAAACTTCAATGCCCTTCATTTGAGCATATTGAAGATCTATATTATCTAAACCTACACCAGCTCTAACTATAACTTTCAATTTTGTTGCATTATCCATGATGGTAGCATCAACCTTTGTTCTTCCTCTAACAACTAAGGCATCTTTATCTTTAACTTCTTCAATTAACAATTCCCTTGTAATATTAGGCTTGAAGATGACGTTGAATTTTTCTTCTTTCAATTTTTCAACACAATTTATTGAAATAGGATCGCAGATTAGTACATTGAACATAAGGATAAAAGAAGAGAACATTTAAAAATTTAAACTATGATGGTTGAAGTAGCTCTCATTCATGCATAATCCTCAAATATCATTTTAAGTGAAAATTGAAATAATTGCATTGGATGCCATTAATCGGTATAATAGGTAAACCAAACGTAGGTAAAAGTACTTTTTTTAGCGCTATTACTAAACTGAATGTAAAAATTGCTCCTTTTCCTTTTACAACCATAGAACCAAACAAAGGAATAGGTTACGTGCGAGTCAAATGCGTTTGCAAAGAACTCGGAGTTCAAGATAATCCAAGGAATTCAATTTGTATTAATGGTACAAGATACGTACCCATAGAAATTATTGATGTTGCAGGTCTTGTTCCTGAAGCATGGAAAGGAAAAGGTTTAGGTAATAAATTTTTAGATGAATTAAGAAGGAGCGATGCATTAATACATGTCGTCGATACATCTGGTTCTACTGACTTTGAAGGAAGAATAGTTAAGCCTGGAACACATGATCCTTTAGAAGATATCAAGTTTATTGAGGAAGAGATAACTATGTGGGTATTTTCGCATTTAAAGGAAGATTTTGAGAAAGAGATGAGGAAGCTTATCTATGAAGAATCTTCTAAGATTGTTGATTTCTTAGAAAGAAAACTAAGCGGCTTTTCAATTAAAAGGAAACACATTATGAGAACAGTTCAAAAAATGAACAAAAATCCTAAAGAATGGAAAGAAGATGATTTGAAATTATTTGTAAGCTTGTTAATTAAAGAAGCTAAACCTATTTTGATTGCGGCTAATAAAATTGATTTACCTTCGTCTTGGATAAATTACGAAAGGATTAAGAATGAAATGAAAGATAGAATAGTAATTCCAGTATCTGCAGAAGCGGAATTAGCTTTAAGAAAAGCTGCCGATTTAGGAATTATCGATTATATGCCTGGAAATTCTGATTTTAAGATACTTAAGAATATCGATGAAAAAAGGCTTGCAGTTTTAAATTATATTAGAGAAAACGTATTGAAGAAATTTGGTTCAACAGGTGTTCAGGAAGCTTTAGAAGTATGTTATTTCAAGCTCCTAAATTACATTGCGGTATTCCCTGTCGAAGATCAAAACAGACTAACTGATCATCAAGGAAATGTTTTGCCTGACGTTTTCTTAGTTCCTAGCGATACCACTGCAAGAGAACTAGCTTATATGATTCATACAGATTTGGGTAAAAATTTCATCTATGCAATAGATGTTAAAAACAAACAAAGAATTGGTGCAGAGTATGTATTGAAGCATAGAGATGTAATAAAAATTGTAGCTGCTAAATAAGATAGGGCGTTAATACTTTAATTTTAATAACTTCAACTTTTTTAAGTGGATAAATTTTCTTTGCTTCTATCAAAATATCTGCAGAAAGCTTACCTAAGCAAACATATTGAACTAGATCATCTAAGCTTAAATTAGATAGCTTTTCTTCACAAACTTTCCAAATGCATTTTCTTATCAAACTTTCTTTTGAATGAGAAACACGTTTAGCAGTAATTGCAAGGGTTTGTATTCTGCATTTTATGTTATCTGTTGTATCAACATCATAAATAGCATATACTGCTGAAGTACCTACTCTTATTAAACTCCTCACATAGTCTCTAGTAAGCTCATAACCTTTGAACTTTGCATAAGCTTCTGTACCATCTACTTTGATGATCTGGAATTTTAACTTAACATATTGGTAATATAAATTCGTGTAATCTTCGAAAAGTTCAGCAAGAGTGGTTTCTACAGTTCTTTTCAAAATATGGCTTGGCTCTCTTCCCAAAATTTGACCTGCGATTTTATCTTTGAAAACACCATCTACATGGACATTGAAGATTTTTGGCGGTGCCTTCTTGACAGCTTTAGTACTCATAATCTTTCTTAATTATTGAATTCAATTTAAAGTTTTTCTAAAGAAGAAATCAAAACTAAAATTTCTTCTAATGTAGATCTCAATCTTTTTATGTTTTCACTTCTAGCTTCTATTATTAATTCGTTTCCTTCCTGAAAGAAATTTAAGTAAAGATCTTGAGGAATATTCAAATTATCTGGACTTAAAGAAGATAATACATTGCTTGCTGTATTTATTGAGTCGAAGGATATCTTTAGCAATATTCTTGTCTTATAAGGCATTATCGAACTCTTCTAAAAAATCTTCAAGATAATCTTTAGGAATTATTGCGCCTGCCGCAGAACTATGGCCACCTCCAGATCCTTGATAATTTTTCGCAATGTTCGAAACAATCGAGCCCAAATCATATTTAGATCCTTCTTCAGCCCTGAAAGATATTTTATATTCATCTTTGCTGAATTCAGAAGAAACAGCAACTACACGTTTTGTTATATTTGAAGCAGATATCAAATTTGCGAACAATCCAACAAATCTATCGATTTTTCCTTCAAATTTGAGAAGAACGAATTTTTTGTATTCTTTAATTCTTTTTTCTTGAAATAAAGGTAAAAATATCTTAGAAATAAAAGAAACACATTCATCAAAATACTGGTTGAAGTTGAATCTATATAGCTTATCATTAAATAGAGCTTCGATGAAACCTTCATAATTCAAAGATCTCGCTAAATAATCTATTGATTTACCTATTAATCGTAAATTTTTCGATTTGCTATATACGAGCAATTCATAATTCATACCAAAAATTCGCTCAACTTTGGCAGCTTTAAATCCTTCATTTAAGAGCTTAATTGCGATTTTTTGAGATATCTCTGCATGATCTTTTTCATTCAATTCTTCGAAATTCTTATTAATTAAAGATTCGCTAATTCCACAAGCTTTAAGAAAATCTATTGTCCTTTCTTTGGATGAAAAGATATTTGGCATAAATGGATCGAACATTAAAGAAACTACTTTGTATAAAGGTTCATTGAATTCACAATAACTAATCAATCCTTCTTTTTTATTTATCAATCCAGCCTCTTCAGCTTCATCTAAAACTATTTTATTCAAACCTCTAAAGCTTCTTTTCTCTTCTCTATCATGTCTATCTTCAAGCATTCCACAAATTACAAAAGGAGCTAAATCAATGAATGAATCATCGAAATGCTTTGCTAATAAATAAGAAAGAGTAGAGCTACATGCATCGAATTCATTCTCATATCCAAAAATTGAAGGATGGATCAAGTTCACTTTTTCTTTATCTCCTTTAATTGGATGATGATCTATTACTAAAATCCTTTTTTCCTCACCTATCTTTGCTAAATCTTCTTTTAACTGAAAGTCTAGAATTATTATTTTAGAAAAAGCAGATTCGAGCAATTCATTCGGTTTTAGATTTTCAGATATCCTTAAAACAAAGGGAATTTTTTCGTTGAATAATAATTTAGCTAAAATAGAAGAAGATATCAAGCCATCTGCATCATAATGCGCTACTATTAAAAATGGAAGAAAATCTTCTTCGAAAAAACTCGATATGTTTTCAAATTTTGAATTTATCTCATTTAGCATTATGTTTTTGGAATTTTAAGACCGTGTTCCCAATTTGGAGGTAATATTCCTTCTCTTTTATAATACTTAGCAAGTCTATTGATCTTAGATATTATTTCTTCAAGACCTCTTTTAGCTCTATAATCTTTAGGATGTTCTTTTAAATGCTCAATTACATTATTAGCTCTATTGATCAAATTTTGCAAGTCTTCAGGTATTTGTGGTGCAAGACCCCATTCTTTTAAGAGTTGAACCAACTTTTTACCGAAAACATGCTTTACTAAAGGAACTCCTTCTTCATCTCTTAAGATAATTCCTATTTTTGAAGGAGGAATTCCTTTTTTTGCTAGCTCTATAATTCTATTTTTAATATTTTCAGTATCTAATTCAGCGATTAAAGCTTCATCTCTAGATGAAGGCCTTGTCGAATGAGATTTTCCTTTTTCCCTACCTCTTCGCATAGTTGAAATAGATATGGTCTTATTAATAAACTTATGAAAAGGATCACGCTAATTTCAGGCAATGAAAACAAGATAAGAGAAATCAGCTTAATTCTTAAAAAATATGATATTGAACTAGAAGCATTTGATTTAGATATTTATGAAATTCAAGCAGATGATCTAGAAGAAATCGCTTTATATTGCGCAAGACAAGCTTTTCAAATTTTAAAAAAACCACTTATAATCGAAGATTCAGGATTATTCATCGAAGCTTTAAAAGGATTTCCAGGTCCTTATACTTCATATGCTTATAAAACGATAGGAAATGAAGGAATAATTAAATTAATGAAAGATGAAAAGAATAGAAAGGCTACATTTAAAACAGTAATCGCTTATAAAGATCAAATTATAGAAAAAATATTCACAGGTGAAGTAGAAGGAAAAATTTCTGAAAACATTAAAGGCTTAGGATGGGGTTTCGATCCAATATTCATACCACAAAATCATTTCAAAACATACGGTGAAATGAGTGTTGAAGAAAAGAATGAAATTTCACATAGAAGCAAAGCGGTGAGTAAGTTTGCAG
Organism: Thermoproteota archaeon; assembly: GCA_032249235.1. Classification (GTDB taxonomy): domain Archaea; phylum Thermoproteota; class Thermoprotei; order Gearchaeales; family Gearchaeaceae; genus DSFO01. The sequence goes on along the minus strand of JAVVGF010000001.1, from coordinate 85,351 downwards.
AATGGTATTCAAATCTTTCTTGAAATTCTCCTTTCCAAAACATACCTACCTCTTCTTCTAATTTCTTTGACTTTTTCTAAAACTTCATTATAATGCTTAAAATGACTATATCCTTTTATGAAACTTTGAAAACATTCATGAGTTAAAGAACTGAAGCTACTTTCTAAAGACCGAAGAAATAAATGCAAATCTACTCCCATATCTTCTATCCTATTGCTGAAATTTGCAAGGCCAAAATCTAGTATGCAAAGACCACCTTCATTCCTTAATATGACATTCGAAGGTGTTAAATCACCATGAACTATCGATGCCTCATGAAGATTTGCAACAAGCTTTCCTAACTTTTCACATAAAATAAAGATTCTTGAATCCTTCGCTTCCATCAGTTCTTTCAAAGTTATTCCCTCGACAAATTCCATAACTATTGTATTCTTCGATATGTTTACGTCATAGATGAAGGGAACATCTATATTATTTTCAAAAGCATGATACATTATCCTCGCTTCTTTAATCGTTCTTTTCTCTAGAATTAATTTATCAAGTAAAGGATGCCTCCAAGGCTTGCTTTTTCTAATCTTATAAACAGAATTGATACTAAACCATTTACCTTTCCAAATTTCAGCTTCAGCTCCTTTCTTTATTAAATAATCTAGCTTGAACGCCAAGGTATATCGACTTCATCTATCCTCCAAAATGGTTTCACAAAACTTTCTTCAACTTTAATTTTAACACCTGATTTATATGCTAAATAACCAGTATAAGCAATCATTGCACCATTATCTCCTGCATATTCTGAAGGAACGACTGAAAAATCTGCATTATGTTCACTCGCTACAAGTTTTAATTTTTCTTTCAATATCAAGGATCTTGCCGTTCCTCCTGTTAAAACAATAGATTTCTTGCCAGTATATGCTAGTGCTCTTTCAACAGATTCACAAAGTGCAGCATAAGCATGTTCAATAAAGCTTAAACAAACATCTTCAATTTTGTATCCTTCTTTTATCAATTTCAAAGCAGCAGTCAACAAGCCAGAATATGATACATCTTGCCCTTTAACAGGTAATGGAAGCTCAAGAATTTTCTCTCCTTTCATAGCTAGCTTTTCAACATTTATTAGCTCTGGATATTCTACACCTATAATCCTTCCGAAATAATCAATAGCATTACCTAGTGCAATATCTTGAGTCTCTCCGAATATTCTATATCTTCCTTCTACAAATGTAGAAATTATTGTATTTCCGCCTGCAATATAAACAACTAAAGGATCTTCTTTTTTGCATAAATATCTAGCTATTTCTATATGGGCAATTGCATGATTTACCGGTACTAGATCTTTATTAAATTTCAGAGATAAAAAACGAGCTAAAGTTGCTCCTGTTCTTAAGCAAGGGCCTAAACCTGGACCTAAGCTAATCGCTATCGCATCGATATCATTTATCTTCAGGCCTGCTTTTTCTAAAGCTTCCTTTATTACTCTTGGACCTTCTTCGCTATGATGTATAGCAGCTTCTCTAGGATGTATTCCTTTTCCTTTAGGAGGGATGTAAACAGAATTTACATTGGATATTATTCCTTCTTCATTGACTACTGAAGCACCAATTGTATGCGCAGTGCTCTCTATGCCCAAAATATTCATTATTTCTTAACTGGAATGAACTCTGTATAGCCGCACTTACCACAAGCCCATCTAGGAGGATTATTATGTCTTGCCATGAATACGTTGCATCTAGGACATTTTTTATTTTTCCTCTTTACTTTACCTGTAGAATAATCAATATCGTAAAGTTTATGTATAACGCTCATTTCTTAGATACCTCTTTAGCTTTTTTAGCTTCTAATCTCTTTTTCTTCATCTCTTCTATTATCTTTGATCTCTCTTCTTTACTTAAATGTCTTAAGATTATATGCTTGGGTTCAATATTCAAACTTTCTTTATCCTCATAAACCCTAACATCTGCATATGCACGTAAGCCACCATATTCATATCTAATTCTTCTAATTATAATCAGTTCAGGAGGTTTATTGAATTGTTTTGATAATATCTCTCTCAATTCATTCCTCATTAAAATCTTCTTTTCTGAAAGATTTAATTCAAGAAAATATTCTGTCCTATTTAAATAGGGGTTTTGAAATTGGAATAGTATATTCATGTTGCTTATTGACATTTTATCTTCCTCTTAAGAATATCTTATCGACATAATCCTTTTTATATTTTGTGCAATAAACGACCGAAATGCCCAAATTAGGCACTCCGTATATTACAAGTGCATTGATTTTGCTCTCCTTAATAGCTAACAAAGTCAGTAGATCTTCTTCACCTTTAACTTCTATTAAATTCCCAGTATCTTTTATTGCAATTTTTATCTTTTCATAGGCTTCATTAGTTATCATTCCTGGAGGATTTTCTGTTTCAATAATCTTTTTAAAATATTTTCTAGCTTCGAAGATAAAATCTTCCCTCTCAACTTTATTGTCAATAATAGCAAGATCAGGCTTTATTCCTCTTTCGATAGCTAAGAAAGTTATCTTATCACCTACTGTTATTATTTGGGAAGGATTAAGAAAAGAAATTAATTCCTTCAAATAATCTGTAGAATAAGGATGTTCTAAAGGTATTAGCATACCTAGAGTTTTTTTCAATTTTTTTCTTAAGGACTTAAATTTAGCATTGGATCTTAAATAAAAAAGTCTTTCTTTCTTAGCTTTCTTTAAAAATAATAATTTATCTGACTTTGATTGCATACATACCTTCTTTCTTGATATTTAAGATTGAAGCAAGTTGAGATTCTTTGACATTAAATATTATTATCATTCCACTCCATTCATCAGAGAAATCTTTACTTCCACAATTAGGGCAGATTTTTTCTTTCTTATCTACTAACATCTTGCAAGAAATACATGCTTTGTAGCCATAGCTTGCTTTTCTCACCATGTCACTTCTTTTTAGCTATTTTTTCCAAATCTTCTTTTATCCATTCAAGTTTACCTAAGAAAGGCTGTCTCATCGTAAAGGCAAGCTTAAAAGATTCAGATTGACCTGAACTTACAGATATTATTCTAGCTCTTACGTCATCAAATTTATTCAAAATCCTCTTAGTTTTCTTAGCCAATATTCTTGCTCCTCTTTTATCATAGCTAACGAAGTCATCCAATACTTGTGAAATATGCACCAATCCTTCAATTGGACCTATTTGTAAAAATACTCCGAATTCTCTAACATCTACAACTTCTGCATAGATTACTTCTTTAAGCAATGGATACCAAACAAGCATTTCCATTTCTGCTTCAGTATATAAATTACCTGATCTCGGAAATACTGTAGCAAATCTAGGAGATTTAGCAGATGTAACTGCAATTACATATCCTATGCCTTCAATATATCGATCTTCATATTCTTCTCTAGCTAAATCTAAAAGCAATTTGTCTAGATCTATTTTAGGTCTAAGCGAATTTGCAGGTATGGCTATAGTAGCCTTTGCATTAACTATCCTGAACAACTTAACTCACTTCAGTTTAGTGAGTTAATATTTAAAGAGTATTTGTTTAAATAATTAACTCTCAAAATAAACAAGCTTTCTTCCATGTTTTAAAAACATCACAGCTATACCCTTTTCCAGTGCTCTGTTTAGAAGTTCAATATCTGCAGTAGCAAGAATTCCATTATACTTTTTGCAAAGCTCTAATAGGCTCTCATCGGCGTTTTGGGAATCATCTTCGAATATTTTGTATTTTGAAATTATTTGCTTAGCTAAATTAACCTTCCTTTCATAACTTTTATTCTTAGATAGATTTTCTAACTCTTTTATTACAGAAAGTGAAGTAGCAGGGATAAGTAATTCATTTAAATAATCTTGACTCAAATTAACCAGGTCTTTTCCTTTTTCAATTAAAGATAGTATGAAACTCGTATCTAAGAAAAAATATCTCATATGATTTCACCATAACCTACTAATCTCCATTTACCAGCTATTTTCCTGCTTATCGCTACTTTCGTTTTCAATTCAGCACATACTGGTATAGATAAATTAATCGTTAAAGAATCATTTTTAACAGAAGTTACAATGCCTATTGTTCTTGCAGGCCCTACGTTCAAAACAAGTTCTTCTTTAGGTTTTATAGGCTCGACTTTTATTGGCTCTTTAATACCTACTACTACATCAAAAAGTGTGTAATTTATTCTTAAAGAATTCCATACTGGGGGTGTTTTTCCTACCAATCCTACAACATTACCTACTAATTGATCTCCTTTTGCAATCGATGGATCAAGCTCTGTTTCAATACCTATTAAACCACCTGCTACTGCTTCTTTTAAATTCAAATCATCACTTTTTAGATTTACTACTTTTGTTGTGAGAGGAACATAGACTATTTTACCTTCTTTTTTAACTCTGAATCCAGGTTTTATTTCGATTTCGTCTCCTACTTTCAACTTTCCTTTTATTATTGAACCTCCTATCACGCCTCCTCTTATCTCATTATATTTTGTTCCTGGTTTGTTTACATCAAAAGATCTCACTACATATACTAAAGGATTCGAAGTTTCATCTTTGACAGGTGTGTGGAAATATGTCTCAAAGCCTTCAATCAATAAATCTAAATTTGCTTTATGAAGAGCTGAAACAGGAATAACAGGCGGATTTATATCTGCAAGAAATGTAGAAGCGATCATGTCTTTTATTTCTTTATAATTTTCCATTGCTCTTTCTTTAGTTACGACATCGAGCTTATTTTGAACTATTATAATGTTTTTAAGACCTATGATTTCCATAGCTTTTAAATGTTCTCTTGTTTGAGGTTGAGGGCATGGAACAGTAGCATCGATGACTAACACAGCAGCATCCATTACAGCAGCACCAGATAGCATTGTAGCAATTAACATATCATGACCTGGACAATCAACGAATGAAACCTTCCTTATAGGTATCAAATCTGAACCACAATGAATACATTTTCCGTTATTAGATAAAGCATAAGTTTGGTAACTATCTGGAGGTAAGCAACGAGGACACTTCATTATAACAGCAGTTGCATATCCTAATTTTATTGTCATACCTCTTCTTATTTCTTCAGAATATTTTGATGTCCAAACGCCTGTTAAAGAATGAACTAATGTAGTTTTTCCATGATCTACATGACCTAATGTTCCAATATTAATTTTAGGCTGACCGAGTTCTTCAAACACATTTCTTAATCTAATTAACAAGAATTTAAAACTAAACTAAAATTATAGAAACAGCTTATTCAAGTCGTTTAAATTGCTTAATCTGACCTCCGCCCTAAAGGACAGCGCTTTCATTTCTGTAAGGACCAGAATTTCTTTTATTAAAACAAAGGATTGAGCTATTATGTCTGTTCAACAATAACGGTATTTATGAGGGCAGTATCCTCGCTTATTGTATTCCCTCTTACTGTTTTCCTCTTTCTTGTATATTTTTTTGATTTCATACCTATTCCTCTACTTAGTATTATGCTTTTCTTAACAGAGCCAGGTATTCCAGGAAGCATTGGAAAACCAGATCTATCTGAACCTCCTGTTATCTTCAGCTTCACACCTTTTAAGCCAATTATCATCCCATCAAAAACATCTCCGATTTTTAGACCTATCAATGCTCTTGCCTGCGGATCTTTGACTTCAATAGTTTTTGAAGATCCATCTTTAGGATTTGAAACGACGACCTTGAATTCAGGCATAAACTTTATTCTTAGCTACCATTTAAAAATTTTAGCCTTCTCTTATGCATCTTTCCAAATATTTTATTTCCTCTTCATTTAATTCATCTTTTAACTTCTCAAGCCAGATTTTAGCCTCATCTCTTTGTATAACAGAGAAAAGTTCTTCTCCTTCAAATAAATTCCTACCCACAAAAGCTTCCCCTTTTATTGAAATCGCTACTTGCATTCCTTTTACAGCTTCAGGTATAGGTTTACCTTGATCTTGAATTTGCAATATCGAACCTAAAATTTTTTTGTTTTTATTCATAAGAATTAAACCTGGCTTTATTTTACCCAATTCGACTTCAATGCCTATTATTGCAGGATCACTTCTTCTAAATACATAGCCTGGAAGAACTTTTATTATAGCAGGAGTCGGCAACTTCTTCTTCAATTCATTTTTTTCTTCTTCTTTAATTTTCTTCGACCATTCAAGATATTCTTCAACTAATCTATAGATTACGTTTTCTTTAATTAGCTTAATTTTCTTAGAATTTATTTCTTCTTCTGCTTCCGGGAGAACTTTGACATTGAAAGCTAATATCACACCATATACAGCGTTCATTTCCTTTGATAAGTACGCTTCGAAAACATCTTTTTTAGTTACAGGTCCTATATCGGCACTTCTAATCGGTATTCCCATTGATTTAAGATAACCAGTTAAAGCTTCTAAACTTCCCAAAGTATCTGTCTTTACAACAACGCCTGTTATGTCTGATTTAATTCTTAAACTCTCAATTTCTTCTTCTACCAATTTCTTTATCTTCTCATAATTTTCTGGCGTAGCTACATATAAAGGAGAACCTGCAATGACATCATTTAGATCGCTTGCTACTATTTTTACTCCTACTGCAGCGACGACTTCTTCTACATTCTTGAACTTATCTTCAGGAGCACGCATTTCATCTAAAGGCTTTGGTAATAACAATGCTTTTACTTTCGTTGTGATTATACCGTTAAGAGAAGCAAGGACAATTGTATCATTCTTTTTAAGAATTCCATTGTAAATTATTGCATCTATAGTTGTACCTAATCCATGTTCTTCCTTAACTTCTAGAACAACACCTTGTGCAGGTCCCTCAGTATAAGCAAGGCTTGATTTCAGATAGTTTTGACATATTCCGCTAACAACGAGCAACAATTCTGCAATACCGATTCCATAAATGGCACTTGTCGGAACTATAGCTACTTGCTTCGAAAAATCTCTAACTCTATCAAATCTTTCAGCTTCGAATCCTAGTTTTGCTAAAATGCTTACGATTTCATAAATCCTTTCATCTAATTTTTCTTTTACCCATTCAGTTTGTTTTGAAAGAGAACTAAGAAAAGAAAATTCTTTCTCTGCTTTATATCCTTCAAATCTATCAAGTTTATTCAAGGCTACAACAAAAGGAACTTTCCTTTGCTTAAGGATTTCAACGCTTTCGTATGTTTGTTTTTCAAATCCTTTTTGAATATCAACAACTAATATAGCCATATCTGCAACAGATCCTCCTCTTTTTCTCAAATTTGAGAATATCTCATGACCAGGAGTATCGATTATTAAAACTCCAGGTATAGTTAATTTTATTTTATATTTTTGAATCAGATCATGAGCTATTTTTTCAATAACTTGAATAGGTAAAAAAGAAGCACCAATATGTTGCGTTATACCACCTGCTTCCTTCAATTGAACAGCAGTACCTCTAATTTTATCTAACAATGAAGTTTTTCCTGCATCTACATGACCTAGTACTACTAATATAGGCTGTCTTATTCTCATGAATTCAAAAATAATTAAATTTTATTTAGAAGACCTTGGATAAAAAGCTGTCCACTTAAGTTTTGCGGGATTTCTGTTAAGCATTTTATTTTTTCTACACTTACTTGAACAAAATCTAAGTATAGTTCCATCTTTTTTAACGTAAGTAATACCTCTTGATTTATCGAACTTTGAACCGCAAAAACTACAAATGTATTCGGTTACCATTACTTTGTAGTTAATTTCCTAGCTTCCCTTTCAGTTTCTCTAAGCATTAATATATCTCCAACTCTTACTGGACCCATTACATTTCTAGTTAGCACTCTACCTTTATCCTTTCCTTCAAGTATTCTAGCCCGGACTTGTGTAACTTCTCCTCCTACTCCAGTCCTACCTAATATTTCTATTACTTCTGCAGGTGTAGCTTCTTGTTTTTCACTCATTACTTCTTAGCTGCTTTAGCTTCTTGTGGTACAACTTTAGCTCTAAATTCGGAATATTTACTTAATAGTTCATCATATAGGCTCTTCGCATTGCCTATATCCAAAATAGCAACAGAAGAAGCTGCTACATTAATTCCTGCAGCTTCTCCGAGTTTCTTCTTATCTTCGACATATAAGTATGGGATTCCTTTCTCTTCACAAATCAGAGGTAAGTGTGCAACGATTTCAGGTGGATCTACGTTTTCAGCTATTATCACAAATTTTGCCAAGCCTCTTTCAACAGATTTCGTCGTTTCATTGACTCCTTTCTTTATTTTACCTGTTTCTCTACATTGTCTAACGAAATCATATATTTTACTGTATAAATCTGGGCTCACTTCAAATCTCACATACATAGGTTTTTTGCTAGACATGCTTAGATCAGTAATAATTTAAACATAATACAGGGTATTTAAGCATTATTTTTTAATCATGCAAATAATAAAAACGAGCAACCTTTTCATTAATGCTATGAAACTTAGCAAAGAAATATCTCACAAATTGAACAAAAGTATTAGGCTTGAGTTTTTCAATTTGGGCTTCTACTTTACCTGTTATAGTTTTTTTACCGAAAATATACGAAGGAACTTTTACTTCGCAATCTAAAGAATATCCTTGATATACCCATTGAATTAACTTCAATTTCTTTTCTCTTGCATATTCTAATGATTGATCTTCTAAAGGAAAACCTTCATAAAATGAATCTCTTTTAATTATTCTGAAATTTCCTAGTTCCATTAACCTAACTTCAAAATCTTCTTTCAAATCATTTCTATCCAAGAAAATATTCGCATAGCCATTTTCTGGAATTATTTGGAATTCAAAAAATTCTTGTCTTGAAGGATGCAGTTGTCTTTTAATTTTTTGAGGTAATTCAAGTTTTATTTTTACTAAAACAGGTTCTTTGACGAAAAAGTATCTATCAGCGATAGGATCAATTATTTTCCTATTTATAGCATGCAAGTTTTCGAAGCTAATTTTAGCTTCAACAGGCTTTGTACCCATCTCTAATATGAGTTGTTTTATCGATCTAGGAAGAAAACCTCTTTCTCTAAAAGATATTATCGTAGCTAAGTCGACATCATGAAATCCTTCATAAATTCCTTTCTTCATCCCTTCAATTATTTTGCTCTTTGATAAAACAACACCTTCGAATTTTATCCTTCCATAATGTATTGTATATGGTTGCTTCCAATCCATAGCTTTGTAAATATAGGATTGTTTTATAGTATTTCCCATATGTTCTTTAGCTCTGAAAATATGCGTGATGCCCATCAAATGATCATCTACTGTTGATGCGAAGTTATAGGTAGGCCATAGGTAAGGTAAATGACCCAAATAAGAAATTATCGAATCCAATCTTGGATGAGGATATTCTTTAGGATTTATCATTCTGAAGGCTATCCAATCCCTAACACTTGGATCAGGATGAGAAAGATCTGTTTTAATCCTTACGACTGCATTTTCATTTAAATATGCTCCTTCGATCATCTTATCGAAATCGCTCAAATTTTTCTCCAATTCTCTTTCTCTATGAACACATGCTTTACCTATGGCTCTATTTTTAGCAATTTCTTCTTTATTACAAAAACAAACATAAAGAATACCCTTTTTGAACATTTCTTCAGCTATGTTATAATAGATTTTCAAGCGGTCGGATTGAATATAAATTTCATCAGGATAAGCTTCGAACCATTCTAAGTCTCTTAATATGTATTCATAATCTTTTTTCTCGTCTTTGAAAATATGAAGCAAAGGTTTCTTAGTTCTAGGATCGGTATCTTCAAGCCTTAAAATGAACTTGCCTTTATAGATTCTTGCATATTCATGAGACAATAGCATAGCCCTTATATTACCAATATGCAAAGGGCCATCTGGATTAGGAGCAAAACGCGTTACGACTTTTCCTAATTCAGCACCTTCTAGCTCAGGTAGCTCAAAGCGCTTGGCTTCTATTTTCTCTTCTTTCAATTCTTCAGGATACTTAGCTAAAAGATAATTATATTGTTCTTCTAAAGAAAGAGAATTAACTTCTGCTATGATTTTTTCTATTAAAGGAATGATTTCTCTTATCCTTTGCCTCAATTCTGGTTTTAAGAATATAACTTTTCTTATTACAGCATCTTTGCTAGCTTTACCTTCATGCTTATAAGCATTCGATAAAGCTTTTCTGAAAATTAAATCTTTTAATTCTTCTTCCATCAAAACTCCCTTTCTACTAAGAAAGATATGAAGGAATTTAGGAAATTATTTAATTTTTGATTTATGCGTTTTGAATAATAGAAAGCCATATTTTCGAATTTTTTAGCTTTGTTCAATGCATATTCATAAGCGCCTATTTCTTTAAGTTCCCTTATGAAATTTTTTAAATCTTCCTCTTTTACATCCCTATTTCCTAAGAAATTGAACAGTCTATCTTTGACTTTTTTGCTAGCATAGATCGTAATTAAAGTCTTCTTGCCTTCTTTTACATCGTTACCTACAGGCTTCCCAGTTACTTTTGGATCTCCAAATACTCCTAAAATATCATCTTTGATTTGAAAAGCAATTCCTGCATAACGAATTGCTCTTCTCAAATTTTCTATTTCTTCTTTTTTAGCTCCGCCTAATATAGCGCCCATTACTGCACTGCATTCAAAGAGCGCAGCAGTTTTGTTCTTAACAGTTTCATAATAAAGCCTTTCGCTAAAAATTTTCGATGATGATAAATACATATCATAAGCTTGTCCTATTGATAGTTTAAGCGTAGCTAAAGATAGCTCATCATATAATCTAAGCTTTTTTTCTTTAGTTATCTTTAATCTTCTAATTGCGTTAAAAGCCAAAGAGAACAAAGTATCACCTGCAAGTATGGCGAAAGGTATACCATAAGCAACGTGGACAGTTGGTTTACCATGTCTGAATTGATCATTATCCATTATGTCGTCATGAACTAAACTGAAATTGTGTATCAATTCTACAGAAATTGCAGCATACATAATTTCATTTATATTGCAACCATAGCTTTCAGCGACTTTCAGCAAAAGATATGGTCTCAATCTTTTTCCTCCTGAAATTATTATGTGAGATGATGAATTCTTTAAAATTTCAGGATGCAATTCTGATAAGTAGTTTACTAGAAATTTTGTAATTTTTTCTGCATAATCTTTTAGATCGTTCATCCTATTCTATTCAAAAATAAGCTTTAAATTAATATACTATCGTCCCAACAAAGTCTTTTCCTAAAATTACCCTTTGTAATAAATTATGCGAAAGACCATTGATGAAAATTGATTTTATTCCTAATTTTGCTGCTTCATAAGCTACACTTATTTTATTGTAGATTCCTCCTGTAACATCTTCCCCTTTACTCATATTTCCTAAAAGTTTAGGGATATCTTCATGATTGATTTCTTTGAGCAATCTAGCATCATTATATTTTTTCGGATCTTTATCATAAACTCCTGCAACATCTAAACAAAAAATTATTTTCTTCGCATTCATTAATTTGCATAATTCTAAACTTAACTGATCACCAGAATAGATTATGCAGGAATAAGCTTCATCGAATACGTAATCTCCATAGATTAAAGGTACATAACCCCATTCAATAGCCTTCAAGATCGAATCTTTAAAGAATTGAGATATTGTTCTCTCTTTAGTTAGGATAATATTTGAAGGAGAAAAAGGTAATACAGGTATTCCATGATTTATCATAGATTCTGCTATGATCAAATTTAATCTTCGCATTTCGAGTTCAAGTATGGAAAGACCTATTTTAATACGAGGAATTCCAGAATATATTGAATATTTTTTTGCAATGTAATGACCAAAACTGCCTCCTCCATGAACGATGCACAATCTAACATCAGCAAGCACTTCTGCGATTTCTCTCGAAAGCCTGTTTATATCGTTAATCCTCGCAGTTAAAGGCTTATCTTTATAAGTTATGACTGATCCGCCCAATTTTATTACGATGCTTTCCACATGAGAAAAAGTAGTCAATGATTTAATCTTTTATTGTATTTTTAAAACGTGGCTAAAGCAATTGCACCATCGAAAATCATAATAGCAGGAGAACATTTCGTTGTAGAAGGAGAGCCAGCAATAGCTGCGGCAATTAATTTATATGCTGAAGTCATCGCAGAAGAAAGTTATGAAAATGCAATAAGAATAGAGAGCATTGATTTGGATAATAGAAGGCATGTAATTAAAAGCACGTTAAATGAGAGAATAATTGATTATACAGGTAAGGAGAAGACGAAAAAGATGCTTAGACCTATTTTAAGAGTTACTAGGAAGATTATGGACTTTATAAATGCGAACACTGGTATGGAAATATACATCGAATCAAAGATACCTCCTTCTGCAGGCTTAGGTTCATCTGCTGCAGTTTCTGTAGCTACAGCTGCTGCAGTTATGAAAGCTTTAGGCTTTGAAATAAACAAAGAATTAATATGGAAAGCTGCATTTGAAGCTGAAAGAATTGTTCATAAAAATCCCTCAGGAATAGATATTACAATTAGTACATTCGGAGGAATGATACTTTATAAAAAAGGAGAAAAGCCAGTGTTGCTGAAGAAAAGTGAGAAAGCTATTTTCTTATTAGCATATACAGGAAAAAGAATGCCTACTGGAAAAATAGTTGAAGAAGTGTTAAATCTTAAAAAAACGTATCCAGAAATTATCAATCCATTATATACATCTGCAGGAGCATTAACTATGAAGCTAGTTGATTATTTTAAAAATGAAGATTTGCTCAATGCAGGAAGATTAATCAACATAAATCATGAGTTACTTTCAGCATTAGGATTATCAACATTCAAAATCGATTTGCTCGTGAACATTGCAAGAAAAAAAGGTGCTTATGGAGCTAAATTAACAGGAGCAGGTAAAGGCGGAGTTATGTATGCGTTGGTAGATAAAGATCGTTTAGAACCAGTTAAAGAAGCGATGAGTAAAAAAGCAAAAATGGTTTTCGAAACAAGCATTGTAGAAGAAGGTGTCAAAGCTTTTTAGCTTCAAAGGCAACAGAAAGATAACCTACGACGCTTGATTTTCTACCTTCAATGTCTCCTGATGTAGCATGCTTTAATATTCTAACAACCTCAATATTTCTCATCTTGCAATAATTCAAAACAGTAGCAGCAGGACAAGGCCCGCACATGGAAATGTCCTTTTCTTCAATGATTTTAAAAAGGCCGTCGCCATCTAGTTTTTGAACATATTCAATTACATAGGCATCTTTTTTATAAGTAATCTCATTATTCTCATAATGATTCAAATCCGTTGAAGCAAGAACAATTGCATTATAATCTTTTAAAATTTGGTGCAAAACTTTTGCTAATTCTCTTGCTACTTCTGCTGTTTGGAGCATAATACATATCGGAACGAAATCGAAATCCTTCAATACATATTGTAGAAAAGGTAGCTGAACTTCGATTGAATGCTCGTAAAGATGAGCGTAAGCATCAGCCCTTGCTAATTTATATGATGCTAGAATTTTATTAGCTATTTCTTGATTTATTTTTACCCTACCTAATGGGGTTTCCCATTCTCCTTCATTCATTACTGAAACCAATTCACCATAACCTGTATGATTTGGACCAAGTATTATTACAGTATCTGGCTTCTCAGTTTCTGCTAGTAATTTATATGCATGAGCTGCTACAGGCCCGCTATACATATAGCCTGCATGCGGAACGATAAAAGCAGGTATTCTTAACTCCTTTGAACTGGAAAAGTATTTTATTTCGCCAGGCCCGAAAGAATGCTTAAAACAGTCTTCAATTTGTCTCAATAGCGATTCTTTATCTTTTTCATAAAAGTATCCAGCAACAGCAGGTTTTCTTATCATCATATTTAAAAATTTATAATTTATAATAAAATGATGTATCTATTTAATATAAAAGTAATAAAACGAGATGGTAGCGAAGAAGACTTCATACCTGAAAAATTAACCGTTAGTATTTTAAAAACAGGAGCTAGTTTAGAAGTTGCTAGAAGGATTACATTCATCGTTATTGGAAAATTGCTTGAAAATAAAACTGAAAAAATTACTTCAAAAGAATTGATGAAACACGCTTTAACTTTATTGAAAAAAGAAAACGAAGAATGGTATAACAATTGGATTATATTCGATAAAGCAGTTAAAAGGAGAACAACTGAAAAAGAATTAAGTTAATTTTTTTAAGCTTCTACTAACTCTGTTTCGAAATCTTCTATAGAATATGTGAATTGTTCAGGGCTTTGTATTATTTTCTTTTCTCTCAAGACCTGTCTTGCCAAGAGCCAATAAACAGTAGCTAACGCTCTTCTTCCTTTATTGTTGCAAGGTATCACTAAATCTACGTTTTCACATGAATGCTCTGTATCACAAAGTGCAACAACTGGTATACCTATTTTCGTAGCCTCATCTAGAGCTTGCGAATCTTGATAAGGATCGTTTAGAAATAATAATTCAATTTCTCCATATGTACCTAAACTTGGATTTGTTAATGTGCCTGGCAAAAATCTTTCAGTAATAGCTTTAGCACCTATTAGCTTCGCGAACACGGTAGCTGGTTTTATTGCAAAAGGTCTTGAAGCAACAACTAATATCTTATCACTTTCATAGTAAGAGATGAACTTTGCTGCAATTCTTATTCTTTCATCAATACTTCTAACATCTATTATGTGAATACCTTCAGGTCTAGTTCTATAAATGAAGTTTTTCATGTATTTCGATTTGAACTTTGTACCTAAAGGTAAAGTTGCCTCGATGTATAACTCTGTAGGTGCTAATATTAATTGTTCTTCTTTTTTAAATTCTGAGCCTAAATCAGACATTGAAGATTTATTCTTTTATTCATTTATTTAAGTTTATTCAATCTTGCTCTATCTTTCAAAAATTCAGAAATCCTAATCAATTCATTTAATTTAGATATTCTTTCCCCTCCAAGAGTACCAGTTTTTATTAAAGGAGCATCGAAAGCTACAGCTAAATGAGAAATGAATACATCTTCTGTTTCTCCAGATCTATGGGAAACTATAGGTTTAATTCCATTATTAATAGTTAAATTGATAGCACGTAATATCTTAGTTACGCAACCAACCTGATTAGGTTTTATTATAACACCATTGCTTGCTTTTTTAGCAATGCCTATCTTTAATCTATCTTCATTTGAAGCGTATAAATCATCTCCTACAATTAGAATGTTAGGATTTCTAGAAGTTAATTCTGAAAAATATTCAAACGAATCCTCATGGAAAGGATCTTCAAGATAAAATATATTGAAATCATTGATTAAATCAAGCATGAAATTTAATTGTTCTTCTTCGTTTAAAGAAAGTTTTTCTAATGGATATTCGTATCTTTTACCATCCCATAAAGAAGAAGCCGCAATATCTAAACCTAACAAGATTTCATATCCCTTTTCTTCATGCATTTCTTTTCTAGCTTGATTTACTAAACTCAAAATTTTTTTAAGAGGCATTCTAGTTACAAGAGCTCCTTCATCATTTTTACCTCCTGCAAAATATGGGTCATTAATGGACAATAATTTGAAAAGTTTTCTATGCATTAGAATGTTGGCTTCTATTGCTTCACTTATATTGTTTGCATTATTACAAAAAACTAATATTTCCTGAATGTCTATTGATCTACCTTTTGCATGCTTACCTCCACCAATAATATTACCTATAGGTAAAGGTAAAGAATATTGATCTTTTTCATTTAACTTTTCAAAGACTTTCTTGTTGATTGCAATAGATGCTGCTTTTAAATTTGCAATTGATACTGACAAAATTATAGCTGCTCCGTAATTTTCTAATCTTTGCGTGCCGTCGCTTTCCAATAAAATTTTATCGATTTCCTCTTGATTACTCGAATCAAGTCCTAAAAGTTTTGGTTTAACGTTTCTTATAAAATCTTTAATTGCTTCTTCTAAACCTCTTTTTGGTATAGTTTCAACTTCATAACTACTTTTACTAGCACCAGAAGGACAAGAAGCTATTCCTCTTGATTCTTCTGTAATTACTTCAGCTTCTACAGTTTTATCTCCTCTACTATCAAAAATTATTCTTAAATTTATGTCTTTAATAGCAGTCAACTTTCTTTCCTTCTTCTCCTCCTCGTTTCTGCTTCCTCACGGAATTGCTTAACACTAGCTTCTTTTACTTCTTGAGGTCTGAAATAGATTAAAAATTCATCAATATATTCATAAGTTGAGAGAAACATCCTTCTACAACAATATCTTTTAATTCCAAGACTGTCCAAAACATCTCCAGGCTGCTCTCCATTACTTACTCTTCTTTTATATTCATCCCAAAATCTTGCAATTGGATAACCACATGTAAAACATCTAACAGGTACTAGCATATTTTATCTATAAGATTTCTGCCTTTTAGCTCTTGCTTTTTTGCCTCTTGGCTTTTTAGGTTCAACTTGTCTAGGATCACCTTTCAAAAGAGCAGGATTATAAGCTAAATAAGCTTGCCTAAGCTCCTCTGATTTTGTGAATTGAACTAAAGCATTTGCTATAGCCATTCTAGTAGCTTGGGCTTGACCCATAACACCTCCTCCTTTGACGTTAACAATAATATCTATAGAAGATCTTAATTGATCGCTAATAAATAATAAAGGTTCTTCTATCGTATTCCTAACAAGCCAAGGTTCAATTAATTCTAAAGGCTTTTTGTTTATCAAAATCCTTCCTCTTCCAGGATATTTCAAATATGCCCTAGCTACTGCAGTTTTCCTTTTCCCTGTAGCGATTACAATTTGCGACATCAGCCCTTCCAGCCGAATATTTTAGCTATTTCTCCTAAATAAACATAACCTCTACCTAATTTTGAAACACTTGCATCCTCGAATTTGATTATTTTTGCATTTGCAGGTAAAGAAGGAATTCCAGAATATACGAGTAATCTTTTGAAAGCTTCTCTTCCTCTAGGTTTTTTATGAGGAAGCATACCTCTTATAGCTCTTCTAACTATACCGTGCGGAGTTTTAGGTTCTCTATGTCCTAGCTTTTCAGGATTTTTCAAAGTCCTTCTGGCATATCTTTCTCTAAACCTTTCTACAATTCTCGCCTTATTGCCAGAAATAACAGCTTTTTCAGCATTGAAAACAATAACTTTGTAACCATTCAAGAGTAGCTTGGCTACATGCGAAGCTAATCTACCTAAAATTTGGTCGCTCGCGTCAACGTATAAAACTTCAGTTGCAACGCTCATGTTATGAACTTAACATTATTTCCCTTAGGATTTAACTTTATCATTTCGCTATACGTTAAACATTTACCACCTGCTTTTTCTATTTTTTCCTTTGCACTTTTAGAAAAACTATATGCTGCAACAATTATAGGATGATCAATAAAACCGAAGCCTAACACTTTACCTGGAACAACTACCATATCGTTATTACTCGTAAGCTTATTTAATTTAATTACATTAACAGCTACCCTTGAACGCTTTCTAACACTTAACTTTTCTGCAACAGCCTTCCAAATCGGTGCTCCATGAGTCTTATAACTTTCATAAAGGAATCTAATTTCTTTTCTCAATAATGGATTTGTAGGTCCTGTTCTTTTAACCATTTTTCAATTTATCTAAAGATTTCAACATATCATCATAAGTTTCCAGTATTACTTCAATACCTTTGAGTAATATTTTTTCAGGTTCGCTTATTCCAGTTGAGTCAAATCTGAAGATAAATGTGCTACCATCATCTAGCTGCTTATATGCACAAGCTGAGACAGGTTGAAATCTTGCATGTTGATATCCTTTTTTAACCCTTGCAACTGCTTCAAATGATACTTTTTGCCCTTTAGCCAACTTTACAATTGGTATTGTATCATAGGCAGGAATAATATTAGGATCTGAAGGAATCAAATCTTTTGAATATACCATTCTATCGCCTTCTTCTGCGGCGACTTCACATCTAAAATATGCAACAGTATCTTCTTTCAAAGATAATATATCTGCTTTTAAAGGAATCAATCCTAAGCGATGAGCTAACATTTCATCATACATTATTGAAGAATTTTCAAGAATTATTACATCATCTATTGCTATAGTTGGAACCCTTGCTATCAAACAACGTCTTAACAAATTCATGAATTGAGGAGAGACATCGCTAACTTTAATTTCCAATGTTATGTCATCTTTCTTCAATATCTCAACTTCCATGTGAATAACAAATTATTAATAGCAATTTAAAAACATTATCGTTGTGCAAGAAGAGATAAAGTATTATTTAGAAGCTGGGAAAATTGCTTCTAAAGCGCTTGAGCTCGCAAGGAATAAAGTACATGAAGATATGCCAATTCTTGAATTATGTAATTTAATTGAAAATTTCATTTTATCTAATGGTGGCCAACTCGCTTTTCCATGTAATATTTCAATAAACGAGATTGCAGCTCATGATACAGCCGAGCCATACGATAAACGCATAATACCCAAGAACGCAATCGTCAAAGTAGATGTAGGAGTTCATATTGAGGGCTATATAGCTGATGCAGCAACCACAATTGCTTTAGATGATAAAATGCAAAAACTCGTAGATGCAACTAAAAAAGCTCTAATGAATGCAATTCAAAACATTAAGCCAGGTATTACAACGAATAAAATAGGTAAGATTGTAGAAAATACAGCGAAATTATATGGTTTTCAAACAATTAAAAATCTCTCAGGACATATGATTAAAAGGTATTTGCTTCATGCGGGTAAAAGCATACCGAATTATGATGATGGAATTGAAATTGTAATGAAAGCTGGCGAAGTATATGCAATAGAACCTTTCTTAACTCTAGGAAAAGGATACGTATATGATTCAGATAATATTAGGATATTTTCTTTAAAAAAATCAATAAAGCACAAAGATAAAACCATTGAAGAATTTTTCAATAAAATTTGGAAACAAAGATACAACTTGCCTTTTTCTTTAAGATGGTATCCTGAATATGACTTGAAAAAAATAAAAGATGTAATCATGGATAAGGTAGAAAAAGGAGAAATAATAGGATACAACGTTTTAGTTGAGGAAAATAGAGGAATTGTAGCACAAGAAGAACATACAGTAATCATAACGGAAAACGAAGTAATAGTTACTACAATATAAATGTGTTACAAAACTCCTTTAAATAACAAAAATATTTAAAAGCAAATAAAATAAGATGATGAAAATTTACGATAAAAATATAGAAGAGTTTGTTGATGAATTAATAAATTCACTCAGGAAAATTATCGGAGATAAAAATGTTTTAGCCGCAGTATCTGGTGGTGTAGATAGTACTGTTGCTGCATACTTAACATGGCTAGCTGTAGGAGATAAAGTCAAAGCTTATATCATCGATACAGGCTTCATGAGAGAAGGAGAAATAGAAAAAGTGAAATCATTGCTTGAAAGCATGGGATTGCAAGTTAAGGTCCATGATGTAAGTGAATTGTTTTATAATTCCTTGCTAGGAAAAAGCGATGCAGAAGAGAAAAGAAAAATATTTAGGGAACTATTCTATGAAACATTAGCAAAATTAGTAAAAGAAGAAAATGCGGATTTTTTAGTACAAGGAACTATAGCACCTGATTGGATTGAAACAACTGGAGGTATAAAAACTCAGCATAATGTACTAACTCAAATAGGAATAAAACCTGAATTAAAATATGGCTTTAATTTAATAGAACCGCTTGCAAACTTATATAAAGATCAAGTTAGAATATTGGCTAAATATCTTAAAATTCCTGAAGAAATTAGAGAAAGACAACCATTTCCTGGCCCAGGATTGCTAGTTAGATGTGTAGGCGAATTCGAATTAGAAAAGTTGAAAGCTTTAAAGAATGTTACAGCGCTTTGTGAAGATTTACTAATGAAAATAGATGCTTCGCAAAGTTTCCTAGCTATATTTAAAAAGCCTAGGATGACAACTTCTAAAGAGATAAGTGATTTAATTAAAGAAGTAAAGAACATTACAGGAATCGGAGGTAGAGGATTTAAAACGTTTGAGTTTTATGAAAAAGTAACAGGAATTAAAGGTGATAGTAGAGTATATTCTAAAATGCTAGGAATTTATTATAAAGAAACAGAATTATTGTTACGAGTTAAAGACGAAATAGTCAAGGCCTTTCCTAAAATATTGAAAAATTATACAAGAATAGCTATTATGGTTTCAGAACCTAGACCTGCAGGAAAGTATGCAATAGTAATAAGAGCTGTAAAGACTAGTGATTTCATGACAGCAAGCGTTCCTGATGTTGATATCAAATTATTGCAAAACATAGTTGATGAAGTTATGAAAGATAAAAGAATAACACAAGTTTACTATGATATAACACCTAAACCGCCTGCTACAATAGAATATGAATAAAAAAATTGCTATCTTAGGACCGGGTGGGCAATATAATCATTTGATCTTAAGAAGAGTCAAGGAATTAGGTTATTATGCAGAGTTGATGCCTTTGGTAGAAAAAACTCTGGATAAAATCGAAGAATATGATTCGATAATAATAGGAGGCGGCCCCGCAAGGCTAGAGAATAATAGCGAAGAATTAAAGGTTATTAAAGAGTTATTATTTACCAAAGATAAACCAGTATTGGGCATATGTTTAGGCTTCCAAGCTATTTCTTTAGCATATGGCGGTAAATTAACTAGAACTCAACCTGCATTCGGACCGCAAAAAGTCATAGTTAAAGAAAAAAATGAATTATTTGAAGGAATACCAGAAGTTTTCTTAGCATGGGAGAGCCATAATGATACTGTTAGCGAGTTACCTAAAGAATTCAAGATATTAGCATATGCTGAAAAAGGTCATATAGAAGCTGCAAAACACATTAAGAGAAAAGTTTATGGTGTATTATTCCATCCTGAAGTTGAACATACCCAATTTGGATTAAAAATCATACATAATTTCATAACCCTTGCATGAGCGAAAAGCCTCTTGTTATAGTAGATGAAAGAGAAAGAGCTTCTGAAATACCTGAATTGCTTGTAAAAAAAGGAGTTAGCATAAAATTTAGACAATTGCCAGTCGGTGATTATTTGATATCAGATAAGATTGCTATAGAAAGAAAAACTCTAAAAGATTTTGTCAAGTCAATTTATGATGGAAGATTATTTGACCAAAGTTCTAGATTAAAGGAAGCATATGAAGTCCCTATAATCATAATAGAAGGAGATTATTCGGAGCTACCGTTAATATTAGATAATTTAAACGTATTAAGAGGAGCTTTAGTTTCTTTAATATTAGATTTCGACATTAAATTATTCCATGCTGAAAATAAAGAAGAAACTGCAGAATTCATTTCTTTGATAGCCAAACAAGAACAAAAGAAATACGGTCATGGGTATTATCCTTTAGTTAAAGGAAAACCGCATAAACTAGAAACCATAAAAGATTGGCAATTGTACATTCTTCAAAGCTTACCTGGAGTAGGTGTTAAGACTGCTGAGAAACTTTTAGAACACTTCAAAAATCTAAAGAGTATTTTTAATGCAAACGAAAAAGAATTGATTAAAATAGTAGGCGAAGTAAAAGCAAGGAAAATTTTGGAAGTTTTGAATAAAAGAATAGACGAAGAAACTGATCTATCTAGTTTCGCCAGGGAAAAGTAAATCTGAAGCTCTAGCAAAGGCATGAGGCGAAACACGTTTAACTTTTGCTTTTGTTTGTAGTTCTTTTATATTCCTGGCTCCTGCATAACCCATTGCAGCTTTTAGTGCAGCAGTCAATTCTCTTATTACTTCTGATGCCTCACCTTTATAAGGTATCCATGCTTCCGTTCCTTCTGGAATCTCCTTTGGCAACTTTGCATACCTATCAATAGTAAGCCTTTTTTGTCTAGCACTTAGACTCCCCATTCCTCTATGTAATTTGTAATATCTACCGCCGATCATCATCAAAGGTGCTGGACTTTCTTTGCATGCAGCAAACATATAACCCATCATTGCACATGATGCACCAAAAGCAATAGCAATAGCAATATCGCCTGCACTTCTTATACCTCCATCTGCAATTATAGGTATATCCATGCCTAATTCATCTAAACATTCTCTTGCTACTGCTACTGCATATAACGTTGGAGATCCTGCACGGGTTATTTGCGTAGTAGTGCAAACAGAACCACCACCAATACCTACCCTTAAACCAGCAACTTTATCTAATTTAGATAATGAATCTAAAACTCCTTCCTTTGAACCCAAATTTCCAATTACTACATCGCAACTAACGTTCTCCATTATTTTTTTAGTAGCTCTTATTACATTCTCGTTATGAAAATGAGCGACATCAATTACGAGAGCATCGACATATTTTTCCAAAGCTTTAGCTCTTTCCAAATCAAAAGGTGATATTGCAGCTGCAACTTTTAATCTTCCTTGTTCATCTCTTACAGCATCCTTATATAATCCTCGATGGCTAACATCTTTATAAGTTATCAAACCAATGAGCTTACCTTCTTTATCTACCACAGGTAGCTTTTCTATTCTATATTTCCTCATCAATTCAATCGATTCCTCTGGCGTTATTTTTTCATCAGCTACGATTACATCTTTAGTCATAGCCTCTTTTACTTTTATATTATAAGAAGTAAATCTCACATCTCTACCAGTTATTATCCCTACTAGCTTGTTGTTTTCATCAACTACAGGTAAGCCAGAAATACCATGCTCTTCCATTAATCGCGCTGCTTCTCCAACAGTAGCTTCAGGATTTATAGTTATTACATCTTTAATTATAAAGGATTCTGCTCTCTTAACTTTTTTAACTTGGGCTACTTGTTCCTCAATAGTACAATTTCTATGAATAACACCAATTCCTCCATTCCTTGCAAGAGTTATAGCCATCTCAGCTTCAGTAACTGTGTCCATTGGTGAAGATACAAAGGGAACCTTTAATTCATTATTCAGTGAGAATTTCGTATTTAAAGAAATTTCAGAAGGCTCAATGTTTATGTAAGAAGGTAATAATATGAAATCATCAAAGCCGAAAACAAAGTCTTCTTCTAAATTTAATTCTTTTAGTCTTCCCATACTAATAATACCTACAGCTGTTATTTAAGATTCTTCTAAAGTTTCAGAAAGCAAACTATCTTCTTCTATCTTTTTGAAAATTACTATGTAGCAACCATGTTCAACGAACTTAGGAAGAGCATTTTGTTTCTTCAATTCCAATTTCGATGTATCAAAAACGTAAATAGCTGGCTCAATATTTGCTTTTGCATAATGTAAAGTTATGCTATCAGACATAGCTTCATAGAAGTAAACGAAATCCTTGTATCTATTTAAAGTGTAGAATGGAGATAATGGCATCAAAGATATCACATGCAGAATCAGATCGAAAACATTTGAATAATGTATCTTATAGACTTCCATAAACTTTTATCGAGTATCCATATAAATAAACTATGGCTATTAAGAGAAAATATTTGAACTTCCTTCAGCATATCGATGAAATAAAAGGAGAAGATCTAGAAAAACTAAAGGTTATACTTGATGGGTTGCGAAAAGAATTCAGCAAATACAATTGGATAGGAATATATGTATTAAGAAATGAAAAGTTAGAATTGCTTGTATATAGCGGAGATAAAGAAACAGAACATAAAATAATACCTATAGATAAAGGCTTATGCGGAATGGCTGTAAGAGAAAAAAGAATAGTCAACGTATATGACGTAACCAACAATCCTGTTTATTTACAATGTTTCCCTGAAACAAAATCTGAACTGGTAGTACCTATTTATAAAAATGGTGAAATTATAGGAGAAATTGATATAGATAGCTACACTTTAGGTGCATTTAATGAAAACGATGAATGGTTCGTTTCTAAAATAGCAGAAAAAATTGCGGATTTGGTATATAAAAATATATAATAATATAGATGAAGATTTATTTTAAAATAAGTTGTTTTACCTACAATGGCAGAGAATAAAGAAAGTATAGATGAAAAGAGAAGGACGCTCATAAAGGGAATTATAGGAGCTTCAATAATCACAACCATTCTTGGTGTAGGTTCAGTAGCGAATTACTTGAATCCTTCAGCTACACAGGTTGGACCAAAATATCCTAGAGTTAAGATAGCGAACATAAAAGAATTAAAAAATGGTAGCTTCATACGTTTTTGCTATCCTTTAACAAGTGAAGTCAATTTATTAATAAAAGTCGGAGAAAAGGTTGAGAATGGCATAGGTCCTGATCAAGATATAGTTGCATTTAGCGCTATATGTCAACATCTCGGATGTATCATAAATCAATATTATCCAAATACTGAACCGTTTTATAACAAATATCAAAAAGTCATGGTTTGTCTATGCCATCTTTCAGTATATGATGTAACTCATAATGCAAGGGTACTTGCAGGTCCAGCGCCTAGAAGATTACCTAGAGTAATATTGGAGTATGACGAAGCTACAGGAGATATTTATGCTGTAGGAATGGAAGGACCTGTAATACTTGGAAAAGGACCTGCAGGATTAGAAGGAACAGATCTTCCAAATAATTTAAGGCCGGGTTTCTTAGGTGGAGAAATAGTTAATGATAATACTGCAAGAACGTGTGGAGAACAAAGTTAATATGAGCGAGAAAATTAAAAAAATACTTGATTGGTTCGATAAGAGAATAGGAATAACAAATACTTTCCTTAGACCAATACCTGCATATTCATTAGAAATTTCTCATTGGTTAGGTGCAATGGTTTTAACGTTCTTTGTCATTCTTGTTGTAACAGGTGTATTATTAGTATTCTATTTTGTGCCAACTTCAGCACTCGGCGCAGATGGCTTACCTAAAGCTTATTCAAGCGTTAAGTTCGTTGATGAAAATATTCCTTTCGGTTTAACTTTGAGGACCTTGCATTTGTATTCAGCATATGGAATGCTTATAACAGCAGCGTTGCATTTCTTCAGGCAATTGATTAGTGGAGCATATAAAAGACCTAGAGAACTCATGTGGATTGTTAGTTTAATATTAGGATTTATTGTATTAGCTCAAGCTTTTACTGGATATCTTTTGCCTTATACAGCTCAATCAGTTTATGCTACACAAGTTGGATATAACTTCGCTTTGCAAGTTCCATTCTTAGGCAATTTCATAGCTTTCATAATGGAAGGTATTGGAAACCAGGATATCGTTCAGAGATTCTTCATATTACACGTTTTCATATTGCCTGGAAGCATTATTTTGCTTTTAGCAATAAAGCTATACATGTTCGAAAACCATGGGGCTTTCGATCCTCTAAGAGATAAGAGAAATCCGAAGAAAATCAAACATTATCCATGGTTCCCAAAGGGAGCTGTATTCGTTAGTAAGTGGGCTCTAATACATACTGGCATCGTCATACTTTTCGCTTCTTTAATTCCAGCAAAATTAGGAGAAGTATATGACCCTAGAGCGCCATTAGCTGATATACCTTTACCAGAATGGTATTTCTATTTTGTATATACTCTAATAAGATTAAGATTTCCAGATTCTTATGTTTCTTTTATGAGAAGCCTAGGAGTACAAGATGTTGCTTCATTTACTACTTTAGCAATATTAATTATTGTAGGAATATACATACTTCTTTTACCTTTCATAGATAGAAGAAAAGAAGTCCATATTTCAAAACGATTTAAGTTCGTCTTAATAGGTAACATTATTGTTGCTGAAGCAGTATTATATACCGTTATAATATTCTTGTTCAAACTATATCTTGATACAAAAGGAGCTTTTGGTTGGAGCTTTGAAACATCTACAGATTTCACATTAGTTACAGGACTTAGCATATTAGTAGCTGCTTTAATGTTCGGTGTAACTTATGGAATATACAAGATGAAGAAATGGATATGAATAAGATGTTATTTTTACTCAGCATTATGATGTTGGTATACATAATTTCAACATACCAATTAGTGAGCCTAATAAGAAGCATGATTGCAGGAGGAATGAATATTTTAACTCTTGCAAGCGGCGTATTTTTAGGTTTCTTAGTTGGCTTTTTAACATTGTTCTTCATAACATTATTATATAAGTCTAATAGGTGAGTAAGATGGATAAAAGAAGTGCCAGCTATATAATCATTGGCTTATTAATATTACAGATAATACTAGTGATTCTAATATATCTTCAATATCCTTTTTTAAGCTATGAACAACAGAGAAATGCGGGTATATTTGTTGCAATCCTTCTTTTCGCCATGGCTGCCATTATACATGTATATGATAAAGCTTTCAAGCCTGGTGAGGATAGAGTAATTGAAATGGAAGCAGAAGGTTGAAGATTTGCCTTATTCTAAATAAATTATATAAAGACGAGAAAATTTTTGTACCGCTCGCATATTTGGCTTTTTTCTCCCGTTCGCATGAAGTTTCCTTAATATTAATTGATGAAGCAGTAAATTTGGCAAGGAAGAATTTGTTCATTGAATTAAAAGAAGATATTAAGCAAGCTATACAAACTCAAACAGGTTTGGACTTGACTAATACAAGAAATCATATAGAATTTTTAGAGATGCTTAAAAGAAAATTTAAAATTAAAGTAAAAGTATGCAATACATCTACTATTGCAACAAGTCTATCTAAGCGGATTGGAGATTCTGAAATGTTAAATAAAATTTTTGATCTTGCAACTTTGTTCGAAATCTCCTCTCTTATTAGCGAAGCAGATTTAATACTTTATTTCTAGCTTATATAATATGGTTAAATTGTCAGAAGCAGAGATTGTTGAAAGATTAAAGGAGCTTAAGAATTGGAGAAAAGAAGGTGACTACTTGATAAGAAGCTTACAATTCAATGATTTCGTAAGTGCAGTAAATTTCATAAATAAAATTGTTCCAATAGCTGAGGAACTTGAACATCATCCAGATATAGAATTAAAGGATTACAATAAGTTAACAATAAAATTGACTACACATGATGAAGGTGGGATCACAGAACTCGATTTCATTCTAGCTAAAAAAATTGAGGATATAGTTTCTTCAATAAAGTAAGTATTCTATAAGTCAAACCCCATATCGTTATATTTTCATAAACATAAGCTATTCTTCTTTTTTTAATCTTTTCGATATACACAAATTTTCTCTTTAGTTTTTTCAATGAAATCCAGTAAAAATCATCAATTTCCTCATTCTTTACAGGAAATTCCTCGTTTTTTAAAGCAAATATAAATGCTTTCACCTTAAGCTCTTTCCTCACAATGCTTGAAAGGAAAGGAAGTGAGCCAATATATTCATGCTTGGAAAGATCTATCCCCACTTCCTCTTTAACTTCTCTTATTGCAGTATTTATCAATTCTAAATCTTCTTTTTTATGCATTCCTCCAGGTAAAGCTACATCGCCGGACCAAGGATCTCCTTCTCTTTTTTTCCTTTTTACGAATAATACTTCATTGTTTCTCCTAACTATTATTGCTACTGCAGCGAAAACTTCTTGCATTATACAATTATATAAGTAGGTATAGTTAGATTATTAAAATAGATAGATTAAGAAAGCAAAGGTGAAAAAGATTAAGGATCTAATAGTGCTCTATAAGTTTAGAGTATGGACGTTGCTAATATTCACTGCGATCTTTTCATATTTGCTAGCTATAAAAGTAGGTTATGAATTCGATCTATTAAAATTTTCATTTATGATAATTTCAGGAACTCTTGCAATAATGGGTAATGGAGCATTGAACGAATATTTTGAAGTCGATAGCGATAGAATAATGGATAGGACAAAGAAAAGACCTTTGGTTAAAGGAACCATAAGCCCTTCTTTTGCTTTTTATTCAGGAGTTATTCTAATTATTTCAGGTATAGCCTTAGCCTATATCTTCGTTAATCTCATGACCTCCTTTTTCATATCTTTAGCGACTGTCATTTATATGCTATATACCTTTTTGAAAAAAAGAACTACTCTTAACGTAATAATAGGAGGATTTGCAGGTAATTGCACTGCATGGGGAGGATGGGCTGCAGCAACAGGAAGCTTCAATTTCTTCGCTTTCTTATTGGGCATGTTAATATATTTTTGGACAAACCCGCATATCTGGGCTTTAGCGTTGAGAAGAAACGATGATTATATGAGAGCTAACATAAAAATGCTTACAGCAATCCCAGATGAAAAGAAAGCAGCAAAATACATAGCTATATCATCTATACCTTTGCCGATAATATCACTGCTGATAAGTTATGTGGGTGGCTTAGGCTTGATTTACATAACAGGTAGCATCATATTGAATGCAATTTTCTTCGCTATTGTAGCGAAAATATTATTGAATCCGACAAAGAAAAATGCATGGCTATTATTTAAATTCTCAACACCTTATCTCGCTTTAATATTCTTAATAATGTATTTAGATCCAGCAACGCCGCAAATTAAATTTTAATCGTATAATAATTTCTTTTGAAGAAGATTAAAGGAAGTTTCTCTTGACCTTTAATCATTTCAACAATTTCACCTAAGAAAATTGTATGATCGCCTCCATCATATTCTTTGTATTTTCTGCATATTATATAGGCTAAACAGTTTTTAATAAGAGGACAACCATATTCATCTATTTCATAATCTACACCTTCAAATCTAATGTCTTCAATTTTAGGATCTGCAAATCTAACTGATAAATGCTCTTGTTCGCTCGTTAATATATTAATACTGAAAAATTTTGCTCTAGAAATCATATCATGAGCTTTCTTACCTTTCTGGATACAAATCAATATTAAAGGTGGTTCTAAAGATACTGAAGTAAAAGAATTAACAGTAAGACCATAAGGTTTCGAATTAATGTTCACAGCTACGATCGTAACTCCTGTGGCAAAATATGACATGATCTCTCTAAACTGAGATCTATCTATCATAATTTAATAATAATTAAAATTAAAGATAAAAACTTTTATTAATATTATTTAAAATTAGATATTTAATAATTTAATTAAAAACTTTTTAAATAATATGATGGATCCTTAATACCAGCATCTTTGAAAGCTAGAATTCTTCTTCTACAATTACTACACCATCCACAATGAATTGGTATTTTCTCACCTTCTATTTCTGTAAAACCTAAACCGCCTCTATAGCAACTATAAGTAAATTGCCAAGGAACTTTTAGCTCTTCACCTAACTTAACTACTTTATCTTTATCGTAAGTTATTAAAGGCGCATAAACTTTATATCCACCATAATGTGTAGCATGTTCTACGACTTTATTCATGATCTCTATAAATTCAGGAGTATTATCTTTCATAGCTATAGGCGTTTCTCTTCTAATGCCAATGTATACATCATACTTCATTCCATATTTTATATCTAGGCTTTCTGCATGAGCTAATGCTACTAATATTAGTATTGCGTTTCTACATGGGTCCCACCATCTCAAAATTCTAGCTTTTGCTTTTTCAGGATCCCATAAATCTTCTATCTTCGTTTCAGGAATCTCAACGTCTTTTTTAGTAAGCAATGAAGTACTTATTTCACCAAGCCATCTCAAATCTATTATCTTTAATTCTGAATTCAATAAGCTAGCTATTTTCTTGATGCAATAAGCTTCTTCTTCAAACGTCCTTTGACCGTAGTTGCAAAATATTATTTTCAAATCTTTTGGTTTTAATCGATATTTTACATAATATAAACATGTAACGCTATCTACTCCACCGCTTACTAGACAAATTGCTCCTCTTTCACTCATATGAATCTATTATCCTCTTTTACAACATTTAAAACAAAATGAGTTCTGGTTCTTTCAACATAGGGCATTGCTAATAGAGTTTTTATGAAATTATCCAATTCTTTCCTGCTTTTAAATCTCGCAATTATCAAGGCATCATAATCTCCCGTTATGTCGTATACACCATAAACATTAGGTAATTTAGCTATCTGATTCTCAACATCGAGCAGTTTACCTTGAGAAACGCGAACTTCAATTATAGATACTAAATCATAACCTAATTTCTCATGATTGACTATAGCAGTATATCCTAATATTATACCATCTTGCTCTAGCTTTTCTATTCTTTTTATAATCGTTCCTACAGAAACGTTTAACATTTCAGATAGTTTTCGCGCAGATAATCTACCATTTTCTACAAGTGCTTTGAGAATCTTTAAATCTAATTCATCTAATGTCCCTCTCTTCAACTTAATAATGCTTTCGCTACACTTATAGCAAGTCTTGGATGAGATAAAAGCTTAAGAGCTACTCTTTTAATATCTAAGCCATTCGCTAAATCTAAGATATCACTATCAACTAAAATATCTGCAAGCTCATCCAATTCTTCATCGCTCAATCTTTCAAGAACGCGCATCGCTTTGAGGCTTTTCTTGATTCTATCCCCCCAATACTCATCATATCTTCTGCGATACCCCATCAATCTTTCTTTACTATTATTACCTTCTAACGCAGCTTTTGCAGCAACTTCACCAGCTATCATTCCTGAAGCAACACATGAATGAATTCCTCCACCTGTTAAAGGCATTACTGTACCTGCTGCATCACCTATAAGTATGAAACCGTCAGAAACATCATTATTGATCATACCTCCTATTGGCACAGGTGCTCCTCTATAATCTATTATTTGAGCTCCTCCTAGTTCTTCTTTAAAATCTTGAATGAATTTATCTAGAAATAATTTTGCAGGTCCGCCTCTTACCCCAACGCCTACCTCAGCCATTTTTTCATTTTTTGGAAATATCCATGCATAGCCTTTTGGAGCCCATTTATTTGCTACATAAAAACGGACTGCATCGATATCTCTAAATTTTTTACCTACCATTATGTATTGAACAGTAGGTATAGGCTCAGATTTCTCATTTATTCCAAAACTTCTAGCAACGACAGAAGCATAACCATCAGCACCTATTAAAACTTTGCACTTATATTCTCCATGAACTGTTTTCACTTTAACTAATTTATCATTAACATCGAAACCAGCTTCCTTGACTTCTTCTCTTACTTTTACCTCAGCACCATTTTCCACAGCATGAACAACTAGCTCTTGTATAAATCTCGATTTATTTATTAAGAAACCTTTTTCTTTGATATCTATTCTTTTCAATGAAGGAGAATAAACCTGAGCATAGGCAACATTTACAATGAATTCATCTTTTATAGGTATTCCTGCAGTCTCGAACGTCCTAGCACTAACAGCTTCTCCACAAGGCTTATTTGCTTGTATTGTAGGATGTTTTTCTATCAATAAAACTTTAGCTCCATTTTTAGCTGCTGATTTAGCAGCTGCAGCCCCTGCTGGGCCTGCTCCTACTATTATCACGTCGTAAAATGACATGTATAAAAAATTAGATAATAGAAGAATAAAAAGATTGAATCACTTGACTTCTTTCATCTTCTTCATTAAATATTTGTCAATGATTGCAGTCAATCCATATTTGCTGAAAGCTTCAAGCTCAGCCTTAACTTTAATTTTTAGAAATTCTTCTAGTTGATCCTTCCATATACCTTTGCTATATCTAGGATCTCTCTTCATCGTTTCCAATCTGTGAATATCAAGTTGAGTTAAAGGAATTGAAGGTAAATTGTATTTCTTTATATCAGTAGCGTAAATACCCAACCATTTTGCATCTGGTGTTGCAAGCTCAGGAATATGTGCTGAGATAGCTGAACCTGATATTATTACTCTTGCAATATGCATACCCCAAGGATCTGCATCTGTTAAAATATATACAGGTAAACCCAATTCTTTATTAAGCCTTCTTATCAACATTCTAGTAAACCTAGGAGCTTGGCCGCCGCTATCGATCAAAATTGCATTTAATTTTTTGTATACTTGTTCTTCGATAAATCTTCTAAATATAGCTCCTTTTTCTATGACTATTACCATTGAAGCTTTGACATCAACGAACTTTGCTGTTGCCAATGACAAACCAATATTTTTACCATCAGGATCTGTAGTAAGACTGACTCTTTGCCCCTTATGAGTTGGAGGCATCGTATATTCGACAACGAGATCCCCAAATATTGAACTTTTTTCTTCAGGAATTATATTGAAATGTTCTCTTGCTACTTCAAGTATAGTTTCAAGCTCAACAACGAGTTTATCAGATTCATCTTGATCCTGAAATTTTATCTTTATATCATTGAAAGAGTTGTAAAAAAGATCTCTCAAACTACATGATCTATTTTTTTCTAATAATTCCTTCTTTGCAAAAGATGCAATCCAAAGTAATTGAGAAAAAACTTTAGCCTGTTTAACATTACTCGCTCTTCTTGTGACTTTTTTGTTTCCAAGTTTTACTATGCCTGTCTCTTCATCATATATTATATTGCTTACAGAACGTAAAGGAAAAGTTATTGAAGGAAAATTCTCTCTTTTTATTTGTTCTAATATTTCTTTACCAATTAAAGTTAACTTATCATTAACTGGCATCATTAATCTCGACCAACTTCACAATGTTATTCTTAATCTTTTTGGGATCTTCATTGGCTAAAATGCATGCAAAGTTAGCTATTTTCTCAATATACTCTTTTAAATATTTATATCTGATTTTTTGATATTCAATGATCCTTTTTTTATTTATATATGCAGATAATAGTCTTGCATTTTTTCTTATAGATAATTCTATTTCTTTATAAATTTCTGGCTGATTTGCTATATATTCTTTTCCCAATGTTTTATATGGTATCTTAGTAGAGCATATATGAACAAAAAATGCAATTGGTTCTTGATAAATATTTAATTTATAAATACTCCAGTTAATATTTTTTATAACTTTCATTGATACATCATTGTAGCTATCATATATTAAAGGTATTTTATTAGCAAATCTAAATAGATTTATTTCATTTTGTTCAGGAATTGGTATATCACCTCCATAAGCTATAGCAGTTTCTACAATAAACGGATGACCTTCAAAACTTGAAGGTTCTCTCATGTCATAGGATAAAAATTCAGGATTAAAAGTTTCTTTAATGCCAATAGCGAAACTTTCGCCGAGAGGAGATAAAGAATTAGCGCTTGGTCTTTTAAATGGATAAGATTTCATTACGTTATATAACCTAACAATTTCTTCTTCAGTTAATTTAGAAACAGGTTTTTCAAATTCTATATTAGCAAGTTTTAATATTTCTTCTGCAGCTTTTTGACCTATTCTTTGAAAGTTCTTTGCGAGAAAGCGATTCAAGGGTAAATTTGGATTGATTTTTATAAGTCTTTTTAGCATTTCAAGATCTACACCTTTTGGATGTAAAAGAGTTTCCTCAGGAATGGGAGGAATCTTATCTGTTTTCCTTTCAAAAAGAAGCGCATTGCCTTCATAATCTTGATAATAAATTCTTGCATAAGGAACTGCGATAGATGTTTGGAAAAGATATTCGAAAATCTTCTTCTTTGATAAAAGATAATCCCCGATGAATTCACATTCAAGAATTAATCCATGCCAACCATTCTGGTTGATTATTTTTGATCTTTTTAGAATAATAGGTTCATTTCTCAAAATATCTATCTTTAATTCATAGAAGGAAATATACCCATTATTAGGCGTTGCAGAAATTACTCGAAATGGATTGTTAGTCGTTATCTGTGAATACAATACAGCCATTTTTCCTCCTAGGCCAAATATTCCGCGATGTTGTCTCAAAACATATTTTGAGCTGTATAATATTTTTCCGAATGCTAAAGGTATCTTGTCATGCGGCACTCCAATTCCATTATCAATAACTTTTATTCTCAATCTTTTCTCTTCTATATTGACTGATTTCATATAAATTTCGATTTCAGGAAGAAAGCCTCCTAATTCGCAAGCGTCTAGAGAATTTTCAAGAAACTCTCTTACAATAGTATAGCATGCCTTAGCTGGATTTTCAAAGCCAGCTATTTCTTTATTTCTATAAAAGAAATCTGAAGGTGATATTTCCTCGAATTTGATCATTTAGTATATTCTTCAATTTGCTTTAATTGTTTTTCTCTTTTTACTTTATCTAAGTATTTGAACAATCTTGCAAAAGGGGAACCATCCACAATAATTTGTATTGCTTGCTTTGCATATTCCACTTCATCGAAATTACCAATTAATAAAATTCTTGAATCATTTATCGTTATATGACAACCTGTTACTTCTGAAATCTTTGCCTTTATTTTCCCTCCTTCGCCTATTATCCTAGCCATAATCCTTTTCACTTCATCTTTTGACACAATATCTTTTAGATCTATTAAATAAAGCATCAAATCTTTCTTCAATATTTCTTTAGCTATATTTTCATCCACACAATTATCCAGTGCTATTACGAAATCTCTTACTTTCAATACATCGCTTTTATTATCTTTACCTTTTATTATTAATGAGCCTGCAGCTTCATCGATTTGGATTGTTGAATACGCATATCTTTCAATTTCTTCTAACAAAGAAGGTTCTTTTTTTATTTTTGAAATAAAGTTTTGAGAAATCTTAACTATTATGCTTGTTGACATATTATAGACAAATATTGAAAGAAACGTATTTTAACTTGTATGGAAAAAGATAGCGAGCGTTTTGCTACACTTGAAGAAGTATTTGATTATTCAACTGTAATGACAGCATACAAAATTATAAGAAAGGGTATCTTGGATAGATTTAATGGTGCTATTTCATCTGGAAAAGAATCTAGAGTATATTTAGCCTTTACAAAAAATGATGAACCTCTAGCTGTTAAGATCTATTTAACAAGCTCTGCTGAGTTCAAAAGAGGTATGAGGATGTATTTAGATGATGAATTGTATAGGATTTATTCAAAAAATTTTAGGCTTGCTGTATTCGAATGGTGTAGGAGAGAATTCAATCATTTAAACATAGCATATAATGCAGGAGTGAATGTGCCAAAACCGATTTTTTTCCTAAATAACATATTAGTAATGGAATTTCTAGGAGAAAACGGAGCTCCAGCTCCTTTGATTTATACTATAAATGAAGCTGATTTTGAGTATTTATATAAAAGAATAATTGAGTTTATTGAGAAATTGTACAAAGCAGGAATAGTTCATGCAGATCTTTCTGAATTTAATATCGCTTATTTTAAGAAAGAACCATACTTTCTAGATTTTGGGCAATCTGTTAAGAAAAATCACCCTAATGCATTAAATTTTCTTTTGAGGGATATAAAGAATGTAAATAAATTCTTTAGAAACAGAAAAGTAGAAGTAATTGAAGATTATGAAATATTTGAAAAGATAATCAACCTTTAAGTCTTTTTAAATAACCAGCCTTTTCTAATTCTTTGAGTTCTTGTCTTTTATATATATGTAGGATATCGCCTCTTGTCTTCTCTTGCATTCCATACCAAGGTAGAACTAATACTATCGCACCTTCTTCAAGCCATTCTTTCTTTTTAAATTTACCAGGAATCCTGCATATCCTTATTTCATTATCTTCACATCTAACTTTAACTCTATCATATCCTAAAGATTGAATAACTTCGCCTAGCAACTCTCCTTCTTTAGGAAATCGAACTGATCCTGATTCCTCTTTACTCATTAAGATATATTGAAATATATTGGTATATATCATTTCATCTCATATCAAGCAAAAGTGTGTATCTATATTTCATTCCTGAAACCATTGATTTGGTTTCTTTATATTTACAACCATATTTCTTCCTAAATTCGTTAGCCACTCTCTTAGCCACTCTTAAAGAAGTAAAGTATGCATCAATTCCATAAGAAAACCTCACTTTTTTAATTAAAGTCTCGATATCTTCGTGATCCATTGCTTCTAATAAACTCTCGAATTCACTAACCATCCTAGAGTTGGTAGTTCTAAGTTGAATTAACGCTTCATAATTTTCAGTTTTAAATCTAAGGCATGATTCACATAACGTTTTATTCAATATTATGGGCAAATCAAGATTAATTTCAGCAATTTCGCCATAATCTTCAAGATAAAGGTCAAGAGTGACCTTTGCTTCACGTAAATTAGGAGAAAGAGAAACTTGAATATCATCGATGAAAACACCTCCTTTAGTTACGATTTTATTTTTAAAATCTTCTTCTAAAAAGCCTTCCAGTTCTTCAAAGCTTGGAAATCTAATCCATCTCTGCTTTTTTATTCTATAACATCTTGGACAAACAGTTAACTTTATCGGTTTAATGTGATCAATTAAGCCATCTTTTATGTAGCAGTCTATGCAAATGCCTCGTCTTGAAGAGATTTTCTTATTAGAACTACCACAAACTGCACAGATTAGCATTACTCAATTATCGAGCTAACAGCTCCACAAGCTAAGCATCTTAAGAACATATTCTTGCCTTTTTTTTCAACAACAGTATCTACACTAGAACAAATTGGACAAATAACATATTTCTTGATGTAAAACTTTAAACTCATATTTACTCTTTCAAACGTGAATTTACCGAAAAGGATCAATTGTTTTGTATTTTCGTCTATCATACCATTTATAGATAGATCTTTGAAAAAGAAGGATGCAAGCTCTTCAGGCGTCCTATTTAATTCTAAAGCTATTTCTCTAAAGTTTGTTATTATCGTTCGATTCTTCACGTTTTGAATTTCAGCTATAGGAGCTTCAAATCCCTTAAATTTTTCTGGATTAACTTCAATGATACTGTACAATCGCTCTAACATTTTTTCATAAGTTGGAATGCTTAGCTGTTTCTTCATGAGCTTTTATGTTATTTAACTATTTCTTATAAGATGGATAAAAAGATAGCGATAATCGGTGGCTCAGGAATAGCGAATTTATTCAAGACAGAAAGCAAAATATTGCACGTCGATACACCATTTGGAATTTCTCAACCAATTGCAACTTATTCTATAAATGGAAAAGATGTGCTTTTTACTAATAGACATGCATTACCTGGAAGTAAAAGTTTTGAACATGCATTACCGCCGCATAGGATAAATTCAAGAGCCTTAATTTATGGCTTAGCAAAGCTAGGAGCTAGAAGAATAATAGCTATAAATTCTGTCGGAGCATTAAAAAAGGAATTAAATATTGGTAGCTTCGCAATAATAACGCAGTTCATAGATATGACTAAAAGACGCGAATATAGCTTCTTCGATGGAATTTATAGAGGAAAAGATGAAATACTCGGTGATTCTTCAAGAATTGTACATGTCGATATGACTAATCCTTTTTGTGCTGAGATAAATAACGTCTTGCTAGAAAGTGCAAAAGAGTTTAATTATGAGATCCGGACAGGAGTTTGTTATGTTTGCACCGAAGGTCCTAGATTGGAAACCCCTGCAGAGATCAAATTTTATCGCAACATAGGTGCAGATGTAGTAGGCATGACGCTTGTTCCAGAAGTTATACTTGCAAGAGAAATAGGCTTATGTTACAGCTCGCTTTCATTGATAACGAACTACGCTGCAGGTATGCAAGAAAGAGTTTCGCTTGAAGAGGTTAAAGAAGTTTATAAGAAAAATGAAGAAAGAATTTACAATTTGATTATTAGAGCAATTGCAAAATTAGGAGAAGATAAAAAATGTAATTGCTAAAATTCCTAAAACTCATATACTTCATGAGATATAGAAAGTGAAGAGGTGGTCTCTCTAAAAGTACTCGTTACATGTGCTTGGCCTTATGCATATTCGATACCCCATCTAGGTAACCTAATAGGTTCAGTACTTTCTGCAGACGTTATAGCAAGATATCACAGACTCAAAGGAGATGATGTTGTATTCGTAAGCGGCTCTGATGAACATGGTACACCAATAGAAGTTGAAGCAATTCAAAGGAATAAAAAGCCAAAAGAGCTTACTGATGAAATGCATGCTAAAATAAAGAAAATTTTCGAAGATTTTGAAATCTCTTTTAGTAACTATACAAGAACAGAAAGTGAAGTTCATAAAGAATTCGTGAGAGAATTTTATAGAAAAGTTCATAAAAACGGTTTTACCTTCTTTGAAAAAGTAACGCAACTTTATTGCGAAAACGATAAAATATTTTTGCCAGATAGATTCGTAATCGGTACATGCCCTATATGCAACTATGAGAAAGCTAGAGGAGATCAATGCGAAAATTGTGGAAATCTATTGGAACCTACCCAACTTATAAATCCTAAATGCGTAGTATGCGGAAGACCACCTTCAAAAAGAGAAACAGAACATTGTTTCATCGATTTTCCTAAGCTTAGAGATAAAGTTATAGAATACATTAATAACAATCCTTATTTCGATAAAAGAATCAAAACAATAAGCCTCGGATACATTAAAGATGAATTTAGAGCAAGGGCTTTAACTAGAGATAACAAATGGGGAATTCCTGCGCCGTTTGAAAACTTTGAAAATAAAACAATTTATGTATGGTTTGAAGCAGTACTAGGTTACATTTCTGCGACAATAGAATATTTCAGAGATGATAGATGGAAAGAATATTGGTTCAATAAGAATGCGCTGACTTATTATTTCATAGGAAAGGATAATATACCATTCCATGCAGTTATATTTCCAGCTTTATTGATGGCTTCAGGAGAAGATTACAACTTACCGCATATAATTTCAGCAACTGAATTCTTAACATATGAAGGTAAGAAGTTCTCTAAAAGTCAAGGCATAGGTATTTGGCTAGATGAAGCTTTACAAATCGCTGAACCTGATTATTGGAGATATACATTAGTTTATCTTAGACCTGAAGAAAGGGATACGGAATTCTCAATTAAGATTTTCGTAGAACTTGTCAATTCACATCTTA
Source organism: Thermoproteota archaeon (assembly GCA_032249235.1). GTDB lineage: Archaea > Thermoproteota > Thermoprotei > Gearchaeales > Gearchaeaceae > DSFO01. The sequence continues at coordinate 46,877 of JAVVGF010000001.1, read as the reverse complement.
ATGATACATTAGGTAATTTAATTTACAGGGTGTTAACATTCGTTAAAAACTACTTTAACTATTCTATTTCAAAACCGAAAGAATTGAAAGATGAAGAAAAAGAAATCCTGAATAAAGTTGAAAACCTAATAAAGGAAATAGACGCGAGCTTTAAAGAAGTAAAATTAAGGAATGCACTGAATTCAGCAATGGAAATAGCTAGAATAGGTAATTGGTTTTTCAATGAAAAAAAGCCATGGGAAAAAATTAAGACGAACAAAGAAGAAACAGCTCGCATAATATATGTATTAGCACGCATACTTCATGTGTTGAGTATCGTTCTTCATCCCATTATGCCTAAGAAATGTGAAGAAATAAGAAGAATGCTTAATTTGCCTCTAGCTATAAAATGGGAAGATGCTTTCTATGATCCTTTCAAAGAGGAACATAAAATTTCAGAACCTAAGATCATTTTCAGGAAATATTCAATCGAGGAAATAGAAAACAAATTGAGAGAAATTAGAAGAGTAAGTATTTAATAAAGGATTTAAGTTAATTTAATCTGATGCAACTCAAGTACTTTATTGAAACATATGGATGCACGTTTAATGAAGCTGATAGTAGGTTCATTTCTCAATCCTTAGATTCACTATCATTTATTAAAACAGAAAATCCTGAAGAAGCTAATTTGATCATAATCAACACTTGTGCAGTAAGATATGAATCAGAATTAAAAGCCATTCACGCTTTAGAGAAATATTCTAAAATTGCTGAAAAAAACAACGCTAAGATCATAGTTACTGGTTGCATGGTTAAGCTTAATCCATTCAAGCTATACAATGTGAACAAAAATGCAATATTTGTAACGCCCTCATTAATAAAGGAGATACCTATTATAATTACTAAAGACAAAATAGAAAGTAATTTATTCATAGGAGGAAGCGATAGAACTTATGAAATTATACCTAGTTATGATGGTAAAGGTCCATATGAATTACCTATTGCATCAGGCTGTTTAGGCTCATGTTCATTCTGTGCTGTAAAATATACTAGAGGAACTCTTTATAGTTATAGACCTTCTCTGATTAAGGAAGCTTTTAAGGATGCAATTGAAAGAGGAGCTAAAGAGATATATCTAACTGCCCAAGATACCGCTGTATATGGCTTAGATATTAATACTAACTTGATTGAGCTTGTTGAAAGCTTGTTAGAGATTAAAGGAGAATATAGAATAAGAATAGGAATGTTTACTCCATGGTTCGGTTTTAGGATAGTTAATGGACTAAAGAAACTATATCATGATGAACACGTATACAAATTCTGTCATGTTCCTGTTCAAAGCGGCGATGATAGAATATTGAAAGATATGCAAAGAATGCATACAGTAAAAGAATTTAAAGATTTCATAAAAGATCTGAGAAGCGAACATCCAGATTTGTTCATAGCAACCGATATAATTGTAGGATATCCAGGTGAAGATGAAGAAGCATTCGAGAACACAATTAAATTAATTAAAGAAATTGAGTTCGACAAGGTTCATGTTGCCCAATATTCACAGAGACCTTTGACTAAAGCTGCTTCATTAATTCAACTACCCGATTCAATTAAGAAAAGAAGATCGAAAGAGCTCGTAAAGATATGCGATGAAATAACTCTTAAGAAGAATGAAAAGTTTATAGGAAAAATTCTCAAAGTCTTAATTACAGGAAAAGGAGAAAAAGGATTTTTAGAAGCAAGAGCTCAAGATTACAGATGTGTGATTATAAAAACTGAAGATAATAGCCTGATAGGTAAATTCAAAGAATCATTAATTGAAGAAGCAACTCCGCATTATTTAATCGGCAGAATAATTAGCTAGTTTTTTCAAAAGTTCATCATATCTTTCTTTAGCTTTTTTCCATGACAATGTTAAAGTTCTAGGATGTGAAGCTTTTACTTCATCTAATCTGCCAATAGCTGTTTTATGCGGAGCGCTTTTTAAAATAGAAGGATTCTCGTATGCTTCGCGTATTATTCTTTTAAGAACTTGAGCATATTGTTTTATATTTTCTTCAGTCTCATCTTCTGTAAATTCTATTAACAATGCTTCATCTACGATCAATGGGAAGTAAATCATGGGAGGATGAAAACCATAATCAAAAATTCTTTTCGCTATATCTTTTGCATCTATGCCTGTTTTTTTCTTTAATACAGAAGCACTCAATAAGCATTCATGATATCTCATAAGCTTAGGATTATGTGTTAAAGAAATCTCTTCAATACCTTGCATTTGTTCTAGGAAATATCTTGTATTCCTTACTGCTTTTTCTCTTGCTTCCTTTAATCCTTCATAACCCTTAGTTAAAATATATAGCAAGGCTTTCAAAAGAACTAGGGTATTTCCAAAACCCTCTTTAACTCTCCCTATACTATACTTAAGATCATAATTAAGAACGTATTTATTTTCTTTTTTCTCAATTATAGGAACTGGAAGGAATTCTTTGAGAAAAGATTTAACACCTAATGGACCCGCACCAGGACCTCCTCCACCATGTGGAGTACCAAATGTTTTATGGAGATTTAAATGAGCAATATCAAAGCCCATATCGCCAGGTCTTGCATAGCATAAAATACCATTTAGATTAGCTCCATCATAATAAAGCAATCCTCCAACTTCGTGTATTATTTTAGATATCTCGAGTACATCTTTTTCAAATAAGCCTAAAGTGTTAGGATTTGTTAACATTAAACCTGCAGTCCTTTTCGAAACCTTAGATTTCAAATCCTCAATATCTACAGTTCCTTCTTTATTAGATTTAACCTCTACAACTTTGAATCCTGCCATAGCTGCGCTTGCAGGATTTGTACCGTGTGCAGAGTCTGGCACGATAATTTCATTTTTTAAATCCTTTTGGCCGTTTACTTCGTGATATTTCTTAATAATGAATACACCAGTCAGCTCCCCATGAGCACCCGCAGAAGGCTGGAAGGAAAACTTATCCATGCCTGTTATTTCGCATAAGTATTGTTCAAGCAAATAAAGAAGCTCAAGAATACCTTGACAATACTCTTCAGGATAACTATCATGTAATAATGCGATCTCTTTAATTGTTGCAAGCCTTTCCATGCTTTTAAGATTATATTTCATAGTGCATGAACCTAAAGGATATGTTGAAATATCTATTGCATGATTCATCCTAGCTAACCTAGTATAATGTCTAACAACTAAATTCTCAGGAAGATTAGGTATGTTTGGATCTTCTTTTCTTCTCATCGTTTCTGGAATTAAAGATAATGCTTTACTTAATTCTTCATCATTGACCCAGTAAGCATGATCACTTCGAACATCCTCGTATTGGAATACTAATCTTTCTCTATACTTAGCTTGATTATACATTTCTAGTCACCTCTAATAATGCATTTCTTAATTCTTCAAAAGATTTTGAATCTTGATACTCGCTTACTCCTAGCAATATTGAATTCTCGAAACCTTCAAATTCACTGCTCAATAATTTACCAAAGAAATAGCCCTTTTTCAACATCTCGTTTTGAATTTTATGAATTTCCTCTTTGCTCATAAGTAAGTTCCTAAAATGCAAAGCACGAGGAAATTTGGATATGAAACCAAAATCTTCTAATACCTTTTTCAGTCTTTGTGTATTGAGTAATATTCTTGCGGCTAGCCTTTTTAATCCTTCTTTACCTAACAAAGCTAAATATATGGCTGCCCTTACTGCTAACCATGACTGATTTGTAGTTATATTAGAAGTAGCTTTCTCCCTCTTAATATGTTGCTCTCTTGCTTGTAGCACTAATGAAAAACCGAGTTCTGAACCATCTAAAGTTGTTGTGCATCCTACTATTCTTCCAGGCATTAGATGAATCAACTTCAATTCTTCCCTACAAGCAATTATACCCAAAGAAGGCCCCCCATAAAAAGGATGTATGGCTAAATGTTGAGCATCGCCCACAACTATATCTGCTTGATAAGAACCCGGTTCTCTTATTATGCCTAAAGATATTGGTTCTACTCCTACTATGAAAAGTGAGTCATTTTTATGAACTATGTCGGAAAGTTTAGGAAGATTATCATCGATAATGCCGAAATAAGAAGGATTTTCAACATAAATACATGCTGCATTTTTTAAATTATTTTCTATATCTGAAAGATCGATCTTTCCTGTTTCTTTTTCAATCTTATATTCGTATAATTCTACACCTATCGTCTCCATATAACTTTTAACGACTAACTTTCTTTCCCTCCTCATATATTTAGGTAACAAAACCTTGTTCCTTTCTGTATACTTCAATGCCATTCTTATAGCTTCGCATAAAGCTGTAGAATGATCATAAAGAGAAGCATTTGAAACATCCATTCCAGTCAGTTCACATATCATGCTTTGATATTCAAAAAGAATCTGTAAAAGACCTTGAGAAACTTCGGGCTGATAAGGTGTATAAGCTGTAAGTAATTCACTACTTAACGAAACATAATCTACTGCAGACGGTATGAATGAAAAAAAGGGAGGATCTGGACTGAATATCCTTTCTGGAGGAAATATTCTATTCTTGCTAAGCTTTTCTTCGATGAATTTTAAAGAATAAAATTCGCCCATCCCTTCAGGAAGTGCCACCTTATGCTTAAGTTTCACTTCTTCAGGAACCGTGTCTATTAGGCTAGTCATATTTCTTAATGTCGAATAAAGATTTAATATTTATTTAACCTTATAAGTAAAGAACGATTATGCAAAGAAAAAGCATTGCAACTTTGTTACTCACTCTAATAGTATTATCGATTTGTATCATCACAGTTGCTGCTGAACAACAAAACCAATTGAAAGTGAACAGATACATTCAGATCTTCCCAGGATTTATTATTGTTCAAGATAATGTAGAAATAAAAGGACAAATTTCTAATTTAACAATTTATTTAACGCCAGAAGAATACAAATCTCTTTATTCTTTACAGACAAACCCTAAATATCCAATTCAATGGGGAGCGATTAAAGATGACTATCTCGGGTTCAGAATTCCTATAAATGGTTTTGAAGGAAACATCACGATAACTAGGGTATATGATCAGAGAATTTTTAATCAAATACAGTCAGGTGTAAAAACGGATATGTTCGCTTATCTTATGACAGACTTACCTATTTCAACTGTAACAACAAAGGTCAAATTTTCTTTCCCACCAACAAACATTATAATATCATCACCTAAAAATGCAATTCAAAAATATGAAAACGGTACTTACTATATCTATTATAATTCAACGGCATTATCCCCATATAATACAACACTTTTTACACTTTCCTTCAACCCTCCAAATGATCTACCTTGGGTAAAAATAAACAGCTTAACTAGAAACATAATAATAGATAACTTGGAAAAGGTAAAGATAATAGATACTTTTATCATTGAATACATAGGTTTTAATCAAACTGTAAGAACATGGATCCCATATATCTTACCTGATGCAAGTATAATCTCTGTGAGAGATGATTTTGGAGATCTCAGCTATACTAACAACGCGGTTTCATTAAGATATCCTCTTTTTAGCACTATTTATGCTAACGCTTACTTGAACTATACAAAAGCAAAAATTATAATCACAAGCGAAATAGATATTAACAAAATAGGAAGTGTAAACGGAAATCAACAACAGATAAACTTATCATTTAATCCTTTACAATCCAACTTTTATATCATAGATAATTTCACGCTAATTATAACTATCAAATACTTGGTTAATGCAGAATTGTATCCTATTCCAGATAAATTAGTAACACAGCAAGACGGAAACGAGTATATATATTATTTATCTAATGTTTATCCTAATTATAATTTTAATATATCACTAAAAACAACAATAAATCCTTTCATATATTCTTTGAACTCAGTTAATCAAATATTAGTAATTATAATAATTCTATTATTTTTTGTCTTTATATATACTAGATATAGCAGAAGGCCTGTATTAGAAAAGATAGTCGCAATTCCTGAAATTCCTAAATTCATAAATCTTATTGAAAGTTTGATATTAGATTATGAAGAAATTGAACAACTCGACTTACGATTAGATAAAGGATTAATAAAGAAACATGATTATACAGCAAGGCTGAATAATCTAAGAAGAGAAATCGAAAATAAGGAAAACGAACTAAAAAAGATTTCTAATTTCTTGATTACAAAATATCCAGAGACAAAATCTATCATATCAGGTATCAACCTTGAATATTCAAAATTAGTAAAAGCCCGAAATGCACTAAAGGAGACAAGAAATTCACATAAGATGAAGAAAATACAGCCCGAAATGTATAAAAGAATGGTAGAGATTCATTCAAAAACTCTTAAAGAATCTAAAACAAAAATTGACAGCTTATTAAATCAACTCAAAGGAAAATACCTTCGCAAATAGCGCCGCCAGGATTCGAACCTGGGTCTCAGGGTCCAAAGCCCTACATGCTTGACCAGCTACACCACGGCGCTACTATTTTTTAGTAATTAAAAAAAGGTTAATAAAGTTAAATCGAACAAAATCCTTCTTTTCATAATGGAAAACTTAATTCCTTCGCCTCTTAAAGAAATACATGTTAGTAAAAAAGCAGAAATTGGAGAGTTTGCAGGATGGGAAGTAGCATTGAGCTTTACAAATTCAATAGAAGAAAGTCTCGCTGTTAGAAATGAGATGGGAGTATTTGATGTTTCTCATATGGGAAGAATAATAGTTAAAGGAAAAGATTCAAAGCATTTACTTGATTATCTCATAACTAAAAATGTTTTGAAGCTAAAACCAGGTAAAATAATCATTCCGGCAGCCATGCTTAATGAAAAAGGAGGATTTATAGATGACTTATCCTTATTCATGCTCGAAGAAGAGGAATTTATAATAGTATGCAATGCAATTAATAGGATAAAAGTATTGAACTGGATTAAAGAAAAGTCGAAACTTTTAAATTGCAATGTTGAAGTTGAGGATATAACTTTAAAAACTGCAATGCTTGCAATTCAAGGCAGAAAAATAGAGAAATTAGAATTCCTACCCTTAAATCTCGAGCGAGAAAGCTTTCTTAAAGATTACGAAATAATGGGCGTTAAGACTCTATTAATAAGCAAAAGTGGATGGACTGGAGAAAACGGCTTTGAAATAATAACAGGTATTGAAGAGGGTAAGAAATTATGGTTAAACTTTGTAAATAATGGAATCAAACCATGCGGTATCGTTAGTAGAGATATATTAAGATTAGAAGCAGGTTTTTTGCTTTATGGTAATGAAATAAATGAGGAAATAGATCCAATAAGAGCAAGATATTGGATTTTTTCATTGAATAAAGGTGAATATATTGGTAAAAAAGCAATAGAAGAGATTATTGAAGAAGGAGTAGATGTAATTAGGGCTTGTTTTATCATGAAAGATAAGGGACCTCTACCTAGAAAAGGCTCCGAAGTATATGCAGGTAAAAAAATGATAGGTAAAATAACTAGCGGAGGTTATTCACCTAGTCAAGGAAAAGGAATAGCGATGGGTTACATTAAAGCAAATTATTTTTATCTTGGAGGAACAATACAGATTAAGATTAGAGATAAATTCTATGATGCAAGAATTCAAGAACCTCCTTTCTTTAAAAAATAATGCTAGAATTAGCAGCTATAAAAGATAAATATGATAATATATATTATGTAATCTACTATAATCCAAAATATGATGAATTATTTGTTTTACCAAAATATATAAAAGAAAATGAAAAATATCATAAAATAAAAAATATAGAAGAATTTATTAAAAAAGTTGATTATAATATTACAAAAAAGTCAAAATATTTGAAAAGGGAAGCAATTATTCTCGAAAAAAGCCAGATTAAAGTATATTATAATCCTATTGCAAAATTAAAAAGAATCTTCAAGGAACCTAATGATGATGTTGAAAAAGTAGTTAAAGAATTTGTCGAACTAATCGCAAGTGAAGCTAAAGAAGAATTGGGAAATTTTGGAATAGGAGGTTCTATACTTGTTGGTTTACATAAAGAGGATTCAGACATGGATATTGCATACTATGGAAAAAACCCTGAAATTGTTTATAAAGCTTTAAAAAATCTCAGAGAAAGAGGTATATTAATGCCTCTTAGTAGAGAAGATTTGATTAAGCTATACCAAGAACGAGAGTTAACAAATATAATAGAATTTCCTTTATTTGAACTATTAGAAAGAAGAAAAATAATCGAAGGAAGGTTTAAAGACAGAATATATTCTTTAAAATTTATTTTGAGAAAAAATTTGGAACCTAGTAGAATTCTCGGTAAAAAAGAAATTGAAATTGAAATAATTAACGATTCAAAAAGTTTCTTCTTCCCATCTGTTTATTCAGCTAGAAGTAAAAACAGCGAAGAATACACGATAGTTTCCTTTAAACTTAGATACTGCGAGATGCTTAAAAAAGGAGAAATAGCTTTAGTTAGAGGAAATTTAGAAAAAGGAAAAGAAGGAGAATATAGAATTGTTATTCAAGATCACAATGATTTTATTAAACCTTTATACCTCTCAAGCTAAAGGTCTAAATTTTATGCCATAATAAATTAATCCTGCTTCGCCATCTTCATACATCTTCCTAAAAACAGCTTCAACTCTTATTCCTTCTTTAAGTTCTGAACGTTCAACGTCTGTCAATTGAGCAACTATAATTGTTCCATCATCCAATTTTATTAAGCCAAGATAATAAGGTGCAAGCTTTGAGAATTCAGGAAATGTTTGAAAAACTTGTGTATATTCGAGAAGAGTGCCCGTGTTAGGTAATTTTACTTCTTTAAGATTTTGATTATTGCAATATAAACAAATAGGTCTTGGAGGATAAAACTTCTTGTTGCAGTTCTCGCAATATGTAGCGATAAGCCTATATCTATATACTTTTTCCCTCCAGTATGAAGGAGCGCTCATTTATATCTCCTCAATAAAATTAAATAAGATTGATCAGCTACGTTATTCATTGATTGAACTAAGCCAACCTCTGCATTCTTAACCTGATTCGATGCCTTACCCCTTAATTGAAGAACAGCTTCGCATACTTGATATAAAGGTGTAGCTCCTATAGGATGCCCTCTAGCCTTAAGGCCTCCGCTAGGATTTAAAGGTAGACTTCCGTCTTTTTCGAATTCTCCTTCTTTTAACATTCGACATGCTTCATTTTTATCTGCAAAGCCTAAATTTTCAATAATAAGAGGAGCAGCAATAGTATAGGAATCATGAATTTCTAAGAAATTTATGTCGCTTTTAGCTATTTTTGACTTTTTCCTTAATTCTTCAAAAGCATATTGAAGCGAGTAGAAAGTTAGAAAATCATTCCTGTATACAAAATTTATGTCACTTGCTGAAGTTATAGCATCAAGCTTTATAGCATAATCTTTATTTTCAACTTGATCTTTTGAGGATATCATAACTGCAGCTGCACCATCAGAAGTAGGAAATATTTCAAACAATCTTATAGGTTCGGCAACGATGGGAGAAGATAAAATCCTATCAATGCTTAAAGAAAATCTATATTGTGCGTAATCGACATTCAAGGCCATTTTATGATCATGAACAGCAAAAGAAGCAATATCTTCTTGTTTCAAACCGTATTTTTTCATGTACATTTTATAAATTAATGCAAATAATGAAGCATGCGTTATTCCATTATAATAATAATAATCTCGATCTTGCAGAGAAGATAATGCCGCATTATATTCTTGAGGCAATCTATCTGATGGTTTTTCTACACCTATGACTAATATGTTTTTGTATCTTCCGCTTTCTATCATACTAGATGCGATTTCTAAAGCTGCAGCCCCTGAGCATTCGCCTGCTTCGATTCTTATATTAGGTAATTTCGTAAAACCTAGGTAGTCTCTTAATAAATTGCTTAGTGATTCTTGTTGTTGCAAAAAACTTGAAAGAGAACATGATACTATAATAACATCAGGCTTCAAATAATTTGAATCTTTTATTGCATTGATACTAGCTTCTAAGGCCAGTTGTTTTATAGATTTATTCCAATGCTCAGAAATTTGTGTATAGCCTATACCGGTTATATAAACCTCGCTCACTTTCACTCATTGAATTTATTCCTATATTTCGCATATAATGCATAGTCAACATAGATTCTTTTTGAAATGTAGTCCATTATTTTAGGTGCTAAGTCTCTAACTTTCTCTATCCCATCTTTAACAACTAAAGAAATAGCATCGCTTCCTGCTCCAGAACCGAAAGAGGCTACGAGTATTCTTTCTCCAGGTTTTGAAACATCCAATGCTGCAGCTAAGCCTAATAATGATGCAGCCGCATATGTATTACCTATCAAAGGAACGAGTAATCCTGTCTTATATTGTTCAGGTTTGAAACCTAAAGATCTAGCAACTTCTTGAGGAAATTTTGCATTTGGTTGATGAAAAACAACATGATTGAAATCTGATGGCTTTAATCCTAAATTATCCATCAATCTCAAAACAGCATTCCTAATATGATTAAAATATGCTGGTTCTCCTGTAAATCTGTAATAATGCATTGGATATATTTGTCCTTCTCTTCGCCAGAAATCTGGCGTATCAGTAACATAAGAAACACTACCTTCTATTACAGCTATTTCATCATGAATACCACTTCTAGCAAGTATGAAAGCTGCAGCGCCCGCACCAGCTGTATATTCAAGTTCATCACCTGGTCTTCCCCGAGCTATATCTGAGCCAATTGCTAAAGCATATTTCACCATTCCTGAAGCGACTAAGCCGATCGATGTTTGTATAGCTTCGGTACCTGCTTTACATGCAAACTCATAATCAGATGCTAACGTAGCAGGAGTTATCCCTAAAGCTTCAGCTACAACTGTAGATGTGGGCTTGACTGTATAAATTTTTGATTCCGTACCAACAAATACCGCACCTATTTCTGATGGATCTATTCTAGCCCTTTTTAATGCATTAAGACTTGCTTCGACGGCCATCGTTGCAGTATCTTCATCGATATATGCAACAGATTTTTCTTCAATAGGAAGTGCACGATCACTTTTACCCCAAATCCTTGCAATCTCACTGGCTTTAATCCTTCTCAAAGGAACATAACCGCCATAGCCTATTATGGCTACATTTTGATTCGGTTTCATCCTTTTTATTATGAATTATTTATATATTAACATTATTCTCATCTCAAATCAAAAAGATAAGAGAAAATAAAAGAAGAGAAGAGATGATGAAAAAATAATCTATTAATGTAAACTTAAGTTCATATAACGTGGTAGGTTTTTTCGTAGCGCCAAAACCTCTTGCTTCCATTGATTCTGCTACATTTATAGCTCTTCTTATTCCCACAACTATTAAAGGAATTATTACTGGCAAATAGTTTCTTATCCTCTTCAAAAATCCTTTCTGTGTTTCAAGACCTCTAGATCTTTGTGCATCGATTATATTAATAGCATCGCGAAAGACTGTTGGTATAAAGCGAACGGATAAATTAAAAGTTAAAACGAAATCATAAGGAAAACGCATCCTATAAAGAGCTAAAGCTAAGTCGTCTGGCGAAGTAGTTATTGAAAAGACTATAAAAGATGATATTAATATAAGAAAACGAAGAGCCAAAGAGATTGCTAAATATATATTAAAACTAAATATATAATTAATGAATATAATAAGTAAAATAAAAAATATTGAAGCTCTAAGCGATGCTAGGAAGTTATGAAATATCTTACCTAAAAATATAGGTATTAGTGATATAATGAAAACAATCAACAAATATATCAAATCTCCTCTAGCCAACGCCAATATAAACATTATTATTACATAGATTAATTTCGATCTAGGATCGAGTTTATGGATGAAGGAATTCTTACTTCTATAAAAGAAATATTCAGCCCTGAACATTTCTTATTACAAAATCTATCCTCTCTAAAACTTCATCTAAGCTTAATAGTTTGTCTTTAATTCCTAAACCCTTTGTAATTCTAACAATTGAAGGGGTAATTAAATCAGCGTTTGTAAGCAAATCTTCATCATAAAATATTTCTCTAGAACTATCAATGCGCAATATCCTTCCATTTTTCATCACAACTACTCTTTCTGCAATTTCAGCAACGAAATCTAGATCATGGGTTACAATGATAATTGTTTTATTCCTGTTTTTCATATCGCTAATCAAGTTTTTCAAATTCTTTTTTTGTACAAAGTCTAATCCAATTGTAGGCTCATCTAAAATAAGCACTTTAGGATCATAAACCAAGACAGAAGCTAAAGCAACCCTCTTTTTTTCACCTCCACTTAATAGTAATGGTGAATTTTCAACATATTGTTTTAAAGAAAAATATTCAAGCACGTTATCAACTCGTTTTTTTATCTCTTCTTCTTCAAAGCCGAAATTCTTTAATGCAAAGGCTATTTCATCGTAAACCGTTTGAGCAAACAGTTGATAATCAGCATTTTGAAATACGATACCTACTTTTCTTGATAATTCAGCAACAGTAACATTCTTTGTATTTAAACCTTCTACATAAACATCACCTATTGTTGGCTTTAAAAGACCATTCATATGCTTAATGAGCGTAGTTTTGCCAGCTCCGTTAGAACCAATTATTGCAAGAACTTCACCTTCATAAATTTCAAGATTTATATCTTCAATCGCAAATTTTTCTTCAAATTGATATCTATAACTAACTTTTTTAAATTCTATTATTTTTTTCATAATTAAATTTACTAATTAATTCATCAATGCTTAGACATCTTCCTAAATTTATTTTATATTTGTTTTCTAAAATTCTTACAAACTTAGCAAACAACGGTTCATTAATTCCTAACGATTCTAAATCAATTTTGCAAATTACATCTTCTATCCTTTTATCTAAAATAATCTCTCCTTTTTCCATAATTATTATCCTGTTAGCATATTTCGAGAGAAGATCAAGCCTATGTTCAGCGATTATTATAGTTTTTTTGTATTCTTTATTTAGTCTAGCAAGTTCTTCAACAAGAGATTTTGCAGAAATAGGATCTAGGCTACTTAAGGGTTCATCTAACAAAAGCAATTTAGGTTTCAAAGCAAGTATCGATGCAATAATAACTTTTTGTTGTTCTCCACCACTTAAAAAGAAAGGCTGTTTGTATCTTAGATGCTCTATTCTCATCAATCCCATAACTTCGTCAACAGTTTTCCTCATGTATGATCTTTCATAACCCATGTTTTCTAAGCCAAAAGCTATCTCTTTTTCCACAGTCATCGCGAAAATTTGATCTTCAGGATTTTGGAATACTATGCCTGCTATCTTCGCTAATTCATATACTTCATGCTTAGAAACTTCTTTTCCGTCAAGCAAAACTTTACCTTCATAATCTCCTTGATGATAATGAGGTATTAAGCCGTTTATACTTCTCAATAAAGTTGTTTTACCGCAACCGCTTTGACCTGTAATTAAAACAAATTCACCCTCTTCTATCTTTAGATTTATATTTTTAAGAGACCAAAAGTTTGAGTTTGAATACTTGAAACTGAAATTTATGAATTCGACTAAGCTCATAAAACACAAAGTATTGGTCTTTATTTATTAAGATATAACAAAAAAATTTGTAGCTACGAAATTACTCCTTCTCCACTTTGGTATCTTCTTATAGCATTTTCTAATTCTCTTGAAGTGCTTTCAAATTGTTTTCTTAAATTTGCTTCTTGTTTTTCAAGTGCTAGATCTTGAAGCTGCAAGGTTTCCTTTCTATCATTAATTTCTTCATAAACACTTTTCTTATCTTTCTTAATCAAAACATTACCTACTTGCTTATGAACAACGCTATCATCAGGTAGCTTTTCCAACTCTTCCTTTACACTTTCAATCTCCAGCAATTCTAATTTTATCTGTTGTCTTCTTGTTACAACTAATCTAAGTTGTTCCTCTAGTTGCCTCGCTTTCAATACCAAATTTTGAATTTCAGGAGGCAATTGTTGACTCAATTTTTACACCCCTATTATATCATTAAGATTTTCTATACTTATAAGCCATCTCATTATTGCATTGAATATCGCTCTAATTCTAGCAATTGTTCTACCTATTAAAACGATAGAAAGCTTATTTTCGCTTAAAGAAATTTCAAAACTAGATAATCCAGGAAAACCTTTTTTAAATTCAGGTAAAAGAGAATTATAAATTAGTTCTGCTTCTCTTCTATTTTTTGCCTCATATAAGATTTCCAGTTTTATTTCTTCTATCATTTGCTTCTTTGATTAAAAATATAGGACCTAATATATATGAGTTCTTCTTAAGGACAAATTCTTTGTATTCTTGAAATTTTTCATCTTTACTTTCATTTATTTCAATTTTCAAGCTATCTTTATTAGAATTTGTTCTAATATTTAGAATATTTATAAAATTTTTTAAAAATTCGTTATCTGTTGATATTGATATCTTATTAATTTTTTTATAATCTATATCTTTAAATTCCCTAAGTAGTTTAACCTTTCTTATTAAATAAGTCTTTAAAAGACCATGTTTTCCATATATACGCATTCTACTAGGATTCCCCTTTTTAGTATCTACTACAACAAGTCTATCTTCATCTCCCAATCTTGCTATTAATTCTTCTAAACTGTATTTTCCTCTATTGAATTTTACCCCTCCAAAAATTAAAGCAAGATCTTTGATGAAACTCCTAGTTCTCTTCGAGGGTCTTCTCGATGTTGTTATCAGCAAATTCATTGGTTTTCTTTAATTCTTCAACTGGCAAAACAGCTCTCAGTTTCACGATTCTACCCATTTCGCTATAGATATTGTAAGCAGCACCTGTGAATTTTGTACCGCATTTTTTGCATGCCCAAATACCTATTTTAATTCTATATACAGATCCCTCTTTTTCGCATTTAGGACAAACTTTAGGAGACTTATAAGTTTGCCATATCTTAGCATACCTTTTTCTTAATGTCGCTCCATATCTTGGACCGAAAGGAGTTTTAGGCATTCCTGTTTACCTCTTTTAATATATTTTCTTTAACTTTCTGATATAAATTAATTGAATCAATTAAAATCTTATCGATATCTTCAAGAGTCAAACTTCCTATGCCCGATTTCTGCATACCAGTTATGAGACCTCCTTCAGAAACTATCGTCGTTATTTTGCAGTCTGCAAGCATTTCTTCTTCAAGGTTAGGATCTAAGATTATTTGATCTCCTATTTTTGCATGTGTAACGAAAACTGGAAAGTTCTTTATTGATAATTGAACTTTTTCTCCTGTATCTACTAAGCCTTTATCTTGAACATAAGTAAATTTCCTGTATTTTGTATTCATTAGTGCAACAACAGCAGCTATTCCAGCTGCATCGACTAAATTCCCATCATGATTTAAAGCATATATATCTAACCAAATTCTGTAAACTTTTTGACCTGGAATAATACAAAGACTTGAAAAATCTACAACTTCAGGTTTTCTCAATCCTCTATCTACGATTCTAGCCAATTCGATAGCATTTTCATCTGGAGGCCCTGGCTCAAAATCTGGTGATGCAACAGGTGGAAATTCAGCGTTGACGATTAATATACCTTTATCAGGTTCTGATGGAAAAGGATTTGAAACATCTATCTTAACTCCAGCTAATACAATCGTATTTCCTAAACTAACTTCAGCAGAACCATCAGCATTTGGTAAATGACCATATTTTATCTTAATTGCTCTATACTCATTAAATGCTCTATTATCTATTCTTTTATTTTCTTTTAGCGCATTGAGTATGAACTTTTGCCTTATCTTAGGTATGAATATGTTATATTTTATTCCTTCCATGTTACAAATAACCGTAAACTTTCAAAACTGATTCTAGAGAACTTTTCAAACATTCTTTTTCTATTTGATATATTTTTTCTGCAGCATTCCTTGCTAATTTCAAAGCTTCTTTCATCTCTTCATATGTCATTATACCATCCATTTGTAGCAGAACAACTTTGTTTAAAGAAGGCATAAAAGCAACAGGAATATCAGCTTCAGAATTTTGATCTTCATATTCATTTAGATCAACAATTAACTGACCTTGTATTTTACCTACTGATACTGCAGCTATCAAATCATACATGAAAACTCCTGCATCAGCTAAAGCTAAGGCTGTTGCATTTAAACTTGCCACTCTAGTGCTTCCGTCTGCGTTTAATACTTCAACATAAATATCGATAGTACTTCTAGGAAACAACTCCCTTCTTATGCATGCACTCAAAGCTTCTTTTATTACCTTCGATATTTCTATTTCTCTACGAGTAAAAGGTTGAGATTTTCTCTCTTTAACAGAAAAAGGAACCATATGATACCTGACTCTAACTAAGCTTTCGTAAGAAGCTGCAATGTGCTTCGAATGCAATTCTCTAGGGCCATAAACTGCAGCTATTACTTTAGTGTTTCCCAATTCAAAAAGAGCTGAACCATCAGCATTTTTTAAAACTCTTACTTCAGCCTTAATTGGTCTCAATTCATCATAATTTCTCCCATCAACTCTTTTATAACTCGACATAACTATTTTGATAATTTACTTTCTAACATATTCTTAATCCTATCTGTTAAACCTGGAACATGGGCTTCGAACTCTATTTTCTGTATAACTTCTTCAAGGATCTTAATTTTATTAAAATCATCAGTCAAAGCAACAATTCTTCCATTTTTTCCAACTATTATGTTAATTCCTAACATTTCTTTAATCATCTTAATCATTGAGTGTTTTTTACCTATTAATCTAGGTATTTTCCCAGGGGTTATACTCAAAAGATAGCCTGAATTAATCTTGCCTAATCCTTTCTTTTTTAAAGATAAAATTGGAGGATTAAACTTATCGAAATCAATGATTTGTGCGTATATAACATCGTTGATAGTTAAAAGTTTAGTAATATTTCCAGTAAATTCTCCTTTTCTTTTTTTAACTGCAAATGAAACTGGTAAAATAGCTTCAACAAAAGAGTTAATATCTACAGACCAAGAGAAAATTGAATCTTTTGTTATTATGCCTATAACTCTATCTCCAACATTTGGATAATACTTGCCTTTCAATGTTATCACCTTAATTTCGTTTCCTTCAGATCTTTCATAAAGACCAATTACACTAGAGTAGATATTTGAGCCCAATTTATAAGTAGTAAGACTAGGCTTTACATCATTCCCGCTATATAATAGTGAACTTGGAATTACAATCTCTCTTTTACTCATGATACTCTTATGCTCTTTATTATTACTTTGCCTTTTGATAATTCATTTAACTTGTTTATTAAGCTTTGTTGTATACCTGCAGGTATTTCAATTTCTCCTTCCCAAGACCCATCGCTTTTCCATTCAGACTTTATTACAGTAGAAGATTTAGTGATTACTTGATTATAGATTTTACTCGCGAATTCTGCAGGTATTTTAAGAGCTATTAAAGCTTTAGATTCCTTTATCGGTAATATTTTCTTCAATTGTTTTATTATTTCAGCAGCTTGCGTTTCAGGATCCTTGAATGGGTCGATTTTAACTTTTGCTTCTTCTAATGCTAACTCTATTCTAGAAGGAGGCAAAGGTGCATTAGTTCTTGTATCTATACAATTCCTTGCAATTATATCGATTATTCTTTTCTTATTTTCTTCAATCAGTTTATTTCTTCTTTCAGCAGTTATAGGCAAGTCTCCTCTTTTGATTATAATGTCAGCAATCTTAACTGGATCTGTAGTATTAAATACCTTTTGAAGTAAGCTTGCTGGTGCTTTTTCACCTTTATTTGCATCCTTATAGATTATATCTGATTCCAATACGTTATCTAAAGTGTTTCTCTTACCTAGCCTATATTCCCAAGCTAATTCAGAATCTACAATGATCTCGAATTTTTCTCCATGTGATATATATCTAGCTACCACTTTAGGCATGAATATAAGAATAAAAAAATCTGAGCTTATTTGTTTTACTTTTTAATTTGAGCTAAATAATTAGCAATTTCTTCTTTAGTTAACTTTCTAAACTTTTTAGTTTTAACATCTATTATACCTACCTCTATTTCTTCAGCTGTCAAAGTTCTTTCACTAACTCTTCTTAGAATATCCAAAGCTAAAATAATTCCTTCTTCAAGTGTAAGTTCTTTATCCTTTAATTCTTTCTCTAAAATCTCTTGTGCAGCTTGTGAACCCGCGCCTAAAACGTATGCTTTATATCCTGCATATGCTCCACCAGGTTCTGTGCCTAACAACACTGGTCTATCATTATCTATTCCAATAACTAAAAATGCGACACCAAAAGGTCTTGCGCCGCCATACATTGTGTAAGTATGCTTTATATCGCATATTCTTCTAACCAAAGTCTCTGGAGGAATGGCTTCATCATAAAGCAAGCGATGTATTTGAGCATCTGTTCTAGCTTGCTCCATTAATATTCTAGCATCAGGACCTAAGCCTGCATATGCAAAAGCAATATGATCATCAATTTTCACGATTTTTTCAACTGTATTCTCATCAAGAAGAGGAGAAAATTTCCTCCTTTCTGCAACTAAAACTGCACCGTCTTTGCACACAATTCCAAGTGTCGTTAGACCTCTTTTTACTGCTTCTAAAGCATACTCTACTTGATAAAGCCTACCGTCTGGTGAAAATATAGTTATTGCCCTATCATATCCCATACTAGGAGGTGAAAACATATCTCCTATCTATCAATATAAGATGGTAAGTAGTTTATATACTTAGTTTAGAATGGGTTTTAGAAGCGGTTTAAGAATAATCATTGGTAGTTTTTCGCATGCTACAGAAGATGAAGAAAAAGTTAAAAAGGCTATGATAAACTTAATTAGCTTTGATCCTGGCAAACCTATAATTAAAAAACTCTTTGGACATTGGCGTAATCCGATTATAAATATAGAATATGAATTGAATGATGAAGAAGCTGAATTGTTTTTAAGAAATTTATCTTCAAAACTCAAAGAAATCGATAAACAATTCTTGATAAATATTCTAGATGAAAGAACTGATGAGAAAGGGAGAGTGCATTTGAGATTCGATAAACAAAAAGCCTTTCTTGGAGAAATTATACTATCAGACTTCGATGATATCATTAAAGTAGTGATTAGTTTTAGCGGAAATAAAAAAGAACTAAAAAACATTATAAAAAATTTATTATATGAAAAAGTTCATTGATATTTTTATTAAACCAATCAACTTAGAAGAAGCTAATAATATTATATCTACAGCAAAAGATTTTGGATATTCCATTATTGGTTTTATTGAAGATGAAAATGTTAATAAAGTTATAGATATATGTAAAAGTTTAAATATGGAATATGTTATAAGATCAAATAAATACTCTCCTAAGAGAATAGAAAAAATAATATACACTTATGAATTTACTAATAAAAAAGAGACTATAAACTTTATAAAAAGATATAGAATAGATGTTGTTAGTGTAAATATTGATAAAATTTATGAGATTGATAAAGAATTGATAAATTTTTTATCTCAAAGAAAAACTAGATTGGAATTTTTTTATTCAGAATTTTTGAAGCTAAATTTCTCCGAACTCCTTCATGTTTTACCAAAATTCAAAGAAATAATGGCTATCTGTTTGAAAAAAGATTTAACTCCTTTCATTTCTTCAGGAGCTAGAAGTAAAGTAGACATTAGAGCACCTAGGGAAATATTGAGTTTTTTGAAATGCATAAATGTAGAAAATGTAGATAAAATTACGACTAAGGAAAACTTAAGTAATCTTTTCCTATATGAAACGATATAAACAAAGATATTTTATTGTAAAGATTTTTAACAATATTACTAAGGAAGATTTGATAGAATCAATTGAAGATACCTTTAAAAATTTACATGGTATCATTTCATTTTCTTTTTCAAAATTAAAATTGATATATTTTAATGAAAATAACAGAATCGCAGTTTTCAAATGTAATAGTGAATTTGCTGACCATTTCAGAGCAAGCATATTTTTCCTTAGGAAATCAAATGTTAATATTCAAGCAAAAATAGAGCTAACAAGTGGAACTTTAAAGAAAATAAAACGAAAACTTAAAATGATAGAAAAGGTTTAAAAGCAATAATAGTTAATATCAACGATGAACGTAGTCGGTGGTATATTAGCTGGAGGTTATGGAAAAAGGCTTCAGCCACTTACAAATAATTTCCCTAAAGCTCTAATTGAAATAAAAGAAAATTATACGATTTTAGATAAGCAATTAAATGATCTAAGATATAGCGAAATAAAAGAAGTCTATCTAATGGTAGGACATTTATACGAGAAAATTATGGAGCGATTTGGAAATGAATGGAAAAATTTGAAGCTTAAGTACTTAATAGAAGATAAACCTATGGGCACACACTTCGCTATAAAGAATGCATTAGAAAATACCAATTCTGATATGGTAATCATGAACGGTGATGTAATTCATGACTTTAATTTGAAGAAGTTCATAGAATTCTCGAATAAAAGAAAAGAACATATAATTATAGCAGTAACGAAAATGCAAAGCCCATATGGTATTGTATCCATAGAAGATGGAAAAATTACAAACTTTCTCGAAAAGCCAATTCTTCCGCACTATATAAATGCAGGTGTTTATTATCTCAAGAGGGAAGCATTAGATTACTTTAAACATGAATATTATTTTAATGATATAGAAAGAACGGTATTCCCTAAAGCTGCAAGTGAAGGTAATATAGCATGTTACATGGAAGATGTCTTCTGGCATTCAATAGATTCTATTAAAGATCTTGAATATGTTAGAGAATATTATAAAAACAGAGAAGATAAACCATGGGGATATGAAAAGATAATAGTAAACAACGAAAAATACTTAGTCAAAGAGTTGTTTATTAAAGCAGAGTATAAAACTTCGATTCATTATCATGTTGAAAAGGATGAAACAATAAATACAATTAAAGGTTTTGGGTTCGTCGAATTCTATGATGAAAGTCTAAACCTAATAGGAAAAGAAAAGCTTGTACAAGGAAATCCTGTTAGAATAAAACCGAAAACAATACATAGCTTGGTTGCTGAGGAGAATTTGTTACTAGAAGAATATAGCACACCGCATCCTTTTGATGTAATAAGAGTAAAAGATTTCTACATAAGATAGCGCCGGCCATGGGATTTGAACCCATGACCCCCCGGTTAACAGCCGGGTGCTCTACCGGGCTGAGCTAGGCCGGCACTTAACTAAATATTTGTTAATATTTTTAAATATTCTTATCCATAATATTCCTTCAACATTCTATCTGCTGAAACAAATGGTACAAAAGAAAGAATGGCATTTAAGGCTATTTCATAAAACTTATCCTTATCTTTATTCCATATATCAATAATCATTTTCATTTTTTTACTGAAATCCTGAAAGTCATGAGAATCTACTTCCCAAGCTTTTGGAGAGCCTGGTGTTATGAGCTCTCTTAATTCCTCTCCAAAAAACCATCCATTATAGCCATCTTTTATTAGTTCTAAAGATGCCCCATCTTTAGATGACAAAGTAGGCGTTCCGTTAATCCCTGCTTTCATCATAGAAGTACCACTGGCTTCCCAGCCCGAAATAGGTGTAAACAATATTAAATCTGAGGCTTGAAAAACCATTTTAGCCAAATTTGTATCATATTTCCAGATATATACAACATTCGAATATCTTTCACTAATCTCTTTCATTCTTTTCATATAAGAAAGTCCCTCGTTATCTCTAGGATCTGTCTTTCCTGCTAAGATGAAATTTACATTTAAGTCTGGATTTTCTTCGATGAAATTCAATATGAAATACGGTCTTTTGTATGTAACTGTCCTTCTAGTCCATGAAATCAGCATATTTTCCTTTTTTAATTCTTTGTAATTCTTCAGGAAATCTAAGAAATTCGATTTAGCTCTCGCTTTGATACTTTTCAAATTCTCAATGCTCAATGTATTATTTTGATAATGTTTGAGCAACTCTGGATCCATCCATCGATATATTTCTATTCCATTCGTTACATGTCTTATTTTTCTTGAGAAATGTGGTAACATTTTTTTAGATACCTCTTCATGTTTTTTGCTCACAGTGATTATCTCATCGCAAAGTGAGGCTGCTAAAGTAGTCATGTTAACTTCTCTTTCTATGAACTCATATTGCATTTCATTTTTGAAAAGATCCCTAGAAAAACTGGGATGCCCCCAAGGAACAGGAGTATGAAGAATTAATCTTATTTTAGGCCTTTCATCAAGCTCAATAAGAAACAATGGAAGAAAGGCAAAGAAAGACTCTTGTATATCTATAACATCGATATTTTTAAAACCAATATAGTTGCTAAGAAAATCAAGACAGGCCTTTGATATGATAAGATACCTATAAAACATAATTCTTTGTTGTCCATGGTCATATAATCTGCCTAAATACTCATTAGCTAACTTATCATCCAAAATTTTTATGAATACTATACTGGCAGTATTTAATTTATATTCATAATAACCTAAATTTACTGAGAAATCCTTTAATGTGATTTTAGTTTTATATATTTCTTTTAACTTATCTAACAAAGTTTCTGGAAAATTATCTTCGACTGGAATTGGATCATTATTTTTAAATTCATATCTTATATAACCCTTTGGATAAAAAGGAGTCAAGACAAGATATTCTTTATTTAATCTCGCCATAGCATAAAATTTATCTCCTTCTAAAACACCTAAGCCACCAGCGAAGATAGAGCCTTCATCAATTGCAATCTCATTAGTTATGCTTACAAACATCGTAGAAATCTCTTGTTATAAGGTTAAAAGTTTTTCTAAGAAATATAGCTTTGTTATGAAAATTCTTTTCTTAATTCTTTTACAGCCTTAACCATGTTCTCTAGTTTAGCCCTAGCAACTTTCCATGTTCTGGTTCTCAAGCCACAATCAGGATTTATATATATTTTAGTAGGATCTTTAAGGAGTTTAATCGCATATCTTATTCTATCTTTAATTAGATCGACAGGTTCAATGAAATCTGTATGAACGTCGATAACGCCTAAGCCAATTTCTAATTCATTAGAATAGTCCTTGAAAAATTCAAGAAAAGAATATCCTTTCCTTATATTTCGTTCTAATCCTAATTCTTTTGTATCTCTATTAGCCATTTCTAAAGCAAGTTGAGAAACATTTTTTGCTTCGAGTATACTTGGGAAAAGCATTCTATAATCCCTTGAAAAGCAAATATGAACGTTGAATTTACAATTGATACCTTTTGTTGATTCGATTAAAGTTTCGACAAATATTGGTATTTCCTCTGGCACAGTAGTAGCGGCAGGTTCATCAATTTGTATTATTTCAGCACCGTTTTCTACCAATGCTAAGATATTTTTCCTTATGATTTTCCTAGCAAGTTCTATAGCTAGCTCTCTTTTAGCTTCATATTTCTCCTTATAATAATCATTCAGCTTACCTATCCATTTTTTCTGATAAAATAAATTATAAGACCAGTCTGCAAGCGTATATGCTCCTGTTATTGGTATTTTGATTTTCTTTTTTGTCTTAGATTTGACGAAAAGAAACTCTTTTAAGTGATAAGGCTCTATTAATATAGGTTCTTCAAAGATCTCAGCTCTCGGAAAGTATTGATTGTCAAAAACTCTTGCTTCACCTACGAATCTAAATCCTTTGATGAATTGGAGTGGGTAATGATACATTTCTTTTCTTGGCTGTTCACCATTAAATATTATATCTAAGCCTACTTTTTCGAACATCCTTATAGCGAAAAGAGAAGCAAATTCTTCTATCTTATCTTTATAAGTTTTATAACCTCCTTTGTTGAGTAAATCTTCAAGTTCTTCAATGTTTTCTACTCCTAGTTCCAATCCTTCCTGGATGATTTCTTTCTTTTCGCTTTCAGTCAACTCTTCTTTGAACATTTTATGCCTTGATAAGCTACCTATTTCTTGAGTTTGCAAAATTTCAGAGCTCATGATTTAGAACCTCTTTAATGACTTTAATTTTTTCAATTGCTTTCTCATAAGGTAATAGATCTAAATCAGATGAATTCGTTATGTATAATTCGCTAAGCTTTTTGTAATTTGAAATTCGCTTTATTTCTTTCAATAAATAAGAAGCCTCTTCAATCAACGATGTAGAAACATCTATTAAACCAAGAGAAAGAGCATTACAATTAGGTATTGCCTTGATTATTTTCTCTCTATCTCCATAACAAAGATCCAAAGAAAGAATATCATAATCTTGAATTTTCGACAGGAAAGAAGGATGTCTTATAAAACTAAAATGAACAATAATTTTTTTGTTGAAATACCTTAGTTTTTTCAGAAAATCATTATACGATTTCAAATCTTCATCATCTAACTCATAATATCCTATTGCAGGAGAAATAACTTGAAAAGCATCAATATTAATTTTGATATTAGAAATATCATCAATAATCACCTCAGAAATATCATCAACCAAATCTTTTATCCTTGAATAATGATAATTCTCAGAAAGAATTGCAAAGGTTAAAGGGTCAGGAATGGGAATCATAACTTTATTCGCTCCTTTTAAAGTATCAAGACAATAAAATTCTCTTAGCACAGGTTCTTCATATTTAATCTTATCTTTAATGATAGGCATTCTGTAAAAGAAGTTTGTTTCAAACCATCTTATTAGAGTGCCTTCTTGAATACCATGATAATTACATAGAGGTCTTAATAAGTCTTGCCATTTGAGCATTCCTTCTTGATAATATGAAATTCCTAATTCTTTTTGTATCTCTATCAATTTGTTAGCTTCGCTAGAATATACCTTTTCTAGATCTTCTTTATTTATCTCTTTCTTCTGATAGGCTCTAATAGCCTTTCTTAATTCTTTACTCCTCGGAAATAAACCTGTTAAAAAAGATTGGATCTTCATCTTTTATTATACTTATTCAAGAAATCTAACAAAAAGTTAAAATCCCTTGGACATGACAAAATAACTGCATCGAGCATGTTCTCAAGAATTGTAACGTCTTCAATATACTCCTTTATGCTTTTCTCCTTGATTTCAAAACCTAAAGATTTAAGATAAGATTTATTGTTGTCTGAAATTAGCAAATAATAAGATTGAATTTTTTTATTGTTCTTTTTTGCATAGTCTAATAATTCTCCTGGAATATCTTCAGGGCTATTAACTTGAAGCGTTACGAAGAAATCTGCGCATGAAGCTAAGCGAGTTTTTACGCTTTCATTGTATATATCTAGCTTAATCAAAGGAAGACCTATTCGTAGCTTAGAAATTTTTTCATCCGCCTTGAGTTTTTCAGCAATTATTTCTAATTTTTCTTCATTTTTTATTTCATACTCTTTATCTTCTTTCGCATCACCTTTTACTATCAAAATATCTTTTATATCAAAGATTATTGCACCATAAATTTCGGATTTAAGATTCAAAAAATTCCTATCTCTTGTTCTCAAATGCAAAACAGGTTCAAGTCCCAATTCTTTTGCTAATATAGAAATCGCCAATGAAGAAGGCTTAAGCTGACCGAGAGGATTTTCGGGAACATTTATTTTATCGACTAAACCCTTTAATTTTAGAAATTGTTCTACTAATTTTTCTCTCTTTGATGTAGGTTCAATTTCATAATGGAGCGTCAATTTAGCTTATAACTTAAAATTCCCTATTTAAATTCTAGTAATAGAATATTCCTATAATAGTTCAATATTCTTTAAGATTAAAATCGCTCTGTCTTTTACAGGCATAACAGGGATCCTAATAGTTTTATAGCCTAGCATGTTATATGCTCTTACAATAAGTTCATGGACTTTTTTAGCTTCTTCAGGCTCTTCATATCTTACCTCATCTTTTTCAAATTTATCTAATTGCTCAAGTATGAAAATACATTCGTAATTTCTCTTTGAAGCGATTTCTATCATTTCTCTAGGAGGTTCAAGATTTATAATCCAGTAATATGCAATCCCATCAACTACACTTCTATCTAGAAATACAAAAGGATAAGAAAGAACAGATTCTTCAGCTCTGATTTGTTCTTTGAAAATAACTCTTTGAATGAAATCTCTTTTATTTTTGTCTAAAAAATCCTCTTTCTTCAAAATGCCTTTTTCAACAAGTTTCCTTGCAGTTTCATGTAAAACAGGAAAGCCTTTTGATTCAAGATATTTGATGAGCGTAGTCTTACCTGAACAAGGACCTCCACTGACCACGTAAAATCTTGCCATTAAATAAATTTACGGAAACATAAATTAAAGATATTTAAAATTATCAAAGAAGAAAGAAATAAGCAGAATTCTCATTAACTATCGATGTGAAGCATCTTAGAAAGTAATGATTACATAGTTACTATTTACCAATATGCTAAATAAAAAGATATAAGAAGAAGCTATATTTATAAATATCGATACTTCTATATAAAAAAATAAGATCTTAGTTATTTAATTAATAGAGAATTTAAATTAGAATAATATCATAAAAGTTATTTTAAAATAAAGACCTTAACTACTATATATTTACTTTTGATATTATTACTCTTAAATTTCAATATCTTTCTTAACGTCTGGATTTATAATTCCTTTTTCTTTCAGCTCTCTTATTTGTTCTTCTGAATATCCCAAAGCTTTTAAGATATTATCAGTATCTTCTCCTAGCATTGGAGGGGCTTTAGCTATAATTGCACTTGAATTCAAAAACTTAAAAGCAGATCCCAGCACTAGAATGTCTCCATAGGATGCTTGTAAACTTTTCACCATCTTTCTAGCTTTTGTATGTTCATTTTCTAAAGCCTCTTTAACACTTAAAATAGATGCAGCAGGTATTCCTGCTTTAATTAAAATATCAACTATTTCATGTTTTTTAAATTTCTTCAAAGTTTTACTCAATTCCTCAACCAATTCTTGCCTATTGATAACTCTTAGTTCGTTTGTTTTGAATTTGGGATTGTTTATCAAGTCTTCTCTATCTATTATTTTACAAAAGCTTTGCCACATTTTATCGTTACCAACACATATTACAACATATCCATCGTTTACTTCAAAAGCTTGATAAGGGCATATTCCAGGGTGTGCTGAACCAAGTCTTTTAGGATTTTCATGTGTAGCAAAATAATAAGAGGCTTGATATGTAAGAGTTTGTAAGTTTGCATCGAACATTGAAATATCGATATATTCACCTTGACCTGTTTTTAATCTCTTATATAATGCAGAAATTATAGCTATAGTAGCGAAGAAGGCAGCTGTTAAATCAGCGATAGCGACTCCGAATTTTACAGGAGGTCTTCCTTCCTCACCAGTTATACTTAAATGACCACTTGTAGCGAGTATCGTTAAATCATATGCAGGATATTCTTTCCAAGGACCATACTGCCCGTATCCTGAAATACTACAATAAATTATCGATCTATTCATCTCAGAAACATCATCGTAACCAAAACCCAATCTCTTTATTACACCAGGTTGAAAATTTTCGATAAAAACATCACTTATTTTAATTAGCTTTTTCAGAATTTCCTTTCCTTCTTCTTTCTTCAAATTTATCGCAATACTATACTTGTTCTTATTCATGCTCATGAAATAAGAAGACATGCCTTTAACAAAAGGTGCCCATTTTCTTGTTTGGTCTCCCATCAAGGATTCGATTTTTATTACTTTAGCACCTAATTCGGATAATAACATTGTGGTGAAAGGGCCTGCAGCCGCATGTGTTAGATCGGTTACTATTATCCCATCCAAAGGTGCTTTCAGAGTCTCTTCATGCTTTCCAAGAATAGAAGATAGGAATTTTTCTTTAAATTTGTCTTTACTATCTTCGCTAATTAAATCGTCCATAGAAATAAAATTAAAGCGATTTTAATAAGCTGAAATGTATTTGAAAGTTCATAAAAAATGATAGAGTAGCTTGAATAAATGAAGTGATTCTTGGAAGTAGGCAAATTTATTTAATTTTTTGAATAAAATAGTTAGCAACAGAACAATTTTAATTAAGATAAAATTAAAATTTCGCTTCTAATTCTTTATACCCTTCAATTTTATTTATGTATAATGCTAGAACGAAAAGAAAAGAAGATAAACGATTGAAATATTTTAAGAGGACAGGATTCAACCTATCTTTCTTATTAAGCCTAACTAAGGAGCGTTCTAGTCTTCTACAAACAGCCCTGCAAACATGAATCAAAGAGGAAGCTTCAGAACCTCCTGGTAGAATGAAATGTTTCAAAGGTTCGATTTTAGAAGAATATGCATCTGTTATTTTTTCTAACGCTTCCAAATGTTCTTCTTTTATTATTCTTGTTTGATTTTTTGTATCAGCAATTTCTGCACCTGCAAAATAAATGATCTTTTGTATTTCTATTAAATTATTTTTAATTTCTTCATGTTTGATTCTAGAAATAGCTAAACCGATAAATGAGCTTAATTCGTCCAAATTGCCTAAACATTCAATCCTTTCATCATCTTTGAATACGCGCTCTCCATGCATTAAGCTTGTTTCTCCACTATCTCCTGTACGAGTATAGAACTTCATCGATTTTGATTAATATTTCATTTATTAAATTATTTTCAATAATCCAAATATGAGTGAATTAAAACTAAACGCAATTAAAGAAGCTATTAAATTAATTAAAGATGGTAATGTTATTGGTCTTGGTTCAGGAAGCACTATTGAATTGTTTATTGATGAAATTTATAAAAAGATCGCTGAAGAAGGATGGCATATAGGCTTCGTACCTGCTTCAAGCCAGATATATTTAAAGCTTTCATCTTTAGGATTAAGAATTGAGAGTTTAGATTCATATCCTGAATTAGATATAAGCTTTGACGGAGCCGATGAAGTAGATAGGAGAAAATTTGCGCTAAAAGGAAGAGGAGCTGCGTTGTTAAGAGAGAAAATTATAGCTTCTTGTTCGAAAAAATATGTAATTTTAGTAGACGAATCAAAACTTTCTAACAAAATTGGAGAAAAAGCCAAAGTGGCTATTGAAGTTTTGCCATTTGCATTGAAACCTGTAATATTAAGACTAAAAAAAATGGGTGCAGAAGTGCAAATTAGAACTGGTGAAAGAATTAAAGACGGGCCAATAATTACAGATAACGGAAACTATATAATAGATGCTAACTTCGGAATAATAGAAAATCCTAAAGAGTTATCTGAGAAAATAAATGAGATAAAAGGTGTAATAGAAAATGGTATCTTTTATGAAAATATTTCAGAAATATTAGTTGGTACTAAAAAAGGTATTATAAAAATAGAATGATCACACTAGAATTGCATAAGTCATTATAGTTGAAAGGAAGACTATAGATATTGTGTTTAAGACTTTTATCAAAGAGTTCAATGACGGTCCTGCTGTATCCTTAAATGGATCTCCTACCGTATCTCCCACTATAGCTACTTTATGAGCATCGCTTCCTTTTCCACCAAAATTACCTAGCTCGATGAATTTCTTGGCATTATCCCATGCTGCACCTCCATTTGCCATGAGTAAAGCTAGAAAAACTCCACTTACTACGCTTCCTATCAAAAGACCTCCTAAAGCTAAAGGCCCTAGGATTAAGCCTAAAACAATAGGCGTTAACACTGCAAGCAAACCAGGAAGAGCGAGTTCTTTCAAAGATTCCTGCGTAGTTATACCTATGCATTTGCTATAATCTGGTGAAGCTTTTCCTTCTAACAAGCCAGGTATTTCTTTGAATTGTCTCCTCACTTCTAGAACAACCTTCATCGCTGTCCTTCCTACAGCGCTTATTAAGAAAGAAGAAAAGAAGAAAGGAAGCAAACCTCCTACTAATAAGCCGATTATAACCTTTGGATCTGAAAGAACGAACTGTATTGAAGATGAACCATATGCTTGTATATATTTAGGAATAGTTTGTGCTTTGATTGCAACTTCTGTTTGAAAAGCTTGGAATAAGGCTAGAGCAGATAATGCTGCACTTGCTATGGCGAAACCTTTAGTCGTAGCCTTGACAGTATTTCCAACAGCATCCAATTTTTCGGTTACGAGCCTAACATCTTCACCTAATCCGCTCATCTCAACAATTCCATTTGCATTATCAGTAATTGGTCCATAAGAATCTATGGACATAACTATAGCTGTTAAAGAAAGCATAGCCATCGTAGCTATTGCAGTGTTATATACTGCGAAAAGACTATTGTTAGTAGCATAATAGCCGCTTAAATAACTTATCAATACTGCGATGACTAAAGCTAAGGCACTAGGAGCTGTGCTTTTAAGACCAACAGAATATCCTTGCAAGAAGTTTGTAGCCGCGCTTATCTTAGATGCTTCAGCAATCGACTTTGTTGGATTATAGTTATAAGAAGTATAGTAGTCTACAATCTTTTCGATTACCACTACTAAAACTACTCCAGTTATGGCAGCGATAGTTATACTTTGAGCAATATTTGAAGGCATTATTGAGTAGCTTATTACGTAAGTTAGAGTTATCACAATTATGCTAGAAATTATGAAAGCAATATCTAAAACCCTCATCGGAGGTAATCTATTTCCCAACTTTGGATTTACGAATAATGAACCAATGATTGAACCTATTATTCCAAATGCACCTATTAAAAGTGGCAAATAAATAAGCGAGAAATCTTTGAAGGGGAAATCAGAGGTTGGTTGTAATAATAGCGCTGCTAAAATTATCGAAGCAATTCCTATAACTATATAAGATTCATAAACGTCCGAACCCATTCCTGCACAGTCTCCTACGTTATCTCCTACGTTATCTGCTATAACTGCAGGATTTCTCGGATCATCCTCAGGTATTCCTACTTCTACTTTACCTACTAGATCTGCACCTAAATCTGCAGCCTTTGTATAAATTCCTCCACCAACTCTCATGAACATTGCAATTAAACTTGCCCCAAATCCTAATCCAGCTATTAATGCTGGACTCGTCACTATATCATTCCCAAATAATAAGACGAATAAAGACAATCCTAAAAGAGCAAAACCTGCAACGCTAAATCCCATTACGCTTCCTCCTCTAAAGGCTAAACTTAATGCATGACCTAAGCCTTTACTAGCTATTTGAGCTACCCTTGAACTGGATCTTACTGTTATACTCATTCCTATGAAACCAGCAAGAGCTGAAAATAAAGCACCTGTTACGAAACCTAGTGCGGGAATTGGCCCAACTAATAAATAAATAGCGATCGCTAATATTACTCCTGCAGGAAGGATTACTAAATATTCTTTAATGAGGAAAGCTGTAGCACCGATTTTAACCGCATTAGCAATTTCTTGCATTCTTTTGCTTCCAGGATTTTGTCTCAATAACAATGCGATTTGAACCGCTGCATATAAGAGAGATACCAAAGCTATGTAAAGTGGAAAACTTGTTAAGTCCAATTGCATATTTAACTATTTCGAGAAGGTATAATAAAATTTAATCGTAAATATTGCTTAATTTATTCATAATAATATGAGCGAAATACCTGATGATGGATATTCGGATGAAAAATTAAAAGAAATATTGAAAAATTCAAAAACAATAGCTGTTGTAGGTGCTTCAAGAACCAGCGGTAAGCCAGCCCATTATGTTCCATTATATCTCAAAACAAAAGGCTATAAAATAATACCTGTTAATCCATTTGCAGACGAAGTTTTTGGAGAAAAATCCTATAAAAGCCTTAAGGATATACCAAAGGATATAAAAATAGATATTGTTGACGTTTTCAGACCTTCTGAAGATGTGATAAATGTAGTAAAAGATGCAATTGAAAGAGGCGATATTAAGCTAATTTGGCTTCAAGAAGGCATATATAATAAAGAAGCTGTTGAACTTGCAAAGAAAAACAACATTGAAATAATATGGAATAGATGTATGATGAAGACGCATAAAAGATTAATAGAAAGTAGTTCGTGAAAGCTTGTTTTTTAGTAAAGCCATCAAATATAGAAGAAAAACCTTTAGTAGCTAGAGAGATAAGATTGAAAGAGCTAGCAGAGGATGAAGTTCTTGTTAAAGTCGAGTATTGTGGAATATGCAAAATTGATTTGGATATTATTGAAGGTAAATGGATGCTATATGGCTATCCAAGGAAGCTTCCTTTGATACCTGGACATGAGATTATAGGAAGAATTGAAAAATTAGGTTCAAAGGTCAGCAATTTCAAACTAAATGAACGAGTTGCAATTAGTTTCATATACGATTCATGCGATAAGTGCTACAATTGTTTGATGAATAGACAAGATTTATGTGAATCTTTAATAATAACAGGAGAAAGCGCAGATGGCGGACTTGCAGAGTTTATAAGAATAAAGTCTAAAAGATTGATAAAAGTCCCTCAATGGATAAAAGATGAGACTTTTGCGTTATGCGAATTTGCAATTGCGTTTAAGGGTCTAAATTATATAGAAAATAGTTTTGAAAGCAGAATAGCAATTATAGGTGATGATATGATAGCAAAATTCGCCAAAGCAATCGCTGAGATTAGAAACATGGAAATTAAACATTTTTCTATGAGAAAAAATGATCCGAGTTCTAATGAATTAAAATATGTCGAGAAAGGATATTTTGATTATGCAATCATAACGTGCGATTCTCATATTATAATTGAAGAAATATTAAATAAGCTAAGGAAAGGTGGAAAATTGATTTTAACTGGACTCTCAAGCATTAAGATTCCTCATTTTTTTGAAAACAAAAAAATAATAGGAATTGGTATACCCAATCAAGTAGAGATAATTAAGTCTTTTGAATTACTTAAGAAAATGAATATAAGCGATGTAGAGAAGAAATATTTCAAACTTGAAGAAGCAAACGAAGTCTTCAGAGAGATAAAATATGGAAGCATAAAAAAATTCATCTTCTACAATAAAGCTTAAATTTGAATAAAGATAGAAGGAGTTAGGTATGCAAGGATTAAGTGGAGATGCAATATTAAATAAACTTACAAAGATCACTCTCGGCATAGGCATATTTTTATTAGCAGTTATATTCATAGGTTTACCTATACCTGGTTCTCCAGTTCTTGGAGAAGTTTTAATTTTCGCGAGCTTCATAGAAATTGCTAGAGGATTTTTCTCGATATCAAAGGAAAAAACACGTTATAGAATTAGTTATTTAATAACAGGTATTTTAATTATTATTTTCAGCATTTTATTCATTGTAGAGTTCATAATATTACTTTCATATGTAGGATTCAGTTATGATATCATAAATGTTATTTTTAAAAATCCTCTAATGAATAGCGTAGCAGTTGGAATATTTATATTAAGGATTTTATTGATAATAGCATCTATATTAATACTTTCCTTAGTCTTATCCTTTTATTCATTAAGTAAAGATTTAAATGAAAATGACTTATCTAGACATTCATTTTTTTTAATTTCATTGATAGGATTCTTTGTGGTATTATACTTTACTTTTGATACTATAGAAACTGTCGATGGTTACTTAAGACCTTTACTTTTTTACATCTTTGGTATAATTTATAATCAAAGTTATCTTTCAATATTAGGTATTATATTAGCTGCTTTAAGCTTGTATTTCATCATTTTAATATATAATGATCTAGGTAAGGTAGTACAAAGAGAATTTAAAAAGAAATACAATCTTCCTTACTAAACCCCTCTTTTATTGCCCCAAATCATGATATGGAGTCTTGGACTAAATTTAAAATTGAATTCCTTACATATTTCAACAAGCCATGAAGACCTTGATAGCAATATCGATGGGTCAGTTCCTTCAGGCATTAAAAATATCTTTTCATTTTTTATTCCTAATTCTTTAACGAGCGATAAAACCTCTTCGATATCTTCTTTCTCTTGTATTACAAATTTAAACACAGCATTTTCAAGTGATGAGAATAACTTTAAAACATCCTTTCTTATTCTATGTTCGTATTTAACTCCTGAATTTGCTAACTTAGGGGAAACTGTAAATAAATCTACTTTATCGATCAAATCTGCCTTAGGCATGATCGTTCCATTCGTTTCTATTTCTACACTATAGTTTTTAGTTTTAAGTAATTTGATCAAATCAACCAATTTCGATTGATGTAAAAGAGGTTCGCCACCTGTTATCACTACATTGTTAGCAGGATAGCTTGAAATTGCTTTATAAATTACTTCATTATCCATTAGAAAATAATCAATGCCCTCTTTAGCTTTCTCTTGATTCAACCAAGTATATTTAGTATCGCACCAAGAACAATAAAGATTACAATAATAAAGCCTAATGAAAATCGAAGGTCTTCCTAGATTTAAGCCCTCGCCTTGAATAGAATAGAATATCTCAGAAATAGGTAACATAAAAAAATTTAAATTAAATTATTTTTAAGCTTTCTGACTTTCTTCAAAACCTTTTTGAGTTAATCCTATAAGAGCGTTTCTTTTACCTATTCTTACTATTAAACCTTTTGCTTCAAGTTTTCTTAAAGTATAATATGCTGTAATTTTATTTAGATTTAATTCTTTAACAAAATCTAAGAAATATACAGGTTCTCCTTTTTCTCTTAACCATTTTAAAATTTCAATTGCGGTTGCAGTTAGTGGTTTACCATAACTTTGAGATACTTCTTTTACTGTTAACCATTTACCTTTTACATATACTTTTGCTTCTTCCTTTTCAGTTTTTGCTTGTGCTGACATAGTTGTATATTTTCTAAAAGAACTTATTTATAAATCTTTTCTTTTTTGATTTATAGATTTATGTATACATCCCTATAAAAAAGATGAAGTTTAAATACTGAGATAGCTATCAATAAGTTTTTGAAGTTTTATCTTTGGAACAACGCCAACGATTCTATCTTGATATTCACCATTTTTAAAAAGAATTAATGTAGGTATTGCTGAAACATAAAATCTTTCTGCTAAATCTGGATTTTCATCAACATTTACTTTTCCAAATAATACATCAGGATATTCTCTTGCTAATTCTTCAATTATAGGTGCAATAATTTTACATGGCATACACCATTCAGCCCAAAAATCTATAATAGCAATTTTTGCTTTTTGTATATATTCATCAAAATTATTCGAATTTAAAACAATAGGTTTTCCATATTTTAGCTTAGGTTTTTCGAATTCTTTTAATATTTCTCTATATTTCTTTTCAAGAATTCTTTTCAACTCCTCATCTTCTAATTCGCCGGCCATCCTATACCTTTATATCTATTTCCCAAATTTTTAGCTTTAATGCGATCCAATATTCTTCTTCCATCAATTATTGGAATTTTGAATTTTGAATAGTGGATATCTTTGAATTCTTCCCAATCTGTTGCAATAATGCATGCATCAGAATCTTTTAGACATTCTATAGCTGATTTGCAATATTCTACTTTTTCTCCTAAAACCTTTTTCGCATTCTCCATAGCTTTAGGATCATAGACTTTAACATATGCACCTTCTTCAATTAGCTTCTTAGCTATTTTTATTGCAGAAGATTCTCTTATATCATCTGTATTGGATTTAAAAGATAAACCAAGTAGCGCAATCTTTTTATTTTTTAAGTTAGGAATGAAAGATTTCAACAATTCTATTGCTCTATAAGGTTGCTTCTCATTTCTTTCTAAAATAGACTTCAAAACCATCACATCTACTCCTTTTGATTCTGCTGCATTAATCAAAGCTTTTAAATCCTTCGGTAAGCAACTTCCTCCAAAACCTATACCAGCTTTCAAGAAATATGGACCTATACGAGGATCTAATCCTATCGCATAAGCTACATCTAATATATCAACATTGAACTTTTCACAAATGTTTGCAATTTCATTTATGAATGAGATTCTCGAAGCTAATGCTGCATTTTGTGCATATTTTATCATTTCAGCAGTATTTGGATTAGTTACTATTCTAGGAACTCTGTCATCAACCCATTTATATAATTCAAGCATGATTTCTTTAGATTTTTCATCGATAATGCCAATGACTACTTTATCTGGATTTAAGAAATCACGGACTGCACTACCTTCTTTTAAAAACTCTGGATTCATGCAAATGCCGAAATCTATTGTTGCTTTTTTACCCGATATTTCTTCAATGATTGGGATTAGAGAAATCGTTGTTCCTGGCAAAACAGTGCTCTTAACAGCGATGACGACGAACTTATTTATGAATTTCAAAACTTTTGCAACGTTTTCAATTGCATTTCGAACATAATATAAGTTGATAGAGCCGTCATCATTTGAAGGTGTTGGAACGCATATGAAAATAACGTCGCAATCAATTAGTTTATGATAATCGTTGAATGCCCATATTCTCTTACCTATGTTTCTTCTAATTATATCATCTAAGCCCGGTTCAAAAATAGGAGATAAGCCTTCATTTATTTTTTTAACCTTATTCTCGTCTACATCGATGAAAATAACTTCATGACCTTTATCAGCAAGACATGCTAAAGTTAACCCTGCATATCCTGCTCCTATTACGCCAACCTTCATTTTTTCTTATTAGAAATAACTATTATTTAAGCCAAGTAGAGGATTCAAAAGATTCAATCAAAGATTTATAATAAAATATTGGATGACCGATGTCTAAGCATTTACTTTCCTTATCTAAAATTTCATACGTTATTTTTAGTTCCCAAGATATGAGTTTTTGTATTGCATCAGTTAGCTGGATTTCTCCTCCATGGCCTTTATGAGTAGCTTCCAGAGAATTGAAGATTATTGGCTCAAATACGTATATTGGCAATATTGCTAAATTTGAAATCTTTTCTTTAGGTTTTTCAACCACCTTTATGACTTTTTCATCCTTAACTATTGCAACGCCGTATTCGCTTGGATCTTCAACTTCATGAAGAAGAAGAGTAGCAATTGCTCCTTCTTTTTGATGCTTATTTATTAACCTTTTAATATGAGATTCGTTCTTTGTTAGGACTACAGTATCACCTGCAGCTACTATAAACGGTTCGTCTCTCACAAATTTCTTCGATAAATAAACAGCATGACCAAAACCTAAAGGTTCAGGTTGATTTATCCAAACAATTATACAATCTTGAATCATTTCATAAAATTCCTCCATCATCTTAGCAATTTTCTCTTTTCCCCTTTCTCTTAGCAACGAAAGAAATGAAAAATCAGGAGTGAAATGATCTTCTACAGCCCTTTTTCCTCTACCTACGATAAAGCAAAATTCCCTAAATCCTTCTTTATAAAACTGTTCAAAAATGACTTGTAAGATTGGCTTTAGATAAATATCACCATTTGAGTTTCTATAAAATATCGGTAGCATTTCTTTAGGCAGTTCTTTTGTTACAGATAATAATCTAGTACCTAAGCCTGCAGCAGGTATTACAACTTTTCTTATCATGATGCTATTTCTTTAAAAAAATACAAATTTAAAACTATATCGCAACTATTACTCGCTCGAAATAACTTTTAGAAATACTCAAGGCTATACTAACTACTTCTGAAGGATTTCTGCCAAATATATAACATACAGGTTCTAATCCCTTTCCTCCTTTATCTATCAATATCTGTGGCACAGGATTATTCTTCAAGAATTCCTTGAAAGCTTCCACTACAGGATCTTGATAAATTTTCTTCTTCTTATAGTTGAAGGCAAAAGAGTATCTAAGTGATTTAATTATCCTTAAAATATTTTCATCATACTTTATGCAGAGACAAGCCCTTATCTCCTGATTTTTCTTATTTGCTTCTATTAACATGTTAGCTATATGCTTAGAAGCCCCGAATTCAGGTTCTGAAATTATTTTCACAGCATTCTTGAACTTTATTATTCTTCCTGGAAAAGATAAAACATCATTTATTCCTTGAGGATTTGGTAGTGAATAAGCCAAGTTTGTATATACTTCTGGAATTAAAAAGAAGAATTCTTTTGAAGAAACTAAATTTTCAACGGCTTTTTTAATCTCTTGCATCATTTTCAATCTTTCAGTTAAGCTCGAGACTTCTTTATATTTTAAACATACATCACAATAAGGACTTAAGTTAGCTACTTTAATGTGATATTTACACAATAAGCCAGAAGTTAAAGATGAAAGGAAATAATTTCTAAGATTCCTAAGTATGAATATTGCATCTAAAGATTGTTCATTGACAATCGAATCGATTAAAGAGTTGAATTCTTCTATATTGAAGCCAATCTCTTCAATCTTATCTAATGCTTTTTTCAAGTCAGCTTTGGCATATGTGTTAACCCTTGCTTGCGTTACGCCTATAAGCTTAGCTATTTTAGATTGTGAATATCCTTTCTCTATTAGTTTTTTTGCCAAAACAATTCTGAAATTAGGTAAAATATCTTTAATGAATAATTCCTCAGGATATAACATAATAACTAATTTATAAACTGACTTATTAGTGTATATTAATGAGTCTGCCTTGGTTTTTAAGAAAAGAATATGTCGAGAATTATGAGAGTTTCTATGAAACAAAATACAAAAAAGTAGTAGAACTTGAAAAAGAACTATTGAGCAAAGCATTAAAAGAATTGGGAAATGCTGAAAGTTTACTCGAAGTTGGATGTGGAACGAGCTATTTTACTAGATGGTTTGAGAAAAATTTCAATCTATACGCTGTAGGTATGGATATTTCGCCACTAATGCTAAAGGAAGCTAAAAAGAGATGGAGAGGAGATTTAGTTCAAGGAGAAGCACATTATTTGCCTTTTAGAGATAGATCTTTCGATGCTATTGCCTTCATAACATGTATGGAATATATGCCTAGGTTGGAAGAAGTAATAAAGGAGGCTACAAGAGTTTCAAGAAAAGGCTTAATAATAGGCTTAATGAATAAATGGAGCTTACCTACTTTGAGAAGAATGATACAAATTGCGTTAGGCAAAAATCCATACTATATTAATACTACTTTTTATTCAATTTTAGGAATAAAGAAAAAACTAAAAAATGCATTGAACAACAATTTCAAAATAGTGTATTGGGATACTACAGCCTTTCCAAAGATATTTGGAAGTCTTAAGTCAAGAAAATTCCCTTTCGGAGCTTTCCTTTGCTTAGGGGTGAAAACAAGGAATGAGTGAATTAGGTAAAGCCAGTCAAAGGTTTTTGAAAGAAGTAATATTCAAAAAATTAGGGAAAAGTAATGAAAAAGTTATTTTAGGTCCAAAGCTTGGAGGAGACTTCGCTGCTGTTAAAATAGATGAAGAAAACGTTTTGCTCATCACTTCAGATCCTCTATCGATCATTCCATCATTGGGATTAAAAGAATCAGCATGGATAACAGTTCATTTGCTTGCTTCAGATCTCGCAACATCAGGTGTAGCTCCGCAATTTGCAGTCCTTGATTATAATTTACCTCCTCAATTGAGCTATTCAGATTTCGAAATATACTGGAATTCAATACATGAAGAAATGGAAAAATTAGGAATTGCAATCATAGGCGGACATACTGGAAAATATGAAGGATGTAATTTCACTGTAGTTGGCGGAGGCGTAATGTTTAGCTTTGCAAAAAAAGATGAATATGTATCTAGCTCGATGGCTAAAGAAGGAGACGCATTGATACTAACAAAAGGAGTTGCTATCTCCGCATCTTCAATACTTGCAAGGGTTTTCAAAGAAAAAGTTGAAAAAGAACTAGGAACTAGAGTTCAAAAGAAACTAAGCGATATGCTATATTCATTTTCAACAGTAAAAGATAGCTTAACTGCAGCTAAATTGGGTCTTAGAAAGGTTGTTCATGCTATGCATGATTGTACAGAAGGAGGCCTCCTGGGCGCTATATATGAGCTTTGTGAAGCTTCAGAAAAAGGAGTCGTAGTATATAAAGATAAAATAGAAATCGATGAAGATATAAAAGCAGTTTGCGAGCTGTTCAAAATAGATCCTCTAAAATCTTTGAACGAAGGAGGATTACTTTGCTGTGTTGAAAAAAATTATGCTGAAGATTTGATAAAAGAATTAAAAAAAGAAGGAATAAAGGCATTCGAGATCGGAGAAATTAAAGATAAAAGTTATGGAAGATGGTTGATTGAAGATAACAAAAAAATCATGATTGAAAGTGTTGATATAGATCCTTATTGGGAAGCATTCTGGAGGGAATTTAGAAACAAATAAATCGAAGTTAAATTAGTTCATTAACGATGAAAGGAGGATTGTATCTAGTAGTTGATGCAAGTATAGAAAAAGAAGAATTGCTAAAAAGAGTTGAAAAAGCTTTGAAAGGCGGCGTCGATATTCTGCAACTCTGGTCTAATTGGAAAAGCATAGAAGAAGCTAAGATATTAGGAAAAGAATTATTGAATCTTGCTAGAAAGTATGATGCGTTGTTGATAATCAATAACGATCATAATTTAGCCTTAGA
Organism: Thermoproteota archaeon; assembly: GCA_032249235.1. Taxonomy (GTDB): domain Archaea; phylum Thermoproteota; class Thermoprotei; order Gearchaeales; family Gearchaeaceae; genus DSFO01. Next base: position 6,794 of record JAVVGF010000001.1, on the reverse strand, counting down.
ACTAGGTGCCGATGGCGTTCATTTTGATAATTATGATATTTTGCCTTCAGATGTCAAAAAAATAAGGAAGGATATGATTGTAGGCTATACAATAGGTAACAATTTAGAAAGAGCTATTTGGGCTGAAAAAGTAGGAGCTGATTACATTTCTTTCTGTGCATGCTTCCCAACTTCAAGTGTTGATAGTTGCGAAATAGTTCCTTTAAGTGTCGTTGCAGAAGCAAAGAGAAGACTTAAGATTCCTGTATTCGCTTCAGGAGGCATAAATTTGAAGAATGTTGAACAAGTTTTGTCCAAAGGCGTAGATGGCATAGCTGTAATCTCAGCGATATTGAAAGCTGAAGATCCAGAAGCTGCTGCGAGAACATTCAAATCAAAAATCCTCGAATATAGAAAAGCTTTAAAGCAAATCAGCACAGTTTAATTCTTCAAGCTATAGCATTTCATTCAAGCTACTAACCTATTTATTTTCATTGTATAATAGAGTATAATGAATTTACAGGAATTAACAAAAATTAGAAGGGTATTAAGCGTTGAGGAGCTAAGTGAAATCCTCAAAGCTAAAGGCGAAGAATTAAATTCAATTTTAGATAAATTAGAGAAGGAAGGATATTTAATAAAAGGAAGGATTTTTGGAGAAGAAGATTCTTTTGTTTATTTACCGATTGATGTAAATGATGAATATTTAGATAAGATAAGGATAATTGAAGTAAGGGGAAAGGTTCATTTAGTCGCAACATGGAAGTTGAAAGATGAATGGAAAGTAGCTAACATGTATTTAGGAGATATTGATGAAATTGCAAGAGAAAATTTCAGCAAAGCTATATTAATACTTAATGACAAGAATAAAGTAATTTTCGAAACTTATAAGTAACTAAGGACAAAAACTATTAGAATATACACCAAAATAAAAATCATTATAATAAATTCCAATTAAAAATGAAAAGATAATTATTAATGAAATAATAATTGAAAATAAATAATCATTTAATCCTATTTTCAATTCCCTTCTAAAAATTCTATAATCGTAACTCCCAAATCCACGGCTTTCTGCAGAAATTGCTATTGTAAATAATCTTCTCATTGTTGAAAAGAAAATTAAGGAAATCAAAGCAAAGAATCTTCTAGGATTCCAAGGATTAAGTCCTCTAGCTTTAAATGCTTGGTTGAAATCATTGATTATTGCTCTCGATTCCTTAAGCAATCTTATGGCAATGAAAGCTGCAAAAGCAATCCTATAGTCCATTTTAAAATACTTAACAAGTGCTTGAAGGAAGTCTCTTGGATTTGTAGAAGAAACAAAAATGTAAGAAGCTAAAAGCATGGTAAATATTCTCAAAGTTATTGTCGTTCCTGCAATGAAACCTGCATCTGTAAGCTTCCAAGTGAAGAAATTCATTATTTCTTTACCGCAAAAAGTAAAAGCAGCATTGACTATCCAAATAATCATCAAGAAGGGCAATATGCTTAAAAGAAAAAGACTGAATGATTTCTTTGAAGTATAAATTAAAATCAAGATAAGAAATAAAAATGAAGCTAAGGCTAAAGGTATTATTCCTTTAACGAAAATTACTACAGCGAAAACTAATATCGCAATCAAGAACTTTGTTATGGGATTTATATCTTCAAATTTCATTGTTTCCACGAATTTCAATAATGAAATTTCTCAATTCTTCAAAGTTCAAAGATTCGAAAGCTGCAGGCAAAGCTATGTTGAATTCGCCAATTCTTTTAATGAAATCATAAACATAACCATTAAACTTCAGTTCACCATTCTCTAAGAAGATAATGTGATCTGCATATTCGAGAGCAAATCTAATGTCATGTGTAGTAAATATGACTGTTTTGTTTTCATAAGTTAAAGATCTCAAAATGTCCATTATCCTTCTAGCATTATACCTATCTAAAGCAAACGTAGGTTCATCACAAATCAAAATGTCAGGATCATAAATTAAAGATAAAGCAATAGTCAGCATTTTCTTCTGTCCTTCACTTAGCATATGGGGATTGTAATTGGATAATTCTTCTAAACCGAAGGTTTTCAAAATTTCAATCGGATTGTATTTTTTGTTTTTACTGAACTTATAAGAAATCTCTAGCTCTTCAAGCACAGTATTCCCTATAAATTGAACGTCAGGATTTTGGAAACAAAAGCGAACGCTACTTGAATTATAAAATTTCAATTCGCCAGACTGATTCTTTAACAAGCCTGCGATGATCTTGCAAAGCGTAGTCTTTCCAGCACCATTAGGGCCAAGAATCGAATATAACTTCCCTTTTTCGAAAATTAAATTTATATTATTTAATACAGGTTTTTTATATTTAAAATTAAGATTTTTTATCTCTAATACTTTTTCATTTATATTTTTAATTGTTTTATTATTCATCTTGTTCTTTTTGAATAATTTTAATTCTAAAGAAAAAGGAAGCCAAATTCCCAGTTTTTCTAAATCTTCTGTATTTAGTTCATAAATTGCATCTGGAAACTTTCCAAACTTTATTAATTCTCCTCTTTTATTCAAAACTAGAACTTTATCTACGAACTTTGCAATTTCATCTACATTATGCTCTATTATTATTGTAGACACATTTCTTTCCTTTAGATCTTTGAGTATTCTGAAAAATTCTTTTCTAGATAACGAATCTAAATTTGAAGTAGGTTCATCTAGAATCAAAAGCTCATTATCAACTGCAAGAACACTTGCAAGAATAACCTTCTGTTTCTCTCCATAAGACAAAGAATAAGTTTCATCATATCTTTTATGTTCTATTCTTGCAAGCTTCAGTGCTTTAGAAATCCTTTCTTCGATATCTTTGTAAAGTAAATTTTCTAAACCGAATGCGACTTCATCTTCGACGTATAAGGTAATGATTTGTGCTTCAGGATCTTGTTGAACTATGCTAATTTCTCTTGCAAGCTCATATCTTTCATACTCTTGTATGCTCTTTCCTTTATAGATTATTTCTCCTTTGAATTCAGAAGGATATTTTTGTGCTATTCCAAGTAATGAAAGAGCAAGCGTTGACTTTCCGCTACCGTTTGGACCTAATATTAATAGCGTTTCTCCTTTGTTTAAACTGAAACTAATATTTCTTAGAATCCAATCTTTAGAATTCGCATATTTGAAAAAATATGAATTTACTTTTAAAAAATCCAACTTAAATCTTCTTCTTTACTTCTTTTCCAATTTCAAATAGATCGAAGATTCCTGTTAAAGCGATTTTGTCTATGAAATACTTAGTAAGTATTCCTGCAATTATTAAGCCGCTTATTGAATGCAATAATATGAATGCTGCAAGGCCACCATAACCTGCATAATCAATCACAGCAATATAAAGATCTGGAAACATGTACCAGCCAGCTATTTGAATAGGTAATCCAGGTAGGAAGCCTGCTAAGCTCATGCTAACATAATCATATCTCTTATATTTCCATATTGCAAAAGCAGCTTCGCTTGCCAATCCTTGCAAAGCCCCCCAAATCAATACGCTAATTCCGAAACTTGAACCTAAAACAGCTTCTACCAAGCCTCCTAGAAATTCACCGAAGAAAGCAGCTCCAGGCTTTCTAATAATGTAAGCAGCAGCAGTTCCTCCTATAAACCAAGCTCCATACATAACAGGCCATATTACTGACATTGCAGGGAATAATGGAGTAAGTCCTTTAAGAGGATAATATACATAGTTGCTTGCAATCAAGAATATAACACCAGATATGACTGCTACACCTGCTAAAGCAGAAACATCTAAACTTGTATACCTGTAACTCTTACTTTTCTGCATAGCCATCCCAAATTTTTCTTATAACTAGCTTATAAATATATCAATAAGTCAGTTATAATTTTTCAGGAGGATCTGGAGGATTCTTGAATTTCGGCGGGAAGACTGCTTGGTTACTTTCATCTTGTTCCTTCAATTTCAATTCAATTTCTTTTCTATATTTTTCAAGCCAAGGAGGTAAAACAAGCTTTGTTCCTAGTTCTTCTGGCTTTTCATCTATTTCATATCCAGGACCAATTGTTGCAATTTCTAAAAGGTTACCATTCAATTCTCTGAAGTAGAGCGATTTAAACCATAACCTGTTTATTATTCCTGAATTTCTTATTCCCAAAGAGCTAAGCTTCTTCATTATTTCTCTTTGTTGATATTCATCTTCTACTGCGAAAGCTATGTGATGAATTGAACCAATGCCTACATATCCTTCGATAGCTGAATCAGAATAAATATAGCGAAGGAAATCTTCTTTTTCATCATTTCCTATAGCTAGAATTTTTGTTCTTGGATCATCAGGATTGATTATCTCATAGCTCTTCTTCAAGCCCAATATTTTCTCAAAGAATCGAATTAATTCATGGTCTACGATAGTTATAGGTGTCGCATGCTCAAAAGCAATTAATTTCATATCTGAGCTTAACTCCTTGACTTCCTTCTCATCTCTCATTAGCTCATTTAAATATCCTTCATCAATCTTTTCGCTTAAATTGACTTTAATTTCAATCAAAACGCCATCAGGATCTTTAAAATAGATTGAAGCACCATTCAATCTATGATATATTTTGCTTACAGGAATTTTGTTATATTTAAGCCAAGATCTCCATTTAATCAAAGCTTCCAAAGAATTAACAAGATATGAAAGGTGATGAGGAGATCCAAGACCTACATATCCTTCATCTAAGAAGGGCCATTCGAAAAATGTTATTGTTGAACCTACTGTTTTATTTTCATTTGCATAAAATGCATGCCTATGAAAAATGTCATCTTGATTTACGCTTAGCTTTACTTGTTTCAATCCCAAAATTTTTGTATAAAACCATGAATTGACGCGATAATTTCTTGTTACGAGTGTTATATGATGCAAGCCTTTTATATAACTTTCCATTGTAAAGTTGATGATGTATCTTAAATAAAAGCTTGTTAGAGCTTTAGCTTCTCCGTTTTTTTTAAAAGCTTGAGAATTGATTTCATTAAGTTCTTGAATGGAAAGCCGTAACATTAAATGCAAGGAACTTGATTGAGAAAATATTGCTTTCATTATATCGCTATATTATGCGAAAAATACTCGCAAGCTAGGCTAATTTTTTATAATAAGCCTCGGGCGGGATTTGAACCCGCGACCTCCGCATTACCAGTGCGGCGCTATAACCAGCTAAGCTACCGAGGCTTCTAGAATATTATTTTTAGACCAATTTAAAATCATTTTTACATGAATTCTTGCAATAAGCCAGATTTAATAAAATATGAATAATGATGAGGTTAAGTGAGAATAACTCGTTGAAAGCAAGAATGAATTAAGCTTGCGCCACTTTAGCAATACTTAAGCTTTTTATTTTCTTGTATAGTAAAATGATCGCAAAAGAAAGAGCACCAAGCACAAATATTAAAATTAAAGCCATATAGATATCGAGGTCAAAATCAAGAAATGAACTATGAATAAAGTTGCTATCAACCAACTCCATTTGAAATATCATATTTCCATTAACTGATATGGGAGGATTTGAGAGAAGAATCATGAATTCCCCTTCACGTATAATTGTATATTTAATGAACCAGCCAGTATTTTTGTCGATCTTTATGTAAATTTTTAAGCTAGCTCCAGGCTATGTAGTGTTAAATTGCAATTCACTACCATCAATACTTTTCGGACTTACATAGAACTGGTTTTCATCTGGTTCTGAAAATAATGTTTCATAAGCTACATAAAGCCTACTAGGTTGTGTTTGAAAGGTTTGGCAATAAGGTAATATACTTACATTCAATTCATAACGAGACTGAACAACGAACGTCTGTTCACGCACGTCTGTTATGTTAATGTATCTGAAACCCTCGCATCTTATTATGGACTTGCTAAGAGCAATATTAGTGTAAGTTCTAACTTGGATATGCATTATGATACCATCATAAGTGAATCTATACTTTGCATAATTTCCTACTTTAGCCCAATCAGGTATTGAATAAACAGGCTGAATGAAGATTAATATTAATAATGACAACATGAGAAAAGCAACTAAACGCACAATTATTTATTATTATTGAAATTGATTAATTTGAATTGAGAAAAATTTGATACGAGAAGAAGCGCTAGATTGGTGGAAAGAAGCATTGCACAATCTTAGACAAGCTAAGAAAATATTCGAAATAAAGGAATTCAGCGTATCTTCATTTTTATGCCATCAAGCTGCTGAAAAAGCGCTTAAAGCATATTACATAATATCTAAAAAAAGATTACCTGCGAAAGGAAATAATTTAATTAGACTTGGGAAAATGTTGAATGCTGAAGAAATAATTGATGAATTAAAATTTCTAAATCCTCATTATACAATTTCAAGATATCCGAATGCTGCAAATGCTGTTCCTTCAGAAGCATATACTGAAGAAATTGCCAAAAGATGCATTGAGGCTGCTGAAAAAGTTATTAATTGGGTTAGGAATAGAACAAATCTGCAAATAGAATTATGAACATAGAAAGAGAACTTGAAAAAATTGAAATTTCTAAAAGAAAGAAAAAAGAAATTGCTAAGCTGCTAAATAAACTGAAAAAAGAGCTTAAAGTTGAAGAAGCTTACATATTTGGTTCAAGAGTATATGGCAATCCTTTAAGAGAAAGCGATATAGATATTTTAATCGTTTCTGATGAATTCAAGAACAAAGGCTTTATAGAGAACATGATAAGAGTAAGCATGCTTCTTGTTGGAAATTTAGATGTAGAAATTTTCCCTTATTCTCGAGAAGATCTAATTAAATACAAAGGTAAAAAGATAGTTATAACTGAAGCATTAGAAAAAGGAATGAGAATT